>NVXH01000010.1:0-76862 GCA_002746985.1 Porticoccaceae bacterium | reverse complement strand
TTGGCGAGCTTACCAAAGAGCACTTCTTCAGCAAGAGGCTTTTTGATTTTTTCCTGAATCAGYCGTTGCATTGGGCGAGCACCCATTTTCTCATCATAACCGTTAACGGCTAACCACTCTCTGGCTTCATCGTCGACATCCAGTACCACACGYTTTTCATCCAACTGTTGTTGTAAYTGACAAAGAAATTTGTCGACAACCGTATGAATAACCTCTGATCCCAGTGGGCGAAACTGGATAATGCCATCGAGACGGTTACGGAATTCTGGTGTGAAGGCTTTCTTAATTGCTTCCATACCATCAGTTTCATGATCTTGAGTAGTAAAGCCGATAGAAGCTCTACTCATTTCTTCAGAACCAGCATTGGTGGTCATAATAAGAATGACATTTCTGAAGTCAGCCTTTCGCCCGTTATTATCTGTCAGTGTTCCGTGATCCATCACTTGAAGTAACAAGTTAAAGACTTCTGGGTGAGCCTTTTCAATCTCATCCAGTAATACAACCGCATGAGGGTTCTTGGTCACAGCATCAGTTAACAAACCACCTTGATCAAACCCCACATAGCCAGGAGGTGCACCAATGAGTCTTGATACTGTGTGACGTTCCATGTATTCCGACATATCGAACCGTAACAGTTCAATACCCATAATTTCTGATAATTGTTTTGAAACTTCTGTTTTACCAACACCCGTAGGCCCGGAAAATAGAAATGAGCCGATAGGCTTGTCGCCCTCTCTTAAACCAGCACGTGCAAGTTTGATRGAGGTTGATAACACAGAAATGGCTTCATCTTGCCCGAACACAACCATTTTCAGTTTATCGGCAAGTCCCTTAAGCTGTTGTTTGTCCGAAGAAGATACACTCTTAGGGGGAATTCGGGCTATTTTTGCCACAATGGCTTCTACATCAGAGACACCGACAACTTTTTTTCTTTTTGATGGGGCCAATAATTGTTGGTATGCCCCAGCTTCGTCAATTACATCAATGGCTTTATCAGGCAAATATCGATCAGTGATATGACGTGCAGAAAGTGTGGCCGCAGTTTTAAGTGCTGCTTGAGAAAAGCGTAGTTTATGGTGCTCCTCAAATCGTGATTTTAATCCTTTAAGAATTTCTATTGTTTCTTCAACGGAAGGTTCRGGTACATCAATTTTCTGGAAGCGTCTGGACAGTGCCCTRTCCTTCTCAAAAATACCGCGATACTCTTGATACGTYGTGGATCCAATACAGCGAATACGWCCGGAAGTCAGTACCGGTTTTAATAAGTTAGATGCGTCCATAACACCACCAGATGCGGCTCCTGCACCAATGATTGTATGGATTTCATCAATAAACAGGATGGCGCCATCTTTCTCTTTTAGCTCGGCAAGTACACCTTTGAAGCGTTTTTCAAAATCWCCACGATATTTAGTACCTGCCAGTAAATCACCTAAATCCAGAGAATAAACAACAGCATCCCGAAGTACATCAGGTACATTGCCGTCAACGATCATTTTTGCCAGACCTTCGGCTATCGCTGTTTTTCCAACACCCGCCTCACCCACAAGTAATGGATTATTTTTACGGCGACGGACTAAGATTTGTGAGACACGCTCAATTTCATGACTTCGGCCTATGAGMGGATCGATATGCCCTTGCTTAGCTTGCTCATTCAGGTTGCTTGTAAACTGATCCAATAAACTACTACGGCCTGGAGCCGGTTCAGTTTCTGTTGCAGGTTCAGATTCATGGGTATCACCATCGTGTTGTTCTGATTGATCAACATATTTAGAAACACCATGGGAGATGTAGTTAACTACATCTATTCGGGTTACATTTTGTAAGCGTAGAAAATAAACTGCCTGGCTTTCTTGCTCACTAAAAATAGCGACGAGAACGTTATCGCCTTGYACTTCCTTTTTACCTGAAGACTGCACATGGAATACGGCTCGTTGTAACACCCTCTGAAAGCCTAACGTCGGCTGTGTGTCCTTTTCACCCAATTCAGTTGGAATGAGTGGTGTTGTTGAATCAATGAATTCATCAAGATCTCTTCTTAATGTATCCATATCTGCACCACAGGACTTCAATACACTCGCAGCTGAAGCATTGTCGAGTAAGGCCAGCAATAAATGCTCAACVGTCATAAATTCATGMYKYTTTTCWCTAGCMYCKTTRAARGCWKTATTKARTGWTRATTCAAGTTCTTTACTTAACATATAACCACCTTAACCTTCGATTACTACTCATCATCGTCTACAGGTTCTGTTTCACAGAGCAACGGATGTTCGTTGTCTCTGGCATATTGATTTATCTGAGATGCCTTTGTATCTGCAATATCGTGAACATATACACCACAAACTGCCTTACCTTCCGTGTGTACCTTCAACATAATCCTGGTAGCAGCCTCTCTATTCATACTAAAGAAAAACTCTAGTAGCTCTACAACAAATTCCATTGGTGTGTAGTCATCATTAAAGATAACCACTTTATACATCGGTGGCTTCTTGAGCTTTGGTTCTGCCTCTTCGACAACAGCAGTACTGTCATGGTGCCATTGCTGCTCATCATCTTTGTTCATAAGGCTAATNNNAGATCTAATATTCATAAGCTCTGCTAAATTAAAGTTACCTATCCCTACCCTCCATTTTAATAGGATTAACAGGTTTTTGTTTACTTTTTCTATGGTTTYTAGCTATTGACTTAATAAGTAATTACCTATAGAAACTTAGATTGGACAAAAGTTGTCCAATTTGGATAAGTAATTTCAATGTTTATAACCTTGGGGCTTATTTACGGCTTCTTTTAATAACCAAACTGACCAGCAAGGAGTTAGTAATATGCCGTCAGGTACAGTTAAGTGGTTCAATAACGCAAAAGGRTACGGATTTATTCTTTCATCTGATGGGGTGAGTGATATTTTCGCCCATTATTCAGCGATTACTATGGATGGCTACAAAACACTAAAAGCAGGACAAGAGGTCACCTATGACCTTATAGAGGGTGAAAAAGGGTTGCATGCAACCAATATCACGCCTGTAGGTGAATCTGCTGGTATACAAGATGATGCTCAGGACACCCCTGAGTTAGAAAATGAACACAGTTCATGACTCAATAATCATAAAAAGTAATATCAAATAGCTTATTTGRGGCTAATGAATAGTAGAAACTGTCATTAAGCTTGGCTTCTAYCGCCTCTAGCATTTAAGTTGCGGTTTTGAATTCCTATTCAGGCTCAAAATATCTAGCCCTATTGTAATCAACCTTTCTTGTATGTTGTAACCAACGGCTATCGTTTAGAATAGCCGGGCTTTAAAACACCCTAGTTACTCTGATCATGTAACGTACAATCTTATTTATTGGATTCCCTTTTTGATGACCACCCTTATATTGTTTAACAAGCCCTATGGTGTTTTGAGTCAGTTTTCAGACCATGATGGCCACCCCGGCCTGAAACACTATTTAAACTATCCGGATGTTTATCCCATGGGTAGGCTTGATCGTGATTCTGAGGGGCTTTTATTACTTTCTGATAATGGCCAGTTACAGGCTCGAATTGCTGACCCAAAATATAAAATGGAGAAAACTTACCTTGTTCAGTTAGAGGGCGAAATAACAAAAGTTGCTTTAGATGCCCTGGCTTCTGGCTTAATGTTAAATGATGGAATGACCAAGCCAGCAAAGGTCAAAGAAATAACCCAACCTGCAGTATGGCCAAGAAACCCACCTATTCGACAAAGAATGCACCAGAAAACTTGCTGGATAGAGTTAAGAATCAAAGAGGGCCGTAATCGACAAGTACGTCGAATGACGGCAGCCGTTGGTTTTCCAACCCTTCGTTTAATTCGAAGTGCCATTGGCCCTTGGCAGCTTGGGGATTTAAAACCAGAGGAGTCTCGTCAGGAAAATATTCACTTGCCCAAACCACATAAACCTTTGCCTGCACGCACTCATAATAAGCGCTCAAGGAAAATTTAATGCTCTCATCTGCCTATTCATTGGATTTGCTGCAAGCCCCCCGGTAGAATCCGCCCCCTTATGTTGAGCTCCAGCCAAGAAACCTTACCTAAAGAACAAGCCGAACAGACAAAAGTGATTGTCGGCATGTCCGGTGGCGTCGATTCTTCTGTCACTGCCCTCTTGCTTCAGCAGCAAGGTTATAGGGTGGAAGGCTTATTTATGAAGAATTGGGATGAGGATGATGGCACCGAGTATTGCTCCGCCCGAGAAGATTTGGCAGATGCTCAATCCGTTGCTGATACATTAGGTATTCACCTTCATACGGCTAATTTTTCCTCTGAATATTGGGATAATGTCTTTGAGTTTTTTTTACAAGAATACAAAGCTGGGCGGACGCCTAATCCTGACATTCTCTGTAATAAAGAAATTAAATTTAAAGTGTTTCTCGATTATGCCCAAATTCTTGGTGCTGACTTTATTGCAACAGGTCATTATGTTCGCAGGCAAGTTCGAGACGGTCACACCTACTTGTTAAAGGGGTTGGATAACAATAAAGACCAAAGCTATTTTCTTCATGCTGTTGATGAACAGGCATTTAATCGCACACTGTTTCCCATTGGTGAAATGGAAAAACCTGAGGTGAGAGCGATTGCTGAAAAATATCACCTTATTACTGCCAAAAAGAAAGACTCTACGGGTATTTGTTTYATTGGTGAACGTCGYTTTAAAGACTTTCTTGAACAATATTTACCRGCTCAACCKGGCAATATTGAAACAGCAGATGGCGAGGTTATAGGTCGCCATCATGGCTTGATGTACCACACCTTGGGGCAGCGCCAGGGCCTAGGTATTGGCGGGCTTAAAAATGCGAGTGATGAACCTTGGTATGTGGCAGGTAAAGACTTGTCCCGCAATGTATTAGTTGCCGTACAAGGTGGTGATCACCCTCTTCTATTCACGGACTCTCTGTGTGTTGCTCAACTACATTGGATTAATGGTGAGCCAGAAGCTATAACTGCTGCTGAAAAAGGTACAGAATTTTTYTGTACAGCCAAAACTCGTTACCGTCAGCCCGATCAACACTGTCGTGTTACAAAGGATGGCAATGGCTATTCGTTCATATTCAATGAACCCCAACGAGCAGTAACACCAGGACAATCAGTGGTGTTATATCAAGATGACGTTTGCCTTGGCGGCGGCGTTATTGAACGATCATGGAATACTGGAAGCTAAAAATAATGACAAGTATTGAAGGTAATAGTGTAKATGTTTAGCAAACCCACTCGGGACCAAATAATCGCTCTGGCTGGGATGTTTCAATCCTGCCAGTTGGTCGAGACGCTATCAAAAAATGGATCTGTACCAGCTGATCGTTTTAATGTTTGTATAGAAAGTTTATTTCAGAAAGATCCGGAAACTACTGAGAAAGTATTTGGCTCATTGGATAATTTACAGCTCGGCATCGAATCCATGCAAGAATTGATTACCCTCAACTCTCAGGCAAAAGGGTCTGACACTTTGCGGTATGTTGTTGGTGTTATTTATCTGGCTAAAAAACTTCGTCAAAATAAAACCATGTTGAATTTGATTGGTGAAAGGCTGGATCAGGCTTCAAGGCAGGCCGAACATTTTTCAATGACTCATACCAATGTTATCGCTAAYCTTGCCCAAATTTATCAAGACAGTCTCAGTACGTTCCGTTACCGGATTCAGGTCAATGGCTATGCCAGCTATTTGCAGCAAGAGAATATAGCGCAACGAATTCGCTGTTTATTATTTTCAGGTATCCGATCTGCAATACTTTGGCACCAGTTAGGTGGTCGTAGGCGCCACCTAATTCTTAACCGTAAAGATATCTTGGCTCAGTTACGAAAATTACAGAGTGAACCGAGCTAAAACGCCCCAAGGCTTTCTTATAATAACTATGTGGAATACCGCTTTACTCCATAACGTATTTTCTCCTGAAATACCCTAGTAATTACGGTAAAATTCGTGGCCTAAAAATCGTTTGGCTAAATACCTGCACCTGGAATCCATACCGGAACTTAATAATGAATCTTTCTAGTTTAACTGCCGTTTCTCCCATCGATGGTCGCTATAACAGTAAAACCGCTGATCTACGCTCTGCTTTTAGTGAATTTGGGTTGATTAAATATCGTGTGTTTGTGGAAATACGTTGGCTACAAAAATTGGCAGCACACCCTGAACTAGAAGAAGTTGGGCCATTTTCTAATGAGGCAAATGCAGTTCTGAATAACTTGGTAGACAATTTTACCGAGCAGGATGCTGATCGTATTAAAGAGATTGAACGAACCACCAATCATGATGTAAAGGCAGTCGAATACTTCATTAAAGAACGTATTACCGACAACCCTGAATTAAACAGTATTCTGGAGTTTGTACACTTTGCCTGTACCTCCGAAGACATTAATAACCTGTCGCATGCATTAATGTTAAAAGAAGGCAGAGACCAAGTATTACTGCCACAAATAGAAGAGATTGCGGCACAACTTGCTGAAATAGCAAGAACCTATGCCCATGTACCGATGCTGTCGCGTACACATGGTCAAACGGCATCACCTACTACTGTTGGCAAGGAAATGGCCAATGTTGCCYATCGCCTAAACCGTCAAATAGAGCAAATTCGACAGGTTTTATTGTTTGGCAAAATTAATGGTGCCGTAGGTAATTATAATGCCCACTTGTCAGCCTACCCGAACGTAGATTGGGTTGTTATTGCTAAAGATTTTATAGAGAGTCTTGGCTTGAATATGAACCCTTACACCACACAAATTGAGCCTCACGATTATATTGCCGAGTTGTTCGATGCCATTTCTCGTTTTAATACAATTTTAATCGATTTTAATCGCGATATTTGGGGCTATATTTCYTTAGGTTATTTCAAACAAAAAACCATTGCCGGTGAAGTGGGTTCCTCTACTATGCCGCACAAAGTTAACCCCATTGATTTTGAAAACTCCGAAGGGAACCTGGGTATTGCCAATGCAGTTTTTCGTCACTTGGCGCAAAAATTACCTATTTCCCGTTGGCAGCGTGACCTGACAGATTCCACTGTGCTTCGTAATATGGGTGTTGGTTTTGGTTATAGCTTGATTGCCTATCAATCTACCCTTAAAGGTATCGGTAAACTTGAGCTTAATGAACAACGTCTTGCTGATGACTTGAGTAATACCTGGGAAGTGTTAGCTGAGCCTGTACAAACAGTCATGCGTCGTTACAATATCCCAGAGCCTTACGAAAAACTCAAGGCACTTACTCGAGGCCAGGGTATCACTAAAGAAGCCATTTTAACCTTTGTAGAAACACTAGATATTCCCGAAGAGGCGAAAGCAGAGCTACGCGCACTGACTCCGGCCAGTTACATTGGTAATGCCATAGAGCAAGCCAAAGCCATCTGAGCCTCAATATTTTGGAGTAAAGCCCAATGGCCAATATCCCTAACATTCTGGCGAACTTGTCTGCTGATGAGTTTCTCAATGAGTATTGGCAAAAAAAGCCATTACTGATTCGTAATGCTTTGCCCGACTTTGAGTCACCTTTAACACCCGATGAATTGGCCGGGCTAGCCCTTGAAGAAGAAATTGAATCYCGCATTGTTATCGAGCAAGGCATGTCTGGTCCCTGGGAGTTACAAACGGGTCCATTTGATGAATCTGTGTTTGAACAGCTACCCGAAAATCATTGGACCTTACTGGTTCAAGCCGTTGACCTATGGGTGCCAGAGGTTAAGTCTTTACTGAACAAATTTGATTTTCTGCCCCGCTGGCGACTTGATGACATCATGGTGAGCTATGCACCTCAAGGTGGCAGTGTTGGGCCACACTTTGATTACTATGATGTTTTTTTATTGCAGGGTYTGGGGCAACGACGTTGGCAAGTAGGTGRTTGCTGTAACCACGATTCACCCCGACTTYCGGRTACRCCATTAAGAATTTTAAGTGAGTTCAATGTCGTTGAAGAGTGGGTATTAAATCCAGGCGATATGCTTTATGTGCCTCCACAAATTGCCCACTGGGGTGTTGCYSARWAKSATKGNNKTRCCNNSTMCNYTGGNNTMCNTTSANYSTCNKTMKSSGMYATGNNCKMGRKGMCYWSGYSMCKGWGCYMRKGACTCAAGAYCACCCMGGTTATTTTCGTGACCCACCCCTAACCTCAGCAATGGCTACGGAATCTATACAYCCCTTRTTTATCCAACAAGTAAAATCTATGTTGGGTGACTTRCTGGATGAYGAAGCATTACTGGCGGACTGGTTTGCCCGTTACATGACATCTCCAAAATACCCTGAGCACATTGAAGAGACTGGTGAAAATAGAGTGGCTAAAGTYGGCGATACTTCATACCTTAATGGTGAGACCTTAGATCGTTAGCTTTTTTTATATCACTGGATTTTAAACCGCCAGGTGATGCTTCACCTCCTGGCCACCTGGGATCAGTCATACCTGACAACCACCCTTCTTGATCACTCGTTATTGCCTGTACACGCCCCATTACTCGAGTGCGGCTCTTTATTTGATGGCCCATCTTTTGAAGGATTTTTAGGGTATCAGGATTTATTCCTGGTTCTACATAGACTTCATCCGGTAGCCATTGGTGATGAATGCGAGGTGCCGCTGTGGCTTCGGCGATATTCATACCAAACTCAAGCCTATTAAGAATATTTTGTAGTACCACGGTGATAATAGTGCTGCCTCCAGGGCTGCCTGTTGCCATTATTGGAGTCAAGGTTGGATGTAAGCTGGAACCGCCGTCTTTAAAAATAATGGTAGGAGTCATGGAGGATAAAGGCCGTTTATGGGCTTCAATCGCATTCACTTCCCCTCCGATTAGACCATAGGCATTGGGAATACCCGGTTTAGCGGAAAAATCATCCATTTCGTTGTTAAGCAAAAAGCCAGCACCTTCAACAGCAATGCCGCTTCCGTAAGAAAAGTTCAATGTATAGGTATTGCTGACCACATTACCCTGACTATCCCAAACTGAAAAATGAGTTGTTTGTGGGCTTTCCTTAGGCACAGGTAATCCCGGTTTTATATCAACAGAAAGAGAGGCTTTTTGTAAATCTATTTCGTGTCTGAGTTGCTTCGCATAGGCTTTATTCGTCAATGCTTTAATGGGAATCRGATTAAAATCTGGGTCACCCAAATACTGGCTTCGATCAGCGTAGGCACGGCGCATGGTTTCTATCAATCGATGTAAATAATCTGCACTATTGTGACCATGACTAGCCAGGTCCCACCCTTCAAGGATATTCATCATTTGAACCAAGTGGATACCGCCTGATGAAGGTGGTGGCATGGAGGCAATGGTATAACCGCGATAACGTCCAAAGATGGGTTCTCGTTCAACCACCTTATAATTAGCCAGGTCATTATGGGTGATAATTCCATCACCCCGCTTCATCTCWGCAACAATRAGGTCTGCTACAGATCCACGATAAAAMCCCTCAGTGCCTTTTTCAGCTATTTTTTTGAGGGTATTGGCCAAGTCAGGCTGTAACCARCGGTCTCCTACYTGAAGAGTTTTACCGTCTGGTCTAAAGAAATACCGGGCAGAGGCAATATCAGWCTTTAACCTGGATTCTGCCCTATTTAGGGAATACGCAAGGGGGCTACTGACATCAAAACCACCGTCAGCCAGYATAATTGCAGGCTCAATAACCTGTTGAAGGCTCATAGAACCATACTGCTCCAGGACATGAATAAGACCCGCAACAGTACCCGGCACACCTGCCGAGCGATGACTGAATCTAGCCAGGTTAGTATCAACCCYGCCCTGCTTATCAAGGAATAATGCTTTGTATGCTAAAGCTGGAGCCATCTCACGATAATCTATCGCCAGTGTTTTGTTGCTATCTGCAAGATAAACCAACATAAAACCCCCGCCACCCAGGTTTCCTGCTTGGGGTAGCGTAACGGCAAGAGCAAACCCTGTAGCAACAGCTGCATCAATTGCATTGCCACCCATAGAGAGGATCTCAGCTCCAACTCTGCTGGCAATCACTTCCTGGGATACCACCATCCCCGCTGCGGATGTAACTGGGTGAAAACGGGCGGATCGATCAAAAATAGCGGCGGGCTGACGCTCGAATAAAGTACTGGCTGTCGACAACACCTCGGCTAAAGCCAAGGTTGGCAGAAAAAAGACTAGAATAAGAAGACAGTAGAGGTTTTTATTCAAATGACTGCTCCGTTGTTTAAATCAGTAGTGTTTAAGTCAATAGCATTTAAATCAAGAGTATTTAGTGCTTAAGTCCAGCGTAGCCGTGACAAAAGAGTCGCTGAAGGAAATTCTAACAGGCTCTGTGACCTGATGAAGGTATTTTATACAGCTATAGTGAAAGTAAGAATACAAACTAATGCCACGGCTTAATGAAATTAAGGCGGCAACAAAGAGAACCAAAATGGAAACAGTTGACTACTTTCCCATTGAAATTGAGCAAACCAGCTGGCAAAACTCCAGTGAAGTATTGTCTGCAATACGATTGGAGGTTTTTGTTGAAGAGCAACAGGTACCGCTGAGAGAAGAAATTGATCAAGCTGATACTGATGCCATTCACTGGCTAGCCTATGGGCCAGATGATAAAGCGATGGCAACTGGTCGATTGTTGAGTGATGGCCAAGTGGGCCGAATGGCTGTGCTCAAGGAATACCGTGATCGTGGTGTAGGCTCATCATTAATGCGGTATATCATTCGAYATGCCATTCGAGAAGAGATGACGCAACTCTTTCTTAACAGTCAAATCAAAGCTGTTCCTTTTTATGAAGAATTTGGTTTTGTTGCTCAGGGAGACCCTTTTATGGATGCAGGAATCCCCCATAAGTATATGCAGCTTAATTTGCATCACTACAATTCAGATCACCGTCGCAATAATTCAGCCAAACATACATTGCCAGAGATCACTGATAGCGAACGTGAAAGAATTTGTATCGAGGGGCTTGAAGCCTTTCGTGATCAGGCAGAAATACTGATTAAACGAGCACATAGAGAAATTCGGATATTCAGCCAAAGACTGGAGCCATCTATGTATAGTAATGATCAATTTTGTGATGCCATTTATACTTTTGCCATCAGCCACCCATTGGCAAAAGTTAAAATTTTGGTGAAAGATATCCTTTATGTGATAAATCACCCGAATAAACTACATGAGCTGTGTCGCCGATTACCCAGTCGAATTTCAATAAAAAAATTTCATAGTGTAGAAAGCTGCTTACATACAGAGTTTCTGTTGGTCGACCGTTCAGGGATACTCTACAAACAAGAGGCAGGCCGGTTTGTTGGCTATGTAACCCAACATGCACCACTGGATGCCTCTGCGTTAATGGATGAATTTGATGCGTTGTGGCGTCAGGGAATAATTGACCCAGAATTAAAACGATTACAGATATAACTTTTCTCATTCAGGTTGCCATGCCTCTTCCTTAGGAGAAATATGACTTGGCTTTAATCTAAAATAATGGCACAAAAAARCGCTGGAGTGATAAGCAACTCCAGCGCTTTTTAGACAATATACTTACATAGGTTTTTTACAATGCTTTAGCCTTCTGGCGGTAGGCATGTAGCAATGGCTCAGTATAACCACTAGGCTGGGTTGCGCCTTTAAAGACCAGATCGCAAGCAGCAGAAAAGGCTATACTTTGATCAAAATCAGGTGCCATATTACGGTATAACGCATCACCARAATTTTGACCATCTACCACGGCAGCCATACGTTTCATGGTTTCCATCACTTGCTCATTAGTGCAGATRTCATGACGGAGCCAGTTGGCGATATGCTGRCTGGAAATACGGAGTGTTGCTCTGTCTTCCATCAAGCCTRCATTGTTGATGTCGGGAACCTTCGAGCAACCTACGCCTTGCTCTACCCAGCGTACCACATAGCCAAGAATGCCTTGGGCGTTGTTATCCAGTTCTTTTTGGATGTCATCTGCCGTAAGCTCTCCCTCAAGTAGAGGAATGGTCAAAATRTCRTCAACATTGGCGGGTGTRCGCAAAGCAAGTTCTTGCTGGCGGGCAAATACATCCACTTGGTGGTAATGCAGTGCGTGAAGTACAGCGGCCGTGGGTGATGGCACCCAGGCCGTATTGGCTCCGGCCATTGGATGGCCTATTTTGGCTTCCATCATATCAGCCATATTTTCAGGTATAGGCCACATGCCCTTACCAATTTGAGCCTTGCCTTGAAGGCCGCAAGCCAGACCGACATCAACATTCTGGTCTTCGTAGGCGGTAATCCATTTCATGGTTTTCAGCAAAGCTTTTGGTGCAAAAGGTCCAGCTTCCATACTGGTATGAATTTCATCRCCGGTACGATCAAGGAAACCTGTATTGATAAAGACCACACGCTCACTAGCAGCTCGAATACACTCTTTCAGGTTAACGGAAGTTCGGCGTTCTTCATCCATAATACCCACTTTGACCGTGTGACGATCCAGACCAAGAGCATCCTCAACTGCATTAAATAGGTCATTAGTAAAGGCCACTTCTTCAGGACCGTGCATTTTTGGCTTAACGATATAAACGCTACCAGTTTTACTATTACGGTATTTACTATTGCCTTTGAAGTCATGGATGGCGATTAAGCTTGTCATCATGGCATCCATAATACCTTCAGGCACTTCATTGCCTTCAGCATCAAGAATGGCTGGATTGGTCATAAGGTGCCCCACATTCCGTACAAACAACAGGCTGCGGCCTGGAAGTACCAGAGAGCCTCCATTTGGACTGGTGTATTCGCGGTCTGGGTTCATTTTGCGAACAATCGTTTTACCGCCTTTCTCTAAAGATTGCTCCAAGTCACCTTTCATCAACCCCAACCAGTTAGAGTAAATAAGAGCTTTGTCTTCGGCATCTACAGCAGCAACAGAATCTTCGCAATCCATAATAGTTGTAAGAGCGGCTTCCATCAGGATATCTTTGATGCCAGCTGTATCAGAAGCACCAATAGTAGTTGTTTTATCTACTTGAAGTTCAAAGTGCAACCTATTGTTTTTTATCAAAATTGATGTAGGGTTTTTGCTGTCACCTTGATACCCACAAAACTGTGATGGATCAGCCAATCCGGCCTTTATATCATTATTTAGTTGCACTTGAAGTACGCCATCAACAATAGCGTATTCAGTTGCATCAGCGTGTGAACCCTGGGTTAAAGGTGCTGATTGATCGAGGAATTTTCTACCATATTCAATGGCTTTAGCGCCACGAGCAGGATTGTATTCAGCAGTTTTTTCTGCGCCATCAGTCTCAGGCAGAACATCCGTTCCGTAGAGAGCATCGTAAAGGCTGCCCCAGCGTGAATTGGCTGCATTAAGAGCAAATCGAGCATTCATCACGGGAACAACTAATTGCGGTCCAGCTTGGGAGGTAATCTCTGGATCAACATTTGTTGTCGTAATATTAAAATCACCAGCTTCTGGTACCAGATAACCTATTTCTTGCAAGAAGGCTTTATATTCTGCCTGGTCAAGAGTCACACCAGCACGCTGTTGGTGCCAATTGTCTATTTGAGTCTGTAACGCATCGCGTTTGGCCAGTAGCCCACGATTTTTAGGTGAAAAATCAGCAATGATGGCAGCAAATGATTGCCAAAACGTGTCTACATCAACACCAGTTCCGGGAATAATGTCTTGTTTCACCAAGTCATAAATCGAACGAGCAACTTGTAGTCCACTCACTTCAACGCGTTCAGTCATGATTGTGCCTTTATATTGTGTGCCATTAAAAAAGTGTGATGTAACAAAACCTGATTGTATGGAAACTACAAAGCATTTAGCAATTTTGCAGGCTGTATTTTCGCTATTTCTGTTGCGAATAAGGTCTCGGGATTACCGTGTATCCAATACATCGGTGTGATGTTAGTCGAGTGTACTGGCAACATCAGCAATTAAACGACGCATCCATTGATGGGCGGGGTTGTGCTGAAGCAAAGGGCTCCAAGCCATTTTTAACTCAATTTCTGGAATATCAAAGGGTGGGTCAAGAATAGCCACGTTAGGATTATCTTTAAGAAGTTCAGCGGCTTTAGTGGGTAAGGTAACCACCAAATCTCGCAGTTCAGCCAATCTCATCGCGGCCTGATAATGACGAGTAAAAACCCGTATACGACGCTGCTTACCTAATTTAGTCAACGCTTCATCAACCCATCCCAATCGCTGGGCTGCAGATGGATCCATACCTACACCAATTCCCATACCTGTTTTGCTGACCCAGACATGTCCTGATTCAAGGTAACTATCCAATGTAAACGAATGACGTATAGGGTTATGTTCACTCAAAAGGCATGAAAAGGTATCTCTCCATATGGTCATTTGATGAAAAGACTGTGGTAAAACATCAAATCGATTAATAACAAGATCTACTGTCCCCTGCTCTACATCCTGATAGCTAATATCACTGGGCGTCAATACATCCAATGTAATATTGGGTGCTTCTGAGCGAAGTCTACGCATAAGATGAGGTAAGAGTGTGGACTCGGTGTAATCACTCACTGAAATACGAAAAACCCTATCAGCTTCTGCAGCCTCAAATTCCTTATGGGGTTCAACCGCTTTTTCAACAGACGCCAGCACGTCACGGACAATGGGTTGGAGCTGCTCGGCCCTTTCTGTTGGGGTCATGCCATCACTGGTACGAACTAAAAGGGGATCATTAAACAGCTCACGTAACCGCCTAAGCCCATTACTCATGGCTGGCTGGCTGATACCCAGACTTTCTGCTGCACGCGTGACATTCCTCTCTTTTAAGAGCATATCCAGGTAAACAAGCAAGTTCAGATCGACGTTACGTAGGTTCATATTTAACTATTCTTTCCCAATAATAAGTGTATTCACACTAAGAATACCGAAAATAATAACTATAGATTAGCTAAATTTTGGGGGTATGGCTAGAATTCGTTTCCGTACTATACGAATTTTCTGTTTTCACTCTGGAAGGACCGAACATGTCAAACTACACAAAAGACATCGCAGCAGCGACAGCGCTGTGTGAAACCAACGGTAGCGCATGGAATGCGATTAACCCTGAATCTGTAGCACGTATGCGTGCACAGAATAAATTCAAAACTGGCTTAGACGTAGCTAAATACACTGCTGACGTAATGCGCGCTGACATGGCGGCGTTCGATGGTGACAAGACTAAGTACACTCAGTCTCTAGGTTGCTGGCATGGTTTCATTGGTCAACAGAAGATGATTTCTATTAAGAAACACTTCAACGGCCAAACTGATCGTCGTTACTTGTACCTCTCAGGTTGGATGGTTGCAGCCCTACGTTCTGACTTCGGTCCTCTGCCTGATCAGTCTATGCACGAGAAGACTACTGTTGCTAGCTTGGTAGAAGAGTTGTACAACTTCCTGCGTCAAGCTGATGCCCGTGAGTTAGGTGGTCTATTCCGCACTTTGGACACTGCTCGTGAAGCTGGTGATGAAGTTAAAGCCCAGGACATTCAAAACCAAATTGACAACCACGTGACTCACGTTGTGCCAATTATTGCTGACATTGATGCTGGTTTTGGTAACGCTGAAGCGACTTACCTGATGGCCAAGCAAATGATTGAAGCTGGCGCATGTTGCCTGCAGATCGAAAACCAGGTTGCAGATGAAAAGCAATGTGGTCACCAGGACGGTAAAGTCACCGTRCCTCACGCCGACTTCCACTCTAAGCTTCGCGCTCTGCGTTACGCTTTCTTGGAATTGGGTGTCGACAACGGCGTTATTGTTGCGCGTACTGACTCTGAAGGTGCTGGTCTAACTAAAGAAATCGCTGTTGTTAAAGAGCCTGGCGATCAGGGTGATATCTACAACTCTTACCTGGATGTTGAAGAAATCGACGTTGCTGATATGGCTGAAGGCGACGTATGCTTCAACCGCGACGGCAAGCTGGTTCGTCCTAAGCGCCTGCCTTCAGGTCTGTACCAGTTCCGTCAGGGTACTGGTGAAGAGCGTTGCGTATTTGATAGCATCGAAGCTATTAAAGCCGGTGCTGACCTTCTTTGGATCGAAACTGCGACTCCAAACGTTCAAGACATCACCGACATGATGAACGAAGTGCGTAAAGAAATTCCTGATGCGAAGCTGGTTTACAACAACTCGCCTTCTTTCAACTGGACTCTTAACTTCCGCCAACAAGCATTTGATGCCATGGTTGAAGCCGGTGAAGACGTATCTGCCTACGACCGTGCCAACCTGATGAGCGCTGAGTACGATGAGACTGGACTAGCTGCAGCTGCAGACGAGAAGATCCGTACTTTCCAGGCTGATACGGCTCGTGAAGCAAACATCTTCCACCACCTGATCACACTGCCGACCTACCACACTGCTGCGCTGTCTACTGACAACCTGGCTAAAGAGTACTTCGGTGATGCAGGCATGCTGGGCTATGTTGCTGGCGTACAGCGTAAAGAGATCCGTCAAGGTATCGCATGTGTTAAGCACCAAAATATGTCTGGTTCTGACATGGGTGACGACCACAAAGAATACTTTGCTGGTGAGAACGCTCTGAAAGCTGGCGGCGCGAAAAACACGTCTAACCAGTTCGGCTAAGCTGAATTAGTTTTTAAGTGAAGTGCCCTGGTGATTGCTCCTGCATAACCAGGGTTATGTCCATCCTTGGACATAAGGCGACCCCTTACATAAGGTGTCGCCTTTTTTGTGAATAGGATTGTTTCTAACTATCCCGACGAAAGAATTAAATGGCTTTTCACGTTAGAATTCCAACCTGTTTTCAATAGCATTAACAGGCCCTAGTCCAAACTGAGTAAGTGAGTTCGAATATGACTGATATACCTACTTTTCTTCAAGATGCTAAAGCTCTGTTAACCAAACAAGGGTTTACTACGAGTGATACCTGGTATCACGGTACTTCATCAGCGCTGGTCGACTCAATCAAAGAACAGGGCTTGAAACGCTCCGGTGATAAAGTACTGAAAGACGCCGCAAAAAAAACTATGGCAACTATCGGGAATAGCTATACAGAATCGATTGAGCCGGTTTTTTTGACGCAAAGTAAAGAATTAGCTTTTTACTGGGCTGAGCAAACTGTGAGAGATCGCAGTGTGCGGGTTGAGGGTGATGAGCAGCCAGTCGTGTTTGCAGTAAACCTCCCTGAAAAATTGAATGCCCAAGTAAAACCCGATGTGGGTGCAGCGAGCTTACTGTTAGTGAAAGAGGGTGAAAACTTTATGGCTTATCTGGCGGGTATTTATCAGGCGAATGGTTTCGGTGCACCTGAAATAGATTTGATGAAAGCAGACCGTTTGGAGTACTTAAGTAAATTGGGTATGGCTTATTTTAATGCGGATGTTGGTGTTTCATGCCTAGATATAGTTACTGGCTAATTGTATTTGTAGAAGGTAATTCCTTTTTATGTCCTAAATAAAAAATTTAAATATAAAAATAGAAGAGAAAGGGTGCCAATTTAGGCAGGGAAATCTGCGGTCAATGATTTCCAGGGTAACCCTGGAAAACCACACTACTCCCGAGTCCTCCGGGAGAGATAGATATTTGTGACTGTTGACCAAGACTCGTTAAATACTACTTCATAATCTGACTGTGGAGATAATCGGCTAAAGACGCTCTTTCCTCATCCGTAAATTGTTCAAATGATGGCATTTCGCGGTGTTGCCCACTGCCCTTAATCCACACCATCAGTTCATGTTGGGATTTCCGTGTTAGCAACGTAGCTGGAATACGTTTCAGGTAGTCACCACGTCCAGTTCTGGGGTGACATTCAGAGCAATTTTGCTGAAAGAGCTGTTCTCCGGCCACTACTGTCGCCGAAGGTGCTGCCTGTTTATCGCCGCATCCTGTTAGGGCTATCGCAACACCAAAAATTAACATTGTACGGATAGGTTTCATTATTTTTTCCTTAACAAGGGTATTCAATTTATCAGTTTTATACCCTACATCATCATTCAAAGACAACAAACACTTTAAGTAGAGTCCAAATGGATCAACCTAAAGGCCATTATTGTACAGATTCTATGGCGGTGCATACCTCTTTAATGTTAATGCCGGTTTATCGACAATATTCTCATGAGGGTGCCATCTTTGAGACGATAGTGATGGAATAAAGCTGCAAGTGTATGAAGCGCAATTAAAAAATACCCTAAGGTACCAACAGTTTCATGAATTTCCTCAATAAATTCAGCCAAATCATGGTTTTCGGCGACTAGACTTGGGAGAGCCATGCCATAAAACGGTATTAATTTTCCCTCAGCACTCAGAATTAGCCACCCCATTAGGGGCATGCTCAACATTAATAGATAGAGAGTAAAGTGCGTCATTTTTGCAGCAAAAGTTTGCCACGTTGTAGATGGAGACAAACTCTTTGGATTTATTTGAAGCAGCCGAGCCAGCAGCCGTAGCCAAACTAAAATAAAAACGGTAAGACCAAGCATGAAATGCCAGCTTTTTAGTGCCTCTCGAGGGTCACTACCCTTTGGGTATAACTCTCTAAATTCAATACAGGCATAAACGGCTACGAGCAATAGGAACATTAACCAGTGAAATCCTATGGAGATAAGCCCAAACCGCTCTGTCGTATTTTTCCAGCTCATACTCTTACCTATTTTGGCCTTTTAAGAATCAGGACTTGATAACGGCTCAGTTGAGATAATGACACCATTGTTATCCGCATATACATAATGGCCGGGCTTAAAGGTTACACCTCCAAATGTTAAGGGAACATTAAGGTCACCAATACCACGTTTATCTGTTTTTAAGGGAATACATCCAATGGCCTGGATACCAAGATCAAGAGAAGCCAAAGCATCTACATCTCGCACACAGCCATAAATAATAAGACCTTCCCAACCATTTTTGACTGCATTTTCAGCAATCATATCGCCGAGTAAGGCACGACGTAATGAGCCTCCACCATCAACAACCATGACTTTTCCATACCCCGCTTTCCCTGCATTTTCTTTCACCAGTGAATTATCTTCATGACATTTTATGGTGACAATTTCACCGCCAAAGGAATCACGGCCACCAAAGTTAGCCAACATAGGCTCCAACACTTGTACCAAGTCAGGGTTATCGTCACATAAATCAGGGGTTGAATAGGGCATATTTTCTCCGTTTAATTAGGGCGCTAGCCCAAAAGAATTCCAATTTTTTCACCCTCTTCCACCAAATCATAGGGTACTAATCCCGGCACATCAGAAACTGCTTCACCACCGAGGGGGCTACCATCAGCAAGTTGAAAACAGATTCGATGTTTAGGGCATTCGATACAGCCATTCGAAAGTCGTGCTTTTTTTAATGAATAACCGTCGTGTGGACAACGATTATCTATTAACCGTATTAAGCCATTACTTTGAACCAAAAGTAATTCTTTCCCTTCTATTGTGAAGCATTTTAAATAACCTTCACGAAGGTTGCAGGTATCGTCTAGAGGGTAAAAATTCATAGTGAAGGCGAGATTGCCACTTACCGCCCTGTAGAGCAATGACTTGTGTTAAATACACTAAATTTAATATAAAAACGGGGATTAAGGCTTATCAAAAATTGCTCTTAACCGTGATTGTATTTACAGATGACTGACGTAGACTAGCGCACCATGCAACAGGTAGAAATTGTCGACTTCCCCTATCGGTCCGATGCCGAATTATTATTTTCCACTATTCGCCATATGCCAGATGCGATTTGGTTGGATAGTGGTAAGCCGCGTAGTTTGTATGGCCGTTTCGACATCATCACAGCTCACCCTGAGCAAATATTAGAAACCATTGGTGATAAGACTCGCATTATTACTGCCCATGGGACTTCTATTTCTAACGATGACCCGTTCTTGCTTTGTGAGCAGTTATTTTTATCTTTAGGCAAGGTAGATAAACGCTATAACCATTACCCTTTTGTCGGTGGTTTGGCGGGTTATTTTGGCTATGATTTAGGTCGTTATGTTGACAGCCAACCTAACTGCTTACCTAAGATTGATAATTTACCGGATATGCGTGTAGGGAGCTATGGGTGGGCCTTGGTGCTTAACCACTCGGCACAAAAAGCCTGGTTATTTTTCCGTGAAACATGTCCCCCATCGTTACGTAAAGAAGTTATTCACTGCTTAAAACAAGCACCCAAGCCGCTTTTAGAATCAGAATCTCTGGACAAAGCTATTTTGGAAAAACAGTTTTTTGCTTCTATTCATAAAGATGATTATCTTGAAGCCATTAGTAAAATAAAAGACTATATTCTGGCCGGGGATTGTTACCAGGTTAATTTTGCCCAGCATTTTTCTGCTGATTTTGGCGGAGATAATTGGGCACTGTATCGACATCTTCGTCAAATCCTCCCCTCCCCCTACAGCTGTTTTTATCAATGGGGAGATCAACAGCAGGCGATCCTCAGCCTTTCTCCAGAACGCTTCCTAAAGCTGTCTATGGGGCAAGTAGAAACCAAGCCCATCAAGGGCACCATTCGACGAGGAGCAACGGTTGAAGAAGATCAACAGAATGCAATTAGTCTTATGAACAGCCCAAAAGATCGAGCTGAAAATTTAATGATTGTTGATTTATTACGCAATGACCTGGGTAAAACTTGTAAACCTGGCTCGATTCGAACCCCTAAACTGTTTGCACTAGAAAGCTATCCTAATGTCCATCACTTAGTCAGTACGGTGACCGGGACCTTACGTGATGATGAATCGCCTCTATCCTTGCTTCGTGGGTGTTTCCCCGGGGGATCAATTACTGGCGCACCTAAAAAACGAGCTATGGAGATTATTGAAGAATTAGAAATCTGCCGTCGATCAGCGTACTGCGGAAGTATGGGCTATATCAGCGCAACGGGGAGAATGGATACAAATATTGCCATCAGAACCCTGATCTCCGATGGGAAAAAATTACATTGCTGGGGTGGCGGAGGTATTGTGTCGGACTCCAACGCTGAGGATGAATACCAAGAGACTCTGGATAAAATCAGGACGTTAATGTAATTCTGAAAGTCCTTGGCTTTTGTCTCCAAGGACTGTGTCTGATGTGTGGGGAGGGGAAAGGAAAACCCTAAAGACTTAAATTCCTATTACTTGCCTTAATAAATTCTTTCTTTAGCGCCTCAAAGTCATGGACTGCTGGAAACTGAGGAAATTCATCAATGACATTTTGCGGTGCATGAAACAAAATGCCGGCATCAGCTTCAGCCAACATGGTCGTATCATTGTAGGAATCACCCGCAGCAATTGTACGGTAATACATGCTCTTAAAACCCACGACGGCCTGACGTTTGGGGTTAGCTTGTCGCAACTTATAATCAGTTACCTTGCCATTACTATCTACTTCCAGCTTATGGCATAGCAATATAGGGAAACCCAGCTGTCGCATTAATGGTTGAGCAAATTCATAGAAAGTATCGGAAAGAATCACCACCTGAAAACGTTCACGCAGCCAATCGACAAAGTCTATCGCTCCGTCTAAAGGACTTAATGTGGCGATCACCTCTTGAATCTCATTCAGGCCAAGACCATTTTGCTCAAGAATATCCAGACGATAGCGCATCAACACGTCATAATCTGGCTCATCTCGTGTGGTTCTCTTTAATGCTTCAATACCGGTTTTTTCAGCAAAAGCGATCCAAATTTCGGGAATCAGTACGCCTTCTAAATCTAAACATGCAATTTCCACAACCAATCCCCTGTTTCTTAACTATTGAACACGCCATATAACACACTATAAAAACCGCGCCACTCTAGCGAGTTAATAAGAATTGCGCAACATATAAGCAATGAGGATTCCTCTAGTCATAAAGGATTCATTCTAGCCATAAGAGCCTAATAGCTGAAAGTATGCACGCTATAGTTTCTGATTATTTTTTCTTTAGTTACAGCTCTGGTATCATTCGCGGCCTTGAAATACAGCTCAATAACATATTAGAGGATGTTAAGTACTCAAATGGCGGAAAACCTTTTATCTACGGTCGATATAGACCAACAATTATCCACACAAACTCCTCAGGAAATTTTAGCTTATGCCTTGAAGACGTTTGACAATATTGTCATCTCTTTCAGTGGTGCTGAAGATGTCGTGCTTGTTGATATGGCATACAAAATAGCACCCGAAAAGGTACAGGTATTTTCTCTCGATACTGGCCGCCTTCATGCAGAAACTTACCGTTTTATTGAGAAAGTACGCAAGCATTACAATATCAAAATTGATGTAGTCTTTCCTGATACTGCTGCAGTCAACAAGCTGGTGAGAGAAAAAGGCTTGTTTAGCTTTTATGAAGATGATCATAAAGAGTGCTGCAGCATACGAAAAATTGGGCCATTGCGCCGCAAGTTGCTAACTGTCGATGCCTGGATTACCGGTCAACGTCGAGATCAGAGCCCTGGTACTCGAGCTGCTATTCCTGTTATTCAGGATGACAAAGCCTTTGCTCGCCCTGGTGAAAGCTTGACCAAATTTAACCCCCTTGCAAACTGGAGCTCCCAGCAAGTATGGGACTATATTCGTGCCAATGACGTGCCCTATAACGAATTGCATGATAGTGGTTTTATTAGTATTGGTTGTGAGCCATGTACAAGACCTACTAGCCCGGGCCAGCATGAACGTGAAGGCCGTTGGTGGTGGGAAGAAGCAACACTTAAAGAGTGCGGCCTACATGACGTTAATATTAAAACTTAGCTTTCTTCATAGACCTTAAAACGTAAAAAGTGACAATTTGAGATTTGAATCATGAGAATTACCTTCGTCAAAAAAATCAATCTGGATGGCAGCTTCTGTAAAAAGTGCGCTGATGTACAGCAGAAAATGGATGCTGCCGGTCAGAATGACATGATAGATGAGGTGTTAATTGCTGATGAACGAGATCCTTCATCACCGGGAGTGGAACTCGCCTCGCTCTACAATGTGGAGCGAGCACCTTTCTTTTTAGTCGAGCGTGAAGGTGAAGCACCGGAGATTTACACGGTGTATTTTAAGTTTGTCAAAGAAGTACTCAACCAACAAACCAAAGAAGAAGATGAATTGAAAGAAATCCTGAACGATAATCCCGATTTGGACTTCCTTTAAAAAGTCTTATCAAATGGGCACTTTTCTTCAAGTGTCCGCATTAAGTACCTCCCTATTAATACTCTCTATTAAGTTTCGCCCTTCCTTAGTATTCAGGTAATTCAATTGAACTAAAGAATGCCGCCAGATCATCTTTGGCTCGAATCGAACAGGCTTCATCCACACGCTCCCGGGTTAAGTGTGGTGCAAACAACTCAATAAAATCATACATATACGTGCGTAAATAGCTACCACGGCGAAAACCAATGCTAGTGACACTTGGTTTAAACAGGTGTTTCGCCTCCAGTGCAACCAAATCACTGTCTTTTTCTGGGTCATAGGCCATGTGTGCCACTATACCTATTCCTAACCCCAATCTTACATAGGTTTTAATGACATCGGCATCAGTGGCGGTAAACACAACCTTGGGTATCAACCCTCTGTCATTAAAAGCCTCATCAAGTTTAGATCGGCCAGTAAAACCAAAAACGTAAGTAACCAGAGGGAAATTAGCCACCTCTTCCAGTGTTAAGGATGAGCTTTGTGTCAAAGGATGATCTTTTGGGACAAGAATACAGCGGTTCCAACGGTAACAAGGCATCATCAGCAGGTTGTTGAATAATTCCAGAGCTTCAGTGGCGATGGCAAAATCTACCGCACCGTCTGCAGCTTGTTCTGATATCTGGATGGGTGTTCCTTGATGCATATGAAGGGACACCTCAGGGTATTTGTTGATAAAGGACTCAATGACTGTAGGAAGAGCGTAGCGCGCCTGGGTATGTGTTGTGGCAATGGTCAAGCTACCCTTTCTTGGGTCATTATGCTCCTGAGCAAGTTGTTTGATGCTCTCTACTTGTCTCAATATATCTCCAGCTACCTGAAGTATTTCTTCACCAGCAGCGGTAATACGGGTCAGGTGCTTACCACTTCGAGAGAAAATTTCTACACCCAGCTCATCCTCAAGTAGCCGAATTTGCTTGCTAATGCCCGGTTGGGAGGTATACAAACTTTGGGCTGTGGCAGAAACATTTAACTCATGGTGTGCCACTTCCCAGATATAGCGGAGTTGTTGTAATTTCATTACCTAACCCTTATCTAGAAGCTGATGATCTAAAAATATAAAAAACTATTACTTTGAAGAATAGATATAAATTGCTAGAGTTGCCAGCCTTTGGTCTAGATCCGGAATAACAAAACGTTGTTGGACTTTCTGCTTTACATCATTTCCGGTGCTTTTGTCGGACTCATTGTTGGCATGACCGGTGTTGGTGGTGGCTCATTAATGACACCGCTACTTATTATGTTTGGCATCCCTTATAACGTTGCCATTGGTACGGACTTACTTTACGCATCCATTACCAAGTCTAGCGGGGTCATAGCGCATACCCGTCAAAATAGTGTTCAATGGCGATTAGTAGGTTACTTGGCTGCGGGTAGTATTCCTGCCTCTATTGTCACCGTGATACTACTCAACCAGGTATTCACAAACGCGGATGAATACAAAGATCTATTAACCACAAGCCTTGGCGTAATGTTAATTATTACGGCCATTGTTATCCTGTTTAAACGGTTCTTAAGAGATACCTCAGATCGCCCCCATGGTCCTGTGGGAGCATTCTTTCAGGTTCATGCGACAAAGGTTACCTTTGTGGTTGGTATTTTCCTGGGAATATTTGTCACATTGTCATCCGTGGGCGCAGGTGCATTCTGTGCCGCGTTGTTAATGACCCTCTACCCCAGATTGCCAGCACTGCATGTAATAGGAACAGATATAGCCCATGCTGTCCCATTAACGTTAATCGCTGGCCTTAGCCATCTCTTCCTGTTGGGAAATGTGGACTTGGTCTTGTTGGTCAGTTTACTGATAGGCTCATTGCCTGCTATACACGTCGGAACAAAGCTGGCAGTTCGCATACCTAGTCGTGTACTTCAACCTGCTTTAGCATTAATTTTGCTGGGTATTGGTGTGAAGTTTACCTTTTACTAAAAAGCTTTGAATTTAAGAAACTCTTAATTTAAGAAGCTCAGAATCAAAGCATCCTAATAAACGTTTAACGGCTACATATCCTCGTTTGCAACACCGTGAGGTACATGCCCCGTGGCAACATGAGATTTGGCTGATTCACAATGTCTGTGTTGATCATCAAAAAAAACATCGGCTCCATAGGACTTAAGAAATTCACCTTTATCCAAACCGCCAAGAAACAGCGACTCATCAATACGGATACCCCAAGCTCTGAGAGTTCGAACGACACGCTCATGCGCGGGAGCAGAACGAGCGGTGACCAAGGCAGTACGTATAGGACAGCTTTTAGCAGGGAATTCAGACTGCAAGCTGTGGAGTGCTTGTAAAAAATTTTTAAAGGGTCCGTCGTGCATGGGTTGTCTTGCCGCAGCTTTCTCATTTTCTGTGAAAGCTTCAAGACCACTTTTTTTGTAGATCCGCTCTGATTCATCAGAAAAGAGCACGGCATCACCATCAAAAGCAAACCGAAGCTCTTCTCCGCTTCGGTTTTTTGCTCCCGAGGAAATCAATGTGGCCGCTGCAACACCATGTTCCAATGCATTTCGAACATCTTCAGTATTCGTTGATAAAAACAAATGGCAACCAAAGGCCGTAACATAACGATAGGGGCTTTCCCCGCCACAAAAAGCAGCTCGAGTGATATTGAGTTGGTGGTGTGCAATGGAATTAAACACTCGCAACCCGGAATCAGCAGAATTTCGAGATAACAGAATAACCTCAACTCGAGGTTCTCCACCGAGTTTTTCATTGATTCGCAGCAGCTTTTTAACCAGAGGAAAAGCTTCCCCCGGAGCTAAAATTTCATCTTCGTGGTCAACCTGATACTGGGAGTATGACTCCAGACCCTGTTCCTCATAAATTTTATGGCTATCATCCAGATTAAATAAAGCTCGGGATGAAATGGCAATAACGAGTTTGTCACCAAAGTTTTTTGGCACGGCTAAGACCTTTCTTTACTAAGTAATGGCTTTGCCAGAAAAGCTCAAATCTGGCCTCATATTTATTATCAAGACGGCTAACTATAACCAGGCAAAATACATCATAAATGCGGCGACTATGATTTTCCAGAATCTGTTTTATCACAGGGTGATGTAAAATGAAGTTTACTCAACCTAAAAATGACAGGACTCAACAATAATAAACCGATCAGGTTGGGAATAGCCATTAAGCCATTCAGAATATCGGCAACACCCCAAACCTCCCCAAGCTCTCTTGTTGCCCCAATATAAACAGCAAGGACCCACAATAGTCGAAAAGGCATAATTATTTTTATACCAAATAGATATTCTGCACAACGTTCACCATAGTAGCTCCAGCCCAGTATAGTAGTGAAAGCAAACAGAGCCAGACAAAGTGCTACGACTTTGTCACCGTAGGGTAACTCAGTCGTAAACGCCAATGCAGTAAGAGCTGCACCCTCTTCTCCACTGCTCCACGCGTTGGTGATTATCAACACCAGGCCCGTCATAGTGCAAATCACCAGGGTATCAATAAAGGTACCGAGCATGGCAATGGTTCCCTGCTTTACAGGGTCGTCAGTTTCTGCCGCCGCATGGGCTATGGGCGCACTGCCAAGTCCTGCTTCATTCGAAAATATCCCCCTGGCGACACCCATGCGAAGGGCCAACATAATCGTGGCCCCAGCAAATCCACCACCCGCAGCTACAGGAGAAAAAGCACTTTTTACAATAAGAACAAGCGCATCAGGAATGGCACCAAGGTTCATCAGTAAAATAACCAATGTGGCTGATAAATATAAAATAGTCATCAGCGGAACAATTTTCCCCGCCACATTGGCGATACGCTGAATACCTCCAAGCAACACCGCACCGACCAATAGCATCATCACCAAACCACTCGTATGCTCGGATACACCAAAGCTACTATTTAAGGCGTCAGCCACAGAATTAGCTTGTACGGTATTTCCTATACCAAACCCGGCAAGAGTACCAAACAGGGCAAATAATGCCGCTAACCATGCCCAGTTAGGGCCCAGGCCATTACGTATGTAATACATTGGCCCGCCAACTTTTTTGCCACGCTCATTAGTTTCACGATATTCTACAGCGAGTACGGCTTCTCCATACTTCGTTGCCATTCCAACTAATGCTGTACACCACATCCAAAATAGTGCCCCGGGCCCACCAATGCTGATGGCAGTTGCCACACCAACAATGTTGCCGGTACCAACTGTCGCTGATAAAGATGTCATCAATGCATTAAAGGGGCTGATATCACCGTCACCAGAGCCTTTGCGGCCTTGAAGTAAAAGCCGAAAGCCGTAGCCTATTTTTCGAAGAGGCATGCCTTTCAAACCAATACAGAGATACAACCCAGTACCTAGGATCAACGCCAGCATAACTGGCCCCCAGACCACACCATTAATGGTTCCAACGATATTCTGAAATGTCAGTGGTTCCATATAATAATTTCCTGAATCATATTTTATGGGGAATATGTTTTGGCATATTTAGAATCTAACCTGATCTCGTTGGGCAAATAGCCCGAACAGTCCACCCGTATGAATAAAAACAATATCATCAGCATCCTCGTACCGGCCAGATTTAATCTCTTCAGCCAGACCATGGAAAGCTTTGCCACTGTAAACCGGATCAAGAAGAAGTCCTTCAGTTCTGGCAAGTGACTTTATTGTATTGAAAACCTCTGGGGAGGCTTTTCCATAGCCTGCCCCAATGTGTTGATCATTTACATGGATTTTCAGTTTATTGATATCCAACTTATCGACACCTGACAAATGTTTGTAAGCCACTTTCCACTCACAAATATCTTCACGCACCTTGGTTTTGAAGTATTCGGCATCATCGCACACAGCAATACCGAGGACGGGAGTATTAAGATCAAATAACTCTGCACCCAGGGTCAACCCGGCCTGAGTGCCCCCAGAACCTGTTGCACTGACAATCAATGAGGGTGAAATTTTATGTTGTTTAAAATCTTGGGCTAACTCTCTGGCACAACCGATATACCCCCAGGCACCCGTGCCATTACTTGCACCGGTAGGAATAGAAAATGGCCTGTGGCCGATACTTTTATAGTGCTGCTGCCATTGCTCAAATAATTTTGGTAAATGTTGGTACTCGGCTATGGGGTAGTCACTAATTTCTGCTCCAGACAGCTGATCGAGAAACAAATTACCACTGCTGTCTGTGTCCGGGATTTCACCACGTAGAATCAGGTGGACCTTTAAACCTAGTTGAGCGCCAAGAATGGCTGTTGCACGGCAATGGTTAGATTGAATGCCACCACAGGTAATTAATGTATCGGCACCTTCATCCAGGGCCTTAGCCAATACAAACTCAAGCTTTCGGACCTTATTGCCACTGATAGCACAGCCTGTCATATCATCTCGTTTGACCCAAATACGTGGGCCGCCGAGTTGCTCAGAAATATGATCTAGGGGCTGTAATGGTGTAGGTGTTTGCGCCAGAATGATTCTATTGGGAAATTCGACCATAGGCTGTCCACAATAAGGCTTGGATAAGTAATAAGGCCGCTAATGCGGCCTTATTCAACTGATTAAATTTGCTTAATTGTACCTTTTGGAAGAACTGCATGAACTGCCGCACGCTGAAATTTCAGCTCTACATTATTGGCTACTTCAATCACAATATAAGCATCATCCAACTTTGCTATTTTTCCTAGTAGACCACTGTTCATAACAATTTCATCACCTTTTCCTAGTGACCCTGTTAACTCCTTATGTTCTTTTGAGCGTTTCCGCTGTGGGCGGATAATCAAAAAATACATGAAAACAAATAACCCACCAAACATAAGCAAAGTGTAGAGTGGATTTGGTTCCGAAGATGCTGGAGCAGCGGCGGCCATAACAACGTGTGAAAGATCGAGAGACATTCAATTACCTCAATTAATTTAGTGGTGGACAGTATGCAAATACAATAAATGTGCAACTGCAATTTGTATAACTATTATGTATAAAACGGTTGTGTATAAAAGCGCTGTGGATTCAAACGAGGTTGTCTTTTATCCATGCCAGCACATCATCATGGTGAGTCTTAGTTTTTACTTTATTCATCACCAGGGCAATGTTTCCTTCTTTATTGATAACAAAAGTTGTTCTTAGAACGCCCATAAACTCACGTCCCATAAATTTTTTCATGTCCCAACAACCATAAGACTCGGTAATGGCATGGTCTTCATCTGAGAGCAAGTCAAAATTGAGTTGTTGTTTTTCCTCAAACCGAGCAAGTCTCGGAAATGGATCGGGACTTACACCTAAAACAACTGTCTCTACAGCTGCATATTCCGACTGACTATCACGAATACCACAAGCCTGTACCGTACAACCCGGCGTCATTGCCTTGGGATAAAAATATAAGACAACATTCTTCTTGTTCTTATAGTCTGCCAAGGTAACTGTTTCACCTCGCTGATTTTGTAAACTGAACTCGGGTGCTGGCTGTCCTACTTCGGGAAAAGCCATGAATGCGTTCCTTTTTTTATATTAGGTACGGGTGCTGCGTACAGAGAGAGCACTTTATCAAAAACTGACACGATGAAAAGAATTCAAATGCAATATTCTCAAATTTAGCTGACTTTTTAATACCCGGGCTAATTTAAAACGATCATCCCTCCCCAAAAACTCACCTAATGTATAGAAGTGGCCTTCTGCAACTAAGTCAATATCTGGTGCACTCATTGGGCGTTCATGTTCTTCAACAAGAATTTGAACGGAATCTTTAAGGAATGTACTGCTGGTTTCAAGCTTTTTTCCGCCTCGTTGAAGGGACAACTGACCATTTTTAATCGTTATAACCTCATGATAGGCAAGTTTTTTCAGGGTAAAGTAAAGCCCCAGTGTTAGTGCTATCAGTTGTATTAGGGCAAAGGGAATAATCATCCACCCACCCATTAATACAAGGGGGGTAAAGACTATAGTGAGAACAATAGCGACAGCTAATATTACCCGCACATTACCCCGCCAATCGAGAGAGCGATCCGGTGTTAACACCAACTGTGTTACTTGGTTTGACTGTGTATATATAACAACCATCTACATTCCTCACTTATAAGTTTAGAACATATATCCCGCCATGCTTCCAGAGAGGTTTTGTCTAGATAAGTTGATGCCATATTTCACAAATAACAGCCATAAAAAAAGCGCCCACGTAGGGCGCCTTTTTCTTAAACTACTAAAAGTTATGGCAGCAAGTGCTGAACTGCATCACGCTCTTCCGTCAATTCCTTTTCAGTCGCAGACATTTTTCTGCGTGAAAATTCGTTGATATCCAAGCCTTGAACAATTTCCCAATCACCGTTTTTACAAACACAAGGGAAAGAATAGATCAGTGCTTCAGTGATCCCGTAACTGCCATCACTGTATACGCCCATACTGACCCAATCACCTTCTGGTGTACCCAACGCCCAATCACGCATGTGATCAATGGCAGCATTTGCGGCAGAAGCAGCTGATGATGCACCACGTGCTTTAATAATTGCAGCACCACGTTGCTGAACTGTAGGAATAAATTCTTCTTCGTACCAGCTTTGATCAACCAGGTTAATGGCTGTTTCGCCAGAAACTTTAGGGTGATGTAAATCAGGGAACTGAGTAGCAGAGTGATTACCCCAGACCAACATGTTGGTCACATCATTAACTGACTTACCCGTTTTCTGTGCCAGTTGCGTCATTGCGCGGTTGTGATCAAGGCGCATCATCGCTGTGAATTGACGTGGGTTAATATCAGGTGCATTACGCTGTGCAATTAATGCATTGGTGTTAGCGGGGTTACCTACAACCAACACTTTAATGTCTTTAGACGCGTTGTCGTTAATAGCTTTGCCCTGTGCAGAGAAAATTGTAGCATTGGCTTCAAGTAAATCTTTGCGTTCCATACCCGGGCCACGTGGGCGTGCACCAACAAGCACTGCATAGTCAGCATCCTTAAAAGCAACATTTGGATCATCAGTACAGACCATACCTGTCAAAAGAGGGAATGCGCAGTCATCCAATTCCATAGCAACCCCTTTCAGGGCTTCCAGTGCTGGAGTGATTTCTAACATTTGTAGAATAATAGGCTGATCTTCACCTAGCATATGGCCAGAGGCAATGCGAAACAGTAAAGAATAACTAATTTGGCCGGCGGCTCCGGTGACAGCTACACGAACAGGTGCTTTCACGATATTTCTCCATGACAAGTTGATAACTAGAATGGTCGGCCATTATAAGCAAGTGGCACAAAATTTCACTTATTCGAAAGTATTATTTATATCCATCTGGTGAATACCCTCTTTATTGGTAGACCAAACATATACATTTGCTCTTAGGCTGGTGTTATTAACCCGGCAACTATTGTTGTTGGGTTAATAATGCAGTACATGGACGTGCTGTCGATGGCTGAAAGCCATCGACAGTCCAGGAAAATCAAGGGGTTTCACTCAACGTCGCCAGATTTTTCTGGACGATAATTAAATAGGTTAGGACAACCTATTTAATTGCCAGGTTAATAGTACTGAAATACAGCAAAAAAATTACCCAGATGTCTTTGCCTTAGAACATAGGATTATTTGGTTCGTTGAGATTATTTGATCAACAGGTATAGAAACGTAGTCATAATGGTAATAGTCCGTATTTAGTATGTCACCATCCCAAATAATAATATCCAGATCGATAGTTCTTGGGCCAGATTTTATGGGCCCTCGCTCTCGGCCCATTCTGTCTTCAACAGACTTCAGAAAAGCATTGAACTCATCAAATTCAAAGGGTGTTGCAACCAAGTACGCTGTATTAAGGAAGTTTGGCTGGTTTTCATAACCAACAGGACGGGTCTCGATAGTATCAGCACAATCAAGTAATTGTGTATCTGCGGCTAAAATCTCGCGAGATGCTGGAATATTAATCTGTGGGTCAATATTAGAACCCACTGAGATGATAACCTGATGTAATTCTTGCTCCGCCACGGTTATGAATGATCCCTATGATTAAATTGCTCAGCATTAAGCCCTTGGTGATTCATCCCTTCGCCACCATCTACCGTAAGAATTTGCCCCGTTACAAATTTATTATTTAATAAGTAGTTCATGGCACTCAGTATATTATCAACGTCACCCTGCTTCTTTAGTGGTATGCCATCAATTCGCCAGGCCACATAATCTTCGGTTCTGTCCTCTCCGGGCATAATGACACCAGGTGCGATGCCATTGATACGTAAATTCGGTGCATATTCCATAGCAGCAAGATAGGTGAATTCAGCTAGGGCTTTTTTTGATAACAGATATGCAGCATAACTGTTCTGCTGGAAGGCAATTTTATTATCTAAAATATTAATGACTACTGCATTAGAGCATGATCTAGCCGAACATGACTTGGCAAATTCCTGGGTTAACATAAATGGCGCAAAAAAGTTTACTGTAAATTGTTGCTGTAACAGTGCCATGCTTGTATCCGCAATGGTTGCAGCCTCATAGGCAGAAGCACTGTTGATCAGTACACCCAGATTAGGAAATTTATTAACGACACGAGTAATGAGTGTTTCTGGATTAGATTGAGAAAGGTCCAGTTGAAAAGCAACACATACAACACCTAAGGCTTCAATTTCAGCCACGGTAGACTGAGCTGCCTCTGTAGAACTGTGGTAATGCAAAGCAATATCATAGCCGGCACTTGCCAAAGCCTTGGCAAAGGCCAGACCTAATCGTGTGGCACCACCGGTAATCAGAGCTGCTTTATTCTTATTGTTGTCATGTTTCATGTCGAAAATTACTAATACTCCGTGTATTTTGAAAGTGTGGCCATAACTGACCTTCAATAACCCTACCCTCAAATCATCTCACCCGTCTAATAGTTCCACCCTTTGAGAACAGTATCAATGGGCTAAAGACATTATGTGTTTTTTAAAAAAACTGGTCTAAGTTTCATGATAATGACTTATACCACCGACATAATTAACTGTATGAAATAAAATTTTTGTAAAAAACTGCAACCATTTAGGGGTGGGCAGGGTCTATAAACCTGTAAGTTTGTTACACTCAACCCTTCATATACTGACAAGACACTGAAAATACAATGCTTTTTTTATTAAGACCGCTTGTACCACTGTTACTGATACCCTTGGCCTCATTTGCTTTGGCCAATGTCCAGTTCACCTCAAATCAAGCTGAAACAGCGACAGAAATCATAGAAAAGCTGACGACAAAACACTATCGCCAGCAACCTGCCGACGATGAACTGTCACGAAATTTATTGAATCAATATGTGAATCTACTCGACCCATCAAAAAGCTACTTGCTTCAAGAAGACATTAATGAATTTAAGCAGTGGGAAACAAAGCTTGATGACATGCTTAAGGACGGAGACCTAAGTGCCGGCTTTGAAATTTATAATCGCTATTACCAGAGGACAATGGCTCGCCTGCAAAGCAATATAGACTTACTTGAAAGCGGGTTTCAATTTGATCTCACTAAAGATGAATACTTGCCCTATGATACAGAGAGTGGTGCGTGGCCGACAACCAATGAAGATGCTGATGATTACTGGCGCAAGCGCATCAAGGAAGCATTCCTTCGATTAAAGCTTAATGACAAAGAGCCAGAAGCCGCACGTGAATTACTGATAAAGCGTTATACCAACCTTAAAAAACAACTGACTCAACGTGATAGTGAGGATGTTTTTCAAGCCTACATGAATGCCCTTACCGGGCTTTATGATCCTCACACAGCCTACATGTCACCGCGTTCAGCGGAAAATTTTCAAATCGCTCTATCCCTATCCCTTACAGGCATTGGGGCTGTTCTTCAGCTAGAAGATGAATACACCAAGATTGTTCGAGTTGTCCCCGGTGGACCTGCCGACAAACAGGACATTCTCAAGTCTGGTGACAAGATTGTTGCTGTAGGGCAACATAAACAGGAGATGGTTGATGTTGTTGGCTGGCGACTTGATGAGGTTGTTAAACTTATAAGAGGCGAAAAAGACAGTATTGTAAGGCTCGAGATTATCCCTGCGACAGGTGAATCTGCGGGAAACAGTCGTGAAATTTCAATTGTTCGAGATAAAATTCAACTCGAAGAGCAGGCAGCAAAAGCTGAAGTCATTGAGATCAATAACGACGCTGGTAACTACCGTGTTGGAGTTATAGACATCCCTGCTTTCTATCTGGATGTTGAAGCTTATTACAACCGTGACCCTAACTTTAAAAGTACCACAAAAGATGTTTTACGCCTGTTAGGCGAACTTAGAGACCAAAAGGTTGACGGGATTATTCTTGACCTTCGCAATAACGGCGGGGGGTTCTTGCAGGAAGCAACGACCCTAACAGATTTGTTTATTGATCCGGGCCCCATCGTTCAGGTTCGCAATGCCGATCAATATATATCACGTAATTATCGATCTAGAGACGAAGCTTATTACCGAGGCCCATTAATGGTATTGATTAACCGTTTAAGTGCTTCTGCTTCAGAAATTTTTGCCGGTGCAATACAGGATTATGGCCGCGGTTTGGTGGTAGGAGGCCAAAGCTTTGGCAAGGGAACCGTACAAGTTCAACTGCCTCTTCAGGAAGGTCAAATAAAACTCACTGAGTCCAAATTTTATAGGGTCTCCGGTGAAAGCACCCAACACCAAGGTGTTGTACCTGATATCAAACTGCCTTCTTTCTACGATGCAGATAAAGTCGGTGAAAGTAGCGAAGAAAATGCATTGCCTTGGGATAAGATTCCACCTGTTCCCCATCGTCAATACAAGTTTACGCAAGTACCCATAGACGCTCTTCAGAATCGACATGATCAGCGCCTGAAAGAAGATCCTGACTTGATTTATTTGAGTGAAGAATTGGCCCTCATTAAAGAGCGCCGTGAATTAAAACAATTATCGCTAAATGAAGCACAGCGTAGAAGGGAAACCAAAGAGTATGACAATAAGTTACTCTCTATGGAGAATAAGCGACGAGAGTCCAAGCAATTAATAGTCTACGCATCCGTAGAAGAATGGCGTACAGCAAGTAAGCCAGAGGACAGTGACGATCGAACACTTTCAGAGAAAGACCCCATTCTCTATGAGGTTGGAAATATTTTGGCAGATTACATGAATCTTACCTATTCACCATTAAGACAGGCCCGACGTCCCTGATATGAAAATTGTTTCATTTAATGCGAATGGCCTTCGTGCTCGACTGCACCAGCTCAAAGCAATTGTAGAGACATATGCTCCCGATATTATTGGGCTACAGGAAATAAAAGTCTCTGATGACCAGTTTCCACTGAAGGATATTAACGAGCTGGGATACGACGTTATTTATCATGGCCAAAAGGGACACTACGGTGTTGCCCTACTCTACCGATTACCCTTAATGAGTAGTCTAAAGGGTTTCCCCCAAGATGGTGAAGAAAGCCAAAAACGATTGGTTTTTGGTCAATTCGAACTCAATGATAAAAAAATCCATATTTTTAATGGCTATTTCCCTCAGGGTGAGAGCCGAGATCACCCACTGAAATTTCCTTGTAAACAACAGTTCTACGCTGATCTACTGAATCGCATAAAGGAACACCACCAGCCAGATGAATTAGTGCTCGTCATGGGTGACATGAACGTTGCACCATTAGATAAAGACATCGGTATCGGAGACGACAACCGAAAGCGCTGGTTACGTGCCGGAAAGTGCTGTTTTCTGCCCGAAGAACGCGAATGGCTGAAAAACCTTGAACAGTGGGGGTTACAAGACAGTTACCAGTATTTTCATCCCGATGAAGTAGATCGATACAGCTGGTTTGACTACCGCAGCCGTGGATTTGAACGTGAGCCAAAACGCGGGTTACGAATAGACCTGATGCTGGCATCAAAACCCTTGATGGATTTGGCTATAGACGCTGGTATTGACCAGACTATCCGTGCCATGGAAAAACCGTCTGACCATTGCCCTATCTGGCTATCCCTGAAATCTTAAGCCTACAAAACCTCAGCATACAATAGCCCGTCAACCAATCAGCTTCTGGAACGTTTAAAGGCATAGGGAACCCCTAATTCATTCGTGAAAATGAATCGGAGCCTCCTAGAGAGCCTAGAAACAGAGGAACTGGCTATGACACAGAAACTTACTCTTATCGGATTATTGGCAGTGTCCTTAGCGGCCACTGCAGTCCCTGCTTTAGCCAAAGACCATCACCAAAATCGGAATAAACACCAGTCCTACCAAAGTAGCCGCCAATATGATCAGCATGCCGATCACAATAAACGTAATTCGCGGCAGCATAGTCAGAAATATAGCCAAAAACATTTCTCGAGTGGTCGCTCCTATTACAGGTCTGATCATAACGCCCGCATTAACTCTGGCCATAAGTATGACCACAAACGCTATTACCAAAAGCGTCATCACACATACGACAACAATCATGGTTATAGTCGTCATCGTTATTTGCGTGGGCATCAATTGTATAGGTATGGGCATAGGTACTATAGGTATGATGATTACGTAGAGGACTACTTTTCTATTCTTGGTGGTACAATTTTGCTCAATGAATTGTTGTATCACTCACATGAGAACCACTAAATTGTCAGTGGATAAGTCATGATGAATACAGACTGTCATGCAACAAGTGCCATAGTAAGGAGTAAAACTCTGGAATTGCAGCCCCTTGAAAACTTTCTGGTAACAGTTGAACGCCGGGCATTCAGGATTGCATTGAACTCGTTGGGACATCGTGAAGATGCTCTCGATGTAGTCCAGGAATCCATGACCCAACTTGTTATCCGTTACAGCAATAAAAACCCGGACGAATGGCGTCCCTTGTTTTATCGTATATTACAAAACCGAATCAATGATTTGCATCGACGCCACAAGGTACAAAATAAAGTAAAAGGCTGGCTAAACCGATTTAAAGATAAAGATGATGGTTCCGAGTCCGATGAGGACCCATTAGAAAATGTGCCGGGACCAAACAGCAGTTCCCCGCATCAACAACATGAAACAGGACGACAGCTTGAAGTTTTACAAATTGCATTAGAAGCCTTATCAGCACGCCAGAAACAGGCCTTTATACTTAGATGCTGGGAAGGTCTCAGTACTACTGAAACCGCAGTAGCTATGAAATGCAGTGAAGGCAGTGTTAAAACTCATTATTCACGAGCAACCCACAGCCTGAGAGCAACACTGGGAGAGCACTGGTATGAATAAGACAACGATGAATGAACCCAAAATGAATGCCCCGGATATGAAAGAATTTGAAATACAAATGCGTGATGTTCTACGTCGTTCCGAGCGCGAACTGGATACTGATACAACTCAGCATTTAGCACAGGCTCGATCACATGCCATGAAGGCAGCAAGCAAGCGTAAATCACCTCGATTCTTTATGCCCGTAACAGGTATGGCATTAGCCTCCGTTGTGGCATTGGTATTGGTTCTATCACCTAATCTTCAAGATAATCAAACTACGCCTCTGAGTAATGATGAAATTTTACTCAGTGAAGGTATTGATCTTTATGAAGATATGGACTTTTACTACTGGTTGGCCAGTGAAAACAACAATCTCAAGGGTTAGCATTTAATTATGAACAGTCGTCATAAAGGTTATATCTGGGGTTTACTCTTTTCTCTGCCAATACTTTATACATCACAAACATTGGCTCAGTATGGACACGTTGCTGCCCTGGAAAACACTTACCACCATAACCTAAAAGACTCCAGCCCTTGGACCGGTTCGATATATGAGCCAGAGACTGACATTATTTGGGAAGTAGCAGACAACAGGCGTGAATATGGACATAAACGCTATGAAGAGCTCTCACCCGAGCAACGGAAAAAATTAAGACAACGCCGCAATGATTTCAATGCTCTACCACGAGAAGAGCAGGAGCGAATTCATCGGGCCAGAGATAAATTCCGAAATATGCCTCCGGAGAAACGAGAAAAGCTAAAAGCTAAATGGCGTAATATGAGTCCGGAAGAACAAAATAGAGCCCGTAAAAACAGAGCTTATAAACATGACTCTCATAACAACAAAGACCCTAAAAACAGGGGCCATAAAAACAAGCCCCAGAAAAATAAATACCGGTCTTATAAATAAGAAACTTGAGATAATCTCAGATAAAAAAACCGACCTTAATGGTCGGTTTTTTTATCAATCTTACATTTTGTGTATGAAATACTCGTTACAGCTTCTCGTTCATTTCTGGCATAACATCAAACAGATCTGCTACCAAACCATAATCTGCCACCTGGAATATGGGAGCTTCTTCATCTTTATTAATAGCGACGATAACTTTGCTGTCCTTCATCCCAGCCAAATGCTGAATAGCTCCGGATATACCTACGGCAATATACAGTTCCGGAGCAACAATTTTACCAGTCTGCCCCACTTGCATATCATTCGGGACAAAACCTGCATCAACGGCAGCACGGGATGCGCCAATTGCAGCGCCCAACTTATCAGCCACTTTTTCAAGTAACTCGAAGTTTTCACTGCTAGCCATGCCGCGTCCACCAGAGATAACTATTTTAGCAGCGGTCAGTTCTGGTCGTTCAGAGACAGCTAACTCTTCACCAACAAAGGTTGAGTTTCCAGCGTCATGAGCATTATCAATGGCATCAATACTGGCAGACCCACCCTCCGCAGAGGCTGCATCAAAAGCAGTAGTACGTACTGTCATTACTTTAATCGCATCAGCACTTTTTACTGTAGCAATAATGTTGCCGGCATATATCGGTCGTTTAAAAGTATCGGCACTTTCTATCGCGATAATGTCTGACATTGGCTGAACATCAAGCAATGCTGCGGCACGAGGAATAATATTTTTCCCCGTCGTTGTAGCCGGTGCCAGCACATGGGAATAACTAGGTGCTAATTCCGCAATCAACGGAGCAAGATTTTCTGCCAGTCGATGACCATAAGCAGGATTGTCGGCAACCAACACTTTGTCGACACCTGAAATTTTTGCCGCTTCAGTGGCCGCATCACCACAACCTGACCCGGCAACCAATATATTTATTTCGCCACCAATAGCTTGAGCCGCCGTCACAGTATTTAGTGTTGATGCCTTCAAACTACTGTTATCGTGTTCCGCAATCACTAAAATACTCATCAGATAACCTTCGCTTCATTTCTTAGTTTATCCAGCAACTCATCAACATTTGCCACCTTGATACCTGAGGCTCGCTCAGCGGGTGGTTCAACCTTGAGAAGCGTAACTCGAGGGGTAATGTCCACGCCTAATGTCTCAGGTGTTGTCTCATCCATGGGCTTCTTCTTGGCTTTCATGATATTTGGCAGCGAGGCATAGCGTGGCTCATTGAGACGAAGATCTGTGGTCACAATGGCCGGCAAGGTAAGGCTAACCGTCTGTAACCCGCCATCAATTTCTCGAGTGACACGAGCTTTACCACCATCAATAATGAGTTCAGAGGCAAATGTCCCCTGAGGGTAACCCGTAAGAGCCCCCAACATCTGCCCTGTCTGGTTATTATCACCATCAATAGACTGCTTCCCCATCAGAACAATATCAGGGCTTTCCTGATCACAAATGGCTTTGAGACACTTGGCGATGGCCAAAGGCTCTAAATCTTGGTCTGTTTTTATCAAAATGCCCCTGTCCGCACCCAATGCCAGTGACGTACGAATTTGTTCCTGTGCCTGTTGAGGCCCAATGGAAACAACGACGATTTCTGTTGCTATTCCTTTCTCTTTGAGTCGAACAGCCTCCTCCACCGCAATTTCACAGAATGGATTAATCGACATTTTTAGATTGTTCAGGTCTACACCAGAACCATCAGCCTTCGGCCGGACCTTAACGTTGTAATCCACAACGCGTTTAACAGCGACAAGTACTTTCATTGAATGTCCTTTGACTTGTTCGGTTAACATGAACGGGAGCAAGTTTAAGTGCTCCCTAAAGTGTGCTAATCATGCCGTTACAGATGGGGCAAATCAAGAAAATCGCAGGTTTTATCTTAATATAAGCCTGACTCCTCAGTATTGACCGATCAGTCATAAAAACGTCATGGCACCCTTGAGGCAGACAAGATAAAATCTATCCCACATTCACTGTTAGCGCCATGACCCTGAAAATGATCCAATTGATTGTTCAAAGGGTTATTGAGAAACGTTATTGAAAAACAGAGAATCACAAAATAATAAAAGAACAGCCATACTAAACATAGTTAGCCTAAACATGGCTACCCTAAACACTGCTGTACCGAGGAGAACCCCATGGAACGTGAATATATGGACTACGATGTCGTCATTGTTGGTGCGGGTCCTTCTGGTCTATCGGCCGCCTGTCGATTAAAACAACTTAATACAGAGCTTTCTGTTGTTGTTGTAGAGAAAGGCTCAGAAGTCGGTGCTCATATTATGTCTGGTGCAATTCTGGAGCCTACAGCACTGAATGAGTTATTCCCCGACTGGAAAGAACGTGGCGCTCCAGTCAATACCCCGGTAAAAGATGACAGTATTTATGTTTTTACTGAGAAAAAAGGTATAAAAATCCCATCATTGTTTGCCCCTAAAACGATGCATAACAAAGGTAACTATATTGTTAGCCTCGGTAATCTATGTCGTTGGTTGGCTGAACAGGCAGAAAACCTTGGTGTAGAAATATTCCCCGGATTTGCAGCAGCTAGTATCCTCTATAACGAAAGCGGTGCAGTAACAGGCATCATTACCGGTGATATGGGTATAGGTCCCAATGGCGAACACAAAGATGCCTACATGCCGGGCATGGAGCTTCGAGCAAAATACACACTGTTTTCAGAAGGCTGCCGCGGTCATCTTGGCAAACAACTTATCAAACAGTTCTCACTGGATAAAGAGGTAGAACCACAACACTACGGACTAGGTATTAAAGAACTCTGGACTGTACCTGCGGATAAGCATCAGCCGGGACTAGTTGTTCACAGTGCAGGCTGGCCGCTTGATGAGAGTAATTCATCCGGTGGTGGCTTTCTATATCATATGGATAACAATCAGGTGGTGGTTGGGCTCATTACTGATCTTTCCTACTCCAACCCGTTTGTCAGCCCTTTTGACGAATTTCAGCGCTATAAACATCACCCGGTTATCAGTCAGTACCTTAAGGGCGGAAAACGTGTTTCCTATGGTGCTAGGGCTTTGGTGAAAGGCGGTTTGCAATCACTACCCAAGATGACCTTTGCGGGGGGGCTGCTGATCGGTGATAACGCAGGCACACTAAATTTTGCCAAAATTAAAGGCATTCATTGCGCCATGAAGTCCGGCATGATTGCTGCCGAGTCTGTAGCTTCAGCCATTAGTGCAGAACGACAACAGGATGAACTTACGGAATACACCCATGCGTACAAAGAAAGCTGGGSCTACAAGGAACTGCATGTTCAACGTAATTTCGGGCCTGCCCAACATAAGTGGGGCAACATTATTGGCTCAGCCTATGCTTTTATTGATATCAACCTGTTCAACGGCAAGCTTCCTTGGACCTTAAAAGACCCTAAACCAGACTACAGTACGCTGAAACCTGCAGCCGAAAGTAAGGTTATCAATTATCCGAAACCTGATAACAAGTTGAGCTTTGATAAATTGTCCTCAGTATTCCTATCGAATACGAATCATGAGGAAGAACAGCCCTGCCACCTGACCCTAAAAAATCCTGATGTGCCCATAGCCCACAACTTACCCTTGTTTGATGAACCAGCACAACGTTACTGCCCTGCTGGTGTTTATGAGATAGTTGATGGTGAAGAAGGGAAACAATTTCAGATCAATGCCCAGAAYTGTGTGCATTGTAAAACCTGTGATATTAAAGATCCGACCCAGAATATTGTATGGGTAGCACCAGAAGGTGCGGGYGGGCCAAATTATCCAAACATGTAAGCTGTCTAAAAACAAATAGTTATTAGTTTTATCTAAAGTTATTTAGAGGTTTTTGTTTATTCTACCTGCCTACTTATTGGAGCGGGAACTGTTCCCCCTGGCTGGAGACGACAAAGTGTTCACCACTATCATCATTAATACTTTGCGCCAATTCAGCCAGCTGGTAATACACTGCCCGACTGATCTTTGCCTCTAAATTACGGCGTAACAATACGTAAGGTGCTGGCTCCTTACTTACGGGGTCAACATCTACTCTAATAGGGTTATCCTTACCAGCAATGACGGTATCCCCAGCAATACAGGTAAAAACCAACCCTTGATGTGGAGTCCCTTCTCCCACAACTTCAAGATTAACCGCAACAAAGGGCGCATCATCGACCTGTATTCGCCATTTTTCAACAGGGGTAATCAAAAAGTACTCGCCGCCTTCTCTCTTAAGAATAGAGGCAAACAACTTAACTAACTTTTGTCGTTCAATGRCATCACCCTCGTGATACCAAGTGCCATCTGAAGCAATGCGTAGATCCATATCACCACTGAGTGGTGTATTCCATTGCTCCACTGGTGGCAGGTTTTCTCCCGTCGCCTTCTGATGCTTTAACAGAGTATCGAGGAGCGACTGATAATTGGTATTTGTCACGGCAATAACTTTGATGTGTTATGTATGAAAAATGTCATTTTCGAAAATCCGATCCATTACGTAACTGACCACGGTTACCCATCGTCACGCCAATATTGGCAATAAAACGAAGGAAATCCTCCTTGTCTTCAACATCCGAGCCATAGCTCACATTAAAATAGGCTTCTACTGCACCCTGAGCCAATGCCCAGCATGAAAGATATTGGTACAGCGGTGGAACATCTTCCAAAACACCTTCATCTATCAGCTTGGCAATCATATTATTTAATGCATCAATATTTGAACGACGCAGAGCATGAAGTTCAGCCATACTGCTAGCAACCTCATCATTCCCCTCTAACTTAGCTTCCAGGTGCTGGACAAGCCTATCCAGAGCGGGGTCCGACAATCGTGCTTGAAAATATGACCGAGCGGCAGCACCAGGGTCACCCGCCTCTGCGGCCTCAATTCCAAGACGAAGGTTTTCAGTGATGTTCTGTTCATAATCCAGAACAATACGCATCAAAATTTCAGTTTTAGTGAGGAAGTGTTTATAAACWGTCCCTTTRCCAACACCCGMTTCCCGGGCAATAGCRGAGACAGTCACYTTATCTATGCCATCTCGAATTAACAGCATAAGGGCTTTATCGATAATACGTTCTTCACGAGCAAGGAAGCATTTCTTCTTCTCGCGAATTCTATCCATGCTGTCGTCGGCTCTAGACATGMAATCCTGCAACGTRTTTTTYAGTGGGCMCTGATTGTCCAACGAAAACCAAAATCCTGTCAATGGTCACGTTACTGAATCTCAAAATATTTTTGAATGGCTCGGTTCTCTCAGGCTTATCAGCATGTACAGCATCGTTTCACACTCGACACACTGAGTTAGTCGGCCTCGTATACGTTTTCAGCACCATCGTCATAATCAAAAGCCCCTAAAAAYGTCATATAGATATCTTTATCAACRCCCGAAAGCTTGGGGCTGTATTCATATTCAAACAACAAAACAAYCCAGGTCACCTGCTCCARCTTCTTYTTCCKYGCTTTACTCATCAACACCTCCATGTAAGAGGAAGAAAAYGAACACTCACCAGCRGCCTTCTTGATAAGCACCGTGCCCTCCTGGGCACCATTGGTCTCCATCTTCTCAGGGTTAAAATAACGAAGATTAAAATTATCTGACCACGTATTTCTTGCCCGAGTATTATTGCGGCTAAATGTTTCTTCAAAATACTCATCAGGAACAGCTTTATAGGGGTGTTGAGAAGCCCAAACTGAAACCTTACTTTTYTTTGAAAAATCATGCCCYTTTTTACTATTCGGTTCTTTTGCTTTCACTTTTGTCTCTTTTTTAAGGGCATTTCAAATACGCTTTACTGCCAATTTATATACGGCATTTCTTTCCCTCTTACCCACAGCCACAACAGAAATGATTAATTCATTATCTCGGACCTGATAAACCAGYCGATAACCGACACTACGCAATTTAATTTTATAGCAATCTTGCATACCGCTGAGCCTGGAACTTTCAATTCGAGGGGTTTTCAGACGCTCTACTATTTTCTTTTTAAACTGCTCTTTTACACCAGAATCCAACTTATCCCATTCTTTTTTGGCTGCGACCTTAAATACCAACCTATAGGTCATCAAGCACAACCTCTATTTCTTGTTGATCCAATCGCGCCCTGACAATAGCCGCCAATTCAACATCTTCTAATTTATCAATTAGAGCTTCATAGGCCGCTGCCGGGACAGCATAAAAAACGGGCTCATTACGATTAAGAATGGCAACCGGCGCACCTTCCCCCTGCGCCATAACGGACATAGGGTTTTTCTTTAGCTCTGAAATTCCAGCACTTACATCTGCCAAAATTGGATGTATTGTACTCATAGAACCACCTATTTAAACAATGTTTTAATAGGTCTATTGTAGAAGTTTTTACTATATATTCAACTAGAAAGACCTATTAAAAGGTCTTTTGTTGGTAAGGGCTCGTAACGATTATTTTTTGATAAATTTATCCTAGGTTCAGTACCTAGCTTCCACCCCAAAGTAGACTTATCTGATACTTAAACCTGTCATACCCTGTGGATAATTACGATTCACTGATTGCCTGATATTATGAATACCTTCATCTGGAATTGCACATATAAAAAGCTCACGATAGAAATGACTCCTTTCTTCAGATGAACTTTCTGTCCGTATATAAACGTCATAGGGCATTACACAATCATTTTTGCAACTTCTGAAGCAATATGTAAATATATTTTATGGCAATTTTTACGATACTTTTTTATTAATCTAATTTCCACAATGGAGTACAAAATGAAATATGTTATTACACTTCTTTCCTTGATTACGGTTTTGTTTTCAGGGGTAAGCTTTGCGGGAGACTCTTCCACGCTCAAGCAAATAAAAGAGACCGAGATAATACGTATTGGTTATCGCCWAGATGARCCCCCAATGTCTTTTCTAAATAAGAAYAARCAGCCRGTTGGTTACTCCATCGATCTTTGYCTRCATATAGTSAATGAMGTAAAAATCAAACTGAARAACCCTAAYATTGCTACTAAATTTGTCYCTGTYACTGCCTCTAATCGCTTCAAGGCTCTGGAAAACAATGAAATAGATATTCTTTGTGGCTCTACAACCAAAACACTTTCACGTTCGGAGCTAGTTGATTTTACGCAGCTTACATTTATTACTGGGGCTGATWTCCTTAGCCTTAAAACTTCYCATATAAAAGARATTTCAGATCTTAAGGGCAAAAARGTTGCGGTAGTAAAGGATACCACAACGGCCAACAGCCTAAGAAAKGCTCTAAAGAAGGTAGGAAGTGATGCAGAAATCATCACTGTAGACTCAGCCGATGTAGGTATGGAAGCAGTCCTTAATGGTGAAGTCGATGCCTTTTCATCCGATCAAATTGTACTAATGGGTCTCATCTTGACCAATGAAGATGTAGAAAAACTTACACTTACAGGTAAAATCTTTTCACAAGAACCTTTCGCCCTAGCAGTWAGAAGAAATGACTCTGATTTTAGRCTCATTGCYAAYCGTACATTGTCACGACTCAAYCGAAGCAGAAAAATYGGATTGATATACCGYGCTTGGTTTAGCCCRATCGTTACAAAGATTCCACCACTRCATGAAGCAATGTATATTTTGAATTCAACGCCTGAATAAATTAAGGCTTAGCCTTTCACCCCTCCTAACCAGGGGGAGTGAGAGGCCTGTGATGAAAAGTTATGGAGGAATTAAAAGCTAATTACTCCAACACTAARCCTGAAGTRTCTRTTGAGTTATTARGCTCATCACCTTCGTCTTTAAAAAAATGACGGCGCCATTCTGCTTTTGGTTCRCAGGYATAATATTTYRCTTTAATWTCAAAAGCCTTTTGGTGGCAACCTACACTGGTCATAAATCCGGCTTGCTCCAGGGTRAAGTCGTTTGTGAAAAAMTCCTCTTTTACCARCAAGTCATATCGTGGATACAACAGGCCTGCAATGATTAATCCTAAAGCAATAAATGCTATTTTCATTTGTCTTTCCTTTCAGCTGTTTCTCTGTATTTTTTTATCTTTTAACCAAAACCATACGACGATGAYGCCGGCAAAACTTGATAGCGAGGCATAGTTAAATGCCATGATCGGTGCGACATCCCAAATYAGTCCCCCGGTATAAGAACCAATKGCCCCTCCTGCCCCAAAACAACAAGCGCTATATAATGCCTGGGCTTTGCCTTGGTGTCCCGGTTCAAACAGGCGGCGGACGCACTCTATGGCTGCTGCATGAAAGGCACCAAAGGTAAAAGCATGGAAGGTTTGTGCAACGATTAATATCAATAATTGATCGGTGAAATAGCCTATCATTAACCAACGCAACGTAGCCAGGGCAAGACAARTCAGCATAATGACTCGTACACCAAATTTTAGCAGCAGGCGGTGCATTAGAATAAAAAGGCACACTTCTGCGACAACACCTACGGACCAAATAGCACCAATACCGCTACGACTATAGCCATAGGATTCCATATAAATACTAAAAAAACTGTAATAAACCCCGTGGGAAATTTGCATCAGCAAACCCGCCAGTAGAAATGCGATAACTACCGGTTGTTTAACTGCTGAGATAAATTTTTCTGATGGTTTTTCATGCTGTTTCAATTTGGGGTTGGGAACAAATAAACTGCTCAGAAATATTCCCACCAACAGTACTATACCTACAATGGGTAAGGTCTCCAGGTTATGGGAGTCAAACCAGATGCCTCCACCCATAACAAAGATAATAAAGCCTATGGAACCCCATAATCGGATGCGGCTATAGGTTTCAGGCCGCTGCTCCAGGTAACTGACGGTGATGACTTCATGTTGTGGAAGAATTGCATTCCAGAAAAAACTGTAACCCATCATCACCCATGCAATGATCCAAAAGGTTTGATCGATAAAGATACCGAGAAAACAGAGGCASGAGAGAAAAGCACCCAAACGGATAATAAACAACCGTTGCCCTGTATAATCGGCCAACCATCCCCATAAATTAGGTGCGATAACTTTTGTTGCCATGGGAATGGCCAGAAGTAGACCTATCTCGGTAGCAGAGAAACCTTTCGATTTTAGATATAGTGACCAGTAAGGGTACAACGCACCTAACAAACCAAAAAAACAAAAATAGAACGCAGATAAGCGCCAGTATGGAACGGGTATCTGAGGCACTTTTTCCACGGGTTATTGACCGAATTTATTCATGAACAGGATTTATTCGTTAACAGACAGCGAACTAGATTTGCCTATGTCACTTAATGAGGCATCTTAGTCTCAACACCTAGCTTTCTACATCAATATTTTGGGCTCGATGTCTAAGTAGGTGATCCATCAAGGTTATCGCTAACATTGCCTCGGCAATGGGTGTGGCCCGTATACCCACGCAGGGATCATGTCGCCCTTTCGTCACCACCTCTATGGCATTCCCATGGACATCAATTGAACGTCCAGGAATACGAAGACTGCTGGTAGGCTTTAATGCGATGTGCGCGATAATTGTTTGCCCTGACGAAATACCACCGAGAACACCTCCGGCATTATTTGACAAAAAACCTTCTGGAGTAATTTCATCACGGTGCTCTGTACCTGTCTGTGAAATCGAATCGAAACCTGCACCAATCTCGACACCCTTCACTGCATTGATACTCATTAAGGAATGGGCAATTTCGGCATCCAGGCGATCAAAAACCGGCTCACCCAACCCTACTGGTACGTTATTGGCCATGACCGTAATTTTGGCACCAATGGAGTTGCCTTCTTTCACCAATGCCTGCATGTATTGTTCCATTTCCGGTACTTTATCCGGATCCGGGCAGAAGAAGGGGTTGTTTTCAATTTCATCAAGTATCACTTGCTCAACTTTTATGGGGCCAAGCTGGGATAAGTAGCCCCGTATTTCAATACCGGCAGACTGTTGTAAATATTTTTTTGCAATCGCACCAGCAGCCACACGCATCGCTGTTTCACGGGCAGAGGCACGGCCACCACCACGATAATCCCGAAAACCGTATTTCTTTTGATAGGTATAGTCAGCGTGGGCCGGACGAAACTGATCTTTAATATCGGAATAATCTTTTGAACGCTGATCGGTATTCTCAATAATAAGACCTATGGGAGTACCTGTAGTTTTGCCTTCAAAAACTCCAGATAGAATTTTTACTTCATCGCCTTCTTTACGCTGCGTGGTATAACGAGATTGACCCGGTTTACGCCTATCTAGGTCCTGTTGCATATCTTCTACGGACAATTCTAGCCCGGGAGGGCAACCATCAACAATGCAACCCAATGAAGGCCCATGGCTTTCACCAAAAGTAGTTACAGTAAAGAGTTTGCCAATGCTATTGCCCGACATAAGTAGTTCCAAATTTAGTTTGTAAACAATAACGATATTATACGATGATTATTCTGATATCGTTACGATCATAACCCCTGTTTAGTCTTGGTAGAGAGTTAGTGGGTGTGAATTAAAGAAATTCTTGGCTATGGACTTTAAGCTGCTCCGCTGTAAGAAGGAAAACCCCATGACCTCCACGTTCAAACTCCAGCCATAAAAAGGGAACATCAGGAAAGCTCTGATCTAATGCAACCCCGGAATTACCAACTTCCACCACCAATACCCCCTGGTCAGATAAGTGTTCACCCGCTTCCTTTAATAACCGCCGAGTAAAGTCCAGACCATCAAAACCTGATGCCAAGCCTATTTCTGGCTCATGGTGATACTCTTTAGGCATCGAGGCCAAGTCTTCGGCATCCACATAAGGCGGGTTAGTAACAATCAGATCAAACTGTTCGCGCCCCAAACCAGCAAATAAATCTGAATGTCTTGTTTTTACTCGCGATGACAACTGGTGAAGCTCAATATTTTTTTCGGCCACAGCTAAAGCATCATACGAAATGTCACTTAAGGTGACCGTAGCTTCTGGAAAATAATGGGCACAAGCTAAGCCAATACAACCACAGCCGGTGCAAAGATCAAGAATACTAGTGGGAGAATTGAGCAACCAGGGACTAAATTCAGCTTCGATCAATTCTGCGATGGGTGAGCGCGGAACCAACACCCKGTTRTCGACAAAAAACTTAAACCCTGCGAACCATGCTTCACCTGTCAAATARGCTGCAGGTATTTGCTCGCAKAYCCTGCGATCAAATAAACGATGAATAGTMACTTTTTGCTCGGCTGAYAATATATGTTTCAGAACATCGCTWTCGGAGTCCCAGRGCAGTGATAACGAAAAGAATACCAGGCTAAGTGATTCGTCCCAGGCGTTATCTGTACCATGGCCATAATACAGCCCCGCATCTTCAAAGGAATCAGCTCCCCACTGAATAAAATCACCTACTGTTTTTAGGGGATTAGACTCTTTATCTGCCGTCTCTTTTTTCATAAAACATTGTAACTTTTCATTGGATAAATGGCTTTACGTTTATCACATGCTCACGTACGGTATGGGCCTRAAYACTCAGCRCTTTTACCCTATACCCTGACMTACATAGAGMCCCATGTTAAAAACATCAGATTGTTTCAAAAARATTATTGAATCCACTGGAGAAGATACCTCTCGACCCGGATTAATAGACACGCCTGAGCGGGCATCCAAAGCATTTGATTTTCTCACTAGAGGTTACCACCAAACCCTGGATGAAGTGATCAACGGCGCATTGTTTCCCTCTGAATCAAGTGAAATGGTGATTGTTAAAGACATTGAGCTGTACTCTCTATGTGAGCACCATCTACTGCCGTTTATTGGTAAATGCCATGTGGCTTACCTCCCCAATGGTAAGGTTTTGGGCYTATCCAAAATAGCACGTATCGTGGACATGTTTGCACGACGTCTACAAATTCAGGAAACCYTGGTAACCCAGATTGCMAAAACCATTGAAGAGGTAACGGAAGCCCAAGGTGTTGCTGTGATTATTGAAGCCAAACATATGTGCATGATGATGCGCGGTGTAGAAAAACAAAACTCTGTCATGAAAACATCGGCAATGTTGGGATCTTTTCGGGAAAATCAGGCCACACGTAGCGAGTTTCTTTCGTTAATCAATTGCTAGCACGAAACCATTCACACTGRCTAAAAAAATCAAGCAAACCCTGTTATTGATGAATTAAGGGTTTGCCAACTCTCGAAGCTCAGCACAACCACGCCCGAAGGTCATCATTTCCAGACTGGCAAGAGAACTCGTATTCATAGACCAAGCTAAGCCACTCTCATCTGTCAGGTATTCAAGTATCTGGCCAATCAGAGGCTGATGGCTTAGCAGCAAYAGGTTTTCTACTTTAAGGGAATTAACCAAGGCATCAACGCAGTGTTCTACTCTGGACACTGAACCCTCAGATCGTAATACATCCTCAAACAGTAATTGTCCGGAATAATTTAGAGACTCCGTTAATATCTCAAGCGTTTGCCTGGCGCGAAGCACTGGACTACAGACAATAAGCTGAAGTTGGGAGAGCGTGTCAAAGTGTTGTTCTACAATTTGGYGAGTTTCTATTTTGCCCTCAACAGACAAAGAACGTTCACCACAGGAAGTATTAAAAGGTGCGTCTCCATGGCGAAATAGATGTATTAACATACTAAATCCTGACCTAAAAGACGGCTAATAAAAATTGTTTGGCTTTACCATTYAGGCCTTAGTACTTAACCCTTAGTATTTGACGTTGTTTCATCATCATCGGCATCAACAAAAGCAGGGACATCATCTGCATCTTCAGATTCTGATGATTCAGCRGTATCAGATGTTTCTGAAATACCTTCTTGTTGATCAATTTCRGGCCAGTCAGAAAAAGGRAAGGGTTTGGTGTCACTATTAAACGTTACGAACATATAGGCTTGRTATGTCCATTTAGAGGCGCCCTGCCCCAAATCACGTAAATTACTATTYCCTTYACCKGTGATTAATACCAACAAAAATTGYAATACRGCAACAACCCAAACTACGATTCGAGCCACAAAGGATAATAATCCAAACACAGCCATATAAAGTAAACGAAGCCAGGTTTCTTTATTAAGTAAATKAGTTTTAGTTTGCTGTTCCATTGTTCRCTTTCCCCAAGTTGAGTCGGTGTTAACTCGCGACTGAGTTCCAGGCACTTCTATAAATACACTATTTTTAGAGGTCCCCGTTCTTATAAACAATACCTGTCTTACTTTTTAGATTTATAGTGTTTAGCATAGCTAAAACATTCAATAATTGTAGTTATTCCGAGGTAAATTCTACATCAGTACTTTGCTCAGCCAACATAAGTGCACTGAGCACCTCTTTAACCGGCCGATTGTTAAACATGATTTCATATAAAGCGCTGACTAACGGCATGTATATACCCAGTTTTTCGGCTTCAGCCTTAATCGTTCGCGTAGTATTAATCCCTTCTGCCACCTGCCCCACTTTTTCAGTCGCTTCTTCAAGCGTAAGTCCTTCACCCAAGGCATAACCTACCTGAAAATTCCGGCTTAGGGGGGAAGTACAAGTAACAAATAAATCACCGACACCGCTAAGCCCCAAGAACGTCATAGGATTAGCACCCAGAATGGTGGCAAAACGGCTCATTTCAGCAAGGCTGCGGGTAATCAATACACTTACAGTGTTTTGGCCCATATTCATGGCTGCAGACATTCCTGCCGCGATTGCATAAATATTTTTTAATGCTCCCGCCAACTCTACGCCATGACGATCCTTATTAGCATAAACTCGAAAATAACGAGAACATAAAAGCTCCTGAACCCGCAAGCATAGTGCCTCATCGGCACTGGCCACCACAGTTGCAGTAATGGCTTTTTGGGCAATTTCTTTCGCTAAATTGGGCCCACTGATGACCCCCACACGAGCCTGGGGTAACTCTTCCTCAAGAATCTCACTCATCAGTTTAAAGGTATGAGCCTCAATACCCTTGGCTGTACTGATAACAATGGTTCCAGGAGTAGTAAGAGGCATTACCTTTTGTGCAAGATCCCGAAAACCTTTACTGGGTACTGAGAAAAAAATCACATCACAACCGACCACACTGGCCTCAAGATCAGAAGAAAATTTTAGTGAAGAATCCAAAGAATAATCTGGTAAATAACGGGTATTTTCATGGAGTCGCTCACAGTTCAGTGCATTTTCTTTGTCTCTCATCCACAAAACAACGTCGTAGCCATTGGCGGCTATCATGTTTGCAATGGCAGTACCAAAACTACCGCCGCCCAATACTACTACTTTACTTGCTACTGCCATTGCGATGCTTCAACGTTTTTAGTTCGGATGATTATAAAGCTATTAACCAAAAAATTGTTGATTACGCTTTCTTATCAAACAGCAACTGATTTAAGCGTTTAATGAACAATGAAGGGTTATCCAGTTGCTCTCCTGCCGACAATGTTGCCTGATCATAGAGAAGCTCAGCTAACTCACTGGACTTTTTGTCATCTGTGGACTCACCAAGACGTACCACCAATGGATGGTTGGTGTTGACCTCAAGCACGGGTTTATCCTCTGGTACAGGCTGGCCCGCTGCTTCCATCATTTTACGCATTTGTGGGCTAAGGGCATGCTCGGCATAGACCAAACATGCAGGCGAATCTGTTAACCGGCGTGTTTCACGTACACTCTCTACCCGCCCATCCAGATAACCTGTAATTTTTTCCATAATACCCGATGACTCTTTATCCGTGTCTTTCTCATCAGCTTTTTCAGTCTCACCAAAAATAGACTCATCAAGTTCACCTTTAGCAATATCCTGCAATAGTTTTCCATCAAACTCATGAAGATGAGACAGCGTCCACTCATCAAGGCGATCCGTCAATAATAAAACTTCGATACCCTGCTTATGGAAAACTTCTAAATAAGTACTATTACGGGCAGTGGTCAAATTATCAGCTACAAGATAGTAAATTTTATCTTGGCCTTCTTTCATCCGAGCAATATAGTCGGCAAATGAAACTGTTTGTTCTTCTCCTTCCGTTTTCGTTGTTGAGTAACGGAATAACCCTGCCACACGCTCACGATTGGCAAAATCCTCGGCCGGCCCCTCTTTCAATACACTACCAAATTCTTTCCAGAAAGGCGTATATTGGTCAGGTGATTCCTTAGCCATCTTCTCTAATAAGTCTAATACACGCTTAACCACAGCACTACGAATACTATCTACAGCGGGACTGTCTTGCAGAATTTCACGAGAAATATTTAGCGGCAGATCACTGGAATCTAAAACACCCTTTACAAAACGCAAGTAAAGCGGCAAGAACTGAGATGCATCATCCATAATAAACGTTCGCTGGATATAGAGTTTTAACCCTCTAGACACCTCACGGTTATGCAAGTCAAACGGTGCATGAGCTGGAATATAAAGCAGGCTGGTGTAGTCAAACTTGCCTTCAACCCGGTTATGACTCCAAGTCAGCGGATCAGTAAAGTCATGGGATATATGTTTATAAAATTCTTTATATTCCTCATCTTTTATATCCTTACGAGGACGAGTCCAAAGAGCTGTAGCAGCGTTAATTGCTTCATATTCATCGATGACAACCACTTCATCATCAGTAGCTTCAGAATCAGAGTCTGAATCAGTTACTTCTGGCGGTGAAAGTTTTTTAATTTCAATGGGTACAGCAACATGGTCTGAATACTTCTTAATCGTACTTCGGACGCGCAAATCTGCTGCAAACTCCAGAGCATCATCTTTCAAATACAATGTAACGGAAGTCCCACGGTCTGTTTTTTCAATATCTTCTACAGTATATTCAGCTTCACCTTCACAGGTCCAACGTACAGCTTGATCTGAAGACAAACCCGCTCTGCGAGTTTCAACAACCACCTTGTCAGCCACAATAAATACTGAGTAGAAGCCAACACCAAACTGCCCTATAAGCTGTGAATCTTTCTTTTGATCACCACTCAGCCCACTCAAAAACTGTGAGGTACCTGATTTTGCAATAGTACCGAGATGCTCAATGGCTTCATCACGAGACATACCAATACCATTGTCCTCAATAGTAATGGTCCCGGCTTCGGCATCAGCACTTATACGCACCCGAAGATCTGGTGCGTCTTCATAGAGAGAATCATTGGCCAGAGCCTCAAAACGTAATTTATCAACAGCATCCGATGCATTAGAAATTAATTCCCGTAGGAAAATTTCTTTGTTGCTGTAAAGGGAATGAATCATTAAGTGCAAAAGCTGTTTTGCTTCTGTTTGAAAACCGCGCGTTTCGACAGTCATGGTTGTAACAATCTCCTATTACCTTGTATTTTAATACTTAGCCCTTAAAGACGCCTCTAAAATGCCCTTAAGTGGCTATGATGTCTGCATGAATAAATGGGGACGAGAGATGAGAATTCAACCACTGTAAAAAATAAAACTGACCAATAAAAACACTACGGCCAAACTCTATCATTTTAATAAACCTAAGAATAAAAAAAGGCAGCCTATATAAGGCTGCCTTTTTCATAGAAACACCGGTGATTACCAACCAGTAATTTCCTTCAAACCCTTGCCGATATCAGCAAGGCTTCGAACAGTTTTTACACCAGCACCTTCAAGTGCTGCAAACTTCTCATCAGCAGTACCCTTGCCACCAGAAATAATGGCACCCGCATGTCCCATACGCTTACCTGCTGGTGCCGTAACACCTGCAATATAAGAAACAACGGGCTTGGTCACATGGTCTTTAATAAAGGCTGCTGCTTCTTCTTCAGCAGTACCACCGATCTCACCAATCATAACAATCGCTTCAGTGGCAGGATCCTTTTCAAACAAGGCCAAAATATCAATGAAGTTAGACCCAGGAATAGGGTCTCCTCCGATGCCCACACAAGTGGACTGACCAAAACCGTAGTCTGTGGTTTGTTTGACCGCTTCATAGGTCAAAGTACCTGAACGGGAAACGATACCCACTTTTCCAGGCATATGAATATGTCCTGGCATAATGCCAATTTTACATTCTCCTGGTGTGATAACACCAGGGCAGTTTGGCCCGATAAGCTGGACACCCAGTTCATCACACTTCACTTTACATTCAAGCATATCCAGGGTCGGGATGCCTTCCGTAATACAAACGATAAGTTTGATGCCTGAATTAGCCGCTTCCAATATGGAATCTTTACAAAATGGTGCAGGTACATAGATGACTGAGGCTTCAGCCCCTGTTTCAGCAACTGCATCGGATACCGTATTAAACACGGGCAAACCAAGATGAGTTTGGCCACCTTTACCCGGTGTTACACCACCGACCATTTTTGTGCCATATTCAATCGCTTGCTCAGAGTGGAAAGTACCCTGTCCACCCGTAAAACCCTGGCAGATAACTTTTGTATTTTTATCAATTAAAATAGACATTATTGATTGCCTCCCGCTGCTTTAACCACTTGCTGAGCTCCATCAGTCAAACTCGTTGCGGCAATAATATTTAATCCACTGCCTGCCAAAAGTTTAGAGCCTAGTTCAGCATTATTACCTTCTAGYCGAACAACGACAGGTACTTGAACCCCTACTTCTTCCACTGCACCAATAACACCTTCAGCGATTAAGTCACAACGAACTATACCGCCAAAAATGTTGATGAAAACCGCTTTAACTTTTTCATCTGAAAGAATAATTTTAAAGGCTTCTATAACACGCTCTTTTGTAGCACCACCACCTACATCAAGGAAGTTTGCCGGGTCACCACCATGAAGTTTAACGATATCCATCGTACCCATGGCCAAACCTGCACCATTGACCATACAGCCAATATTGCCGTCCAGAGCTACGTAGTTAAGATCCCATTGTGCAGCATGAGCTTCACGAGCATCATCTTGGGCCGGATCATGCATTTCGCGCAACTTGGGTTGGCGATACATAGCGTTGCCATCAATAACGATTTTACCATCAAGACAGTGCAAGTTACCTTCAGTGGTAATAACCAAGGGATTGATTTCCAATAAGGCCAAATCAAGATCATGAAACAGTTTGGCCAAACCTATGAATAATTTTGTGAACTGCTTAATTTGAGTTGGATTTAGACCCAGCTTGAATGCTAATTCACGAGCTTGATAAGGCTGAGCTCCTGTCAGTGGATCGATGGTTGCCTTAAGAATTTTCTCAGGCGTCTCTTCTGCCACTTTTTCAATTTCAACACCACCTTCGGTGGATGCCATAAATACAACACGGCGTGTCGAGCGATCTATCACTGCCCCAAGGTAAAGTTCCTGGTCAATATCACTACAAGGCTCCACAAGAATTCGACTTACTGGTTGACCACCCGCGTCTGTTTGGTACGTGACCAAACGTTGCCCCAACCATTTCCGTGCAAACTCTTCAATTTCTGCCTTGGAAGTAACCAGTTTTACTCCTCCGGCTTTACCGCGGCCACCAGCGTGTACCTGGGCTTTTACAACCCAGCGATCACCGCCAATAACATCGGCAGCAGCTATTGCTTCTGGGACTGTTTCAGCTGCCACACCCTCTGATACCGGAAGGCCATATTCAGCAAAAAGCTGTTTTGCCTGATATTCATGTAGGTTCATAGTCTTTTCCGTTTGCTGATTTCATTAATTGGATAATAARTAAACTCCGCAGGCCAGCGATACCGGAGGAGTTTCTTTAGGTACAGTTATTTACGTTTTTTACGATTTGGAATATGGATAGCGTGTCCATTTACAGCCAGTGCAGCCTCATGTACTGCCTCGGACAAGGTTGGGTGYCCAAACACAGTCATACCAATATCTTCGGCACTAGAGCCAAACTCCATGGCAATAGCCACTTGCTGAACCAGATCCGCAGCACTTGGGCCTATGATATGACAACCAAGAATTCTATCTGTATTAGCATCGGCTATCATTTTCACCATGCCATCGGTTTCATTGGCCGCCATAGCTCGACCACTGGCAATAAAGGGAAATATACCCACGTTATAAGTTTCACCAGCCTGCTTGAGTTGTTCCTCAGTCTTACCAACCGAGGCAATTTCAGGGTGGGTATAGATAACATTAGGAATAATATCGTAGTTCATTTGAGTCTTCTGGCCCGCTATACGCTCAGCGACCATAACACCCTCTTCTGAACCCTTATGCGCCAACATTGGACCTCTGACAACATCACCTACAGCCCAAACACCAGGGGCATTTGTCGCACATTGATCATTAACGAAGATAAAACCTCTTTCATCAAGATTGACGCCACTGTCAGCAGCAAGCAGCCCCTCTGTATAAGGACGACGGCCAACACACACAATCAACTTGTCAAAAGTCTCTTCAGCCTCCTTACCTTCACTATCCTGATAAGTAACAACAACCTTTTTACCTTTGACTTTACTCGCTGTCACTCGGCAGCTGAGACGAATATCTAAGCCTTGCTTGGTAAATAGTTTTTTAGCTTCTTTGGCAATTTGCTGGTCCATTATTGCCAGAAAATCATCCATAGCTTCGAGTAAAACTACTTTACTACCAACCCGATTCCAGACACTACCCAGCTCCAGGCCAATCACGCCAGCACCAATAACACCCAGGCGTTTTGGAACATCTGTAATTTCAAGAGCACCGGTAGAATCAATGATTGTGTCCCCATTAATGGGAGCCACAGGAATATCTATCGGTTGTGAACCCGTAGCAATGATAACGTTATCCGCTGAAAGAATTTGGGTCTTACCACTGTGATCAGTATATTCAACCTGGCGACCAGCAAGAAGTTTGCCGCTACCAAATAACGATTTAACCCCATTACTTTTAAATAATCCGGCAATACCATCTGTTAACTGCTTTACGATTTTTTCTTTTCGGCCAACCATCGCCTTGATATCAAGGCCAACATTACCCGTTTTGATACCATGGACAGCCAAACCAGTTTTGGTTTCATGGTATTTATACGAGCTATCCAGTAATGCCTTTGAGGGAATGCAACCCACATTCAGGCAGGTTCCGCCATTAACACCTTTACCTTCTGAATTTTTCCACTTCTCAATACAAAGCGTTTTTAAACCTAGCTGTGCAGCCCTAATGGCCGCTACATATCCGGCTGGGCCTGCACCTATAACAATGACATCATATTTATCAGACATATTAAATCTCAGTTATATCAATACGTTATTGACTAAATTTCAAGTAAAATCTTAGCTGGATTTTCAATCATTTCCTTAATAGCCACCAAGAATTTAACCGCCTCTTTGCCGTCGATAAGGCGGTGATCATAGGACAAGGCAAGATTCATCATAGGACGAATAACCACTTGGCCATTTTCAGCTACTGGACGTTCCTTAATGGTATGCATTCCAAGGATCGCCGCCTGCGGTGGGTTTAATATAGGTGTTGATAATAATGACCCGAACACACCACCATTCGTGATAGTAAAGGTTCCACCTGTCATCTCTTCTATTGTGAGCTTGCCGTCTCGCGCTTTACCACCGAACTCAGCAATAGTATTTTCAACTTCAGCAATACTCATATTATCTGCATCACGCAGTACTGGCACCACTAGACCTTTGTCGGTGGATACGGCAACACCAATGTCCTGATAACCGTGGTATACAACGTCATTACCATCAATAGATGCGTTTACCGCGGGAAAACGTTTCAACGCTTCAGTTGCTGCACGGACAAAAAATCCCATAAAGCCCAGACGGGTACCATTATGAGTATTCATAAATTCGTCTTTATAGGCTGAACGAAGATCCATAATACGGTGCATATCAACTTCATTAAACGTGGTTAGCATTGCTGTCGTTTGAGTGACCTGCAGCAGCCTATCGGCAATACGTGACCGCATACGAGTCATCGGAACCCGTTTTTCAACACGGTCGCCAGCAGAAATAGAAACAACAGGTGCAGCAACAACTGGGGCAGCCTGGGCTGGAGCTGGAATTGCTGCAACAGGAGCTGCTTCTGGTACTTGCCAAGCAACAATGTCTTCCTTGGTAATACGTCCATCTTTTCCGCTACCTACTACCTGCTGGAGATCAATACCACGCTCATCAGCAAGTTTTCGTGCTGCAGGACTAGCAATTTTTTCTTGATCGTTCTGGGCACTATCTTCGGATGCCACTTCTTCTGCCGGAGCTTCAGCCGTCGCAGAAGCTTTCCCCTCAACAATTTGTGCAATGATTTCATTGCTAAGGACAATATCACCTTCTGCTTTAAAGACTTCTTTCAAGACTCCATCAACAGGAGCAACGACCTCTAGAACAACTTTATCGGTTTCAATATCAACCAAAAGTTCGTCTCTTGTTATAGTTTCACCGGGTTGTTTATGCCATGTAGCAATATTGCCTTCCTGAACAGACTCAGGAAAAGTTGGTGCTTTAATTTCAATACTCATTTTTTTGCATTTCCTTGATCAAGAATAACGGCATAACCGCCACTTAATAGCTCAAAGCTTCGTTAATGAATTGTTCCTGCTCTTCCAAATGAGCTGACATATAGCCACATGCCGGTGCAGCAGATGCTTTGCGGCCGACATAACTCAAAAACAGACTTTTGTTAAACTTCGCAATTACTTGTCGCATATGATGCTGACTGCAATACCACGCACCCTGGTTTATCGGCTCTTCCTGACACCAGATTATATCTTCTAAATTGCTATAGTCTTTAATAGCTTCAAGTAACTCTTTGTCAGGGAAAGGGTACAGTTGCTCAATTCGAATCAGAGCAATGTCTTCTATATTTTTTTCCTGACGCGCCTCAAAGAGGTGGTAATAAACTTTCCCAGAACAAAGGACGACACGACGAGCCTTTGCTTTGTCGATTTCATTATCCGGAATAACATTTAAAAAGTGACCATCGGCCAGATCTTCTAGTGAAGACGTTGCCAATTTATGGCGAAGGATCCACTTTGGACTCATGACCACGAGAGGACGACGCATGGGTCTAATCGCCTGGCGGCGTATCATGTGATAAACCTGTGCAGGTGTCGTTGGGATACAAACCTGAATGTTATGTTCAGCACATAATTGCAGGAATCGCTCCAGGCGTGCAGATGAATGTTCAGGTCCTTGCCCTTCATAGCCATGGGGCAATAACATTGTCAAACCACACATCCGGCCCCACTTATGCTCGCCGCTGGCTATAAATTGATCAATAACTACTTGAGCACCATTAGCGAAATCACCGAACTGAGCTTCCCATATAACCAAGCCAGAGGGAGACGTTGATGCATAGCCAAATTCAAAACCTAAGACGGCTTCTTCCGAAAGAAAAGAATCATAAATTTCAAAGGATGCCGGATCTTTAGGCAGTGTTTTTAGCGGTATAAACGTACTGCCATCTCGCTGATTATGCACAACCGCATGACGATGAGAAAAGGTCCCTCGACCAATATCCTGGCCCGTCATACGAATAGGGTACCCTTCTTCAAGTAATGTGGCGTAAGCGAGTAATTCAGCCATGCCCCAGTTCAATGCCAAAGCACCAGCTGCCATTTTACGGCGATCATTGTAAATTTTTTCAACCTGACGCTGCACCACTATCCCTTCGGGAACATGGGTGATTTTCTCAGCTAGTTCCTGCAGCTTAGTCAGCGGGTAGGTTGTATCTGCCGGTGTTAACCAACCCTGATCCAGATAAGGGGTCCAATCAACAAAGGGAGCCTCATCAGATTCAGAGACCAGTTTATTGACAACATTTCCACCACGATCAAGTACATCCCGRTACTCCGTAAGCATACTGTCTGCATTTGATTGGCTTATAACGCCTTCTTTAATCAATTTATCTGCATAAAGAGTGCGTGTGGTCTTGTGCTTTTTGATGACCTGATACATCAAGGGCTGAGTCGATGACGGCTCATCGGTCTCGTTATGACCACGACGGCGGTAACAAACCAGATCAATCACAATATCTTTTTTGAATTGATATCGATAATCCATTGCCAGAAAAGTAACAAACATAACCGCTTCAGGGTCATCGGCATTCACATGGATAATGGGCGCCTGTACCATTTTTGCAATATCAGTACAGTACTCTGTAGAGCGGGTATCTTCCCTTAAGTTGGTTGTGAAACCAACCTGATTATTGATGACCAAATGTACTGTGCCACCGGTTTTGTAACCACGGATTTGTGACATCTGGAATGTTTCCATGACGACACCCTGCCCTGCAAATGCGGCATCACCATGAATCACAATGGGAACAACCAGGTTACCTTCCGTATCTTGACGGCGGTCTTGGCGAGCTCTAGCTGAGCCTTCGGCTACAGGTGCTGCAATTTCCAAATGAGATGGATTAAACATCAACGCTAAGTGAATTTTACCACCTGGCGTCATGACGTTGGACGAAAAACCCTGGTGATATTTAACATCACCAGATGTATCAACGTGCCTTTTTCCTTCAAATTCAGCAAATAATTCGGCTGGATTTTTACCAAGAATATTGACCAGGACATTAAGACGGCCACGATGAGCCATCGTCAGTACAATTTCTTTTGCGCCATACTCCCCAGCACGCTCGATCATTCCATCAAGCATGGGAATCATAGACTCACCACCCTCAAGACCAAAACGTTTGGTCCCAGGATATTTGGAATCCAGATGCCGCTCTAAACCTTCTGCCGCAGACAAACGCTGCAGCACTGACCTGCGCATTTCATCGTCATAATTTGGCGTGGAACGTACACTTTCAAAGCGCTGTTGTAACCATTGTTTTTCAGCTAAATTGTTAACATGCCCATACTCCACACCCACATGACGGCTATAGGTTTTTTGAAGTCCGGAAATAATTTCTTTTAACGTCGCTTCCTGTGTGCCAAAAAATAGTGTTCCACACTGAAAGGTAGTATCCAAATCAGCGTCTGTTAAACCATGAAATGACAATTCAAGGTCGGGGGCTTCATCTCGCACCCAAAGACCGAGAGGGTCCAGGCTGGCCTTTTGGTGGCCACGGTGTCTATGTGAACTGATAAGTTGAAGCACCTTAACTTGCTTCCGCTCGTGCTCGACATTGACCCCACCAGAACCCGGTGCAGGAACAGGCCTAGCTCTACGGCGGCCTAACAGCTCAAAATGTGATTGCACGGTGGCATGAGACACATCAGGACCACTATGACCATTTACACGAGGAAGTGAGTCAAAGAAAGAGCGCCACTTGTCTGACACACCATTCGGATCGTGCAGATAAGTTTCATATAACTCTTCAATGTATGCTGCATTCCCACCAGAAAGGTGTGAGCTGCTCAGAAATTGCTGCATGATGCTTTCAGGCATCGATGTTTTCCCTATATAGGAGGTGGAATAATCAAAACCCTCTATTAATTAGAGGGTCTGACAGATTGTACTGCAATGTTCCTTAAGTAGCACTTCTCAAAAGCATGTTACGAATGTGCCCAATAGCCTTGGTTGGATTAAGGCCTTTTGGACAAACAGCAACACAATTTTGAATACCGTGACAACGGAAAACACTGAAGGGGTCATCAAGATTTGCYAAACGATTCTCTGTATCCGTATCACGACTGTCCACAAGAAAGCGRTAAGCCTGAATCAAACCAGCAGGGCCGATAAACTTATCAGGGTTCCACCAAAATGAAGGRCARCTAGTCGAACAACAAGCGCAGAGGATACATTCGTAGAGGCCATCCAGCTTCGCTCTATCTTCTGGTGACTGCAGTCGCTCAATAGCAGGAGCTGGCTCGTTATTCACCAAGTAAGGTTTGATTTTCTCATACTGTGCGTAGAACTGGCTCATATCAATAACAAGATCACGAATAACCGGCAAACCAGGTAGTGGGCGTAATATTAACTTGCCACCCTTCACACATTCAGACAAAGGCATAATACAAGCCAGCCCATTTTTGCCATTAATATTCATACCATCAGAACCACACACACCCTCACGACAAGAGCGACGATAAGATAAAGTAGCATCCTGAGACTTCAATAACTCCAGCACATCAAGCACCATTAGATCTTTGCCAGCGGTGTCGATTTCATATTCCTGCATATACGGCACTTCGTCCGTTTCAGGATTGTAACGATAAATACTTACATTCAACATGGCTCAATAAACCCTTATAGTTGATACGAGCTAGTAGACACGAGCTTTCGGTGCGAAGGCTTCCATAGTCTTGGGTGAAAAATTCACATCACGCTTGCCAACAGACTTATCTGTCGGGAAGTATATAGAATGACATAACCAGTTCACATCATCCCGATCAGCATAATCTTCTCTAGCATGAGCACCACGGCTTTCCTTGCGCTCTTCTGCCGTAATGGCTGTAGCTTCTGCCACCTCAAAGAGGTTTTGTAATTCYAGCACTTCAATACGGGCGGTATTGTATGCATGGCTTTTATCATCYARGCGTACATTTTCRATGCGTGGACGCAGTGCCGCAAGCTTCTTAATACCTTCTTGCATAAAGTCACCACGGCGGAATACACCAAAGTGGTTTTGCATAATGTTCTGGAGCTCAGCCCGAAGCTCTGAAGCGTTCTCACCATCACTACTACTATTATTAATACGATTAAGACCRACCATAGCCGCATTAATGTGCTCKTCTGTCGGTTCTTCGAGATTAATACCCTCACGAAGAGCCTTCTCAATAAAYAAACCTGAAGAACGACCAAATACCACCAGATCCAAGAGTGAATTACCACCCAAGCGATTAGCACCATGAACAGAAACGCAGGCAGCCTCACCGCAGGCATACAAACCTTCAATAACGCTCTTATTGCCTTCCGCATCGAAGGTAAGCGCTTGGCCATCTACGTTGGTAGGAATACCGCCCATCATGTAGTGGCAAGTAGGTACGACTGGAACAAGGTCTTTAACCGGGTCGACATGGGCAAAGGTACGCGACAGCTCACAAATACCCGGCAAACGGCTTTCCAGCACTTCTTCACCAAGGTGGTCCAGTTTCAGGTAAACATGATCGCCATTTTCACCACAACCACGACCTTCAAGAATTTCTAGCACTATAGAGCGAGCAACAACATCGCGACCAGCAAGGTCTTTAGCGTTTGGTGCATAACGCTCCATAAAACGCTCGCCATCCTTATTGACCAAATAGCCGCCTTCACCCCGACAACCCTCGGTCACAAGTACACCCGCACCAGCAATGCCGGTGGGATGGAATTGCCACATCTCAATATCCTGAATGGGGAAGCCTGCACGTAAAGCCATACCAATACCATCACCGGTATTAATATGTGCGTTGGTTGTTGAAGCATAAATGCGACCTGCACCACCCGTGGCAAGCACAGTGGCTTTAGACTTAACAAAAACAGTCTCACCCGTTTCAATATTGATGGCGATAACACCAACAACAGCATTATCTGCATTTTTTACCAGATCAACAGCAAACCATTCATTAAAAAATACGGTGTTGCTCTTGATATTAGCTTGGTAAAGCGTATGCAGTAATGCATGACCGGTACGATCTGCCGCAGCACAAGTACGTGCAGCTTGGCCACCCTCACCAAAATTCTTGGACTGTCCACCAAAGGGCCGCTGATAGATRCGACCTTCTTCAGTACGAGAGAAAGGCAAACCCATATGTTCTAACTCAAATACTGCCTCAGGACCAACTGAGCACATATACTCAATTGCGTCTTGGTCGCCGATATAGTCAGAACCCTTGACCGTATCGTACATATGCCAACGCCAATCATCATTGGGGTCATCACTCCCAATAGCGCAGGTAATACCACCTTGTGCAGATACAGTGTGAGAGCGAGTCGGAAATACCTTGGTAATTACCGCTGTTTTGAAACCGGACTGAGCCATTTGTAGGGCTGCACGCATACCAGCACCGCCACCACCAATAATCAGTCCATCAAAGGAAATAGTTCTTATGCTACTACTCATGGATTCAGATTCCCCAAACAATATCAAGTGCCCAGATGAGATATACCAATGTGATGGTAATCATTCCCAACTGGAAAAAAATACGCAGTGGTGTGGCCTTAGGCCCCAACAGACGAACGGTTACATAATCAGTCAACACTGCCCACAATCCAATCCATGCATGTATGGCAATGGATAGTACTGTCAGAACATTTAAGACTTTCATACAAATATGGCTGTTCAACGCCAACCATTGGCCATAGTCCAAATTAGGGTTAGACAGTAAATAATAAGTGATAAAAACAACATACACTGCCATAACAACAGCAGTTGCACGCTGCAAAAGCCAGTCAGACAACCCGCTACGCCCAAAACTTGTAACATTGGTGATCATACCCATACCCAAACTCCAGCCAGAACGATTAATATAGCTGCGACGACAAAAACAATCTTCGCACCTAATTGGCCACCTTCYAGGGTTTCAMCAATACCAAAGTCCATRAACAAGTGACGTACACCTGCCACTATGTGATAAGCCAGCGCGGCCAGTGATGCCCAAATGATTAACTGACAGAAGGTGCCACCTACACACTCCTTAACGRCGTTAAAACTTTCTTCGGAGGATAGGCTTGCATCCAAGATCCACAGAAAAACAGCAATGGCTGCAAACAACACCACACCGGACACCCTATGAAGGATGGATACATATGAAGTAATTGGAAGTTGTATTGTTCCAAAATCGAGATTTACAGGTCTTTTTTTGTTCACGATATATACACCTTATATCTGCACAGYAAAGCAGAGATAAAAGCAGGAGAATCGACAACCATCACTGGCATGYCGGGCTAAATTGGTGGCAAATTATAGAAACATTGRGGAAYGATTACAATGGACGAATGTATGAAGRTATCAGGTTTATTAATRACSGCTATTCATTTGATCTATGTAAACTAATCCCTCAGTAAAATTGACAAATGTATCGAGCAAGCTATAGTTTCTCGCCTCTGTTTTTCAGTTCGCGAGCTTTTGCTTGCCAACATAGATCTAGGACTCGTAGGAGAATCCAATGAGCAATAAGAAATACCACCTCTCTGAAGAAGGCTCAGAAACCTCAATAGAGCTACCGGTTCTAAGCAGCACCCTTGGTCAAGATGTCATCGACATCGCCAGAGTACCTGAAACAGGATGTTTTACCTTTGACCCTGGGTTTGGTGCCACGGCCTCTTGTGAATCAGCAATTACCTTTATTGATGGTGGAAAAGGTGTGCTTTTACACCGCGGCTACCCCATTGAACAGCTCGCTGATAAATCTGACTTTCTTGAAACATGCTACCTTCTTATTAATGGTGAACTACCCTCCCCATCAGAGAAAGAAGCTTTTGAAAGCACTATTAAAGCCCACAATCACGTAGAAAATTCTGTAGAACAGTTTATGTCTGGCTTCAGTCAGGGCGCACACCCAATGGCCATGCTTTGTTCTCTTGTAGCCGCCATGTCAGCGACCTACCACGAGACCACAGACGTTTCTAACGCTGATGACAGAATACTCACCATTCACAGACTGATTGCCAAGATGCCTATTTTGGCTGCCATGTGTCACAAACATTTCACTGGCCAGCCCTATGTAGCACCAAGCGACGACCTCAGCTACTCTGAAAACTTCCTGAATATGATGTTTGGAGCTCCAGATAAAGAAGCTGATATAAGCCCTGTATTGGCGAAAGCCATGGATGTAATTTTCCTACTGCATGCTGACCATGAGCAAAATGCTTCGACGTCCACCGTTCGCCTTTCCGGCTCCTCTGGCGCAAACCCATATGCGTGTATTGCCTCAGGTATCGCTGCACTTTGGGGGCCTGCACACGGTGGCGCTAACCAGGCTGTACTGGAAATGCTGGAAGAAATTGGTGATGAGAAACACATTGATGAATTTATTCTCCGCGCCAAGGATAAAGAAGACTCCTTCCGCCTAATGGGCTTTGGGCACAGGGTATACAAAAACTTTGACCCTCGCGCTAAAGTGATGAAGGAAAGCTGTGATGAAGTCCTCAAGGAGCTTGGACTGGAAAATGATCCACTGTTAAAAATTGCCAAGCGTCTTGAACAAATTGCCTTGGAAGATGAATATTTTGTTGAGAAAAAACTCTACCCAAATGTAGATTTTTACTCAGGCATTATCATGAAAGCCATTGGCATTTCCCCAGAGATGTTCACCGTAATATTTGCTACTGGCCGTACCGTTGGCTGGATTTCCCACTGGAATGAAATGCTCAGCAATCCATACCGAATTGGTCGTCCACGCCAGCGTTATACAGGTTATACCAAACGTGACTACCCTGGCTAAACAGCCAAAAAATTAAAAAACCGCCCTGGTGACAGAGGCGGTTTTTTAATGCCAAATCCTTAAGCAACTACCGTTAATTCGAGTATGACAAACAATAGTCGACTAACGTCCTATGGTTACTTTTTTGCGTTGATGAGAAACTCAGATCACATCAAAGAGTCAGGTTAACCGCCATGTATAAAATACAATCCTATATTGTTGGTGCTTTATTAATGTTTGGATCCGCTCTATGGGCATCCATGTTTGCCCAAAGTATTACCGCAGTCATTGCTTTTTTGGCGATCCCATCTCTACTTGCAGGCTACGTATATGCCACAAATTTACCCCAATATGTCTGGGGCATGCTTTTGGGGTTATGCGGTTACATGCTGATTGAATTTCAGTTTTATGGTCCAATCTACAACGTTACAGGAATTGTTTATGGTGTCGGTTTTTTGTTATCTATATTCTGTGCAATTCTCGGTTATTCCGTATTTAGATGGAAAACAAAATGGCAGCGAGGCCATACCCAAGCTTAATGCAAGAAGCTCAAGCACTACCCATGAGATAGTTTTATAGATTAGATTCTAAGTTAATAGGATTTTCTACCTGCTATTCCAGGCTCTATTAATGAAATAAAATATGTTAATTTTTCGGGCCAAAAATCATTCGGCTTATGTTTCATAAGTTGGTTTTTTCAACACTAAAATTATCATAGATAGACACCCTCAAGGTAAGCTTAATATGAATAAATATTATGAATTTAGTAGAAATTAGTGATGATTAAATTATTTTTTTAATATAGAAAAATATAGATTGTTACACCGTCCCCAGAGAGAACAATATTTAGAAATAAACAGCAATGGATGGGTTCAATACTATTAATACACACCCCTAGACCTAGCAATCAAAAACAATTATCTATACAAGATAACGCCGCAATAAAAGGCGAGCGTTAGCGAGTCCAGCCCACGCCTTTTGTGGGCGCTTTTTCATTGCCTTGTTAGAGGCTGATGACAACATCGTCTATTTTCCAACCGCCTTCTTTAACCATTTTTACTATCTGCTTTTCTGTTGATGTCGATTCATTTCCACATATATCTTTCTGCGAAAACTCAAGAGACGCCTTCTCTGTTTCTATGACTTCGCTTACCGGCAAGATTTCTTTGCACTTAGCCAAACCCTTTGAGAACTCTAGATAGACAACTATGACTTCGTCTCGGGATTTATTCATCTGTTTCATGTATTGAGGCATTTTCGATTCAACTTCCTGTTGTTTTCTCTTCGAAAAGTAAACCTTTTCATCGTCAAAGCTGATTCCAGCTATGACCCTTGAGTTGTATTCAATGTATACCTGGCTAGGTGATTCCTCCACAGAACAACCGAAAAGAACGGATGCAAGTAGCGCCGATAATAGTGATTTCGTTATAGTCAAAATAATCCTCCGTAGTCTCTAACAGCTTATTCAGAAGCCTATGGCCTTATATCACTTTGGCCCCCTTATCTCGGGACAAACGATTTTCGGTCAAGGCTATTTTTGTTTATTTACAATGGGTTGGAGAAAACAAGAAGATTCTATCACTTGGCAAAAGAAGCCTAATCCCTATTTTTGTTTTCCAATCCTTTTCCACTGATCATAAATCAACACCCTTTAAAATCAAATACTTAATACCACTTTTTCCGTGAACAGAAGCCTATGGCTCCTGATCTTGGGAGTTGACCTATTCGCAAATACTAACAATACTGTATATATATATACATATATCTTGGAGATCAAATCTCATGGACGATATACGACGACGATTACCGAGTAAGCCCACTCGTTTTATCGATCAATTGCGCTTACATATACGCAATAGCGGTCTTGCCTACCAGACTGAGCGTACCTACATTCATTGGATAAAGCGCTTTATTTACTTCAATAATAAGCAACACCCAAAGCACTTTGGCATGGCAGAAGTGGAAAATTTTTTATCCCATTTGGCTAACGACCGTGATTGCTCCCTCAACACACAGCGCATTGCTTTAAATGCATTGGTTTACCTCTACAAACAGTTTTTAGGTGTGGAAGTAGGTCAGCTACACTTCGCACCCGCTAGATCCCACCGCAGACTTCCTGTGGTGTATAGCAAGCCGGAGATAACCGCTATTCTTTCCCAACTACGCGGTGTTCACCGATTACAAGTTGAATTAATGTATGGCACAGGGCTTCGCAAAGCAGAATTACTGTCCCTGAGAATTAAAGACATTGATTTTGGCAGTAATAATATTTTTGTCCGTGGAGGAAAAGGCAATAAAGACAGAACTACTATGCTGCCTCAAAAGTTAGCCCCTGCGTTACAACGGCAAATTGAGAATGTAAAACAACTTCACACTCAAGATATTGCAGATGGGTATGGCGATGTCTTTCTGCCCAACGCCCTCAGTAAAAAATGCCCCAATGCCTCTAGAGAAACCACTTGGCAGTATTTATTCCCTTCCAGCAAGATGGGAGGCGACCCTCGTTCAGGTGTGCTGAGACGGCACCATTTACACCCAACAGCTCTCACCAAACAAATATGCAGGCCTGTGTTGGCAGCAGGCATCAATAAACCCGCAAGATCTCATAGCTTTCGCCACAGTTTTTCTACTCACTTATTGGAGTCAGGCTATGACCTGCGAACTATYCAATAATTGTTGGGGCATTCTGATATCACAACGACAGAGATTTATACCCATGTCGTCAATAGAGGCGAAAAAGGTGTAAAAAGTCCAGCTGACGCTYTTTAACACCGAARYTATGGACTTAANATSGACWKAMANCRAMARASMCMRMRAWKMMNGCGGKYWWGCGGGCTTTTAATCTGTTGTATAACAACAGTTTTTTGGTGGAGCCTAGCGGGATCGAACCGCTGACCTCAACACTGCCAGTGTTGCGCTCTCCCAGCTGAGCTAAGGCCCCAGATTATTACTATATTCTATTCAAACCCGCTACAACCCAAAGAGGGTGGACACTGTAGGTCTGATAGAGGCTGCGCATTTTAGGCACAGCCTCTATGACTGTCAAGCCTGCTCTTCCGGATGTTTTTCACGACTTAGGCTAAGCTGCAGGTAATCCTTATCCCATTTTTTTAATTGCTTTTTAGAGACGCCACCAGCAGCTTCTAAAGCATGCCTAATACGCGCACGAACAAGATCCGGCCCAAGAATTGCCATTGCATCAAATAAGGGCGGCGCTGAAGGAGAACCAGCTACAGCAACAAACAAAGGAAACAGAAAATCTTTTAATTTTAATTCCATAGCAACAGCTATTTGATTTAATTCTTGATACAACTCATCACGTACCCAATGACGTAAACCATCAAGACGCCACGAGCTGTATTGAAGAATTCGTCGTATCGTTTCATTATCCAGTTTTTTATGCTCAAAATTTGACTCTGAAATCTCTGGCATTCCCGACAACATAAAACTTAACAATGGCACTATGTCGGTAAATTTTTCTACTCGCTCTTTGATCAAGGGTATCATTCGTGACAGGTTGTCACGGTTAATTGCCCATTCAGCGACACGAGAAGCAAATTCCTCATCATCTAGCTCTTCTCGAATCCAGCAGCCATTCAACCAATCCAGTTTTTCTGTATCAAAAACAGGCCCACCCAAGTGGACATTGCTGATATCAAAGTTATCGAGCATTTGCTGGAGTGTAAACTTCTCCTCTTCATTGGGCATCGACCAGCCCATTCTTCCCAAATAATTAATCACTGCTTCAGGCAAATAACCCATTTCACGGTAATAATTAATACTGGTGGGGTTTTTGCGTTTACTCAGCTTGCTTTTATCCGTATTTCTCAGCAGAGGCATATGACAAAGTTCTGGCATTTCCCAGCCAAAATAGCGGTAAAGTAACTGATGTTTTGGTGCCGAATTTATCCATTCTTCACCGCGAATTACATGGGAGATTTTCATYAGATGATCGTCTACAACATTTGCAAGATGGTACGTAGGCATACCATCGGCCTTTAACAACACTTGCATATCAACTTGAGACCAGGGAATTTCTATTTCCCCTCTCAACATATCAGTAAAGATACAACTGCCCTCTTCCGGAATTTTCATTCGAATAACAAAAGGGTCACCATTATCTAGCCGCTGCTGTACTTCTTCTTCAGGCAGTGCCAACCCCCTACCATCGTACTTAGGAGTTTCACCTCGGGACATTTGTTCTTTACGCATGACATCCAGATCTTCCGGTGTCGCAAAACAATAAAATGCATGACCCTTTTCAACCAGCTCCATCACATGTTTGCAATAGATTTCCGTACGCTCACTTTGGCGGTAAGGGCCATACTTCCCACCTACATCCGGGCCCTCAGACCAGTCAAGCCCCAACCAACGCAACGAATCAAAAATCATTTGTTCTGATTCAACGGTGCTTCTGGTTTGATCTGTATCTTCTATCCGGAGAATAAACTCACCGCCCAAACTATGGGCATAACAAAAATTAAACAGGGCGATATAGGCCGTACCAACATGAGGGTCGCCAGTAGGAGATGGAGCAATACGTGTACGAATGGACATTCAGGTGTTCCGCCAATGAAAACATTAAAGCGGAGTATTATACGTTTTTTATGGTTGTAATCACTTGCTTCTCTATTCCCAAGGTCGCTTTTTATCCTGTAAATATAGTCAAAAAATCATGGTAGCTCAGTGACCGGAGTGCTCAGCCAAAAACCCTGGGCTGCATCAATACCCTGTGCTGCATCAATACCAAGTGCCATCACAGTATCCCATTCCTTCTGGTTTTCGATACCTTCCACCATAAGTAAAATATCACGACTACGGGTGATTTGAGCAAGCGATTCGATATAGAACCGATTATCGGGTTTGCTATCTATATCCTGTATGAAACTACGATGAACCTTGGCATGATGCAAAGGCAATGATGCCAAATAACCAAAGGCTGTAGAGTCCAAACCAAAATGATCTATTCCTAAACGCACTCCGTATCGCTGCAATACCTGAACAAGCACCTGAATAGGTTCTATTATCCTCATGGCATGCTCAGGAATTTCCATAACCAAACGAGTTGCAAGAGTAGAATGATTGGCKAGCCACTTATCYAGCCAGAGGACAAACTCTTCATTTTGAATAGAGGTWATACAAAGATTAATGCAAATAAATTGATTTTTCGGAATATTACTTTCAAAGCTTGCAACTCGATCAAGCACCAATTGGTCAAATTCAACCGACAAACCAAAACGTTCAACCAGAGGCATAAAAATACCTGCTGTAATCAATCGACCATCACTTTCTAATCGAGCAAAAACTTCCTGGCCTATCACCTGTTTATCAGCAGAGAATATAGACTGAAACACAAGGGGCAATGTCTTGCTTTCAAGTTCTGCTTCCAGCAATGTTCTCCATTCAGGAATTGGTCGGGAAAGTAATGGTACATTAACACCACCCTCTGCATTCCCAAGCTCCGCCCAACTACTGACATCACCATTTGACTGAGATTTCTTCAGTGCCAAATCTGCCTCTATCAACATGTCTCTTGGGTTCTCAATCTCAGGAGAAAAACTCATTCCCAGATGGAGAACAAGGGCATCTTGATCCTGAAATTTCCATTCAACAGTTAGGGCAGCATCAAATATTTTTTGAGCAAAGACCAAAGCATCTTCTTTAATCAAATTTGGGACAAAAATACTAAATTGTGGGCCCTGACGGCGTGCAAGAAGTACATCAGAATATTCATCTGTCGCTTGCTCGAGAACTTCTCCGATACGCCGAAGAATTGTATTGCCTTCCTCCCTACCCGCCTTATCATTAACAAGTTCAAAATGGGCCAGAGCAATAATATAAACCGCGCCAGAAACTGGCCCAACTACAGAGGTCGTCAAACTATCAAAACGTGCATCAAAGTCTGCCCGATTAGATAACCCTGTGACTGAATCTCTAAGTGCTTTTTGCTGTAATTGATGGATAAGATTTAACTGACTATCAAAAATACCTTTCAATTGTTTTGCCATTCGGTTCATTGCCTGAACAACAAGGCGAAGTTCCCGGGTTTTTGGCAATGATTCCTGAACAATAAATTCTTTATCACATATGGCATTGGCCTGCCTTTCTACAGCTTTCAATGGCCTTAAAATAAGACTCAGSGCAATCGCAGATAGAAYACWAACACCCAGAGYAACAAGRCTAAACCACCATAAYTGYTCYTTRTTTTGCTCCCACAATCTTAGATAAAATTGCCCTGTATGACTAACAACGGTTAATTCACCAAGCCTTTTCCAACCTGAAGACACTTCAGCTTTGCCCTCATGGGGAGATATATCTAAAAGACGAACATACCATTGGGGAACACCTTCTACCTGTACGGGAAAGGTACGATCAACAATGATTTCTTTTTCCAAATTTTCAAAGTATATACGCTGATAATAGCCACTATCAGAAACAGCATTAAATAATGTTTCTAACGTTGCAATATCATTCTCACTAACAAGTTGGGAAATTGAAAGCGCCAATGAAGTTGCCGTGTCCTGAGCGTGAACCTTCATTTGCTGCTCAACGAGCTGACGAGATTGATAGATACCAATACCAACATCTACACTGTAGAGGATGACAAAAATGGCGACAATTGCGATGATCAGTTGACGAAAAAGAGTCACTAAAAATTTCCGATATTATTATTGAATTACTGTTGCGTTTCTCCGAGTCTAAGGCAATATACTGAACATTCCAATTAACTTTGAATTCTTTACACTTGCCTTACACTTCGGGAAACTTTATATGYCAACAATAATTTTTACCATAAGGCCACACAATCCCCTGGCAAATGAATTTTTACCAAGGTTTATTTAACCATTGCTCAYAAAACCTTCTGCACTAGGGAAAGAATCTTTGCCCCAACCTCAAACGCTCTGTTTTGCCATTGGCTCAAAACATACCTGGTTATTCTTCYTTATCGCTRTTTTTATTACTTCGACTATAGCCAATCACACAGGGCTAACCACTGAAATTCTAGTTAGTATTGAAAAAAAATATGGCATGCTAGCCAAAGCCAGGGCAATAAAACTGGATGAGTTAATACACGACAATCTTACAAAAAAGGAAGTCGACAAACTCGACTTGGTCAATGACTTTTTTAATGGCGCAAGGTTTGCCAGTGATATCGACATTTGGAATAAAAAAGATTACTGGGCCACACCCATCGAATTTATAGGCCGTGATGCTGGTGATTGCGAAGACTTTTCAATCGCAAAATACTATGCACTAAAACTTATGGGTGTGGATACCAGCAAACTGCGCATCACCTACGTTAAATCATTAAAATTGAACCAGGCCCATATGGTTCTTGCCTACTACCCAACGCCTTCTGCTGACCCTTTGATTTTGGATAATCTCAATAAACGAATTCGCCCGGCCAAAGAACGTAACGATCTTCGTCCGGTGTATAGTTTTAATGCWGACAATCTATGGCTWTCACGMTCACGTAACGAGGARCTCAAAGCGGGCCARCCCTCACARCTGAAATTATGGACTGATGTACAACGAAGAATGGAAAAAGAATACCGTTAGACAGYTKSCCTAAACGCCAACGRTATCCCTATAAATYAACYCAYTYRAACTAARATTCAGAACARAACTTCGTTCTAATTTAATCTGTRATTATATTTCCCTGCATCGTAAGATTATTAATGATCTCTGTACCTGTAAGGGTRTTATTTGCRGTAATATCAACACCYTGCAAAACAATGSTTTGYTCKACTGTTCCCGCACCRRCACCATCCACATCAACAGTAATMGTGGTRTCTGAATTATCCCARCTRAAACTTAAATAGTCCGCAAGGTTYRTACCRTTTTCAGACTGTAAAAGATCTTTCAAATCTAGAACATCACCATTATTTCCCTGAGTGAAGTCAGTAATTGTGTCMGTAGCACCRAGACCAGCATCACCAGATTCCCACAARAATATATTCTCTCCTGTRCCACCRGTTAAYAARTCATTACCAAGRCCACCMGAAAGCACATCATTACCTCCYGCACCATCAAGGRTRTCACCTTGCTCYGCACCAAGAAGGTATTCRCCCAGMGAGGTTCCYGTTAGGTTATCAACACCTGARGAGCCGTRTATRTTTTGGTACCCACCAATATTAATSGTTAATGTTGCTGTGGCAGTATCTCCATCYTGRTCGGTAACMSYATARGAGAATGTCTCCGTAATRCTGTCGCCTGGTTGTAAGCCATCTTTAACATCACGGAATAACTCGAAGGAGTAATCGCCATTAGAATCTACGGTCATCGTACCGTAACTACTACTTGTATCMCCCCATAYAATRGGCTCCAAAGCTCCATCKGCYCCAGCCATATCCACATTKCCRCTCGYYATTGGAAGYGCATCTRTCGARTTAACACTRCCCATTATTTCGAAYGAATTAGTTGCATTTTCATTCGTYAAAATAGTCGAGACAATATTACCATCGACGTCTCTGAACCCCTCAATACTGATATCATAATTCTGACCATTGACATTAACAGACACAGATTGTGGTGGAAGGGTAATAATATCTCTCGGATCACCGCCGCTATTTGGTGTTTCATTGTGATCAATAAGAATATCCAGTGTTATTGAAGTTGCCACACCGTTAATGACGATATCCATATTTGTTGTCAACGTTACCTCATCCAAAATTGACGAGTTTAAATAAACAGGAAAATTAAGGTGTTGAAAATCAGCCAGCTTAAATAACTCACCTGTTTGCACCGAAGAACCCAAGCCTGCTGTATAAGCAGTGTTGTCTACAAGTGTATAACCCGATTGACCAGTACTAGAAGCAGGGCTACCCCATTCCAGGTTGTCAGTAAAAGAGTCCGTATCAGTATTTGTTTGAGTAACCTGCCCTGTGCCTCCATTAAACACAGGATTAGTCCAACCCATTTCTAGATTTTGTACGACTATATCATCAACGCCCACATAAATATTTGAGACGATACCAGCACCTGAGGGAGAATCATCCTCTACCTGAATCGTCAAAGGAGCACTCGTAGAACTTGTTCCATCATTCACCGTAACGTTCACATCGAACTCAATAATGTCTTCCTGATTAACCTGTGTATGCTCTAAGGGAGAAGATAGAGTTACCGTATAATCACCAGTCTGATCAATTTCAATTCGAAGAACCTCTTCACCACCKGCAGTACCAACAAGTGTATTTGTCCCTGAACCACTCCAAATAACCGTTTCTCCTTCCGAGSTTAAAATATCTRTAGGTGCAGAAAGTGTCACAGTTAAGCTGTCACCATCAATATCAGAAATATTCATACTTCCAGTACTAATTGCACTGTCTGTTGTATCTGAAGGAGARCCAATAGAATCAGGATTAGAACCCGCTAAACCTTCCTCCGAAACTGTGGTAGTTTGAGCTGTTATTGCAGARGGATCRTTCACCGGAKCAACACTTAAGGTCAGCGTATCCGTCGCACCGGTATTCGTGGTGTACGTCGCCACCGGTACCGGACCGTTGTAGTTCGCTGCCGGGSCAAAGCTGTAGGAACCATCACCATTCAGGGTCAGGTCGCCCACGCCTGCGATACTCGCGGTATCACCGGCACTGTAAACCGTCGCATCACCATCCACGGTGAAGCTTGCCACGCTCAGGAGGTCATCGGCATCACTGTCGTTGGATAACACTCCATTCACCGCATTGACGTTCARTACGGTGTCTTCATTGGTGCTGTTCACRTCTGGTGCAGTCACCGTTGGATTACTATCMACATTCAAGGTCACGGTCGCAGTGGAGACRTCACCATCCACATCGGTCAGGGTATACGTAAAGCTGTCCGGACCGTTGTAGTTCGCATTCGGGGTGTAGCTGAAGCTGCCATCGGTGTTCATCACGACG
>NVXH01000009.1 GCA_002746985.1 Porticoccaceae bacterium | reverse complement strand
TTCGGATGAAACAGAATTGGGATGGACAGGGGAACCAACTGTAGATGGGGGCTTGAGTTTTGCCCGCGTAATCCGCGGTGTAGGAGAGGACATTCTCATTGATGGCCCGCTCAACGCCAGTGCTGATGCAATTGCTCTCAATCGTTTCTACGATGCTTTGCAAGAAGTATATGCAAAAGCTGCAACACTTCGCCGCAAAGATGTGACGACTGCCATCCGTTCTCCGTCTCAACTGCTCAAAGCTGTCATGGCTGCAGGCTCGAAAGGCCTCTCCATGCAACGCTATAAAGGATTGGGTGAAATGAATCCCAAACAACTGCGAGAAACCACCATGGATCCAGATACCCGGCGACTGGTACAACTTACGATTGACTCCCATGAAAAAACTTTTGAAATGATGGATATGTTATTAAATAAAAAGCGTGCCGCGGATCGAAAAGCGTGGCTTGAGGAAAGAGGAAGTTTGGCCGAAGTATAATCACCTTGTGCCTTGTCAGATGTTGTCGTCCAGATAAGTATTGCCTCCACAACAAATATTAAAATGAAGGATTAGCGGTTTTAAGATGACAGAAACAACATTGATCAGTGACGTAGTAGAGCAGATGCCTCTGAGGGARTACACAGAGAAGGCGTATCTGGACTACTCCATGTATGTGATTCTTGATCGAGCCTTGCCAAATATTGGCGATGGTCTAAAACCGGTTCAGCGGCGAATTATTTATGCCATGAGTGAACTGGGACTGAAATCTACGGCAAAGTATAAAAAATCTGCCCGTACAGTGGGCGATGTAATTGGTAAATTTCACCCCCACGGAGACAGTGCGGCCTACGAAGCGATGGTGTTAATGGCTCAGCCATTTTCTTATCGCTATCCCTTGGTCGATGGTCAGGGTAACTGGGGGGCGCCAGATGACCCCAAATCTTTTGCTGCCATGCGTTATACCGAATCAAAGCTGACCAAATTTGCGGATGTATTATTGTCTGAATTAGGGCAGGGGACTGCTAATTGGAAGCCTAACTTTGATGGCACCATGGATGAACCAGAAATTTTGCCTGCCCGTGCGCCGCATGTGTTACTGAATGGCACCATGGGTATTGCCGTTGGGATGGCAACGGATATTCCTCCTCATAATTTAAAAGAAGTGATCAGTGCCTGTATTCACTTATTGGAGGAGCCAAAGGCGACGCTGAGAGATCTGTGCGAGCACATTAAGGGGCCGGATTATCCTACAGAGGCAGAGATTATCACGCCTCGTGAAGACATTCTAAAAACCTATGAAACCGGTCGTGGCAGTTTAAAAATGCGAGCGATATGGCATAGGGAAAATGGTGATATTGTGGTGATAGCACTGCCTCATCAGGCTTCTGGTGCCAAGGTGTTAGAGCAAATAGCTGCTCAAATGAACGCAAAAAAACTGCCTATGGTGGCAGATCTTCGTGATGAGTCAGACCATGAAAACCCCACTCGATTGGTCATTATTCCGAGATCAAACCGGGTGGATGCCGACGTTTTAATGGATCACTTATTTGCTACGACAGATCTGGAAAAGAGTTATCGCATCAATATGAATATGATTGGTGTGAATGGTCGGCCTGAAGTGAAGCCACTTAATATAATTTTATCTGAGTGGTTGGGCTTCCGGTTAGAGACGGTCCGCCGTCGTTTGAGCTATCGGTTGGAGAGGGTAGAGAAACGACTCCATCTGTTGGATGGTTTATTGATCGCTTTCCTCAATATTGATGAAGTGATTCAAATTGTTCGTAGTGAAGAGGACCCCAAGTCTGTACTGATCCAACGGTTTGGCCTCAGTGATGTGCAGGCTGACTATGTTCTGGATACCAAATTGCGACAGTTGGCGCGGCTGGAAGAAGTCAAAATTAGGGCCGAACAAAATGAGTTGGCCAAAGAAAAAGAACAGCTAGAGAAAATACTTGGTTCCAAGCAGCGGTTAAAAACACTGRTACGAAARGARCTGTTAGCKGTWGCTGAAGAATTTGGTGATGATCGCAGGTCTCCATTGACGRTRAGAKGTGAKGCWARRGCATTTAGCGAAGCTGATCTCATGAYCTCAGAATCAGTGACCGTTGTTTTATCTGATAAAGGCTGGATTCGCTCGGCTAAAGGGCATGACATTGACCCGACATCACTCAATTATAAGTCTGGCGACCATTTTCTTTGTGCAGCAAAAGGTCGAAGTAATCARAATGTAATTTTATTGGATTCCACGGGGCGAACCTATTCAGTTGCTGCTCATTCATTGCCTTCAGCACGAGGACAAGGTGAGCCGGCGACGGGTCGTTTGAATGCACCTTCAGGTGTGWCCTTTATTGGCGTCATGATGGGAGATGACAATCAGCAGATGCTGATGGCGACGGATGCCGGTTATGGTTTTGTGGCAAAGCTGTCGGACCTTCATACTAAAAATCGTTCGGGTAAGGTAGCGATATCAATTCCAAAGGGAGGTCGCGTGCTCCCTCCTGCACCTATTTCTGATATTGAAAACAGCTTGGTGGTCTCCGTGAGTAATGAAGGGCGAATGTTGGCTTTCCCCTTAACGGATGTTCCCCACCTTGCTCGAGGAAAGGGCAATAAGTTGATCAATATCCCTTCATCGCGCTTGCAAGCCAGAGATGAGTTTGTGGTTGCGGTAGCCGTAGTTACTCCTGGGCAGCAACTATTGGTTCATTCAGGGAAACGTTATTTAAATCTTAAATTGGCAGATTTGGAGCATTACATAGGAGAGCGGGGTCGTCGGGGTAACAAGCTTCCGAGGGGTTTYCAGAAGGTAGATAAAGTAGAAATTGCCCTCACTGAATAAAGCAGGAAAGGTAATGCTCAGTTGTAAATTTACCGTAACTAATATGTGCACTATATTGTGATTTGATCAGGTATGAGTTACAAAGAATAAAGTCAGTATATTGGTAGGTTAAACCTCTTCAGGGTGTTTCTTGTCATTAGAGACTTCCATTTCTTAACCTTTCCAGCCACTCTTGTAATGCTAGGAGGGAAGAAGTTTTATAGATTGGCCTAGGGTTTTTTAAGCAAAATTTTTATTTAAGGAGAAAACTAATGGAAAATATGGCGGCAACTGCCGGAGATTTTATTCTTTTTTACGGCATTAAAGTATTGATGGCGGTAGTTATTTTTGTTGTCGGTAAAATGGTTGCGAAATGGCTGCGTGGTGTAGTGAAAACAATATTGCAGAAAAAAGAAATGGATGCGGCTATTCAGCACTTTGTTTCTGCACTTGTGTACTATGCGGTGATTACGTTTGTGGTCATTGCGGCCTTGGGGCAGTTAGGTATTCATACAGCATCGTTTGTTGCCGTGATTGGTGCTGCCGGTCTTGCTATTGGTTTGGCACTGCAAGGGGCATTAGCTAATTTCGCCGCAGGTGTACTGATTCTTATCTTTAAGCCATACCGGGTTGGAGACTTTGTTGAGGTGGCGGGCGTGTCTGGAACAGTTATTAGTGTTTTAGTCTTTACTACGGAGTTGAACACGGCCGATAACAAACGAATTGTTATACCCAATGGTCAGACAATGGGTGGCACTATTACCAACTACTCTACTAATGATACTCGTCGAGTAGATTTAGTTATGGGTATTGGTTATAGCGATGATATTGATAAGGCGAAGAAAGTCCTTGAAGACATTGTGGCTGCGGATAGTCGTATTCTGAAGGATCCTGCTCCAACTATTGCAGTGGTTGAGTTAGCAGATAGCAGCGTTAACTTTGTGGTTCGTCCATGGGTAAATAAGGCGGATTACTGGGGTGTTTACTTCGGTCTAACAGAGACGGTTAAGAAACGCTTTGATCAGGAGGGAATCTCTATTCCATTCCCACAATCGGATGTGCATATGCATCAGGTTGCCAGCAACGATTAATAAACTTAAGCCCCGAATATTTCGGGGCTTTTTTTTATCCTTTGTTTTTCATATTTTATTYATGCTATTGATTCTAAGYAYGAGGGAGAGAAAAAATGGGTATCTTATCTTGGRTTATATTGGGACTGGTTGCGGGTATTTTGGCAAAGCTGATTATGCCGGGTAAAGACGGTGGTGGTTTYATTGTYACATCGTTRTTAGGTATTGSGGGTGCTTTTGTRGGTGGYTGGGCRGGTGCTTTTTTTGGGYTGGGCTCTACGGGCGGTTTTAGCCTTGGSAGTATAGCCACTGCTACAGTTGGYGCGTTGTTATTACTTGTAATTTACCGAGYGGTAAAAAAATAAYCYCAATTRTTATGGTAAACCATGATGAYATRGATTATGTGCAGRYRGGGAGTAARGCGYTGTGAGCTTAATTRARCCCTAATTGTTCTTTTAAGCTCGCTAGGCGCTTCAGKGATTCAYCTTTACTTAGTCGAGGTTTTTCTTTYTCTTCAAGTATGTGCTCTGATGGHGAGGGCAGDACTTTTCCCTGAGCGACATCTCGGCAAATACGACGATAATTTTGTTGGTAAGCTGAGTAGCTTTTAGATTCAACTTCATTCGTTAGGCGATACCATCCTGTTTTAGTTCCAGCGTAATACACCGCCAAGTGGGACCAGCTCGCGTTAGATTTTGGTGATGGAGCATTGCAGGCTTCCAGGTAAGCATCATGGGGGGAGGGTAGTCCAAGCTCATTGTCCTGTTCTTCACAGCTCTGGATCATACGGTTTAGCGTCGGTAGGTAATCGGATGTTTCAATAACAGTTTTTGCACCCGTTAAAAGTTGTTTCTCAGTAAAGTGTGATAAAGCTTCCAGCCAGAGCCGTTTGGCCTGGTTAAGTAATTCAGTGTCACTGAATGCGCTGTAAAACTGATTATGATAATTCAGGCGAAATAGTGCAAAAACCTGATTAATAGCATCAATAAGATGAGCTGTGTTCTTAGGTGCTGGCCCAGCTGCGGTCACTGAGTTCGTCGATGAGGCTGTTATTTCTTGTACTGTTTGATCGATGAGATCGTTGTTGTCCATTGCTTGTTACCTGAGAGGTGGCAGATTGTTGTCGAGACCACTCGCGCTTAACTTGCTGCAAAAATTTGGTATTCCATGAATTGTGGGCTTGGCCACTGTCTTTCCAGTAGAGRATAAATTCATGGGTGAGTTGTTCCGCAAACTTACGTGAAATATTGGCGAGGGCTAGCACTTCAAATAATTCTTCRCTGGGATTCCARTTTGCTGGTATTACCCTRGGTTCACAATCGTTTTCCATGGTTGCCGTAAACCGGGCCCATTGGCGCTTAACATGCATAATAAATCGGCTATTCCACGTGTTGGAGGCTTCTCCACGCTCCACCCAATAGAGCATAAATTCGGGAATAGCATCTTCTACAAAATTACTATTGATGCCAGCTTGTTGAATCAGAATATTCATTGCATCTTCTGAGGGCTGCCAATCAGCACACATAGGAATTTGTTGGCTGAGTTTGGTAGCTTTGGTTTGGTGTTCTCTCCATAAACGAAGCACATGTTTTATAAACTTGGAACCCCAGCTAAATTGTGGCTCATTRCGWTCTGACCAATAGGTAGAAAATTCCGGCAACTGGTCGTTGATGAATTGAGYGGGGATATTGTATTGATCAAGTTGTCGCAGAATTTCTGTTTCTGGCTGCCACATGGGGGGAAGCGGTTTTGCGCCTTGCCTGTGAGTAGTGCTGTGAATGGCAACGCTATTTGTGTTTGTTGAGGTAAAGGATTTGTTGCAAGTCCCCTCYTCATTGAAGGCAAAGCGAAGTTCGYTACCTTCCAWTAACGGCGTGGAGGCAATTAATAGAATGCCTTTATCCCGCAGGTTAACGCTAATGCGTTGAAGAGCTGCTGCATCCCAAAAAGGCATGATGTTAAGCAGTTGTTGYAGGCTAACAGTCAGCCATTGATAACCCTTGTTGAACTCTGGTGTSCCGTGACATACCAGTTCATTGAGTGCCTGGAGTAGTACCGCCTCTTCAAGGCCAATTGTCGCAGCTAGCGAGGGAGAGATGGTYAGAGTTTTTTCAGGTATCAGAGACATGCCGCCTACTTTACCAGAAATGCCWGGGTAAGTTTATGGGAAGCGATACAAGAGATGTTGTTTTCCTTTGTGAATTTAGCTCGTTAGAATGTACACAGAAAAAATTATAAAAATGGAAAGTACGTGGTGCAAAGGATTCGCCGTCGCATTATAAACGCATTCAACCTCCCTAAATATAAGTCGGGTTTCTTTCTTGTTTGGTTAACTATGCTTTCAGGTTTAGTGTTGTCTGCTGGTATTACCGAAGAGGATATTTTGGGTGAGATCCCTCTGGTGATGGCAGCAACGCGGTTGCCGCAGTCTGTTACGGATACACCAGTGGCGATAACAGTGATTGATCGAAAAATGATTGATGCTTCAGGGTTTATTGAAATACCGGATTTACTTCGGTTGGTGCCCGGGTTYCAGGTGGGATTAAGTTGGCGTGACCATCATACGGCGGTTACTTACCATGGCCAGTCGGATGGGTTGTCTCGAAGAATGCAGGTATTGATTGATGGTCGGGTGGCAGTGGGATCACTGTTTGGCATTGTGGATTGGGATAGATTGKGCATAGTCATTGATGACATTGCTCGTATCGAGGTGGTAAGAGGCCCAGCTGGTGTTGCTTACGGTTCCAATGCGTTTGTGGGTGCCATAAATATTGTTACGCATGAGCCCTTTGCTAATCCTGGTTGGCGTATATCAGCAACAGGAGGCAGTGAAAAAACTGGTTTAACTTCTGCTCAATATTCTGAAGTAGGGGATAGCTTTGATTACCGGGCATCGATTAGTTATTTTCACACGGATGGTTTTGACGGTGTTAATGATGAAACGATTACTCGTTCRGGGCGTTTTCAGGGGCGCTATCAATTGGCGCCCAATATAAATCTGGATTTCCAGTTTGGTCACTCTGAAGGCCCGTGGGGAAGAGGTGGGTCCGGGTTGCCTGTGGATACAAAAGGGTCAAAAGAGGCGACAGAGAAATATGGTAACTTTAGGCTGACGACTGCCATTTCTCCTGGTAATGAATGGTATGTCCAGTTTGGGATACTAAAAGCAGAGGAAGATGATAAATACGAAATTGGTTTGTTGTCGGGTTTGCTGGGTGTTACACCAGCGCAAGTGTCGACAGTCGTACCAGGGCAGCAGGACCAGACAATAATAGGAAGTATTTTTGATTATACATCGCATCAATTAGATGTTGAGTTTCAGCAGTTGCTTCAGTGGGGGGCTTCGCATCGTGCTGTGTGGGGTGGGGGTTATCGAAAAGATAGGGTGAAAGGTATAGGAACTGTTGGCAAAACAAGTTGGAACTCAATGGAAACGTATAGAGTATACGGTAGTTTGGAATACCACTTGAATGATAAAATATTACTCAATGTGGGTTCTATTTTTGAAGACAATGATATGGGGAGGGGGAGGTTTTCTCCTCGGGTAGGAATAAACATAACCCTGATGGATGGTCATGTACTAAGATTTTCTGTGGCGCAGAGCTGGCGGCAGCCTTTTTTGGCAGAACAGTTTCATGACATTTCCATTCGATTGAATGATGGTTCTATTCTAGAGAAGGTTCAGACGGCTCCGGTTATTCTTGAGCATGAAAAGCTGCGTACGTATGAAGTTGGATATATAGGCTATTGGGCAAAACAAAGGCTCTCTATAGAGACTAAGGCTTTTAGGGAAGAGTTCCAGAACGAGATAGAGTATGTTTATGACCCCTTTTTCCCAGAAGTAGTCTCTATTTTTAATCTTGGCGCCATTCTCGATATAAATGGCGGTGCCACGGAGATCACGGGTATTGAAACGGGTATTAAATGGCAGCTAAACAATCAAACCCATTTATGGTTTTCTTATGCCTTTTCTGAAGTTGATCAACACTGCCAGGCGCTGGGGCTTCGTTGTGCCCATAAAAATGATGCTACTCCTCGCCATACTGCAAGCTTGTTAATGTCTCATGATTTTGGTCATGGCTGGGAAGTAAGCCTTGGCTATTATTACCTCGATGATATGGCCTGGATTGCTTGGGGCGGAGATGTCGAATCCTATGATCGTGTGGATATGCGAGTTGCACGAACATTCAATATTGGTCGATCCAGTCTCAAGTTAGAATTAATAGGGCAGAATCTTGGTGGCGATTACCATGAGTTCAGCCAGAATAACTTGTTTGAAACGCGAACCTTTGTTCGTGCTACTTTACAATTTCATTAACCCTCKGTGATTCATCATTGCTTTTTCCTTTGCMGGGAAACTTGCAATAATTTTGACCCGATAATAGTTGGCATGTATTCAAAACAGCCATGTTTCCACTTACATATAAATTATATTAGAGATATTTGGATATGGTGGGTGTGATGCCTATTTTCCATTGTAGGTTTTGCCCGTTAGAATGAGCCCCTTAAAAGAACTATAAAAATAAAAAGTCCGTGGTGCAAAAGTTTAAGTTTCTCATTGTAAGTCCATTTACCCCTTCGAAGTATAAGTCGGTTTTCCTGCTTGTTTGGTTAGTTGTGCTTTCAATATCTGCTTTATCTGATGGTATTAGGGAGGAAGATATCTTGGGTGATATCCCACTGGTAATGGCAGCAACACGGTTGCCTCAGCCAGTTACGGATACACCGGTGGCGATAACAGTGATTGATCGAAAAATGATTGATGCTTCAGGGTTTATTGAAATACCGGATTTACTTCGGCTGGTGCCAGGGTTCCAGGTAGGACTAAGCTGGCGCGACCATCATACGGCTGTTACCTACCATGGCCAGTCGGATGGGTTGTCTCGAAGAATGCAGGTGTTGATTGATGGCCGAGTGGCTGTGGGATCGCTGTTTGGTGTTGTGGATTGGGATAGGTTGGGCATAGTTGTTGATGATATTGATCGAATAGAAGTGGTTCGAGGGCCCGCAAGTATTTCATTTGGCTCCAATGCTTTTAACGGGGCCATTAATATTATTACTCGTAGCCCCTATGATAATCCCGGTTTGCGTATGAGTGCGGTGGCGGGTAGTCAGGATACGGGTATTACTTCAGCACAATATTCTCATGTCGGAGAAAAGTTCGATTACCGAGCATCGGTCAACTACTTTCATACGGATGGTTTTAGCGGGGTAAATGATGAGTTGATTGTTCGTTCTGGCCGATTCCAGGGGCATTATCATCTAGCTACCGATATAGAATTGGACTTTCAGCTTGGTCATGCTGAGGGTCCATGGGGTCGCGGTGGTTCTAGTCTGCCAGTCGATCCGGTCGGGAGTAAAGATGCCTCTGAAAAGTACGGAAATTTTAGGTTAACGCAGTCTGCCTCGCCGGGCAATGAGTGGTATTTGCAAGTGGGTATGAGCTCTGTTGAAGAGGATGATAAATTTGAAATAGGGTTGCTTTCAGAKTTGTTGGGTATACCCCCCGCACAGGTTCCATTGGTTTTTCCGGGGCAGCAGGACCAGCAGCTTGTGGGCAGCTTCTACAATTTTGATACCAAGCGCCTGGATCTTGAATTTCAGCAATTATTTACACTTGGCCATGGTCATCGTGCCGTTTGGGGTGTGAGTTATGGTAAAGATACTGTTGATGGTATTTCAGCTATGGGGAAAACTGGTCGAAAAACAATGGAAACTTACCGTATTTCTGGTAGCRCTGAGTACCGGTTGTCGCCCCGATTTTTGGTTAACCTTGGCGCTACTTATGAAGACAATAATCATCATAAGGGRGAYCTATCATATCGKTTAGGTCTYAACATGACGCTAWTTAAAGGCCATGTCGTGCGGTTTTCTATAGCTGAAAGTAAGCGWCACCCTTTTTTGGGCGAGCATATGCTTGAYCTTGCAGTCCGCTTTAATGACGGGACTGTTCTTGAGCAGATTCAGCAGATTCCACAGGAGCTTGATTCAGAGAAACTGCGTAGCTATGAACTGGGGTATGTTGGTAGTTGGATAGATGGGGCATTTACTGTAGATGCCAAGCTTTTCAGGGAAGAGTTTGAGAATGAGGCTGGGTATGTATCAGACCCTGATTTTCCTGAGCTAGTCTCTGTTGTTAATGTGGGTAGCATTGGGTATGTTAATGGCGGTGCTACTGAGATTGTGGGTATTGAAACCGGTATTAAATGGCAGTTAAACCGTCAAACCCACTTATGGTTGTCTTATGCCYTTTCCGAAGTTGATCAACACTGCCAAGCGCTAGATTTCCGTTGTGCCCATAAAAATGATGCCACTCCTCGCCATACCGCAAGCTTGTTAATGTCCCATGACTTTGGCCRYGGCTGGGAGGCGAGTCTTGGCTATTATTATCTTGATGATACGGCCTGGATTGTTTGGGGTGGAGATGTTGAATCCTACGACCGAGTGGATATGCGAGTTGCGCGAACATTCAACATTGGTCGGTCTAGTCTCAAGTTAGAATTAATTGGTCAGAACCTTGGTGGCGATTATCATGAGTTCAGCCAGAACAATCTGTTTGAGACGARAACCTTTGTCCGGGCTACAATTCAGTTCCACTAGTATYTCCGGTGTTCARATAAACCTCCATYCCYCTACTTTTGCCTCTTGGATGAAGAGCCCCATGTTAGACTTCARTCTATYGTGAGGGAGCGTTGAGTGGCCAAGAAGAAAACAACTGCCTATGTCTGCAATGACTGTGGYGCTGACTACACCAAGTGGCAGGGACAATGTGGTGAATGCCGYGCCTGGAATACGCTGACTGAATTACGTTTAGGTTCTTCTGCCAGCACTTCCGCAGGGCGYCGCCAAATCGGGTTTGCTGGAGCTRTTGATGGCGTTGTAAACACACTTGCTGAAATTGCTCTGGACGAAATYCCCCGGATAAGAACCGGAACCAATGAATTTGATCTGGTGTTGGGTGGTGGATTAGTTCCTGGTTCTTGTATCTTGGTAGGCGGTGAGCCTGGTGCAGGAAAGAGCACCCTGTTGTTACAGACATTGTGTCGGTTAGCTGAAACTCAAAAAGCATTGTATGTCACCGGCGAAGAGTCACCGCAACAAGTTGCGATGAGAGCCCGTCGCTTGGAATTGCCCACAGATAAATTACAGATTATGGCGGAGACTTCCGTTGAGGCYATTTGCGCTATTGCCGAACGGTTACAGCCRAAAATCTTGGTGGTGGATTCTATACAGGTTGTGCATCTGGATGATGTTTCATCAGCGCCCGGTAGCGTATCCCAGGTACGTGAAAGTGCGGCCATGTTGATTCGTTATGCCAAGCAGACCAACACGATACTGCTCTTGGTTGGCCATGTAACAAAGGATGGGAGCCTTGCCGGCCCTAAAGTGTTGGAGCATATGATYGACTGCTCGCTGATGCTGGAAGGTTCAAGTGACAGTCATTTCCGTACACTGCGTAGTAATAAAAATCGMTTTGGTGCRGTTAATGAGTTGGGCGTGTTTGCCATGACGGACAAGGGGTTGCGTGAAGTGGCCAACCCCTCTGCTATCTTTCTTCAGCGTGGYGATGAAGTCGCTTCTGGCAGTGTGGTGATGGTARTTTGGGAAGGTACAAGGCCATTATTGGTTGAGCTTCAAGCTCTGGTGGACGATAGCCATTTGGGTAATCCTCGTCGAGTAACCGTGGGGTTAGAGCACAATCGTTTGGCTATGCTTTTGGCTGTTCTTCATCGCCATGGYGGGATTATGGTGGGAGATCAGGATGTCTTTGTAAATGTGGTTGGAGGCGTCAAAGTGTTGGAGACCAGTGCTGACCTGGCACTAATTCTTTCTGTTATTTCCAGTTTTCGCAATCATCCGTTGCCCAGAGATTTAGTTGTGTTCGGTGAGGTAGGCCTATCAGGTGAAATTCGCCCTGTTCCCAACGGTCAGGAGCGACTAAGGGAGGCCGCCAAACATGGGTTTAAGCGTGCTATTGTCCCTGCAGGAAACGTACCTCGTCAGCCCATAAAGGGTATGGAAATTACCTCTGTTCGTAAAATTACAGAGGTGCTTCAGGCTCTCGATTGATGCTTGTTATTCTCGATCGGTCTCTCCTTCCTCATTGACATTTCTATATTCTGGGCGTAACTTCCCCAGCCTTGCTTATGCAATAGGTTCTTGGCTCGCCAGTCTGCGAGTTGAGTGAAATGGGAAATCGGTGTGCTTTNAAACYCAAAWGRGTTAGCAATTCCGATACTGCCCCCGCAACGGTAATTGAGTGAGTCTGCCTGCCAATAGGCAACCAGTAGACTCAAACGCTAGATCACACAGCCACTGTGTTATTACACCTACGTTACGACAAAGGTGTTAGGCATGGGAAGGCGATTTAGCAGGGAAACCGCTCATAAGTCCGGAGACCGGCCTGTCGCTATGCAGACGAACCGCGGGGTGCGGTCGCGTTGGTAGTGACTCTCATGANTTTTGATRCTCATGTTGTYTKGACTCTTYTAGTCACCWCTTCGCAAATGTTTCTCCGTGGATTTTTATACTTTACTCAAAATGCGTTCGGGGCTGAACGCCGGAGAACATGAATGAAAYACTCTGCTATTACCAGTCTTCTGGTTATTACTGCTGCCTTTTATAATACTTGCGCGTATGGTCAACAGGTTGAAAATGAATATTCTAATTTACAAGAAATAGTTGTTACAGCATCGCTTCAACCTATCCGCCTTCAACAATCTGGGAATGCCATTACGGTTATTTCAGCCAAAGATATAGAAAATTCTAACGTTACCATTGTGAGTGACTTGCTCCGTGATGTACCTGGGTTGGCCGTTAGCCGTAGTGGTGTAATGGGTTCCTCTACTCAATTGAGAATACGTGGGTCAGAAGGGAATCATGTGTTGGTCATGATCGATGGKGTRGAGGTAAAYGACSCTTCWCAAKSWRRTGAATTCAACTGGGCGCATTTACCTGCGGCAGGAATTGAAAGGATAGAAATTGTTCGTGGCCCACAAAGTTCTTTGTGGGGTAGTGATGCTATGGCTGGTGTTATTAATATTATTACCAAGCAAGCAGATGAACCATTTCAGGGTGGAGCTTATTCCGAAGCAGGTAGTAATGGTACAAATCACACAGGTTTCCATGTGGGTGGCAGTGGAGAAAAATATCATATCAATTTGACTGGCGCACATATTTCTACAGATGGAGAGAATATTTCACGAGAAGGTAGTGAAGAAGATGGTTATCGAAATTCTACGCTTAATTTAAAAGCGGGTTTGCAGTTGTTAGAAAACCTGTCGTTGACATTAACAGGTCGTCAGGTTGAAGGTGAAAATGAATTTGACCCCACTCCAATAGCATTTCCCGTGGATGGCGATGAGGAGTCTGAGTTTCGGCAACGGTTTTTTAGAGCACAGGCAGATTTGTCTTTGCTAGAAGACCATTGGAAGCAGCGTGTAGCAATGTCCGTAAGTCGGCATAGCAATGAAAACTTTTCCAGTGATGTTTTGATGAGTTCTTCATCTTCACGAAAAAAACAATATTCATATCTGAGTAGCTTTAATTGGGCGGAAGACACGCAGAGTTTTTCATTTTTGGCAGAGCGAGAAGAAGAAGATTTTAGTCAGCGTGGGACGGCATCTATTTTTGGAGATCCCAATCAAAATCGAAGCCGAAAAACAGACAGTCTCGCTTTGGAATATCGCATTACATTGTGGGAAGATCTTACTTTAGCCGCCAGTGTTCGACATGACGATAATACAGAATTTGATAATGCAAACACTCGGCGTTTTGAGGCTAGCTATACKCTGCCYAAYAGTAGTACRCGCTTACGYGSGGCCTTTGGTACGGCTGTTAAGAACCCCACATTTTCTGAGCGTTTTGGTTTTTTTACTAACTTTCAAGGTAATCCAGATTTACAGCCAGAGGAGTCTAAAAGCTGGGAGGTGGGTATTGATCAAACCTTGTTTGATGGGAATTTGTTGTTTGGACTGACGTATTTTAAGGCAAAGTTAAAGAATGAAATTAATGGTTTTGTTTTTGACCCAATGACATTTGCATTTACCGCCGAGAATGTTGATGGCACTAGCAATAGAGAGGGTGTAGAGGTCACATTGGATGCTGTTCTATCAGATACGTTGACGGCTAAAGCTAGTTATACNNATACANNGATGCTACGGWRCGARATGCKGYTAGGCGAGAAGTAGATGAAACACGTCGTCCTCGRCATTTGGCGAGTGCCAGCATTAACTGGTTGGTTTTGGATAATCTAAATGTGTCATTGAATGCTCAATACAATGGCGAACAAAAGGACCAGGATTTTAATTCATTTCCAGCGACGGTAGAGACTTTAGACGATTTTACATTGGTGAATTTAGCGGTTAACTACCAGGTAAACAAACAATTATCATTTTATTCTCGAATAGAAAATTTGTTGGACGAAGATTATGAGGAMGTGCTTGGCTATCAAACACTAGAGCGCGGAATTTATGCGGGTGTTCGTTACAATTTTTCTCTATAACATAATAGGTGAGTGGCTATTGGGAAGATGAGCTTGGGTAAAKCAACTCAAACTCGAGTACTGCTCTCCTGGAGTAGCGGAAAGGATTCCGCTTGGGCGCTTTACCAGTTACAACAAAAYCCTGAGATAGAAGTGGTTGGTTTACTGACCACGTTCAATCAAGCATTTAATCGTTCCGCTATTCATGGTGTGCGCCTTGAGCTTGTTCGTGCTCAGGCGCAGGCAGCAGGGTTACCATTATTGGAAATTCCACTGCCTTGGCCTTGCAGTAATGAAAAATATGAACAGGCAATGATGGAAGCTTTGGATCGTGCTAAACGAGAGCTATCACCGGATGCCATAGCATTTGGTGATTTGTATCTTGAGGATATTCGAGCATATCGCGAAGAACGTATGGCGGGTACTRGGCTGACATTATTGTTCCCCCTCTGGGGAATTYCCACYAAGAAGTTGGCTGGACAAATGATAGMGGCGGGTTTRCAGGCATACGTCACTTGTCTTGACCCGGGCAAAATGCCAGAAACATTAGCGGGCTCAGCATTCGACAAAAATTTTCTTAAACAATTACCTGATACGGTTGACCCCTGCGGCGAAAATGGTGAGTTCCATACCTTTGCCTGGGATGGGCCGATGTTCCAAAAATCAATTGCTATMGARCAAGGTGAAACAGTTACTCGTGAGGGGTTTGTTTATACTGACCTGATAGGCAAGTCTTTGTTGGGTGARTTGYAGTGAAAATTGTTTCTTTRTTRCCCAGTGCTACAGAAATTATTTGTGGCATTGGACTGCGTGATCAGTTGGTGGGTATMACCCATGAATGCGATTATCCAAAAGATGTGGTTAATTTRCCCATTGTTACTCGTTCTAGAATTCCCAAAGGTYTACCTAGCCATRAAATYGATACRATTGTTCGAAGCCAGCTAGAAACAGACAATGCACTTTATAGTTTGGAKCAAGAGGTRYTGGCATCACTKKCTCCCGATTTAATGGTGACCCAATCTATTTGTGATGTKTGTGCCGTTTCGGCAGATGAGGTGAATTCTGTTGCTTGCCAGTTGCCAGGAAATACCCATGTTATTAACYTGGAACCTGTCTGYTTGAGCGATGTGCTCGACACAATTTTGRTTGTGGGCAAGGCGGCAAAACGAACGGTTGAAGCRCGGGCATACTTTGATCATTTAAATCAGCGAGTTGAATGTGTTGTTCAATCCACAAAAAATATTGACGATAATTTACGTCCAAAAGTAGCTATTCTGGAATGGCTCGACCCTCTATTTGATGGCGGTCACTGGTAYCCGGAGTTAATTGAAATGGCTGGTGGTATTCCTTGTTTTGGTAGTCAAAATAAACCGTCATGCAGCCGACCATGGCATGATTTGGTGCRCGCGCARCCWGATRTCATTYTRGTTTCTCTGTGTGGCTTTGATTTGGAGCGAACGATTCAGGATATGCCTTTATTGGTTAACCACCCCAGTTTTTCTGAGCTGCCTGCTGCCCAAAGTGGTGAAGTCTATATGGTTGATGGTAATAGTTATTTTAGTCGTCCTGGGCCGCGGTTAGTGGATAGTTTGGAAATCCTTGCTAACTTGCTGCATCCTGATGTGTGCATCTTGTCAAAAGACTTACCATCAGCTACAAGGTTGACAGRAAATATTTGAGAAATAARGTGAGGTCAATACATGACAGATAAACACCAAAAAAAAATGCAGAAGCTCAAGGACAAGGTTGACGCGGGTATTGCKGCGGCTGAYKCTGARRYCGGTGTAATGATTTTGCTCACWGGSRATGGTAAGGGAAAGACCAGCTCCGCTTTTGGTATGGTGATGCGCGCATTGGGTTATGGCTACAARGTGGGTGTTGTTCAATTTATCAAGGGGGAGCAGCTTTCTGGTGAAGAACTGTATGTCCGCGATAARTGTCCTCAAGTGGATTTCTATCAGATGGGCACAGGCTTCACTTGGGAGACTCAGGATCGAGATGCCGATATCGAGGCTGCTGAAAGAACTTGGGCAGTTGCTGAGCGGATGTTAAAAGACGACAGCTTTCACTTGGTTATACTGGATGARCTAACCTATATGTTCAGTTTCAAATACCTGGATGAGCGTAGTGTGCTTGCAGCCCTTCGCAATCGCCCTGTAAACCAAAGTGTGGTGGTGACCGGCCGAGGTGGTGGTTCCAGTTTGCAGGAGCTGGCTGATACAGTGTCTGAAATTAAAGATATCAAGCATGCTTATAAAGCTGGAGTTAAGGCTCGTAGGGGTGTGGATTTTTAATGAATAAGTAATGTAAAAGAGCGAGTATTTTGCGACGTCTGYCCCCCATRATGTTTTTTTTYACTGCCAGCCTAGTACTGGTCATAGCTCTATTGTTGGGGCTGTTGAGTGGCGCAAGGGATATCCCTCCGTCAGCATTGTTGGGGATGTTTAACCTGAGCAATATGGATATGGACCACCGTATTCTTCATGCGATTCGTTTGCCCCGTGTATTGTTGGCGATGATGGCAGGAGCCTGCTTAGCCAGTTGTGGGGCKGTGATGCAGGGGTTGTTTCGCAACCCATTGGCCGACCCCTCCTTGATTGGTGTTTCYAGTGGTGCATCAGTTGGTGCCAGCTGCGTCATTTTTTTTGGTGGTACTAGCCTGATGGGGGGCGCTATAGGTTTGCCGGCTATTGCCATTGGGGCTTTTGCTGGCGGGCTAGTGGCCACCAGTATCGTATATCGGTTGGCAACGTCCATAACGGGGACATCAGTTTCAACCATGCTGTTGGCTGGGATTGCAATTACTGCCTTGGCAGGTGCCATAACTAGTTTATTCAGYTTCTTTGCGGATAATGAAATGTTGCGCCGGATTAGCCTTTGGCAAATGGGTAATTTGGATGGTGCAGACTGGTCACGAGTAACWATTCTCTCGTTGGTTGTTGTTCCATTGATGTTGGCATTACCTCGGGATGGACAAGCRCTTAATGCAATGCTGTTGGGTGAATCAGAGGCCCGCCATTTGGGYGTTGCTGTCGAAAGTCTCAAGAGACGGCTTATATTACTTACTGCTTTGGGGGTGGGCGTTGCCGTTTCAGTCTCTGGTATTGTGGCTTTTGTGGGCTTGATTGTTCCTCACTTGGTTCGAATGCTAATAGGCCCCGATCATCGTTATTTGATTCCTGGGTCGGCTATTATTGGGGCGGCTCTATTGTTGTTTGCAGACACGGCAGCTCGAACGTTGATGTCTCCAGCGGAGCTGCCAACGGGTGTTCTYACGGCTTTGTTAGGTGTCCCTTTCTTTGTAGGATTACTGCTTCAACAGCGTCAAAAATTGGTGGGTTGATAGATGCTCAARGCCAGTMAATTATCACTCGTTATTTCCAACTTYACTCTATTGAAGGATGTCGATTTACATATTGAACCCGGTAAAGTGACTGCTGTTCTTGGTCCCAATGGTGCCGGGAAAACGAGCTTATTGCGATTGCTGACGGGTGAATTACTCCCTACCAGTGGTGAAGTAACATTCAATGGGKCACCGCTGAATCAGTGGCGACCACAGCAGCGGGCTAAAATGTTGTCGGTGTTGCCTCAAGGATCGCCATTGAACTTCCCGTTTACTGCAAGGGAAGTCGTTATGATGGGCCGTATTCCTCATGCCACAGGATTGGTGAAAGATACCGAAATTGTTGACGCTGCGCTGAGTGCCGTAGGTGGCAGTTATTTAGATAAACGCTTTTATACTCAAATGTCTGGGGGTGAAAAGCAGCGGGTACAACTCGCTCGGGTGCTGGCTCAAATTTGGGAGCCAAGTGTAGAGGGYGATCGTTTTTTGGTRCTGGATGAACCCACCTCTGCGTTTGACCTAGCTCATCAGCAGCTCACACTTGAAATTGTGAAGCAGTTTGCGTTCCAGGGGGTTGGCGTCCTGTTGGTTATTCATGATCTTAATTTGGCRGCTGGCTGTGCCGATCAGTTGGTTATACTTGATGGCGGRAAGATTGCTGCGAGGGGCTCGCCGGAGTCTGTACTGACAGCGGCTATGATTAAAGCTGTTTTCCATGTGGATGCTACCATCGGCGTTCATCCCAAGACGGGCGCCCCGCTGGTGATTGTTTAGCATGAAGCGTCGAGGTTGTTTGTTTATCTGGTTGCTRCTGGTTTCAGTCAGTACGYKGGCAGAAATAATTGTCAAAGATGACTTGGATCGACAGCTTGTATTGTCTAAACCGGCTCAGCGAATCATTAGTTTGGCTCCTCACCTTACAGAGGTGGTTTATGCCGTGGGTGGTGGAGCTCAAATGGTGGCAACGGTAGCCTGGAGTGACTTTCCTGAAGAAGCCAAGGCACTRCCCGTGATTGGTAGCAATAACAAAATTAATTATGAGGCCCTRTTGTCCTATGATCCTGATTTGGTTTTGGTYTGGCATAGTGGTAATGGTGATGGAATTGTTCGCAGGTTGGTGTCATTGGGGTTGAATGTCTACGTCAACGAACCTCGAKCYTTGGAGAATATTCCGATAACTCTGGATAAGATTGGACGCCTGATCGGTCGAGAACAGGGGGCTGAAGTAGTTATAGAGGAGTTTCAGAYCTCTATAGAACTTATTCGACAACGATATCATCAGGCTCGTAGGGTTGATGTCTATTACCAAATTTGGCAGTCACCCCTGATTACATTTGGTGGTGGCCATTTAGTGTCCGATGTGCTCGAGCTTTGTGGGGCGAACAACGTTTTTTCAAATGCAGTGCCATTGGTGCCGCGGGTGGGGGTGGAGTCAGTATTAGCCGTTRATCCAGAGGTTATTATTGTTGGTCAATACATGAATRTTGAAGCCGCTTTTGAGGGTTGGCGACAGTGGCCCCAGCTTCGAGCTGTGGAGCAGGACCACTTGTACAGCGTTAACCCCTATTTACTTCATCGTCACACCCCACGAATTGTTCAAGGTGCCCAGCAACTATGTGAGGCAATTGATAAAGCTCGATAGGCTGTATGAGTGCGGGTATCAATAGTTATTTAGATATCGTACCCACGCTCATCATGTTGAGATAAGTCTAGCCCATAGGTTTCTTGTTCAGCATCGACTCTTAGGCCAACCAACAGATCTACCARTTTCAATATGACGTAGGTGAGCACAGCGGTATAGACAAGTACGCTAACCACTCCRATTATTTGTACYTTTAGTTGAGAGRYCATCGCCATGCCCTCGGCATAACCTTGTCCGCTAAAGACRCCAAGTTCTGAAGAGGCAAAAATACCTGCCAATATAGTGCCCAGGATTCCACCTATGCCATGYACTGGRAAAACGTCTAGAGAGTCATCAATTTTGAACTTTTGTTTGATTATTTGGGTGGCGTAGTAACAGACAATCCCGGCAGTAAAACCGATGATTAGTGCGCCGCCGGGGCCTACAAAGCCTGATGCTGGTGTGATAGTGCCAAGACCTGCAACCATACCGGTAACAATACCTAAAACGGAAGGTTTTCCGTATTTGATCCATTCCATCATCATCCAGGCTAGTGAGCCTGTAGCGGCAGAAATATGAGTAACCAGCATTGCCATACCAGCATCGCCATTTGCTGCTAATGCAGAGCCAGCATTAAARCCGAACCARCCTACCCAAAGCATGCCTGCACCTGTGACCGTCATGGTCATATTGTGAGGTGTCATCGCATGCTGTTGGAACCCTTTGCGATTTCCTATGACGAGCGCTGCTACCAGTGCAGCAGTACCTGCGGTGATATGCACTACGATACCTCCGGCAAAATCGAGAACTTGCATCTCTTGCAGCCAACCCCCGCCCCAAACCCAGTGGGTGACGGGTATGTAAACGGCGAGTAACCAGACACTAGTAAAAATCAGGACAGCTGAGAATTTAATGCGTTCAGCAAAGGCACCGATAATAAGTACAGGGGTAATGATGGCGAAGGTCATTTGGAACATGGCAAAGACAGATTCAGGAATGTCGCCAGAGAGCGTATCTTTCATGACATTGCCTAGCATGACGTTATCCAGACCTCCAATCCAGCTATTCATCGCACCGCCATCAGTGAACGCCAGACTATAACCACAGATTAACCAGATAAGTGATGCAATGCAGGTGATGGCAAAACATTGCATAAGTATCGACAGGACATTTTTAACTCGTACCAGTCCACCATAAAAAAGTGATAAGCCGGGAATTGTCATAAACAGCACCAATGCTGTTGCAGTAAGAATCCAGGCTGTATTGGCTCCGTTCAAGCTGTCTGCATGCCCTGCTGTTGGAAGTATCAATACCAGCAGAAAGGTATGGAAAGTAAAAAATGGATTAAAGCGTTTAAGCATGGGTACGCACCTTTTTATGATCAATATTGGTGCTATTCAAGCTTGTCCAAAGCATAAATTGCACCAATATAGAGCGATATCGGTTGGTTTCTTGGTGTTTTTGGGCTTTTTAAAGCCATTTAATGACTTGTTTGCAAATATTGCGCCAAAATTGATTGATATTGGTGCGGCTAAGTTGTTTCTCCATAAGCTGTGCTTGATGCGCGCATTTATAACGGGTTGTATTTGGTGCCGGATGTATTGTGGCGGGTGGCAGATAGCATATACTCAGAGATATTAGTTGCAGTGTCCTGCACGTAGGGTGAAAGGGTATATTTTTAATGTCGGCAATTAATCAATTATTAAGCTAATACAAAGATTTTATGAGGTGTTCCCATGAACAATGAAGAGCTGAAGAAACAGATTGATGAACTGCATAAAGAACTCGAAAAGGCACAGACTCTTGCCCCAGAAGAGCGAGATCTGTTCGGACATTTAATGTCAGATATGGTTTTAATTGCCCAGGGCCAAAATAAGACTGATGCTGGTAGAGAAACGCTTAGAGAAAAGCTGGAACATAAAGCCAGTGATTTTGATTCGAGTCACCCGGGTTTGGCTGGAGTGATTCGGCAAGTATTAGATGCTCTGGGAAAGATGGGTATCTAGTTAGTATTTTATATGTGCGACAGATAGACATTAATTTAGTATGGGAAAAGAGAGTTTATTAGCCGGTCTTTCACAAGAGCTTCCTGAGGAATTTATTAAGGAAGTTTTTAGTACAAATACTTTTCGTATTGAGCAAATTGTTTCAAAAGGTCACTGTTCTCCCGAAGGTTTTTGGTATGACCAGCAAGAGAGTGAGTGGGTGTTGTTGGTCAAAGGTGCGGGTGAATTAGAATTTGAAGATGGCGAAATAATTCGGCTTGGCGTTGGAGATTATGTAAACATCCCTGCCCATAAAAAACATCGTGTGAATTGGACTGATCCCGAAGAAGAAACAGTTTGGTTGGCAATTTTTTATACGTAATTTAGTGTTTCTTTCCCTTAGGAGTTTAAAAAAATCGGCTATTAATAAGCCAGCAGCTTATGGGGCCTGCGAGTAAAAAACCAATGGCATAGTAAATAGACTGGCGGCGAAAGCGCTTGCTAAGTTGTTCTTGCTCKGTACTGCCAATAATAAATGGCAGGCCRTTGTGTAAAGGCTTGCTGAGCAGGTGTTCTATCGGTTCATGTAGTTGTTTKGTTTGTCGTTTTTTTGCTTCCACAAGAGCAGCTTTTCGAACCATTTTCCATTCTTCTAAATCCAATTCYCCGTTRTTATTCTGGTCAAATTGTTCAAGTAAATGAGAGAAGTTCTGTTTCCACTCTGAAAGAATGTCGCTTGTAAGTTTTTTGGGCGAGAGCGTTCGTTTGCCGGTAGCATCACTTTCAAAATGACCAAGGGCATACAGAGGGTCGCYCTCCATAATTAGGTGCTCGGTATAGCGGTAACGCCTACCAAAAGTCATACCGCCAATAGMAATAGGTGTGGTTATAAATGATAGGAAACCAGCATTGCGAACCGGTTTTGTTGTTTTAAGTGTGCCGATGGGGCGGCGGGTATTACCATGCCATGTACGACGGTGGTGGCAGGTAATTTCTGCTCCTTTCGGGTCAACCTGGCAAATGCCCGTGGTATCTTTTAAGTGAAAAAATTGGCTACAGGCGCGTTTTTCGACGGTTACCCAATGGCTGGATTTTCCAGAGCTTTGATACCTCTCTATGGTATATCGCCACCATAAGCATAGGGTGCTGCTGAGCGGCGCTAATTGAGGGGCACCTTGAAGTTCTGCAACACCAACCAGTTCGGTATAACCTTGGCTGGCAGAGCGTATTCKGGATGTRGGCATATCCTCAATGAGTCGCGCACGTTTAAATTGTCGGTGGCAGCGTTTTAGGCTAAATAACGTAGCCAATAGAGCCAGGCCAAGCCAGATAGCATAGTCCCACCCCGACATGCTATGAATACAGTCGCTACAAAATAAAGCTGCGATATCAGTAGAGAGCATCAGCTGGCTTCTTTTTTGGAATGATAATCTGAGGCATTAATCCTGTTTAGGAGCTAAACAACCCTTTTATATCTACGTCAGCTGTTTCTTCTTCAGAGAACTCAAGTAATTCATGAGCAACAAACTTAAAGAAGTTAGCGATAAGAACATCAGGAAATTGCTCAATGCGGATATTATTTTGATTGACGGCATCGTTATATAACTCACGCCGATCAGCAATACCATTTTCCAAGTCTGAAATGCGAGCTTGTAAGTGTTGAAAGGARTCGTTGGCTTTCAAGTCTGGGTAATTTTCTGCCAAGGCAAACAAACGGCCAAGACCGCTACGCAAACTCGTTTCGGCAAGACCGAGTGCGGCAATATCCTGAGATTGTGCAGCAGAGGACACCTGGCTGCGGGCGGCAATAACATTTTCGAGTGTTTCCTGCTCGTATTCCATGTATTGCTTGCAGGTTTCTACCAGCTTGGGTAGTTCATCGTGGCGTTGTTTCAGTAATACATCGATATTGGCCCAGGCTTGAGCTACACGATGTTTTAGTGCAACAAGATTGTTATAAAGCGTAACGCCGTAGCCGCCGACTAATACCAATATGCCAATCAGAATAAATGTTGAAATCTGCATAACCCCATCCTTGTTTAACCTGTGACCGMAGAATAGGGGCTTTGTTGGTGATGGGCAATAGYGGTTGTCGGCATCACTATAAGTTGGGGCATAGCTACTATGCTGGTGATTTCTATGGTGGCCATTGTGTTGTTATTCATAGCCGTTGACATRATTGTGTTCAGGTAAAAGGTTTCAATGCGGCATTTGGTTATACTTTGGGTTATGAAAACCCGAATACTAAAAGATAAGGTCGATTGACTGTGAGTCATGTAGATATGAGCAAGCCAACACTTTTGGCGATTGATCAGGGCACYACAAGCTCCCGTGCTATTTTATTTACACAAAAGGGTGACGTGCTCAATGTGCAGCAAAAAGAATTGCAGCTGTATTACCCCCACAAGGGTTGGGTGGAGCAACGACCTGAAGATATATGGAATGACACCCTCGATTGTTGCATRAAAATTTTAAATGACGCTGAGTTGCCCCCCGTATCTATCGGTATAGCTAACCAGCGTGAAACCACCATCCTTTGGGATCGAAAAACCGGTGAGCCAATTTATAACGCCATTGTCTGGCAAGATCGCCGTACCGCAGAGCTTTGTAAAAACCTGAAAAAACAAGGGCACGAGGCCACTATTAATAGCAAAACGGGGTTGTTGTTAGACCCTTATTTTTCTGCCACCAAAATTGCATGGATTCTGGATAATGTCTCTGGTGCTCGGGTTCGAGCTGAAGCGGGTGAGTTGGCCTTTGGTACCGTGGATAGCTATTTACTCTGGAAACTGACCAATGGGGCAGTGCATGCCACGGATGCCACCAATGCTTCGCGTACTATGCTTTACAACATTGTGGAKCAGCAATGGGATGACGAATTACTGACATTGTTCAATATACCTGCCAGCCTTCTCCCCGAAGTGAAAGACAATATAGCTGCATTTGGAACAACAGACGTAAGTGTATTGGGTGTCGAAATCCCCATAGGTAGTATGGCGGGGGACCAGCAGGCCGCATTGATTGGTCAGAGTTGTTTCAAGCCTGGAATGGTTAAATCCACCTATGGCACAGGCTGTTTTGTCTTGATGAATATTGGGTCAGAGTTCAAGCAGTCTCACAATCGACTGCTTACCACGGTAGCTTATCGTGTGAACGGGAAAGTGACCTATGCCATCGAAGGTTCAATATTTGTAGCGGGAGCTGCCATTCAGTGGTTGCGCGATGGCTTGGGTTTGTTTGCTGATGCCAGTGAAAGTGAGGCGCTCGCCACCTCTGTGGCTGATAGYAATGAAGTATATTTTGTTCCTGCATTTACAGGTTTGGGTGCACCTTATTGGTGCCCTGAGGCAAAGGCATTAATTATGGGCCTGTCTCGTGAAACAACTCAGGCACATATTGTGCGTGCTGCATTAGAAGCCCARGCCTACCAAACCCTCGATCTTATGACGGCAATGGAAGCTGATACGGAATACAGCCCCGATRTTATCCGAGCTGATGGKGGGTTGGTAGCCAATKCTTTTATGTGTCAGTTTYTGGCTAATATGCTGGGYACTTCAATTGAAATACCCARAGTGCCAGAGACAACGGCATGGGGTGTTGCCGCATTGGCAGGTGTTCAGGTTGGGCTGTTTAGTGGTGTAGAGGYGATAGCAGCGAGTTGGGCCGTCGATAAGTGCTATAAGCCACAAATGACGGCACAGCAGCGTGACATGTTATATGGCGGCTGGAAAAGAGCGGTAGCAATGTTAACTCAGGGTGAAAATGACCAGTAACAGCGGTGTTGTTGGTCATTTATCTCATGACTCAGTAGATATTCTTTGTGGTTCTACCGTTTTACTATTATCCCTTTTCATCAGTGTCTGTATTGTGGCGGGGAAGAGGATTCCATTTAAATTCTGTTTTTGATTCTGTCGTATCAGGTACTGTATCGTTACGATACTTGAGTTGTAAGCCTTGTAGGAAATTGCGTAAAACCTGATCTTTGCACTCGCGGAAGTGTTTATGTCCCGGCTTGCGGAAAAAAGCACTTAGTTCGTGTTTACTTAGGTTAAAGCTGGCTAAGTCCATGATATCTAGTATATCTTCAGATTTTAGGTTGAGCGCAATTTTTAACTTCATAAAGATCATATTATTGGTTAATCGCTTCTCGGGTATGGGCTGCGYRCCATCTTTTTTGCCACGTTTATCGTTGATCAGACCATTTAAAAACGTCGCTAAGAGTGTGTCACTGCAGTTCTGATATGCAGCGTCATCTTCTTTTTTTAACCAATTGCTAATTTGTTCTCGCGATGCCTGATAATCAGCTAAACTGAACATAGAGATCATTTTAGAATCACTAAAATCGAAGGTATAGCGGATACGGCGTAAGATATCATTATTGGTCATGCATAGRTCCTGTTTAATAAATCGTCGATAGGGCTTATGTTATCTGTTAAAGTACAGGGTTCGTGGCTCTTGCTATTAACCGCCCGTTGAATTCGCAGCCCTAGAATTTTATTGATTCTATACATGAATACTGGGAAATAACTACAAAGAAACTTAATTATGTATAAAGATCTAGAGACAAAACTAAATGAGACCGCCGAGACACCATGGGATGTCGCGTATGGGCACCTGTCAGCTTATCATGCAGAGAAAGGCAATTGCCTGGTTTCTCAGTTTTATATGACCGAAAATGGTTTTACGTTGGGGTTTTGGCTGCTTAAGCTACGTCGTGATTTGGCAGAGGACAATTTGACCGAAGAACAGATTAAGCGCCTCGACGCCCTGGAGTTTGTGTGGGATCCGCATGAGCCACTTTGGGAAAAAGGATTTGCTGCACTGCAAGCCTATAAAGCAAAACACGGTACAAGTTTAGTGCCCGAAAAYTATATGACCGAAGGTGATCACTACGARCTGGGTGACTGGGCAAGAGCGCAGCGACTGACCGAAGGTAATTACCCAAGAGAGAAGTATCAACGTCTGTGTACATTGGACTATGTTTGGGATCTGCGTGAATATGATTGGAAAAGAGCATTTTCTGCCCTTGAAGAGTACAAAGCAGAGAATAGCGATTGCATGGTACCTAACGACTACATTACCGAAGATGARCTAGAGTTAGGTGAGTGGGTGATAAAGCAGCGCACCGATTTGCACTATAACTATTTACCWTTGGATAAAATGTTGAAGCTAGATGGRGTAGGCTTTGCCTGGGCAACACAGGATGGCAGGCCACTGACAGTACATGTTCCTCGTGAAASTTAAYATGTAGTTACAGGGTTTTAATACTCTGGTATTAAATAAAAAGGGCCRCYTMTCTAGGTGGCCCTTTTCTTTTTTGATCATCACTTYTTGTAATACTAYGGTTCTAACTTCCCGTATTCTTAAATTCGTGTTCCCTGCATATAAGCTCGATTTCGTTGTCAGCGAGAGGCTGCTTAACAAGATCACAAAAATAACCACCTTCTTCTGTTTTAATGTTGTAGCGACAGGTATGGCACATGTCAAAAGTTTTCATACTGTTTGCTTGCAACAACGTGAGCAGTAATGTTTTAAGAGCAGCAACGATTTCAGTCTGTTTATTATCAGGTAATATCTCGCATGCTTTAATAAATATGGGGGACGGTATTGTTTTTTGCAGTAGCGACGCTCCTTTGGGTGAAATTTTTAAGTGAGAAACCCGCTTATCATATTCATCTGTTATTTTAGAGAGCAGCCCTTTGCCCTCAAGCAGCATCAATGTTTGAGAAACTGTTCCCTTGGTTTGTCCTAAATACTCTGTCACTGCCTTCGGGGTATCTGAGTAACGGTTGCAGATAGACAAATAATGCAGTACTTCGAGCTGTATGGGTTGTAAGCCGTATGCCGCACCAGCCTGTCGCGAATCTACTCGTAGAAGCTCACTAAGTCGTTCGACATGATTATAAATATCGTTTGATTTCATGCGTATATAGTATCGACTAAAAACTATATTGACAATCAGTATAGTTGTAGCTAAAGTTTTTAAAGTATCGAGTCGATACCAAATAGTCTAGCTAAGAGGAACTTACTATGAAAAAAGCCATTTTTTACCATGCAGGATGCCCTATATGCATCAGCGCTGAACAAGGAATACTGGATGCCCTGGAYACAAATCGCTTTGATTTAGAAGTCGTACACCTGGGGGAAGACAAAACCAGAATTAGTGAAGCAGAGCAAGCGGGGGTGAAATCTGTTCCAGCTCTTCARMTAGAGGGAAACATYTTTCATATCAATTTTGGTGCATCTMTTGAAGACGTAAAAGGAGGTGGATAATGTTAAAAAAATCAATCATCACATTTCTTGTAGCTCTTGGGTTAATACTTCCGGCTTATGCTCATGAACATCATTCAGGGGGGATTCAAACACCAAAAAATAAAACTGTMTTGGCTCCCTTTGACATTATTCACACAAAAATAACGACAAAGGGCAACGTCGCAATCTTTCATATGGCTGTTTCAGGGCGTGCAGGAGAAACCAAACCAACGCCGACAGGGCAGTTAGCTGGGAGTGACGTGTTTTCCTATGTATGGCCCACCTCCATTGATAGTTATGAGGTGGGGTTTGAGAGCAAAGCTGGAATTCTGGCGTTAGCCGTAACCTCTCATCCTGATTTTGATGATACACCGCTCTTTGATGAAAACGGTGATGGTAATACAGGGAATGATGGCAATGTTTGGCATAGCCATTGGGTTGTATTAGCACCCAACGAGCAATGCGGAAAAGGCGCTTTAGGTGTTGTAGATATACCCGAAGGTACCAAGCCAAGGTTGCCAAAAACCTGGCCARGTTTGCCCATTTTATTGGATAGCCCGGGTTGGAATCCCACGCTGAWTRCTGAAATGGTAGAAGTGCGTGTGCCGTTCGATGACATAGGAATAGTGRACAATACAACCTTTGACGGYGTTACAGCAGGGTTACGTGTTAACCAAAGTGTGCATGCACCACTACTTTGTGTAGTGAATGTTATGGATGTTGCTTCAGGTGATTTAAGTTTGCCAGGTAAGGTAGTTAGTAATTAAAAATGGGCGGTGGTAAACCGATAGAATTATTTATTTTCCACCGCTCCATTTTTTATTTTAATACTCATACTTACTAGTGTATTTATGGAATGTTATTTATTTTAGAAAACTCATATACACGAAATGAAAATATTGTATATAAAACACTGAACACAGAAATAATCAGATCGAATACCGTCGTTAGAACCCAATAAGAAATACTAAATTCCTCAACAAACGAAGAGATCATAAAGTAGGGTGTGTATAAAGCGAGAGTGATCAGTGCATAGCCTCCAAAAATAACCCACTGATATTGTTTTGTTGCATCCCAACTATTCTTCATGGCGGTCAAAGGTTTTTTATCATTAAGTAGCAGTTCAAATTCTGAAAATGCATACCTAACCAACAAAATAATGCCAGGAAMAATTAACAAAGCAAAACCACAGAGCACCAATARGCTGACAAAAATGGATAGAATAATATAAGGCTGCCAGTATTTAATGCCAAGTTTCCATAGGCTCACCGTGCCATGTTTGTCGCCAGATATTCTTGATGAGATATAAAAAATAACAGCAATCATATAAACCGGGTAGGCAACAAAATCGATGGCCATGGGAATGTATTGTTCAGAAAAAATAAATTCTTCCCCGGTAAAAAAATACTGATAGAAAGCATTACAAATAGTAATAGGTGCGACAATAGGAAGAATAATAAATGAAAGAGCAATGGCATGGTTCTTAAAAAATGACCAGCTATCTGTTAGTGACTTGCCAAGCATGTGTATTGTTCCTTTAGGGTTTTAAGCTATTTAATTAATGCTTTAATCTTTTATACTTGACCCGCTTAGGCTGTGCGTCTTGCCCTTTACGTTTAATAAAGTCTTCATGGTATTCGGTGTAGCCGCCTTCAAATAACACCACTTCACTGTCACCTTCGTAGGCGAGAATATGGGTGGCGACGCGATCTAGGAACCAGCGGTCGTGGGAGATAACCATGACGCAGCCGGGGAAGGTTTGAATAGCTTCCTCCAGTGCACGAAGGGTTTCAATATCCAAATCATTTGATGGCTCATCTAAAAGCAGTACGTTAGCACCTTGCTTTAGGGTGTTGGCCAGATGTAAACGGCCACGTTCACCACCAGATAATTCGCCCACACGTTTTTGCTGATCGCCGCCTTTGAAGTTAAAGCGGCCAGCATAGGCGCGGGAGGAGACTTCGTAGTTGCCGATTTTCAGATTGTCCTGGCCACCCGAAATTTCTTCCCATACAGTTTTGCTGTCATCCAAGTTTTCCCGGCTTTGTTCTACAAAGGCCAATTCGACGGTTTCACCGATGGTGATGGTGCCGCTGTCTGGTTGCTCGGCACCGGTAATCATTCTGAATAAGGTGGATTTACCGGCACCGTTACCGCCGATAATACCTACGATGGCTCCTTTGGGGATGCTGAAAGACAGGTTGTCTAGTAGCAGTACATCACCATAGCTTTTGCTGACACCATCAAATTCAATGACTTTGTCGCCTAGGCGTGGGCCGGGCGGAATATAGATTTCATTGGTCTCGTTGCGGCTTTGAAAGTCTTGAGAATTCATTTCATCAAAACGGGCCAGGCGTGCTTTGTTTTTRGCGCGACGACCTTTGGGGYTTTGGCGAACCCATTCAAGTTCGTGTTTGATGGTTCGTCGGTGAGCGTCTTCCTGTTTTTGTTCTGCTTCAAGGCGTTGTTCTTTGGTTTCCAGCCAAGTTGTGTAGTTGCCTTCGTAGGGAATRCCGCGGCCTCGGTCGAGTTCCAGAATCCAGCCAGCAACGTTATCGAGAAAATAGCGGTCGTGAGTAACGGCAACGACAGTGCCTGAGAACTCTTCGAGAAATTTTTCTAACCAGAATACAGATTCAGCATCCAGGTGGTTGGTGGGCTCATCCAGTAAAATCATGTCGGGCTTGGAAAGCAGCAAACGACACAGGGCTACGCGACGTTTTTCACCACCAGACAGTTTTGTAACGTCTGCATCCCAAGGCGGAAGACGAAGGGCGTCGGCGGCAATTTCCAAGGTGTGGTTGAGATTGTGAGCGTCCCAGGTTTCAATAATATTTTCGAGCTGCCCTTGGCGTTTGGCTAATTTATCGAAGTCTGCATCGGGTGCTGCATAGTCTAGGTACACCTGGTCCAGCTCTTTCAGGGCATCGACAGCTTCACGGACACCATCTTCGACATTGCCTCGCACATCTTTTTCTGGGTCAAGTTGWGGYTCCTGTGGCAGGTAACCCACTTTKAGRCCAGGCATGGGGCGAGCTTCACCCTGGATATCAGTATCGAGCCCGGCCATAATTTTTAGTAGGGTAGATTTACCCGAACCGTTAAGTCCGAGGACACCGATTTTGGCGCCGGGGAAAAAGGACAGTGAGATGTCTTTCAGGATTTCACGTTTGGGGGGGACAACTTTTCCCACGCGGTTCATGGTGTATACGTATTGGGCCATTGGGTTCAGTAACTATCAGGTTGTTTAGATAGCCAGCATTCTAGCGGAAATACGTAGAAAATATAAAATTCCTTGGGTTTGCGATCGACTCTTCTATCCTTTTACTGGTTCATTGAAGCCCAGGTTTCCCATTTCGATGCCGCGACGGAAGTCGATCATATGTTTTTTCATCCACTCTTCGGCTTTGTCCGGGTTGTTGGCGCAGATGGCGGCATAGATATGTTGATGTGCCACCAGAATACGTTCGCCGGGAGAGAGAGCCCGAATTACTGCGCCCCAGGCAGGGTAAAACAGATCGTTGAGTGGTGCCCTGGCCAGCAGTAGAGCGGTGTTGTGGGTGGCATTGGCAAGCAGGTTATGAAACTCAATTTCTGCTTCTAGCAGTGCATCGTGGTTATCCATTACTTCGCGGGTTTGCACTAGGTTGGCGGCCAATAATTGTTTGTCTTTTTTGGTGGCTGTAGTGCAGGCCAGTTTGCTGGCCAGGGGTTCCAGCCCCATAGCYACTTGCCATAACTCTTCGTAGGTTACCTTGTGCATCAATAGGGCTGAGCTTACTGAGCGCCCTACTGTGTCGGTTTGAGGTAGGGTGGCGACCAAGCGTTTTCGGTCAGCTCGGCCCAGAATGCCTCCATGCTCCAGTAATCGTATGGCCTCGCGAATAGTCGAGCGGGTAACGCCAAACTGTTCGGCCAAATCAGTTTCGGTGGGTAGTAGTTCCCCTGTTTTGATGTCACCAGAAATAATGGCACTACGGATTTTTTCACTGACCACCCGGTAGGCGGGCTGGTGAGAAATTTTGTCAAAGTTAATCTGGTTGGGCATTTGTGGGAGTTCACTTGTGGGTTGAGCTGCATGGTTTGTGCGGCAGCATTACATGGGTTTGCGGATAAATAAACGTTAYCTGGYGGGYAGAATAGCAGARTCYACTATAATTGACATATTGTCCGACAATAGGGCAATATTGAAAAATACCATATGTGAGTAGAGGATATTGGCCATGATTGACGCGGTTGCAGAAGCTAGCAAAAATTTGAAGCCATTGCGGTTTGTGACGGCTGCGTCGTTGTTTGATGGTCATGATGCTGCCATTAATGTCATTCGTCGGTTGATTCAGGCTCAGGGGGCTGAGGTTATTCATCTGGGYCATAACCGCAGCGTAGATGAGGTGGTGCGTGCTGCTATTCAGGAAGATGCCGACGCTATCGCCATTAGCTCCTATCAGGGTGGCCACATGGAGTATTTCCGTTACATGTTGCAACTTCTGAAAGATTACGGCGCAGAGCACATTAAAGTTTTTGGGGGTGGTGGTGGCACCATTACACTGGAAGAAATCGGGGCACTGGAGTCCGAGGGYRTAGCKCGTATATATCATCCRGCTCAGGGCATGGAAATGGGGCTTGTTGGGATGGTTGAGGACCTTGTGTGCTTGGTTAGGGCTTCCCAGAATCAAGTAAAAAYCAGCGAGACAGCGGCGTTTAAACTCCCTAAACCTGACAAGAATAATGAAGTACAGATTGCGCAGATGATTTCTGCTATTGAAGAAGGTGAGATTCCTGATGATGATCTRGTGCGGTTAAAAGCAGAATGGATTTTGGCTGCTGAAAAAACGCCAGTGATGGGTATTACCGGTACAGGGGGTGCTGGTAAAAGTAGTATTGTTGACGAATTACTGGATCGATTTTTACAGCATCGGCCAGATATGCGCATTGCAGTGTTGGCTGTGGATCCAACCCGGCGTCGTACGGGTGGTGCCTTGTTAGGCGACAGAATTCGTATAAACAGTCTGGCCTCATCCAATATTTATATGCGTTCCATGGCGACACGCCGACAGCATTTGGCAACCAGCGAGATGCTGGGTGATATCACCCTGTTTTTAAAGTCGTTGGGTTATGATCTGGTGCTGGTAGAGACGGCGGGCATCGGCCAAAGTGATTCTGAAATTGTCGATATGGTGGATTTGTCACTGTATATCATGACCAGTGATTACGGCGCCGCCAGTCAGTTAGAAAAAATCGATATGATCGATTATGCCGACATGATTATTCTGAATAAATTTGATAAACGCGGTGCCCAAGATGCACTGCGGGATATTCGCAAGCAGTGGCAGAGAAACCACAATGCCTTTGCGGTCCCACGTGAAAAGATACCCGTTTATCCCACCATTGCGAGTCAATTTAATAACCCCGGCATTAACCGTGCTTTTTATCATTTGTGTCGGCTGTTGGTAGAGAAAAAAGGTTTGAATAGTGATATCTGGGTGCCCGCTGTTGGTTGTGCTGATGACGGCGGTGACCTTTTAGCTTCTGCAGCTTTGATCCCTGGAAACCGGATTCGTTATTTGGCAGAAATTAGTGAGCAGGGCCGCCAGATTAATGCACACAATAAACAGCAAGCCAAGTTAGCGTCAGATGCTTATCAAAGCTATCAGGTGCTAGCATCTTTGAGTGATCAGCTGTTACCCGAGCCCTTCGGGCTGTATAAAAATGATGAATTGGCGGCTGATCAATTCGATGCAACATTAATTGCGTTGCGTCAGCGTTATCAGCAGGCTGTTTCCGGGCTTGATGCTGAATCTACTGCTTTGYTGCARCAGTGGCCCGAAAAAAAGGCCGCGGTTGAGCAGGCTCAATATTCTTATCCTGTTCGCGGCAAGCAAATCACCGGCGACAATTATGTGGAGTCCTTAAGTCAGCTCCRTGTGCCCAAGGTGGCGGCACCTCAGTATCAKGATTGGGGYGAAATATTAACGTTTTTGYTGGCAGAAAATTTGCCYGGTAGTTATCCCTATGTTGCCGGYGTGTTCCCCTATCGTCGCGCCGGTGAAGACCCTACGCGTATGTTTGCTGGKGAGGGTACACCTGARCGCACTAACAGACGCTTYCATTATGTCTCCAGCGGGCAGCCTGCTACACGATTGTCTACGGCCTTTGATTCRGTGACCCTCTATGGYGCCGACCCRGATACCCGTCCTGATATCTGGGGTAARGTTGGTAATTCTGGYGTATCCGTTGCGACGCTTGATGATATGAAAAAGCTCTATTCSGGRTTTGATTTGTGTTCGYCYACWACGTCGGTATCCATGACAATTAATGGTCCYGCACCGATGATTCTTGCSTTCTTTATGAATGCGGCCATTGATCAACAGGTAGAGATTTATCTTAAAGAAAATGATTTGTGGGGCGAAGCAGAAYATAAAATTGAYAGYACTTTTGAGAATAAAGAACGGCCYGCCTACGAAGGCGATTTACCCRAAGGGCATAATRGTTTGGGYTTGGCATTRCTGGGCATCACTGGTGACAARCTGGTAGATGATGAGACCTATGCGCGGMTCAAGAAGGAAACGCTCGCCAYCGTGCGAGGTACCGTACAGGCTGACATCTTAAAAGAAGATCAGGCCCAAAATACCTGTATTTTTTCCACTAATTTCGCCATGCGTATGATGGGAGATGTGCAGGAGTATTTTATTGCTAACCAGATGCGCAATTATTACAGCGTGTCAGTGAGTGGATACCATATTGCCGAGGCGGGGGCGAATCCCATATCGCAGTTGGCTTTTACCCTGTCTAACGGCTTCACACTGGTGGAGTATTACCTGTCTCGTGGTATGAAAGTGGATGATTTTGTGCCCAATTTCAGCTTCTTTTTTTCCAATGGTATGGACCCTGAATATGCGGTGATGGGCCGCGTAGCCCGGCGTATTTGGGCGAGAGCTATGAAAGAGCGCTATGGCGCCAGCCCGCGCAGTCAGATGCTCAAATATCATATTCAAACCTCGGGCCGCAGCTTGCATGCACAGGAGATGAGCTTTAACGATATTCGTACGACGTTGCAGGCGTTATACGCAATATTTGATAACACCAACAGCTTGCACACCAATGCCTATGACGAAGCTATTACCACGCCCACGACAGAATCAGTGCGGCGAGCCATGGCGATTCAGTTGATTATCAACCGGGAGTTTGGCCTGAATTTTTGTGAGAATCCCTGGCAGGGCTCTTTTGTTATTGAGCAGCTGACGGRTTTGGTCGAAGAAGCTGTCTATGCTGAGTTTGAAAGAATCTCTGAGCGTGGTGGCGTTTTGGGTGCCATGGATACCATGTATCAGCGCGGAAAAATTCAGGAAGAAAGTATGAGCTATGAGCACAAAAAACATGATGGCAGTTTGCCCTTAATCGGAGTGAATACATTCCTTCCGGAAGCCGGTGCTGAAGAAACCATTGAGGGGCGTGAACTGGCGCGTTCGGATGATACTGAGAAGCAAATGCAGGTGGATAACCTTCAGGCATATAGCTCTCTTCACAGTGATAATTCMCATGTTGCACTTGGTGAGTTGAAAGCAGCAGCGCTGCAYCAAGGCAATATTTTTGAAAGCCTAATGGAGGCAGCGAAAACAAACTCATTGGGTCAGATGAGTGYGGCGCTCTATAGTATTGGTGGCCTGTATCGTAGGAATATGTGAGGAAATAAAACAGTATGATGAGCTGTCGTAGTTCACACACCGAATGATCACTAGCAAGATATAAAAAATATTTTGGGCGGAAGGAATCTTTACTCTGACTCCAAACCCTCTTAAATATCGCCGCAAATACATCAATGCCCTAGAACAGGAGCCATAGGCTTCTGTTCACGGGGAAAGTGATGTTAAGTGTTTGATTTTAAAAGGTGTTGATATATGATCAGTGGARAGGGATTGGAAAACAAAAGCAGGGATTAGGCTTCTTTTACCAGATCGAAGAATTCCCATTTTTTCTCCAACTCATTGTAAATAAACGAAAACAGCCTAAGCCAGAAAATCGTTTGGCCCAAGATAAGGGGGCCAAAGTGTTATAAGGCCTTAGGCTTCTGAATAAGCTGTTATGTGACCTTAGTAGACACCCTGTAAACGAACGATATGCCCGATTACTACCTTCATACAATAAATGCCCGGCAGGCGCTAGATGCCATCGCCAAAGGACTGTCCTGCGTCCGGCTCTCCGCTGACTTGAATCTTTCGGAGCGGGACTTTTCCTTAAGTGACAAGGGCCTATTGCTCGACGAAGACAACCGACTTTCCATTGACGAACTCAAAAGAATCGTCAAGAAAAAACAGAGGATCTACCTCTGTCGCGATGGAGATATAGTTCCGCTTGAAGACCGCAGCTCTGGCTACTACAAGCTCGTTCCCACGGATGGAGCACCTCTGCTAGAAATTAGCGGCGTCAAGATGCACATCTCCAAGGGAACCGACCCCTTTGTTAGTGCCTCCGAGATGGCTCAACAGGCGGTGCGCAAGGGTGACAAKGTACTGGACTGCTGCAGCGGACTGGGCTATGCGGCCATCGCTGCCCACCGACTAGGCGCAAGCGAGGTGCTCAGCATTGAGCTGAGTCGGGAGGTAATGGGGCTGCGTGCTCAGAACCCTTGGTCAAACGATTTAGGGAAAGAGGGGATTGTGCAACGTCAGGGCAGTAGCTTTGAGCTGATAGGTACAATGCCTGCGACCTCCTTCGATTCGGTCATTCACGATCCACCGCGTTTTTCCCTCGCCGGGGAGCTCTATAGCGAAGAGTTCTACCGGGAGATCTTCCGGGTGCTGCGTCGAGGCGGACGGCTTTTTCATTACACCGGAAATCCRCACGTGGTAAAGAAGGGAAGCAGCTTTGTCGACGGCGTCATCCGTCGGCTCAAAGCGGCCGGCTTCAGGCACGTGAAMAAGGTCGAGCATYTGATGGGAGTCAGTGCACAGAAATAATAGAATAAAGGGGTGGTGACAATTATTAATGATTCTTAGTTGTGATTGTATAGGTGTAATATTCAAAGACTTTATCTATGCAAGGCTAAATCAAGTAAGTGGTATTTAAATCAGCAAGTTACAGATTGGGGGAAAGTAGAAGAGATTATTAATGAAAGCAAAAAAACATAGCAAGCACATCAAACATCGCTCCACTTCGTTACGCTGGACATCGCTGACGCTCCGCCGTTTATGTGGGCGTTAGGTGTCAATGTAATCAAGGGAGAGAGAGAATGGAATGTATATCCTATAAGAAAGGTTATAAGTATCAGCTTGTCGAAACATACACAGTAGAAATACCAATTACACCAGAAACGGATATCTCATCACCTTCTGAATTTATTACGCTTACATCAGATGGGTTTCTTTCAATAAAAAAGGGCTATGCGTGGGATGGCCCATCTGGCCCCACAATAGATACGTGCAATTTTATGCGAGGTTCTCTCGTACATGACGCCCTATATCAATTGATGAGGGAAAAGCTTCTGGATAATGACCCCACACGGGACTTAGCAGATCGACTTTTACAAAAAATGTGTAAAGAAGATGGTATGAGCTCAATTCGTGCTTGGTGGGTATATAAAGGATTAAGAATCGGTGGAGACCCCGCGGCTCACCCCGATAACAGAAGGCCAGTAATTAGAGCACCTAAAGGCTGCAAGGAAAACACCTAACAATTTAAGCAAGCCGGACAGCGTAACCACCGCCCCTTCTTAAGGCGTTATATTTACTAGGAAAGTATGAAAAGTAGGGTCAGGTACAACTTTTTTTCTACAAAAWWAANTGATGTGGYTTRCTTGCTRCAATCATYCAMTTKTTCACAAYCTTCARGTCTGTAATTAATCAGCAGGGGRATTTTAGTATTTGGGGTCGGAGTAAAAATCCCTTGGGCGGTTTTAGGGTGATATGCAACAGCTRGTCAAGTCTTCCTAACCTGATTCAATCCGTTGAATTTATAAGCTACTGACATTTTCATTGTCATCTGGTATGAAATTTGTCCTGTTATACATTTTTGGAAAAAGTAATGGTACTCATCAGCTCTTGCACACGATGACAACAAATATGGGATTTCACGGTTGTTTTGTGTACAATTCGCGCTCTTTTTTACACCATTTTCCGTACACCAACTACCAGTGTGAGCCTCATGTTTGATAAAGACCAAACCATTGCCAGTTTTGACCCAGAAGTATGGGCTGCCATTCAGCACGAAGGGCAGCGTCAGGAAGAGCAYATTGAGCTGATTGCTTCTGAAAACTATACCAGCCCAGCGGTGATGGCCGCTCAGGGYACAAAACTCACCAATAAGTATGCCGAGGGTTACCCCAAGAAGCGYTACTACGGTGGTTGTGAGTTTGTSGATCARACTGAAGARCTRGCGATTCAGCGTGTGACWCARYTGTTTGGTGCYGARTTTGCCAATGTGCAGCCGCATTCGGGTTCGCAGGCTAACAGCGCTGTTTATCAGGCACTCTGTTTGCCGGGTGATACGGTATTGGGTATGAGCTTGGATGCAGGTGGTCACCTGACCCACGGCGCCAAGCCAAGCTTCTCCGGAAAAATGTATAACGCTGTGCAATATGGATTGAACCCTGAAACGGGTTTAGTGGATTACGAACAAATCGAAGCATTGGCAGTTGAGCATCAACCTAAAATGATTATTGCCGGTTTCTCGGCCTATTCCGGTGTGCTGGATTGGGCGCGCTTCCGTGAAATTGCCGATAAAGTCGGTGCTTATTTGATGGTCGATATGGCCCATGTAGCTGGTTTGATTGCTGCGGATGTTTATCCTAACCCCATGCCTTTTGCCGATGTAGTGACGTCTACGACCCACAAAACCCTGCGCGGTCCTCGTGGCGGCATTATTCTTACGAACAGTGAAGAGCTGGCGAAGAAAATTAATTCAGCGGTATTCCCCGGTGGTCAGGGTGGCCCTTTGTGTCACGTGATTGCAGCCAAGGCGATATCGTTTAAAGAAGCGATGACCGATGAGTTCAAAACTTATCAGCAGCAAGTGGTAAAAAATGCSAAAGCAATGGYGGCTACGTTTATGGRSCGTGGTATTAARATTGTGTCCCGYGGCACTGAGAAYCATCTGATGTTGGTTGATCTGATTGGTAAGGATTACACCGGTAAGGATGCAGATGCAGCTTTGGGTGAAGCCTTYATTACGGTTAACAAAAATGCGGTTCCYAATGAYCCTCGTTCACCGTTTATCACTTCTGGTCTTCGTATCGGTACGCCRGCAATTACAACTCGCGGTTTTGCTGAGACGGAATCAATCGATCTTGCAAACTGGATTTGTGATGTATTGGACAGCTTGGAAAACGGTACATCTGAGCAAGTGATCCCCGAGACGAAAGCCAAGGTGTTGGAAGTCTGTGGGCGCTTCCCTGTTTATGGCTAATTAGCAGTGATGTACGTGTAAAGCCTCGCTTAGTGCGGGGCTTTTGCTTGTCTGGGGMTTCTTGTGTTGTCCGCTTATGCTCCCTGATGAGCTCCTCCGAGAGGTCCTTGATGTGTGGTATTATGCGGGCCTGTTTTAGCTTAAAGAAACCGTTGTTTTACTTAATATAAATAAGGCGCAGCCATGCATTGTCCTTTTTGCAGTGCGGACGATACCAAGGTAATCGATTCTCGACTGGTAGCCGAAGGTGACCAGGTRCGCCGTCGKCGTGAATGCCTTTCCTGTAAGGAGCGCTTCACTACYTATGAGCTTGCCGARTTGCTTATGCCCAGGGTGATCAAGAGTGATGATACYCGCGAGCCCTTTGATGAGGCCAARCTTAAGTCTGGTTTACTCAGGGCGCTGGAAAAGCGTCCGGTGGGTATTGAGCAGATAGAGGGRGCTATTTCCCATATTAAACATCAGTTGCGTGCTACCGGTGAGMGGGAAGTCTCCTCACGGATGATTGGTGAGCAGGTGATGGAGCAATTGCATGAGTTAGATGAAGTAGCCTATGTGCGTTTTGCTTCAGTGTATCGAAGYTTTCAAGATCTTAGTGAATTTCGTGCAGAGCTAGATCGTCTGGAAAGTAAGCTTCCTGAACAAGGCTCTTTAGAGCAGGAAGGGGACTGACACCAATGACGGGCACTGGTTGTCTGGATGCAGACCGTCTGGGTAGTCGAGACCTTGCAATGATGGCCAGGGCGTTGAAGTTGGCGGTCAGGGGGCAATACACTTGTATGCCYAATCCTGCCGTGGGYTGYGTGATTGTTCAGRRTGACTTGGTGGTGGGCGAGGGTTGGCACCAGYTGGCYGGTGAAGCCCATGCTGAAGTRAATGCTTTGAYGCATGCCRGTGAGTYGGCGCAGGGAGCTACTGTGTACGTCACGCTGGAACCCTGTAGCCATTATGGRCGAACGCCGCCCTGTGCTGATGCGTTGATAGCAGCGGGGGTGTYYCGAGTTGTTTATGGCATGGCWGATCCGAATCCAAAAGTTTCTGGAAGYGGRTTAAAGAAACTTCGGCAGGCAGGTATTACGGTAGATGGGCCGTTGCTTGAATCGGAAGCACAACAATTAAATAATGGTTTTATTAAGCGCCAGCAGCAAAGATTACCTTGGGTAACTGTCAAGTTGGCCATGAGTTTGGATGGTCGCACGGCAATGGATAGTGGTGAGAGTCAGTGGATTACCGGTTCAGCAGCACGTCAGGATGTTCAGCGACTTAGAGCAAGAAGCTGCGCCATTGTGACAGGAATAGGCACGGTTTTACACGATGACCCATCGTTAACAGTGAGAGCTGATGAACTTGGGTTGGATAGTACCCAGTTTGAATATGAAGGGTATGCTGAAAAAATTGCTGCTCGACAGCCATTGCGTGTGGTTGTTGATAGTCAGYTGAAAACACCTGCTGATGCAAAACTATTGTCAGCTAAAGGAAAGACATTGATTGCCGCAGCTAGCGAGGGTTCTCTTGCAGGTGCGTCTAGTATAGAAGTTGTTTGTCTGGCGAATGATGAAGGTCGGGTTGATCTATCAGCATTGTTAAAGCTGTTGGCAGAAAAAGAATGTAACAATGTGTTGGTGGAGGCTGGGGCAGAGCTGGCTGGTGCTTTTTTACAGGCAGGTTTGGTTGATCAGTTTGTGATCTACATGGCCCCCARGTTACTCGGAAGTTCAGCTCGTCCATTATTGTCCCTGCCATTTGAACGCATGGATCAGCAGGTGGCATTGGATATCATTGATATTCGGCAGGTGGGTGAMGACTTAAGAATAACGGCCAGCCCCCATTCTAGTTCCAGGAAAAATTAATATGCTCACCAGGATTCATATTCAGATGAGCAGTGACTAAAATAGTGATTGTTATGTTTACCGGTATTRTTGAAGCAGTAGGTGAAATTGTGGTTTGYGAACCTCGTGGTGGCGATGTGCGATTGCGGGTGAAAACTAATGATCTGGATTTAACCGGCATGCAATTGGGTGACAGTATTGCCACCAATGGTGTTTGTCTGACGGTTGTGGAATTGCCCGGTGATGGTTATGTGGCTGATGTGTCATCGGAATCTTTAGCCATGACGTCTATTGGTAATTGGTCTGCGGGCACGCCCGTCAATCTGGAACGAGCATTGACACCTGATTCTCGATTGGGTGGACATTTGGTTTCTGGCCATGTGGATGATGTGGGTGAAGTGGTAAGTCGTTGTCCCGATGCCCGGTCAGAACGTTTCCGTATTCGSGCACCGAAGGCGCTGGCAAAATAYATTGCTCATAAAGGCTCGATTACTGTGGATGGCACTAGCCTCACGGTGAACAAAGTGGAAGGTGCAGAGTTTGAATTGAATATTGTGCCTCATACTCTGGAAAAAACAGTGATGGGTACCTATGAGCCTGGAACACAGGTGAATCTGGAAGTGGATGTGATTGCTCGTTATCTGGAGCGTTTGCTGTTGGGTGATAAGGCGGCTGACGTGTAGCCAGTGTCTTAGTTTGGGCTAGTGTTCAAGTTTGAGAGTTATCTATCAATCTGTTGTATGTAGTTTTAATTGTAGGGTTTTGAGAGCGGGATATGGTACTGAATAGTTTGGAAGAGCTGGTTGAAGATATTCGTCAGGGCAAGATGGTTATCCTGATGGATGATGAAAACCGTGAGAATGAAGGCGATCTRTTGATGGCTGCAACGATGGTTCGCCCTGACGATGTCAATTTCATGGCYACCCATGGTCGAGGSTTGATCTGTTTGACGCTGACAGAAGATCGTTGTCGGAAGTTAAATTTGCCATTAATGGTGGATGCCAATAAAGCCAGTCATGGTACAAATTTCACCATGTCTATTGAGGCCGCAGAGGGTGTTACTACCGGGATTTCAGCGGGAGATCGAGCGCGTACAATTCAGGCTGCGGTGGCGAGTAATGCTCGCCCCAAGGATATTGTTCAGCCCGGGCATATTTTCCCCTTGCAAGCAGAACCCGGTGGTGTCTTGAGTCGTGCCGGGCATACGGAAGCAGGTTGTGATTTGGCTCGAATTGCCGGGTTCGAACCAGCAGCTGTGATAGTCGAGATTATGAATGATGACGGAACCATGGCGCGTCGTGAGGACCTTGAGGTTTTTGCAAAAAAACATGACCTTAAAATTGGCACAATTGCAGATTTAATTCATTATCGATTAGTAACAGAAAAAACTATCAACTGTATTAATGAGCGCGAGATCAATACCCAGTATGGTGAATTTGTACTAAAAACTTATCTGGATAGCGCTCGAAAYGAAAAGCATTTTGCTCTGGTGATGGGCAATGTGGTTGATGGCGAGCCGCCATTGGTTAGGGTGCATATTAATAAGTCTTCACGAGATCTGTTCGGTTTGGAGGCCCCAGGTGGTTTTAAAAGTTGGAGCCTGTCTCGTGCTATGGAGAAGGTGGCAGAAGAGGGGCGAGGTGTGGTGGTGTTTCTTTACTACCCTGAAACCGCTGATGATATCGATGCCAGTGTTGATCAGGTATTAAACCCAGTGCCCTCCAAGCCCCAGCAAGCGGGTGATGTGGTCTATCAACAAGTAGGAACAGGTTCGCAGATATTGATGGACCTTGGTGTGCATAAAATGCGATTGCTGAGTGCGCCTTTTAAATTTACAGGTATTTCCGGATTTGATTTGGAAGTTGTTGAGTACATCAGTTGTGAATAATGGACACCTCTAAAAATGCACTTTTTCCGCGATTGCTGTGTCGCCTCAGGGCGCCTACTGTTGGCAGTTCCGTGCTTGAATCCTCATGTACTCCGAGTACACTGCGGCTCTCCGCGCGGTGCTTCCTTGCACTCACGAAAAAATCACTATTTTTAGCGAGATCCAAAGCTTACCTTCAAAGTGTTTATATTTGGAAGAGATAAATGAGTGAATACAAGCCTGATGAGGGCAGTTTTAATGTGGGTGATGCGCGTGTTGCCATAATTGTTGCACGCTGGAACGGGAATATTACAGAGAACTTGTTGGATGGTGCGCAGCGAGCACTGATTCGTCATGGTATTGCTGAATCTGATATTGATGTRTTCCGGGTCCCKGGTGCTTTTGAACTGCCATTAGCCAGCCAAAAAGTAGTGCAAAAAGGTAGCTATGACGCAGTTGTTGCCCTTGGGTGTGTRATTCGCGGAGGTACGCCGCACTTTGATTATGTGTGCAGTGAAACCACAAGAGGAATCGGTGAGGTGGCACTCAAAGAAGGCTTGCCTGTGGCATTTGGCTTGCTGACAACGGATAAYCTGGAGCAGTCTGAAGATCGCTCCGGTGTTAACTTTGATAATGATCGTAATGAAAACAAGGGAGAAGAAGCCGCGCTCACAGCGTTGGAAATGATATCCCTGTTTCGCCAGTTGTAGAGGAATAGTATGTCATTACCTTCAACCAGAAAAAAAGCACGGCAGTTRCTAGTGCAGGCCATGTATCAATGGCAATTGTCCGGGTCRGATATTAGTAGTATCGAGGCTGAGTTTTTCACCGACAACAATATGGCCAAAGTGGATACGAAATTCTTTAAGGAATTGCTACATGGCATTCCTGGTAAATTGGATGATGTTGATGGTGCTTATGAATTGTACCTTGATCGAGGCTCCAAGGATCTTGACCCCATTTCTCGGGCACTGCTTCGAATAGGTTCTTATGAGTTGTGTTATCGCATCGACGTGCCCTATAAAGTGGTTATTAATGAAGCCGTAAACTTAGCCAAAAAGTTTGGGCCCACAGATGCTTATAAATACATCAATGGTATTCTCGACAAAGTTGCATTGGCTAAGCGCGCTGTAGAAGTAAAGGCTGAACGGCGTCGCTAGTATATTTGGGGATGGGTTGAGTGAGCATGTACAACTTGAGTGCAAGTCATGGCGCTGAGTGAGTTCTCGCTGATACAGCAGTACTTTTCGTCTATTGGGGCAGCCTCCGGGGTTGCCTTGGGTGTTGGGGACGATTGCGCTGTTCTTGATGTGCCTGAGGGCGCGCAGCTTGTGGTTACCGTAGATACGTTAGTTGCGGGCGTTCATTTTCCTGTCAATGCTTCTCCTGGTGATATCGCCCATCGTTGTTTGCGAGTAAATCTCAGTGATATTGCTGCCATGGGGGCAGAGCCTCGCTGGTTTACGCTTGCTCTGACGTTGCCTGAGGCTAGTGAGCATTGGGTAAAAGCATTTTCACAGGCATTGGCTGAAGATGCTTCAGCATTTAGTTGCGCGTTGGTTGGTGGTGATACCACCGCTGGCCCCCTCACGATCTCTATTCAGCTGTTTGGTGTTGTTCCTAAAGGCAAGGCCCTTACTCGTGGTGGTGCTCAAGTTGGAGATAGCATCTTTGTTACGGGCTCCTTGGGCGAGGGTGCGGCAGCTCTGTCGCTATTTGATACCTTGGATACTTCAGTTGAGGCKGAGCGCGGTCGGCTGCTTAAACGTTTTTATCGCCCAGAGCCCMGGCTGGAGGAAGGGYTRTTRTTGCGAGACTTGGCTTCWGCGGCTCTCGATATCTCAGATGGGTTGATYGCTGACCTTGGGCATATTGTTGAAGCGTCAGGCGTGGGTGCGGATGTTGAGATTAAACAGTTGCCCATTGAACCGTGGCTGGCGTGTCTGGCTGAAGCATCTCAGGTCACACAATGGGCACTTTCTGGCGGTGATGATTATGAGTTATGTTTTACTGTGTCTAAGGAAAATTGTGGTGTTGTAGAATTGTTGATCGCCCAGGGTAAATTGTCGGCATGCTGTATTGGTAAAATATCCAGACAACCAGGGGTTAGGTGTTTTGATGGGAATGGTAATCTGGTGAATATTGTAAAGACGGGTTACCAGCATTTTAGAGTTAGCTGAGATTAGTTTAAAGGGGGGTGCTTTTTTAATGGTACTTTTTCTAATACTACTTTCTTTAAGAGTATTTTCAGTAAGGGTAAATCAATGGTTCAGTCAGCGCCGAGTTTTCAGCAGTTAATCCGTAATCCTGTGCACTTTCTGGCCTTTGGTTTTGGTAGTGGGTTATCGCCTAAGGCGCCAGGAACAGCCGGTACCTTGGTGGCACTGTTGCTGTGGCCATTATTGGCAAGTCTGCCATTAACATTTTATATTTCGATAGTGGTGTTAGTGTCTGTCGGTGGTTTTTATCTTTGTGGCAAGACCGCCAGTGATTTAGGTGTTCATGATCATCAGGGTATTGTTTGGGATGAAATAGCCGGTTTTTGGTTGGCCATGACCGCTGTGCCGTTGTCATGGCCTTGGATGTTGGCAGGTTTTGTGCTGTTTAGATTGTTCGATATATGGAAGCCTTGGCCCATTAGCTGGCTTGATAAACAAGTAGGTGGCGGTGTGGGTATTATGGTGGATGATCTGGTCGCAGGTGTTTTCACCTGGCTATTATTATTTTTGGCGATGCAGCTTTTGTGAAGTTATAGAATATTTTTTTGAGCGTAAGTGGCATTAGAGGTGCAAGGATGATGCGACAGTTACTCGGGGCTTTTTTAAGTCTGGCTTGTTTGTTGGGTGTGCAGGCATGTTGGTCTATGCCGGATGTTAGCCTTCATGGTCTGTTCGGTCAGAGTGCAGTTTTAGTGATTGATGGCAAGCAACGTTTATTAAAACAGGGAAAAACCAGCCCGGAAGGTGTGACACTTATTTCTAGTGATCGCCAGGAAGCAATCATAGAGGTTGATGGGCAGCGTTTTACCTTGGGGTTGTCGCAGCATATTTCCTCAAGTTTTGAGGCGGTGAAAATGGCTGAGGTGAGAATTCCTCGAGGGCATAATGGCCATTATTTTGTGACGGGATTTGTTAGCGGGCATGCCATAGAGTTTCTGGTGGATACGGGGGCTTCTGCTGTTGTCTTTAATATTAATCAGGCCAAGGTGCTAGGGATTGATTATCGTAATGGAAAGAGTATTAAAATTAATACAGCAAGTGGAATGGCAGATGCTCGGGATGTTGTTTTAGGTAAATTAACGATTGGTGGCATTACGTTGTATAACGTTAGGTGTATTGTAAATATTGGTTCTCATCCGACCATGGCATTATTAGGTAATAGTTTTCTCAGTAAGGTTCAAATGACTGAGGAAGAAGGCGTACTGTTATTGACGAAAAAGTTTTAGTTTTTTGTAATCTTTGGTTTGGCCTTTAGCAGAAATCCATGGGATAAATTATAGAAAGGTCAGAGTGAAATAGATGTGAGCTCTTTACTCGGGGTATATCCCGGCTAGAATAGTCACCCGTCTGAATTTTAGTTGTCATTATTTTTTTGGAGTYGTCAGTGCCTCTACGTTTTGTTCAAGATTCAAAGCTACCAACAAAGTGGGGAGTATTTGATCTCCATGGTTTTGAGGATACAGAGAGCAATAAAGAGCATATTGCTGTCACCATGGGTGATGTTTCCAGTGGTGAGCCCGTATTGCTTCGTATTCATTCCGAATGCCTGACAGGTGACGCACTGTTTAGTATGCGCTGCGACTGTGGCGCTCAACTAGAAGAGGCCATGCGCCGTATTGCTAAAGAGGGAAGAGGTGCAATCCTTTATTTGCGTCAGGAAGGCAGGGGCATTGGCTTGCTCAATAAGATCAAGGCGTACCACCTTCAGGATCAGGGTGCTGATACAGTTGAGGCTAATGAGCAGCTTGGDTTTGGTGCAGATATGCGGGATTACGGTATTTGTHAGCCTATTHTGAAACACTTAAAAGTGARKAAWSTRMRSCTGMTRACCAAYAACCCTMASAAGGTKYMKGCGYTWGAGARRYTKGGCGTAACAGTTTCTGAGCGCATAGCATTGCAAACAGGTCTCAATCCCCATAATAAGCAATATTTGGCGACAAAGGCGGGCAAACTTGGCCACTTGTTTGACGATCATGAACTCGGTGATGCTTCTTAAGAGCTGTCATTTTAAAAAACATTTTAAGACACTCTGAAATACGTTCCTTCCATCTATAAAAAGGTTTTCTATGGCACTGGCAAAACGAATTATTCCCTGTCTCGATGTGGATAAAGGGCGTGTAGTGAAAGGTGTGCAGTTTGTCGATATTCGTGACGCTGGCGATCCTGTTGAAGTGGCAAAACGCTATAACGAGCAGGGTGCTGATGAAATAACTTTTTTGGACATTACTGCTAGCCATGAAGAGCGAGATACCATGATTCATATGGTGGAGCGCATGGCGAGTGAAGTTTTTATTCCCCTGACTGTGGGCGGGGGTGTGCGCACCTTGGAAGATATTAGGGCATTGCTTAATGCCGGTGCTGATAAAGTGGGGATTAACTCTGCAGCAGTCAAAAATCCTGAATTTGTTCGTGCGGCGGCGGAGCGGTTTGGTTCTCAATGTATAGTTGTGGCCATTGATGCCAAGCGGGTGAGCGTGGAGGGAGAGCCATTGTGTTGGGAGGTCTTTACTCACGGTGGTCGTAACTCTACAGGTATTGATGCTGTTGGCTGGGCTGAAAAAATGGCCGACTATGGTGCTGGGGAGATTCTATTAACCAGTATGGATAAAGACGGTACCAAAAGTGGTTTTAATTTACCCTTGACCCGGGCAGTTAGCGAGGCAGTAGATATACCTGTGATAGCTTCTGGAGGGGTGGGTAACTTGCAGCATTTGGTGGATGGGATTGTAGAGGGCAAAGCTGATGCGGTACTGGCCGCGAGCATTTTTCACTTTGGAGAGTACACCATACCTCAAGCCAAGGCATACATGGCTGATAAAGGCGTCGAGGTACGATGTTAAATTTAGGGTAAAGCTTGTTTGGTGGTCTATCAGTTAGACTGCAAACTTGGCTCCGGGAGTAAAAAATTCCCGAGCGCTATCATCAGCTTTTTCCATAAACTCAATATAATCACCTACGGCATTTGCCGCGCCTTCATGAGCATCAAACGGACCCACTGCTGCACCTTCACGTGTAGCAAAAAACCAGAAGTTATGTAGCTTGAAAAAACGCTGACTTCTGATGGGTGGTTGACGTTCATCATTTTCGCCGTTTCTTGATATCATCATAACTATAATTGCCCTACTGCTGATTTATTATTTTTGTATTGCCCCGGATATAAAGTTTTTGTTTTAAACAAACAACTTTAAGTTTGCCCGGTAACTTGTAAATAAAGCGTAAAAATCAAAGACTGGGTGAATTCAGCACAAATTTCGCTGTAAAGTCAACTAGTTCTCATTTTTACTGTGACCTATGTCCGTTTTTTTATTCTGATTTAACAAGCTTAACCCCTTGAGTAAGTTTAAGGCGTCATGTAACTGGTTATCGCCCATAGCGAGTTTTTTGGTCCTCTTGGTCTTGGGCGTTGAGGCTTGATAATTGGTGTTATTGTTCAAATGCCCGGATAAGTTAGCCTCTTTTATGTTGCTTCGTGTTTTTAACAGTTTAATCTCTGCAGGTTCTACAAGGATGTCGGGCTTGATGCCTTCTGCCTGAATTGATCGCTTGTTGGGTGTAAAGTACCGAGCAGTGGTGAGTTTAATGCCTCGGTTTTCTCCCAAAGGAATAATAGTTTGCACTGATCCTTTGCCAAAACTATTGGTACCGAGCAGTACGGCTCGATGATGGTCTTGTAACGCGCCAGCAACAATCTCCGCCGCAGAGGCAGAACCTTCGTTTATGAGGACAACGAYGGGTAACCCATTAAGCAAGTCCCCTGGTGTGGCGTTATAGGACGAGTTGGCGCTGGGTAAACGCCCTTCTGTATAGACCACCAGGCCACCATCTAACAAAGCATCTGTTACTTCAATTGACGCGTGCAGGAGTCCACCGGGGTTATTGCGCAAATCCAGTACTACTCCCTTCAGGTCACCATCGTTCTTTAACAGTTTTTGTAGTGTTTCCTTGAATTGTGGGCCTGTGTTCTCTTGAAATTGTGCAATTCGTACGTAACCGAAGCCGGGYTCCAGAATTTTACTTCGAACACTGCGTATTYGAATAATGTCACGCACAACTTTGATTTCGAATGGGCTRTCCACTTGCTCGCGTACAATMGTTAGTGTCAACGTTGAACCCTTGGGGCCCCGCATGATTTCAATGGCCTCTCCCAAAGACATGCTTTGGACGGCATGTTCATCCAGTTTAATAATCAGGTCTCCCGCTAAAATACCGGCCCGATGGGCGGGAGTGCCATCAATAGGGGAAATCACCTTAATAAAGGCACCTTCCATACCTACTTCAATACCTAGTCCKCCAAACTCGCCTGATGTGTGTTCTTGTAATGAAGAAAAAGCGTTTTTATCTAAATATACTGAGTGAGGGTCTAGGCCACTGAGAAGGCCGGCAATAGACATCTCTAGTAATTTTTCATCATCTACCTCCTCCACGTAGGCTTGACGAATCTGGTCAAAAACCCGAGTAAAATGGCGGAGCTCTTCAAGGGGTAGTCGGGCATCTTCTGCTACCTCATCAGCTTGGCTATAGCTAAAGAAGACCAAGGTGAAAAAAAAGAATAAAGGAAGTGAGCGTAATGAGTTCAGTGACGGCATAGTTTATTCCTAGTGTCTGTTACTGCCAGTGTACGTTTGACCATGTTATTGGGAAAGGTGCCCTAATTGATTATTTATTTGGAAGTAACAGCTTAAGTGGCTACATCCTATCAACATTGTTTATAGGCCGTATTTTTCAAAGCTACCTTATTTTAGAGTCACTTGGTGGCGTTGCTAGGGGGAGTAGCTCTTTTTTCAGCCTTTTCTTTTGAGCCAGGGCTTGGGGTTGGTGGGTTTACCATTGTGCCTAATTTCAAAATACAGTGCGTGAACCTCTTGTCCTCCCGTGTTACCAACTTTTGCAATGCTCTCTCCGGCTAGTACCCATTCCCCAATTTCTTTAAGAAGGACTTGATTGTGGGCATATAGGCTCATGTAGCCATCACCATGGTCAAGGATMATCAATAATCCGTGGCCTCTAAGGTAGTCAGAAAAAATTACTCGGCCATGGTGAATGGCATGRACGGGGGTGCCCTCTTTGGCAYTRAGAAGCCAGCCATTCCAGCGAATATAAGTGTTTCGGGGCGCTCCGTAATATTTGCTTAAACGCCCGGATACTGGCCAGGCTAATTTCCCCTTGCGAGCGAAAAACGGTTTTTCGATGGCGGGAAGGGATAGCTTTGCAATGCCCTCTTTCAGCAATTTAAGAACAGATTCGAGCTTGTTTTGCTCGCTTTTTAGTTTGTCTAATTGTTGTTGCGAGGTGTGTATCTTCTGATTGAGCTGAACTAATATCTTTCGGCGTTGCTGCTGACGAGTAATCAGTTGCTGCCGTTGCTGTTCAAGCGCGGAGCGGCTAGTTGCCAATAGAGTTTGTCGCTCGATGATAGAGGCTTCAACTTGCTTAAGTGCCTGCAGTGTTTTTCTGTACTGGGCGAGTTTTTCTGCGCGCGCACGGAGAAAGTAATCATAATACTTTAGTGTACGGCTTATGGTTTCAGGATCTTCCTGATTCAGTAATAGCTTAATGGGTTCCTCATCGCCCAGTTGATAGGCAGAAGAAATTTGCTGGGTAATTAAGATTTGCTGACTTTTTCGGGATGCCTCAAGACTTTTCTGGTTGTTATATAGTTTCTGTAGTTCAGCATGTAGTGATGTAAGTTTTTTCTCAAGTTTACTAATTTTGAGGTTGATCTTAGCTGATGCTACCTCACTGTTTTTTAGTTCTGTATTGAGGGAGCCTTGTTGTTTCCCTGTTCCTTTTATGGTTTTTTGCAGGTTAACGATATCTTGTMTAATTTTATCGAGTTTGTTKCGGTCACTTTTTTCACTGGCAAAGACGGGTGATATCAGCGTAAATGCTAACAATATAGAAATCACCAGTTGGGTTATAGGCATCACTGAAGGCCGTAGCAGTTTAGGTTAAGGGCGGCTTATGGCCAACGAACGGCCCGTCATTTCAGGTGGTTGTGGTATGCCAAGTAGTGACAGCATTGTTGGGGCAACATCCACTAAGGTACCGTTGTTGGCCATGGTCAATTCTTTATCACCCACATAAATGAGCGGTACGGGCAACGTGGTGTGTTGGGTGTGAACTTGCCCGGACTGTTCATCAAACATTTGTTCTACATTACCGTGATCTGCGGTAATCAAACATTGCCCACCTACATGTTGAAGTGCCGACAGAACCTTTCCRAGRCAGTCATCGACAACTTCKACAGCTTTTACCGCAGCATCAAATACACCGCTGTGGCCRACCTGATCACAGTTGGCRTAGTTGCAAATGATGGCATCGTAYTGTTGAKTGTTAATGGCCTCTATAAGTTTGTCRGTTAAYTCGTAGGCACTCATYTCTGGTTTGAGGTCATAGGTTGCCACCTTGGGGGAAGGGACCAGAATACGGTCTTCGCCATCAAAAAGAGCTTCCTGGCCACCACTGAAGAAGAAAGTGACATGAGCATACTTTTCAGTTTCAGCAATTCTTAATTGAGTTTTACCCAAATTACTTAGGTATTCACCGAGTGAGTTAACTATATTATTTGGTGGAAACGCACAGCTTGCCTTAATGTTTGCAGAGTATTCTGTGGTCATTACAAAGTCTGTTAGTACAGGTTTTTTTGTTCGAACAAAGCCATCAAAATTTTCATCCACAAAAGCTTGGGTAATCTGCCGGGCCCGATCAGGGCGAAAGTTCATAAAAAGAACAGCATCTCCATCGTCGATACTGACAGGGCTTTCACCTTCTCCGCAAATAATGGTGGGCAGAATAAACTCATCATTTTCATTTCGGTCGTAGCCAGCATGTAATCCTGAAACAGGATCGGAAGACTGATACTCGGTTTTCCCYAGSGTCAGCATATCGTAAGCGGCTTGAAGTCTATCCCAACGTTGGTCTCTGTCCATGGCATAAAAGCGGCCGCAAATTGTTGCAATGCGTCCTACTCCAAAATCGGAACAAACTGCGGCTGTTGCCTTCAGTGATGCTTCAGCACTTCTTGGCGGAGTATCTCGGCCATCTAAAAAAGCATGCACGTAGACTTTTTGAGCACCACGTTGTGCGGCCAGTTTAATCATGGCATTAATATGATTTTCATGACTATGGACACCGCCGGGAGAAAGTAGACCGAGTATGTGCACGGCCTTATTTCCGGCAATAGCTTTATCAATGGCGTTGGCGTAAACCGAATTGGTAAAAAAGTCGCCGTCGACAAYAGCTTGGTTAATACGAGTAAAGTTCTGATAAACCACTCGGCCAGCCCCTAACGTGATGTGGCCAACTTCACTGTTACCCATTTGTCCCTCGGGAAGGCCAACAGCTTGTCCAGATGTCCCAATGAGTGTCCGTGGGTTTRTTTCCCAAAGCTGATCAAGTATGGGTGTGTTGGCGCTATAGATGGCGTTGTATTTTTGGCTATCGTTGTACCCATAGCCATCCAAAATTAGAAGGAGTAGTGGTTTTTTCAGTTCTTTCATAGTTTTGATGTGAGCAGCCTTGTGGATCAGGGAGAGTAAATTGAGAATCTTACCGATAAAGCGGATTCAGTGCCATTGGTGGTTTCCTATCCTTCGGTGTGGTGTGTATACTTTGGCCGCTTTTACTGGCTGGTCTTATGTGGGATCAAGTGGCGCCAAAAATAGAAAATGAGGCTTTAAATCGTGGAATTCTTTGATTTTATCAGTGAGCAGTGGRTRCTTGTCAGTGTYTTTATGGTGCTTGTYTATTTGTTTGCAATCAATGAGCGYATTAAAAGTGGAAAACCBATTTCTCCYCATGTGGTRACYCGAATGATYAATGCYGATGAAGCGRTATTRGTGGATATCCGTGATGCCAAGGAGTTTAAGGTGGGGCATATTGCGGGWGGCATCAATATTCCTCAGGCTAAGCTCATGGATCGTTTGGACGAAYTRGAACCGCACCGAGAGAAGGCGATTATTATTGTCGACAAAGTGGGGCAGCARTCRGGTGCGACGGGCCGTAAACTGAAACAGAAAGAGTTCCACGTGTTTCGCTTAACCGGYGGCATGATGGAATGGAGCAACCAGAARCTGCCTGTAGTAAAAGRYTARAAARTTTTCWKMWRMWRRWYMTTATMTRWRTGSATAATTTTGAAGGAAGGGTAAGAGAATGACCGAAGAAAATAATCAGGCTGGCACTAGTAAAGAGCAAGATGGACAGCAAGAGCCAAAAGGTACTCCAAAATTTGCGGTACAGCGTATTTACCTGAAGGACTTGTCTTTTGAAACTCCCATGGGGCCAGCGGCTTTCCAAAAACAACTAAAGCCTGAAATTAATCAGGATATTGCCTTGTCCACCACGAAACTGGGTGACGAAAATTATGAGGTTGAACTAACGTTGACGGTGACGGTTAAGGATGGTGAGGACACCATTTACCTTATTGAAGTACATCAAGCAGGAATTTTTGCTATACAAGGTATTGAAGGGCAGCAGCTGGCACAATTACTGAACACTCTGTGTCCATCAACACTATTTCCTTATGTGCGAGAAGCTGTTGATAGTGTCGTACTTAAGGGGAGCTTTCCGGCATTACTGATTCCACCGGTYAATTTTGAAGCCTTGTTTGCTCAGGCTGTAGCAGAGGGGAAGCTTAAGGGAAAGGCAGCTGAGTCTGTAACGCACTAAGTGTTTTTTACTGCGGCTGCATTCAAGCAGCTGCAGGTTTTGATTTGAGCCTGTTCAGGTTTTAATGTAAGCCCGTTTAATCTAACCTTATTTTATTTAACTCATACTACCCTAGTAGCCTTGTTCWTTTTTNGCTCTCCTTTTTATTCATTATTCTCTGTCCATRCCCARTTCTTTTAGTTTGCGKGTGAGTGTRTTTCTGCCCCARCCAAGGAGTTCAGCTGCATCTTTTTTACGCCCRTTAGARTGAGAGAGAGCCGTTTCAATCAATGCTCGTTCAAAGGCAGGTACTGCCGTYGTAAGAATGTCATGTTTGCCCTTGGCGAGTTCGCTGTCTGCCCAGTGGCGTAATTGTTGCTCCCATGAGTTTGAGTCTGTGGGTTTTTCTACGGACTTCTCTATAAATTCTGGTGGTAAATCATCAAGATGAATTTCACGYCCAGGGGCCATGACCGTGAGCCAGCGACAGGTATTTTCCAGTTGCCGGACATTACCCTCCCAGGGAAGCATGGAAAGATGTTTTTCGGCCTCTGGRGAAAGAATTTTGGGCTCGGMTTCTAACTCTTTWGCCGCMCGCTGTAGAAAGTACTGCATAAGYCGGGGTATATCTTCTCGTCTRTCTGCCAGTGTYGGTAAATGAATRCGAATAACATTTAAACGATGGAATAGATCTTCTCTAAAGCGATTTTCTGCTACCAATTGTTCCAGGTTTTGGTGTGTTGCCGCGATGATGCGGACATCTACTTTGGTTGGTGTATGTCCTCCCACAAGGTAGAATTCTCCATCTGCCAGAACACGTAATAGCCTGGTTTGTGTTTCAGGGGGCATGTCTCCAATTTCATCAAGAAATAAAGTGCCACCATTCGCTTGTTGAAAACGACCCTCTCGACGTTGAGTCGCTCCGGTGAAAGCCCCTTTTTCATGACCAAATAATTCGGACTCAATTAAATCATGAGGAATTGCCGCCATATTGAGGGCAATGAAGCGATTGTTTTTTCTTGGGCTATGGTTGTGTAACGCTTTGGCCACGAGCTCTTTGCCGGTACCGGATGCSCCATTAATTAAAACGGTGATGTGTGAATGGGAAAGTCGCCCAATGGCACGAAAAACCTCTTGCATAGCAGGTGCTTCACCAATGATTTCACCGCTTATATCAGGATTGTCTAGCTCTTCTATATATTCAGTTTTTTGCTCATTAGAGAAGTTAATGGCCCGCTGAGTTACTGCGATAAGCTCATCGATATCGAAAGGTTTTGGCAGGTATTCGAAAGCACCACCTTGATAAGCAGCTACGGCACTGTCGAGATCCGAATGTGCGGTGGTGATGATCACAGGAAGTGATGGTTTGGATGTATGAATTTTTTTCAATAATTGTAGRCCRTCCATTCCCGGCATTCTAATATCGCTAATGATGGTGTCAGGCAATGTGTTATTGAGCTGARCCAGCAGGTCTTTAGCATTTTCAAAACTGGTAACTTCAAGTTCAGCACGAGTGAGTGCTTTCTCCATGACCCAGCGGATAGAGCGGTCATCATCTACAATCCAAACAGTTCGTTTATCCATTTAGCTATCCAGGTTGTCCGTCTAGTGGGGAGGTGCTATCAAAGGGTAAGTACAGTGAAAATCGGGTTTCACCAAGGCAGTTGTTACACTCGATTAAGCCGTGATGCAGGTGTATAGCGGACTGAGCAATAGGTAAGCCCAGCCCGCTTCCGCCCTCTCGGCCGCTGACCATTGGTACGAAAATACGATCAATAAGGTCTTCGGGAATGCCCGGGCCATTATCAATAATATCAATGCGGCAAATGACCTTGTGATGTGTTTTGCCGATAGTAAAATTCCGCTTAATACGGGTTTTAAGCCAGATGGTAGGAGTTGCCTGTGAGCTGTTCGTAAGTGCTTGAATAGCGTTGCGGACAACATTTAATAACRCTTGAATGAGCTGCCCTCTATCGCCATTAATTTCRGGAATACTTGGGTCATAGTTTCGTTTGATAAGAATACTGCCYCGAGTTTCTGTTTCGGCCAATGCTGCTACATGYTCCAATACCTCATGGATRTTGACRGGGRCAAATTTTGGCATGGYCGTTGGCCCGAGTAGGCGGTCTACCAAATTACACAGTCTGTCAGTTTCGGCAGAAATAATATCTGTAAATTCGCGCAATTCTGGTTGATTACTGAGGTCGTCTGAAAGTAATTGGGCCGCTCCTCGAATACCACCTAAAGGATTTTTTATTTCATGGGCAAGTCCGCGGACCAGGTCRCGCGTGGTGTCGTGGGTTGAGATAAGCGCTTCTTCRCGGTTAATMCGYATTAACCGATCCATAGATTGCATTTCTATCAGTAACTGTTTAGAYGAGYTTGATTGAAGCGGGGTRACTGTTAGGTCAACGGTAATRTTCGTTTGATCCATTAGGGTTAAGACGGCTTGTCTCTGGGTGAAYGGGTGATTCGTTTTTATGGCTTCRYTTAGRGAKCTGAGGCTGCTGTCTTCCGTGTCAAATAGTTGTGAGATAGGTGTTCCGTAAAGTCGGATAGCACTGATTGCTAGCAGRCTTTCGGCTGCMGGGTTGATATAGCGTATTTCCAGYTCGTCATTTAACAAAATAACGGCGGTGCTAAGGCTATCCAGCAGTAAATGATGTAGCTGATCTTCAGTCATTAAATTGTTAACAAACCGTTATATTGGTTGTGCCCTGTGTTGTGGCGTGGCTAGGTTTCCTTTTACTTTTAATACTAGCAATTTATGGGCCAGTTTTAAGAGCCTTGATAGGCCCGATGTTAGGGGGGCTTAGTGAAGAGTTTAGTTGATATGCAAAGGATCCGCACCAAACTGGTGCAGCCTGTGGTGAGTTAGTTGGCGTTGTGATGGATGATGTTGGGACTGATAGAGTGGCGTTTAACATAGACGGTAACGCTGTTAGATTGGCCAATAGTGTTGTTTTCACTGTCTAGAACACGAGCCTGAATACTGTGTTCTCCRCGAACCACGGAGTTGATGTTAAACAAAGTAGAGGTTGTTGGCGGGCCGTAGGGCTGCCCGTTAAACATGAGCTGGATGAGGTGTCCTGAGYGTAGGGTGGGTTCCAGGGATATCTCGACAGGTATTTCCTGATGCCCAGGAGGAATTGTTGTACCAGGAGTGGGGTTAAGAATACTAATTCGGTTATAACCAGCGAATTTTTCTTTATCCTCCACTTTTCGGGAGATTGGTTTTGGGGTTAAAGCTGGTTGTGTATTGATGGGGGGTAAGTTTACTGATTCTACTGTGGGGTCCCCTGCAGGGGGTGTGTCGGTATAGCTGATGGAGCCATCTTCRTTAATTACCCGGTAAACTTCAGCAATGGYATAGCATGCTGTGCTCAGGGTGAGCAGAGTTAAKAGTAGCTTGATACCTTTTGTCACGGCTTGTGCTCCCGYATGTCAGTTTAGGGTTCCTGATTCAAGACTAGCTCTAATTGGACCAAAGAAAAAGCCTGTTATTCCATGAATAAGCAGGTTTTTTTATAAATACTGAGTTTTTGGGTTCATTGGAACAAATAAAAAGAGGGCTGTGAAATTGCTTTCACAGCCCTCTTCTTGTTCGAAATACTAGTTGTTCTAAAGCGCTAGTCTTTAGACAGAGTAGTACATATCAAATTCAACCGGATGAGTGGTGTGCTCTACACGGTAAACTTCTTCCATTTTTAGCTTAATGTAAGCATCAATGGTGTCATTGGTGAAAACGCCACCGGCTGTCAGGAATTCACGATCTGCATCCAGAGCGTCCAGAGCTTCGCGGAAGCTGCTAGCAACTTGTGGAATTGCTGCTGCTTCTTCTGCGGGCAAATCATACAAATCTTTATCTGCAGGATCGCCTGGGTGAATTTTGTTTTTCACGCCATCAATACCAGCCATTAGCATCGCAGAAAACATCAGATAAGGGTTGGCTGTAGGATCGCCGAAACGAATTTCAACACGCTTGCCTTTGGGGGATGCTACATAAGGAATGCGTAGCGAGGCTGAACGGTTACGAGCAGAGTATGCCAGCATGACRGGTGCTTCGAAACCTGGAAYCAGACGYTTGTATGAGTTAGTGGATGCATTAGCAAAAGCGTTGAGTGCTTTTGCGTGTTTGATGATTCCGCCRATATAATAAAGGGCTGTATCRCTCAGGCCGGCATAGCCRTCACCCGCAAARGTGTTTTCGCCGTCTTTCCAGAAAGATTGRTGGCAGTGCATACCGGAGCCGTTATCACCAACGAKAGGTTTAGGCATRAAKGTSGCTGTTTTGCCATAGGCRTGYGCAACATTGTGTACRCAGTATTTGAGGATTTGAACTTCATCAGCTTTGTTGACCAGCGTGTTRAATYTTACRCCAATTTCACATTGACCAGCTGTMCCCACCTCGTGGTGGTGRACTTCGATGWSYAGRCCCATTTGCTCCATMGCKGCGCACATGGCAGCACGGAGATCGTGYAGGCTRTCAACGGGAGGTACGGGAAAATAACCACCTTTAACGCCMGGGCGGTGACCCATGTTGCCATCGGGGTAATCATGGCCAGAGGACCAGGCAGCTTCTTCAGAATTAATTTTATAGAAGGCGCCGCTTATATCTGCTCCCCATTTGATGTCATCAAATACAAAAAAYTCTGGYTCTGGACCAAAAWAKGCRGTGTCSCCKAGKCCTGTAGACTTWAGGTATTCYTCTGCRCGTTTGGCAACAGAGCGTGGGTCACGTTCRTAACCCTGCATGGTGGAGGGTTCAATAATATCACAGCGAACAATAACGGTKGGTTCRTCGGTGAAAGGGTCRAGTACCGCGGTRCTGTCATCGGGTAACAAAATCATGTCCGACTCATTAATGCCTTTCCAGCCYTCAATAGAAGAACCATCAAACATTTTKCCCTCTTCAAAGAAGTCATCGCCAACTTCGCTGATRGGTATAGAAACATGKTGTTCCTTRCCTCTGGTATCGGTAAAACGCAGGTCGACCCAGCGGGCTTCGCTTTCTTTGATCAGTGTTAGAGTCTTAGACATTTGCTCCTCCAATTAGGGATGTCGAATAGGAATATCGAAATTAAATAAGTTGGTTCGTTTACANCAAAACAAAAAATGTTGTGTGGCGCTATTTGTTAGGTATAGCTTGTTAAGTCTTATTGTTAAATATTGCGCAATCAAGTGGGCCAGTCTTAAAGTTAAACTACAGCTAGCATTAAGCAAAAGCTATGCCAGGCAGCCGGCTGAGTAAATTCAACAGGTTACAGCTGTGCAAAGGAGAACAAGTACTTTTATGCACCAAAAAAGAGCACCAAAGATCTATTTTGGTGCATAAAATAGATCTGTTTTTTTTGAAGGCTATGTATTTGCGGCGCCTATAATACGCGGAATACAGAGTGATTTGTAATATAATCGATGGCTTTTCACTCTACCGTTAATAAAGCGATTGTCTTCATGCATTTTATTGTCAAATTATTTCCTGAAATTACCATTAAAAGTGCGCCAGTTCGAAAGCGTATGATTCGTCAGCTGCGTGATAATCTTCGGCGGCTTTTTCGCCCCCTACACGAGCAAATTGTCGTTGATCGTGACTGGGATAAAATTGAAGTAACAGGTCCGGATAATATTGAACTTGTGAACCAGGTGGCCGATGTGCTGAAGCGTACACCGGGGATTGCAAACTTTTCTCAGGTACAGCACTTTCCCATGGGAGACTTTGACTATATTTTAGATAAGACACTTTCTGTGTGGAAAGACAAGCTGGCAGATAAAACATTTGTCCTTCGTGTGAAGCGTAGTGGTAAGCATGATTTCAGCTCTCACGATGTGGAACGTCAGGTAGGTGGTGGTTTATTGCATCAGTCTTTGGCGTCAGGAGTAAAACTTAAGAATCCTGATGTGACCGTGAGACTAGAAATTCGCCAAGAACAACTTTACGTAATTAAGGGCACGACACAGGGCTTGGGTGGTTTTCCCCTAGGAAGCCAGGATTCGGTTATGTCCCTTATTTCTGGTGGTTTTGACTCTACGGTGTCCAGCTACCTCACAATGAAGCGCGGGTTGCGGACCCACTTCTTGTTTTTTAACCTCGGAGGTCGTGCCCACGAAGTGGGTGTAAAAGAGGTCGCCTTTTATCTCTGGAATAAATTTAGTGGCTCGCATAAGGTCAGGTTTATTACTGTACCCTTTGATGATGTTCTCGGTGAAATTCTTAGCAACGTTCATAATTCTCAAATGGGGGTTGTGCTCAAGCGTATGATGTTGCGGGCAGGCACCCAGATTGCAGAAGAAATGGGTGTGCAGGCATTGGTGACGGGTGAAAGTGTTGCCCAGGTATCGAGTCAAACATTAGTGAACTTGGCGGTGATTGATTCGGTGACAAACACTTTGGTACTGCGGCCTTTAGTAACATTTAATAAAAATGACATTATTGATATCGCTCGAGACATCGGTACAGAACAGTTTGCGGCTAACATGCCTGAGTATTGTGGCGTTATTTCAAAGAAACCGACCACTCGGGCGAAAGAAGAGCGGGTRGCRAGAGAAGAAGAAAATTTTGATTTTTCGGTGCTGGATAAGGCCATTGCTAACAAGCGGGTTCAAACCATCGATGAAGTAATGGACGATGGTGAGCTGCTTGCTGATGTTGAGATATTTTCTTCGCCTCAAGTGGATGCGGTTATTCTTGATATTCGTCACCCTGATGAGGTGAACGTCCGGCCACTGAGGCTYAGTGGTGTTCAGGTGCAGGAGATTCCCTTCTTTTCACTCCAGAATCGTTTTGAAGAGTTGAATTCTGATACCCGATATTTGTTGTTTTGTGATAAAGGCGTTATGAGTCGGTTGCATGCAGAGCTGCTAGTAGATCAGGGTTTTAACAACGTTGCGGTCTACCGACCTACAAATTAACCGTTACCTAGCTGTATTTTCATTAATTTTGCTATCTCACAGAAGGCTGGGTCAGTATAATGCCCGCCTTTTGACCAACTCYGGACTTATCTTGTGATCGAAAAACTTCGTAATATCGCCATTATCGCCCACGTTGACCATGGTAAAACCACTTTGGTTGATAAATTGCTCGAACAGTCCGGCACCCTGGATCGTAAACATTTGGGTGCGGAACGCGTGATGGATTCCAACGATCAGGAGCGTGAACGTGGTATTACTATTCTGGCGAAAAATACAGCTATTGAGTGGAATGGYTACCGAATCAATATTGTAGATACTCCGGGGCACGCCGATTTTGGTGGTGAAGTTGAGCGGGTACTTTCCATGGTGGATTGCGTGCTGCTGCTGGTTGATGCTGTTGATGGCCCGATGCCACAAACACGATTTGTGACTCAAAAGGCCTTTGAGCAAGGTTTGAACCCCATTTTGGTTGTGAACAAGGTYGATCGTCCTGGCGCCCGTCCCCATTGGGTGATGGACCAAGTGTTTGATTTGTTCGATAGCTTGGGTGGTACTGATGAACAATTGGACTTCCCTGTTATTTATACATCAGCTCTGAACGGTATTGCCGGTATGGATCCGGATGAAATGGCGGATGACATGACGCCACTGTTCCAACTTATTGTGGCTGAGGTAAAGGCTCCAGTGGGTGATCCTGAAGGCCCACTGCAAATGCAAATAAGTGCACTGGATTACAGTAGCTATGTAGGTGTTATTGGTGTTGGTCGTATTGCTCGCGGAAGATTRAMTCCCAACAAACAAGTGGTTGTGATTGATCATGAGGGGAATACACGTAAAGGCAAGGTTCTGCAAGTGATGGGTTATAAAGGCCTCGATCGTGTGGATGTTGAAGAAGCGGAAGCTGGTGATATCGTGTGTATTACAGGTATCGACAAACTGGGTATTTCTGACACCATCTGTCATCCTGATGCCCCGGAAGCACTGCCTCCTTTGAGTATTGACGAACCCACGGTAAGCATGACCTTCCAAGTGAACAACTCGCCATTTGCAGGGTTGGAAGGCAAGTTTGTGACTTCTCGTAATATTAAGGAGCGTTTGGAGCAAGAGTTGATACACAATGTTGCTTTGCGAGTAAAACAAGGCAGTGGTCCAGATAAATTCATTGTTTCCGGTCGTGGTGAATTACACCTGTCTGTATTGATTGAAAGCATGCGCCGAGAAGGGTTTGAAATGGGTGTTTCTCGTCCCGAAGTCATTCAGAAAGAAGTGGACGGTGAGCTTCACGAGCCCTTTGAACAAGTTGTGATTGATGTTGAAGACCAGCATCAGGGTTCGGTTATGGAAGAGTTGGGTCTGCGTAAAGCTGAAATGACCAATATGGAGCCAGATGGAAAAGGCCGCGTACGACTGGGGTTTATGGCCCCTTCCCGTGGTTTAATCGGCTTCCGGTCTCATTTTCTGACCATGACCAGTGGTTCAGGCATTATGACCAGTATTTTTGATCATTATGGCCCCGTTAAACAGGGCGAGGTTGCCAAGCGCCAAAATGGCGTGCTGGTATCAATGATCAAAGGTAAAACACTGGCCTTTGGCTTGTTTAACTTRCAGAGCCGTGGCCGCTTATTTATGGGTGCCGGTAACAACGTATATGAAGGCCAAATTGTCGGCTTGCATTCACGCAGTAATGACCTGCCTGTTAATCCTACTAAAGGTAAACAATTGACCAACGTACGTGCCTCAGGCACTGATGAAGCGTTAACATTGTCTCCGCCCGTTACCCATACACTAGAGCAGGCATTGGAGTTTATTGAAGATGACGAACTGGTAGAAGTTACACCAGAGAGTATTCGCCTTCGCAAAAAGCTGCTTACTGAAACTGAGCGTAAGCGAGGGCCTAAATAAATAGACTTTTTAGTTTGTGTAGTTAATTTGTAAAAAAGGAATGCCAGGGTTAAACCTGGCATTCCTGTGTTGAAAACATGAAATTGTGTGCAACATTAGGTTCCTTCATTAGATAGTCTATTTTTTTCTGGCCAAATTATTAGGTTCAAAATTAGCAAAATTTTGTTGATGGCCTTCTCACTTCYTTTGAGTAGTGATCCAAACTAAGTCCGTGTGTGTGCCCTCCAAAACAAAAAGTCCAAATAGCTTGTAGTCGCGCACAGGTGTTTCACCTTGTGTGGAAGTCATTGTGGCAGCGTAGGCATTGGGGTAGATCTTGAGATAATTGCGTTTGTGGGGAAGCTGACATAGGGTTAACGGTAGAACACCTGAGGTTGGCGGGATATGTTCATGCCGCTCAATATACCGAAGTAAGTTTGAAAGGAATCATTTATGAGAACCTTTTACCCTAGAATAAAACCCTACGCGACCCATGAGCTRGTTGTTGATGATATCCATGTGCTCTACATCGAGGAGYYAGGTGACCCTAGTGGTGTGCCGRTTTTATTTGTTCATGGTGGTCCTGGGGGTGGGTGTACAGAAAATGATCGTCGTTTCTTTAATCCAGAAAAGTACCGGATAATTCTTTTTGATCAGCGGGGCAGTGGTCGTTCAGTACCCCATGCTGAATTGACTGCTAATGACACCAATAATTTRGTGGAAGATATAGAAAAAATCCGTGAGTTCCTAGCAGTGAAAAAATGGGTGCTTTTTGGTGGGTCCTGGGGGTCAACTTTAAGTTTAGTTTACGCACAAAGGTATCCAGAGACTGTGCGGGGAATGATTTTGCGAGGTATATTTCTTTGCCGCCAGCAGGATATTCAGTGGTTTTATCAGGATGGTGCAAGTCAGATATTTCCTGATTATTGGCAAGATTTTTTGGCGCCGATTTCCTGGGTGGAGCGAGATGATTTGCTGTCAGCCTACTATCAGCGGTTGGTGGGTGATAATGAGTTGGTGCGTATGGCTGCTGCCAAGGCTTGGTCTGTGTGGGAGGGGCGGTGTGCTAGCTTACACCCCAACCCTGATTTGGTGGAGCATATGGGTAGCCCTCATACGGCGTTAGCGATGGCTCGTATCGAAGCGCATTACTTTATGAATCATAGTTTTTTGGAAGAAAATGAAATTCTTGTGGGTATGAATGCATTGAAAGATGTTCCCGGAGTTATTATTCATGGCCGTTACGATATGGTTTGTCCTGTAAAGCAGGCTTTTGAGTTGCACAGTACCTGGGACGGGTCGGTGTTAAATGTTATTAGGGATGCAGGYCATGCATCATCAGAGCCTGGAACGTTGGCGGCACTGGTTCAGGCTACGGATGACATGCTGTTTACGTTGGATAGTGTTTCTTGACTACTTGAGGGGCAGCGACTACTTACTACTTTCTTGTAAATATTTAAAAATTTTTCGACTAGCAGAGGGWGGCTTATTCTGTGAGGCTTCTTTATTGGCCTGACGAATCAATTGGCGCAAATGCTGTCGATCTATATCWGGTGATTCTAAAAGTAGTTCGCTKATAGCYGTATCGCCTTCGACGATGAGGCGGTCACGCCACTGCTCCAGTTGGTGAAATTCCTGGCGGAAACTCTGGCTTTGGTGGTGGAAACTCTCAAGTTTTTGTTGAATCTTTTCGCCATCCACATTGCGCATTATTTTGCCAATGTACTGCATTTGCCGACGTTTACCTTCGCGGCTTTTTAAGCGTCTGGCGAGCATCACTGCTTCTTCGAGTAATTCTGACATGGGAATTTTAGCCAGCTTTCCCGGGGGAAGACTTACCAATTCTTCGCCAATTTTTTGTAGTTTTGTCATCTCCCGCTTGAGGGCAGATTTACTTTTGGGTTCACTTTTATTAGAAAGCTTTTCTGATAAATGTTCAGGTGATGTTTTTTCGGGAAAGTGTTTGTCAATCATGTGTTTTTAACCGTAAAAAATGGTTGCCAATCCGAGAAAGGATAGAAAGCCGACTACATCGGTAATAGTTGTTAGCGCAACACTGCCCGCCAACGCGGGATCAATGCGGCAGGCCTTGAGTATCCCGGGAAGTGCTGCTCCAGCTAATGCCGCAGCAATCAGGTTGATGAGCATGGCTGCTGCTATAATAGCGGCGATAAGGAGGTCCTGGAACCATAGTGCGGCTACTCCTCCCATGACCACTGCCCACAGCATGCCGTTGAGTGCGCCGACAGCAAATTCTTTGCTGAGTAGCCAGCCGAGATTGCTGCGGTTAACTTGCCCCAAAGCCATGCCGCGGATCACCACGGTCAGTGTTTGGCTGCCAGCTACGCCGCCCATGCTGGCAACAATGGGCATTAATATGGCCAGTGCCACCACTTTTTCGATAGTGGCTTCGAAGATATTGATGACAGAAGAGGCAAGAATGGCTGTCATCAGATTGACGCCAAGCCAGACGGCCCGGCGGGGCGCTGTGCGACCAACGGAGGCAAAGGTTCCTTCTTCGTCACTCAATCCAGCCATGCTGAGCAGGGAGTGGTCTGCATCATCCATGATGACGTCAACGACATCATCAATGGTGATGCGCCCCAATAACTTTTTATTATCACTGATAACTGGCGCGGAAACCCAGTCATGTTTTTCAAATAGGTGTGCGACTTCTGAGTCGTGCATGTCGGCTGAAATAGTTTCAACCTGAGTGATCATGACTTCTCTGACGGTAATATTGGGGCTGGATGTCAGTAGTTTTCCCAAGGACAAAATGCCGAGGAAGGTGTCTTCACGGTTGACTACAAAAATGCTGTCTGTAATTTCTGGTAGTTCGTCATGGCGGCGTAAGTAGCGTAAAACGACATCGAGGGTCATGTCTGGGCGTACGGTAATGGTATCCGTATTCATTAAGCCGCCAGCGGTGTCTTCATCGTAGGTTAGGACCGTCTCAACCCGCTGACGATCTTGTGCACTCATAGCTTGAAGAACATCTACAATTACTTTTTCTGGTAGCTGTTGAAGAATGTCGGCGACATCGTCGGGATCAAGGCCTTCCGTAAGAGAAGCCACTTCGTGGCTTTCCATTTCCTTGAGAATTTCACCGCGGAGTTCTTCGCTGAGCTCTCCTACCACCTCACCTTCAAATTCTTTACTTACCAATGCCCATAAAATCCGGCGGGCTTTAGGTGGGGCCGATTCGATTTGATCGGCGATATCAGCAGGCGTCAGGTTGTTCAGCATATGACGCAATAAGCGTATATTACTGGAATCCACTAGCTCGCTAATACTAGCAAGCTGGGAGAGGTGGCTGACTTTTTCGTTAGGTCCCTGCATGGGTGGAGGTATTCCTGGTTACCGTTATAGGGTGAACGATAGTTTATAGGTGAGCGTTGGAAATTTATAGAGTGGTCAGATAGATAGCTAGGATTGTTTGCTTAATTTGAGAAAAGCTTCTGTTTTAGAGTTATTGTTCTTCATCAAACCGGTCAATGAGTAACTGTTGGATGTCTCGGTGCGCTTTTTCAGCATCGTTACCTTCGAAGTGGAAATGTAAAACGGTACCTTGGCTTGCTGCGAGCAGCATTAAAGACATGACACTTTTGGCGTCCACCAGTTTACTTTCGTTTGGGCCTGTTTTTATGGTGCAGCCATATTTCCCGGCAGTGGAGGCCAGCTTTGCTGCAGCTCGGGCATGTAGTCCCAACTTATTAATGATAGTGAGCTCTACGTGAATGATTAGCGACATAATGAACTTCCAGCGGTATTCATATTAATTCAACTCCCGGTGTCTTGTTTGGGTGTTGCTGTATTGTTGGCTGAAGTGTTTCTCTAAACGGTTGCTAATGTAGACAGAGCGATGTTGTCCTCCAGTACAGCCAATGGCAATGGTGACATAGCTGCGATTATTTGCTTGAAATTTAGGGAGCCAACGAAACAGAAAATCACTAATGTCCGATAACATGTCGGCGACGTCTGGCTCTGATTCAAGAAACTCTATAACCGGTTGGTCTTTGCCGTTGAAGGGGCGCAGCTCATGGTTCCAGTAAGGATTTGGCAGACAGCGCACATCAAACACAAAGTCGGCATCAATTGGCACACCACGTTTGAAGGCAAAAGATTCAAATAGAACGGCCATATCGCCTTCAGTATCGGGAACAATCTGTTGTTTAATGACATCCCTGAGCTGGTGGATTGTCATATTGCTGGTGTCGATTCGGCGGTTGGCAATAGACGCGACAGGGTCAAGTAGCTCTGTTTCCAGTGCTATGGCTTCCTTGATGTCAATCTGACGAGAGCTTAGGGGGTGTTTTCGGCGGGTCTCACTAAAACGCTGTATCAATACATCGCTGATGGCGTCCAGATAAACGACTTCAGGATGGACACCACAAGTTTTTAATGTTTCAAGAATTTCAGGTAGGCGATTTAAGTCCCTGGTTAAGCCTCTTGCATCGATACCCACAGCAATTTTATTAAGCCAGAGGTTGTCGCTGTTGCTTGACGTCTGTTCGAATAAGCCCGGCAGAAGGCCTGCGGGTAAGTTGTCGATGCATGTGAAGCCGGCATCTTCCAGCATGTTAAGGGCTGTACTTTTGCCTGAGCCTGATCGTCCACTGATTACTATTAATCGCATCGTCACAGGCCTCAGTCTCTGTGGCCTGTTGCAGTGTGGTAGAGGTGTTCAGTAGAAGAAGCTTGTCGTAATTGGGCGCGAACTTCTTCTTCTTGTAATAGCTCTGCGATAGACGAGAGTACCTGAAGATGTTCGTCGTTTTGTTCTTCTGGAACAATTAAGGCAAATACCAGGTCCACGGGTTCACTGTCTATAGCATCAAAATCTATAGGGTCTTCCAGCTTTAACAGGGCGCCAGTGATTTTACTGCAGCTGGACATCCGGCAGTGGGGTATGGCAACGCCATCTCCAATTCCGGTGCTGCCAAGTCTCTCGCGCGCTAAAAGGCCCTGATAAATCTCATCAGAATCAATGCCAGTCATACGTTCAGAGAGAAAGTGTGAAAGGTTTTCTAGCACTCTTTTTTTGCTGCCCCCCGGAATATTCAATGCGGTATTCTCGAGGGGAAGTACATCAATCAATTTCATAGATAATTATCTACCGCGGTTTTTTTCCTTGTGCTTGATAAGCTGACGATCAAGTTTATCGGTCAGTAAGTCGATTGCTGCATAGAGGTCGTCATGTTCTGAGTTGGCAAAAAACTCGCCACCACTTACATGCACTGTGGCTTCAGCCTTTTGGGAGAGCTTGTCCACTGAAAGAATGACATTGGTACTGGTTATGCGGTCATGATGTCGCTCTAATTTTGATAGTTTGACTGTCACATATTTTTTGATTGGATCTGTAATTTCTAGGTGATGTCCGCTGATATTAAGTTGCATGCGGTACTCCTTTTTTGTGTTGATTAAATAGTATGCTTAAAACGTTTGCGTTCACTGGAGGATGGGATGCCCATTCCTTCACGGTATTTGGCAACAGTTCGACGTGCAACCTGGATGCCCATATCCTGTAGTAGTGTGGTTAATTTGTTATCGCTAAGAGGTTTAGCTGGACTTTCTGCGTTAATCATCTTCTTCAGGATAGCGCGAATTGCCGTAGAAGAACACTCTCCTCCACTAGCTGTGGCGACATGGCTGGAGAAAAAGTACTTTAATTCAAAGACGCCTTGTGGTGTATCAATATACTTCTTGGTGGTCACTCTGGATATGGTGGATTCATGAAGATCCAGTTGTTCCGCGATGTTGGCTAGAACCATAGGGCGCATGGCCTCAGCTCCTTGTTCAAGGAATTGTTGTTGTAATTCAATAATGCAGGATGACACTCTTAATAGCGTGTCATTGCGACTTTCGATACTGCGTAAAAACCATTTTGCTTCTTGTAGATGAGTTTTTAAGAAAGTGTTGTCTTCGCTGGAGTCTGCACGCCTAATCAGTTTGGCATATTGTTGATTGATGCTCAGTTTTGGTGTGATATCGTGATTTAGTGATACCCTCCAATGGTCATTTACTTTGGTAACTCTGGCGTCAGGTACAATATATTCAACATCATCATTTGTGATGGACTCCCCTGGATGGGGGGAGAGGGTTTGTATTAGTGCCGTGACGGCTTCTACAGTCGCCTGGGTGTACCCGGTTAACTTCTCAAGCTTGCGGTAGTCACGCATCCCCACAAGATCCAAGTGGTTTGAGACTAGTTTTTTGGCTTCTTCTAAAAGCGGTGTTTCAGTAGAAAACTGCTTCAGCTGTATTAACAGGCATTCAGATAATGTTGTGGCACCCACGCCAGGGGGATCGAATTGTTGAATGAGGTGGAGTACCGCGACCACTTCATCCAGCTCTATTTCATCGCTAAGCGATGCCCATATATCTTCTGCGGATGTCGTTAGCATGCCGTCGTTATTGATGGAGTCAATGATATTTTCTGCGATCAGGTGATCAGTGGTTGAGACAGTGGTGAGATTAAGCTGCCAGAGAAGGTGGTCGCGAAGAGACTCCGTTACATGGTGAACATTTTCAAAGTCTAAGGGTTCTGAGGATGTGTTTTTAAGACTGGTAGTTGGTTGATAAATATCATCCCAGTTGGCGTCAACAGGTAAGTCCTGTGGAATCTTGGTTCCCCAATCGTCACCGTTAAGGTCTTGAGTCGCGCTGTCTGGAGCTTCTTCCAAGGGTTTGGTTTCAGCATTGTGAGCTGAATTTTCAGAGGTGTTTTCCGGTAGATCTTCGGATTCTTCTGCAAGCTCCAAAAGGGGGTTGTCATACAGGTTTTGCTGTATTTCCTGATGGAGGTCAAGTGAGGAAAGCTGTAGGAGGCGTATTGCCTGTTGCAGCTGGGGGGTCATGGTTAACTGTTGACCAATTTTCAGTTGCAGGCTGATTTTCATGTACTGATACGGCTACCCTTTAGGAAGTTAATACATACAGTGAAAGTGTAGTCTGTGGGTCGGTCGAATGACAAGCAATTTTTGTGCCTATGTGACTCTATTGTGTTTGAAGTGTGAATTATTCGTTGGGTGAGAGTGTGGAATACTATTGCTTAGAGCACGAAGTCTTGGCCCAGATAGATATCCCGAACTTGTTGATTTGAGATAATGTCAGAAGCTTGTCCTTCAGCAATAACTTTGCCTTCCCCGACAATATAGGCATGCTCGCAGATATCCAGAGTTTCTCGCACATTGTGGTCGGTGATAAGTACACCAATACCCTTATCTCGTAAGTGACGGATAATCTGTTTTATATCGTTTACTGATATAGGGTCAACACCCGCAAAAGGTTCATCGAGTAGGACAAAGGTGGGCTCGGTGGCCAGAGCTCTAGCAATTTCTACTCTTCGGCGCTCACCACCAGAAAGGCTGAGGCCTTGCGAATCTCGAATGTGTGTAAGATGGAATTCTTGTAATAATTCTTCCAACTTGTTTTTGCGTTGTGTGGCACTGAGATCTTTACGGGTTTCCAGTATAGCCAAAATATTATTTTGTACTGTCATTTTGCGGAATATGGAGGCCTCCTGGGGGAGGTATCCAATGCCCTTGCGCGCGCGCCCGTGCATGGGGAGGCCGGTGATGTCTTCGTCATCGATAAGAACAGAGCCGCCGTCCTGGGCAACTAGCCCCACGATCATATAGAAACAAGTTGTTTTTCCTGCACCATTAGGTCCTAGCAGCCCAACGATAGAGCCACTTTCAACAGTGAGAGAAACATCTCGAATAACAGGTCTTTTCTTGTAGCTTTTACAAAGGTGGGAGGCCCGAAGTACGGCCATTAATTGGTGTCCTTCTGGTTGCTGGGTGGAATAATCATCTTTATGCGTTCTTTTGTGTTGCGTCCGGAAGTAGCTTTAACAATTTCTGCTTTTAAATCGTAGTCTATTTTTTCACCCGTGATGACAGTGCCGTTTTGCTCGAGGCTGGCATTTTTAACCAAGGCTATTTTATCGCTGGCGAGATAGTATTTTATAGTCCTTGCGCTGGCCAGGACAAGTCCATCCTCTGGGTTTGGGCGCTGTTGGTAATGTGCTGGATTTCCCTCACAGATAATTCTATCCACTTTGTTTGTGTCGGTGAAAACAGTGACTTTATCGGCATTAATTTTGATGCTACCTTGGCGAATAACAACAGAACCTTCATAAGTTGTTGTGCCTTTTTTCTCATCCTGTATTGCGCGATCAGACTCAATCTTTATGGGTTGCTGACGATCATTTGGTAGTGCATTGGATAATGTGCCCCAGCAAAAAATAGTCAGTAGCAAGATCGATCTAGTGTACATGGTGTATCCCTTTAACTTTAGATAGCAGCTTGAACAATTCATTGTCCAAGTTTGCCCACATACCAACACCAACAGTTTCTCCCCGTGGAGTTGTTATTGTTACTTTAACGTCAGTTTCAGCAATGTGTTTGTTGGGAAATAGGATAAGTTTTTCTGTTCGAAGTTCATTTTTTTTGCCATTTTCCAGATTTTGCCATGCATAAACACTTCCTTTAAAGATCGCGCGTTGTCCACCTTTGAGGATAGTGCCCGTCTCTGCAGTCATATGCCAGGGTTTGGTTAAATTTTGTGAGCTATAGGATACGAGCTTTGGTTGGTCGAGTTCAAGGCGGTTACTTCTTCTGAAGTGACGCGCTTCAGTGGCTTCGACAAAAAATGCTTGGGAGCCATCTTTGCCAAAGTCGAGTTTAGAAATATTTAACATATAACTGTCAGCTTTGGGCAATTCGCCTGTATTGCTCGAGGGCTTTTTAAGAAAGGCCTCGGGTGGGGAGAGCCAGAACAAAAGAAAAATTCCGGCGGAAACGAGCAGCATAATAGTTAGCAACAGGTTACGCATATTCTAAAGACCAGCGCACATTGTAGGCATAAATCATCACGTGTTAGAGGTAATCTTCCAAGGTAGAGTCTAATTTGTCTTGTGCCTGTAAAATCATTTCAGCTAATTCGCGTACAGCTCCACAGCCACCTTTAGTGGATGTTTGCCAGTGGGAATTTTTGACCACAAACTCGCAAGCATTGGCTACGGCAACACCCAGACCTACTTGTCGAATCACTGCAACGTCTGGTAGGTCATCACCTAAAAAGGCAATCTCTTCCATTTTATAGTTGTATTGTTCTTGAGTTTCTTTCAAGGTTTCCTGGAGTGCAATTAGTTTATCTTCTCTTCCCTGAACGACTAATTCGATACCAAGCTCTGTTGCACGCCTTGTAAGTAATGTTGAAGTACGGCCAGTAATAATACCCACTTGGATGCCGTTGCGTTGTAAAAGTTTAATGCCCAGGCCGTCTTGTATGTTGAAGGCTTTTAGCTCTTCACCATTATTGCCGTAATACAGGCAGCCATCCGTTAAAACACCGTCCACATCGAGTAGCAGTAGGCGGATAGCTTTTGCCTTATTAATAATTTTTTGGTTGGCCATATTTTTAGCCATAACTACATAACTCCTGCACGAAGAATATCGTGCATATGCAATACACCAACAGGGTGGTGATCAGAATCTTCAACGACTAATGCGGTAATTTTAAAGTCTTCGATAATTTTTAAGGCCTCTGCAGCAAGCAGGTCACAATGTACTGCTCTGTAATCTGCTTTTGTAAGTTCGCCAATGGGAGTGTTGTTGATGTCGATATTATTATCCACTGCACGACGTAGATCGCCATCGGTGAACACGCCGGTAAGCTCTCCGTCCTCATTTACCACGGTTGTCATACCAAAGCCTTTTGTGGTCATTTCCAACAGTGCATGTTTTAGGGGAGTTTCTGTGCTGACTTGGGGAAGTTCATCGCCGCTATGCATGATGTCTTCTACCTTGAGTAATAGTTTTCGTCCTAAGGCTCCGCCTGGGTGAGAGAAGGCAAAATCTTCTGCGGTGAAACCTCGGGCCTCGAGCAGCGTAATAGCCAAAGCATCACCCATTACCAGTGTTGCCGTGGTGCTGGTGGTTGGTGCCAGACCTAAAGGGCACGCTTCACCAAGGACCTGGACATCCAGATGTGCTTCAGATGCTTGAGCCAAAATTGATTGTGAATTCCCGGTCATGCTGATCAGCGGGATGCCCATGCGTTTTATTAAAGGTAGCAGAGTGACCACTTCAACGGTTGAGCCTGAATTGGAGAGTGCCAGTACGACGTCATTTCCGGTGATCATTCCGATATCGCCGTGGCTGGCTTCGCCGGGGTGGACAAAAAATGCGGGAGATCCTGTACTAGCAAGGGTGGAGGCAATCTTTCGACCGATATGACCTGATTTTCCCATACCAGTAACGACAACACGTCCAGGGCATTTTAGGATGAGCTCGCAAGCGTGGATGAACTCCGGGCCAATACGTTGTTCCAGTAAACTTACAGCCTGAGCCTCCATGCGTATGGTGCGTCGAGCTACGTCTAAATAGTCGTCAGGTGTCATTTTTTTTCCAAAAAAATTTTTCCAAGTATAACGGCTGCCAAGATTGGTTAATACCATTTGGCCGGTTCTTGCTGCGTTCTTATGCTCCGATGATCAGAATGACGTAGTAGAGCCCGTAAAGTGTCAGCAGGGTAATGCCAACTTTTTTTGAAAGCTTTGCCTGGTGATGCTCTCTCCTTCCCCGCCATAGCGACCATGCAATGATGGCGATAAGTGCTACCGTCAGTAGTGACATGGCCAAATAGTCTCGATAGAAAACAGCGTTGTCTAGGGTTAGGGGTGCAATGATTCCAGGCACAGATAGGACGGCCAGGAGGTTAAATAAATTAGAGCCAAAGATATTGCCCAGAGCGATGTCGTGATGTCCTCGAATAGCACTCATAACTGAGGCTGCAAGTTCGGGCAGGCTGGTGCCAACGGCAACCACTGTGAGCCCAATAATAAGTTGGCTTACACCAAAAAATAGAGCAAATTCCTTGGCACCCCAAACCAGTGCTTCTGAGCTTATGAGTAGGGCCGCCAAGCCAACCGAAAACCAGAGTACAGCTGTGGTGGTGGACATGGATGGGGTGGCTTCGCCTTCTTCTACAGTTTCGGGGTTGGGGTGGCGTTTTTTATAGTAAATAGTCAATGCTAGTAGGGGGGGGATAATTAACGCAAGTATTAGGCCTTCAACTCGTGAGAGGTTGCCATCAAATATAAAAAATCCTGCAAGCAGAGTGATGATGAGTAGTACTGGGCCTTCCTGTTTAATTAAGTGTCCCTGGATTGGAATGGGGCAAACGAGAGCGGTAATGCCTAAAACCAGCCCGATATTGGCCAAGTTAGAGCCAATTGCATTGCCCACCGCCATATCTCCCGCGTCCTTAAATGCGGCATTGATAGCGACAATAATTTCTGGTGCTGAAGTACCAATGGAGACAATAGTCAGGCCTATAACCAGTGGTGAAATACCAAAATTTTTCGCTGCACCCACGCTTCCGGCAACAAAGCGATCGGCGCCCCATAGTAGGCCCAGGAGGCCAAATAAAACCCCTAGCGATGCGGGTATCAACGTTTCCATTGCTATGTTTTTTTCCTCGGCAGGAGTTTGTAGAGAATGTTTCGTAACGGGGAGTGCAATGGTATAGTGCGCACCATTCGAAGTCAGCTGTTTTTGGCACATTGCATGTGATCTACGGTCATACCTTGCGATGGCAGTAAGTGTCATCTATCTTAATCTGGGTTTTAGAAGGAAGTTTTAGATGCTATATAAGTGGGTACATTCAACCATCATGGCCTTATTTTTGGTGTTGGCCGGTAGTGTTTTTGCTGCCGATGAAAGTGTAAATGCGGGGAGTTCCGCGCCAGAGCAAACACCACATCAGCTGGTTACCATAGTAACGGATGAGTTGCTTAAAGCTATTTCTACGCATCGAGATACTTTTGATGCTGAGCCAGCAGAGTTTTTCTCTGCTCTGGATTGCTTATTAAAAGATGTGATTGATTTTGAGTGGATTGCTTACAAGGTGATGGGCTCTTATGGCAGGAAGGCAGAAGCTGAGCAGCGCAGTCGGTTCGCCGGTATTTTCAGGAGTGACCTGATTGAAACATATGGTCGTGGGCTTATGGCCTATGGCGAGCAATCAATTGTAGTTATTCCTCCCAAGGAAGATACTCAAGGGTTGCGCAAGGTGAAAGTAGTTCAGGAAATTCGTGGTGCTGATGGGGTCTTTCCTCTGGTTTATACCATGGGTTTAAACCGGGAAGGTAAGTGGAAAGTGACCAATGTTGTTATTAACGGCATCAATTTGGGTAAAACTTTTCGGAACCAATTTGTACAACGTGCACAAAAGGTTGATGGCGATATTGAGCAGGTTATCAATAACTGGTCATCATCTGCGGGTTAGGGCTTGAGAGAAATTATGAATCCTGAAGATGTAAAAGCGCTTCTAGTTACTGAACTTGCGGGTTGTGATGTGTCGGTCGACGGTGATGGTCGACACTTTGACATTCGGATTGTCGGCGATCTTTTTAAGGGACTTCGTGCTGTCCAGCGTCAGCAGCGGGTATATGCTGTTCTACAGTCCCAAATTGCTGATGGCACTATTCACGCAGTTAATATGAAAATCTTTACTCCGGACGAATTGTAGTTGTCCGGTTTTTCGGTGTATATCTTGCTTTAGTTGATCGAAACTTTTTTTCAGAGAAGGCATTGTCTTTTAGAGAAGGACTTGTCTTTCAGAGAAGAAATTTTCTCCCAGGTAGATAGAAGGATTGTGAATGGATAAGTTGTTGATCTCTGGTGGTGGTCCACTATCTGGAGAAATACGTATTTCAGGGGCAAAAAATTCTGCATTGCCTATATTGGCAGCAACACTGCTAGTTGATGGTCCGGTAATGGTGTCCAATGTGCCTCACTTGCACGATATCACCACTATGTTTGAGCTGCTTGGTTGCTTGGGCGTTACTGTTATTTTGAATGAAAAGATGCAGGTGGAGGTGGATGCAACTACGCTTCATAGCCATGTTGCTCCCTATGACTTAGTAAAAACCATGCGTGCCTCTATATTAGTATTGGGGCCAATGTTGTCAAAGTACGGTGTTGCCAGTGTGTCCTTCCCTGGTGGCTGCGCAATTGGTAGCCGCCCAGTTGATTTGCATTTACATGGCCTTGAAATGATGGGGGCTACCATTGAAATTGATGGTGGCTATATTAATGCAAGTGTCGATGGGCGTCTTAAAGGGGCTCACATCCTGATGGATATTGTTTCCGTAGGCGCCACTGAAAATATAATGATGGCAGCAGCCCTTGCCGAAGGGCAGACTATTATTGAAAATGCCGCACGTGAACCTGAAGTGGTGGATCTGGCGCAATGTATTAACGCGTTAGGTGGCAAGGTGTCAGGTATGGGGACAGCAACCATTGTCATTGATGGTGTCGAGTCACTTCATAGCGGCAGTTACAGGATCATGCCGGATCGGATTGAAACTGGTACATATCTCGCCGCGGCAGCGGCTACCAGGGGTAAGGTGAAATTAAAGGATACGGACCCAAGTATTCTTGAAGCGGTGCTGCTGAAGCTTGAAGAGGCTGGGGCTAAAATCACTACCGGTGAGGATTGGATTGAGCTTGATATGGAGGGGCGGCGACCAAAGGCGGTTAATTTCAGAACGGCCCCTTATCCCGCCTTTCCCACGGATATGCAGGCTCAACTCACAACCGTCAATGCTGTAGCCGATGGTGTTGCTACTATCACCGAAACTATTTTTGAAAACCGCCTGGTTCAGGCTCATGAATTGAACCGCATGGGTGCCGTCATTAATTTGGAAGGAAATACAGCCATTGTTACTGGTGTGGAACGTTTAAAAGCTGCACCAGTGATGGCTTCAGATCTTCGTGCATCAGCCAGCCTGGTGATTGCAGGATTGGTGGCGGACGGTGATACCATTATTGATCGTATTTATCATATTGATCGTGGCTATGAGTGTATCGAAGAGAAATTCCAACAACTGGGCGCCAATATTCGCCGAATTCCTGGTTAGATGTAGTGAGGCGTTGAAGCGGCTATATAAAGAATTATGCAGAGAACAGAGAACATGCAAATAACAATTGCACTGACTAAGGGGCGTATTTTAAAAGAAACGCTGCCTTTGTTGGGACTTGCCGGCATCGAGCCTGTTGAAGATATTAGCCAGAGTCGCAAGTTGTTGTTTGATACAAACCGCGAAGGTGTGCGTTTGTTAATACTTCGTGGCTCTGATGTGCCCACCTATGTTCAGTTTGGTGCTGCGGACATAGGTGTGGCAGGAAAGGATACTCTGTTGGAGCATGGGGCCGAAGGGCTGTATGAGCCGCTGGACCTAGGCATCGCACGCTGTCAATTGATGACAGCAGGAATTGTTGGAGTGTTGCCAAGGAGCGGGCGTATTAGGGTTGCTACCAAATATGTAAATATTGCCCGTCGGTTTTATGCCGAACGGGGTCGTCAAGTGGATATCATCAAACTTTATGGTGCTATGGAATTAGCGCCGATCATGACGTTGGCAGATGAAATCGTAGATATTGTGGATACGGGGAATACGCTTAAAGCCAATGGGCTTGAAGCGAGGGAAGCCATTGCTGATGTTAGTTCCCGTCTTATTGTGAATAAGGCAGCGATGAAAATGAAGCACCAAGCAATTCAGCAAATAGTTGATAGTCTGCGTCAGGCGGTAGGTTGATCATATGACTGACGGTTCGATTGACATCAAACAATTATCGTCAGCTGATGCAGATTTTGATACTCGGCTAGAGCAGTTGTTGGCATGGGAAAATGTGTCCGATGATGATGTGGCGCAAGTGGTCCGTGATGTTTTGGCAGATATTCGGTGCAGAGGTGATCAGGCGCTGGTGGACTATACCAATCGTTTTGATCGTCGTCAGATTACTGTCGCCGCCGATTTTGTTGTCACCCAGCAAGAATTACAGGATGCTCTAGAAAGCATAGGAGATTCTGAGCGACAAGCACTCATGCTGGCCGCCGAACGTATTCACAATTATCACCAACATCAAAAACAGGAATCTTGGAATTATCGGGAAGCTGATGGCACCTTGCTTGGCCAGCAGATTACTGCCCTTGATCGGGTGGGCATCTATGTGCCTGGAGGCAAGGCGAGTTATCCATCTTCTGTTCTCATGAATGCATTGCCTGCAAAGGTGGCTGGTGTAGGCGAAATCATCATGGTTGTACCTGCACCTGAGGGTAATTTAAGCCCATTAGTGTTGGCGGCGGCAGCCATAGCAGGTGTTGATCAGGTATTTACCTTGGGTGGAGCCCAAGCGATTGGCGCGCTGGCCTATGGCACAGAAACAGTGCCTCGAGTAGATAAAGTAGTTGGTCCTGGCAATATTTATGTGGCAACTGCGAAACGTGCGGTCTTTGGTTCCGTTGGGTTGGATATGGTGGCAGGGCCGTCAGAAATTTTGGTAGTCTGTGATGGCAAAACTGATCCTGATTGGATTGCCATGGATTTATTCTCTCAGGCTGAGCACGATGAGGATGCGCAATCTCTTCTTGTCAGTCACGATGTTGATTTTCTAGCTAAGGTCAAAGCTAGCATGGAAAAGCTTTTGCCGACTATGGAGCGTGCAGACATTATTCGCTCTGCACTTGAGAATCGCAGCGCGTTGATTTTAGTAGAAAATCTTGACGAGGCAATTGCCTTGAGTAACCGAATTGCACCAGAACATCTTGAGTTATCTATTGCCGACCCTGAAGCATTCTTACCTAAGGTTCGCCATGCGGGTGCTATTTTTATGGGTCGTTATACAGCAGAGGCCCTGGGAGACTATTGTGCCGGCCCAAATCATGTGCTGCCAACATCGTCTACTGCACGTTTTTCTTCTCCACTGGGTGTTTATGATTTTCAGAAGCGTTCATCTATCATTATGTTTACTGCCGAGGGGGCGTCCAGGCTTGGTAAAACAGCGTCTATTTTGGCGAGAGGCGAATCGTTGACAGCCCATGCCCGCTCGGCTGAGTATCGAATAAAAAGTATCTAATCAAAGACTAGTTGATGGTCCTTGTTTCATGAGTAATTAAGTCATGAGTAATTAAGTCATGGGCAATAAATACTGGAGTGACATTGTAAGCGAGCTGGACCCCTATGTGCCGGGAGAGCAGCCGAAGCTTGCCAATTTGGTTAAGCTGAATACCAATGAAAACCCTTACGGCCCTTCTCCCAAGGTACGCGAAGCAGTTATTGCTGAACTGGGCGACCAGCTGCGCCTATACCCAGACCCCAATGCAGACCTTTTAAAGCAAGCAATTGCTCATCTTTATGATATGAGTGTGGATCAGGTATTTGTGGGTAATGGCTCCGATGAAGTGTTGGCGCATATTTTTCAGGCGCTATTGAAGCACGATGCTCCGATATTGTTTCCCGATGTTACCTACAGTTTTTATCCGGTGTATTGTGGCTTGTATCGTGTCCCCTATGAGCAGGTGCCGTTGACTGAGAATTTGTCTCTGAATGTTGCAGATTATCAACGGGTTAACGGCGGCATTATTTTTCCCAATCCCAATGCTCCCACGGGTCAATTATTACCCTTGTCAGATATTGAATCATTGCTGCAACACAATAAAGATTCTGTGGTGGTGGTTGATGAGGCCTATATTGATTTTGGTGGAGAAAGTGCTGTTGCGCTGGTTGGCCGCTATCCTAATTTACTGGTTACTCAAACCTTATCCAAGTCTCGTTCTTTGGCCGGATTGAGGGTTGGGTTTGCCATTGGGGAGCCCTCTTTAATAGTGGCATTGGAGCGGGTTAAAAACAGCTTCAACTCCTACCCTTTAGACCGTTTGGCAATCGTTGGTGGGGTGGCGGCCATTGAGGATGATGCCTATTTTGAAAAAACCCGCCAGCAGGTAATTGCTAGTCGAGAGCAGTTGGCCTTGGCATTGAGCAGTATGGGGTTCGCGGTACTTCCCTCTACGGCTAATTTTTTACTTGTTTCTCACTTGACGCAGGCTGCTGCCAAGTTGTCGGTAGACCTTAGAGCACGCGGTATTATTGTGCGGCATTTTAATCAGTGTCGAATAGATCAGTATCTACGTATTACCATTGGTTTACCTGAACAAAATCAACAGTTGTTGGATGCCCTTCAGGAAATACTCGATAGCTAGCGCTGTGATGGAAGAAAGACTTTCAGTAAAAGTGTTTTAAGGAGTGGTGATTCAGAAGATATTAGTTAGGCTTTAGTTGGCATTAGGGCGTATGCCCGCCACCGCCATCATGGTGCTTTTCTCGCCATTTCTCAGTATTTCAAGTTTTACCGAATCCCCTGGAGACAGTCCTGCAATCAGATTCATACTATGATCGTTGTCGATGACCCAGTAATCATTGATGCGGGTGATAACATCGCCGGGTAACAGGCCTGCAAGATGGGCAGGGCTGCCTTGGTAAATGTTGGTGATGACTAGGCCGGATGGTGGGTCAAGGTCAAGTTGAATGGCAGCTTGTCGTTTTAGTTGGCTAGCCTCGACACCTAGCCAGCCTCGAATAACCCGGCCATGTTCAACAATATCTTCTAATACTTTAATTGCCGTATTGCCCGGTATAGCAAACCCAATACCTACAGAATAGCCTGTGCGGTCCAGTATGGCGGAGTTTATCCCTATAAGATTGCCATAGGCATCAACCAGGGCGCCTCCAGAATTCCCCGGATTAATGGCGGCATCTGTTTGAATAAAATTTTCAAAGGTGTTGAGACCCAGTCCATTTCGTCCTGTTGCGCTGACAATTCCCTGGGATACTGATTGCCCCACCCCAAAGGGGTTGCCAATAGCAAGCACCACATCACCCACTTCTGCCTGGTTGGGATCGCCAAGGCTGATGGGGATAAGTTGGTCCAAGTCGACTTTTAGGACAGCAAGATCGGTTTCGAGGTCTCTGCCTACCACCTTTACCATGGCTTCCCGGCCATCTTGCAGTTGCACAACGATTTCATCTGCGCCATCAACTACATGGTTGTTGGTTAAAATATAACCGTCAGTCGTGATAATAACGCCTGACCCTAATGATGATTGCATTCTTTGTTGTTGTGGAAGATCGCGACGGTTAAAGAAACGCTGGAAAAAAGGGTCGTCCAATAGCGGGTGGCGAGGTTTTTCCAGCTTTTTCTGGGTATAGATGTTGACTACAGAAGGTGATGCTCTGCGTACGGCTGATGCATAGGATGCGGGGCCTGACCATTCATTGTTGTTTTTTGGGGATAGGCCAACCGTTTCCATACTGCTGTGGTTGTTTAGCTCTTGAGGAAAAAGTAGCCAAATAACAGCGGCGGCTAGCAGCCCAGTAACAACCGGCCAGCCGATATAGCGCAATATTTTGTAGATGGTGGGCACCGACAACTCCTGTCTTTAGCTGGCAGCCATTATGTCACAAAGCAATAAAGGCGGGGCTTGCCCTTAAGTTATCGCGTTTTCACCCGTCTCGTTGGGGGTGGCAGAAAGGGTGGCGATGGGAGAGGGGTTAACTCACTTTGAGCGTTGGGTCATCCTCTTCGTCATCATCTATGCCGTTATCTGTGTCGTTGGCAACATTGAGATTAGCTGTATGCAGACCTGAGTTGTCTTCTTTTAAACCATACTCCTCGCTCAAGATACCGCCAGGAACCTTGGGAGCATAGTCTTTGGGTGGCTCCGGTGTTTCTCCAGAGATGATCTGACTGTTTTCATGGCGGCCAAATCCGGCATCTATCATTTGTCGGCTAATTTCGGTGTTAGTGAGGCGCATGGCCCCAGTGGCTAGATGTTCATGGACATCTCTGTAGCTGTGGGACAGATTGTTGACCAGTTYAGAYGTTTTCATGAAGTGTTCAGTGACTTCCTGCTGGTAGYCTTTGANTTGGTCTTGRGAYTGTTGCAGTTTGGCTTCCAGGTCTTTGCGTTCACGTTCCTTGGGGTGGAGAGTRCGGGCCATGAGAAAGCCAATGATAAGGCCGGCAGCTAGACATGATAGTCCGATAAGTAAGATTGATGTGGTCAAGTTATGACCTCCACAGCGTTTGATTTATGAAGTTGATACTTTGTGCAAATGCCAAGTTGTATATGTTTCTATAACTATAGTCTGAGAGAAGAAGGCGTCATAGGCAACATTTTTTTATTATCTTGAGCGACATTATTTGGCAGTTGTTTTTTTACTGGCCAGGCACGGTTTTTGGGTTGCCAATAATGGGGCGGATCGTTACAGTTCACGCCTAGTTGTTACTTGACTTGTAATTTGGTTATGCCCCTAAAAGCACCGACCCCATCGCTTACCCCAGAGCAACGTTATCGCCACGACCTTCAGCAGGAAGGTTTTAGTTATGATGCTGCCCAAGAGCATGCAGTGARCTGTTTRCAGTCTCTATACGAGCGRCTGTTAGCTGAGCCTTGTRWGGARCCAAAAAARGGATTGGTGGCAAAATTGAGGGGCAGGCTGAGCCCTTCGTTGCCTTCTGGTCCAATAAAAGGTGTTTATTTTTGGGGTGGYGTAGGTCGAGGAAAGACCTATCTAATGGATAACTTTTACGAAAGYCTTCCTTTTGAAAAGAAAATGCGARCTCATTTYCACCGCTTTATGCGAAGGRTTCATCGAGAATTAACTCAACTTAAAGGYGAAAAAAATCCACTGGAAAAAGTAGCTGATCGTATTGCCAGTGAAGCTCGGGTGATTTGTTTTGACGAGTTTTTTGTTTCCGATATTACCGATGCCATGYTGCTAGGGACGTTGCTTGARTTTTTGTTTGCAAGRCGGGTGGTRCTGGTTGCTACGTCTAATATTATTCCCGACAATCTTTATGAAAATGGRTTGCAGCGGCAGCGGTTTCTTCCAACCATTGCATTATTGAATCAGCATACAGAGGTGGTTAATGTCGATGGTGGCATTGACTACAGGTTGAGAGCTTTGCAACAAGCCGAGTTGTTTCATTCACCATTGGATGATGAGGCAGAGCAAGCATTAATGTCTGCTTTTGAGGGCTTGGCTCCAGTTGTTGGCGAGGTTCGTGAGGCAGTTTCTCTTGAGGTGGAAAATAGAGAGATACTCTGTCGTTATGTGGCTGAAGATGTGGTTTGGTTCGATTTTGATGTGATCTGCAATATACCTCGYAGCCAATATGATTACATAGAGCTGGCTCGTGAGTTTCATGCYGTCTTAATTGGCGGCGTGCCMAAAATGGGCAAAAAGAATGATGACCAGGCGCGACGCTTTATTAATTTAGTGGATGAGTTTTACGACAGAAACGTGAAGCTGGTRTTGTCGGCCGAGGTGGAGATAGCTTATTTGTATGATGGYGGAAGGCTAGGTTTTGAGTTTCAGCGTACCAAGAGCAGGCTTCTAGAAATGCAGTCTCACGAGTACCTTGCAAGACCTCATCGGCCCTAAGTAARCGCGATGCCATYTTGTTGAGAGCAGTGGAGTGAGGCAGTCAACACATAATTATTAATTTTTAGTTGCTAGCCCCTTGAAATGCTCRCGCACGATCTGTAAAATGCGGCCTCCTTTTGGGAAGGTCCTAATTGGGAAGCCCAAAAATCTTTCAGGCAGGAAAAGATGAAAACATATAGTGCAAAAGCCGAAACTGTCCAGCGTGACTGGTACATTGTAGATGCAGCGGATAAGACGTTGGGTCGATTGGCCGCTGGTATTGCTACCCGTCTGCGTGGTAAGCATAAGCCAGAATACACGCCTCACGTTGATACCGGAGATTACATCGTCGTTGTTAATGCTGAAAAAGTKCGTGTTACAGGCAATAARGCAAAAAATAAAATTTATCATAGCCATACCGGTTATCCGGGTGGTTTGAAGTCAATTAGTTTTGAAAAGCTGATTGAGAAAGCTCCTGAGCGTACTATTCAGAGTGCTGTTAAAGGCATGCTGCCAAAAGGTCCTTTGGGGCGCGCTATGTTCAAAAAACTCAAAGTTTACGCTGGTGGTGAGCATCCACATACTGCTCAACAGCCGCAAGACTTAAATATTTAACGGATAGTTAATTATGTCAGACACACAATATTACGGTACCGGACGCCGAAAAACTTCTTCTGCTCGAGTATTTCTGGTAAATGGTACCGGCAATATTACGATCAATAAACGCACGCTGGATCAATACTTTGGTCGTGAAGTGGCTCGBATGGTTATTCGCCAGCCACTAGAGYTGGTTGATTGCATCAAAAAGTTTGATCTTAAGATTACGGTAGCTGGTGGTGGTAGTTTTAGTCAGGCTGGCGCTATTCGTCATGGGATTTCTCGTGCTTTGTTGCAGTATGATGAAGGCCTGCGTGGTGATCTTCGTAAAGCCGGGTTTTTGACTCGTGATTCTCGCGAAGTTGAACGTAAGAAAGTGGGTTTGCACAAAGCGCGCAAGCGTCCACAGTTCTCAAAGCGTTAATTTTTTTCGTTATATCAAAAGACCTGGCCATAATTGCCGGGTTTTTTGTTTTGTGGTCGTATGAAAACCTAATTGTTATAGGGCTTTTCCTTGTAAAAAATGTGGGTTTTTATTACTATTGCACGCCATTTTTATACATAAAAACAATTTTCCAACCTTTGCTGTTAACGGGAGAACGTCATGAGTAATGACGGTGTTAATCAGGGGCGTCGCCGCTTCCTGACAGGGGCTACTTGCGTAGTAGGCGCTGCTGGGGTAGTGGGAGCAGCCGTTCCTTTCGTAGGTTCATGGAGTCCAAGCGCTAAAGCGAAAGCTGCAGGTGCTCCAGTTAAAGCCAATATTTCTAAAATTGAAATGGGTCAGATGGTCACATTTGAATGGCGGGGTAAACCCGTTTATGTGGTTCGTCGTTCGCCCGAAACACTTGCCGCATTGAATGGGCACGACGAGATATTTAGAGATCCGACATCTGCTAAGTCTAAACAGCCTGCCTATGTGGACGGTATCCATCGTTCTATCAAGGGTAAGGAAGAATACTTAGTCATTGTTGGTCTTTGCACTCACTTGGGTTGTGCTCCAATGTTTCGACCTGAAGTCGGTGTTGATCCATCGACTGGTGATGAGTCCGAAAACTGGTATGGCGGTTTCTTCTGCCCGTGTCACGGTTCTAAATTTGATCTTGCGGGTCGCGTATATAGTGGCGTTCCAGCACCAACCAATTTGGATGTTCCCCCGCACTTTTATGAGACGAATAGTGTCATTGTTATTGGTGTAGACCAGGAGGCCAGCTAATGAAAATGTTAGCGTCATTTCGTGATTGGGTAGATGCACGTCTACCAATTGTACGTACTTGGAATACTCACATGGCTGAGTATTACGCACCTAAAAACTTCAACTTCTGGTATTTCTTCGGCGTGTTGTCGATGATTGTACTGGTTATCCAGTTATTGTCTGGTATCTGGTTGTTAATGAGCTTCCAGGGTTCAGCTGAGACAGCGTTCGCTTCAGTTGAATACATCATGCGTGATGTAGATTACGGCTGGATTATTCGATATATGCACTCTACCGGTGCGTCGGCCTTCTTTATTGTGGTTTATCTTCATATGTTCCGTGGTTTGATCTACGGTTCATATAAGCCACCACGTGAGTTGGTGTGGATCTTCGGCATGACTATTTATGTAGCACTGATGGCGGAAGCCTTCCTTGGTTATGTGTTGCCCTGGGGTCAAATGTCTTTCTGGGGYGCTCAGGTGATTATYTCCCTGTTTGGTGCGATCCCTGTAGTCGGTGAAGATATTGTGCAGTGGGTACGTGGTGATTACCTGATTTCAGGTATTACGCTAAATCGCTTCATGTCTTTGCATGTGGTTGCAGTGCCAATTGTTTTATTGGCCTTGGTTTTTCTGCATATTGTTGCGCTCCATGAGGTGGGTTCAAATAACCCCGATGGTGTTGAAATCAAGAAGAATAAGGATGCAAATGGTATTCCACGCGATGGCATACCTTTCCACCCCTACTATACTGTTCACGACCTTGTGCCGATTGTGGTGTTCCTGTTTGTGTTCTGTTTCATCATGTTCTTCATGCCAGAAATGAATGGTTATTTCCTTGAGCACGCGAACTTTGAAATTGCGAACCCATTGAAAACACCTGAGCATATTGCGCCTGTTTGGTACTTTACACCCTTTTATTCCATGTTGAGGGCGGTGCCAGATAAGCTTGCGGGCTTTGCGGTGATGGGGGCAGCAATTGCGATTATGTTTGTGTTGCCTTGGTTGGATCGTAGCCCCGTGAAGTCTATACGCTATAAAGGTACCTTTAGTCGGGTAGCTATACTGGTATTTGCGGCCACATTTATTATGTTGGGTGTGCTTGGTGTTAAATCGCCTACACCAGAAAGAACATTGTTGGCRCAAATCTGTGCTGTTCTATATTTCGGATTCTTYYTGGGAATGCCATTTTGGACCAAGTGGGARAAAACCAARCCTGARCCAGCTCGYGTAACGATGGATGGYGGCATGGGYTTCTGGAAGTCATTTGCAGCTTTATTGGTTGTGCTCTTCCTTGCTTGGGCRCCACTAAAAGCAGTGGGGTCAGAGTCTAATTTTGATTGTGGSACTATCCACTGTGATGAGTTTGATGCTGACTTGGGTGACAAGATCTCTTTACAGAATGGCGCAAAGTTATTTGTGAATTACTGTATGGGCTGTCACTCGGCAAAGTATTCTCGCTGGGAGCGAGTGGCTAAAGAYCTTAAAATACCAACTGGTTTGGTGATGGAAAATCTGGTACATGTCGACCAGAAAATTGGAAGCTTGATGAGCATCTCTATGCCAGCTGATAAAGCGAAGAGCTGGTTTGGTGCTACGCCTCCAGATCTGACGCTGGTTGCCAGAGCACGTTCACCTGAGTGGCTCTATACCTATCTTCGTAACTTTTATGCAGATCCCGATCGCGCTGTTGGTGTGAACAATAAAGTGTTTAAAGATGTGGGTATGCCCCATGCTATGCTTGATCTTCAGGGTTTGCAGGAGTGTGCTCCGGGGCCAGTGCTTGCCCATAATGGAGGCATCAAACGTGAYCCTCTGACGCGGGAAGARATACTGGAAGACCCTTGTGGTCGTTACACCYTGGTTCAAGAAGGYAGTCTTTCCCCTGAAGAATATGATGAAGCAGTTTTTGATCTAGTGAACTTTTTAACGTATGTTGCTGAGCCRATGGCGGAAGATCGCAAGCGGATCGGGATCTATGTATTGTTGTTCCTCGCATTCCTGTTTATTTGGACTTGGTTGTTAAACAGGGAATATTGGAAAGATATTCATTAATACCCATGTGGGTGGCTGGGTAAAGGCTRCTCAATTTTTTCTTACTTACCGTTGAGGTTTTATTATGGGGGTTGTTGCAAAACGMTCATCCATGACATTTTATTCTGATCCGAGTTGTCATTATAGTCACCGGGTTCGTATTGTCTTGGCAGAAAAAGGCGTGACYGTTGATATCGAAGATATTGATAGTAAATCGATTCCGGAAGAAGTKCTGGAGYTAAACCCCTATGGATCRTTGCCGACCCTGGTTGATCGTGAGTTGGCRTTATACGAAACAAAAGTGATGATGGAATATCTGGATGAAAGATTTCCTCATCCACCATTATTGCCAGTTTATCCTGTGGCRAGAGCGATGAGCCGACAGTTTATGTATCGCATAGAAAARGAYTGTTGTGCSCAGGTGGATAAAATCATCCATTCTCCAGAGAGCAAAACGGCTGAGAAGGCCCGGAAAGARCTGCGCGAAAGCCTTGTGAGCATTGCTCCAATTTTTGCAGACTTGCCTTTCTTTATGAGYGAAGACTTCACCTTGGTAGATTGTTGTCTGGGGCCTATTTTGTGGCGTCTTAAAAGTCTTGGTGTTGAGTTGCCTAATAACCGCCAAACGCAGCCACTTCATGATTATATGACGCGTTTATTTGACCGYGAATCTTTTCAGGAAAGCTTGTCTGAGYTGGAAAGAGAAATGCAGATGTAATATAACTTTTCAAGTTATTGCAAAAAAAGGGACATAGCAGGTCCCTTTTTTTGTAGAATGCCTTCCAGAAATTTAAGTCTGATGCTYTCACATGGCTATCATATGACTATGACATCAAACAGACCCTACTTGATTCGTGCTTTTTACGACTGGATAGTTGATAACCAGTACACCCCTTATATGGCGGTGGATGTTTATTATCCTGGAGTAGAGGTRCCTCAAGATTATGTTAGCGATGGCCAGATTGTTCTCAACCTGGTGCCGCGGGCTATTACTGSCCTGGTGATGAACAATGAAGAAGTTTCTTTTAGTACACGTTTTGGTGGAGTGCCCAGTGATATTAGGTTACCCATCCAATCAATTTTAGGAATTTATGCCCGAGAAAATGGTCAGGGCATGATGTTTCAGTCAGAAGATTCCAGYGGGCCAGAACCCTCAGGCCCTTCACCGGTAYCATCGTTGTCTCGAAAGGATAAGCCACCAAAAGGTGACGGTTCTGGTGGATCTAGTAAGAAACCCTCCTTGAGAGTGGTTAAATAGAGGTAGTAATAATGTCTGATCCAATAGTGATTGTCGGTATGGCGAGAACGCCTATCGGTAGTATGCAGGGCCAATTCACTGGTGTTCCAACAACCGAACTTGGTGCAGCAGCAATTAAAGCTGCAGTAGAGCGCTCTGGTGTTGCTCCAGAAAAAATTGGTTCTGTTGATATGGGCTGTTGTTTGACGGCCGGACTGAGGCAGGCRCCAGCTAGACAAGCTGCATTGGGGGCTGGGCTTCCCCCCAGCGTTGGTGCGACTACCCTGAACAAAGTATGTGGCTCTGGTATGAAAGCGGCTATGAATGCTTGGGATAGTTTGACGTTAGGCCATGTGGATGTGGCTGTTGCTGGTGGTATGGAAAGCATGACTAATGCTCCTTATTTAATGCTCCAGGGCCGTGGTGGTTATCGATTTGGCGATGCTAAAATTCATGATCATATGACAATGGATGGCTTGGAAGATGCTTACGGTGGGCAGGCAATGGGGATTTTTGCTGAGCAATGTGTCGATAAATATGAATTCACTCGTGAAGAGCAGGATGCRTTTGCTATTACCTCTCTYGAGCGAGCAAATAAAGCCATTGCTGAAGGGAAATTTGAGCAAGAAATCACACCGTTTACGGTAAAAACTCGTAGGGGTGAAGTTCAATACGATACGGATGAGCAGCCAGGTAAAGGTAATCCTGAAAAAATTCCAAAAATGAGACCAGCGTTTAAAAAGGATGGCACTGTTACYGCAGCTAATGCCAGCTCTATTAGTGATGGCGCCGCTGCACTTGTWATGACACGTTTATCTGTTGCTGAAGAAATGGGCCTCAAGCCATTGGCAAAAATTTGTGCTCATACCACTAACTCCCATGAGCCCGAGTGGTTTACCACCGCTCCAGTAGGTGCGATTCAAAAGCTACTGAAGAAAGTCGGTTGGTCGAAAGATGAAGTGGACCTCTATGAAATTAATGAAGCTTTTGCGGTTGTGACCATGGCGACAATGAAAGAGTTAGATCTTCCTCACGACAAAGTAAATGTCCATGGTGGGGCTTGTGCCTTGGGCCACCCCATTGGTGCATCTGGTGCTCGAATTATTGTGACAYTGTTATCTGCTATGCAAACTTACGGYAAAAGCAAAGGTGTTGCAGGTGTTTGTATCGGAGGTGGCGAGGCGACTGCGGTGGCTCTTGAATTGATGTGATGTACTCGTTTGTTATCACGGTGTGATAATCCATATAGCTACATAAAAAAACCGGCCTATTTGGGCCGGTTTTTTTATGTCTATAMATATCTTAAAATCTTTGATTAATGCAGGTTTTTTTAATTGGAAGTTTTCTAATCAATATATTCAAACACTTTAACGACCCGTAAGGCTCCCCCGGTCTTGCTGGCCACTTGCGCTGTTTTATCTGCGGTGTTGTGGGTCACAAGGCCCATTAGGTAAATCACACTATTTTCAGTGATAACTTTGATTGTAGTGGATTTGATGCCTTTTTCTGCAATCAACTTAGTTTTAACTTTAGTAGTTAACCAGGTGTCATTACTTCTTGAGATTAGRGAGGTGGGGCCGCGTACTTGTAGCTCGTTATGGACCTGCCTAACACCACGAAAGTTTCTGGCGGCATCTCCTGCCAGGGTGCGAACATCTGTTGTTGGCACTTCTCCAGTTAATAAAATGACCCCGTTATAGGCATTAATGTTTATGTGAGCGTGCTCAAGGTCGGGGTGAGCTTTTTTGATATTAACGCCGATCAGCGTTTCTAACTGCCAATCATCAATATCTGTACCTAGGGATGTATTTGTCGGATCTGGTTGAATGGGCTTGTCCGTGGTGGCATGGATGATATTGGTGCAGCCGGCCAGCGTGCAGCTAAATATAAACAGTAGTGCTGTCAGTCGTGACAACATTAGGGGGTTTCTCCAAATAATTGTTGRTCGATGAGTTCACAAAGGCAAAAAAGGCTCAACAGCTGTATTTCACTGATCCTATGGAGGTCATGGTGGTCTACTCGTATTTCAATATCCTCGCCACTTAATAATGCTGACAGGTCGGTATCATCCGTGCCCGTGAAGCCGATCACTGACATGGATCTGTCATGAGCCGTTTGGATGGCTTGAACCAGATCACTTGGGTTTGTTCCATTACTGAAAATAACTAGTAAGTCACCAGGTTGGCCGAGCGTACGAATTTGTTTGCTAAAAATTTCACTCATACTGTGATGATGGCCAATCGCCGTTATAGTTGCGCAGTTACTATTAAGACAAATGGCAGGGAAGCCCGGCCGCTCCAGTTTATATTGAAGCATCAGTGATTGAGTGAACATGTTTGACAATGAGGCGGAGAGCCCGTTGCCGCATGTGAGAATTTTATGCTCTTGGAGTAATTGTTGGACTACTCTTGAGCTGGCACTAGCAATAAGAGGTGCCAGTGCTTCACCACATGCCATTTTGGCTTCGATGCTTTGATGAAATTGCTCAATAACACTGGATTCCATGATTTTTTTAAAGCTTCTCTTTAGAAATTTTCTTTATGAGCTAAAAGCATTACGTAGCCATTCTACCTGATACTGGTGGCTGTTGTTGGGGTCTTTGTCCAGGCAAACGGTATCAAATCGACACTCAACTTTTYCCCAAAGTCCTTCAGTTTGTAAATACCTTTGGGCTGCAAAAATAAGGTGTTGTTGCTTTTTTTTATCAATACTTTCTMCGGCGCTGCCATGGYTRTTGGAGCTACGAAGACGCACCTCAACAAATACTAATGTTTGGTTATGACGCATAATCAGGTCAATTTCTCCCCGAACGGCATGAAAGTTTTTGGTGATTATTTTTAACCCTTGCTGTTCCAGATATGTTTGGGCCCAATTTTCAGCCTGGGTTCCTCTACAGGYATTAGTCATTTTCCAYTTTTTTAAAAACATGACGATTCCTTTTGTCGTGTTTGATCAGTATTGAGGGTAATAGTGTCAGATGTGTGAGACAACGAAGACTCACAGGGGTTCTGTCTAATGACAGTAATCAGTAGTGGTTAAAGAAGATGCAGTGTTAATTCGCAATAAGTTGCTGGGCTGACCGAACTTTTCCTGCACGAAATACGGCCCATGGCTGTTCTCTCTCTATAGCGCCCATGGCATTAAGTTGAAGGGTCCCGGTGCTGCCAAAAATCTGGGTGCTGGGCTGAAGCACCATTTGCTCGAGCCATTGATGCAGGTTGTAAGCGTCTATACCGAGGGCAAAAATATGTCGATATAGCGGGGGTAATGTTGTGGCAGGTTGTAGCTTTTCATCTGTAGCTCCGGGTAGCGTCCAGGGCATGGCGCTAAAGCGGATACCTTCAAGATCCCTATTGCGGCCTAAATTTTCGACCCCTGTATAGAGATGAGAGGTTCCGTAAATTTGTAGGTCACGAGCAAACAGGAAGTCTAGAGTAGGTTTTATCTGGCGAGCATGGTCAGGGTAGGCTGCCATAAAGACCATATCAATATCTTGGCGTCGCCGGAGTGTATGATTCAATGATTTACCTAGAAGTTGTTGTAGCCTTTTTTTACGGGTCTTGCTCTGATCTATGTGCAGGGCAGGTTTRAGCAGTGGAGCGAAGTCTCTCTGTGATGTGTCGTATGGTGTTGATTCAACCAAAATCCCCCCTTTTTCTAACCAGCGCTCACGAAATGCTGTCAGTGTCCGATCTCCCCAGCTGCTATTGGGAGTGATGGTCAATGCAGATCTCTGGCCTTCAATCCATGCRCGGTCAGCAATTTGGCGTGCTTCATCTGTGGCGGAAAGACCAAATTGAAAGAAGTTTTTTGGCAGAGATGTTGTTGTGTCCTCAAGATAATTTAGGGCAATAGTCGGTACGGGTATTTCAGGTAGGCTCAATAGTTGTCGTACCTTGCTTTTTTGTACCGGCCCAATAACCAGTTGAGCGCCCTCAGAGACTGCTTGTTGGTATAGTTTTGTTATGTTGTCCACTGCTGCCGTATCATAAAAACGAACCCGAGGAGTTTCTCCCGAGCGCTTATGAATTTCATATAAGGTGGCAAGAAATCCGCTGCGTATAGCTTTCCCTGCTTGGGCCAGCCTGCCGTGGAGAGGCAGTAACATGGCAATCCTTTGGGGGACATTATTGGCGGTGTTTTGAATTGAAGAAAAAATGGATGGAGGTGTTAATGAGGCTGGATGATTGGGCCAATTTCTTCTCCACTCTTCAATTTGGTCAAGTTGTTGTCTTACGTCACCTTGATTTTTACGTGTAATGCTGGCGAGAGAGTACCAGCCAAGAATATCCAAATCCTGCTCATTAGCTTTAAGTTCTTCCATTTTGTCATGRGGGATGTGAGTYAGTRCYAGCCAAATTTTTTCGTGTGTTTCTTGTCGTTGCTCTGGGAATGTTGATATTTTTGATAGTGCTACATAGGCAGTAATACTTTTTTTATCTTCCCCCAGTAGAGAAAAAAGTTCGCCGCGGAGTTGATGCCAATGCTGCTGCTGCGTAAGAGAAAGTTGCTGCCACTGCTGTTCAATTCGAAAGCTCGATAATAGCTGGCGTGCCATAAAAAAATGGTCATTGGCTAATGCCAGGTCGGCATACATCAAGTTGTATTTAGCAAAATCTTGGTTGGGGAGATTGACTGCTGCAATAGTTTCCAATATAACGAGTGCTTTTTCATTTTGATGGGTTTGGATCAGTAATTCCACCGCCTGTAATTGGTGCAGTTCCCTTTGGGGTGATATGCTGCTGGCCGCTAGTGAGAGCTCTCGGTCGGCTTGTTCTGCGATGGTTTGTCTTGGGGGTTTTTCAACAACAGGTGAGCGCGGTTGATGCTTGCAACCTGCTATCAAYAACGTGAGCAAACACAAGGTTGTTATTGTGATCCGAATTTTAAACATTGGTGTCATTTCTTATGGCGGGTGAATTGTATGTGGTGGCAACGCCCATAGGTAATTTGGGAGACATGGTACCTCGTGCAGTGGATGTTCTCCATGCTGTTGATGTTATTGCCGCCGAAGATACTCGTCACAGTGGTCGTTTATTAAGTCATTTGGGGATAAAGACATCGTTGATTCCCTACCATGATCATAGTGATGGTAGGCAGGTTTCTAAACTCATTGAAATTCTTGAGCAGGGAAAGTCAGTTGCATTGATTTCTGATGCAGGAACGCCTCTGATTTCAGACCCCGGATATAAGCTAGTCAGAGCTGTGAGGCAGCAGGGGTTCAAGGTTATTCCCATTCCTGGCCCCTGCGCACTKATTGCSGCAATAAGTGCTTCCGGCCTACCAAGTGATCGGTTTACCTTTGAAGGTTTCCCTCCCTCCAAGTCAGCTGCCCGCCTAAAAAAGTTTCAAAGTTTGGCTGATGAACCTCGTACCCTGGTGTTTTATGAGTCGCCACACCGAATAATAGAGACTCTTGCAGATATGGTGGCAGTATTTGGTGAGGAGCGTGATGTAGTCATGGCTCGAGAGTTAACAAAAACCTATGAAACATTTTTATCCGGAACTTTGGTCGAGGTTCAGCAGCAGGTTGATACAGACCCCAATCAACAAAAGGGTGAAATGGTCCTGATATTAAAAGGTATGGATGCTTCTGCAAAAGAGTCGGACGATACTGAGCATCAGCGAGTACTTTCTGTATTGTTAGATGAATTGCCATTAAAACAGGCGGCGTCACTGGCAGCAAAAATTACTGGTGGTAAAAAAAATGTGCTATATCAGCTGGCGCTTTCGTTAAAAAAATAAATCCAGACAGCGAACTGTTTGTATAATTCTTGCGACTAAAATACTGATTTTTAGGCGATACTAGCCAAGGCKATAGTGTCAGGATTCATGCGCTTATAGGCTTTTTGAGATTCTGAAGGTCTTTTTGCTTCACACCACTCTGCTATTTTCAATATATCCGCTTTTTCATTTTCATAATGAGAGCCGTCCATTTCGAATACCCCCAAGCCTCTTGATGCCATYTCGGTGTAATTTCGGGTATCTCTCAGGAAGGCAACTACCGGTAAGTTGAGTTGCTTGGATAGMTTGTCTGCGATTTTCTTAAACCCAGAGCTCTTTGTGGTGCGATTAATAATCAGAGCAATATTTCTTTGCGAAGGTAGAGCTTTACGTAGTAGTTGGACTGTATTGACAATGGCGTGCAAGTCAAATTCAGAGGGCAAAACCGGGATCAAAATAGCAGAGGCTTCTCGTAACAGTGGGCTGAGGTTCGTCAGGTCTGGGCGAGCTGGGGTGTCAAGAATCAATACCTCAGTATTTCGTGGTGGTTGAATGGCCCAGCTACGAGTCACATTATGTGGGCAATTGTGTGCATCCACCAGTTGAATTTCAGATGCACTTTCTGGCCGCTTATGAGCCCAAAAYACACTGGAGCCCTGAGGGTCGAGGTCCATCAGTGTGGTAATTTCACCGCAATGGCTGAAATAGCTGGCGAGATTTGTGGAGATGGTGGTTTTACCAGATCCGCCTTTTGGGTTCATTACGACGATTCTCAACATTGTTTCTATCCCAAGTAAACGTTTAAGTTTGATTAAGTTCTTCAATAGGTCAAATCGTAATCAATATTGCTGTGTAATAATGCCAATTAGGTCAAAAAATCACCAAAAACTGTRCTAAGAATAAACAATTTACTGCTGGTTAAGCATTTCATGGTAATCTGCCGCCGGGAGTTGGCTGGGCAGCCGCCGCCATTATTTTCTCGATATTTCCTTAGGTGATATTGGGTGTGTGGGGGAGGAAAGTCCGGGCTCCATAGGGCAGAGTGCCAGGTAACCCCTGGGGGGCGTGAGTCTACGGAAAGTGCAGCAGAGAGCAGACCGCCGATGGCCRGAGTTTTCTGGCACAGGTAAGGGTGAAAGGGTGCGGTAAGAGCGCACCGCGCAACTGGTAACAGTTTGTGGCATGGTAAACCCCACTCGGAGCAAGACCAAATAGGAGTCCGTTGGCGTGGCCCGCGCTGGACTCGGGTAGGTTGCTTGAAGCGTATGGTGACATGCGCTCTAGAGGAATGGTTGTCCACGACAGAACCCGGCTTACAGGCCAACTCCCTTTTTTTATTTCAATRYKTGGTTAAAATTTAACCACAAAATTTCAACCCTTCTRTTTTTCTCTCAAAAACTAYTTTTAGTTAAAGTTTTACTTTAACGGGTAATTMTAGGGATTTGTTTTACCTGACGATATCTTTTTTTGTCTTTTTGGTTTTCTGTCTATCACTTGCAAGTTGTTGAGTTTTCTGCACATTTTTCGTGATTCAGGCCCTTTGTTTGCCTTGACTTTGGCTTCTGTCAGCATATAGTGGAAAAAGTGGGAAAAAGTGGGGCAAAGTGGTTTTTTGCCTTTAATGGATGAACTTGGGTGAGAGCATTGTTCAGAGGCAACAACGAAATCAATGTCGATGCCAAGGGTCGCATGGCGATTCCTGCTCGGTATCGCGATGCTCTGGATGCTTCCTGTGGCGGTTGCCTGATCGCCACTATTGATATACAGGATAAATGCCTGTTGATCTACCCCCTTCATGAATGGGAAAAAATAGAGGCTCAGATTGCTGAGCTGCCATCATTTAATCCCACTACTCGAAAGCTGCAGAGAATYCTGATCGGTCATGCCCGAGAAATGGAGTTTGATAGCAATGGCCGTGTGTTAATACCCCCTGAGTTGCGACAGTACGCGCAGCTAGARAAAAARGTGGTRTTGGTTGGGCAGCGCCACCGCTTTGAGTTGTGGAGTGAAGTAAATTGGAATGCGGGAAGAGARGATTGGTTGGCCGAGACGAATGGGGATCTCGAAATACCAGAGGAAATGCAATCTCTTTCATTATAGTTCTTTATTAGGAGTTCTGGGGTATAGGTCTATGTCGGCACAGGTCGAACATGAAACTGTTTTGCTGAATGAGGCAGTAGCTGCGCTTATTACAGATCCCGAGGGCTTGTATGTGGATGGCACATTTGGGCGCGGYGGGCACTCGGCATTAATTCTTTCCCGGCTGGGTCGTGCAGGGGCTCTGGTCGCTGTAGATAAAGATCCAGAAGCTTGTACGGTGGCTGGGGAGCGATTCGCTTCAGATTCTCGATTTGAGATTGTGCAGGCTTCGTTTGCTGATATGGGCGACCTGATTGCAGAGAAGAAAAAATCTGGAGAGGTGAGCGGTGTATTGCTTGATCTCGGAGTGTCCTCTCCGCAGTTRGATGACCCTGARCGGGGTTTCAGYTTTTTGCGAGATGGCCCGCTGGATATGCGTATGAATCCTGATGCTGGAATAAGTGCCGCTGAATGGTTGGCGGTAGCTAAAGGGGATGAAATTTCACGGGTATTAAAAGATTACGGTGAAGAGCGATATGCTCGGCGTATAGCGCGAGCAATAGTGGCAGCCCGMGAAGAGAAGCCAATTACCCGTACMGCACAGCTTGCCGCCATTGTGAAAGAGGCAAACCCTGCCTGGGAGAAAAATAAGCATCCCGCYACGAGGGCTTTTCAGGGGATAAGAATTTTTATCAATAAAGAATTGGAAGACCTTGAGCGGGTATTGCCTGAGGTGCTGGAGATGTTGGCTGTCGGTGGCCGCTTGGTGGTGATTAGTTTTCACTCCTTGGAAGACCGCATTGTTAAGAGGTTCATTCGTGACCAGGAGCGAGGAAAGCCAATTCCTCGAGGATTTCCGGTGATGGAGAAGGATATTATTCGGCGGCTACGCTCTGTGGGTAAGGCAAGTAAGCCGGGTGAGCAGGAAGTTCGGGGAAATATAAGGTCTAGAAGTGCCGTAATGCGTGTTGCAGAAAAGGTGGCCTAGGTATGGTTGGGGTGAAGTTCACGGCGAATGAGCGGCCACRTCKGCTAACAAAAAAANNTNCGAACACTGYGTGGCTGTTGCCGATTGTTTGGATGGCAGTAATTTTTTCCGCTCTTTCCGTGATTTACGTGAGCCATTTGTGTCGACAGCTATATGGCGAGTTGTCTCGGCTTGAGCAAGAGTCAAATGCGCTGCAGGTTGAGTGGGGTAGRTATTTGTTAGAACAAAGCTCCTGGKCTTCATTGAGCCGCATTGAGCGGTTGGCAAAAGGYCAGCTTAATATGCGGGCGCCAGGAGCAGAAGAAATTGTGGTAATTCGGCCATAGGCATTATTGGGGTGCCTATATAAAAAAGTGGGGTGAGAGCCGAGTGAAGGTAATGCCAAATAAGTTGACCATTTCTCGCTGGCGCTATTCGCTGCTGGTGGCGGTCCTGTTTGTGTTGCCGGTAGCGGCACTTTGGCATATTGTCGGATTGCAGGTGTTGGCCGATGTTGATCGCGGTTACGAATTTCTTCAGGATCAGGGTGCTGCTCGCACTGTAAGAGCAGAATCTATTCCTGCCTATCGAGGTGTTATTACTGACCGTCGTGGTGAGCCCTTGGCGGTGAGCACTCCGGTCATTACGTTGTGGGCCAACCCTCAAGTCATMGATCCTTCTGCTCCTGAGCTAGCTCAATTGGCTAAAAAATTGTCCATGAGTCGGAAGGATTTRCARCAACGGCTTGCTCGTTATGCCAACAAGGAATTTATGTACCTGGCTCGTCAGGTTACACCCGAGCAGGCTGATGAAGTGCTTGGTCTGGAGATTCCTGGTGTTTATGGCAAAGGCGAGTACAAGCGYTTTTACCCTGCGGGCGAAGTRACGTCGCAGTTAGTGGGCTTTACYAATATTGATGATTTCGGTCAGGAAGGTATGGAGCTGGCCTTTAATGACGCTCTTACAGGMGTGCCGGGCTCAAAAAAAGTACTCAAAGATTTAAAGGGGCGAGTGATTAAAGACTTGGCCTTGATTCGTAGTGAAAAGCCGGGGGAAAACCTCGTGCTCAGTATTGATTTAAGGTTGCAGTACGCGGCTTATCGYGAGCTAAAAGCTGCGGTTGCTAAACATAAGGCATCTTCRGGTTCGGTGGTGATGCTGGATGTTCGGACCGGTGAGGTTTTGGCGATGGCAAACCAGCCGTCGTTTAATCCCAATGATCGTAGYCAGCTCAATTCGGATGCTTTAAGAAATCGTGCAATAACAGATTTGGTTGAACCGGGTTCTACCATGAAGCCGTTGACCGTGTTGGCGGCACTGGAAAGCGGAAAATTTACTCCCGAAACAATTATTGATACCAATCCGGGTTATATCCGGGTGGGGAGAAAAACATTTCTTGATCACCGCAATTACGGTGAGATTAACCTGACCACATTGCTTATGAAATCGAGTCAGGTGGGTATTACAAAGATTGCCTTGCAGCTTGACCCTGGTCATGTGTGGGACATGTTTTTTCGTATGGGTTTGGGGCAAAGTTTGGGCACGGGATTTCCGGGAGAAAGTCCTGGTAGCTTGCCGCAGCATAGAAAATGGAAGCCCGTAGAGCGGGCTAATTTTGCTTTTGGTCATGGGTTGTCTGCCACAGCGTTGCAGATGGCTCAGGCTTATGCGGTATTGGCTAGTAATGGTGTAAAGAGGCCTGTTTCGCTGTTAAAAATAGACAAGGTTCCTGATGGTGAGCAAGTGGTCGATGCGCAATTGGTGGCTGGGCTTCGAAAAATGATGAGCAGTGTTACTCGTACGGGTGGTACGGGTACGCGTGCGGCGATTCCCTCCTATGATGTGGCGGGAAAGACCGGCACTGTGCATAAGGTCGGAAAGTACGGGTATGAGAAAAATCGTTACGTGGCAATGTTTGCCGGAATGGTGCCTGCTGACAATCCCCGGCTGGTGACAGTGGTGATTATTAACGATCCTCGGGGAGGCAAATACTATGGTGGTGAAGTGGCTGCACCCGTATTTTCCAGTGTCACAGAAGATGCACTCAGAATACTGAAAATCCCACCAAAAATTATCGATGGAAATCGGGTTGCTGTGCATAAAGCGGTAATGAATGCAGTTGTAAATCCAGGTAAATCTGGAGGTGCCACGTGATGGTGTCGCCCAACATACCGGTTAAATTTTTATTGCAACAATTGCTGCCCGGCATTGTTTTGCCTGAGGTATTGATGCAGGTGTCGGTGACGGGATTGAGTCTTGATAGTCGTCATATTAAGCCAGGTGACGTATTTGTTGCCATACCTGGATTTGCTCAAGATGGGCGTAAGTATATTGCTCAGGCTTTTGAAAATGGGGCTGTTGCAGTACTGGCTGAAGCGGATGCAGAGCAGGCCTTGCCGATAATAGAAGACCTGCGGGTGATTTTGATTGCTGATTTACGTCAACAGTTAAGTGAAATATCGGGCCGCTTTTTTGGAGAACCTTCGGATCAAATGGCCTTGATCGGTATTACGGGAACCAATGGTAAGACTACCTGTAGCCATTTGTTGGCGCAGTTGTTTAGTTTGGTTGATGGTTCGGTGGGTGTTGTGGGTACATTAGGTTGTGGTGTTGTCACTATGGGTGAGTCAGTACTAAAAGATACTGGCATGACAACCCCTGATGCGATTGCTATCCAAGCGCTGTTAGCCGGGTATGTGGATGATGGCCTTGGCCGGGTGGTGATGGAAGTATCTTCACATAGCTTGGATCAGTCCCGGGTGAAGGCTCTGGCATTCCAGACAGCAGTATTTACTAACTTGAGTCGCGATCATCTGGATTATCACGGTGATCTGGTCAGCTATGCTGGTGCAAAGATGCAGCTATTTGCCATGCCAGGGTTGATGAACGCCGTCATAAATGTAGATGATCCCATCGGGGCTGAAATTGCGACAAAGCTTCCACCCTCTGTAAATCTTTGTGGCTATTCATTGCTGAATTCGAACGCATCTATTTATGCAGATGATGYGATCTTTTCAGYATCAGGTATCCGTGCCCGTATCCATACTCCTTGGGGTAGTGGTGAGTTAATAAGCCAGTTGTTGGGACAGTTTAATCTGCAAAACTTGTTGGCTGTGATTGGTTCTGCCTGCCTTCAAGGGTTGGCGCTTGATGAAGTGTTAAAAGTTGTACCTCGACTGCAGTCTGTATCGGGGCGTATGGAGTTATTTTTGCCAGACGTTGATTCGAGTTCTGATTCTGGCCCCCGGGTTGTKGTGGATTTTGCTCATACTCCAGATGCGCTCAAAAGTGTGTTGGAAACCTTGCGTGAGCATTGCGAGGGTAGTTTGTGGTGTGTCTTTGGGTGTGGGGGCGATCGCGATAGAGGTAAACGTTCYCAGATGGGTAATATTGCCAGTCAGCTGGCTGATCGTATTGTTGTGACSAGTGACAATCCTCGCAATGAGAAYCCCGAAGGCATCATAGAAGAGATTTGTTCTGGYATCACCAATAGAACTGATTACGAAATATATGTAGATCGGAAAGARGCGATATATTTTGCGGTTCAGTCTGCAGCAGATAAAGACATTGTCTTGGTTGCCGGAAAGGGTCATGAGTCGTATCAGTTGATTGGTGCCAAGAATTTGCCCTTCAGTGACCAAACTCAGGTCAGGCTGGCCTTGCGYCAGCGTGGGGGGCGAGATGATGGCTGAGTTAACATTGTCGCAAATGGCGCAGGCTTAYGGTGGTACGTTGATGTATCCCGACTGCCATTTTCAGTCAGTATCCACCGATAGTCGCCACATTGATGAGGGGCAATTATTTGTGGCCTTGCGGGGTGAGCGGTTTGATGCCCATGAGTTCCTTCCTGAAGTTGCTACTCGAGTKAGTGGCATGGTGGTTGAGCGYCCAGTAAAAGATATTAATGTGCCCCAGTGGGTTGTACCTGAYACGACAGAAGCACTGGGTCAGATTGCCCTGGTTAATCGCAAGGCATTTATGGGGCCGGTGGTTGCGGTGACGGGAAGTAGTGGAAAAACTACGGTGAAGGAAATGATYGCCACTATTCTTGGTGGCTCGGGTCCCGTGCTGTCCACAAAAGGAAATCAAAACAATCATATTGGGGTTCCACTAACATTGCTGGGGTTGAACTCCATGCATCGTTACGCCGTGATTGAAGTGGGTGCAAGTGCTGCTGGTGAGGTTGGTTACCTCTGCAGTTTGGCGTGCCCAGATATTGTATTGGTCAACAATGTTCTGCCTGCTCATATGGCAGGTTTTGGTAGTGTTGAAAATATTGCCAAAGCGAAGGGTGAAATCTATCAAGGTGTTGCGGCAGAGGGTATTGCCATTATTAATCTTGATGAGCCTTACGCAGATCAATGGCGTGGGTCAACAAAGGCTCGGGTGTTGACCTTTTCTATGACAAATCAGCAAGCTGATTTTACCGCGAAAGGTCTCGTTGTGGGTAACCTTGGTTGCTATGACTTTATTTTGGTCACCCCCGCGGGGGAAGCGGCCATACGACTAACGCTGCCAGGTGCTCACAATGTAACAAATGCTCTTGCTGCTGCTGCCTGCGCCCATGCYGCTGGTGCAGAGCTRGGTATTATTGCTGCTGGTTTGAACAAATTGGAGCAAGTGCCAGGTCGTATGAGCCTTGCTCGCCTGCCTACAGGTGTCACCCTGATTGATGATAGTTATAACGCGAATCCTGGCTCGGTAAAGGCGGCCATTGATGCAYTGATGAATATTGCKGGTTATCGTGTTTTGGTATTGGGCGATATGGGTGAGYTGGGTGATGACGAGATGCGTTTGCATGCAGATATAGGGCGTTATGCTGCCGAAAAAGGTATAGATACCTTGCTGGCTGTTGGGTCACTTTGTATCAATGCTGTTCGTGAGTTTGGCGGTAATGGAAAACACTTTGAAAGCAAGGAGCAGCTTGGTGAATATTTTGTTGGTGATGTGCTTGAAACACAATTGAAGTCAGAGGTTGTGGTGTTGGTGAAAGGGTCTCGCTTTATGGCCATGGAAGATGTCGTACGGCTAATAAAAGAATCGGGAGAGAAATAGATGTTACTTTGGTTGGCCGATTTTCTCGCACAATATTTTACTGTTTTTGGTGTGGTGAAATATCTGACATTCAGGGCCATCCTAGGCGTGCTCACTTCGTTGGGTATTTCGCTGATCTTTGGGCCAGCAATGATCCGGCGGCTTAACTATCTTCAAATTGGGCAGACAATTCGAACTGATGGCCCTGAAAGTCACTTGAGTAAATCAGGCACTCCGACTATGGGGGGTGCTCTAATTTTATTGTCCATTTTTATCAGTACCTTGCTTTGGTCAGACCTGTCTAATCATTACGTTTGGGTTGTTCTATTGGTGACCTTTGTATTTGGTGCCGTGGGTTGGGTGGATGATTACCGCAAAGTTGTTGAGAAAAACTCAAAAGGTTTRCCCGCAAGGTGGAAATACTTTTGGCAGTCAATTGCAGGGCTGGGTGCGGGAATTTTTCTGTATCAGGCGGGTGGTAGTGGTGTCGAGAATGAGTTGATTGTCCCTTTCTTTAAGGATGTGGCCCTGCCGTTAGGCTCATTCTATGTGGTGCTCACTTATTTCGTCATTGTGGGCAGTAGTAATGCTGTCAATCTTACTGATGGTCTGGATGGCTTGGCTATTATGCCGACGGTATTGGTCGGAGGTGCGCTGGGACTGATCGCATATTTAGTGGGAAATGTTCAGTTTGCCGAGTACTTACATATTCCCTATGTCGAGGGAGCCGGTGAGGTCGGTGTGTTTTGTGCTGCGCTAGCTGGTGCCGGGTTGGGCTTTCTTTGGTTTAACACGTATCCGGCCCAGGTGTTTATGGGTGATGTGGGTGCGCTTGCGTTGGGTGCTGCACTTGGCGTGATCGCAGTGATTGTTCGTCATGAAATTGTATTTTTTATTATGAGTGGTGTGTTTGTTCTGGAGACGGTGTCAGTGATTATACAAGTGGCTTCGTTCAAATTAACGGGTCGTCGTATTTTTCGTATGGCTCCGATTCATCAYCATTTTGAGTTAAAGGGATGGCCTGAGCCRCGTGTAATTGTCCGTTTTTGGATTATTACCGTGATTTTGGTGTTGTTTGGTTTGGCAACGCTTAAGTTGAGATAAGTGAAGTTACGGTAACCGGCAGGGTAATGGATGTGGCAATGACACAATTGATAGCCAGTAGCAAGCTCAAGGTGGTGGTCGGTATCGGCGCCACGGGYTTGTCTGTGGCTCGTCATTTGTCTCAGYTGGGTGAGCGMTTTGTGATGCTGGATTCTCGCCAGCAGCCGCCTTGYCTGGAGCAACTAAAAACAGAATTTCCTGATGTGCGTGTAGCCCTGGGTGAATTTGTTGTCGACAGTTTTGATGGTGCTGATGAAGTTATTCTCAGTCCTGGTTTGTCGCGCCAACTACCTGCTGTTCAGGCTGTACTTCAGTCGGGKRTTTCAGTYGTCAGTGATATCGAGTTGTTTGCTCGTTCGGCCAATGCACCAATTATTGCAATCACTGGCTCCAATGGTAAAAGCACTGTCACCACGTTAGTGGGCGATATGTGTGTTGCTGCGGGTCGSAATGTAGGTGTTGGTGGAAATTTAGGTACTCCAGCATTGGAGTTGCTGGATAAAAATGCACAAATCTATGTGCTCGAGCTTTCCAGCTTTCAGCTGGAGTCAGTGTATAGCTTAAATGCCGAAGTGGCGGTGGTGTTAAACATTAGCCCAGATCATATGGATCGTTATGGCAGCCTACTTGATTATCATCAGGCTAARCACCGAATTTTTGGTGGCGCTCGTCAGGTGGTTGTRAACCGTGCSGATAAGCTCAGYGTGCCGCTGATAAGCGATAAGGTTAAGTCATGGAGTTATGGTCTTGATCGYCCGGATTTCTCTGGTTTTGGCTTGGTAGAACAAGATGGARAAYCCTGGCTGGCTTAYCAGTTTGAGCGATTAATGCCAGAGYCWGAGCTGGGTATTAAAGGGCGACATAACACCAGTAATGCACTGGCTGYTCTGGCGTTAGGCTCAGCCGTTGGTTTGCCCATGGATGTCATGTTGCAGGTGCTRCGTCAATTCAAAGGATTGCCGCACCGTTGTCAAACAGTAGCAAGTCTTAACGATGTTACTTATATCAATGATTCGAAGGCCACCAATGTTGGAGCTACCTTGGCAGCCATTAACGGGTTGGCAGGGCGGGATAATTTAATTTTGATTGCCGGCGGGCAAGCGAAAGGGCAGGATTTTTCGCCCTTAGCAAAGGCGTTGTCTGGCGCCGTGAAGCAGATCGTATTGATTGGAGAGGATGCATCGGTAATAGGTGATGCGGTATCTGGCTCAGTTGCGACCCTATATTCCACTAGCTTACAGAATGCGGTGGAGGTGAGCCAGAAAATCGCAAGGCCGGGAGATGTTGTGCTGCTTTCGCCGGCTTGCGCCAGTTTCGATATGTTCTCCGGGTTTGAAGATCGAGGCGAGCAATTTATTGCAGCGGTAGAGGGGTTGCAATGATAGCGATGCTTTTGCCGCAAATACCTCGAGTATCCCATTATGTGGAAGGCCTGGATCGAGCGTTGCTGCTAGCGACTTTGGCGATTGTTACTGTCGGTTTGGTGATGATTTATTCCGCGTCTATAAGCTTCGCTGAGCACAGTTATGGCGATGGCTTCTATTACTTCAAGCGGCATTTGATGTTTCTCGTGGCGAGCCTTGTGGTCGCTACTATGTTTCTAACCGTACCGTCACGAATTTGGTATCRCTATGGCGTRCCGCTGCTGCTACTTACGGTGGTAATGCTGGTGGTGGTATTGATTCCTGGTATTGGCCGAAAAGTGAATGGTAGTCAGCGCTGGATTCCCCTTGGCCCCATTAATTTACAGGTATCAGAGCTGGCAAAATTTGTGGTGATTTTGTTTGTGGCCGGTTATTTGGAGCGCCATCAACGTCAGTTGCGGGTGCACTGGCAGGGGTTTGTTAAGCCCGTAGCTGTGTTGGCTCTCATTATTTTCCTGTTGCTGTTAGAGCCAGACTTTGGCTCTGCGGTAGTCATTAGCGGTACCGTGCTCGGCATGTTGTTTATCGCGGGTGTTCGACTCTGGCAGTTCAGTGCCTTGTTGGTGTTGGGCGTCTCGGGCTTGGCCGGCATTGCTTTGCTGTCGCCTTACCGTGTTCAGCGCTTGGTGACGTTCATGGATCCCTGGGCGGATCAATATGACACCGGTTATCAGTTAACCCAGTCGTTAATTGCCTTTGGTCGTGGAGAGTGGCTGGGTGTGGGGCTTGGAAATAGTGTACAGAAACTCTTTTACTTGCCTGAAGCACATACCGATTTTGTTTTTGCTATTTATGCCGAAGAATTTGGTTTGATAGGTGTGTCCGTTGTCATCGGCCTTTATATCCTGCTGGTATCCAGAGTATTGCATGTGGCGCGTAAAGCCTTGCGTCGTCAAGACTGGTTCGCAGCCTATAGCTGTTTCGGTATTGCGATGATGGTGGCCGGGCAGTCTTTTATCAATATTGGTGTGACCTCGGGCCTGYTGCCTACCAAAGGGCTGACGCTACCCTTTATCAGTTATGGCGGCAGTAGTTTGTTGATTTGTAGTGGCATGGTGGCGTTGGTACTAAGAATCAGTCGTGAAATGGATAACGCGCCGGCTGTGGCGAAGCAGGTGAGACGTGACAGAGCGGAGRTGTAGCAAAGTGATGGTGATGGCTGGTGGTACTGGYGGACACGTATTTCCTGCACTGGCGGTAGCCCAGGAGCTTCGTGATCGCGATATTRCKGTGACCTGGCTAGGTACGCGTCGTGGTATCGAGGCTGARKTGGTGCCAARYCATCGGTTTCCCATCGACTATATCGATGTGGAGGGTCTGCGTGGCAGAGGTRTGATGAAATTGTTGAAGGCTCCCCTATTGCTAGTGCGAGCATTATGGCAAGCCGTGGGWGTGATACGCAAAGAGCGYCCAGACGTTGTTTTGGGTCTAGGCGGTTTTGCCTCGGGWCCAGGCGGTGTTGCTGCTCGATTATTGGGTTTGCCGTTGGTCATCCATGAGCAGAATGCCATTGCAGGTACTACGAATAAATTATTGGCAAAAATTGCCAGCCGAGTGTTGACGGCCTTTCCTGATGCGCTGCCTAGAGGGGAGTGGGTCGGCAATCCAGTGCGCAAAGAGATTGTTGCTTTACCTCTACCAGAAAAGCGTATTGCCCAAGATGGTCGTCCCCTGCGATTGCTTATATTGGGTGGCAGTTTAGGCGCTCAGGCCATTAATCAGCAAGTGCCCGCAGCGTTGGCAATGCTTGAAGAATCTCAGCGTCCAGAAGTTCGGCATCAGTGCGGTAAAAAACATTTGCCAGAAACTGAGAAAACCTATGGTGAGGCTGTAGTGGTGGCCAGTATAGAGCCCTTTATTGCTGATATGGCAGAGGCTTATGGCTGGGCCGATATGGTGATCTGTCGGGCAGGTGCGCTCACAATATCAGAATTGGCTGCGGCAGGAGTTGGTGCGCTACTTGTTCCTTATCCGCACGCCATTGATGACCACCAAACACGTAATGGTGAGTGGTTGGTTAAGCACGATGCGGCCGTATTAATTCAGCAAGTAGATTTAACCGCTGAAAAACTGGCAGCACTGCTGAGTGAATGGTTGGTAGATAGAAAGAAATTACAGTCCATGGCGACCAATGCCCGGCAGCTTGCCAAAGCGGGAGTTGCTGAGACTGTGGCTGATATTTGCATGGAGGTATGCCGTGAGCAGTAAAGGCATTTATCAGGTTCCTGAAATGCGGCGTATTCGTCGAATCCACTTTATCGGCATTGGTGGTAGTGGTATGTGCGGCATTGCAGAAGTATTGTTGAATCAGGGTTATGAGATATCGGGTTCTGATCTGGGGGTGAATAATAACACCCGTCGTTTGGAAAAGTTGGGTGCAACTATTCAGTTAGGCCATACCGCGGACAATGTAAGTGGCGCAGATGTGGTGGTGAAATCCTCCGCAGTAATGATGGATAACCCAGAAATTATGGGTGCGCGTGAGCAGAGGATTCCCATTGTGCGTCGAGCAGAAATGCTGGCGGAATTAATGCGCTATCGGCACGGCATTGCTGTGGCGGGTACTCACGGTAAAACCACAACCACCAGTTTGTTGGCTTCCATATTGGCTGCTGACGGTAAGGACCCTACATTTGTTATTGGTGGGCTGGTAAAAGGTGCCAACACCAATGCTCGGCTGGGCGAAAGTCGTTATTTAGTGGCTGAAGCTGATGAGAGTGATGCCTCCTTTTTGCATTTACAGCCTATGGTCGCGGTCATCACAAATATTGATGCGGATCACATGGAAACCTACGATTTTGACTTCAATAAATTGAAGCAAACTTTTGTGGAGTTTCTTCATAATTTACCGTTCTACGGTCTGGCTGTTTTGTGTGTTGATGATCGGGTGGTCAGAGATATTCTGCCTGATGTCTCACGCCCGGTATTGACCTACGGATTTGCTGATGATGCAGATTATCGAATTGAAAATGTGTCAATGGAGCAGCAGCATAGCCGGTTCGAAGTGTATCGCCCTGGCAGGGTTAAGCCTTTGGTCATCGAAATGAATATCCCTGGTGTGCATAACGTTTTAAATGCCGCGGCAGCTATTGCTGTTGCCACCGACGAAGGGGTATCTGATCAAGCCATTCAAGTAGGATTGTCTGAATTTCAGGGTGTTGGTCGTCGCTTTGAAATTTATGGGGAATATCCGGTAGGCAATGGTGATGCGATGTTGGTGGATGATTACGGCCACCATCCAAGAGAAGTTGCTGCCACGATTAAAGCGATTAGAGAGGGTTGGCCGGAAAAGCGTTTGGTGATGGTCTTTCAGCCTCATCGATATACCCGAACTCGAGACCTCTATGAAGATTTTGTTCAGGTGCTTTCCAGCTGTGATGTGTTGTTGTTGTTGGAGGTGTACTCGGCGGGAGAGGAAGAGATTCCCGGTGCAGATAGTCGGGCACTGTGCCGGAGTATTCGGCAAAGGGGTTTGGTTGATCCTATTTATGTTCATGATATTGATGATGTGGGTGACGTCTTAAAAGATGTTGTTCAGGGTGGCGATATGGTCATTACCCAGGGTGCAGGCAGTGTTGGAAAATTAGTGAAAAATTTGGCCGAAAGACGGTTGGTATAGAGAGTTCATATTAGTGAGTGATTTGATGAAACAGAAATATGGCCGTGTTGGAGTGCTGTACGGCGGCACCTCGGCTGAGCGCGATATTTCGCTATTGTCAGGACAGTGCGTCATTAAGTCGTTGCAACGCAGTGGCGTTGATGTGGTGCCCATTGATGTGAGTGCAGATTTACTACAGCGACTACCTGAGCATCAGTTAGATCGGGCGTTGATCATGTTGCATGGCCCTGGTGGTGAAGATGGTAGTTTACAGGGTGCGTTGCAATTTTATGGTTTGCCCTATACCGGCAGTGGTGTTTTTTCCTCAGCACTGGCGATGGACAAGCTTCATAGTAAACAGTTTTGGCAGGGTGTTGATTTACCCACGCCAAAATTTGCTGTGCTTAACGAGACTACGGACTGGCAGGAAACGCTTGATGCGTTGGGTGGTGTCGTCATGGTGAAGCCTTCCCATGAGGGATCAAGTCTTGGTATGACAAGGGCGGATAGTCCTGAGGTATTAAAAGAGGCGTGGAGGGCAGCGGCAAAACTTGATAGCAGTGTCATCGCTGAGCAGTGGGTTGCGGGGGCTGAATACACCATAGCGATATTAGATGGTGAGGTGCTACCCGCTATCAAGCTGGAAACGGAGCATACATTTTATGACTACGACGCAAAGTACCTTGCAAGCGATACCCGCTATTTGTGCCCCTGTGGGCTGAGCCCCCAGGATGAAAAATCACTTCGAGAGTTAGCGAAAAAGGCCTTTGATAGTTTGAATTGCAGTGGCTGGGGTCGAGTAGACGTGATGGCTAATTCACACGGTGAGTTTTTTTTGCTTGAGGTAAACACTGTGCCTGGTATGACGGACCACAGTTTGGTGCCTATGGCAGCGGCGGCGGCAGGTTACAACTTCGATCAGTTGGTGTTGAAGATTTTGGATAGTTCATTGTAATGGGCGAATTTTTTGGATTTTCGAGAAGAAGGCAATGGTAGTTAATCGTCATCAAGGTGGGGCGGCACGGCGAGAGGAGCAGCGCGCCCCCTTGCGTGAACGACTGCGCTGGCTGACACGTAGTTTGTCAGTGTTGTCTTTGTTGGTGGTGTTGATTGGTGTGCTTTGGGGTGGTGAAAAGGTTTTTCATAAGCTTGATGTGCCTATTGGTGTTATCGCTATTAAAGGGGAATTTAGCCATGTTGATCAGAGCGAGGTTCAGCGGTTAGTAGAGCCTTTGGTTAAAGGTGGAATTCTTAGCTTGGATTTGGCGAAGATACGCAGTGAGCTGGAATTGCAGCCCTGGATAGAGGCAGTAGCGGTTAGCCGGCAATGGCCAGGAGGCTTGGTGATATCAGTTGTTGAGGAAACCCCCATTGCCCGCTGGGGTACCCAGGGTTTTCTGAACAGTCGTGGGGAAATGCTGACAATAAAGGATAACAGTAAGTTAGCACATTTGCCTTTGCTTCAGGGTCAAGGGCATACCGAGCGTTCACTGATGAAGTCTTATCGGGAAATTGCTCAGTTGCTTCAACCGGCAAATTTGAAAATTACTGGTTTGAAACGAGATCAGCGAGGTGCTTGGTGGCTGAGCCTGTCGAATGGTTTGGAATTAGTGATTGGGCGTGGTCAAGTTGTGGAGAAAATGCGTCGTTTTTTGGTGGTGTGGATGTCGGGGTTAAAGGATAAAGCGGGGCAAATAGCTCGGGTAGATGTCCGTTATGACAATGGCATCGCCGTACAGTGGGTAGAAAACACAGCTGCCGCAATGTTGTGGCAGCCAGTAGTAAAAAAACAAGTAGTGCAACAGCAAGTAGTACAGGAATTAACAATAGCACTCGGAAAACCGGGGCAGGTATGAGGTCGAAAAAATGACGAACTCAAATGAAGAGCAATTGATTGTCGGGCTGGATATTGGGACATCTAAAGTGGTTGCCATTGTTGGACAGGCAGGCCCTGATGGGATGTTGGAAATTGTTGGCACCGGGCTACATCCCTCTTCAGGGTTGAAAAAAGGTGTTGTGGTTAATATTGAATCCACAGTCCATTCCATTCAGCGGGCTATTGAAGAAGCCGAGCTAATGGCTGGCTGCCATATTCATTCTGTCTATGTGGGTATTGCAGGCAGTCATATACGCAGCCTCAATTCTCACGGGATTGTTGCTATTCGAGATCGAGAAGTGCTGCCTCTGGATATAGAGCGAGTAATTGATGCTGCCAGAGCAGTGGCGATTCCTGCCGATCAGGAAATACTCCATGTCTTGCCCCAGGAATTCATTATTGATAGCCAGGAAGGTGTTCGTGAGCCGCTGGGTATGTCGGGGGTTCGTTTAGAATCCAAAGTTCATCTGGTGACTTGTGCGGCCAATGCTGCTCAAAACATTAAAAAATGTATACGTCGATGCGGCCTTGAGGTTGATGACGTAATTTTGGAGCAGTTAGCATCCAGTTATGCCGTACTCACGGAAGATGAAAAGCAGCTCGGAGTGTGTCTTGTAGATATTGGTGGTGGTACCACAGATATTGCCATTTTTACCGATGGAGCTATTCGTCATACCGGTGTCATTCCTATTGCTGGCGATCAAGTGACCAATGATATTGCTCACGCTTTGCGCACTCCCACAGCACATGCGGAAGATTTGAAAATTAAATATGCCTGCGCATTGGCCAAACTGGCCGGTCCTGATGAAACCATCAAAGTGCCCAGTGTTGGCGATAGGCCTCCTCGAGATTTATCTCGTCAGTCATTGGCAGAAGTGATTGAGCCGCGCTACGACGAGTTGTTTACCTTGGTGCAGGCCGAACTACGCCGTAGTGGTTTTGAGGATTTGGTGGCAGCGGGAATGGTGCTCACAGGTGGCACAGCCAAGATGGAAGGTGTGGTTGAGTTGGCAGAAGAAATTTTTCATATGCCGGTACGATTGGGGTCGCCTCACAATATCAGAGGCCTGACAGATATTGTTGACAACCCTATTTATTCAACCGGTGTAGGTTTGCTGCTTTATGGCATGCAGCAACAATTGGAGGGTGGTTCGCCCTCCAAGCGAAGAGAAAGTAGCAGTAATGGTTTTATGAGTCGGATAAAAGGTTGGTTTCAGGGTAGTTTATAAATTTGTGTTTTAACTTAGGAAGGCTAAACGAGGGGTAATCGTTATGTTTCAAATAGTAGACAGCGTGCCGGATAGCGCGGAAATTAAAGTTATTGGTGTTGGTGGCGGTGGGGGTAATGCACTTCGACATATGATGGAGAGCTGTGTTGAAGGTGTAGAATTTATCTGTGCTAATACAGATGCTCAGGCATTGAAGGATGTTGGCGATGCTACTGTGCTTCAATTGGGCAATGGTCTGACAAAGGGACTGGGTGCTGGCGCCAATCCTGAAGTGGGCCGAGAAGCTGCAATAGAAGATCGAGACCGTATCGCAGAAGTTTTACATGGAGCTGATATGGTTTTTATTACTGCAGGAATGGGTGGTGGTACGGGAACAGGCGCCGCACCAATTGTGGCGGATGTGGCGAAGGAGTTAGGTATTCTTACAGTGGCCGTAGTTACCCGACCATTTATCTTTGAAGGCCGTAAGCGTATGTCGGTGGCCGACGAAGGGCTTAAAGAGCTTAAAGATAAAGTGGACTCCCTCATTACTGTACCTAACGAAAAGTTGTTGCAGGTTTTGGGGAAAACAACAAGTTTATTGGATGCATTTAAGGCAGCCAATGATGTGTTGTTGGGTGCAGTGCAGGGCATTGCAGACCTCATTATTCGTCCCGGTATGATTAATGTGGATTTCGCTGATGTTCGTACAGTGATGTCTGAAATGGGTCAGGCCATGATGGGTACGGGAGAAGCTGTTGGTGAAGAGCGTGCTCGTGAAGCGGCAGAAATGGCAATTCACAGTCCATTACTGGAAGATATTAACTTGCAGGGGGCTCGAGGTATTCTGGTTAATATCACTGCTGGTCCAGATCTTTCTCTAGGTGAATTCTCTGATGTTGGTGATACGATTGAGGCATTTGCTTCTGATAATGCAACAATTGTTGTGGGTACCGTGATTGACCCGGAAATGGGTGACAAGCTTCGGGTTACCGTTGTTGCCACTGGGTTGGGTCAGCCTGCAGAACGTAAGCAGCCGACCAAAGTTGTGGATAACACACCTATTACAGAATTAAATATTATGAAAAGTAGCGGCGAGATGGACTACGAAGCGCTTGAGAAGCCCACTATCATAAGGCGGGAACCTCGAGGTGGTCAGGCTGTAGCTCGCAAGCTGGATGCCAGAATGGATCCTGATATGGATTATTTGGATATTCCAGCCTTTTTACGCCGTCAGGCGGACTAAGGAACTGTTATGTAGAACTGTTCGGCGTTACCCCTCTTTTTATTCGCCGACGGTTCTGAAGTTGGAGCTGTGGATACAGTTCTGCTAGTATTGCGCCCTTGTTTTTTGTTTGATGGCAGGAGTCTCTTGTCATAGGCGGAGATGTGATTTTACTATACGTGAGACGTAAGCGTAATATCGTGGGTAATAGTGATAATGATTAGACAGCGTACACTGAACAATATGATTCGTGCTACCGGTGTAGGGCTACATACCGGTGAGAAGGTGTATCTGACACTTCATCCTGCCCCAGTAAATACTGGGATTGTTTTTCGCCGTACAGATCTTGACCCGATGGTGGAAATAAAAGCCAAGGCAGAAAATGTGGGAGAAACCATGCTCTCCACCACATTGATGAATGGCGATGTTCGTGTTTCTACCGTGGAGCATTTGTTGTCAGCAATGGCGGGCTTGGGCATTGATAATGCCATTATTGATGTTACGGCACCTGAAGTACCCATTATGGATGGTAGTGCGGGGCCTTTTGTCTTTTTGTTACAGTCTGCCGGTATTAGAGAGCAGGAAGAGCCCAAAAAGTTTATTCGTATTAAGCGGCCAGTCACTGTGTCTGATGGTGATAAGTCAGCATCCTTTAAACCTTTTGATGGTTTTAAGGTCAGTTTTTCCATTGAATTTGATCATCCAGCTTTTCATAATCGAACACTTAAGGCTGAGGTTGATTTCTGTAGTACCTCCTTTGTGAAAGAGGTTAGTCGTGCCCGCACCTTTGGTTTTATGCACGAAATTGAATATTTGAGATCGCAGGGTCTGGCTCGTGGTGGCAGTATGGATAACGCTATTGTTGTTGATGAATACCAAGTGTTGAATGAAGATGGGCTGCGTTACGAAGATGAATTTGTTAAACATAAAATTTTAGATGCTATCGGTGATTTGTATTTGCTGGGAAACAGCTTAATTGGTGAATTTATTGGCCATAAGTCTGGTCATGCCCTCAATAATGCATTGCTGAGAGAATTGATTTCCCAAGAAGATGCTTGGGAAGTGGTGACCTTTGAAAATGATGAAGATGAGGCACCGATCTCATATATGAAACCCTTGCTCACGGTATAGTGTGTGGGTAAAAAGACATACAGAGACAAACCAACAGACACAATGAATATTATTTTTATCAGCAATCGTGAGGGCAAATCCCGCTCAATAACGCTCAATAATTGGGCGAAAGTGCTGTTGTCAGTTTGTTTGTTGGGATTGCCTGTCTGTAGTGGGATTTATCTGGGCATGCAGTTTGGCGTTGGAGAATCAGACTTAGTCAGCTCCATTGAGTTGATGAAGCAGGAATTGGCAAGCCAGCAGGCTGAGTTGGATTCTGGTAGGACTGAAGCACGCCAAAAAGTTGAAGCATTGACACTTAAATTAGCAGCTATGCAGGCGCGATTAGTTCGTATCGATGCTTTGGGTGAACGTCTCACAGACATGGCTAGCTTGGATGACGGTGAATTTGATTTCAGTCAGCAGTCGGCGTTGGGTGGCCCAGAACAAGATCAGGTTAGTGTGTTTGAACATGGTGACCTTGAACGGTTGTATTCCCAGCTAGAGAGCCAGTTGGCTAGTAGAGAAAGTCAGCTGCATATTCTTGAATCCCTGATGGTTGACCGTAAGTTGAAACAACAGGGCGCTGTGACTGGAAGGCCTATTCATAAAGGCTGGATGTCTTCTCGCTATGGTTATCGTACGGATCCATTTAATGGTCGCAAGGCTTGGCACAATGGTGTCGATTTTGCGGGTAAGTCCGGCGCAGATATTGTTGCTGTAGCTTCGGGTGTGGTCACCTGGTCTGGTAAGAAAAGTGGCTACGGTCAAATGGTCGAGCTGGATCATGGTGAAGGCTATATCACACGTTATGCTCACAATAAGCAAAATTTAGTTAATGTAGGTGATGCTGTTAAGAAAGGCGAAGTTGTTGGCCTTATGGGTAGCAGTGGCCGTTCAACAGGTCCTCACGTACACTTTGAAGTCTATAAAAACGGTCGCTCCGTTGATCCTGCAAGTTATATTCGACGCACTATCCGATAATTATCTTTTCCTTGTTACACCCCCACCCTTATTTGGGCGTTAGGCCCTTGTCCGTATACTTTGGATAGATGATGAAATTGTTAGCAAAACTTTTTGGTAGTAAAAATGACCGTGAAATAAAACGGATGCATAAGGTTGTTAAATCCATTAATGATTTGGAGGAAGGGTGTTCAGCTCTTTCTGATGAAGCATTGAAGGATAAAACAAGTCAATTTCGTCAACGTTTCAAAGAGGGTGAAACACTAGATCAGCTACTACCGGAAGCCTTTGCTGTTGTTCGCGAGGCGGCTAAACGTGCCTTGGGTATGCGCCATTTTGATGTGCAGTTGATAGGTGGTATGACGTTGCATGAAGGACGTATTTCAGAAATGCGAACGGGTGAAGGTAAGACCTTAATGGCAACATTGCCTGCATATTTGAATGCTCTGTCTGGTGAAGGCGTACATATTGTGACGGTCAATGAATATTTGGCCAGTCGAGATGCGGAATGGATGTCCCCTGTTTATGAATTTCTTGGTATGCGGGTAGACGTTATTCTGTCGAAGCAAGCCCCGGAAGAAAAGTCTTTTGCCTATCAGGCTGATATTACCTTTGGCACTAATAATGAATTTGGCTTTGACTATTTGCGCGACAATATGGTCTTGCGCCTGGAAGATAAAACACAGCGTGGTCTGAATTTTGCCATTGTGGATGAAGTGGATTCGATCCTTATTGATGAGGCTCGGACACCTCTCGTTATTTCTGGTGCAGCTGAAGACAGCTCAGCTTTATACCAGCGGATGAATAAGCTAATCCCAAAATTGAATCCGCACTCTGAGGAGCAGCCTGGCGACTTTATTATCGATGAAAAATCTCGGCAGGTTGAGTTGACTGAAGAGGGTCATGTGAAAACAGAGTCTTTGCTTGAAAGTGAAGACTTACTTCAGTCCGGAGATAGCCTGTATAACGCTAGTAATCTAGCGTTATTGCATCATGTTCAATCGGCACTGAAAGCGCACCATTTGTTTCATAAAGATGTGGAATATATTGTGCAGGATGGACAGATTGTATTGATTGATGAGCACACTGGGCGGACGATGTTAGGGCGTCGTTTATCGGAGGGGTTGCACCAGGCCATTGAAGCAAAGGAGGGTGTCCACATTCAAAGTGAGAGTCAAACATTGGCTTCCACAACCTTCCAGAATTACTTCCGTCTCTATAATAAATTGTCAGGTATGACGGGTACGGCAGATACTGAGGCCTACGAGTTCCACCAAATTTATGGGCTGCCTGTGGTGGTAATTCCTACCAATGTACCTGTGGCTAGAGAAGATCTGAATGATTTGATTTATCTGACAAGAGAAGAGAAATACGATGCTGTGGTGGAGGATGTTAAATCCTGTGTTGAGAACAAGGCACCAGTATTAGTTGGTACTGCCACGATAGAAAGCTCAGAGGTAATGTCAGCACGATTGGACGCAGCAAAAATTCCCCATCAGGTTTTGAATGCAAAGTTCCATGAAAAAGAAGCACATATTATTGCTCAGGCAGGTCGGCCCGGTACGGTGACCATTGCGACGAATATGGCAGGTCGGGGAACTGATATCGTGCTTGGGGGTAACTGGGAAGTCGAGGTGGCAGCTTTAGAGAATCCTTCTGATGAGAAGATAAAACTTATTAAGGATGAGTGGCAAAAGCGTCATGATCAGGTAATCGAGGCAGGTGGTCTCCACATTCTTTGTACCGAGCGCCATGAGTCGCGCCGTATCGATAACCAGTTGCGTGGTCGTGCTGGTCGTCAGGGTGACCCGGGAGTTTCACGGTTCTATTTGTCTCTGGAAGACCCGTTGATGAGGTTGTTTGCATCGGATCGGGTTAAAAACATGATGCGCGCACTGGGTATGGAAAAAGGTGAAGCTATTGAACATCGAATGGTGACCAATGCCATCGAAAAGGCCCAGCGTAAAGTTGAAGGTCGTAACTTTGATATTCGTAAAAATCTTTTGGAATTTGATGACGTAGCAAATGATCAACGGCAAGTAGTTTATCAGCAGCGCAATGACTTATTAATAGAGGAAGAGATTGCGGATGTGATCATCAATGTGAGGACTGATGTTGTTCATACATCTATCAGTTATTACATTCCTCCACAAAGTTTGGCTGAGCAATGGGATATTGCTGGTCTGGAGAGCTTTATGGCTGCTGAATTTGGTTTGCAGCTTCCGGTACAACAGTGGCTAGATGATGATGAGCGCTTGAATGAGGATGGAGTACGTGAGCGTATTCAGCAGAGTATGGTTGATGCTTATGAGGAGAAATGTTCCAAGATTGGAGCGGATATCCGTATCGTTGAACGACAAGTGATGCTACAGGTTCTCGATACACTTTGGAAAGAACATCTTTCCAATATGGACTACCTGCGCCAAGGTATTGGACTGCGCGCCTATGCGCAGAAAAATCCACGACAGGAATACAAGCGTGAGTCTTTCGAGTTGTTTCAGCAGATGCTGGAAAACATGAAGCTTGAGACAATTCGCTTCCTTAGCCGGGTTGAAGTGCGCAGCCGCGATGAAGTGGAAGAGTTGGAGAGGCAGAAAAGAGACGCTCAGCAACGCCAACAATTACAGATGAAACATGACGAGGCTTCTGCTATGGGTAGAAGTGATGATGGCAATAGTGATAGTTCACCACTTTCTGCGGCACAGCCATTTGTTCGATCAGGTAAAAAGGTAGGGCGAAATGATGCCTGCCCTTGCGGCAGTGATAAGAAATTTAAACAATGTCACGGAAAACTTAGCTAATTTTTTGGGTGTAAGTGAGTTTTCCTTGCTGCTATGAACAGCAGCAAGGTAGCTAAATATGGCTAACAATTAGAGAGTGGGATTGAGCGTAGAGCAGAGAGACGATCATGGCTGTTGGTGAAGAACGTTTCCCGGATATGAAGCCAGTGCCGGGTTTTAAGTTGGGAACGACAAGTGCTGGTATTAAAACGCTGGGTCGAAAGGACTTGGTCATCATGGAGATTGTCGAAGGCGGCACTATTGCGGGTGTTTTCACACAAAATGCTTTTTGTGCGGCACCAGTGCAGTTGACTAAGGCCTATATAATGACCGCTGAAAGTCGTTATCTGGTGACAAATACAGGTAATGCTAATGCTGGAACGGGAGAATCTGGCAGGCAAGATGCAAAGGCTGTTTGCCAGGCTGTTGCCGAATTGACGGGAGTTTCTACAGAGGCAGTACTGCCTTTTTCCACCGGCGTCATTGGCGAACCATTACCGGTAGAGAAAATTATTACTGCATTGCCTGCGGCATACTCAGATCTTTCTGAGTCGGGTTGGGCAGATGCTGCTGCAGGTATTCTTACCACTGATACTCGCCCAAAGAGTGCTAGCGTTCAGCTAGAACTTGCAGGAAAAACCATTACTATCACGGGTATCGCTAAAGGTTCAGGAATGATCAAACCCAATATGGCCACTATGTTGTCTTATGTGGCCACAGATGCGGTGATAGCCTCCGATTTACTTGAGAGCTTGGTGAGCAGTGCTGTTGATGTATCCTTTAACCGTATCACTGTTGATGGGGATACATCGACCAATGATTGTGCCATGTTGATAGCAACGGGTGCTTCTGGGGTTAATATTGGTGAGTTATCGGACGTTGATCAGGATTGTTTTGAAGTGAGTTTGCAAGAGTTGTTTATCTCTCTGGCCCATCAAATTATAAAAGATGGTGAGGGTTCGACCAAGTTTGTTGCCGTAGAAGTTACTGGTGGAATGGATAGCTCTGAATGTCTGGCGGTAGCTTATACTGTGGCCGAATCACCGCTGGTAAAAACAGCACTGTTTGCTTCGGATCCAAATTGGGGTCGAATTCTTGCTGCGATAGGTCGTGCTGGACTTCCTAATTTGGATGTAGAAGTGATACAGGTATATTTGGATGAAGTATTAATTGCTGAAAAGGGTGGAAGGGCTGAAAGCTATTTAGAGTCCGCTGGCCAAGCTGTTATGGATAAGGAGAAGCTAAGTATCCGTATACATTTAAACCGGGGCGATTCTCAGGAGACAGTTTGGACGACAGACCTTTCCCATGATTATATAAAAATTAATGCGGAATATCGCACCTGATGTCAGTGGTACATGTGGTAGCCGCAGTGATTGTGGCTGACGATAAAAAGATTCTTCTTGCTAAGCGACCTGATCATGTACACAAAGGTGGTTTATGGGAGTTTCCCGGTGGCAAGCTAGAAGATGGTGAAAGCCCATCCCAGGCCTTGTCTCGGGAGCTTGAGGAAGAACTCGCTATTTCTGTGTTAGAGGCTACTCCACTGTTAAAAATCCAGCATGATTATCCGGAAAAATCTGTATTACTGGATGTTTGGCAGGTAACTAAGTTTTCAGGTTGTGCGAAAGGTAATGAAGGGCAGCCTATTGTTTGGGTGAAGGCTGATGAATTGAAAGAGTATCAGTTTCCTGAAGCAAACCAGCCAATTATAGATGAGCTATTAAAGCGTCATAATCAGTGACGAGTCATATCCTCTTCGTCTAAATCTAGTCCTGATGGATCGCCCATGATGGGTGTTCCCGGAATACTAAAGCTTTCTGTTGCCCAGTCACCAAAGTCAATTTGTTGGCAGCGCTGTGAACAGAAAGGCCTATGACAAGACTCATCGTTCCATATGACAGGTGTTTTACATGTGGGGCAGTTGACAGTGATTTTTTCGATAGATTTATTTTTTGTAGTCATAGTTTTATTTTTCTGGTGTGGCCTGCTGTCAGGGCGGCAGGCTAGGGGGTCAGTTTTTTATTTGCAGCCAATGTTAGATAGGATTGATGGAGTTCCTTAACTTGGGTGGCAAGATTGCAGGAATGGTTGTAGCCGTTTTCTATACGTGCTGTTTCACTATTATCGATAATATCGTCCGCCCACTTTAATCTTTCTTTGCGTGAAATCTGTGTATCGATAATAGCTTGAATTTGTTCTGTGCTGTTGCCGTCGCGTTGTGTGGCCCTTAAAATTTGTAGGTTTTCAGGTATGTCTACCACCAAAATCCGGTCAGTGAGTTGATGTTGGTTGGTCTCTAATAATAGCGGTGATTCAAAAATAACGTAGGGGCTTCGTGCTTTACTGAGAGATTGCTCAATCCACATTCGAATTAATGGATGTAACAGGGACTCAAGCCATTGTCGCTTTTCTTGATGTTCAAATATTTGTGAACGAATGTAGGCTCTATTCAATGTGCCATTTTCAAGTAGGCTGTCTTTTCCAAAATAGTCAGTAATTTGAGAGAGGGCAGAAGAACCTTTTTCTACTACTTTCCGGGCTGCCAGGTCCGCATCTATGATGTCAGTACCCAGTTTTTTAAAGAGACTGCTAACAATACTTTTGCCGCTACCAATACCGCCTGTGAGGCCAACAACATACATGTCTAGGTTAGCTGTACAGGGCTAAATACTGGCTGGTTAGAGTGTCGCCCCATATCAGGGCTATCCAGCCAGCCGCTGCAAGGTAAGGCCCAAAAGGAATGGGAATTTGTTTGTCGCGGCCCATAAAAATCATCATCGCAATACCGACAATGGCTCCCACAAGTGATGACAGTAATACAATTAGCAGTAATTGTTGCCAACCCATCCAGGCACCGAGTGCAGCTAATAGCTTGAAATCACCATGTCCCATGCCCTCTTTACCTGTGAGCAGCTTGAACACCCAGAATATCCCCCATAGAGCCAGATAGCCTGCAGTGGCACCAATGACGGCATCATTTAAGGAGGCAAAGGTGTTGTGAGTATTAACCAGAAGGCCTAGCCATAATAGCGGTAGTGTAATGTTGTCTGGCAGTAACTGCTCATTAAAATCAATACCGGTTAAAGCAAGAAGACTCCAGCTGAACAGTAGTACGAGCAGACCGGTGGTGTTCACGCCGAAATGGAACACAACATAGGTAGTGAGAAGTGCACAGACTATCTCAATTAATGGATATTGCAGAGAAATAGGTGTGGAGCAGCTGGCGCACTTACCTTTTAAAAATAGGTAGCTAATAACGGGTATATTTTGCCATGGTTTTACCTCTGCACCACATTTTGGGCAATGAGAAGCCGGTACAACAATATTGACTTTTACGGCATTGGCTTCTGGTTCCATGCCGAGAAAATCCAGAGAGTCTTTTCTCCAGGACGCTGAAAGCTGAAGAGGAATTCGATAGATAACAACATTCAGAAAGCTACCAATCAATAGTCCTAAAATTGCACTTATCGTTATTACAAGGGCTGGGGGTAACCCCATAGTTTCAGTCATAGTGAGCAAATTATTTTTGTGTTTTAGCGTGTTAAATTACTGACCCAAGTTTAAAGATTGGCAGGTACATGGCAATAAGTAATCCACCTACAAGTACACCAAGTACGGACATTATCATTGGTTCAAGTAATATTGTTAGGTTGTCTACCGCATTATCTACGGCTTCCTCGTAGTGGTCGGCTGCTTTTTCCAGCATTTCGTCGAGTGCTCCTGATTCTTCACCAATAGCCGTCATTTGTAAGAGTAAAATGGGGAATTTCCCCGTAGCTCTTAGTGCTTGGTTTAACTGTATACCTGTAGTGACATCATCTCTAACTTTAAGGGTCGCATCTCTATAAACAGTATTGCCTGCCGCACCGGCTACCGAGTTGAGGGCGTCAACTAAGGGTACGCCTGCTGCAAAAGTTGTCGCTAGTGTTCGAGCAAAACGGGCTATAATTGCTTGGTAAATAATATTGCCTACTATGGGTATTTTTAGTGAGTATTTGTCAACTAAAGCTTCAAACTTAGCTGAACGCCTGCGAGCCTCTTTAAAACTAAAGAATGCTACAACAATGCCAATCAGCCATATTAGCCACCATTCCTGCGCTACTTCAGAAATGTGCAATACAAACAGAGTAAACGCTGGCAATTCAGCACCAAAGCCAGTAAAAGTTGATGCGAAGGTGGGGACAACTTTAACCAAAAGAATACCGGTAACGACAACTGCCACAACAATAACGGCAATTGGGTATGTGAGTGCTTTCTTGATTTTTGCTTTAAGTGATTCGGTTTTTTCTTTATAGGTAGCAATGCGATCCAGCATTGTTTCTAGCGCGCCAGACAGCTCCCCAGCTTCAACCAAACTACAAAAAAGACTATCAAAATATTTGGGGTGTTTTCTTAAGGAGGCCCCAAAACTTAGGCCTGATGAAACGTCATCTCGAATAGCCTCAATGAGGTTTCGTAAATTTTCGTTTTCTGTGCCCTCTGCGACAATGTCAAAGCTTTGAACCAAAGGTACACCCGCCTTCATCATGGTGGCCATTTGCCGAGTTAATGCACATATGTCGGGAGATTTTATTGGCTTTGAGCCTCCAAAGAGAGGTTTTGATTTCTTCTTGACAGAGGTGGGTATTACCCCTTGTTTTCTTAATTGAGCTTTAACCAGCATGATGCTGGTGCCCTTGATTTCCCCTTGGGTTACTTTGCCTTTTTTATCTTTTCCCTTATATATAAAGGTTTTCGCTTGTGCCGTTGCCATGGATTAATCCTTGGTTACCCTGTTTACTTCTTCCAAACTGATTATACCTTCAGCCGCGCGCCGAAGTGCCGACTGGCGCAAAGTTCTGAAACCTTCTTCCTTTGCTTTGTCAGCAATATTTATGGAGTTTCCCCCCTCCATAATAATTCTTGAAATAGCGGGTGTCACTTGTAGTACTTCGTATATTCCTACTCGACCCTTATAGCCATTGGTACATTTAGGGCAGCCTTCAGGGTGGAACAACTGAACTTTTTCCATAGGTATACCAATATTCCCAAACCCTTCTTCCTCAAGGATGTTCTCAGGAATATCGTCTGCCAATTTTCGACAATGGGTACAGAGCTTCCTGGCCAGTCGTTGGGCTATAATCAGGTTAACCGTAGTGGCCACGTTAAAGGCAGGGACCCCCATATTGAGCAACCTTGTCAGAGTTTCAGCTGCACTGTTTGTGTGGAGGGTTGATAGCACCAAATGCCCTGTTTGTGCAGCCTTGATAGCAATTTCAGCTGTTTCAATGTCTCGAATTTCCCCGACCATAATGACGTCTGGATCTTGTCTAAGGAAAGCCCTCAGTGCTTCTGGAAATGTCAGGCCAACTCTTTCTCTCACCTGTACCTGGTTTACCCCGGGCATATTAATTTCTACCGGGTCTTCAGCAGTGGATATATTACGCTCGGGGGTGTTAAGAATGTTCAGCCCAGTATAAAGGGAGACTGTTTTACCACTGCCCGTCGGGCCTGTTACCAGAATCATGCCCTGTGGTTGGTGTAAAACTTTAAGGTATGCCTCCTTTTGATCATCTTCGTATCCGAGTGATTCAATGCTCACTTGTGCGCTGGTAGGATCAAGTATCCGCAGGACTATCTTTTCTCCAAATTGTGTTGGGAGTGTGTTTACACGAAAATCAATGGCACGGTTTTTGGAGATTTTTAGTTTAATCCGACCATCCTGAGGTACTCTTCGTTCAGATATATCCAGTTGGGCCATCACTTTAAGGCGTGCAGCCAAGCGTGGAGCCAGGTTTGCGGGTGGCTTTGTAACTTCTCTAAGAATACCGTCGGTTCTAAAGCGGACACGGTAGGTTTTTTCATAGGGTTCAAAGTGAATGTCCGAACACCCCTGTTTAATGCCATCTAATAATAGCTTGTTAACAAATCTCACAATGGGGGCATCGTCCGCATCTGGAGTGTCAGTATTGGCATTGTCATCAACGGTCTCAACATCCAGATCATCTAAATGAATGTCATCAATAGTACCGAGTGCGTCGCCAATACTTTCGTCCTGCGCATTGAGGAATGTCTCAATAATAGCTTCTAGTTTGTCATGCTCGACAAGTATGGACTCTACCGAGAGCCCCGTTTGAAAGGAAACCTCACTGACGGCTTGGTGGTTAGTGGGGTCACTTTGAGCAAGAAACAACCGGTTCCCCCTTACATGCAAGGGCAATACCTGGTGTTTTCGGATCAGCTTTTTTTCAACGGTATCCTTAGGGCAGGCTGCAAGAATATGAGCGCTAATATCGTAAAGTGGTGTACCAAATTCGTTGGCAGCAATAGAAGCAATCTGATGGGGCGGTATCAGGTTGTTATGGGTTAAGTAATGCACAAAGTTTATTTTTTCACTTTGGCATTCTTCAAGTGCCTGCAAAGCCACCTTTTCATCCAGCAAGCCATCAAGTACCAGGCGTTTTGGAAGTCCTTTGAGCGTATTACTGGTATTCATAGGCGTAGTTGCTAATGTTTCGTTGTTTTAAACTGTTGAGGATGTTAATACACCGTAAGCTTATGGGCTAGGGGATAATTTTTTTAAATATGGGTGCGTAGCAAAAAAGATGCTCCTCAAAATATAAAAAAGGGTCAAAAAGTGACACTTTGTGTCATAGCGAGTAGGGCCAGGTGCCGTTTTTAATGGTTTTAGTATTGTTGGCACGCTAGTTGCTTGGTGATTCGTGTATTTATAATTTTTGAATTAACCTTTAAAGGATAAAGATAATGAAGAAGCAAGCACAACAGGGTTTCACTTTAATTGAATTGATGATTGTAGTGGCGATTATCGGTATTTTGGCGGCAGTTGCTCTACCGGCATATAAGGACTACACCGTTCGCGCCAGAGTTGCAGAACTTGCTATTCATGCTTCTGCTTTTAAGGCTACGGTAGGTGAAAATATTGCAAACAATGGTGGCATTGAGGCCGGCTCATGTGCTGGTGTTGTTGATATTGCTGCAGCCACAGAAAATACTGCAAGCAGCTTATGTGCTGACGCTACTGGCGTAATTGCCATAACAGGTACGGCTAAAGCAGAGGGCGTTGTTCTAACCTACACTCCGACAGAAACTGCTGAGGGGCTAATTGCTTGGGAATGCACTACGACACCTGCAAGCAATTATAAATATGTACCAGCTGAATGTCGTAATTCTGCTGCTCCTTAAATACTCATGGCATAAAAGCGAGTAGGCAAACTATTATTTAGGTTGCTCTTAATAAAAAACCCCAGTTAATACTGGGGTTTTTTATTTCATGTTTAGCCTTGTTTGCGATTGTTTTGGTTATGGTTGTTTCAGCCGCATCGAAAAATCCACCGCCTTACAATGCTTGGTTAGGCTGCCTGAAGAAAGATAACTTATTCCTTCAATAGCCTTGTTGGCAATATTATTTACTTCTAAATTACCAGATACCTCCAGTTTTACTTGGCCATTATTCAATGTAATAGCTTGTCTGATCATCTCGGGGTCAAAATTATCCAGCATAACGATATCGGCTCCTGCATTCAGTGCTTCTTGTAGTTCTTCAAGGTTTTCCACTTCTACTTCTATGGGCTTTTTGGGAGCAATTTCTCTGGCTTTTAATACTGCAGGTTTTATACCTCCGCATGCAGCAATATGATTTTCCTTGATCAAAAAAGCGTCATATAAGCCGATTCTATGATTGTGGCAGCCACCTATTTTGACGGCATATTTTTGTGCCAATCTTAGTCCTGGAATTGTTTTTCGGGTGTCGAGAATTTTGATATCAGTGCCTTTTACCAATTCGGCATATCGATGGGCAGTTGTGGCTGTTCCCGATAATGTTTGTAAAAAATTGAGGGCGGTTCGCTCTCCGGTTAGCAGGCTTCTTGCTGGGCCATTGAGTGTAAACAGTCTTTGTTCGGGTTGTATTTCATCGCCGTCCTGAACAAGCCATTCTATTTGTACGGTTGGGTCAAGCTGCCGAAACACTTCATCTACCCAAGGTTGGCCGCAGACGATGGCGCGTTCTCGAGTGATAACGGTTGCTTTAGCCCTATTGCATTCAGGAATCAACATGGCGGTAATATCGCCATCACGTATATCCTCTTTCAGTGCTTGAGCGACAGTTGTCTTTAWRTCTTCGATGAATTGYTGGTCGTTTAGCATGAAAAGCCTCAAGTTATTCGGTGGCTAGTATATCAGTCAAATTTKTCTGTTGAAGGGCTCTAAAAATACTCTTTAGGAAAACAACTTGGAGTTTTGATTGTGCGGTGCGTCTCARTTTTCATCATTTTGCCATTTTCTTTGATGTATTTTGAGACCTGCGTAGCTTATTGGATACACCCAATTGATCTATAGAGGCTTATACTTTTTACCAATCAAAAACCTTTATATTAGATTGAAGGTATTTACCGTAAACAGGCAAGYRAGATGGTTACTAATCGYTTAAARCTGATCGAYACYRAAGGRCTTAAGRMAAAAGYATTTAAGCTGCCRGCYCCRYTGCGKGAGCTGCGGAATATGTCRCGTACTTTYTTGTCCCRGCGGCTGTCGACGGTATTCGARCATGTGGATGATACATTCTTTGATTTAGCTGACCGTGCTGAAAGTAAYGGAGAGCAARCAGCCTATTTTGATGCCATGCGGATGATCCGTCTTRARCGYAAGTCGATAGAACARAARTTYTTAATTACGGTRGAYCAGGCATTTCAGSAGCTMGGAAATGTGAACTATCGGGGTGTTTCGTCTGATTCGGAGCAGTCAGGTTCATTTAACCTTGAGGTGGTAGAAAACGAAGATCTTGAAGAAACCATTGCCATTGGCGGCATGGTGTCAAAAGTATCCCAGCATCATAAGCATGAACTCAAGAAAATCATTGCTCGAATTAATTTTATGGTTCCAGCAGAGGTTATTCCTGACAGTAATCCTTTGGGGCCAGAGGTTCTGTGCAATGCATTAAATGATGCAGTGGGGTGTTTGGATATAGGTATTCGTTCCAGGTTGGTGCTATTTAAATTGATAGACCGCCATATGATAGAAGGTTTAGGTGAGTTGCTGAAAAAGAGCAACACAATGCTTTGCGAGATGGGTGTATTGCCAGACTTGGATAAAAACCAGCGGACTAGGAGTTCAAGCCGTAGATCTGTCGGGCGCTCACCAGCACATAAGATCGAAGCTGGATCATTGCCAAGCATGGGCTCAACTTCTATTGATGACCAATACTCTGCAATAGATCAGGCTGGAGACAATGCCAGTCCGTTGCTTGCTCAATTACAGAACTTATTACAGCAGTCTGAAGTGGTAATGCCTGCAGCCGGGGTTGAACCTGTTGCTCTTGATGATTTGGTTGATCTGGTTTCTAACTTGCAAGGCGAGTGGGTTGAGCAAAAAACCAGTGAGCAGACCTTACTTGGATTGATTCAGGGAAGTCTTCAAGGTAAAGGGAACTTTGGTTTGCGTTCCAGAGACCACAGCGTAGTACATCTACTGGATCAGTTGTTTGATCGTATTAGAAAAGAGCCAGGTGTGTCGGGTGGATTGGGCCGAGAATTACGCAAATTGGAAATGCCCATACTACGTATTGCACTTCAGGATGGCAGCTTTTTTGAGAAGGAAAAACATCCAGCTCGGCAGCTACTGAATAAAATTACCGAAGCCTCTATGGGTTATTCTGATGATGCAGACTTCACTTCTGACCCTGTGGGTAAAGCGATAGCTAATGTCGCCAATATTCTTAACAAATCTGAGCCTTTGGATAACGAAAAGCTGGGTAATTTGTTGATGAATTTTATGGCACTGGTAGAGAAAGAGCGTCGCGGGGCAACGGCTAGAGAACAACGCCTTGTTGAAGAAGTTGAGGCAAAAGAAAAAGTGAACCAGGCGCGCCAATTGGTTGATGCAACGCTGGCTGAACGTATGGACGGTAAACAATTTCCACAGGTATTTGTGACCTTTGCCGAGGATGCATGGTGCAAAGTAATGTTTTTGGCTTATTTGCGGCATGAAAAGAGCCCGGAACAGTGGCAGTCCAGCATTGAAATTTTGGATGAGCTGCTGGATTACTCAATGAAGCAAGAAGTACCACAGGACAAAGCGGCACCATTGATAGCCTCTGTGCGTCAATCTTTAGAAGATATCTCTTACGATCCCTATGACTTAGGCTGTTTGGTTGGAGGTTTGGAGCAGTTTTTTAACCGGAAGGTTGGTGACGAGGTTGCTGAGGTTGAAGTCAATGATGACAGAATTATTGATATTAATGCCTTGCCTGTAGAGAAAGAGCAAGTTAATGCTCTGGAACAGACAAAGGAAGCTGTTAAGCAGAAGATTCAAGAAACATTATTAAAAGAAGTAACCGTAGAGAAGCTTAAAGCTGACCTTCCTGGTCGTTCTGAAGCGGATGAGGTCGATACTGTTCAAGAAGAATCCGTTGATGATGAGTTTGTAAAAATTGCTAGTACGCTGGGCCGGGGTTCATGGGTGGACTTTATGGATAGGGATCCATCGAACCGTCGTTGCAAAGTTGCAGGTATTATCTCGCCTCCTGGTAAATATATATTCGTGAATCGCCAAGGTGCAAAAGTGATTGAGATGAGCCAAAACGCTGTTGCTGTTGGTATTAAGGATGAGAGCCTGGTAGTGGTGGAAAGTGTTCGAATGTTTGACCGAGCTCTTGAACAAGTGATCAGAGGTATACGGACGGACAGAAAGGTTCATTAGGGGGCATCTCTAAAAGCGTGCTTTTTCCGCGATAGCGGTGACGGTCTCGTGCTCGAATAGCATGTATCTCGTCTATACTGCGATGCTCTGTGCGGCGCGTCCTCGCCTCAAGCGCCTACTGTTGGTGCTGCCACGAAAAAAACACTGTTTTTAGAGGTATCCTAAATTAGAACCTATTGGGTTAAAGTGCATGAGATAATGACTATTTAACCGGTCGGTAGAAAAGTCTTTCAATTCAAGCCTTGCGTATAGCGCTATTTAATTCCAAACTTTGGGTGCTATTAGTTTCCAGGGCATAGTTTCTAAAATGCAGTCTCCAGAAAGTCTATTAACGATTGATTCTCAAGGTTGGCTTTCTGACGCCCGAAGAGTACCTTCTCCAAATTTTAATGATCGTCCAGAATTGGCAGAAGTTTCCCTATTGGTTCTTCATAATATTAGTTTGCCGCCGGAACAATTTGGTGGTTCTTATATCTGTGACTTTTTTACCAATTGTCTAGATCTAAGTGTCCATCCCTATTTTGAAGAAATTGCAGCTCTTCAAGTCTCATCACATGTATTAATTGATCGTCAGGGCGAGATCATTCAATTCGTTTCTTTTGATCACCGTGCTTGGCATGCAGGAAAATCATGTTTTGACGGTGTTAATAATTGTAATGATTATTCCGTAGGTATTGAACTGGAGGGGACTGATGATATTGCATATACAGATAGCCAATATCAAACATTGGTGCAAATCTCTCGGGCATTAATGGCGTATTATCCTACAATAACAAAACCACGTATTGTCGGGCATTGTGATATTGCCGTAGGTCGCAAAACGGACCCTGGTTCGGCTTTTGACTGGCAACGTTATTTTTCAGTCCTAGAATATGAGTGGAGTCAGAAGTGAAATTTATAGTCATTGTTCTTGGTATATTGCTCCTGCAGCGAATGGGTTCTCTGGCAGCGTTACAGCAAGACCGCTGGTTTAGTGGTTGGGTAGTAAAACTCTCGGGCTTTAAATGGTTAAAACCCGACTCCTGCGGGCGGCCACTGCTCTCTCTCTTGGTGCCAGTATTTTTATTAGTATTCACATTGTTTCTTCTGGACGATGTCTGGTTTGGCATACCTATTTTGTTGTTAAGTTTTTTGGTGTTTCTCTATTCTTTGGGCCGGGGTGATTTGAAAGAGCAAATCTCAGGTTACCGGGATGATCTTGCTAGGGATGACCTGCAAGCTGCTTATCACGATGCAGCTGAGTTCAACTCGGCTAACGAAGAGGGTGTCGCAGAAAACTGGGAACAGCTTCAAACTGAGGTGCGGAGTGCTATTTCATATCGTTATTTCGAGCGATATTTTGCTGTGATGTTTTGGTTTATTCTCGCCGGTGCTCCGGGCGCATTGCTCTACCGTTTGGTGGTGTTGTATTCAGGGGTAACGTTGGATGAAGAACAGCAAAAAGCAGACAGCCAGCTAGTGAAACGATGGCTATATCTTTTGGAATGGTTACCTACAAGATTGCTGGGGTTGTCGTTGGCTTTTGTGGGTAACTTTACAGCGTGCCTCACAAATTGGCGGAGTACTCTGTTGGTAGACTCTACCGGTGCGATGGGTGTTATAGGAGGCTATGTTACTGCGACTCTACAGTCTGGTTCCGGGGCATTAGATAGTGATATAGGTGGTGATATGGATAGTCCGGGTGCTATAAAAAGAGAGCTGGAAGTCACAGAGCTCAAGGCTTTGTTTTCTCGTACACTAATTTTTTCTCTTTGTATGGTGGCGTTTTTGGTGATACTTATTTAGGAACTCTGAATGAACCGCCCTTAACTAATCGTTATGCCAGCGGAACAGGAATCCTGCCAGGGTGACAAAGAGAACAGTCATCAGCGTTAGAATAATTAATTGTGGTGCAACATCATTTAAATGAGCTCCTTCGAGCATGACATTTCTTGCGGCTTTCACTAAATGCGTCAGGGGCAGTAGTAGAGAAAAATCCTGTAGCCATTGCGGGGCATCATCAAGAGAGAACCAAAGTTCTGAGAGCAGCAGCATTGGGAAGCTGATAAGGTTCAACAGCCCATTGGCCAGTTCTTCACTTGCTGTTCTTGCTGCCATCAGTAACGACATACTGATAATGGCTAAATTTCCGACGACGGCTATAAGTAGTAATAGCAGGTAGCTGCCTACCATCATGAAATCAATAAACAGGTTGCAGGTGACAAACACCAGAGTAGTAACTGTCAGCATAATGGATAATCGAGACAGTGCCTGAGAGATTAAAAATTGCCATGCGGTTAGCGGTGTCGCCTGTAGTCTTTTCAATACACCATTTTTACGATAACGAACAATGACGTAACCGATTCCCCATAGGCCACTAAACATCATGTTCATGGCCAAAATTCCAGGAATCACCCAGTCGATATAACGTATTTTTTGGCCCTTGATTTCTTCCCGTTGCCAGTGATAGTTTTTGTCATCAGCTTCCGGAGATTTCTGTGCTTCCAGAAGTAATAATTTTTCCAGCAATAACCCTTTTGCAGATTCGGGATTAACCCAATAGCGAGCAGGCTCCTCTGTGGTAACCAGAATATCCAATTGGTGAAACTGGACTCGACGAATAGCATCTTTCAGGTTGCTGTAGTCAATGACTTGAATAGTGGATTCATTTGAAAAGACATTGAATGTAGTGGTTTGCACTACGCCTGGAGTTGGTGGCGCCACTAACTGCCCTGCACGAAAGATTTCCTGGCCTTTGGATGAAAAGGCTAGAGCTAAAACAATAACGATAAATGGGGTTGCTACGAAGGACCAAAATAACGACCCCTTGTCCCGGTAATACTCTCGGTTGCGCGCCATCCACAGGGCAAAAATTTGCTTCATAATACGTCTTTACTCTCTGATGTGGTGGCCGGTTAATTTTAAAAACAAATCATCAAGGGATGGGCTTCTAACTCGCAGGGAACGCAGGTTCACATTGAGGGCTACCAGTTCTGATAGAGTTTTTTCTACCGCCGTCGTGGCGATGGCGATACAGTCTTCGCGAATCTCGATAGGGCTGGAAATACACTTGATAATGTCACCATTGCTGGGATTGCCATCGTTACCATAAAAATCTTGTCGATCAATGCAGACATAGCTGTGATTGAAGTGTTGGTGTAAAAGCACTTCTGGAGAACCATCCGCAATGATCTTGCCCTTGTCCATAATAATGAGTTGGTCGCACAGTAGTTCTGCTTCCTCCATATAGTGGGTTGTCAGCAGAACTGTTTTGCCGCGTTGCTTAATCTCGTGAATCAAAGACCAAAAGTTACGCCGCGCTTGTGGATCGAGACCTGTAGTTGGTTCATCCAAAAATAATATTTCAGGGTCGTTCACAAGAGCAACGGCCAACAGTAGGCGTTGTCGTTGCCCCCCCGATAGCCTGGTGGCATAAGTGTCTAAGAAATCTTCCAGCTGGCATAACTCAATGAGGTGGCTGATAGGCTGGCTGTAAGGGTAGAGTTGGGCGAATAGTTCTAAGACTTCACGGGTTTTAAGGTAGTCCATTAATGCCGTAGATTGGAACTGGATGCCCGTTTGTTTTGAAAATTCACGATCACGAGGCTTGCCTTTATAGAGAATGTCTCCCGAAGTTGGTTTTTTTATGCCTTCAATCATTTCAATGGTTGTGGTTTTTCCTGCACCATTGGGGCCCAGAAGCCCGAAGCATGATCCCTGGGGGATAGAAAACGAAATACCATCAACCGCTTTTAACGAGCGAAATGATTTGGTCAAATTGCGTACTTCGAGAATGGCTGTCATATGGCGGGTAAGTGTATAGCATCCGCGGGATTATCTGTTAGGGTATCAGGCTGTTTGGCAGAGATTTATACTGGCGTCGCATGTAGATCTGTAGTAGCTCCAGGCAGCCCTTAAGATGGACAACCCTATGACAAGGCAACAATGACACTGCAACAAGGCACAGTGAGCTGGAGTGAGGCCCTTCGGGTTTATTCGCGCCCTCAAGTCATCACAATGTTGTTTTTAGGTTTTGCTGCAGGGTTGCCTTTGCTGTTGGTTTTCTCAACTCTAACCGCCTGGTTGAGGGATATGGATGTTAGCCGAAGCACCATTGGATTCTTTGGTTGGGTGGGAATTACTTATTCCATTAAAGTCTTTTGGGCGCCAATCGTTGACCGTATAAAACTACCGATGGTGACGCGAATCTTGGGTCAGCGACGTAGTTGGATGTTGCTGGGTCAGCTAGGTGTGATATTAGGTTTGGTTGCTATGGTCTTGACTGATCATGAGACTTCGTTAACCAGCATTGCCATTTGTGCAGTTTTGGTGGCCTTTTCTTCTTCCACGCAAGATATTGCCATTGATGCTTTTCGGATTGAGTCGGCAATAGATGAATATCAAGGTGCTATGTCGGCAACCTATGTGTTTGGTTATCGCGTGGCAATGTTGGTGGCGGGTGCCGGAGCCTTTTATATTGCAGACTGGTCCAGCTGGGATACAGCCTACCTCTTTATGGCTGCCTTCATGTTAGTGGGGATTATCACGGTATTTGTGGTGTCGGAACCTGAGCATCAGGTACCAACTGTTACTGCTGAGATGGAATCAGGATTAAAACATAGTATGCATGCGGATCAGTCGGGCTGGTGGCATCGTCTAGAAGCCTGGTTTGTGGGTGCTGTAATGGCACCTTTTGTAGAGTTTTTTCAGCGCAATGGCTCTTGGGCATTGATGATTTTGGCCTTTATTGCATTATTTCGGCTTAGCGATATTACTATGGGTATTATGGCCAACCCGTTTTATTTGGATCTTGGTTTTAGTAAAACGGAAATCGCAAGTGTGGGGAAAATATTTGGATTTTTTATGACCTTGGCTGGGTCATTTTTGGGCGGCTTGTTTGTTGTGCGGTATGGCATTTATCGCCCACTATTAGTGGGTGCAGTCACAGTGGCATTGACGAATTTACTCTTTGTTCAGCTAGCCAATGTTGGTGCCGATTTGAATTGGCTGGCAGTGGCTATCAGTGGTGATAATCTTAGTGGCGGATTTTCCAATGCGGTGTTCATTGCTTATCTGTCGAGTATGACCAATCGAGCTTATACTGCTACTCAGTACGCATTGTTTAGTTCGTTAATGACACTGCCAGGAAAGTTCTTTAGTGGTTTTTCTGGTGTCATTGTAGATGCCAGTAGCTACCAGACCTTTTTTGTCTACGCTGCATTAATGGGGCTGCCCGCAGTTTTATTGGCCTGGTTACTATGGAAGCATGAGCGGCAAGGAACTACGGTCGCCAATTAAACGCTGATAAATTGACCTTGCCATTAATGACAATAATATTTTCTGATTCCAGGCCCTCTTTTTGTCGATGGAATGCGTTTGTTTCTGGTGGAAAAGCTATCTGACCATTTGCTTTTAAAACCCGGTGCCAGGGTAGGGAGGTATCTTTTGGTAGCTGACCAAGTACACGACCAACTAGTCGAGCTCCGTTGGGTAGCTGGGCATATTCTGCAATTTTCCCATAACTGCTGACACGCCCGTAGGGAATGGCGTTAAGAACACTATAGATACGTGTTTGTTGATCAATATCCATGAGGTAACATCATAGGGCCGGACAGTGTTCGGCGTCTAGCCGCTGGTAAAATATTTGGTAAGGGGTGATACAGTCATTATTTGAAGTTCAATAAATTACCCCCATATAAGCAATATCATTTTTCTGGAGTTTACCCTTGAGGTTCTTGCTGCTTGTTTTTATTGTCATGCCCATTATTGAGATGTGGTTGTTAATTACTGTGGGTCGTGAAATTGGCGTATGGTCAACCATAGGGCTGGTTTTGTTGACGGCTGCTGTGGGGTTTTCACTTTTGAGGCATCAGGGATTTGCAACGTTGTTTCGTGCGCGACAAAAAATGGATGCTGGTGAACTGCCCGCTATGGAGATGATTGAGGCGATAATCCTTGCTGTTTGTGGTGCACTATTAGTGACGCCAGGGTTTATGACTGACGTGATAGGTTTTGTTGGTTTGATACCGAGCCTTCGACGCGGCATTGTATTGAATATGGTGTCGAGGATGAACGTGGTAAATTACAGTGAGCAGACAGTCCGCCAATGCCATACATCACCTGAAAGTAGCCGGTCGAGCTCTACTGAAACGCTGGAGGGAGAGTATTGGCGTGAAGATGAAGACGATGCTGGAAAGAAATAATCAATATGTGCTTATTTTAAGTGAATTTTTTTCGTGTCCCCTTGAAATAGATAGAAGTGCCTCCAGATAGAGCAGCACTTGAGCTTTAATCAGTTTTATTGGGTTCTTTATAATTATCACTGTTGAGTGTAGCTGATTTGAACAGGCTTGCACCTGGTTTGGCTTATATTTAACAGGGTTGAACATAACTGTTGGAGAAAAACGTAATGAAAATTCGTCCCCTACACGACCGTGTTGTCGTTCGTCGCAAGGAAGAAGAAGAAAAAACTGCAGGCGGTATATTATTGCCCGGTTCTGCGAAAGAAAAACCCAATGAGGGCGAAGTAATTGCCGTAGGCTCTGGTCGTGTTCTGGAAAGCGGTAAAGTGTGCCCGGTAGACGTAAAAGTGGGTGACATTGTTGTTTTTGGTAAATATGCCGGCAGCGATACCATTGAAATTGATGACCAGGAATTGGTCATTCTTAGTGAGAGTGATATCAAAGCTGTTGTTGAGGCCTGATATTTAGATATCACATTCCACCTTATGTAGAGCGGAAGTTTTACAACGAATTGTTTGAGGAAGGTAAATCATCATGTCTGATAAAGATGTAAAGTTTGGAGATAATGCACGTAACCCAATGCTGAAAGGCGTGAATGTGCTGGCAGATGCGGTAAAAGTGACCTTGGGGCCAAAGGGCCGCAATGTGGTTTTGGAAAGATCTTTTGGTGCGCCAACGGTTACTAAAGATGGTGTGTCTGTGGCAAAAGAAATCGAACTTAAAGACAAGTTTGAAAATATGGGTGCCCAGATGGTCAAAGAGGTTGCCTCTAAAGCCTCTGATGAAGCTGGTGATGGGACCACAACGGCAACTATATTGGCACAAGCGATTGTTAACGAAGGTTTGAARTCGGTGGCTGCGGGCATGAATCCTATGGATTTAAAGCGTGGTGTTGATAAAGCTGTTGCTGCGGCAGTAGTGGAAATTGCTGCCATGTCTAAGCCTTGTACAAATACCAAAGAAATTGCCCAAGTGGGGACTATCTCTGCCAATAGTGATGTTCAAGTGGGTGATATTATTGCTGAGGCGATGGAAAAGGTCGGTAAAGAAGGTGTAATTACCGTTGAAGATGGTTCGGGCTTGGAGAATGAGCTGGATATTGTTGAGGGTATGCAATTTGATCGCGGCTATCTCTCGCCTTATTTTATTAACAACCAAGAGAGTATGGGTGTTGAGCACGAGACGCCATTTATCCTGCTCTATGATAAGAAAATTTCCAATATTCGTGATTTGCTGCCATTGCTTGAGAGCGTAGCTAAAGCTGGTCGTCCATTAATGATCATTGCTGAAGATGTGGAAGGTGAAGCACTGGCCACTCTGGTTGTTAACAACTTGCGTGGGATTGTTAAGGTTGCAGCCTGTAAAGCACCTGGTTTTGGTGATCGCCGCAAGGCAATGTTGGAGGATATCGCTGTACTAACCGGTGGTACGGTGATTTCTGAAGAAGTAGGTATGGATCTTGAGTCTGCAACTTTGGAACACTTGGGCACAGCGAAGCGTATCAGCATGACCAAGGAAAACACCACTATTATAGATGGTGCTGGTGATCATGCTGCTATTGAAGCACGTGTTAACCAGGTTCGTGCTCAAATCGAAGACACTTCCTCTGATTACGATCGTGAAAAACTGCAAGAGCGTGTAGCTAAATTAGCTGGCGGTGTTGCTGTCATTAAAGTGGGTGCTGCTACAGAAGTAGAAATGAAAGAGAAAAAAGCCCGTGTTGATGATGCGCTACATGCCACACGTGCCGCTGTTGAAGAAGGTATCGTGCCAGGTGGTGGTGTTGCTTTAATCAGAGCATTGCAGGCAATTGATGGCTTGACGGGTGACAATGACGACCAGACAGTGGGTATTAATTTGGCTCGTCGTGCTATGGAAGCTCCGTTGCGTCAAATTGTGGCTAATGCCGGTGAAGAGGGCTCAGTGGTTGTTGACAAAGTGAAGGCGGGTAAAGGTAACTTTGGTTATAACGCGGCTATCGGTGAATATGGCGATATGATAGAAATGGGTATTCTTGATCCAGCCAAGGTGACTCGTGCAGCGTTACAGGCTGCCGGTTCTATTGCGGGTTTAATGATTACCACAGAAGCGATGGTGGCTGATGCCCCGGCTGAAAGTGGTGGTATGCCAGCAATGCCTGATATGGGTGGTATGGGTGGYATGGGYGGYATGRKSKRWRYKMTSTWMSCWMKMWKMMMAARARSCCCGAATATCGGGGCTTTTTATTTTGTGGTAGTTTGTGACAGAATATCGGACCAACAGGTGGGTTATATAACCCTTAACTTTTAGGGTTATATGATGTTCTTCCCTGAAGGCATCTCACATAATAATATATGGTTTATTAACATAAAAATAACATCTCACTGCTAAGGAGATAGACATGGAATTTATTAACTTCCTCGTTCGATGGGGACATTTACTATTTGGTATTACCTGGATTGGTATGCTTTTTTACTTTAATTTTGTTCAGGGTGGCTACTTTAAGCAAGCGACACCGGAAGGATTGGCGGATGCGAAGTCTAAATTGGCGCCAAGTGCACTCTGGTGGTTCCGCTGGGGCGCTATGTTCACCTTTATCACCGGTGTAATACTGCTGGGTGGGCTTTCTCATCAGCACCAGTTCAATAACTCAATTGTGATTGGCGCAACCATGGGTACCTTCATGTTTCTTAATGTTTGGTTGGTTATTTGGCCTGCACAACAAGTTGCCCTTGGTATGAAAGAAGGTGATGGCCCTGCAAATGGTGCTAAAGCATTGTTGGCTTCGAGAACTAATACATTATTTGCGGCACCCATGGCCTTCGGTATGTTGGCAAGCCCTCACGCCTCTCAATGGGGTGGTAGTGGCTATGGTACAAGTGTTGGCGGTACTGGCCTGATTGTTTGTTTGGCAATTATTGTGGCGCTGGAAGTGAATGCGTTGGTTGGTAAGCAAGGCCCAATGACCACAGTGAAAGGTGTGATTCATTCTAGTTTGGCTTTGACAGCAGTATTATTTGGAATTCTTTACTACTTGTAGTTGCTGTAAGGTATTAAAAAAAACCGGCTATTTGGCCGGTTTTTTTATGTCTAAGGCGTATAATATATGCCAGTTTTCATCGATAGAAAATTATTTTTGGCGTAGAACAYYTGTTTACGCAAACATATTTATACATCAARGGTATGGCAAGCCATGACCGATAAAGACTTTGGTAAATTTGATCCAATTGTGCCTGAAAGAGATGAATGTATTGGTCGAGGCAACTCAAATGTGCCCAGGCAACCAACTAAACCCCGCAACAGTATTCCGGACTCTCCTCAACCTAAAGGTGGTGGTGGAGCTCTCTGGAAGGTGTTGGTGTTAATTCTGGTGCTGGGTCTGGGTGGGCTTGGGTATTTCTTCGTGCAACAAACGGAACATCTCGATCAATTACAGAGTCGTTTTGATGATTTGGAGGCAAAGATTGTTTCCACAGATGAATCACTCAATCAATCGGGCACGTCGTTGGGTATCAAGCTACAGAACCATGATGAAGTTCTGGATAAACACTGGGCTGAGATTAAAAAGCTCTGGGGTATCTCCTACGATCGTAATCGTAAAAATATTGAGGCACAGAAAAAAGCAGTAGATGCCCAGGCAAAAAGCATAAAAGGTTTACAGGCTTCTAGGGCAGCTCGAAAAAAAGAAGTAGCCAGTTTGATCGGTAAACAGGATAAAAGTACAAAATCATTGGAAGCTATAGTGAATGCTTCCTTGGCGGCAAAGCTGGAGTTGAATGATTTGGTGGGTCAGTCACAGAATGCGGCAGATAAAGTTAATCGTTTTGAGAAGAATCTGGAAACGTTAAAGCAAAATTTGAATAGCCGTGTTGCTGAGAATGAGGAGGCAATTAATGCAATTGATGCTTATCGTCTTCAGCTTAATAGAACTGTGCAACAGCTACAACAACAGATAAATACGCTGTCTGGTAAATCGTCACAGACACCTTAATCTTTTCTTTGTCCATCATTTGAGAGAAATTGGCATGACTGTAATTCGACAAGATGACTTGATAGAAAGCGTTGCTGACGCCCTTCAATTTATCTCTTACTACCATCCTGTAGATTTTATTAAGGCGGTGCACCAGGCTTTTGAGCGGGAGGAGTCGCAGGCTGCAAAAGATGCTATGGCCCAAATACTGATTAACTCCCGCATGTGTGCCATGGGGCGCCGCCCTCTTTGTCAGGATACTGGTATCGTTAACGTCTTCGTAAAAGTTGGCATGGACGTACAGTGGCAAGGTGATATGAGCGTGACTGATATGATTAATGAGGGTGTTCGTAGAGCATACAAGCATCCAGATAATATCCTTAGAGCCTCAGTTTTGGCTGATCCGGATGGCGCGCGTAGAAACACCGGCGATAACACACCTGCGGTGATCAACTACGAAATTGTTTCTGGTGATACCGTAGTAATTGATGTGGCTGCTAAAGGGGGTGGCTCTGAGGCAAAATCCAAATTTGCCATGCTTAACCCTTCTGATTCCGTGGTGGATTGGGTGTTGGAGCAGCTGCCAAAAATGGGGGCTGGCTGGTGTCCACCTGGTATGCTGGGAATTGGTATTGGTGGTACAGCAGAGAAGGCAATGTTAATGGCCAAAGAGTCATTAATGGATCCTATTAATATTCAGGAGCTTCAGGCCAAAGGTGCTTCAAATCGAGCGGAAGAGCTTCGCCTTGAACTCTATGAAAAGGTTAATAACTTGGGTATTGGTGCTCAGGGTTTGGGTGGTTTAACGACGGTTTTAGACGTCAAGGTGAGAGATTTTCCCGCTCATGCGGCCAATAAGGCAGTGGCCTTAATTCCTAACTGTGCAGCGACACGCCATACACACTTTACACTTGATGGGACTGGTCCTGCTCGGCAAGAGCCACCGAATCTTGATGAGTGGCCAGAGATTTCATGGGAAGTGGGAGACAGTGTTCGTAGAGTGAACCTTGATACGGTTAGCAAAGATGACCTGCAAGACTGGAATCCTGGTGAGACGATACTGCTTTCTGGCAAGATGCTGACCGGCCGTGATGCTGCTCATAAACGTATGGTGGAAATGATAGCCAACGGTGAAGAATTGCCGGTGGATATGACTGGCCGGTTTATTTATTACGTTGGGCCAGTGGATCCTGTGCGTGACGAAGTTGTTGGTCCCGCTGGTCCGACAACGGCAACCCGTATGGATAAGTTTACTCGTACCATGCTTGAGCAAACCGGCTTAATTGGTATGATTGGTAAGGCAGAGCGTGGTCCGATAGCGATTGATGCGATCAAARATAATAAAGCCATATACCTGATGGCTGTTGGTGGAGCTGCTTACCTGGTTTCCAAGGCAATCATTAATGCCAAAGTGGTGGCATTTGAAGATCTGGGCATGGAAGCTATTTATGAATTTGAGATCGTAGATATGCCGGTTACTGTGGCAGTGGACTCCAAGGGTGAATCAGTTCATCGCACTGGGCCGAAAATATGGAAAGCGAAGATAGAAGAGCATGCCTTGACGCTTTAATTACCGTTAAAGTATTAGAAAAAAACTGGAGAACATCACTCCGGTTTTTTTTNGGGAGTTTAATTCTGTCGTCGAAGCATTTGTTGATAGGTTATTGAGATTTTATAATTTATCCAAAAAATAACGATTTTTATTGTTGTCAGAATTTTTTACATAAAAGTGACAATTTCCAGGGTAGATATAACCTGAAGTACAGGAAAAATGGTCAGAAATAGACTATCATTRCGCCATCTGCCAAGCGGGTGGTGTGGGCGTGGAAGCCCATTTGTTTTATTAAATAGGAAGGCGATCATGAAAAAGTTGTTTGCTGCAATGGGTGCATTGTTGCTAGTTGGGTCTGTGTCAGTTCAAGCACAGGATGGTTTTTATGTTGGCTCGTCTTTGAGCTACCTGAACCTGGATAGTAAGCGGGTTGTAAACGGTCATGATGAATCAGGCGTACTAGGTTTAAACCTAGGTTATCGTTTTGTAAATGACTGGGCTATTGAAGCCGGTTATGGCACCGATATTGCTGCAGATGAATTAGATATTGCTCAAATAAATGCTTACCGTTATTTAGGTGAAGACGACGACAGCTGGCGTCCTTATGTTCTCGCAGGTCTGAGTTATTTTGATCGCGAAGGCGAAAGTAATTTACAGAATCATGAAGAATATACTACACAAGCACAGGTTGGTTTTGGTCTTGCTAGTATGTTAACGGATCACCTAGAGTTTCGTGGTGATGTTCGTATGTTGCATAAAATCAGTGGCGGCAATGAAGGCGTAAATGATTTTGCTGTTAACTTTGCACTGAACTACTATTTTAATGATCCAGCTCCTGCTCCAATGATGGAAGAGCCTGTTAAACCAGCGCCAATTCCTGTTGTTGAGCCAGAAACTCGGACCATTACTGTTAAGCTTCAGGTTGAGTTTGAAACCGATAAAGATATCGTTCGGGCCATTTATGGTGATGAGTTACATGCCGTGGCAAATGCTATGAAAGTACAAGAAGACATCACCTTAGTACTTGAAGGGCATACGGATTCACGTGCTAGCGAAAGCTATAACCAGGATTTGTCTCAGCGACGAGCTAATGCTGTGAAAGCAAAAATCATGAAAGATTACGGTATTGATGGTAGTCGTATCACTGCGGTAGGCTATGGCGAAAGCCGTCCAGTTGCAGATAACGACACCGTTGAAGGTCGTGAGCGTAATCGCCGTGTTGTAGGCGAAATGACTTATACCGAAGTGGTGGACTAAGTTCACTTGATCGTTATTGAGTTGTATTAAAAAACGGCGTCTAATTATAGGCGCCGTTTTTTTTACATTGTATTTTATTAAAATAATCTCTGGGGAATATCATGGCAAATACTTTGTACTGGCATGATTATGAGACTTATGGAATAGATCCAACACGTGATTGCCCTTCCCAGTTTGCTGGTGTTCGTACCAACGAAAAACTGGAAATTATCGGGGAGCCTTTGTCGATTTACTGTCAGCCGCCATTGGATCGTCTCCCTTCTCCCATGGCTTGTTTAGTTACAGGAATAACGCCTCAAATAGCCCTTGAAAAAGGGGTTCCTGAAAAAGAATTTATTAAAAGYATTCATCAAGARCTATCGGTGCCTGGAACCTGYGGGGTAGGGTACAACAGCATTCGATTTGATGACGAAGTGACTCGTTACACTCTCTACCGTAATTTTTATGACCCCTATGAACGTGAGTGGCAGCATGGTAATTCCCGCTGGGATATTATCGATATGGTTAGGTTGGCGCGGGCATTAAGACCCGAAGGGGTTGAGTGGCCAAATTACGATGATGGTTCGCCTTGCTTCAAATTGGAGCGGTTGACTGAGGCAAATAACATCAGTCACGAATCCGCCCACGATGCACTGTCCGATGTGCTGGCGACCATTGCCATGGCCAAGCTTATTATGACCAAGCAGCCAAAGCTGTATGATTATATTTACCAGCACCGTTTAAARCACAGGGTGGCCGAATTAATTGATCTGCGACAGCGAAAGCCCTTCTTGCATGTGTCRGGTCGACTTCCCAGAGAGAATGGCTATACGGCACTTATGATGCCACTGGCAAGACACCCTGCKAACAAAAATTCCACTATYTGCTTCAATTTAATGGGAGATGCTCRGGCATTATTAGATCTTTCTGTGGAGCAAATTCAACAACGGTTATTTACTCGTACTGAGGACCTGCCTGAGGGTGAAATAAGGCTGCCGCTTAAAAGTGTCCAGATAAACCGATGCCCGGTAGTTGCCACTCCCAAGTTGATGGATGAAAGTTCGGCTAAGCGTTTGGGGATTTCTTTGCAACAGTGTGAGCGGACTTGGCATATGTTGCAGCAACATGACCTGTCATCGAAGTTAGAGGCTGTATTTAGTGGTCAGTCTTTTGGGAAAACGGATAATGCTGAGCGGCGCCTTTATGATGGTTTTCTGGGCAATGTTGATAAGACGCTGTTGTCTGAAGTGCGACGGGCTTCTGTAGCAGAGCTTGCGTCAGACTCGCTATTTTTCCGTGATGAGCGTTATCAGCAGTTACTCTTCCTTTACCGTGCAAAAAATTATCCAGACTCCCTGAATGAAGAAGAAAGGGTTGAATGGGAAGAAATACGTTTCCAGCGATTAACGAATCCAGCTGAGGGTTATTTGACTCTRGATTCGTATACCGCAGAGATAGATCAGTTGCTGGCASARGAAACATCCTCTGAGCGTGACCGAAATATTTTGCGRGCATTGGAGGACTGGGGCAGTCAAATTCTATAACTGGTGATGTCTGTAGTTTTTATGATATCTATACCATTGGACAAGTTGCTGGTTCACCTGGAATAAAGTCGCTAAAATGCGGCGGCATCTATCATCATCTATGGGAGGACGTGTGGAATTYAAAGGCGCCAGTATTCTCTCAATTAGTCAATTTGAGCGATCTGATATCGATAGAATYTTCCGCGCGGCAGACCGCATGGAGCCCTATGCACARCGGCAGAAAAGAACCCGAATATTGGAAGGGGCCATTCTTGGCAATATGTTCTTTGAGGCAAGCACCAGAACCCGGATTAGTTTTGGCAGTGCTTTTAATCTTCTGGGCGGAGAAGTTAGAGAAACCGTTGGGTTTGAAGCCTCGGCTTTAGCTAAAGGAGAGTCGTTGCAGGATACCGCACGTGTGTYGTCTGGTTTTAGCGATATTATCTGTATGCGACATCCMGAGTCTGGTTCTGTTGCTGATTTTGCCAGCGCCAGCCGTGTACCGGTTATTAATGGTGGGGATGGTAGCAATGAGCACCCAAGCCAGGCTCTACTTGACCTGTATACCATTGAGAAAGAGTTGAAGGGCCTAGGTCGCACTTTGAATGGTCTTCGTATCGCCATGATTGGTGATCTTAAGTATGGCAGAACGGTACACTCRCTCTGCAAGTTRTTRATGTTGTTTMATGRTGTTTCAGTACAGCTGGTCTCACCAAAAGAATTGGCAATGCCTGCAGACCTTGTGGAAGGTATGCGGCAAGCGGGGCTCTCTGTTATGGAGTCGGACAAGATTGAGTCCAGTATTTCTCATGTGGATATTGTCTACTCTACAAGGATCCAGGAGGAGCGGTTTGCCAGCAAGGATGAGGCAGATTTGTACCGAGGGAAATTCCGGTTAAATCAGGCAATGTATACCGCGCATTGTGAGCCTAATACGGTGATTATGCATCCCTTGCCAAGGGACTCCAGAGCCGAAGCCAATGAGTTGGATCGAGATTTGGATAGCAACCCAAATTTGGCTATTTTCCGTCAAACAGATAATGGTCTGTTAGTTCGTATGGCATTATTTACACTGATCCTGGATGTAGACCATTTGGTGGACAAATATGCTTCTGAAGTACTTTGGTATAACCCACGCTAGGCTTGGCCCGCGCACTAGATGCCTATAACGATAATAAAATGGCCTGAAAATTGGTCAGACAAACGATTGCTTTATTTATTATGAATGAATTTGACGATATACGCCCTTATCGCGACGATGAAGTTCCCTGTGTGCTKGCTCGACTCTCGAGCAATAAAGAATTTATAGATACGCTGCTATCCATTAAATACCCAAGAATATTCCGTTGGGCRCCGTGGTTAATGCGACCTATTRTTTCACGGGCATTGCATCGAGCTTTTTCGAAAATGCAGACGGTGAAAGATCTTCATCATGCKATGAGGGCTAATTTAGGCGATTTACTATTAAAGGTTGGAACCACGATTACGGTTTCCGGCCTTGATAAATTGGACAGAAATACGTCGTACCTGTTTATTAGTAATCATCGCGATATTGCCATGGATCCRGCATTAGTTAGTGCGGCACTTTATGATGACGATAGAGATACTGTACGTATTGCCATAGGTGACAATCTACTGACCAAAGAATTTATTTCTGATCTCATGCGGGTTAACAAAAGCTTTATCGTTAAACGTTCAGTGACTGGGCGGAGAAAAAAACTGGCAGCACTCATAAAGTTGTCTCGTTATATCCGCTATTCGTTAATAGAGGAACAYGCATCAATYTGGATTGCGCAGCGTGAAGGYCGTGCAAAGGATGGTATGGATAAAACGGAACCAGCACTGTTAAAAATGCTGGCACTCAGTAAACAAAAAGAACAAACATTTGGAGATGCTGTKCGTGAGCTTAACCTGGTTCCMGTAGCTATTTCATATGAGTTTGATCCGCTGGATGAAGCCAAGGGTATAGAGCTCTACGAGAAACAAACAGAGGGCCGTTATGAGAAAGACGAACACGAAGACTTTCTTAGTATCTACAATGGTATTGTCGGGCGAAAAGGTGCTATTCATATAGCCTTTGGCGAGCCGGTGAATACAGAYTTCGAGTCTGCTGATGACTTGGCCGTAGTAGTAGACCGACAAATTATTGGTAATTAYCATCTACACYCTACAAATGTAATGGCTTATGAAAAACTACATAAAACACATGCTTCGGTCGTTTCATGGAAAGCAGCTATAAAGTGTGATTGGCCAAAAATAACTAAAGAATTTGATGGCCGCATGGAATCTATTCCCCCTAAGTGTCGTGACATCGTTCTGGCGATGTATGCCAACCCTGTTTGCCAAAAACTTAATCTTCTCTGATCGTGCTGGATTCTGAGCTAAAAAATGAAATTCAACAGGGTTATCGTCAGTTCTTAGACAGTAAGGAGCTGCGCCCCAGGTTGGGTCAGAAGCAAATGATTGCCGCCATAGCCAATGCTTTGGGTGATATTGAAGAGGATGAAGAAGGGATCAGGGTTTCTGACAATGGAATTTGTGTCATTGAGGCTGGTACCGGTACAGGTAAAACGATTGCTTATTTATTAGCAACACTGCCAATTGCCCGCAAGTTAGGGAAACGAGTGGTAGTGGCAACGGGAACCGTTGCACTTCAAGAACAACTGGTTCATCGAGATATTCCCGCGCTATTACAAAGCTCCGGGTGGGACTACAGTATTAGTCTTGCCAAGGGGCGGGGTCGTTATCTTTGCCCCCTAAGACTCGAACAATGTCTGGATGCTGCAACGGCGAAAGACAGTGGCGCATTTCTGTTTGAAGATGAAATTACCTTTAACCCAGCGAGTCATATTATCGCCAGTTATCGGGATATGGGTGATGCGCTGAAAAAAGAAAGTTGGTCTGGTGACAGGGATAGCTGGCCCGAGGCAATTGATGATGTAGATTGGCGGCCACTAACGGTGGATCGACGGCAGTGTACTGGCAGACGCTGTCGCTATATTCGGGAGTGCTGCTTTTTTAAAGCTCGAGATGAGCTTGAAGAATCTGATTGCATCGTAGCAAATCATGATTTGGTGATGGCCGATTTAGCATTGGGTGGCGGGGTGATTTTACCTGCGCCCGAAGAGACTATTTATATCTTTGATGAAGGCCACCGTATTAGTGCAACGGCATTAAATCACTTTGCTGGCCAGTGCCGGTTAAAAAGCACCATGAGTTGGCTTGGCCAGATACGAAAGCAAATAACAGGGCAATTACCACTGTTGGCCAACACCCCCGATCTGGCTCAGCGTTTGGAGAAGGTAGCGAATGCTGCCAGTTCATCAGAAAAATTGCTTGGGTTGAGTTATCCCGTATTTGAAAACTTTTTAAATCAGAATGATATTAATCATCAAAAGGGTCTGGGTGATGAAGATATTCGTTGGTGCTTTCCAGCGGGTGATCCCGGGGATGAAGTCAGGGAGCTAGCCGAGCATATTTCAGAATATCTGAGTACATTGGTTGCTTTGCTGGACACACTCTCTAATCGGGTGGGGGAGGCAATGGATGAGCCGCACTTCCCCCTGCCAAGAGTCGACCTAGAGCAGCTATTTCAGCAGGTGGGCATCTGGCAGAGCCGGATGGAAGGTACTCAGCGTCTTTGGCAGAGCTACGCACAGAGCATGCCGATTGAGCACAATAAAGGTAGCGATAATCAAAATCCAGGTGGTGTTGGACCACCGAGTGCGCGGTGGCTTACTCTTGAACAAGGGGTTGGTGGTAATCTGGATATTCGGTTGTCAGCATCCCCCACTGACGCGGGAAGTATTTTTCAGGCTAACTTGTGGGAACGTTGCTACGGTGCCGTGATGACTTCTGCTACCTTGAGGACATTAGGCAGTTTTGATAACTTTAAGAAACGTTGTGGTTTACCGAAATATGCACAATGTACTGCAGTGGCGGGTGCCTTTGATTTTGCCAATGCGGGTGTTTTATCGGTACCTGATATTGGCGTCGATCCCAGCGATGCTAGAGGCCACACGGAAGCGCTGATTGAAAAAATTCCTGAGTTGATTGATTGGAATGAAGGTTCTCTGGTGTTGTTTTCTTCGCGACGACAAATGGATTTAGTCTGTGAACAATTGCCCGCGGAATGCCTGGACCATGTGTTGGTTCAAGGTCAGTGGGGACATCAGGAAATCATTCGGCGCCATAAAGAAGCAATTGACCAAGGTGTTGGCAGCGCTATTTTTGGCCTGGCCAGCTTTGCTGAGGGGATGGATTTTCCGGGCGATTACTGTCGCCATGTCATTATTGCCAAAATACCTTTCGCAGTACCTGATGATCCGGTTTATTCGACGTTATCCGAGTGGTTAGAACAGCAGGGCGGCAACCCTTTTATGGATTTAATGTTGCCCGATGCCTCCCTGCGTTTACATCAAGCCTGCGGTAGATTAATTCGTACAGAAACAGATACAGGACGCATCACAATTTTGGATCGACGAATTATTACAAAACGTTACGGCAAACAATTACTGGCTGATTTGCCGCCATTTGGTCGTGATTTTTAGCGAGAACCTTTGAGTCATTAACAAATTACGATGTATCGAATGGATAATGTATATTCACAACTGACCTCTTCCCTGAATGATGTGGAATCATGCCTGAAAGAGCTGGCACTTTGGTCCGATACAGAGCCGCCTGCTGACGCACTTGCCAGCATTCAGCCCTTTGCGGTAGACACCCTTGAATTTGTGGAATGGTTGCAGTTTATATTCTTGCCACGACTGCATTTCATGATAGGGGCGAGAGAAACACTACCGGAGAATTGTGGTATTGCACCAATGGCAGAGACATGTTTTGGTGGTTCTTTCCTTGATGTTGACGAGTTGATTGCAGTGCTTGCAGTTATCGATTCATTGTTGTCTGAGAGTGTTTAATCTCCGGAGGTATTATGTCCCAGTGTCAATTTGATTATCGAAACCGTGTGGTCTTTGTGGCGGGTGGTACCAGTGGTATTAACTTAGGAATTGCCACAGGTTTTGCCAAGGCTGGAGCTACTCTGGCAGTGATGAGTCGCTCACAGCAGAAAGTGGATACAGCTGTTGATGTTTTGAAGGGGCAAGGTAGTCACGCGATTGGTTTTGCCGCAGATGTTCGTGATGTAGACAGTCTCAAGGAAGTATTTGAGCAAGTATTTCAAGAGTTGGGGCCTATAGATGTACTGGTTTCAGGTGCTGCTGGTAATTTCCCCGCAGCAGCTAACGAAATGTCTGCCAATGCCTTTAAAGTGGTGATAGATATTGATTTGTTAGGGACCTTTAATGTCCTTCGTTACAGTTATAAATACCTTCGCAAGCCAGGTGCCAGCATTATTAATATTTCTGCCCCACAAGCATTTGTACCAATGGAAATGCAGTCCCATGTATGTGCGGCAAAAGCCGGCGTAGATATGATCACGCGGACCACGGCAATGGAGTGGGGGCCTGAAGGTATACGGGTCAACTCTCTTGTGCCTGGGCCTATCGAGGGGACCGAAGGCATGAAAAGATTGACTCCTCCAGGTTCTACGGGCCGTCAAATAGTAATCAATTCTGTTCCTATGAAGCGACAGGGTACGGTTGAGGATATGGCTAATGCTGCAATGTTTGTGGCTTCAGACGCTGCCAGTTACATTAATGGGGCGGTTATTCCCGTAGATGGTGGCTGGGGATTAGGTGGTGCAGGGCAGTTGGGGCAGGGGTTAGCAGATATGGTCAAATCAGAAAAATAGACCGCCCATTATTATACTTGTTTAAAAACTTTGTTATTAAATCACTTTAAATGAGCGGTGCTTAAGAAGCAGTATTTTGAATGCTTTCAAGTTCTCCTAATCGCTGTTCAACAGCATATTGAATTCCTGATGAATCTAATCCTGCGGCGATTAACTGTTGTTGGTGGCTGCCGTGATCCATAAATTTGTCTGGAAGCCCCAAGTGCATAATGGGCATGGCTATACCGCTGCAAGCGAGGTGTTCGCTAACGGCTGACCCTGCTCCCCCTTGAGTAGTATTTTCTTCCAGTGTAACCAAGAGCTGGTGTTGTGAAGCCAGCTTATCCACCAATGCCGTGTCTAGGGGTTTAACAAAACGCATATCTACGACAGTGGCATTGAGGTGTTCTGCAGCTTCAAGTGCTGCTGGTAGTAAGGTGCCAAAATTAAGAATGGCAATTTGGCTGCCTTCTCTACGAATAACGCCCTTTCCTATGGGGAAGGCCGTCATATCTTTTTCTATGACAACGCCTGGCCCAGTTCCTCGTGGGTACCGAACAGCAGAGGGGCCCTTATGGATAAAGCCGGTATAGAGCATTTGCCGTGTTTCATTTTCATCAGACGGCGTCATTACCAGCATGTTGGGAATACAGCGGAGGTATGTCAGGTCAAAACTACCTGCATGACTGGGGCCGTCTTCGCCTACCAGGCCAGCACGGTCGATGGCAAACATGACATCCAAATTTTGCAATGCAACGTCGTGGATAAGTTGGTCGTAGGCACGCTGTAAAAATGTGGAATAGATAGCAACTACAGGCTTTATCCCGTCACAGGCCAAGCCTGCCGCCAGCGTAACAGCATGTTGCTCTGCAATGGCTACATCGTGAAAGCGATCGGGGAAGTGTTTGGCAAAATTTACCATGCCCGAGCCTTCGCACATGGCCGGTGTAATACCTACCAATCGAGGCTCTTTCTCCGCCATATCACAAAGCCAGTCACCAAATACTTGCTGGTATTTCTGTTTGGGCGGTTTCATCGTAGAGGAAGGCTGTGAAACGGCCACTTTTGGTTTGTTCTTTGGTTCAATTTTGTTCAGTGCGTGATAGCCCACAGGATCCGCTTCGGCGGGAGCAAAACCTTTACCCTTGCGGGTAATGGTATGCAGTAATATTGGCCCTGATAGAGCCTTTAGATTCCTTAACGTTTGAACTAATAACGGTAAGTTATGGCCATCAATGGGGCCTATGTAGTTAAACCCGAGCTCCTCAAAGACAATCCCAGGTGCCACCATTGCTTTCAAATGTTCTTCTGTTTTTCGTACAAAAGTCGCCGCAGAGGGCACCGAGCGCAATACTTTTTTGCCACCTTCACGAATTGTGTTGTAAAAACGACTTGACCATATTTTGGAGAAATAGGTGGCGAGCCCCCCGACGTTATGAGAGATCGACATATTATTGTCGTTTAATATCACTAACAAATCAGCATCTGTGTGTGCCGTGTGATTGAGTGCTTCAAACGCCATTCCTGCTGTCATGGCACCGTCGCCGATTACGGCAACAGTCTTTTTATCTTCTCCGTTCATGGTGGCGGCTAAAGCCATCCCTAGAGCAGCACTTATAGAGGTACTTGAGTGACCAACGCCAAAAGTATCGTATTGGCTTTCATCCCGTTTGGGGAATGCAGATAAACCCTTAGCCTGACGGATAGAGAGCATTTGGTCTCGCCGGCCGGTTAGGATCTTGTGTGGATATGCCTGGTGCCCGACATCCCATACCAGACGGTCGTGGGGTGTATTAAAAATGTAATGCAGGGCAATCGTTAATTCAACGGTACCGAGACCGGCACCAAAATGGCCACCACTTTTTCCGACACTAAAAAGCAGGTACGCTCGTAGCTCATCTGCCAGTTCAAGCAGTTGATCTTCGTCTAATTCCCGCAAATGAAAAGGGTTGTCGATGGTGTCGAGCAACGGTGTTTCCGGACGAATTAGTGGTATGTCGTTAAAGGTTTTTGCCATGCATTTGGTACCCGAAATTCGGATTGCAATGTTACACCAAAATGACCGTTGAGACTTACCAGATAAATGTTTTAGCTAACATAAACCTGTTTTAGATGGTCATTAGTAATTGCGATTGACGATATAGTCGGCCATAGCTCGAAGTTGGTTAGCTCTATGGTCAAAAATTGAGAGTGCCTTGACGGCATCTTGATGCAACTGGAGGGCTTTTTCTTTTGCACCATCGACTCCAAGTAATGCGGTATAGGTAGGCTTATGGAGAATTTCATCGGCCCCTTGTTGTTTGCCCAGTACATGAGTATTTCCTACGACATCAAGAATGTCATCTTGAACCTGGAAGGCCAAGCCGATCGCCTCACCGTAAGTTTTTAGTGCGGAAAGTTGTACTGTTGTTGCGTTTCCCGTGGAGAGTGCGCCCATAGTGATACTGGCTGAAATCATAGCCCCAGTTTTTTGGTGGTGCATATATTCAAGCTGTTCCAGAGTCAAAGTTTGGTTGACTGAAGAGATATCTATAGCTTGCCCTGCGACCATTCCTTGAGCTCCAGCTGCCGTTGCCAGACAAGAAATCAGTTGTAGGGATATTTGGGCCGGGATATTTTGTAGTTCTGTGAGCTGTTGGAATGCTAGAGATTGTAATGCATCACCAGCGAGAATCGCTGTGGCCTCATCAAATGCAATATGACAGGTGGGTTTCCCTCGGCGTAAATCATCATCATCCATGGCGGGAAGGTCGTCATGGATTAATGAATAGGCGTGTATCAGTTCTACCGATGAGGCAACCAGGTCTGTATCTCCATTTACACCACCCAGTGCCTCCGCCGTGGCATAGGTTAATATGGGGCGAACACGCTTCCCGCCATTAAGGACACTATATTGCAGTGCTTGATGTAATTTTTCAGCGGGCCCTCCTGTATTTGAAAGGAGGGCGTCTAATATTTGATTGATCCGCTGTTGGCAATGCTGAAGAAAGTCAGAAAATGGCTCATTGCCCATTAGTTATTCTCAGGATCGAAGTTTTCGGGTGTGTTTGAACCTCTCGTTAATAGCTCAACTTTTTGTTCAGCATCTTTTAAGGCCTGTTGGCATTCACGGGTAATTTTGATGCCATCTTCAAAGGCTTTGAGTGATTCTTCGAGGCTGAGAGCCCCTTTTTCCATATCGGTGACGAGTGCTTCCAGCTGGCCAAGCTTCTTTTCAAAATCAATAGACTTCTTGCGAGTTGCCACCGTAGATCCTCTTAAAAACCAGCTGCCACACTAACTGAGCTGTGTGGGCGGGTCAATTTATCTGTGAGTAAAATTGTAGGATATTTCCTACATAAAAAGCAGGCAAAGGCCTATGGTTACATGGTATTAAAAAAGCGATAGTACGTGCTGCAAGGATGCAGCTGCACATGGAAGTGTACTATCACGGAAAGACAAGGATGTTTGATAGTTTTGCACCACGCACGGAAAGCATGTATATCCTATACTGCCTTAAAGCCCTGATACATTTTTGTATTAGGGCTTTTTTTTGTCTATTTATAGCGGTTGACAGTGTTATCTCCTAAGTTATGCTGACATTAGGCGTATTATTTTAGGAGGTTAAGCCTTCAATAGATTAAGTATAAAAAAGGTGTTTTTAGGTAGTTTAAACCTCCCCCTGAACATGGGAGCTGGAATGCTTTTTCTCATAGTTTTTAAGCCCCACCAACTCATGTTGCTGGGGTTTTTGTATTTTTGGGGAACATGTTGTCTAAGAAGTAGTTTTTCACATAGTGTGACTCTCGATGGGGCGGTTGGTTATGCAACCTAAAATCCTGCGTCTTAATATGGCGGGCCAGCCTATTGAGTGGCTGACATGGCAAGAAGCTGTATGTCTATTTTCGAGAGAGATGGTGGTCTGGACATTGGGTGATGTGGTGAAGCGAGTGAGGGGTGGGCATTCTAGAATAGACAACCTTCAGTCTCAGGTGATATTGCCAAGTATTATTGCTTGTGGTGGTAGTCATTTTTCAAGGCCACGGAAAAATTATCCACTCAGTAACCTGGCCTTATTTGCTAGAGATAGTTCCCTGTGTCTGTATTGTGCAAAACCATTTCTGTCCTCTCTGTTGACACGCGACCATATTATTCCCACATCACGAGGTGGTGAGGACAAATGGGAAAATGTGGTGTCAGCCTGTCGCCGGTGTAATCAACATAAGTCCAATTACTTGCTTGAAGAAATCAATATGGATTTGGTGGCGTTGCCATATAGACCTAATAATGCAGAGTATTTGGCTCTAATTAACTCAAGACGTATTCTTGGTGACCAAATAGAATTTTTACGTAGCCAGTTTTCTAAAAATTCCCGTTGGTTATAAGCCTGTAATTACGAATTAAGAATTGTTTGGAAGAACATCAGTAAAATTAAGGCCGGGCAACAATAGCGTACATAGCCTGGCCAAATTTTCCAAAAAATCGAAGCTTCTACTTTCGGGTAGCCTTTGCGAATTTCATCCAGAAGCTTGTTTCTATTCCATACCCATGAGGCAAAAATACATAGCATAAGGCCTAGCAGTGGTTGACTGTATTCGGTAGTCAAGGCCACGATAAAATCAAACATGTGGTCAAAATTTAAAATAATAATAGTGGAAATCGCAAAGGTCAGCCCACCAATTAGCCAGGTAGCAGAGTGACGATTAATGCCATGATTTTCTATGGTGTAGGACACGGGAACTTCTAGCATAGAGATAGAAGAGGTCAGTGCAGCAATTGTCATTAGACAAAAGAATACCAAGCTGACCGGGATGCCTATCAAACCCATCCCTTGAAAAAGGGCTGGTAGCGTTTGGAATATCAAGTCTGGTCCTGCAATCAAACTACCGGCTTCGTTATAAATGGTTAACCCCTGCTGCTGAGCAACAAACAGTGCTGGTAGTACGAGCAGGCCTGCAAGAAAAGCAATGGATGTATCAACGATGGTGACAATAGCTCCCATGGCGGGTAGGTTTTCATCCGGGCTAAGATACGAGCCATAAATCAGCATTGTACCCACACCTAGAGACAGAGAAAAAAAGGCCTGACCTAGAGCACTGGTAATTAACTTGGGGTTACTAATTTGTTGAAAGTCTGGCACCAGATATATTTTTAGCCCTGTCAGCGCGCCATCCTGAAATAATACATAAATAATTAATGCCACCATTAGGATCAACATTGAGGGCATTAGGCGGCATGACCACTTTTCAATACCCTGTTCTACCCCTGCTCGAATAACCCCAACTGTGAGTAGTATAAACAGCGCACAAAATAAGAGGTTTCGGAGCTCGCCAGAGTGAGTTAACCAGTTTGAAACAGCTGATAGACCGCTGATAGTAAATAATGGTTCTAGAAAGAATGCGATCATCCAACCGGCAATGATGCCGTAAAAGCTCAGAATGAGTGTAGCAATGGTGATGCCATACAGCCCGGCAACTTTACCAACTGTTTTGGTTGCCTTGTTATCGGAGATTTTCTGTAGAGCATTGGATATGTTGGATTTGGCATAACGACCAATAATCAGTTCCGCCATAAGGGCGGGGTATGCCAGGCAGAAGGCCAGTACAAAATAAATTAGGACAAAAGCCCCACCGCCATTTTCAGCTGCATTGGTGGGGAAACCCCAGATATTACCAAGACCTACGGCTGAGCCTGAGGCTGCAAGAATAAATCCAATTCTTGATGAAAACTGTCCGCGAGGGGAACCCATAGGCCTGCTCTCTATTTACTATCAGGCCTATGTTACTGCTTTTATAAATGCTAGAAAATAAATGATGTACGTAGCTGTAATAATTAATCAGAGGTTTCCTAATTATTTTGTAGAACAATTTTTCCAGTATGACCAAATGTTTCCATTAGTTTGTGAGCTTTAGCGGCTTGGGACAGAGGTAATACAGAATCGATGACAGGCACAATTTTTTTCTCACTTAAAAAATTCAGCATTGCTTTAAATTCAGCATTGCTACCCATAGTAGTGCCTTGGATGCGTGTATGATTAAAGAATAATTTGCCCATCGACAGTCCTTTACTGGCATTTCCTAAGGTGGCGCCAAAGAAAACATACCGTCCTGCAGGCAGGAGTGTATCTAAAATACTATTTAAGGCATCACCACCAGCACTGTCGATGATTGCATTAAAACCTCCAGATTTTTTTCGTAGCTTTTTATAGCACTCAGAGTCTCGATAATTTTCCCCGGCGGTTACTCCCAGGGTTTTGGCTGCATCAATTTTTTCTTCGCTGCTACTACTAACATAGACTTCTGCACCTAAGTGAAGGCACCAGAGGATGGCAAAGGTAGAGACACCACTTCCTGCACCGGTAACCAACACTTTATGGCCTTTTTGTACGTTTGCATGGGTCACCACTGCTCGCCATGAGGTCAGACCCGCTAAAGGTACAGCAGCGGCTTGTTCCCAGTTTAGATGCTCAGGTTTTGTATAAATATCACTGGCAGGGATACAGATATACTCTGCAAAAGTACCCTGGTCAGGCATACCAAGAACACGAAATTCAGGGCCATAGTAGGCTTCACTATCACCCCATGCTCTGGCGGGGTAAAGGACAACCTCTCTATTGATTAGCCCGTTATCGACGTCTTCCCCCACTTTGTCTACTACTCCCGCTCCATCAGAACCTGGGATGCAGGGTAATTGCATACCGGGATATTTCCCCAGAGTTATCCAATAGTCTCGTCGATTAAGTGCCGATGCCTGTAGTTTAACGCGTACTTCCCCGGGCCCTGGGGTTGGGGTGTTAACGTCTTGAATTTGTAAGCTATCAGGCCCTATAGCCTCTGTTAATACCACGGCTTTCATGGTTTTTCTCTCTTATCATTGAGCGATCACATAGACTATTATCTTAAACAATGTGTACGCTGTTGGTTAAAAATTTGATATTTATTAAAGGTACTAGTGATTTAACAAAGATGCCACCTGACTTAAGTCTATGGTCACCTGAAGGATCATCTCGTTGATGTTGAATGTGAGGGTGTCTGTGCCTATTATTTTAATGATTTCCATATAATTTGACTAATATTACAGGTTCTTATCATGTATAAAAATATTCTGGTTCCTACTGATTTAGCAGATAAAAGTGAGCGTTCCATTCAGACAGCTCTGGAAATGGCGGCACAAAATTCCGGTAGTGTGCAGCTTGTCCATGTTGTTGAAAAAATGGGGGGTGATATAGACAAGGAAATTGAAGATTTTTATTTAAAGCTGGCAGTAAAAGCCAATCAGAAGTTGGCGGATTGGCAGCATCGGTTTCAAGAAGAATTTTCTGGTGTTCCCATAGAAAAAACAATTTTAGTAGGAAAGAGAATTCAGGAAATACTGGGATTTTGCCAGGAAAAAAATATTGATCTGATTGTGATGACTTCTCGTATTTTCAGTAGAGACAGTCAAGGATTTGGTACGTTGAGTCACCAGGTGGCCCTTTTTTCTCCGGTGTCAGTCCTTGTAGTCCGCTAAATATTGGGTCTTTTTCGTAGCTGTAAAAAGAAAAAGGTCAGCTTGAAATTTATTTTATAGTGAAATGCCTTTACGGTCGGAATTTTTTAGAGATACTTTGGTCTCAGTGAAACTTATGAAAAACTGACAGTGGATAATTTTTCAGCAGAAAATTTACAGGCTATTCTGATAAATAGGCGTTGAGAAGCCGCTGTTAAAAATAAAACAGTAATCGTTAGGAGTGATTTCTATGTGGCAGGTAAGACAGTTTTTTTTCATGATACCTATTTTTTGTTTTTTGTCTGTAGCTCAGGCCGGGTTGCCCCTGGCTGATTCCTCAGGAAACAAATTGCCGTCACTCTCCCCCATGCTTAAGCAGGTTAACCCTGCTGTGGTTAACATTGCTACATTTTCAACCAGAGAAGCTCAAAATCCGCTATTGAACGATCCTTTTTTTCGGCGCTTTTTTAATATTCCTGACCAGGAACAGTTTCAACAGCGGGCACCGAAAAGGCGTGAGCAAAGTGCTGGTTCTGGCGTGATTGTTGATGCCGAAAATGGCATTATCATGACAAATTATCATGTGATTAAAGGCGCTGATGAAGTTCAAGTATCTTTGGTGGATGGCCGAGCATTTACGGCGGTGGTTAAAGGCTCAGACCCAGAGTTGGATATTGCCATTTTAAAAATTGATGCAAAAAATCTTGCTGAGGTTCCCCTGGGTAATTCCAATGGATTGGAAGTTGGTGATTTTGTTGTTGCTATAGGTAATCCCTTTGGTTTAGGTCAGACCGTGACTACGGGTGTTGTGAGTGCATTAGGCCGAACAGGCCTTGGCATTGAAGGCTATGAAAATTTTATTCAGACGGACGCTTCTATTAACCCCGGGAATTCGGGTGGGGCATTGGTTAGTCTGCGGGGTGAATTGATTGGTATTAATACTGCAATTATTGCTCCAGCGGGAGGCAATGTAGGTATTGGTTTTGCTATTCCAATAAACATGGCAAAGGTAAGCATGGAGCAAATTCTTCTTCATGGCGAGGTGAAGCGAGGTCAGCTTGGTGTTGGTATTCAGGATATTACCCCAGAATTACGTGAAGCCTTTGATTTAAAAAATGGCCAACAAGGTGTTTTGGTGACGGGTGTTACAAAGAGTTCAGAAGCAGAAAAGGCTGGAGTTAAAGCGGGCGACATTATTGTTGCTGTTGATGATAGAAAAACTAGTTCTACAGGACAATTGCGTAGCCAAATTGGCATAAAAGAAGTGGGCGACAAGGTAATGCTAAGCGTGCTTCGTGAAGGGAAAACTAAAAAGATAAACGTAAAGGTTGGTGAACCACAGCAGTTGTCGGCACTTAGTGAGAAGTTGCATTCATTACTTGAGGGAACTCGTTTTGAAGACATTCCTGATGGTGAAGGAGTCGTTGTGGCTGGGTTGTCCAGAAATTCTCGAGCAGCCTATAGTGGTTTGCGGCCTGGGGATGTGATAACAGGGGCAAATAGAAAACATGTGGTTGATTTGAAAAGCTTGAAACAGGCATTGGCACTTAATCAACAATCAGTGCTGTTACAAATTAATCGCAACGGCCGTCCAATGTATCTGGTCATTCGTTAATCCTAATTTTTTGTAATCCTGTGGCCTTAACTATCATTTGTTAAGGTCTGGGGGAGTCAGTGATACCCTGAACCCTTTAAATGTTTTTTTCAGAACTCTAGCGGCTAGCCAAAATCCAGTTTTTCTCTGGTCTACAATCCTCTCTAAGGTTGTAACTTTTTACAGTTTCATCACTTAAAGACTGTTGCTATCCATGTATATGTTATGTAACTTTGTTAGATCACCATTTCAATCGGTCGAAAGACCATCTTGTAATCTAGAAACGGAATAAGTATGCATGGATGAACAAGACTCTATTAGTCCTTCGTATGAAAAAATTATCATGGCACGGCAGCCTATTTTTGATGCAGATGTGAATGTTGTTGCCTATGAGCTTTTGTTCCGGGATTGCACAGATAATAAAATTGATATTCTAGATGGTGACAGTGCGACCTCAGAATTGTTGGTAAATCTGTACACACACTTTGATGCTGATGAAATAGTTGGTGACAAAAAAGCCTTTATTAATTTCACTCGAAAACTTATCGAAGAGCCACCTCCTTTTGATAAAAAAGGATTTGTTATTGAGGTTTTGGAAGACATCGTGATTGACGACGCTTTGGTGAAGCACTTAACACGCTTGTCTGAAGAGAACTATACAATTGCTCTTGATGATTTCGTCAATAATGAATTGAGTCATTTGATTTTACCATTAGTAGACATTGTGAAAATTGATGTACTTCTACTGAACGATCATGAATTGGAAGAGCACGTTCAATTGCTTCGAAAATATGATCTCACTCTACTGGCAGAAAAGGTGGAAACTCATGAAATGTACCAGAGATGTTGCCAATTAGGTTTTGAGCTTTTTCAGGGTTATTTTTTGTCCAGGCCACAAATTATTTCCGGCAAAAAAATCCCTGCCAGTAAGTTACTTGTTATTGAGCTGCTGGGAAGACTTCAAAACCCAGAGACCACAAACATAGAACTTGAAGCATTGATTGGTAGAGATCCTGTGTTGAGTTTTCAGTTGTTAAAGCTGGTTAATTCGGTCCGTTATATGTTGAGTCATAAAATAGAGTCATTGGCTGCAGCTATTACGTACCTTGGGCTTAACCAAGTACGAAGCCTGGCTAGTTTGCTTACTTTATCTAATTTATCTGATAAGCCCTGCGCCCTTAAAGATCAGTCAGCAATTCGGGCAAAAATGTGCGAGTTGTTAGGAGCTAAAATTTCTAAAACCGAGGCCTCATCATTATTTTCTGTTGGACTACTTTCAACCCTTGATGCATATTTTGATCAGCCACTTGAAAAAATTATTGCGAGTATGCCTCTTCGTGAAGATTTAGTAGATGCACTGCTTAATCAAACAGGATTTTATGGTGAAGTATTACGTGTGGTGATGTGTTTGGAAAAAGCAGAAATAGATAAAATGAATTGGTCTTTTTTATCAGATAATAATATAACACCAGAAGATATTAATGAGGTTTATCAAGAAAGTATCATTTGGTGCCAGGCCCCAAGCGTTTAGTTAGCTAGATGAGTCCGACTAAATATTATTATATAGCTTTAGCGATGACAGCATAAAGTGGGTCGCCCATTTCTGGACTGCAATCCATCAGTTCTATATCACCAAAGCATTGTGTTTCTTCAAGAAATGATTTTATAAGGTAGGCTCGTTGTTCATCAGAAAGAGAGAGCCAGGCTGCTGTAGCTTTAGATTCAAAATAACGATTAGAGTAAGTAATAATAAGTGGAGCGTCTTTTTTTAGCACTCGGCCCATATTTTTAATAACAGCTACAGGGTCGGTTAAATAATCTATAGAGACACAAATTGTTCCGGCATCAAAAAAATTATTTTTAAAGGGTAATTTGGGTTGATCATTTAAATCGTGGACAACCCATTCATCCAATTGCTTATTATTAGCCATCTCACGTTCATTCATTCCTAACCCAACAACATGGCTATAACATTTGTCCGCAGGGAAATGGCTTAGAAAACTACTCATTAAATCTAAAATATAAGAATTTTCAGGTAGATATTTACGGTAGAGCTCGGTGACAGACTCTATAGCGCCAAAATCAATATGGCTGGTAAATCTAGGTATAGCATAAAATTTTTCATCAGGTGCTTCATCCATACGACGAAATGCATCATCAGAAAACTTAATGGTAACGTTTTTGTCAAAGTTCATAACATACAGGCTAAGTTAGCTTGGGGATGTTAGTAAAGAGCTTTTGTCCTGAAGGATAAAAGGAGCCATGAACGGGACTTTCTTTGCATAATGAATAAAAAAAGTTGTAAGTGGTGGTCATGGTGCCTCTTCACCTGGACGCCCCGTCAATATTAATGTCATGATTGGATAAGGGGTAGGTTGAGGGCTTATGAAGAGAAATAGCATATTTCGTTGGTTTGATAGAAGTTTGTTTTTTGTTCTGATGCTGGTTTTGACTTCTTGCGGCAGTACTTTGCCCAAAGGTGAGGCTAAAACTAAATCTCAGTGGGATAGTTTTGAACAGGCTAAGTCGTCATATGACAGTATTATTTTATTTGAAACGACGACGGCTGATTTACAAGATCTTGGGTTTGATCCCTACAGCACCCCAAATGTGAGAATTTTGTCATATCTGGACATTATTCGAAAATTTAGCCCAAATAATGCTGTAAAGGCTGACGATTTACCGCCAAGTGTACGTGCGTGTTTGGCCGTTCGTGAGGCATGTCTTGCCTACGAAGCAACACCAGGTGTTAATACAAGTACGCGAGTTGGCAATGTGGTTTTGGATTTGTTGAAATTTAAACGAGAAGAAATTACAACAGGTTGGAACTTTAATGCATTGATTGTGATTGATCATGATGTGGTTGTGTATAAGATTTGGAGTGGCATACCAATCATTGATCAGATGGAAATTCGTAAAAACCCCTTAGGGCCAATTCAAGATTCAGTTGGCTCAATGGCTAAAGATTCTTCTGGTGTTTAATAATTATGCCGAGGATTTTCCTCGTTAATATCTGGATTTAATTTTATTCTAGAGGGATGTCGTATTACTAACAGCAGGGTAAAAAAACCCGTTTTTACAGGGCTTTTAGGTCATTGCACAGAATGAAGGCGGTGGGAAACATTTACACCTACATTGCCAGTAATTGTAAATTCTTAACTTATTGTTTTTAAATGATTAGTTTAAAATACGAGTTTGGATGTTGGTCATACATTGTACGAGCAGAACGTACTAGAAGTGTCTGAGTTACCTGTCGATGCGTACTACTCAGTTATGGCTGAAATGGTACAGGTCAAGGCTATGGTTTAGGTTGAATTCAATGGTGAAACAAGGAATCTAATCGGTTGGCTTTAACAGACGTCGATAGTTATAAGGTGTCCAGGAGAAGGCTTTAACTTCCGAGAATAAATAATTTAATAAAAACAGTGGGTTATAACACCCTCTTTTCTGCATTCCACGGTTTGAGACAGTGGAAATCACCATGATTTGTATGCCGATGTTGTCAGATGCAAGCTGTATAAATATCTAGCATGTAAAGAAATTTCCCATGCGAGCGACAGGGAATTCCGGCAGATTGTACGAGTCGCTGTATCAACACCATCAGCCGAATCACACGCTTCTTCATCATATTATCGAGCAATACTATCCGAAGTTTAGGGGCCAACTTGAAGCACAAGGGCGGTCATTGCCGACCTAAGTGCAGCGTAAATTTGAAGAGTTTCTTATCTCTGACCACTTGGAGCACGGCTTTTTTCAGGTACGTTGCGAGAATTTCAAGCATGAGCGCCTGGTAGCCTCTAGCTGTAAACGACGAGGTTGCTGCCCGAGCTACGGTGCACAACGCATGGCTGAGAGTGCGGCTTTGTTTGTTGATGAGGTATTACTACGAAAACCTATTCACCAATAGATGCCGAGCTTTCCGTTGCAACTACGTTTTTGTTTGCCGCCTACCCAGAGCTAATAGATAAGGTGCTGATATCGATTCCCGTACGTTTTCCACACACCTCATTAAAAGGTCGGTTACAGTAAAGTCGCGGCCCAAACCGACACGGTGACTTTGATTCAACGCTTGGGCAGTGCCCCCAACTTGAATGTTCACTTCCATATGCTGTTTCTCGACGGTGTGTACGCAGAAGATGCCTGGGGCAACATGCACCATCGCCGGGTTAAGACAATGAATCAAAAAGAGCTTATCCATATAGTACATACCCGGAGTTATCGTGTAGTCCGATTTATTGAGAGGCGAGGGCTGCGAGCGTGACGCTGAGAACAGTTACCTCGTGCTCGACAAGCAAGATGAGTCTGCTTATTTCTAATGGGCTTTATAGTGAGGTGGTTAGAGGTAAACACTCAGAGCAAATAAAAGCATTTATATTGACAAAAATTGAGAAATACCAAAAGATAGTAATCAATTACTATCTTTTGGAGCTGGTATGCAGCCAAAAAATAAACACTTGCCTGCTGATGAGCGTCGCGCTGTTACTGTTGAGGCCGTCGTTGATCTCTCGGCAGAACAAAATCCTGGTGATATAACTACGTCAGCCATTGCTAGGCACATGAATTTAACCCAAGGCGCGCTATTTCGACACTTCTCCAATAAAGAGGCCATCTGGCAGGCCGTGATGGAATGGGTTTCAGAACGCTTGCTGGCACGGGTAGACAAGGCCATAAAAGCTAAAAAAACACCTCTTGCCGCACTGGATGCCGTGTTCATGACCCATATAGAGTTTGTCTCAGCGCATCCAGGCGTACCACGCATGTTGTTTGGTGAATTACAGAGTGCCAAGGATACTGCACCTAAACGCATAGCTCGAACCCTGCTACGGAAATACGGTGAACGGTTGGCTGTATTGATAGAGCGAGGCAAGGTCGAAGGTGAAATTGATCCCTCTGTTGATACKGTGGCTGCGGGCACCCTGTTCATTGGCACCATTCAGGGTTTGGTTATGCAGTCATTATTGGCCGGGGACATCGGAAAGATGAGAGACAAGGCATCAGGTGTTTTTGCTATCTATCGCCGCGGTATCGAGTGTAAGCCATGAAAAAAGTCTTAAAAAAAGCGTTCATTCTGCCGCTGATTGTTATTATCGCCCTAGCGTTGGTTATTTTTACAGTGAAATTCAGATCGCCTGTTCCACATGCTGAGCTGCAATTCCCCACCAAAACCGTAGAAGTCATTACCGTCAAGAAGCTGCYTTTCCGTAGCCGTGTCATCGCTTACGGTAATGTAGAGCCYGCTGTGTTGTTGAAAGCCAAAACGGAAGTTAGCGGCAAGATCAGTTATATCCACCCAGGCTTGAAAAAAGGCGCAAGCTTAGCCAAAGGCACTATGGTTTTACGCATTGAGCCCACCACTTTTGAGTTTTCTCTGGATCAGAGCAAGGCGGCTCTAGTGAGTAGTCAATCGTCCTTAAAACAACTGGAAGTTGAGGAAAAAAGCACTCGCCGTTCTGCCGAAATTGCCAAACAAAACCTACAGATTGGCGAAAAAGAGTTAGCCCGTTTGCACCGCATCCTGGAGAAACAATTAATTTCCCGTTCAGCCGTTGATGCTGAAAAACAGAAAGTTTTGCAACTACGCCAGCAGGTCGAAGATTTACAGGGAAAGCTGGCAGGTTTCAGCAGTCGTAAATCTGCAATCCAGGCACAAATTAAGCAATCCAGAACTCAACTAGCTCAAAGTAAAGATACGCTGGGGCGTACTGAAATCCACCTGCCTTTTGATGCCCGTATCGGCGAAGTTTTTGTAGAGAAGGGTGAATACGCTGCCATTGGCAGCCTCTTGTTTGAAGCATTAGGCACTCAGGTCGTTGAAATCAACGCTCAATTACCGGTGCGTCAATTTTACTCGCTAATAATGAATGCGGAAGCGCGCAGTATTAATTTGCAAAAGCCGGAAGACTTGCAGATTGAATTTTCAAAACTTCAACTGACGGCTAGCGTTAGACTGGTTGGAAACGACGCTAGCATTGCAACATGGCACGCAGAGTTGCTACGTATTAGCGAGTCCATTGATCCTAAAAGGGATACTATTGGCCTGGTTGTTGCCGTCAATAACCCCTATGAAAATGTGATCCCTGGCAAACGTCCGCCCTTGCTTAAAGGCATGTATGCAGCCGTTGAAATTAGTGCGCGCCCTCGAGCCATGTTGGTTTTGCCGAGAAAGGCTATCCATCAAGGCCGAGTCTACGTTGCCAACGCAAATAATCAGTTAGAAATACGTYCCGTGACTATTCGCCACAAACAAGGGCAATTGGTGATTATTGACGATGGTGTCAAAGAGGGTGAGAGAATTATTATTACTGATGTCATTCCTGTGATTGAAGGCTTGCCACTTAAACTGGTTCTGGCTAATGAATATGAAAAACAGCTGGCTAGAGACGCGCTGGGTGAAGAAAACATAAACCCAAATAAAAGCACTGGATATAAAAAAGGTGCAACGGAATGATTCGCTATTTTGCGGCACATCCCACCCTCAGTAATATCCTGATGATGGCAATTATAGCCATCGGGTTATATTCACTGACGGAGCTAAATAAAGAATCTTTTCCGTTACTTAAGCCCAGCAAGGTACAGGTCACGGTTGCCTATCCTGGGGCCAGCCCGGTCGATGTTGAAAATGGCATTTGTAATCCACTGGAAGATGCCACCGACGGCATCAGCTTTTTGAAAGAGCAGGAATGTGATGCCCGTGACAACATTGCTATTTTTACATTGGAAATGCAGGAAGCGGGAAATATCCGAGAGTTTAACGATGATATTAAAACGGCAGTCGATGCGATCCAGAACTTCCCGGGCAATACCGAAGACCCAGTAATCAAACAGTTAGGAAGAATTAACCCGGTTGCCAATATTGCCATCACCTCAGATAAATTAACGGCCACGGAATTAAAAGCACTGGCGGAGTATTACCGCGATCAGCTGGTCGCCATGCCACAAATCCCCATCGTTAGCATGGATGGTTTCTCCACGCATCAATTGCAGGTACTAATCCGTCCCGATGCGCTGAAAAAATACCATCTTAGTGTCCAGGATATTGCTAACTTGATTGCCTCGCAGGCACTAGAATTACCCGCAGGTATCTTGGAAGCGGCGGAAACCTCCTATCAAATTCGATTTGATAATGTCAGGAAGACAGCCGATGAACTGGAAAATCTGATTATTATCAATACACCCGAAGGTGGTGAAATTAAATTGGGCGATGTTGCCAGAATTGAGAACAAATTTGAAAAGCCTGAAGAGCGAATTGAGCTAAACGGCAAGCCTGCGGCACTACTCAACGTTAGCAAAAACACGATTGATGACACACTAAAAATTGCCGATGCACTGCTTGCGTTCGTTGAAAAAGAAAACAAAATTCTGCCTGAAGGAACACGGTTAACGATTGTAAATGATGCCTCCACATTAGTGCGTGACCGGTTAAAATTGCTGCTAAAAAATGGTTGGCAGGGCCTGATTCTGGCAACGTTAACGCTGCTGCTATTTTTTTCATGGCGTTACACTTTCTGGATTGCCTTGGGGCTACCCATTTCATTTTTGGGTGGACTTGCCATGATGGTGGTGTTTGGCGTGAGTATCAACATGATCTCAATGGTCGCGTTGCTGATGGCGATAGGTATTTTATTGGATGATGCTATCGTGCTGTCTGAAAGTATTGATCATGAATACCGCAAGGGAAAGTCCTCACTGGAGGCAACTGTTGATGGCACCAAAAAGGTTTTTCGCGGTGTCTTTTCTTCCTACCTCACGTCCGCCTTTCTATTTGGCAGCTTGTTAATGATGACAGGCGATATGGGGCAGGTATTGGGTGTACTGCCGGTAGTTTTACTGTCAGTGCTGACCATTAGTTTGATTGAAGCATTTCTGGTGCTGCCACACCACCTCAAGAACTCGCTGGAACATACGCAGCATAAAACACCACCAAAATGGCGACAGAAATTTGAAGCCCTGTTTGATCAATTTCGCCACGCTGTGGCCCATGCCGCCAAACTCGCCATGCAGTTTCGCTACCTCACGGTTGGCATGGCGCTGGCGATGTTGATTTTTTCTATCGGCCTGATTGCAACTGGAACCGTTAAATTTAAGGCCTTTCCTGACCTAGAAGGCAACAATCTGGAGGCCAGAATTCTACTGCCGCAAGGCACACCCTTGGCAGAAACTGAACGGGTGGTGGACAGACTGCTCAGTGCACTGGATGAAACCAATAAAACCCTTAGTCAAAATGAGTCAGAACAACTGGTTAAAAATGTGCAGCTTTCATATGGCAAGCACGGTGATGTAGCCGAGAATGGTACGCATCTGGCAACGCTTAGCATTGATTTGCTGAATACCGAAAAGCGCAACACTAAAATGGATGAGCTGATCCAGCTTTGGCAACAAAATACCGGGACACTGCCCAGTGTGCTCAATATTCAATACAAGGAACCTCGGGTGGGTCCAGCGGGTCGCGCTATTCATGTTCGCCTGAGTGGACAAGATTTAGATGAATTGTCACGAGCATCCTGGGACGTGCAAAATTGGCTCAGAGGTTATGCCGGTGTCAATAATTTGCTGGATGATCTTCGCCCAGGCAAGCCGCAATACAGTATTAAACTTAAACATGGCGCCCTGGCCGCAGGCATCGATTCGCGTCGTATTGCCTCACAATTACGGTCGGCTTATTTGCAAGTTGAAATCAGTGAGGTTTACAAGGGCCGCGAAGCCTATGAAATCATTGCCAAGCTTGATAGCCTGCCAGGTCGTGAATTACGCGATTTTGATAACTTCACCGTATTTTCAATAACAGGAGAGGCGATTCCCCTAGCCAGTGTCGCCATCATTAGCGAGCAACGTGAATTTTCCCGGATCGGGCATATCAACCACCAGCGCACCGTCAATATATATGGCGATGTGGATGCGGATATTGCCAATACTTCTGACGTCATCTCAGGCTTGCAAAAAAACCTTTTAACCACATTGCAGGAAACCTATCCGGGCATCAATTTTGAACTGAAAGGCGAAGTCGAGAACGGCGCTGAAACCAAACTATCGATACTCTCAGGCTTCGGGCTTGGCGCATTTGGGGTATTCCTGTTGCTAAGCCTGCAATTTCGCAATTACCGCGAACCGATTATCGTCATGGTCAATATTCCTCTTGCCCTCATCGGTGCGATCTGGGGGCATTTGATTATGGGCCTGGATTTCACTCTGCCAAGTATGATTGGTTTTGTTTCCCTGGCAGGGGTGATTGTCAATGATTCGATCCTGCTGGTCGAATTTGTAAAATATCGAGTAGACGAAGGCATGACACTTCATGATGCGGCCAGGCAAGCGGTCTATGATCGTTTTCGAGCYATCTTTCTCACCTCMGTCACGACCGTTGCTGGCATGGCACCCTTGCTGTTTGAAACCAGCACGCAAGCACTAATTCTTGTGCCATTAGTGACCAGTATTGTCTTTGGCATGCTGACATCCACYGTATTGATCATGCTGGTATTGCCTGCYATGTATGCAATTATGGAGGATATTGGTTTTGTGAAATTGTCCGCAAAGCCAAAACACGAGCGGATGGCTGCATAGGGTGCTGACAAGTTAATATATCTAGGCCGAAGGATTTTGGCACATTTCCTCATGCGACTGCCCTATTCCACATTGCAAACGCAACTTCCCTGAGACTCTCATTGAAGCGGTGATACAGCCAAACAGCGTAACTGATAATTTCAGATGGGAATCGGTATTGTTTGTAGATATTCATCCCCGAATTATCTGCCAAGGAGAGTTAATTTGTCAGTACCCTACAGGGACAACTTGTTCATCAATAAACTGCATTTAGCTGATGATGTCGATGCCATCACTGATAGATCGCGATATCTTTCGTTTGGCATCAGCAATATCTTCTAGGTACCGTAGTTCGACCAGCTCTTTATTGGCAGAAATGATTTATTGGTAGGTGTTTCGAAGTTCATCGGCAAGTGGGTGGGGTAGTTAGGCCTTAATTGAAATGGCAGCAGGGATGTATTTCAGTGCATCTTCTATTGTGTCGAGGTTTTCCAGAGCAATTACAAAGTCGTTCGTCACGGTTATATACAATCWCGAAGCTTGTTGTTTCGCTTTTCTGCGGAGTTCTTTTTGTAGATTGGGGAAGCGGTCACGAAGGAATAACGGTGTCACTATCTTGAAGTAGAAAATACCACTTTTGTCTTGGATGTAGTACCTGCCATAGGTACGAGAATGTATGACACAAAATGTACGAGTCCCCATTTCTGGTTCCCTGCGCATTTGGTAATATGTTGAAAAATAAAGAATATTTCAACGAATTGGTGGAGGCGGCGGGAAATGTTTACACYTATATTAGCAGTAATTGTAAACTCTTAACTCATTGTTTTTAAGTGGTTAATTTAAAATACGGGTTTGGATGTTGGTCATACATTGTATGAGTTAGGCTTTGCCGGTGCATATTCGCTGACCATAGTTAATTTCCGTTGATGCAAGTGCGCCTGAAGTTGGATTAAATGGGAGTTTAACTAGGAGYCTTGTCAGTTTCGGATAATGATTTGGTTAGTTGTTAAGTATCCAGGAGAGGACTGCACACTACTTAAATATAATCTATTGATTCAATGGCTTATTTTTTTGCAAAAAGTAATAGCTCGTGCGATCTCCTTATCGAAGTTTCTGCCCATAAGTTGACTGAGGTACCTTAGAAGGTTTTATGCCAGTGCTTTATATATCCTTGAAAATATTTGCTCGGTAATAATAATTACAACTACCACAACAATAAAAGAAACTAGCCCGTGTATTGGGCCGCTGAATAAAACATCACTCCCAAAGGAAATATTTATAGCTTCCAAAATTATTAATTTTGAGACAAAAAGTATTGCCCAGGTAGATATTCCACGTAGTATTTTAGCTCTTATCCCAGATTTACTGTTAAAGAAGCTTGCTACACTGTGCTCTACAAGTATTGTTATCTGTAGCAAAACCTGAAGCAGTAATGCTGCAAGTACTGAGATTGAAAATGATTCAATAAARACGTAGYCCCAATACTCATTGAACAGATTCAATACTGAGAGATCAATTAGGACCAGAAATGAATACTTTAAAAAGAGTTGCTGGCGCCTTGAAAATGACCCTGCATTCTCATTTTTAAATATGCCATCTAACATAATTTATACCTCACAAAAATATTTTTGTTAATCGCAAAAACATAACTAGTTGTCTAGTCTCGGCTTCAGTGAAACTGTATATAATGGAACGAGTAGGTTTTTCTGGYTCTACTAAAATTTAGAGGGTCGTTGTAGTGATTAAAGAGCCTAAGTTCGCGGCCAGAAGCTCGGTAATGGCTGGCTATAGCAAGTTCATAGCCCGCCCTCTCATACCAGTTTTTGGCCAGCATCTAGATTTGTAGTAGTCGTTTCGGCGTTACTTAATGCGCTCAGCAATAAACCAGCAATTGCTGACATCGATGTCTTTTTTATCACTTTTCACCTCTTTGTTTAAAAAAGCTATTTTTTATTTTTAAGGCCTTCCACTCTTTTTTCAGCTTGTCTCACACGTTCAAAGTACGATTCTTTTAACCGGGAACCAGTCTTGGTTTTTTGCCTGTCGCCCGTACGCACCTGTTTGGCTTCTTCCAGATCTTTTTTAGCTTGTAGTAATGAGCCCTGCGTATCGCTTTGTTTGCTTATGTCCTTGTCTTTTGCTGCAACTGGAATATCAACAAGATATTCCTTGGGGGAAACAATAGTTGTATCTTTAATTTCAACTTTCTTGGCACTTTTATTGGCGGCGTCGCAATCCAGAAACGTAACATTACCGTCGCTATCTTTCTCCTTACAAATATTATCAGCATAAAGACTAACAGAGGCGAACATAGTTACTAAGGTTATTACAAGATAGGTTATCACCCTTATCATAAAGCTTTTCCTCTCCAATTATTGTGCCAGAGAGCTTGTCTATTTCGTGCTGGCTCTAGCCATAAGCCASGCTGAAAATTTCACTCGTCCATTGTGGTGCCATTTATGTAGTTTATTCTGAATAGTTGGCACATTACCTAACTACTTGCATAGCTGCATCTACAAACCATACCACAAAAATCGAATTTGTAATTACGCAGACTAAATCTATTCAGGAAGTAGTAATGTCAGTTGCATACGGAAGCCTCAACCCAGTAACGAATATACCATCCACCTGAATAATTTGTTCCCTCAGTTTCAATATCTGCATCGTAGTAAAATTAACTGGGTTAACTCACTCTCCGAACAATTCAAAATACAAYTGCGCKACCCAWACAGRATAATTCCATACYGTTGAGTTGGCCGGCATGCTCGTTYTAAARTGCAATTACCGTCAATGCTCCAAAAAACAAAACCGGGCCAAGTAWTTGCATGGRTTTTATCRGCAACCCAAAGYTGATAAGGGCAATCAACTTTCAATACAGGTATAGGGAAGTATTACGTTAGAAACAGYGTACAAGAATGTATGRCCAAAATGTATGGCTTCAAGCAGGTTCTATGTGCGACTMGAATAAGGATAAAACGCTACTAGTTGATTAAGAGTTCGGNTTCATCAATTTGGRTTTAATGGAAAAGTAGGGGGTTGAATACATCCTATGTTACAGGATAGAAGGGGGCCTACTTTTCATGGTTTTTACTCGTTTTAACTTGCTGCTGGAGTTCCTCTTGTCGATAGGTCTATAGGCTTCTTTCGACCCTTTTCGGTCATTCAGTATGGGAGCGTTACGTCAAAAACTTCTAGATTGGGCGTGCCACCGCGYAGAATGTTTCATGTTGTCMTAGAGNACTTGAAATATTCTAAGTGGCAGCATCGGTGATTATGCGCTTGTAAATARAGTATATTTTTGAAACTATACAGCGATGAGCTCGTTGAAARSCCGCCTGAATCAACCTTTGTAAAGCTGTTTGCAAYTAGGTGGCCCATTTNTTTTTGATCGACCGACRCGGAAGGAGAACAGAAGTGATGGTGCTTGGCAAAGTAGAAAAAATTTGGCGTTATCCTGTKAAAGGCATGCAAGGTGAAGTGATAAGCGAAGTCTTCACAGGTTTTGGTGGTGTGATGGGTGACAGAGTCTACGGCGTCCTTAATACAGCGGGCGAAAAAGGTTTTCCCTGGTTTACCGCTCGCGATGATGAAGATTTCATGCTTTATCGTCCGCGCTTTAAATCTGATAACAACCGTGTGCCTGGTGACTTGGCAGAATTTGAAGGTATCGCACCTGGTATTCATCCCCTTTACCCTGAGCCAAACCAATTTGCTGTGGAAGTAGAGTCGCCCGAGGGGCAAGTGTTCGATATTGAGTCGCCTGCCTTTAACGTGCACATGAGCAAACGTTTCGAGGTTGCCTTGAGAATCCACATTTCTGCTCAAAAGAGCCAAGTGGATTGCCGCCCRTTGTCGTTAATTTCCCAGCAAACCTGCGATCAATTGAGCTCTGAACTCGACATGAATATTGACTACCGTCGCTTCCGGCCTAACTTCCTGATCAATTGGAGCAACGGAGAGGGGTATTATGAAAACACCTTGATCGGTAAGCGTCTTAAAATTGGTGAGCGTTGTGAAATCACCTTCCTTGAGCGCGACCCTCGCTGTAAAATGATTACACTTGATCCTGATACCGGGGATGGAACTCCTAAAATACTCAAGCATGTCACCCTTGCACACGAAGGTTATGCCGGGGTTTATGGTGCGGTGTTGGTTGAAGGTGTGATTAAGGAAGGTGATGAGATCAGCTTGGTTTAAGTTCTGCTATTAATACTGATTGAGTGCTCACTATACATCGAAATCTATCCAAATTTTATTACTCGTGGGCACCGACTGGCACGCTAATACATAGCCTTTGGCTAAGTCCCGTTTAGATAAGGCWCGATTGGCTCGCATCTTCACATCGCCCTGTTTGAGAATAGACATGCAGGAGCCACAGTGCCCTTCCTGACAAGAAAATGGTATCTCTGCCTCAATGCTTTTATCCGCAAGAACAGATTCAAGCAGCGATTTGCCACTGAGATATTCAACATCAAAGTCTTTGCCGTCTGCCGTAATCTTTAATTTAACATCACCAATGTCAGGCTCCTCCTCAACGGAGGCTTGCACTTCTGCGCGGTCGGGGTCAATGGACGAAATGAAACGCTCAATGAAAGTTCTTCCGCTGCTTACTTTGTGATCAGCTAATGCCGCTTCTACTGTATCCATAAACGGACCGGGGCCGCAGATATAAAAATCGGCATCCCACCGTTGGGCAACTAAATCTTCGATTTTTTGCTGATTAAGAAATTCACCATCGCTATCTAAATGATGGTGGCAGCTCAATTGGTTGCTGTGTTTAGTAGCAAGTCCGTCGAGTGTTTGTTTAAAGATAATACTGTCAGCATCACGGTTAGCATAGATCAGTTGAACGGGACGATCGGTGGTAAGTAGCGCTGTTTGTATGAGTGACAATATGGGGGTTATTCCGCTACCGCCCGCAAAGAAAATTAGTGCGTTATTATGCTGTTCTTTGAGCACAAAACGACCAGATGGCGTGGCCGCCATAACTTGTGAACCTTCGCGTACCTCATCATTAAACCAGTTGGATGCGCGCCCATTGGCTACACGCTTTATTGTTACCTGCAGTCTTGCGTCTGTAATGGGTGAGCTTGAAATGGAGTAACAACGTTCAATAAAGAAGTCCTTCCACGGAATCTTAAAGTTCAGGAATTGTCCCGCTTTATAGTCAAACGTGGCTCGTAACTCTTCCGGGATTTCGAATATAAATGAAGCCGAATCGGTCGTTTCAGGCACGCATTCAACAACATCCAATGGATAAAATGTCATACCGATTTCCTTTTTAAGACCACTCTCTTCGATCGAAGAAAAACTTATTATACTCACAGTATGCAATGACCTGCGGAGTTCTTTTTGTAGATTAGGGGAAGTGGTCACGAAGGAATAATGGTGTCACTACCCTGAAGTAGAAAATACCACTTTTATCTTGGAAGTAGTGCCTGCCATAGGTACGAGAATGTATGACCAAAATGTACTGGAAATGTATGAGTTAGGTATTGATGCCCAGAGTGTAATCATCGCTGCTTTGGCCTTGGTCAAGATTATGGCTTAGGCTGGATTAAATAGTAGAATAGGGGGTTTAACTGGAAGGATGACTATGTTTTTTGATGCTTTTGATTGGCAGTGAGGCGCCCGAGAGAGGACTGTACACTATATAAATATAACCTATTAATTCAATGACTTATTTTTTCAAAAAAAGTAATACTAATGGGTTGTAAAGGCATCACTTGAGCAAAGAGCGTCCCTGTTTCTTCATGCCTTATAATTATCTAGTGGGCCGGTAATAGATCTAGTGCCATGCTGAGGCATGTGCGTGTAGATATAGTTGTTTTTAAATCCTTGCGGCCCATTAACTCCTGTATTGTTCTAATATCACAACAGTTTTATCACACTATTAAATGAAAGCCTCCTAAGGAAGTATAAAAATGAAGAATATAAATATTTCTTTTTTTCTTATATTGATTTTAGCTGTGTTCTCGCTCCAAGTGACAGCTGGAGAATTGATGAGTAAGTCAGAATTAGAAGCAGAAGCTACTAATATCGTTAAGACCTTTGGTAGTATGTTGAAACCGAAATTGAAGGAGGCCATTCAAACTGGTGGGTTAGAGCATGCCATAAATATCTGCTCAATGGAGGCTCCAAGAATAGCTAAAAACCTTAGTGAAGAAACTGGTTGGAGTGTTAAGCGAGTAAGCTTAAAACCGCGAAATAACAGCAGCGCAGTTCCAGATACCTTTGAACGAAAGGTTCTTGAACAATTTAATGCGCGTCAAATAAAAGGAGAGTCATCTTCCGTTATCACATTTTCTGAAATTATTGGCAATAAATTCAGATTTATGAAGGCGCAAGGTGTTGAGAGCGTCTGTCTAAATTGCCACGGAAAATCGATACATCCTGACGTAAAGAAAGCGATTGTCAAACATTATCCAGAGGATGTTGCTACGGGTTATTCTTTAGGGCAAATACGTGGAGCATTCAGTTTAGTTAAAAGCTTATAAGTTAGATATTATCATTTAACAAGTAAAGGCAGCATCGCCCTTTTGGCTAGACACGCTAGCACGCCGCTGCTCTGGACGTTAAGAAAACTACAGTACTCAATACAGATATTTTCGGAGTGTTAAGTTAGAAACAGCGTGCAAGAAGGTATGACCAAAATGTACGAGTCCCCATTTCTGGTTTCCCGTACATTCGGTAATATGTTGAAAAATAAAGAATATTTCAGCGAATTGGTGGAGGCGGAGGGAAACGTTTACACTTACATTACCAGTAATTGTAAACTCTTAACTCATTGTTTTTAAGTGGTTAATTTAAAATGCGGGTTTGGATGTTGGTCATACATTGTATGAGCAGAATGTATTAGAAATGTATGAGTTAGGCTTTGCCGGTTATGGCATGAGTTTTGATAGAGTTGGGGTGGTGCTGATCATTACGGTTTGGGTTTGGGTTAAATGGTCGAAATAGGGAGTTGAATTAGGTGATCCGCACTATCTAAAATGGACACTCACCTAAGCGATATTTTGTTTTTCATATTACTCAGGACTTAGGTAACCAAGTGCACTGTGCCTTCTCTTTCTGTTGTAATAAACCTCGATGTATTCAAAAACAGCTTGGTGCATTTGAGAATGATTCATCAACGGCTCATATTGGACGGTTCCACCTTGAGTGAATGGAAAAATCTTTCCACACAGGCGTTATCCCAGCAATTGCCCTTACGGGTCATGCTCTGCTTGAGTTAATGTTTGTCGATAATTTTTCTGTAGGCGTTTGAGCAATACGCCTGCCTCGGTCGCTGTGAACCATAGTTTCTTTCGGGAATCCTCTACGCCACAACGCCATACTCAATGCATCACAGGTTAAATCAGCCGTCATACGGGTACTCATTGACCAGCCAATAACCGCACGGGACTGAAGATCAAATTACCACCAGGTAAAGCCAGCCTTCGCTTGTGTACAGATAGGTAATATCGCCCGCCCATCTTTGATTGAGTGGATCTGCAGTAAAATTTTGACGAAGTAAATTCGGAGCCACAGGTTGCGGATGATTGCTGTCAGTAGTGATCTTAAACTTACGAACAGCCTTAGCCACAAGGTGCTGGCGATTCATGCTTCGATCAATGGTTTTATACTGGTTGCCTTGTTCTTCAAGTTCCACCTGGCGAGTACCGTCTCGTTGCTTACTGCTGTCAAAAGCTGGTTTTACCTGCGTGCCCATCACTTGTTGAGCCAATTACCTTGCAGAAGGATTATGGTGATTTTTAACTCAGGTGTAATACCCATTTCGCAACACCCMGAACACCGCAATCATCCGCACAGGGTGGAACTGATCATGATGTTTCTGAATGAATTGGTATTTAGTTTTCGCGAAGTAGGTGGCTGATATCAGGCGTCAACTACCTTGGTCGGTCGACGAGCTGGCGTCTCAGCCGTCAGCCCAGACTCTCGCTTGCTGGTGGAAGTCTTCTTATGGGAGGCTGACCGCTATCCATAAATCTGGGGCGGATAAATACCGAGTTTTCTTGTAGCTTTAGTCACACCAATTTTTCTGGCCAGCCGAAGAGCCTATTCTTTAAATTCAGACGCATAGTGTTTGCGGGTTGTTGATTTTGTGATTGTTCGCCTTGTTGAGTAATTTTACTCGCTTAACTAAGTGCCCGAAATTAGTGGGGCAGATCATTACAAAACAATATATGAGGAAAATCCTTGAACAGTTTAGGGGTATTACTGATGAAATAAACATGSCMAAAAAATAAAATTCAGCAATTATTGACTGATAAAAGGGATTTGCTATGACTACCGATCACCCTCAAAGACTTCGTCACTACCAAAATTCACTAATGGATAGCGATCGCTGGGATTCATACACGCCACGAAATGATGATATTGTTATTACCACCTCGTATAAAGCTGGCACAACTTGGATGCAAGCTATCTGTGCAGCGTTAGTCTTCCAAAAGCCACAGCCATCAGTTCCTCAAGATAAACTGAGCCCTTGGCTGGACGCTAACTTTGCACCAATAGAGGATGTTATAGCTCAGCTGGRAGCACTGCCAAATCGACGGTACATCAAAACCCACTGCCCACTCGATGGATGYAAATTCTTTGATGAAGTGAAATATATCTTTGTTGGCAGGGATGGCAGGGATGTATTTGCTTCTATGTGGAATCACTGGCATAACATGAAGCCAGAGATGGTGAGTGCACTGAACAATGCTCCGGGACGAAAAGGGCCTATACTCCCCCTCCCACCTGAATCGGCTGAAGGTGCATTTGAAGATTGGCTGGCACAGTCTTCTTTTCCCTGGGAAATGGATGGCTACCCATTTTGGTCGCATCTGCATCATGCTCAGACATGGTGGGACTACCGTCATTTAACTAATATTCATTTTGTTCATTTCAGTGATTTACTTAAGRATATTGATGGTGAAATGCGCAAAATTTCTGCYTTTCTAAACATTGATGTCAATGAGGATCTTTGGCCACAACTACTTGAAGGTGTTTCTTTTAGCAATATGAAAGCTAATGCTGAAAAGATGGCGCCATGCACCACCCAAGGTTTGTGGAAGAACTCTGCTGATTTTTTTCACAAAGGTACGAACCAACGCTGGAAAGGCCTACTCACTCAAGAACAATCTAATCGCTATGAAAAAATTGCGGCAGAACGATTAACACCTGAATTGGAAACTTGGTTAGCTAATGGCTCCTAGAACGGTCACACGATTCACTGAGCATACACGATCATTGTAGTTTGGGTTTTTTTACCATTAAGGTATTCCCTTATGAAAAAGTGAGGTGTGTAGGTTAGAAACAGCGTACAAGAATGTATGACCAAAATGTACGAGTCCCCATTTCTGGTTTCCCGTACACTTGGTAATATGTTGAAAAATAAAGAATATTTCAACGAATTGGTGGAGGCGGCGGGAAACGTTTACACTTACATTACCAGTAATTGTAAACTCTTAACTCATTGTTTTTAAGTGGTTAATTTAAAATGCGGGTTTGGATGTTGGTCATACATTGTATGAGCAGAATGTATTAGAAATGTATGAGTTAGGCTTTGCCGGTTATGGCATGAGTTTTGATAGAGTTGGGGTGGTGCTGATCATTACGGTTTGGGTTTGGGTTAAATGGTCGAAATAGGGAGTTGAATTAGGTGATCCGCACTATCTAAAATGGACACTCACCTAAGCGATATTTTGTTTTTCATATTACTCAGGACTTAGGTAACCAAGTGCACTGTGCCTTCTCTTTCTGTTGTAATAAACCTCGATGTATTCAAAAACAGCTTGGTGCATTTGAGAATGATTCATCAACGGCTCATATTGGACGGTTCCACCTTGAGTGAATGGAAAAATCTTTCCACACAGGCGTTATCCCAGCAATTGCCCTTACGGGTCATGCTCTGCTTGAGTTAATGTTTGTCGATAATTTTTCTGTAGGCGTTTGAGCAATACGCCTGCCTCGGTCGCTGTGAACCATAGTTTCTTTCGGGAATCCTCTACGCCACAACGCCATACTCAATGCATCACAGGTTAAATCAGCCGTCATACGGGTACTCATTGACCAGCCAATAACCGCACGGGACTGAAGATCAAATTACCACCAGGTAAAGCCAGCCTTCGCTTGTGTACAGATAGGTAATATCGCCCGCCCATCTTTGATTGAGTGGATCTGCAGTAAAATTTTGACGAAGTAAATTCGGAGCCACAGGTTGCGGATGATTGCTGTCAGTAGTGATCTTAAACTTACGAACAGCCTTAGCCACAAGGTGCTGGCGATTCATGCTTCGATCAATGGTTTTATACTGGTTGCCTTGTTCTTCAAGTTCCACCTGGCGAGTACCATCTCGTTGCTTACTGCTGTCAAAAGCTGGTTTTACCTGCGTGCCCATCACTTGTTGAGCCAATTACCTTGCAGAAGGATTATGGTGATTTTTAACTCAGGTGTAATACCCATTTCGCAACACCCAGAACACCGCAATCATCCGCACAGGGTGGAACTGATCATGATGTTTCTGAATGAATTGGTATTTA
>NVXH01000008.1:74259-208245 GCA_002746985.1 Porticoccaceae bacterium | reverse complement strand
GCGCCGTTTTTGTGTCTGTAGCCCCAAAAACGGCGCGTAAAAGCGGAATAAATATTTTTTGATACCAACAATTATTTATTCCGCAACAAAACTCGATTATTGATAAAGTTGATATATGAGAAAAAATATACTTTTTATTAAAGACATTATATTTTCGTTATTGTATGTTGATATATGAAAATATGGACGTGGCGTAGGAAGCTACTAGAAGGATCGAGGCGACAAAATGTCAATACTGCAATATTTAGCCACAGTTAAGCAAACTAGGTTAATGACTGAAACTCTTATGTTCTGGTACTTGTGTCGTGATCTAAGAAAAAACAAGAAACCTTCTAAGACTCTGGAGACAGAGATTTCCTTCTATCTAGGAAGGACTAAAACTCAGAAACTTCAACAGAGATTGTTAAGTTTGAATGATGAAAATAATGCTAATTTGGAGAAAGGTTTATACCCATTGCCTTGGTTTGATAGTCTAGTAAAAGGATCATATTTAAATCTTATTTTGAGAAGGATTAATATACAAGATATTCGTCTGTTAGATTTAAATATTGAAAAATATACGCCAGCATATTTAAGTAATGTTCAAGCAGTTAAGATATATTATTGTTTTTATGGAAGGAACGCGTGGCATAGTACTTGGACTCAAAAATACAGCCAAGACTGTATGCATGTCACATTGTCTGCTGCAAAACAATATGCAGAAAAACAACGAAAACAAGGAAGTGTTTTTTATATTAAAGAATTACCAGCTCTTCAGATTGAGTCTACGGATGGTCATACCATATTAGTTGTTCAGATTAACAGTTCTACACCATTAGCAGAGTATTCTTCACAAGCATTTCACTCTGCTCAAGCATTGCCCTCACTTTTAATTTCTTCGGTTGGTGAATATGGGGATAATTGTTTAGCTGTAGGCGCATCTTTAGTAAAAGCGCTCTATTCATTTAGTAGTACAAGTAAATTTTGGAAATCACCACCGCCCTCAGAGAATTCTATTATTATTCTTGCTGTGGGTGATAGACATAAAGCCTTAGCATTAAATGCGGCAATTGAACTAAAGGCATGGAAAGGGCATTCTTTTGGAAAAGAGAAACATCTAGGATGGATACATAAAGATAACAATATAGATAAAAAATTTATAATGGAGTTGTGCGATCAGTCAAAATCAAAATCAAAATTATCACCATTGTCAATATTTTAATGTTGGCAATGGTGATGTTAGTTATCAGTCTTTATCCATAACCCTCAACGCGCCAAAAACGGCGCGTTCAATGATCTGCTGTAGCGATCATTGAAAAAGGCGAAGTTCCTAAGAACTTCGCCTTTAAACCGAGAAGAGAAAACCTTTAAAGGTTGGTTAAAGAGTCGGTGGTTTTCCCTTTCTCGGTAAGCCCGAGTGATTGTTAAAAAACTTTGATGTGGGTTTGTTTTGCATTTTATCCGCGCCAGACTTACCACTTATGCCTTTGCGGTCTGTCTTTGTGATGAGGGGGGAGTGGAATGCTACCTGAAGGTCTGTTTTACACCATCGCTTACCTTCTTCGCTTCGAGGAGCGCGATATAGCCCGTTTTTGGATAACTGCCTGACATGGCGGTATATTTCCGTATTGGGATCATAGCGTTCCATGCCTTCGGAATGAATGATGACAATACAGGCCAGCATTCCACGCTTGCTGTCTTTGATTTTGCGGATTTCGCCAATGTTGAAGCGCGCGCCATTATGCCATGCGTCTCCATAGGCTGTTTCGGTGTGAACATTGTCGCGCCAGCAGATGCGGTCGAAGTCCTGCAATGCGTGGTCGCACTTGATCCAGTTGTATCGCACACCCCAGAATTGCCATGGCTCATAGTTTGACCAATCAGAAAGGTCTTTACGTTTTTTTAGATTTCCAAAGTCATCAACAAAATGAGTATCGTCCATAATGGCACGTCCTTACAGCCTACCTGTAGGATCAATTGAATGATCCATATGAGCCGACACACCTTTATAACCTTATTCTATGTTAAATTAGTGAATAAGTGGTTAACGAAGTGAACGTCAGCGTCACTTTGCGCCTGTTTGTACTATCTCGGAGCGGTTTTTGTAAATTTCATTTTTAAGGGAGAGTTTTCTGTGGAGACATTTTTTGTCATCGTTGTAATTGGCGCAATATGGCTTTTCATCCGATGGAAAAATCAAAAACCCCTCAGCGAAAAAATTGTAAATCAACACCTGATGGAAGAGTTTGGCGACACCAAGGAAGCGCGTAGGGAAGCAATCAAAGCATATTTTGCGCGTGATAAAGGCAAAATATCAATGCTTCTTGATGTCAAAAAGCCATATCGTTGCCGAATATTCTTGGAGCGTAATTTAATCACCGTTGAACCTCTTGAGAGGTTTTCACTGGAAACTGCATATCACCTTTTTAACGAGGGATTTATGCCAGATCATGGTTTTTTTCTAATGCGCTTCGGGTTGTTCTACGCTGATGGTCAGGGTCTTGATATGACCTATAAGGAGTATCAGGGCAAAGAGTTTAAAGCTATAGGTCTATCAACTGAGGGAATGCAGGAGTTGAATAGGTATAACGGCATGACTTTGGTTAAAGCTGTTACCTTCGCCCTCAATCAGCTTGAAGGGGCGCGWGAAAAATAYCCYGATAACCCGATCTATGAAGAGCTKCATCAAAAATATGAGGGCGGGAACAARCTGGGTGGYGGTCAATTTGATTTAGCGCATTATATGAAGAAGGGTTAAAACCTCATGTTCAAACCTACCCTCATTCGAGACTCCCATAACGAMGATATTCATAAGCTCTTGCTTGGCTTTTCACCGCAAGAGCAAGAGCCGATCACCTATTCAGGCGATGCGCCACTGGTAACGATTGCACCCACGCGAACAGGTAAATCTCAATGCCAGGTTATCCCTAATCTGCTTAACTGGCCTGCCACATCCTCAGTCATTGTCTTGGATGTAAAGGACGAGCTTTACCATTACACGGCGGGCTATCGCGCCAAAGCWGGGTCAGAAATCCACAAGTTTGATATGCTGATGGAAGGTGGCGCGTGYTTTAACCCSTTTGATTTTATCCGTTCCGATGAAACTAARCTYTGGGATGATGCRGGCTATTTYGCTGAATTGATGATGGTTGCACCAGCTAATCTGAAAGACCCATTTTGGACRGATTATGCCCGTATTTTGTTRCAGGCYATTCTTGCTGAAATGGTTCTCAGCGGTGAAGACCGCACRATACGYCATATYTTGATGATCCTTTCTGATGGTGAACGGTTAAAAGACAGCGTAAGTAATCTGGCACAGTCCAATATTGATGCCGCTAAAATTACAGCCAAATTCCTTATGTCGGCAATTGATGCACAAGATGGCAACAAGGGTAGTCAGATCATGCTTGGCGTTATTCAGCAGGCCTTTGCAAGCCTGAACAGRCTAAATACGCCCCTRATTACRCGCGCRATGGARCGCACGGACTGGCAACCAAAAGACCTGCGAAAGAAAGGTTCAACCATCTATATCACTTTGCCAGCGGGTAACGTGTCGCAATACCTACCGTTATTGCGCCTTGTTCTGGGTGTGCATATCCGCGAGTTTTTGGAAGAAAAGCCCGTTGAGGGTGATTGCCCTATTTTGATGTTACTGGATGAATTCCCGCAATTAGGCGAAATGACCGCCATTGAAAAAGCTTTAGAACTTGGTGGCTATGACCTGAAAATCTGGATGTTCTGCCAATCCCTTGACCAGTTGGCGACCCATTACGGCAAACATACGCGGATTACATCGCAATGCGCCGTGCATTCCTACATGAACCCATCGGGGGAAGAGGGGGATAATCTGGCAAAAATTGTCAGTACCGCCTTTGGTGTAAGCAAAAGCATTCAAGGCAAGACTGAACCCGTGATGGAGGTGCCAGAGATTACAGGGCCAAATCACAGGGATACCATATTCATACTGGCAAGGGGGTATGACACCACCTGCCTGATTAAAGCACCTGCATTTATGGATGCGGGTATGGTTGCCAAAATGCAAATTCCACCACCTGATAAAGACACGCTTCATGCCCCGTGGGAGGATGGATGGGCTGGCATATCGGATGGTGGTGACAATTCCTGAATTGTTTGATATAACTGGTTATCCAGCCCTTTTAGGGCATCTTGCCCTGTGTTAAGCCTTGGGCTTAACACCCTGCCCATCTACTTGTTAATCAATTGTAATAATATTTCGTGTAATATTAGAATTGGGCAGTGCAAGCCATGGACGGAGAATCCGTCCTGCTTGCCAAAGAGGGGTATTTCATCCCTCTTGTGGAATCTCCCAAGTACCCCAAACGCTGTTTGGTGCAGTTGAAACGCTGTCTCAAACTCTGCCAGATGTCATTCTGGAACTGACCGTGTTATCTGCACACGGAAGCAGTCGGGGCGTGATCCCCGAAGCTCACCCATTGTCGAATGGGGTACGACTGGAAATATCGCGTTTCCAGTGGCGCGGATAAGGACGGCTTTTTGCTCAAATTATCAGGGGAGATAATATGGATCGTAAGCCTATGAAAAGTGAAAAACGCCAACGCCATAAATTTGCCTCCGTTCGCTTGTCCGATGCGGAAAACGAACTATYGGATAATTTGGCATCGGGGGCAGGATTAAGCCGTGCGGGCTTTATCCGTCAGCAGATTTTCGGGCATGAAGGCGCGCGCACCCAAAGACAGCCCAAATCCTCTGATAAGGCTATGGCCTCTATCAGCGGACAGTTGGGTAAGATTGGCGGTAATCTCACCCAACTGAAYAAYCTYATCAAGACTGCCAATATCCACGGTTTGGATAAAAGTCTTACTGATGCTCTTYTGGCAGAAATGCAACAGATCAAAGAACCKATCAGYGATATGCGCGCATCATGGCTAGAGGCTCTTGGTAAGGGGTATTAGGATATATTGGGATGGTCATCAAGGGAAAGTCGATACAACACGCCAAAGCCCATGCCCGCCACCTGATGCGGACAGAYCAAAAYGACCGTGTTGAAATCCTCGAATTRGATGAGAGTGGCGCATCCCCAACGCTCGAAGCCATATTYACCGAATATCAGGCYTTGGCTGAAACCCTGACCCGCTCACAAAARGGCYTMTAYATTRCGGCRATCAATCCTAGCCATGATGAAACCCTAACACCTGAACAGTGGACGCAGGCCGTTGACCTGCTTGAGCAACAGTTAAAACTCGACGGGCAACCACGTACCGTCATTCTGCATGAAAAGAAAGGCCGTGAGCATGTGCATGTTGTTTGGCAACGCACCGATATTGACCGTGAAATTGTYATTGATGAYGGGTGGAACTATGTTGCCCATGAAGARGCATCVCGRAAGATAGARCAAGAATTTGGTTTGGAMGTRACCAAAGGTGTCCATACCCGYGACMGAGAAACCGAAGAYAGGCCWGACCGTGCCGATAAACAGGCCGAACATCAAAAGGCCGAGCGTGGCGGTTTTGACCTAAAAGACTTTAAAGCTGAAATCCTCCAAGCCTTTGTCGAGGCAGAACATGGGCGAGCCTTTACCAAGGCATTAGAGGAAATGGGCTGTTATCTGGCGCGGGGTGATRAAAAGAAYATCTTTATGATCGTGCCACCMGARGGGGAGGCATTGAAGYTRTCCAGTACCCTAAAAGGYATATCGGCAAAGGARTGGAAAGCCAAGCTMTCMCCSCTRAAACCGCATAAGCTCAAATCCGTTTCAGARATTAYCCAAGAAATAGAAAACCCGAAACAGGAGGRGGCRCGYSARGARATYGAGGYAATCGCCCAAACCCAYCAACAAAARCAAGATGACCTTAAAGCAAGGCAAGGCCAAGAGCTAGAACGGCTACAGGCACAATTCAGGCTCGACAATGACACCATCAAAAAAGCGCGCGCGGACAAGAGCGTAACGGGTATTTTCCTAGTCCTTGAATATGTAACAGGGTTGGCGTGGCATAAAGCCCGTCAACACAATCGGGAAGACAGGGAGCGTATCTCCTCCCAAAATCAGGCAGTTGATGTTTTAAGGCAAGAGCATAAGAACCAACGACAAGAGCTTGACCAGCAACATCAATTAGACCTCCGTGCCTTGGATGAAGCGCATAAGCCCGATCAACCACCGCTTAAAGCGCGGTTTGAATTGAGCCGTGACGATATGGCCTTGAATGAATTTAAAATGGCGATGAAGGCGCATGAGGACTATTTTGATAGAAAGCATGTGGAGCTTGATGACCAGATCAAGATCCTAGAAAAAGACTACCGAAAATCAGAGGCTAGGAAAATCTACTTAGATGGCCTGAACAAAATGGCACTTGATGCTTTTGGGCAATATTTTAAGGATGGTGAACTTGCCTATCAGCARTTCCAAGAAGGTTGTGGGTTGCATCAAAAACCGAACGGCAGGCATRTYAACMAATCCGATAAAGATCATAATTTYAAGAAGGCAATGGATAAGCTTATCCGYARRCCYCAWGAGTTCGGCGCGTTRATCAAYCCTGACTTGGTAGAAWTGRAGTTCTTYGAGCGCRGTMAARACATGARGMAKGACATWGARGARGTTGCACGGCGYATYCATTACATGACGRTAAARATYGAAAAAGARDCYAWGCGYGTYCGMCAAGGRARCMGAATACTGAAATAYCACCAAGARCAAAAATYSAGTATGCAGTATRAATAYRRYRATGARCGCCTTGCCCAYCTTCACCAGATWGAACAGAAGGCCAATGACCTGAGTGCCAAACAGTTAGGGGCATTGTCGAAGGCCGAAGTAGAATCCATTGAAAAAGCTAAAGAAAAAATGAGAAACAGCGAAGATCGTCGCCGTGCAGAGAGCTACTTAAAACAACGTCAGTCGCAATTCAGAACAAAGGCTCGGAACAGGGAATATGATCCTTATGAGCCATATTTATAAGTGAAGGGTGTTTGATAGAGCCGCTCAATTTTTTTTTGCTAGACCTATTTCTGTATATGTAATAGGTTTTTAAAATGTTACAAATGAACAATAGTAAGAATACAAGGTTGTATAAAAGCATGATGATAAGTAAAACAAAAATATTATGGTGTCTAGCTCTTTTCTTAATTATAAGCATTGCACTAAATATTTTGATGATAGATAGATACAACCTTGCGGAGAAGGTAGTAAACAAAATAGCCCGTGCACTTGATACTACCCCAACAGTGCAGCCCTACTCATATAAAGATTTGCCCAATGACCCAATTGTTTATCATTTAACTCATGACCGCGCCCACAAAATAGATGGTATAAGTGAAACAGCGAAGATAAATATACCAAACCATCTTATWATAGAATCAGGAACATATACCTTTATAGATAAAAACTATTCGTTAGATAAAGAAGGGTTATATAGGTTTGTATTAATTAATGGAGTTAATGAACAAAGAATTGTATATAAAAACAATATCGATAGCTTGTTGTCAGCAATAAGTTGGATTGTATCTCATGGCAACTCCGACGCACAAAAAACTAACATTGAATTATCAAAAAAAGCATTAAAAGAAAAATTATTTATTACTTGTGGAACCGTTTCTATATGGGCTAACTCGTTACTAGATAGTTTAAATATTAAATCACGCATAGTCATGGGAATGACGGTAGATAAATGGAACACCTATGATAATGGTCATACACTTATAGAAGTATGGAGAACGGATTATAATAAATGGGTATTATATGATCTGGATAATAATTCATATTTTATCCCCACTACAGGAAGTGTACCATTATCGCTAATAGAGTTTTCTATAGCCGTCATGGAAGGCGACTATAGAATAATAAACTTATCATTAGACACAAAGTTAGATGTATCAAATTTTACAAATAATAATGAATATAATTATAATTWTKWYTMMKWWRYWAWTRNAYATMAATATWMKARATTKNTATCGCAGAGTAATGCAAGTGCCGCTTATATATAATGCCGAGGAGAAAAAATATCTATTTATGAGCGCAAAATATRRWGAYAWWWTWGWAAWNTAMTCAAANCARWWKMRATAMRWTANTRRAGAAGTTTTTATTAAAAAATTCTACCCAATGTAATAGTACAGTTACCGCCACTGCCAGAGAGCGAAATAATTTACGCAGTAGACAAGGGCTTGAACCCTACGAACCATACAGATAAGCCAAAGAGATTTTTTATATGCAAGTTTCTGTAACGAATTTGGATGTGGTTTTGCATCCGTATCTGCAATGCCCAAACTGCAATACTGCTATGCAATCAGGTTTAGAATTTTACAGTGGTGAAAGCTTGTTTCCACCAGAGCAATCTGGCTGGAAGGCAAAGGAGCAATATTGGGGGCATGTTCTTCTATGCCTGTGTCCTGATTGTGATGCGGGGCTTTATGCTTTGGAAATATCCGTCTTATCTCACCCTATCAAGGGCAAGATGTTTGCTAATGATAATGGCTACAGAGAGCAATTAGTCGCAACGAAGTTAGTAGAAGCTGGTTCGTGGGAATGGCTCATTGATCGACATATCAATGTTAAATTTGAAGATAACGCAGGCCATGATTATGCAGGCCAGTCTATGCCGAGTATTGATGTACATACAATCGGCTTGTTCATGGAAGGCGCGGACATATTTAAGACGCAAGAAAATGCGAAAAAAATGTTCCAACTCTTTTTTCCCTATATCAAACATGTTCAGGATATTAAATCAGCTCTTTAATAGATTGATCCACGCGAGAGAAAATAATTACATCATGGTGTGATGTGTAGATGAAATTCGGGACGTGGTTGTAACTTTATCTCTGCAAGGCGCATTTCAATTCGGCGGATAACGGAAAGCATTTTTAGGTACTCAATTGGATGGGCTTCTAATTCTGCTAATGCGTTATAGGCTTGTGCCAGTAGGTTGTGCAATTGCTCGATGGTCAGCGCGTCAATGCTTGTAATTTCGAGGATGTTTATCAGGTTTTGTGTGTTCATTGTTTTAGTCTCCTTTGCTTTAAACGGTTTTGATGCCTTTGAAAAGGCAGACCGCTCATAGCAGAACCGCCATCAACGATGACGGTCGCAACGCAGAGAAGAAGGTTTACCCTTGACGCGAACAGGGGCGCAGATGCCATAAAGGAATAAAACGAAATCCGTTTAAAGCAAGGTGACTCTTTATGAACGCCACCTGATATGCTTTTTCCCGAAATTACTTTGACGTGATATTAACGATCAACTAGCCACGGAACTTGGTACTGGATAGCCTCAATGACCGCTTGGCGAAGCTCAAGCTGTGATCTGTCTATGCCGTAACTAGCTGTTTCTAACTTGCCTTTTTCATGCCCCATGACAAGGCCGATGTCTTGTTCGCGGATGAACTGCCCACCATCGAGTTTTTTACCGCGCAGGTTATCAATCGCTGTATGACGGAAGGAGTGAAAAGTTTTTGTCCAACGCTCACCCGTTTCATACCGGCCTTTGCTGGCAATGCCGCGCCGTTCTATATAGCCCAGAATGTGACCGTTTCCATTAGGGCGTTTTTCGAAGCGTGAAAACCAATTGGACAAGCCCTTACCTAAACGGCCTTGGTTATCGCGTTTTAGTTTGAACAGGCTTTTGTCTTTCTTATCGGCTTTACGTTTTTCAACGTAATCTAAAAAACCAATTTCTATCAGTGTTGAATGCACGGGTATCGGGCGCACGGAATTTTTATTCTTGGCGTGTTTTCTTTTTCCGTCACCTGAAATACCGCTATCGGTGATATTCATATAGATGATATTTGTATCAGGGCAGGTTTTAATATCATCGGTATTAAGCTGGCCTATTTCTTCCAGCCGTGCGCCAGAAAATAGCGCGATCAATGGAAACCAATATCTGACATCCCAATCCAGTGCTGCGCGTTTCTTGCCAAAATCTACGCCGTAATCCTTGGGAAATATTTTCACCAAGTCGTCTTCGGTAAAGGGTAGGCGTTCGACTGTTTTAATTTGCTTGGTGTTGGGGACTTCAACATGGCGCGATTGATCGGCAGTGGTAAACCCACATGAATGGGCGTATTCCAAAATACCTTTTAACTGCCCCAAATATTCAGCGCGGGTCTTGTCTGAAATAGCAGGATATTTATTATCAGGATTTTGGGCGATTTTGATGGCTTTATCTGTGCTGAACCCCTGCTTGCTGTAATTGACGGGCAGGCGCGTTAACCAGTTTTGTATTTCGGATAAAGTCTTTAAGGTCACATGATGAATAGGGACTTGCCCGAAAACATCCTTCCAGAAAATAAGCCTTCCTTGGTAGTTCAATAATGTACGCTGTGAAAGCTTCTTACCTTTGCGTCCTTGGGTGTTCAGTTTGTCGATATATAGATCAACCGCTTCTTTGAAAGAAATGGTTGTTTCTGGTTCGGCTAGGGCTTGTTGAGGGGGTTGCGCGGTATTGAGTTGCAGGAGACGGTTCAGGATTTCAGGATTATCTTTATATTGATGCAGTAAAGCCGCCGCATCCTCATGAAGTTGTTTGACCACGGCCTTTTCCATTTCAGGATCGTTGAGGTCAACTTCATGTAGCCTGCCGAATATATCGGTGGTTCTGATGAGCTTTGGAATATTTACCACTGAGTTCCCGTCTTGTTGCACTCTTTCAAAGTTTGTTTGGCATTGTAACCAAAACGCCAAGGCACGTCTTTTGGCGATGGTTTTATTTGCGGTTTGAAGAGATCGGCGCACTTCGCGCTTGCCTTCAAATAGAGGACGTAACAGGATGGGGATAACTACCCGACCGTACCATTGATTGCTGTGACGATTGCGGATTAAATATTGGCTTTGAGAAGCCATAAACACCTCGCAGATGCGCGATTTTGCGCATGGTGTATCACCTAGGTGTACCACCTTGGCTGAATTATGCTCTGCAAGATTGAAAATGCTTTAAGAAACAAGGAGTTACTTAATAAATGGTGCCGAGGAGAGGACTTGAACCTCCACGCCCTTGCGAGCACTAGCACCTGAAGCTAGCGTGTCTACCAATTTCACCACCTGGGCTTTGCGCAAAGCAATGTTGCTGCTCTGGCGAAGGTGGCGACTATAGTAATGGCGTCGTCAATTGTCAATTCTACCCAGTAAAAAAAGTAGTAATACTGTATTAGAATTGCCTAGAGATAAATTTTTAAGAAATACAGTTACGACCATTATTTTTTGAATCATAAAGTGCATTGTCTACCCGGCGAAGTAGATCTTCGTGGCTCTCTCCCTGTTGGTAGGCGGCAATACCTATACTTAGTTTGGGAGAAACGGGACAGTTGGGTATTTCTGCTACTTCCTTATTGAGAGAGGCCATAATACGTGTCGCTGCTTGATGAGCACCAACAAGGTCTGTGTTGGGAAGTATCAATAGGAATTCATCACCACCATAGCGGAAAGGCATGTCTGACTTTCGAAGTTGGCTTTTGATTGCTGTAGATACATGACGAAGAACTTTGTCACCACCCATATGGCCAATGCAATCATTGATGGTTTTAAAATGATCAATATCGATCATCATCACAGAGAGGTCAAAATTATATCGTTGGGCCCTCTCGGCTTCTTTTGGCAGTAGCTCTTCTAAAGCGGTGCGATTCATGACACCGGTTAGGGCATCATTAAAGGCAATTTTCTCCAGGGATTGATGGTCGATGGCATTCTTCAAGTAATGAATGACAATGCCAAGGCTTTGTTCATGTGTTATTAGATCCTGTTCTGAAAATCGCTTCTGGCTAGTAATGTTAATTTCCCCAAAATAGTGCTGTTCGAGGCGTAACATATATTTAGCTTTATGCTTTTTCGGGCTGCCAGCAGACAGGGTGATGTTTTCTACCGGATGTATATATTCAAGACCAGTGACTTGTTGTTGCTCACTTAGCCAACCAAAAAATCGGTTAATGAGTGTGCCAATTTCTAATGTCCCCAAAAGCCGTTGATGAAGCTTTAGTTGGTCTCTTTCTGACAGAGGCAGGTTGCTCACTAGCTCTTGTGGTGAACTGGGAGCCCGTTTGGTTGCCATATTGGCTGTTTTTATTGATGCAACTTTTTCCATAACAACGTCATCTTGTCTTTTTAATATTKRTRYTTAAGTAGATATAAAGCAAATACTATGCCAAGTCGGTTTTTTGCATTTTTGTGGATTTTTTGGCTATTTTGGCTGCAATTTCGACGAAGTTTATATTTTAGACAAAATAATGGCGCTTGATCGGGCGATGTGGGTGTTGTTTTTAAAGGATGTTATATTTTTGACGCTCGTGTATTTTGGTTATAGATCCAGAGCAGTTATAGGGTGAGGTTGTTAATTCTATTAATTTTTAGATGGTTAGGTCTGTTCGAGTATTGTGCTGCTGTAGCTTCATCAACATTCGATGAAGTTGTTTTTCTGCAGGAAAGTTTAGTTGACAGAACTCAATACCAGCTTTTGTCTCGTCGGTTTTAGGCGAGTACTGGTAATGCTTGATAACAGCTTTGCAAGCTAAGGGTGTAGAGCTGGCAATCTCTATGTTGCAGTCGATCACATCACCTGTTTCTAAGGGAAGATGGTTGCCCTTTATGTGAATACAGGCACCACCGTGAGAAATGTTTTCTAGCTTAGCTTCGCTGAAGCCCACAGGAGGAATCGCTATTTTAATAGGTTGGTTTTCCACTAATTTAAGATGAATACGGCAACCTGAGCGTTTTTCCAAATATTGAATTTGTGTAGGTAGGGTAATTTCATGATAAGGGGAGCCCGAGTTATCAATAGAATAGGCTATGTGATGAGACTCAAATCGGTAAGACGTGCCCTTATGGCTAATACGTACATCTAGAGGTTGTTTGGGTTTAAATAAACCATTACCTGTTCGGGGTATAACCTGATCAATGAGTAGGCGGTCATTATCAATTTTTAGAATAGAAGAAGAAAAAAATTCTTTAATGTCAGTAGGAGAGATAGAAAGGGTACTGCGAGTATCGAGAAATGTCTCGAGAGTTGCGGATATGGCTCCCCGGGAGTTTATTATTTCAAGGGTTTCGCTCATGTGTACTCTTCTATCAGTTGGATTAACAGAGTTTGGTTAAGCCTTCCCAAGAGAGCGGCTTTCTGAGCCGGTAATTGTACCACCTTGTACCGAATAGGTAGAAGGGCTACTGTCTGCTTGGCGCAAGATGTCCAGTGCATTGCGGGTATGCTGTTGTTTTTGCAGGATTAGTCGACCATTAGTTCTGTTTGTATTCTGGCATTGCTCGGCTAAAGAGCGCAATTGGCCAATAGTAGCTGAAAGTGAGTTTTGATTTTTATAGCCGACAATAAGCTGTTGTAATCCCTTGTCGGTATTTTCGTGGGGAGTGACGTCAACAAAATGYTGMCGAGCKAGGGTTGCTTCGGCTTGTTTGGCTAGMGCATTGTTTTTATTTTGARTWACCTGTTCYAGTGYGTCGATATCTGARTTTGTTAGYGCATCAAATTCGCKGTTAAGCGTATCTAGCAAYAKTTGAAGGCAGGCGACTTCACTGTTGAGTAATGATGTGAGTTTTTGTTCYTGRSTCATTTTTRRRTRGGRYGTCTCAGTTAAGGTCTTTTTCAATACTTAACAGGCTGTCGACAATYTTTTCAGGATTGATTTGGTAGCTTCCTTCAGCAATAGAAGCCTTTATRGCATCAACGCGACTRTTGTCTATRTCRGGTATATTTGCCARGCTTTCTTCRAGCTTTAGCATCTCCGATRCAGTRTTTGTGAGTGTTACGGCATCACTRYTGATCGRYAAGTTCTTGYTRTCTTGTGTTTGATCCACACGAGATTTGCCTGATATTTGGCTGGCTTGYTGCGAACCCTGATTCAGACCTGTTCTCGGTGTYCTGATATTCATTGYGTTCTCTATTTGATCCATAAAAATTTATAACCTACTTAACAATGTTATCGRCAGAAAACCCAAAATCTTTAGTTARTTTAGCCATTATTATGGCACGCTCACAGTGCCATCGGAATTAGCAATGCCTTCAATWTGTTGGCCAGAGCTAAGATTRGTTACTTTGACRCGCTCGCCTTTGGCTGCATCTTTMAGTGCTTTCCCCTGCATTCTAACCTCSAGACCCTTRACGCCTGAAATRAGTATGACCTGTTGACCCCGYGTTAYCACCTTGGGTGCTCGTAACTGATTTGGCTTAATGGCCGAGCCTGCATTGAGTGCTCGGGTTAAYTCCATGCCAATAATTCGGTCAGGATCATCAATAATACCTTGAATGGTGGCATCCARGGGTTGATTAATGATCTCAATGTCGTCTTTTGTGATCAGGGTATGCCTTTGTAATGGTCTGGACAGTACCGGRATTGCTTTATATGCACTGATGTTTGCCCGYGCATAGATAGTCCATGGTTTTTCACCGGTACATCTGACKCCAATGCTAATGGCACCCAGTGCCTGGCTACCCTGTGGTGAAAATGTTGTTAATGGTTTGTTGCACAAAGGTAAGCGCAGACGGTTGTCCAGAGGACGAACTTCTATTTTTACATTGCTATAGCCTTGCTTCTGGGCTTTCGCTTTTCCTGCCTCAATGACAGCGCTGGTTATACTMTCCAGAGGCTGTATCGCACCTGCATGAGGTTCTGCATTGGCGGCTAAAATTACTGCTATATATGTAGTAATCAGTAATCCAGGTAGCCGTATAGCATGCCAAAATATTGTCATTATCTGCTCTTAATCTTATGTTCCTAAAAACAAAGCATCTTTCGTGCCAGATACATTTTATCCTTTTTCTATTGGCGGCAATCATTGCCGCTGTGGTTGTCGATTGCCGCTTTTAAGCTGTATTTTTWAATAAAATAAACCATAACATTATGATATTTAACTATATTTATATATTGGCATGYATTGTGTATGGGTGGTTGTTAAGAAATGACAAATATAAGGAAAATGGCGATGGGTTTAATTGATAGAGCATTGGGYATGTCTCCTCAGGCATTGTCGATTTTATCGAAACGCTCTGAGTTAATTGCTGCCAATTTGGCAAATTCTGATACGCCTGGATACAAAGCAAGGGATATTGATTTTCGTGATGCYCTCGCGACAGCTAGAGGTGAGCAGAGCGGTTTTGCGGTTACCAACAAGATGCATTTGGGTGCCAACAATTTTGAGGGGTCAATGCGTTATCGAATTCCTTCACAGCCATCGTTGGATGGCAATACTGTGGAAACGGATGTTGAGCATGCAGCTTTTATGGAAAATTCYATTCGTTATCAAGCCAGTCTAAATTTTGTGGATGGTCGAATTAAATCTATTTTGTTGGCATTGAGAGGAGAGTAATTATGAGCCTGTTTAATGTATTTGATATTTCTGGTTCGGCTTTGACGGCACAAAGTGTTCGACTTAATGCTATTTCAAGTAACTTGGCCAATGCCGAAGTGGTGAGTAGCAGTGAGGAGTCTGCGTATCGTGCTCGGTATCCGATGTTTGCTTCTGCCTATGAATCTGCTTTGGATCAACAGGGGGCTGTGGGTGTTCGCGTTGATGGAATGATGGAGAGCTCAATGGTTCCTCGTAGGGAATTCGCGCCGACTCACCCCATGTCGGACGATGACGGTTATATCTACATGTCTAACGTTAAYTCTGTRGAAGARATGGCRAAYATGATTTCAGCGTCTCGGTCYTACCAGAGTAACGTTGAGGTAATGAAYACGACCAAGCAGCTCATTATGCGAACKYTRAATATGGGTCGTTAATTCTAGTTATCTAGACCAAGTGAGATAAACCAAAAATATTATTTAGGTCATTAACGCTGTTTTAGATTGTTAATACGAGGAGATCAAAATGGAATCTGTTGCAAGCCTAGCTGAATTGTTTCCTTCTACCGCACCTGCGACAAGCGGTGCGAATAAACCGAATGAGTTGGGACAAGAGGATTTTTTGAAACTGATGGTGGCTCAGTTGGAAAATCAGGATCCTACCAATCCGCAAGATAACGCAGAATTTCTTGGGCAAATAGCTCAGTTCAGCACTGTTTCTGGAGTTCAAGATCTTGTGAAAGGCTTCGATAGCCTGTCGTCTGTGCTTTATGCCAATCAAGCTTTAGAGGCTGCAGGTTTGGTCGGGAACAAGGTGGTGACAGAGAGCAATTTGGGGCTTCTTAAAGAAGGTGAAACTTTAGATGCCACCATCGACCTACCTGCTAATGCGTCAGGTGTAACGCTTTATATACAGGATATGAGTGGTCGCTTGGTTCACACGCAGGCTTTGGGGCCTGCCTTAAAGGGTGATTTGAAGATTCAGTGGGATGGCACGGATGCTGAAGGAACCTCATTGCCCGATGGGCAATATCGTATCAGTGCTGAAGCGGTTATGGCGGGTCAGAATTATGCTCTTCCCGTTTATACACACAACCTTGTTGAGTCGGTGACGGTAGACAGTTCTGGAACGGGTGTTTTGCTGAATTTAGATGGAGGTGCTCAGGTGAGCATGTCCGGCGTTAAAAGCTTTTTATAAATTTTAGTTAGTCTTTATTAGGAGTAAAGGTTATGGCATTTGATACAGCAGTATCAGGAATCAGGGCAGCAACAGCAGATCTTGGTGTGATTGGTAACAATATTGCCAATAGCTCTACCACAGGATTTAAAACGTCCCGTGCTGAATTTGCCGATGTTTATGCAACCAGTTTACTGGGTGCAGGGGGCAATGCTATTGGTAAGGGTGTTACGTTGGCGAGTGTTACTCAGGAGTTTACTCAGGGTAATATCAGTTTTACCAACAATGCTTTAGACCTTGCTATTAGTGGTAATGGTTTTTTCCAGTTGAGCGATGAAGGTGCGGCAGTGTATACCCGTGCTGGTAATTTTCAGGTGGACAGGGACGGTTTCATTGTTAATAACGAAGGTCTTCGCCTTCAGGCTTTCCAGGTAGATACCCTTGGCAATATTACGGGACAGATCGGTGATCTTCAGTTAGATACTTCGTTAATTAACCCTAACCCAACGGCTTCGGTTGATATTACTTCTAATTTGGATTCCAGGGAAACCCCGCCACTGGTACCCTTTGGTGGCCCATTTGATGCTTTTGCGGCAGTGCCCACAGCGCCAGATTCTGACTCTTACAATTCAACAACCTCTACCACTGTTTACGATGAATTAGGTAAYCCYCATRTRTTGAGCATGTATTTTGTGAAAACCKCGACAGCTAATGAATGGGAAACGCACACTCTGATAGATGGTGTGACGACATCTGGTCCTGACACGTTGACGTTTCAGTCCAATGGCCAATTTGACCCGACAACGTTGCCGRTAGAGGTGAACATTGCAGGTTGGGCTCCTTTAAACGAGGCAGGGCTTCCCTCYGGTGCCAGTGCTCAGAGTTTTTCTATTGCCCTCTCAAGGTCTACCCAATTTGGTTCCGAATTTGCCGTCAGTACTATTACCCAGGATGGTTTTACTACGGGCCAGTTGCGTGGGTTGGAAATTGATGACACTGGTGTGGCATTTGCTCGTTACACCAACGGTCAGGCCAGAGCTCTTGGGCAAGTTGCCATGGCTAACTTCACTAACGCCAACGGCCTTCAACCCTTGGGTGGTACCAATTGGTCTGAAACGTTTTCCTCAGGCCCCGCAACTTTAGGTGCGCCGGGTACTTCTGGTTTGGGTGTGGTGCAGTCTGGTGCTTTGGAGGATTCGAATGTGGARATTACTGARCAGYTRGTCAACATGATTGTGGCCCAACGTAACTTYCAGGCTAATGCTCAGGTGATTCAAACCGAAGATGCGATTACTCAAACTGTGATTAACCTACGTTAACTCTCTTATAACTGGGGTAGAGGAGCAAAGGCATGGATCATTTTCTTTATATAGCGGCATCTGGAGCAAGGGAAGCCATGCTTGCCCAGGCAGTCAATACCCATAATTTGGCGAATGCCTCGACAACAGGGTTTCGCGCTGATTTGGTGACCGCTCAAAGTGCGTATCTTTCGGGTGAGGGGCATACCAGYCGTGCTTTTGCCAGCATGAAAGGGAGAGGCGTTGATTTTAGGGAAGGGATGATTCAAAGCACTGGGCGGGGTTTGGATATTGCTATCAACGGTTCTGGTTGGATGGCCATTGAAGCGCCTGATGGTTCGGAAGCATATAGTCGTCGAGGGGATCTTCGTGTTAATGATCTTGGTCAGTTGCGAAATGGAGCTGGACAGGTAGTTTTAGGTAATGCCGGCCCTGTTGCTATACCGCCGTATGCCAATATTACCATTGGGTCAGATGGCACTATATCTATTGTGCCATTGGGCGAARATCCTAATACGTTAGTTATAGTGGACAGGATTAAGTTAGTTGATCCTGATACTGGGATGTTGGCCAAAAATAACCAAGGTTTGGTTCAGATGGCAGATGGTGAGGTGGCATTACCTGATGCTGCTGTYAGCYTGGTTTCGGGATCGCTGGAGTCAAGTAATGTGAACCCAACAGAAGCGATGGTAAGAATGATTGAGTTGGCTCGGCAGTTTGAAGTCCACGTAAAAATGATGAAAACCGCTGAGCAGCTTGATAGTTCATCAGCAAAGCTAATGAGTATGAATTGAGGTACTAAGAAATGAACCAGGCACTATGGATCGCTAAAACTGGGTTAGATGCACAACAGACTAGGATGGCTAACATTGCCAACAATCTAGCTAACTCGGCTACCACAGGTTACAAGCGCAGCAGAGCAATTTTTGAAGACCTGCTGTATCAGAATGTCCGTCAAGTAGGCGCCAAGTCTTCACAGGATACGCAATTACCTTCRGGRTTACAGATTGGTACCGGCGTGCGCATAGTAGCAACTGAAAAGCTGTTCACTCAGGGAAGTTTAGTTCAGACAGACAACCTGTTGGATATGGCTATTCAAGGACGAGGGTTTTTTCAAATTCTGATGCCAGATGGTACAGAGGCTTATACCCGTGATGGTTCTTTCCAGATGGATGACCAGGGGCAAATGGTTACTTCCGGAGGTTATGTGTTGCAGCCTTCTATTACGCTACCTGAAAATGCCTTGTCAGTGACTATTGGCACTGATGGCACGGTGTCAGTTAGGCAGCCAAATTCATCTTCGATATCACAAGTAGGAACRGTGCAGTTGGCAGACTTTGTCAATCCAGCCGGTCTTCAGGCTATYGGTGAAAACCTGTTTTTAGAATCCAATGCCAGTGGGTCACCGCAAACGGGTAATCCGGGGCTCAATGGTTTGGGTTCTCTGATTCAGGGTTATGTCGAAAGTTCTAATGTGAATGTGGTGGAAGAGCTGGTCAATATGATAGAGACCCAGCGAGCTTATGAAATGAATTCCAAGGCGATCTCAACCACAGATCAGATGCTGCAATATGTAGCGAATAATATCTAAGATAACTAATGTCTTGGTGGGAAAAATGAAACAAGTACTAAGGTTTTCGATCATTTTAGCAGCACTGATGTTTCTTGCGGGTTGCAATACTCTACCAAAAGAGAGTGATCCGGATTATGCGCCTATTGAGTTTGCACCAGAGCCTGTTGATCCGAATGCCATACCTTCTGGTTCTATCTATCAAACCAGTCGAAACCTGAGTCTGTTTGAAGATGTTAARGCTCGCCAGGTAGGTGACATCGTGACAGTTGTTTTGGCAGAAGCCACGAATGCGGCCAAGAGTAGTGATACCTCGCTAGATAAAAGTAATTCTAATCTTATTACGAACCCTCTTTTTGCTGCTGGAGCTGATGGCATAGGTACTGATCTGGAYCTGGGTTTTGATTTGTCATCTACCAGTGCTTTTGAGGGTGAAAGYGAGAGCAATCAAAGCAACAGTCTTCAGGGYAGYATTGCCGTCACGGTGGCTCGAGTGTTACCGGGGGGCAATTTGTATATCCAGGGTGAGAAGTGGATACATATTAATCAGGGCAATGAATACATTCGTCTGCGAGGAATTATTCGCCCCGAGGACATTGGTACAAATAACACCATTCTTTCGACCAAAATAGCGGATGCTCGTATCTCTTATGGTGGCACAGGTGCTCCGGCAGAGGTGAATATGGTGGGCTGGCTGTCTCGGTTCTTTATGAGCCCCTTATGGCCTTTTTAATAGAGAACGGTTGTTTTTATGTACGGTTATTTGGTTAAAGTTTTGGGCGTTGATATCAAAGGGTTAAGAGTCATTATGAAAAGTTTTTCCCGCAGTATCAGGTTGGGTCTTTCTGCTCTGCTAGTTGTCAGCACTGTACTGATGGGGCAGRTTGCTCTGGCAGAACGAATTAAGGATATTGCTTCTATTAAGGGTGTTCGCAGTAACCAGCTTGTGGGCTATGGCCTGGTTGTGGGGCTCGACGGATCAGGTGACCAGACTACTCAGACTCCATTTACAGTTCAGAGYTTAAAAAGCATGTTGGCAAAGCTTGKGGTGGTTGTTCCTTCCAATATAAATCCTCAATTAAAGAATGTGGCTGCGGTTATGGTTCATGCGGATCTTCCCGCTTTTTCCAAGCTTGGTCAAACTATTGATATTACGGTTTCTTCTATAGGTAATGCCAAGAGTTTACGGGGTGGYGCATTACTAATGACGCCCTTAAAAGGTGCCGATGGTCAGACTTATGCTTTGGCTCAAGGTAATTTGATTGTCAGTGGTTTTGGTGCTGATGGTGCTGATGGATCTAGTGTTACGGTGAACATCCCTAGTGCTGGGCGTATTCCTAACGGTGCTACGGTGGAGAGAGAGGTGCCCAGTCCCTTTAGTCATGACCCTACGTTGGTGATGAATTTGCATAGGCCTGATTTNACAACAGCACTACGGGTAGCGAATAGTATCAACGATAAYCTGGGCCCAGGTATTGCCAAGCCCCTGGATGGCGGTTCTGTTGAAATACGCTCACCCATAGATCCGGCTGAAAAAGTTGCATTTGTGTCTGTGGTKGAAAACTTATTAGTGAATYCTGCYTTGGCTCCGGCCAGGGTCATTATTAATTCACGTACTGGAACCATTGTTATTGGCAGTCAGGTACGCTTGGATCCAGCAGCGGTAGCTCACGGTAGTTTGACGGTGAGTATTTCCGAAAACTTTGAGGTTAGCCAGCCGGCACCATTTGCTCGTCGTGGTGAAACAGTAGTAACACCAAACTCGGATGTAGTTATTGAGGAAGAGGAAAGCCGTATGTTCCTTCTGGATGCCGGTGTGACTCTAAGTGATTTGGTCACTGCGGTGAATAAGGTGGGGGCRGCACCTGGYGATCTMGTGGCAATACTTGAAGCGTTAGAGCGYGTGGGTGCRCTGCATGCCMAGCTTATYGTGATCTAACCCAGGCGGAATATAGATAATGAATGTTGGTGCGACAGCTTCTTATACAGACTTTCATGCTTTATCTGCATTGCGGGCAGATGCACGAAATAGCCCTACGGAAGCTTTGGATGAAGTTGCATCACAATTTGAATCTCTATTTGTACAGATGATGTTGAAGTCGATGCGTGATGCGACTATTGAAGGTGGTTTGTTCGATAGTAGTCAGCTTGATATGTACCAACAGATGTTTGATCAGCAGATATCTCTKGATATTTCACAGCGTGGCGGTATCGGTTTAGCTAATWCGTTGGYGACGCAATTAGGTGGTAAGGACTCTGATAGTGAGTCGCCAGCTTTAGTTGGCGAAACYGAGAATATTCAGCCATTAGTTTCGTTAACTCGTACATCCGTAGAAGTTAAACGTCAGGTGTTAGGGTTGTATGAGRCATTTAATGATTCGGTTGGTGCWGCGCGGAGTGGTAATGGTGCAGGTTTRTCCCGYMCAAATGCTGTAGAGCATAGTAAGTCTGATTGGTTGCCCGCTTCGCCTGAAGAGTTTATCCGTAAYGTCTGGGATTATGCGGTGGGCGCAGCCAAGCAATTAGGGTTAGACCCTGCGGTGCTGGTTGCTCAATCTGCACTGGAAACGGGCTGGGGTAAAAAAGTGATCCAGACTGAACAGGGTAGTAGTTTTAACTTGTTCGGTATTAAGGCKGATGATCGTTGGGGYGGTAAGGCTGCCACGGTAAGTACGGTTGAGTTYCGTGATGGCTTGGCYGTTTTAGAGAAAGCYTCYTTCCGTGCTTATGACTCTTTGGCWGGYGCATTTAATGACTAYGTAGATTTTCTGAAAGATAACCCCCGTTATCAGCAGGCCTTGAATAAARCGACGGACAGCAAGGAGTTTTTGRTTGAATTACARGATGCTGGTTATGCRACGGACCCTCAGTATGCGGACAAAATTTTAAGTATTATAGGTCGGGGTAATTACAGTTCGGTTATTAATGAACTAAAGAATTCTCAAGAGCTGCCGCTATCTAGTTAATAGCGGTAGATGTGCAGACAAGGAAAATGGGTAAAGAATTGTGGCAGATATTCTAAATGTAGGTACATCGGCATTGCTTTCTCTTCAGCGGGCAATAACCACCACTGGCCACAATATTGCCAACGTGAATACCGAAGGTTATAGCCGCCAACGGGTCAATTTCGAGACTCTAATCCCCCAGTTGAGCGGGGGCAGTTATATTGGTTCAGGTGTAAATGCGGCATCCATTGAGCGCATTTATGATCAATTTCTGACATCTGAAGTTCGGAGTCGGACTACCTCGCAAAATGGTTTCCAGGCTTTTTCTGAACTCTCATCTCGGTTGGATAGTTTGTTAGCTGACCCTGATGTGGGGCTTTCGCCAACATTGGAAAGCTTCTTTGGTGCATTGCAGGATGTTGCTAATAACCCAGGCTCTTTGCCAGAACGTCAGGTGTTGCTGGGTGAGGCTGAAGTTTTGGCCGATCGGTTTCATTATCTCGACAGTAACTTTCGTAGTCTCGAAAGTGAGCTTAACGCACGGATTGAGACGTCAGTGAGTGATATTAATTCTCTGGCCCGTAGTATTGCTGAGTTGAACGAGCAGGTTGTCAGGGCTACCGCTGCCAGTGGTGGTGCGCCACCCAATGATTTACTCGATAGTCGTGATCAATTAATTACACAGTTGTCAGAAAAAATTGGCGTGACCACTGTTGCTCAGTCAGATGGTTCAATTAATGTCATGGTGGGAAATGGCCAGGCATTAGTTGTGGGCTTCTCGGCGCAACAGTTGCAGGCGTTCGATAACCCTTATGATGGTACGCAAACCCTTGTGGGTATTGCTGGCCTTTCAGGTAGTGTGACGGATCTGGGTCGTTTTCTTAATGGTGGTGAGTTGGGTGCTGTTTTGGATTTCCGTGAACAGGTATTAGATCCAGCTCGAAATCAGTTGGGTCTCGTTGCCATGGGGCTTGCGGCAACCTTTAATGAACAGCATCAACTTGGGGTAGATCTCGATGGTCAGCCCGGGGGTGACTTCTTTCGTCCTCTTAGTGCAACTTATACCGCTAACCCAAATAATTCTGGTTTGTCTTCAATGAGCGTCGCTATTAGTGATGCTACAGCTTTAACTGGCGATGATTACAATTTACGTTACGACAGTGGGCAGTGGACCTTAACCAATCTTTCTACCAAGGTCTCTCAAACTAGTGCGGGACCTTTCTCTGTGGACGGCCTAACGGTGAGTGTTGCCGGTGCCCCCGTGAATGGAGATACTTTTTTAATCCAGCCAACGCGTCAGGGTGCCACGTTGTTTGAGGTGGTATTGAATCGAGCAGAGGACTTTGCTGGCGCATCACCACTGCGTTCACAAGAGATCTTAACGAATATTGGCTCGGCAAGTATTGATGATCTAACGGTCAATGATGCCTCGGCATTACCATTGGCGTCCCAAGTAACTCTGACGTTCAATCCTGATGCTCTTGGTGCTGGGATTCCCGGATTTGATGTAACAGGAATTGCTGGTGGCCCATTAGCTTATGACCCAACAAGTGAGAGTAATGGTAAGTCATTCTCTTTAGGTGGTTTTGAATTTACTCTTAGTGGTGATCCTCAAGTGGGTGATGAGTTAATCATAGAGAACAACCTGAATGGCAGTGGTGATAACCGTAATGCCTTGGCATTAGCTGGATTACAGACGACTAATTTGTTACATGGTGGTACTGCAAGTTATCAAGATGCCTATGGCGGTTTAGTGGCAGGTGTAGCAGTAAAAACCCGACAGGCACAAGCTGGTGCCAATACGGAGCAGGTTTTACTGAATCAGTCTGTTTCTGCTCGAGATAGTGTTTCAGGTGTCAATTTAGATGAAGAGGCAGCAAATTTAATCCGGTATCAGCAGGCCTATCAGGCTGCTGCGCAGGTAATTGCTGTGGCTAATGAGATGTTTCAGGTGTTGCTAAATGCAACTCGACGTTAGATTGATGAGAGTTGTTTGCGTGTTGACACTTAGAGCTTATAGCGCTTTAAGTAAAAGAATTTCAGGAAAGTAGATTATGCGTTTATCCAGTGTTCAAATTTTTCAGCAGGGAATCTCCGCGATCTTGGATCAGCAAGCAAAGTTGAATCAAACCCAGCAGCAGTTAGCAACGGGGAAGAGAATACTGAATCCTTCTGATGATCCCGTGGCTGCAGTGCAGATTTTGGATATTACGGAAGATCTAGCGTTAGTGGATCAATACAAACGCAATGGTAGCCTTGCAGAAGGACAGCTGGCATTAGAAGAGTCAGTTCTGGCTTCTGTGGGTAATGTGTTGCAGCGTGTGCGTGAACTGGTTGTTCAGGCAAATAATGCGACTCAGGGGCCGGAAACACGAAACACAATTGCCACAGAAATTGAAACTCGTTTAGACGAACTGCAATCACTGGCTAATACCCGTGATGCCAGTGGTGAGTATATTTTTGCAGGGTATCAGTCTGATACCGAACCCTTTGCTCGCCAAGGTAATAACTTTTCCTATAATGGCGATGATGGTCAGAGATTTTTACAGCTAGGTAGTAGTTCTCAGGTAAGTGTGCGGGATTCTGGTTTTGATGTGTTTATGTCAGTCCCTTCAGGTAACGGCACCTTTGATGTTGAACCAAATACTGCCAATACAGGTGCGGCGGTTGTTGGTGCTACTTCTATCAATGGCAGTTTTGTGCCTGATAATTATGTGGTTAGTTTTACGCAGGCTACACCGAGTGATCCCATAACCTATCAGGTGATGGACTCTTCACCTGCAGTTATTGCCGGCGGTACCTATGTGCCAGGCGATACCATTATATTTCCAGGAGTCTCTCTACAGTTTGATGGTGTGCCAGCAGATGGTGACAGTTTTGATGTGACTCCATCCATTAAGCAAGATGTCTTTACCAGCTTACAATTGATTATCGATGACCTTAAAAATTCAGGTTCATCCTCAGCGGCTACAGCCGTGGTTAACAATGGCATGGCGCAGGGGCTCAACAATCTTGATCAAGCACTGGGCCATGTGTTGGGAATTCGCGCTGAAGTAGGCGTTAGAATGAATCATGTGGAAAATCAGCTCAATATAAATGAAAGTTTCACACTGCAACTTCAAGACACACTGTCAAATATCCAGGACTTGGATTTTGCAGAAGCAATTAGTCGCCTTAATCTTCAGTTAACAGCCTTGCAAGCAGCTCAGCAAACCTATGTTAAAGTACAGGGATTGTCGTTGTTTAATTATCTGTAAGTGTGTTTTTAGCCGTCAATAGCAAATATTCTGCAACTATATTTACTTCTCATCTCTTGATTCAAAATCTTTAGTGTATTTCTTTGTTATGTATCTCATGTGCATCAAAACGCCTTAATTTGGCAGTATTTGGCTAGTARGAAGAGTTGTGAKGTGCGGTAATATAAGGTAATCAGTATTTTTATCYCAAGAYCTCGCCAATACCTTGTCACTTAAAGCGCCTGCTTTTGGTGAAAACAGACATAAACTGTTTATTTACTACARTAAACCCTACTTTTTTACCTCGTCTTGGCTTCGCTCGTTACGTTATGCAGGGGCCTCATCCCCTTAAATTTTGTGATGAAGGTCAAATTTTACCTTGAAAAGTGTTAATTGGTTCACACTTTTTTATTGTAAATCATAATCTTGTAAAAAAAACCTCAACTTTTTCTAAAGTTTTTACAATTGTGGTCGATAAATAAGATGTCGGCAGTGGGAAGCACAGTCGATGTGTGATTCTAACTAAAAAATAATGTCGCTAAATTTGGTTCATGAAGGTTAAAGCGACAAGGTAAAAAGGAATAATCTTATGCCACAGGTCATTAATACCAATATCGCTTCTCTCACCGCACAGCGTAATCTGAATGTATCCCAGAATTCGTTGAATACATCACTCCAACGTTTATCGTCAGGCCTGCGTATTAACAGTGCCAAAGATGATGCGGCTGGACTTGCTATTTCTGAGCGTTTTACTKCCCAGATTCGYGGTTTGAATCAAGCRGCACGTAACGCAAATGATGGTGTGTCGCTGGCTCAAACTGCTGAGGGTGCACTTGCAGAGGTTACTAATAACTTGCAACGTATTCGTGAGTTGGCSGTACAGTCTTCCAATGCAACGAACTCTCAGAGTGAYCGGGATGCACTGCAAACTGAGGTAACTCAGCTGCTGAATGAAATTGACCGTGTTGCGGACTCAACTGCATTTAACGGTGTTAAATTGTTGGATGGCAGCYTTACTGSTGCAGTATTCCAAGTAGGYGCAAATGCTGGTGACACTATYACYATTGCATCYACAACTGATGCMAATACCGCTGCATTGGGTTCTGTTGCAACCAATACCACGGCTGGTCTTTCTGTAGCCGCTTCTGGTCTTACCGGTTTTGCTACAGCTATTGCTGCTGGCGGKGTGACCATTAATGGTACCGATATTGGTGCRATTGCTGGTGCTGGYAGTGCYGCWGAGCGTGCAGGGCAATTGGTTAATGCSATTAACAAYGTTTCGCAGWCAACTGGYGTTGGCGCATCTTATGATGGTGCTACCGGTCAGCTGACGCTGAACAGTGCGGCAKCCTTTAYAATTGCTGGWACAACAAAYGATGCAACTGARGCGGGTTTTGTTAAYGCKACYTTTGSTACAGTGACTACWGCKACGGGTATTGATACYTTGACWGTRTCTAACTTYGCYGGYGCWCAATCTGCYATTGCTTTAATAGACAGCTCGTTGACMGAGATTAACTCCGCTCGTGCAACATTGGGTGCGGTTCAAAACCGGTTTGAATCAGTGGTAAGAAGTGTTCAGACAACGGCTGAAAACTTGTCAGCATCTCGTTCACGTATTGTTGATACCGACTTTGCTGCTGAAACAGCAAAYTTGAGTCGTGCTCAGATTYTGCAACAGGCRGGTACAGCGATGTTAGCCCAGGCTAATTCGTTGCCTCAAAATGTTCTAGCACTYCTTCAGTAATCTAAGACGTAGATAGTTTGGCAAGGAGTGTTACTCAGGTTAGAAGCCTACCCCGAGTAACGCTCTGATGCTTAAATCATATAGAAGAGGGGTAACGAAATGTCCGATTTAACCGTAATAGATACACAGTTGTCTCTTGTTTCCAATGTAACAGCAACGGTTGAWCCCRCTAAAGTAAATGCGGCGGTCGYTGAGCGGCAAGAAGTGTCCGAAAGTGGCAAGGTTTCACCACAAGAGGTAACACAAAAGGTAGATGCTGAAGATGTGGTTCAGGCTGTTATTGATATAACTGAGTATGTTCAGAATGTCTCWCGGGATTTACAGTTTCAGGTTGATAAACAGACAGGCGATACTATTGTCACCGTGATAGACACTGAAACTAAAGAGATTATTCGTCAAATACCCTCGGAGGAGATTGTCGCGATGGCTCGCCATATTGCCGAAAATGCTCCAGATCCGGTTAAAGGATTGTTAATGAATGGTGARGGGTAACATCTTATTTKCATTAACTGCAAAAGTTGGCATCCCCTTTGCATTTTCTAATACGCTAGGTTGATCAATAGTTTATTTAAGATTTTTGAGTTAGGTGCATTGAATGGCATTTCCAGTAGCAGGAATAGGTTCTGGTCTCGATCTCGAGAGCTTAATTACAGGGCTAGTCGCAGCAGAGCGTACACCGACTGAATCTCGCTTAACTCGGCAGGAGATATCTTTAACGGCAGARCTTTCTGCMTTTGGTTTGTACAAAGGTGCGCTGKCATCATTTCAGTCCAGTCTTGCCMAACTCAGTACTTTAGGTACATTTAGTCAGCGGTTGGCCAGYTCCAGYGAYGAAGATATCGTCAATATYTCAGCTGGTGCTGATGCAGCTACCGCTAACTATGAYYTGGCTGTTACTCAACTGGCAAAATCCCATTCACTCGCAAGTGGTAGTTACAGTTCGGTGTCCGATACTGTTGGTACCGGCACGATAACCATCCGGTTCGGTTCGACAGATTACACCTCTCCTGATCCTGGTCCTGAGAGCTACAATAGTTTTTCCGTCAATCCCGAAAAAGGGGTTGCCACCATTACCATCGATAGTACCAATAACACTYTGGAAGGATTGCGTGATGCAATTAATGATGCCGATATTGGTGTRTCAGCCGCDATCATCAAYGATGGTACCGGTTACCGATTATTATTGAACTCAGCATCTACAGGCGAAGAAAACAGTCTAGAAATCAGTGTCGATGATTCKGGTGATGGTGACGACTTAAACAATTCAGGRCTTTCTTCTCTGGCATTTAACAGCGGTGCAACAAACCTGAGTCAAACTGTAGYGGCWCAGGATGCCATTTTYTCCATTAATGGTTTAACTATCAAYAGTAGTGAAAACACTGTTAATGATGTCATTGATGGCGTTGAYTTGACCCTTAAAAATGTAACGGGAGCAACACCCATTAGTTTGAGTATTGCYGAAGATCAGGCGAGCGTTAAAGAAGCCATTACTGATTTTGTGGGTGCCTATAACAGTTTTATAGAGACCGTAAATAATYTGACATCCTATAACAGTGATACAGGRCRAGCCGGTGYATTGCAGGGYGATTTTTCYGCTCGATCTATCACCAGYCAGCTYCGTCAAGTACTTACCAATGCTGTAGATGGTTTTGGTGAAACCACTTTTAGTAGCCTCAGTGAAATAGGCATCACTACTCAGGTTGATGGGACTTTAAATGTTAGTTCTGGYGATYTAGATRCTGTTTTGGCAAGTAATTTTGATGAAATTGTTGGAATGTTTGCAGCAGTGGGTTTCCCTTCAGATGACAATATTGATTTTGTTTCTTCCTCTGATCAGACGGCAGTGACAAACCATGCCATTAATATTACCCAAATAGCAACTAAGGGGCAGTTGATAGGTGCTGTGGCAGCATTTCCACTTGATATTGATGACGATAACGATAGCTTCAGYATTAAAGTAGATGGCATCACCAGTAATAGCATTACATTAACCCARGGTAATTATACCAGTGGTGCTGATTTGGCTGCAGAGCTGCAAKCCAGAATCAATGGAGACACGGCACTATCAGGTGGYGGTGCGACGGTAACAGTGACGTTTAACAYCGACCACTTTGAAATAACTTCAGACCGTTATGGCTCCGGYTCYMATGTCGAAGTTCTYACTGTTGATGCTAATACATCCTCAGAATTAGGGCTGTCAGTTATTGCTGGTACCAATGGTTTGGATGTGACCGGCACWATTGGTGGCGTARCCGCTTTAGGCTCGGGYCAATTTTTGGCCGGTGCAGTGGGCAGTGATGCTGARGGTTTAAAGTTATTAATTCAGGGTGGGGTAACSGGTGATCGAGGAACAGTAGAYTTTTCTCGYGGGATTGCTCATCAGTTAGATGCATTAATCACAAATTTCCTAAAAGCTGATGGTGCTTTGGATTCCAGAACTGATGGTATTCAGGATCGTATAGAAGATATTGAAGATMGTCGAGAAAGRTTAGATTTTAGAATGGWAGCATTAGAGGCGCGATATCGTGCKCAGTTTAATGCTCTGGATAGCCTRTTGGCACAGTTGCAATCMACRGGTGATTTTTTAACTCAGCAATTGGCCTCTTTGCCTRAAGCCGGGTCTTTACTGAATARAAATTAGAATTTAAGAGGTTAGTAATGAATCAGATGTTCGCACTCAATCAATATAAGTCTGTTGGCGTTCAAAGTGGTATGACGGATGCAACACCACATCAGATGATTGCCATGTTGTTGAATGGTGCTTTAGATCGCATTGCTTCAGCTAAAGGTGCGATTTCTCGTWARGNWRTTKYASRTAAAGGTGAATTATTGGGAAGTGCTATTGCGATAATAGACGGTATGCGTGCCAGTTTGGACTATGAGGCTGGGGGAGAAATYGCRGCRAAYCTTGGTTCWYTGTATGACTATATGGAACGACGTTTGGTTGAAGCTAGTGCGGCATCTGATCCAACGTTATTGGATGAAGTAAGCTCTTTGTTAAGAGAAATCAAAGCCGGTTGGGACTCTATTCCCACTGATATGAGAAAGGTGTAATTATGTTGGCAGCAGTGCAGGAACAAGTTGTATCAGATCAGGAACAGCCTCTTTCTGATCAGGCCCGGCAGTGTCGTCGCTTGGCCAATGTCCTCACACTGACTAAACAAATGTTAGTTCATGCGGATAAGGGTGAATGGGAAAATGTCACTGAGCTGGAGCTAGAGCGTAGAGATGATTTGTCGACGTGCTTTGCAGAGTCTACATCGATTGCTGATTCGGTTTTGATCGCAGAGGCTATTGCGGCATTGCTACATCTCAATGAAGAGTTAATGGCCAAATTAAAAACAGCCAGAGAAGTGGTTATGGCGCAGGGGATTGAATATTCTCGCAATCTAAGTGCAGTAGGAAATTATAAAGCAATTGAAATTGATCGCTCCTGAGCTAATAATTTAGCTGACGAAAATTTCATCCTTAAGAGCGGTTACCAGATAGCAGTAAATAATGCTCAACCCAGCAGTCATGCYCYCTCAACGTAACTTTTCTATAATTTTTTCTTGAACACNAAAAAACAGYACAATCTGTTTCATCTGGATGCCCTTAGYAGTGCRCCATAACGTTCTTGGTGGGCCTTGCTTGGATTCACTATTTAGGTCTTTGTGACCCTATAAAANTCTTGCTGKAYAAACTWATTTTTCGTCATTTTTACCGTGARATAGCCTTTAAAACCCCTATAAAACAAAAGATTAGTCATTATTTTGTTGRTTTTTTGTRCAAGTAAAAAGTTTTCATAAAAAGCGTCAGAATGTTGACATTRCCTGATGCTAGCCTGAGAATGACGTATCTCCGTTCATSATGATCGTGAGTCCATAAGTTGTATTGATTAGGTGCCTTTAATGGTTAAAACCTATTCATTTTGGCAAAGATCGGTGGCTTTATTTGCTGCTATCACATTGGGGAAAAGACTGAATGTCAGAGCAGGGAAAGCAGGTTGTCATCGTAGATTCTGATATTGACAGTGCCAATAATACCGCCTCTCTTATAGCATTTCTTGAATACGATACTCATGTGATTACTGATATTTCAGGCTTAAATAACCTGTGTTCCAGTGAAAATAATATTGTTGCGATATTGGTTAAAGACACACCAGACCTTGAATTAATAGAAAGTATAACGGGTGTGCTGAAAGACACGAATCAGGATTATCCTTGTTATTTATTAAAGGGTAAAGGTGACTACCGACCTTTACCGGCACCACTTAATAGTCGAGTGACAGGTACATTAAATTTTCCTATTAGTTATAAAGACCTTCTTGGGATTTTGCATGAAGCAGACCTTCTATCAAATTTACRAAAAAAYACTAAAGCTGGRCAATCCATACGGTTGTTTCGCAGTCTGGTGGGTATCAGTCGGAATATTAATTAYGTCCGAGAGTTGATTAAACAGGTAGCAGGTACGGAAGCTTCGGTCTTGATTCTCGGTGAATCAGGAACGGGAAAGGAAGTTGTGGCGAAGAATCTCCATGATTTTTCTAATCGAAGAGAACGCCTATTTGTACCGGTAAACTGCGGTGCAATTCCCCCCGAACTACTAGAATCAGAATTATTTGGTCATGAAAAAGGTGCCTTTACGGGAGCCATTAGTGCACGGCAAGGCCGATTTGAAATTGCAGATGGTGGCACCTTATTTCTCGATGAAATTGGCGACATGCCAATGAATATGCAGGTTAAATTACTCCGTGTATTACAGGAGAAAACCTTTGAACGCGTGGGTAGTAATAAGACYCTGACWGCYGAYGTACGGATCATTGCTGCAACTCACCAGAATTTGGAGCAACTGGTGGCAGAAGGTAARTTCAGAATGGACCTRTTTTACCGGTTAAACGTATTTCCCATAGAGYTGCCGCCACTYCGARATCGTATAGAAGATATTCCTTTGTTGATAAAGGAATTCGTTAATCGTATGGAGAGAAATAAACAGGGGTCAGTGACRCTTGATGATTGTGCTATGGCATCCTTAGTCAAGTATTACTGGCCAGGAAATGTTCGTGAGCTATTCAATCTCATTGAACGGCTGGCTATTTTRTTTCCCCGGCAACGTATTAAATGGTCGGATTTACCGGATAAGTTTCGTCCAAATCAAGATTGGATTGCAGAACAACTTGAAGGGCCTTTGGAGCCAAGCCCACAAGAGCATAGTTTGTCTTCGGGGATGGTGTTATTGCCGCAGGCAGGTATAGATTTAAAAAACCATTTGGCTGATATTGAATGCAGCTTTATGACTCAGGCGCTCGAGCAGGAAGACTGGGTGGTTGCCCGGGCCGCAAAATTATTGAACCTTCAACGTACGACACTGGTAGAAAAAATGCGTAAGTTTGAAATAAGTCGCCCAGAAGAAATGACGGGTTTTTGACTTATTATTTTATAGGTTATTTTAGTCCATTGTTTTTAAAGTACTTTTAATTTAGGCATGGTATTTGCATTTTCTCCAATAAGCTAACCGAAACTCGTCGGAATAGTTATAGAGAGAATATATATGAGCCAAGCGGCGCCCCTGTCAGCCAGTCAGTTAGAGCAGGCATTTGAGGTTTTTAACCGGGTTTCTCATGAGCTTGATACCTCTTACCGAGAACTTGAATCTAAAGTTTCTGGGTTAACCAATGAATTGGCCGCGGCCAGATCTGCCAGACTCCGAGAGTTGGCGGAGAAGGAGCGGTTGGCACACAGACTTTCCTCTCTTCTTTCCGTTCTCCCGGGCGGCGTTCTTATTGTAAATTCTAAACAAGTGATACGTGATGCTAACCCTGAGGCATTAGAGCTTTTGGGCGAGCCTTTAATCACTCAACACTGGGGTGATGTACTGGCACGTGTTGCTAGTGATGATGAGGTTCGCCGTCAAGGMATTCAGAAAACCAGAGAAATACAACTGATCAATGGTAAATGTATTTCAGTGGTTAGCCGCCACTTAGGCCATACGGGCGATACTGTCGTGCTAATTACTGATGTCTCAGAAATTCACCAGCTGCAAGAACAATTAGGTCGTAAAAAGCGACTGACAGCGTTGGGTGAAATGGCCGCACGTTTAGCACACCAAATTCGAACGCCTCTCAGTTCAACCACGCTATACCTCTCCCARCTGGGCCGCCAGGATTTRGTCGCAGATCAGCGTAAGAAAATTTCGGCCAAGGTGAGTGAACGTCTGAATCATATGGGCAAGTTGGTGGATAGTATGCTCAGCTTTGTTAGAGGTGGAGCGCCTGCCACAGAGGTTATTCATTTAAAAGATGTACTAAAGAATTTTGAAGCAACGGTTTTACCCCAGCTGGAAAAAAGTCAATCAAGCCTCATTATTACCGATGTAGATAACACTTTGTCGCTGGTGGGCGATCACGATGAATTAACGGGTGCGCTGAGTAATTTGGCCATGAACGCTTTAGAAGCTGCAAAGGGTTCTGTGGTACTGGAGATCTGGGCGGGGGCGTTGAATAGTCAATGGCTACAGCTCAGGGTTCGGGATAATGGCCCCGGTATTAGTGAAGATATTATTGATCGAATTTTTGATCCGTTTTTTACTACTCGAGTTCAAGGGACGGGGCTTGGGCTGGCGGTGGTTGCCATGACAATTAGTAATCATGGCGGTGAGATTTCCGTACAAAACAGACCTGAGGGTGGTGCGGAGTTTTTGATTAACTTACCTATTGCCAAGCAGCCATAAAATAATAATAGGAGTGTAATAAATGAATAATCCGATTCGAGTGTTGGTGGTTGAAGATGATGAAACACTCCGGGAAGCTTTATGCGACACCATCGAGTATGGCGGCTATCAAACCGTTGCCGCTTGCAATGGTATTGAGGCATTAAAACAGCTGGAAACAGAACAGGTTGATCTTGTTATCAGTGATGTACAAATGGATGAAATGGATGGGCATACGCTGCTTCGTGAAGTGAAGGCCATAAGAAATGAATTACCCTTTGTGTTAGTGACGGCTCACGGCAGCATAGAAAATGCTGTAAAGGCTATGCGTGAAGGTGCTACTGATTATTTATTAAAACCTTTYGAGGCAGAAGTACTGCTGGAAATGGTYAGTCGYCTTGGTCCAAATAATAACGTCAGTGATATAGGCATGATTGCTGAAGACCCAAAAACAATTCAATTGTGTGAATTGGCTCGGAGGGTTTCTGCAACGAATGCGACGGTTTTGATTAGTGGTGAATCGGGCACGGGAAAAGAGGTGATGGCCCGCTATATTCATAAAAATTCAGATCGGGCAGAAAAATCTTTTGTGGCATTAAATTGTGCGGCAATTCCAGAGACGATGCTTGAATCTATGTTGTTTGGCTATGAAAAAGGTGCTTATACCGGTGCTTATCAGGCTCGGGCTGGAAAATTTGAGCAAGCTGAGGGTGGCACCTTATTGCTGGATGAGATTTCAGAAATGGACTTGAGCTTACAGGCAAAGTTGCTCCGAGTTCTTCAGGAAAAAGAGGTGGAGCGGCTTGGCGGTAACACTCTTATTCCGTTAGATGTTCGGGTATTAGCGACGACCAACAAAAATTTGCGCGAAGAAGTTGCYGCAGGGCGATTCCGTGAAGACCTTTATTATCGYCTGAATGTGTTCCCCATACATTTACCTCCATTGAGAATGCGCCCGAAAGACATTGCCCCACTGGCACAAACGTTATTGCAGAAATATGCCGGAGAAAAGGTATTGCGATTTAGTCCAGAGGCAGAAAAGTTTTTGGTGRCTCATCGTTGGCGGGGGAATGTAAGAGAGCTGGAAAACTGTATCCAGAGGGCTGCGATCATGACAATTGGTGATGAAGTGACAGTTGAATCTCTAAATTTTGAGGATGYTTTTGACCAGGGAGCGGATACACCGGTTGAGAGCAGTGAGATTAGCAGCAAGCAGCCATTAGATGGTGATCTCAAGGCCCGAGAAAAACAACTGATAGTCAATGCGCTGGGTGCCGTCAATGGTTGTCGTAAGGATGCAGCCGAGCGATTGGGTATTAGCCCGCGGACTTTGCGTTATAAATTGGCGAGGCTAAAAGAACAGGGCGTGGCAATACCAGCCATTAGTTAACGTGATGTTGAGGAACACCAGATTAACGAGAGCTGATTAAAAGAGATAAGTTAAAAATAGTTTAGTAATAGTTTAGTTAAAAAATAGTCGTGTTAAAAAAGGCAGATTAATTATGAGTGGYATGGATATTAATCAAGTATTAGCCCAGATGAGGGTCATGACGGCAGCAGCCAGTAATACCCGTGTTGGAAGTGAGTCCGAGGGAGCCAAGAGTGTAGATTTTGGTGCGTTAATGAAGGATTCCATTAGTCAGGTCAATGAGGCTCAGCATGAGGCAAAAGGCTTGGCYACAGCYTTTGAGGCCGGAGATCCGGATGTAAATYTKCCGGAAATGATGGTGGCRYTGCAAAAAGCCAACCTGTCTTTTCAAGCAATGACCCAGGTTAGAAATAAATTGCTTAGTGCCTATCARGARGTAATGAATATGCAGGTATAGCCACTCCTGATGTTGTCGTCTCAAAAGAGASGGTAATARCGGACGAGTATTGCAGAGCAGCAACACATAATTAAAACAAACATAGCTAAGACAAAGACATGGCAGAAGATTCTCAAAACTTGTTGGGCCGGTTTAATAGCCTGAGTAGACAGCCGGTTACTCGGCAACTGGGTTTACTCCTTGGCTTGGCGGCCAGTATTGCTTTGAGCATGGGCTTGGTGCAGTGGGCGATGGCTCCAGATTTCACCCCGCTYTATGGTGAACTKTCCCCTAGTGCTACAACAGACATTATTCGATCCCTTGAAAGTAGYGGTGTGCCYTATAAGCTCCATGGTAGTACCGGGCTGGTGAGTGTTCCTACGGATAAAGTACACGAAGCGCGCCTAAAACTAGCCAGTGAGGGGCTTCCCCAGAGCAGTGGCTCCTCGGCAGGCTTTGATATCTTGTATAGAGATCAGGAGATAGGTGTCAGTAGCTTTATGGAAAAAGCCCGKTATGACAGGGCACTGGAACAAGAGCTCTCTCGTTCTATTGCATCCTTGGACAGCGTCCGGTCGGCCCGTGTTCATTTGGCTCTACCCAAACAATCTGCTTTTGTGCGTAAAAAGAGTAAGCCNGCAGCTTCGGTCTTGTTGAGTYTGTATCCAGCACGAGCACTGGCAGAGCGGCAATTGGCAGGAATYATACATTTGGTGGCATCCAGTGTTCCYGGYTTRGARGCAGAAAATGTYTCMGTGGTAGATAACMWNGGGAAAMTKMTKKYMTYMNCAAAATAGTAATGACGATTTTGCCTATACCAAGGAGCAGTTTCGTTTTACTCAACAGCTTGAAAATAGTTACACCAVACGCATTACAGAAATTCTTACACCAATATTGGGTATAGGCTCTGTAAATGCCCAAGTTGTTGCAGACGTTGATTACACCATAGTGGAAAAGACCAGTGAAACATATGCGCCAGAGACCACCATTCGTAGTGAGCAACTGGAAGAAGAACTGACCAGTGGYAGACAAACAAGTGCAGGTGTTCCCGGTACATTGGCCAATCAACCTCCGGTTGAGACCACCGTATCRGATGAACCTGGTGCAGAAAAAGAGAAGTCCAAAACGGAGCGGTCGAGCAAGAGAGAAGTTAGAAATTATGAATTAGATAAAACGATCAGCCATATTCGAGAAGTCCCGGGTACGCTGAAAAAACTATCTGTGGCCGTGGTAGTAGATTATATAGAGAAGGAAAATGATCAAGGAGAGCTTGAACGGGCTCCTTTATCAGAAACCCGAATGGCAGAAATTACATTATTGGTCAAAGAGGCAGTGGGATTTAATGAAGAGCGAGGTGATAGCCTTAATGTCCTGAATGCATCATTTGTGGCACCACCAGAAATGGAACCCATGCCTGAGGCRTCRTTGATGGARCAAGCYTGGGTTTGGCGAGCAGCCAAAATTGGCGTTKCGGCTATCGCTATTATTTTGGTTATYTTWACTGTGCTTAAACCMTTRATGCGAGCTTCYTCGGCACCCSCTCCCAGYACCCAGCCATTAGCACCTCCYCAAGGGCAAGCCGGGTATGCAATGAACCCTATGGCTGGAGGAATGATGATGGGCGAGGATCAGGTGACRTTGGGGGGGCAACAGCAGCAGATGGGTTTRCCTGGTGGMGCCCCGGTGTATCAACAACAATTAAATATGGCTCGAACAATGGTTGAAGGTGAACCAGAACGAGTTGCTCATGTAGTAAAAAATTGGGTGGCAGCAGATGGCTGAAGCAGTAAGTGAATTATCGGGCGTACAAAGGGCTGCAATTTTCCTTTTAGGTGTAGGTGAGCAAGGTGCAGCTTCTATTATGAAGCATATGGCGCCGAAGGAAGTGCAGAGCGTTGGAGAGGCAATGGCGGGCCTCTCTGATGTGTCTAATGAACAGATYGCTTTTGTGGTGCAGGAGTTTTCAGAAAAAGTAACTGAGGTAAATTCTATCGGTATTGGTGCGGGTGATTTTACCCGTAGGGTGATGGTTCAGGCCCTGGGCGAGAATAAAGCACGAAGTATGCTAAGTCGTGTTATGCAGAGCAGTAAGGGGAATAATAGCAAGGGGATGGATGCYCTGAAATGGATGGATGCTCGATCTGTCGCTGGCTTGATAAAGCAAGAGCAYCCCCAAATAATTGCCATTGTGCTGGTGTCTTTGGAAGGTGATCAGGCTGCTCAAGTTATGTCGCTGYTACCTKCTGAAATACGTGCAGATATTATGCTCCGAATTGCCCGATTAGACTTAATTGATCCTACAGCATTACAAGAATTGGACCAGATTTTAGAAAAGCAATTGGGTCAAAGTCAAAAATTCCCACACACTTCTGTGGATGGCATGACCACTGCTGCGGCAATTATGAATCATATGGATTCGACATCGGAAACTGAGTTGATGGATTCGATGAAAGAAGCCGATGGTGACTTGAGTGAAAAAATTAATGATTTAATGTTTGTYTTTGATAATTTGATGAAGGTTGATAATCGTGGAATGCAGMGATTGATTCGTGAAATYTCCGTGGAYAGYCTGGTTATTGCTCTCAARGGTGTRGATGARCGAGTGAAAGATAAATTCTTTGACAACATGTCATCTCGTGCTGCRGAGATGCTCAAAGAGGATTTGGAGGCCAAGGGGCCGATCAAGTTATCTGAAGTAGAAGAAGCGCAAAAAGAAATTTTGAATATTGCTACCAAGCTGGCAGAAGATGGTGAAATATCTCTTGGCAGTAGTGGTGGTGGTGATTATGTCTGATTCCGCAGAGTCAGTTGAGCGTTGGCAAGCTCCATTTTTTGAAACACCCATCACTCGATCCAGRCAAATGGCCCCTGCTGARRTTGAGGCTTTGGCYMAGTCTCGAGGTTTTCAGGCYGGGAAGTGGGAAGGCTTGGAGTCTGGTCGAGCCGAAGCAGAACAGATTGTCCATCGTATGACCGAGTTGCTGGATGAGATAGCTAAACCCTATCGCAGCCTTGATCACTTAGTGACTCAGGAATTAGCAAATTTGGCGATGCTAATTGCCAAACAAGTGATACGTCGTGAATTGATGATTAATTCTGATGTGGTGATAGATATGGCGAAAGAAGCACTTTCAACCATATCCTCCCTAGAGGGAGAGATAGAAATTTCTCTGCATCCTTCAGATATRGAAATGGTACATCAATTGGCAAAAAGYAGTTTAGACGGGAAGTCCTGGAAGTTGGTGATAGACCCTGATTCTTTACCGGGTGGTTGCCGAGTAAAAACGCCTCTRTCCTATGTGGATGGATCCATTGAAAAACAAATGGAGATGACATTTAGCAGCTTGATTGATGACTGTGAAAATGSTCTTGAAGGCTAACASAKCCATGTCCYACTCCTATGTCTTGAGGYTTTATGTTCCGGGTAGAAATTTATTTGGRATGTCTTAYAAAAATATTCAGTTTAACTATATTTCTGACCYAAYAATGCACAGTAAAACGATTGTTAGTATGGCGTCTTTGTTTAGAGAYCGGAGTTGAGTATGCGYCCYTTGGCTGAACTTAAATCTGAACGTAGCGGCCGAATTTCTGGTTATCTCGCCCAGCTGCAAAAWARGCTGTCTCCTTCCAGTCTTCAGGAAGAGGGCTCTTTGGTTAGGATGGTGGGAATAAAGCTGGAAGCCGTTGGTTGCCAGGTACCACTGGGTGGTCGTTGCCGTATTGTTACGGATGAAGGTAATTCTATTGAAGCAGAAGTGGTCGGCTTTTCTGACGGCAGYTTATTTCTGATGCCAGAGGGCAAYCTACAGGGAGTTAAGCTGGGTGCCAGAGTTATCCCAATGCAGACAAGCAGTACCGTTGCTGTAGATGAGCAGTTATTAGGGCGGGTTATTGATGGTGCGGGTAAACCTATCGATGATAAAGGGGCCCTAAAATGTCTTCATCATGTCTCCCTTCGCGGCAAGCCTATTAACCCTCTTCATCGTAGTCCCATTAAAGARCCYCTGGATGTGGGTGTKCGAGCYATYAAYGCAYTAACWACCATGGGGAAAGGSCARCGYYTRGGKCTRTTTGCYGGYAGTGGTGTRGGTAAAAGTAGYYTGYTDGGSATGATGACAAGRCATACGGAAGCMGATGTYATTGTTGTSGCRCTAGTCGGTGARCGRGGKAGGGAAGTTCGGGAGTTTGTTGAAGATATTCTGGGTGATCAGGGAATGGCAAAAGCAATAGTGGTTGCTACCCCTGCYGATGACTCACCGCTAATGCGKGTTCATGGYGCMTGGCGTGCSACGGCWATTGCTGAATATTTTCGTGATCAGGGRAAGGATGTTYTRYTGYTGATGGAYTCACTCACKCGCTTTGCWCAGGCRCAAMGRGAAATTGGTTTRGCYGTGGGTGAACCTCCGGTTTCCAAGGGTTATCCTCCTTCAGTGTTTTCTTTATTACCGACGCTGGTGGAGCGGGCAGGCAATAACCAAAAAGGGTCGATTACCGCAGTGTATACCGTGTTAGTTGAAGGTGATGACTACAATGATCCTGTGGCCGATGCGTCCAGGGCAATTTTGGATGGTCATATTATTTTATCAAGAGATGTGGCAGATTCCGGATTATTTCCAGCCATTGATGTTGATGCTTCCATCAGCCGATCCATGGTTAATATTGTGGATCCAGAACAGCTATTAGTCGCAAGGGAGCTAAAAAGCCTTTACGCCACTTACCGGCAGAATCGTGATTTAATCAATATTGGTGCCTATCAGAAAGGTACAGACGAGGCAATTGATCGGGCAATTTATGCCGCTCCGTATATTCGTGATTTTATAAAGCAAACTGAATCAGAGAAGGTTACTATGGGTGACAGTTTGGCATCGTTATCTTCTTTGTCTGGTATTTTTAATACCGTTGTTATGGAAGAGTAATAATGGATGTAGGAAAAATTGGAAAAGTTGCTTYGGTGGCAAAAACCATTGAACAAAAATCAGCCAAGGCATTGAAGCAGGGCCAGCAGAGCTATCAGCAAAAGCAAACGCAGCTGGAGCAATTAAAAACYTATAAACAAGAATATGAAGATAAGCTGGGTGTTCTTGGTCAGCAGGGTATTGCTGCACGGCAGTTACAGGATTATCGGTTATTCCTGAGCAATCTAAATCATGCGATAGACCAGCAGTCAGATGATGTTCAAGCTTCACATCAAAATATTGATGATTTACGAACGCAATGGCTCTCTGAATCACGTCGTAAGACTGCGCTCAACCATCTGGTTGATCARCAGCATCAGAAGGATATTCAAGCCCGGGAAAAGATTGAACAAAAAGAGTCTGATGAATCTACATTGGCTCGGATGACCAATAGAGAGCTCACTCGATAATGGTTCTCGTTTCTTTTTAACGTCTCTACATAAATGTTGTGCTCTTTTTAAAGACTGGCATATATCTTGCTCTGACTCTCTGTAGTAACTAAGAGGATGAGTGACTGTGATACCAACCGTTGAATCANTACCTACTGTCTCTGGGCAGGATAGACTCGCAACTAATTTATCGAAAACTCAGGAAGGGCCTGGAGTTGGCAGTAATAATAAGCCTTTTGGTGATGTCTTAAGTAGCCAGGAATCGTCTGTGGAGGGTACAAAAAACACCTCAAYGGAGAAGGGTTTGGCTCAAGAGAGCGGCAAAGAGTTACTCTCAGGCGGCAAAGGTTTGCCAGATGTTGATGCTAAAACCGAACCTGTTGTCATATCGGTACCTACCATGGTGAGTAGTGCGGATGAACTTGCCAAAGCCGTTGCCCATCAGGTCTTTGTTGTTAGCCAAGTAAGTCTCGATACCTCYACAGCAATTAAAGMGGGAGTGAGTAATGTCGTAGCTACCGAAGCTAATGCGGCTTCTGTAGCTGGCACTGTGGCCTCTTTGCTAAGTAATGCCTCCTTAGCTAAGAAAGAACTCCAAGGAGGCTTGCTACCTGGATCACCTCCATTAGATGATGACGGCATTGCAGTCCGAGGGGAGCATGCTGTCAAAATGCATGGGTTGAATAGTTCTGGAGCTGAGTCAGCCAAAGTTCTTCGGGCAGTAAGCAATGGAGTACAGGGAACACAATTTTTGCAACCGGGGTTGTTAAATGAGGCTGATGTTGTTGCAGATTTATCACCGGCATTATTGGGTAAAGAATCCTCCGTATTCGAAGCGATAGACCGTTTGGTCGGTGTTGACAGTGCGTCATTGAAATCTGCATTGCCCCAAGCCGCACCATTAGTCTCCACGGCAATTGTACAAACAACGAGTTTAGAACCTCAATCTGGGCTAAAAGCCACCCCGTCGGTATTATCTATGACCTCTTCGGTGGGTGACCCAGCTTGGGATGGTGAATTTGTTGGGCGCATTAATATGGTGGTTAAGGGTGGATTACAAGAAGCACGTATCCAGCTGAGCCCGCCAGAATTGGGACGATTAGAGATTAAAATTTCTACAGAGGGTGAYACCACAAAGGTAATGTTTGCGGTTGATAACGTTGCGGCCAGGGAGGCTATTGAGCAAGCAATGCCTCGACTTCGAGAATTATTGGAACAGGGGGGATTACAGCTTTCCCACGCTGAAGTTGCCGATCATTCTCAATCTCACCAGGGGCAGGGTGAGGTTGCTGGCAGGGCRATTTCTGAAGATGCTTTACTAGATGCTGAGATCGAAGGTGAAGGTGGAACCTCTTGGCAGTTAGGCATCTCTGCATCAACGTCTACCGTGGATTACTATATTTAAGGAAACTCTGATTAATTCATTCGTGAATTAATCAGAGTGCGAATACTAAAAATGTGATTTCCAGTTTTCTCACATTTTCAACTACTTCATGTTGTCGAAAATGGCAGTACGCCCTTGYACTGTGGGAACCTCTGAATTAATCAGAGGTTCTTTAATATTCAGTAAGTCGGTTCACTCCATACCCCGAGGAAGTTGGGTGTGGAGCTTGGACGTATTCTTAGTTGTGAACAATTTTCTGCGCTTTTCCTTGATCACATCCCCTATGCCTGTGTATAACACTTCTTGGGTGTCAAAAGTCTGACCGTCAAAATSTATAAATAATCTAACTGTTTGATATATATTGAAAAATATCAATGGTACGATTTTTGCTTTACCTGATAAAGGTATGGGGAAGATGGCGGTGGACCTTCGGCGTTTGGTCAGGTGGCCAGCAATTCTATTTATGGAGTTAACATGGCAAAGGCAGAAAAAGACTTGAACCTTGGCAATGATGATGAATCAGCAGATRCAGCTGATCAGCAGAATGAAAAAGGTGGAATGAAAAAAATTATTATTATTGTAGTTGCTCTATTGGTTGTTGGTGGAGCCGCAGCATTTTTCATGATGGGTGGAGACAGCTCTGAATCTACAGCCGATGGTGCTGAAGAGGTTGTTGAGGAGGTTGTAGAGGAAGAAGAGGACGAAGATGAAAAGGAACCAATTTACCAGGCGCTTGTGAAAGACTTTGTGGTGACCTTTGGTGAGGGTGAGGATATTCGTTATTTGCAATTAAGTTTAGAGGTTATGTCCTATGACCAAGAAGTTATTGACAAGATTGAAACCAATCTCCCCGCTGTTAGAAATAATTTGATTATGCTCATTGGTGGTCAAAGTTATGATGACCTTAAAACTAATGATGGTAAGGAAAAGTTGCGTAAAGAAATTATTGGTGCAGTTAGAAAAGCGGCTCGGCTTAAGCCGAAACAAAAATTGGAAGACGCRTTTTATACTGGTTTTGTGTTGCAGTAATTATTGATGTCGACTAAAGAAATTTTATCAGAAGGTGAGCTGGATGCACTGATGGACAGTGTATCCAGTGGTGATGTGCCCCTGGATAATAGCGGTGATGGCCAAAGTTGCCAGCCCTTTGATTTTAGTACCAGAGAGCAAGCGCTATTGGCTCAGATGCCTGCATTAAAGACAATTAATGAAAAGCACTCTTTGTCTTTGATACAAAGTCTTCAGGAGCTATTCAAAGTTCCTGTTGAGGTGGAGCCAAAAGATATTCGGTTGGTGAAGCTGGAAGAAACAATTGTTTCTATTGCAGAACCGTCCGGTATTAATCTAATACAAGTAACACCACTTAATGGTGTTTCCTTCGTCGTTCTTTCTGGAGAGTTACTCTGGTTTTTTGTGAATCAGTATTTTGGTGGCTCGAGTGGTTCAAGCTTTAATTCTTCCCGAGTAGACCTCACACCTACAGAGCGACGAATCAATGATTTACTCTTAACACAGTTCTTGTCCGGGCTGGAAGCAGCYTGGTTGGAGAAGATATCTTTGAAGACTGAACAGGTATCTTTTGAGAGTAATCCGGACTTTCTTCAAGTGGGATCCCCCAACGAGCTGGCATTACAGTTTTCGTTTGCCATCAAGGTCTTTGAGTGGGAAGGGAGTATTGATTGGATTATTCCCTATTCATCCATCGAACCGCTCAAATCGCGTTTGGGTCACCCTATCTTGGCACAAAAACCAGATCAGTCTGGAGTGAGTTGGGAGGGTTACTTTCGTAACAAATTACTTTCCGTTGATTTGGATGTCAGCGGTTTATATACATCAAAGAATGTGAGTATCGGTGAAGTTCTTAACTTGAAAGAAGGCTCTATTGTGCCATTAAAAGTGCCGACGGAGGTCATACTTTGTATAGATGGTCAGCCATTTTATTCCGGTGAGCATGGCGTATTAAATGGTAAAAAATCTATAAAAATTAAAGAAATTTATAAAAATTAAGCAAGTTCTTCATAATTTTTTGGGAGCGAATTAATGAATGAAACAGTAGATGATYCTGTGGTGAAGACCGAGGACGAAGAGCATGGCGGTGCTAATGCTGCAGTTGTTGAACCAGCTGAACCACTTCAGGAGCTTCAACCAGAAGCGCCGGTTAGCAGTGGTGTATCAACGGGGGCAGAAATAAATTTAGATGCTCTGATGGATGTCTCWGTGACACTGTCGGTAGAAATTGGTCGCAGCAAGTTACCTATCAAACAGTTGATTAGTCTTAATCAGGGTTCTGTGGTTGAACTTGAGCGGGGAGTCAATGATCCTCTTGATTTGATGGTCAATGGTACGTTGATAGCTCGGGGTGAGGTGGTGGTTGTAGATGGTCAGTTTGGNNTNNNNTTNANAGNGNTTGWTAGNMSATNKGWWMGTNYWKCRGAANCKYWWGYANAWGYTYAANTWRTRTTYNANATTKTNRYYSWAYATTTTGNTNGTNSWTKKTRTNTRTTKSTANYWMWKTCWRGYWYWGTCNKKKKYTGWMKWKGSTGRARAGGRTGCCGGTATTAGYCTTTTTAATACGGCGTATTTATTCCAGGTTTTTGGCTCATTATTGGTGGTTTTTGGTTGTATTTTTGGGCTTATTTTTGTATTGAAAAAGCTAAATGGGTTACCCGTGGGTCAAAAGGCGCCTATTCATGTATTGGGYTCGGTAAGAGTTGGCTCAAGGGAAAAAATTGTATTGATAGAAGCAGGTGAACAGCAACTCTTGGTGGGTGTTGCTACGGGTAATATTCGAACCCTTCATACTTTTGATCAACCTATAGTGGACCGGTCTGAGGCTAGTCAGAAAAACACAGACTTTGCTTCTTTATTGGGATCTTCATTTATTGCAAGGAAGGGGAAGTGAGGGTGCTGAAGTTCTGGCTATTAATTTTGRTTGTGGTTTTCCCYGCTATGGCCGGGGCTGAGGCAACAATTCCTTTATTGTCYGTTGAGCCCACGAGCAGTGGTGGCAGCACTTACTCGGTCAGTATACAAATACTAATGTTGATGACCCTTCTGAGCTTGTTGCCAGCATTCCTTATTACCATGACTTCATTCACTCGAATATTGGTGGTGTTGGCTATTTTACGGCAGGCTTTGGGGACAGCGCAAACTCCATCAAATCAGATTTTATTGGGGTTATCTCTGTTCTTGAGTCTATTTATTATGTCTCCGGTATTAGATCAGGCCTATAACACAGGCCTAAAGCCCTACATGGAGGAGACCATCGGTTTTGACGAGGCGCTGAACAATGCAAAAATGCCTTTTCGCGAGTTCATGTTAAATCAAACGCGGGAATCTGATCTGATTATGTTTGCTGAATTGGGTGGATAYGAYGGTTTTGTGACTGACGACGATATACCGATGAAAGTATTGCTGCCTTCTTTTTTGACCAGTGAGTTAAAAACAGCATTTCAAATAGGATTTCTCATTTTTATTCCATTTCTGGTGATCGATTTGGTGGTGGCGAGTGTTCTGATGTCCATGGGTATGATGATGTTGTCTCCCATGCTTATTTCTCTGCCATTCAAACTTATGTTGTTTGTATTAATCGATGGTTGGTCGTTGATTGTCGGTACGCTTGCCGCCAGTTTTGTGACCTGACGAGAGGGGCTAGATCATGACACCTGAAACCGTATTGGATATTGGCCGTGAGGCCTTATTTCTGACGATGATGATAGCGGCACCATTGCTCATGTCTGCGCTTGCGATTGGTTTGTTGATTGGGATATTTCAGGCGGCTACGCAAATTCAGGAAATGACGTTAAGTTTTATTCCAAAATTAATGGTGTTGGTTTTAGCCTTATTAATTTCTGGCCCCTGGATGTTGCGTCTTATCACTGAATTTACYYTACGTTTATATACTGCAATTCCAGGTTTATTGGGTTAATTATTTTGATGTTTTCCGCAGATCAGCTAGTGGCTTGGACCCATAGTTACTATTGGCCATTTTTACGTCTTTCTGCATTGTTTTTGGCGGCACCTATTTTTAGTGCATCCTCATTTCCTGTTAGAGGAAGAATTCTTTTGGCTGTTTTGGTGACTGCATTGATTACGCCATCACTAYCGRATATGCCCKCTGTAGARCCYATGAGTGCAGCAGGGTTRTTGYTGTCAGGGCAACAGGTAGTGATCGGGTTTGCTATGGGTTTTATTTTACAGATGGTCTTTGGTGCCATAGTGATTGGTGGCCAAACATTATCTATGACCATGGGCCTGGGRTTTGCCATGGCGGTTGACCCTCAAAATGGTGTGCAGGTTCCAGTACTTAGTCAACTTTATGTCATTCTGGCTACGCTTATATTTTTGGCCATAGATGGTCATTTGATATTGATTCAAGTTCTTGTGGACAGCTTTACGCTTTTACCCATAGGRCTTTCAGGCTGGAGCAATGATTTTGGCATAAACGTCGTTTTGTGGGCCAGCCAAATGTTTTTAACGGCGTTATTATTAGTTCTGCCGGCGCTGACGGCAATTTTACTGGTCAACGTAGCATTCGGYGTTATAACGCGTGCAGCACCTCAATTAAATATTTTTGCTGTTGGTTTTCCCGTCACCATTACTGCGGGATTTGTCTTTATCACACTTTCTATGCCCTCTGTTTTTTCGAGAATTGTGAATATGTTTGATGCGAGCCTCTCCCAAGTTTTATTGGTCTTTCAATAGGAGAGCATGATGGCAGAGAATCAGGATTCGAACGAACGCACAGAACAGCCGACGGAGCGGCGAAAAAAGGAGTCGCGAAAAAAAGGCCAGGTTCCCCGATCTCGTGAACTTAATACCATGTTGTCATTAATTTCTGGTGCTTTAGGCCTGCTGTTTTTAGGGGGTACCATTGCTACKGACCTTGCTTCGATGGTAGAAGTTAATTTCAGTTTTGACCGCTCTGTCGCATTTGATAAAGACATGATTCCAGTGCACCTGGTCAGCACTATGTTATCTGCACTAACAATATTGGCACCTTTTTTTCTTGTTATGGTTATTGGTTCTTTTGTTGGGCCGTTGGTCATGGGGGGGTGGTCTTTTAGTCCCTCAGCGATGGCGTTTAAAGTTGAAAAACTGAATCCATTAAAGGGGATTAAGAGAGTTTTTTCAGCAAAAGGCCTTGTTGAAATGGTAAAGGCATTACTGAAATTTCTGCTGTTACTTACAGCTACAATTATATTATTTAATTTRTTTTTGGATAAACTTTTAAACCTTGGTAACCAACCTCCAGTACAGGCCTTTGCTGAAGCTACAAGCATACTAATGTGGGGGTTGTTAGCGCTTAGCTGCACGATGATTTTTATTGTTGTTTTTGATGTGCCATTTGTGCTTTGGAATCATACCAAGCAATTAAAAATGACGCTCAAGGAAGTCAAAGATGAAATGAAAGAAAGTGAGGGCCGCCCTGAGGTGAAGAGCCGAATYMGAGCGTTGCAACGAGAGGCATCTCAGCGCCGGATGATGGATGACGTGCCTAAAGCAGATGTGGTGATAACTAACCCCACACATTTTTCGATAGCGTTGAAATATAACGATACTCCTGGGACGGCACCTATGGTGGTTGCCAAAGGACGAGACTTGGTGGCGTTCAAAATACGCAGTGTGGCGATTGAAAATGATGTAGCCATTTTTGAGGCTCCACCCTTGGCTCGTGCGTTATATGCAACCACAGAGATCGGTGATGAAATCCCTCATAACCTTTATTTGGCGGTGGCTAAAGTGTTGGCTTATATCTATCAGCTACGTATGTCTATTGCGGGTGAGTATGTTGTTCGACCTGGTGATTTAGATATTCCTGAGGAGTATAGCGGTCACTTTGGTGGAGAAGGAGGGCTGGATGATGAAAAAAAAGAGCCTGATACAGGAATGAATGGCAATGAATGAGTCTTCAAATAATACCACTGCAATGAATGGTTTTAGCTTCTCTGCTATAGCTGGACTAGGGACACCTGTACTGTTGTTTATGATGTTGGTAATGATGGTTATGCCATTGCCTCCGTTCATTCTGGATTTGTTATTTACCTTTAATATTGCTCTGGCCATGATCGTATTACTGGCTTCAGTGTATGCCTCACGACCTCTTGATTTTTCTGTTTTYCCAACRGTGTTATTGATTGCGACTCTTATGCGATTAGCTCTGAACGTGGCGTCCACTCGAGTAGTGTTACTGGAAGGTCATCATGGTACTGATGCGGCAGGACGAGTTATTCAGGCTTTTGGTGAGTTCGTGGTTGGTGGCAATTACGCCGTGGGCTTGGTGGTTTTTGCCATTCTGGTCATTATCAACTTTGTTGTTGTCACAAAGGGCGCCGGACGAATCTCTGAAGTAACGGCCAGGTTTACTTTGGATGCTATGCCCGGTAAACAAATGGCTATTGATGCGGACCTAAATGCTGGGCTAATCGGCCAAGATGAAGCCTTACAGCGACGAGAGGACGTGTCTAGAGAGGCTGATTTTTATGGTTCAATGGATGGTGCCAGTAAGTTTGTTCGTGGTGATGCCATTGCAGGTATTTTGATCCTATTTATTAATATTATCGGTGGTTTTTCTGTTGGAGTACTTCAGCATGATTTGAGTGCTGCAACGGCTGCCCATAATTATGTGTTATTGACTATTGGTGATGGTTTAGTGGCGCAATTGCCGTCATTATTATTGTCTACAGCAGCAGCTATCATCGTCACCCGGGTATCCGGTGCCCAGGATATGGGTAATGAGGTRGTTACRCAGTTATTTAATAACCCTAAAGTTTTATTCGTGACGGGATCATTAATTGGCATTATGGGGTTAGTGCCTGGCATGCCAAATTTGGTATTTTTGGGATTGGCCGGGATGCTCGGTGCCTTGGGTTATATGCAGCTACAGCAGCAAAAAGTAGAAGTGATKCCTGTTGAGCCAGAGCCGGTTGAAAAAKCTACTGAAACRCGTGACCTGAACTGGGACGATGTACTGGCTGTAGAYGAAATAGGTTTGGARGTAGGTTATCGATTGATTTCTCTGGTGGATAAAAATCAGGGTGGKSAGTTGTTAWCTCGMATTMRKGGYRTKMGWAAGAARYTSWCWCARGASCTGGGATTTTTAATYCMSYCCGTACATATTCGCGATAATTTGGACTTGACGCCTAATGAATACCGAATCAGTTTCCATGATGTCATTGTTGGAAAGGGTGAGGTTTTTCCCGGTAAAGATTTGGCGATYAATCCTGGTCAGGTTTACGGTGAVCTTGAGGGTGTYRCCACCAAAGATCCTACTTTTGGDYTGGATGCCGTATGGATTGATTCCTCTCAGCGGGATGAHGCTCARGCGATGGGDTTTACBGTGGTGGATTGTGGCACRGTYATAGCYACTCATCTSAGCCAATTACTGAAGAATCAAGCYCACGAACTTATYGGGCAGGATGGCGTRCARCAGYTRCTWGATAARTTGGCYCAGACWTCWCCRAAAYTGGTGGARAAYYTGGTGCCTAAATTACTTGGATTGGGWGARGTGACYAAGGTCATGCAGAACCTTCTGGAAGAAGGYGTTCCCATTCGTGATATYAGGACAATAGCCGAAGCTTTGGCGGAATATGGKGGTAAGAGCCAGGATACTGACACATTGACGAGCCAAGTRCGCATAGCTTTAGGGCGAACAATATTCCAGACAGTCAATGGTGTAGAGGGTGATATGGCTGTGATGGTCTTGGACTCTCAGCTGGAACAAATATTGCAAGGTGTTATGCAAGGAACTGCTGGTGGGCTGGAACCAACATTGATGGAGAGCATCATCCAACAGGTTATTGAGGCTTCAGGGAAAATTGAGGCTGAAGGTAAAAGTCCAGTATTGCTAGTTGCTAGCAATATTCGATTATTCTTGTCTCGTTTGTTACGGGGAAGAATGGGTAATTTTTACATTCTAGGTTATGAAGAAATACCCGCAAGCAAAAATATTAAAGTGGTAGCAACGGTTGGCAGTGGCCAACCACAACTGTAGTTGCAGTTGAATACAATGTAGCAGTAGGGTGATTTAATGAAAATTAAACGTTTTCTGGACAAGGATAGCCGTGGTGCCATGGCTAAGGTTAGAGCTGAAATGGGCGGCGATGCTGTCATTTTATCGAGCAAAAATGTCAATGGCCAAGTAGAGTTGGTTGCTGCCATGGATTTTGACGAAAAGACGTTGGAGGAGCGTTTGGAGAGTAGTTTGGATTCCGAGGCCAGAAAAGATTCGGTACATAACTTTTCTCATCCGCTAGATACCAGGCAATCAGCAACACCTGATGTTTCAAATGAACAAAGCCCAACGCTTACCGATCTCCAGCGTGAGCTGGGAAATTTACGTGGTATGTTGGAAACGGAGTTGGCTCAATTGTCGTGGAAAGATATGGCGGGTCGGCCTTCAGTAAAAGCTGCGCTGTATAATCGTCTTGCCAAGTTGGGTTTGTCCCGGGCAATTTGTGGTGCCATTACCGACAAATTGCCTGCTGTGGGTGATTTGGAAACCCATTGGACAAAAGCACTGGGTATGCTGGCTCGACGAGTGAAGGTCATGGGCGATAGCATGTTAAATGAGGGTGGTATTGTTGCGTTGGTAGGTTCTACGGGTGTTGGTAAGACAACAACCATTGCCAAGCTTGCAGCCCGTTTTGTCATGCGGCATGGGACTAAACAGGTTGCTTTGATTACCACAGATTGTTACCGCATCGGTGGTCAGGAGCAGTTAGAAACTTTTGCTAATTATCTGGGTATTCCGATGATTGTGGCGACGGATGGACCACAATTAAAAGCTGCGTTAGATCAGTTATCCTCAAGAAAATTGGTATTAATTGATACCGCAGGGATGAGTCAACGAGATGTGCGCCTCTACGAACAATTTGCTACGTTGAAATCTGTGGGTTATAACATTGATGCTTATGTGGTGTTGTCAGCGACGGCTCAGCAGGGGTCTCTTAATGAGGTTGTTCAGGTCTTTGGTAAGCAAGCTTTAGCGGGAGCTATGATCACTAAGGTGGATGAGTCATCCAGTTTGGGTGCTGTCTTAGATGTGGTTGTGAAGAATGACTTAAAATTGGGTTATGTCAGTATCGGCCAAAAAGTTCCTGAAGATATTATTCCTGCTCGTGTAGAGTACCTTATTGCCAAAGCTGTTGAGCTAATGGAAATGGAAGCTGAATACGCTGATAGTAAAAATAAAAATGATAGGGTCACTCGATCCATAGCTGTATAGGTTTTAGATGATAAATCAAGCACAGGGGCTCCAGAAGATGGCAGCCCCTTCTTCTATTAATGTCATTGCAGTAACCAGTGGTAAAGGTGGTGTTGGAAAAACCAACGTCTCCGTTAACTTGGCTGTAAGCCTGGCAGCTCAAGGGCGTTCGGTTGTTTTGTTTGATGCCGATCTGGGTTTGGCCAATGTTGATATTGCCTTGGGATTAAAGCCTAAATATGACATTCGTCATGTCATTTCAGGTGAACGGACACTGGAAGAAATTTTGATGGATGGGCCCAATGGCATACGTGTCGTCCCTGCTTCATCGGGTGTTTCCAGTATGACCAGCTTGACGTCGCAGCAGCAGGCGGGATTGATTCGGGCATTTAATGAATTGACGTTCCCTGTGGATGTTTTGATTGTTGATACTGGTGCGGGTATTGATCTCAGTGTCCTGACATTCACCAGTGCTTGCCAAGAAATTATTGTGGTGATTTGTGATGAGCCGACATCAATTACAGATGCTTATGCTTTGATTAAGGTGTTGAACAGAGAGTGTGGTGTAAAACGATTCCAGTTACTGGCTAATATGGTGGAGAACGATCGTCAGGGACGGCAGCTCTATGACAAAGTCAGTCGGGTCGCAGATCGTTTTCTTGATGTGCATTTAGGTTATCTTGGGGCGATTCCCTGGGATGAATATTTACGTAAGGCGGTGCAGCAGCAAAGTGCTGTGGTTCAGACTTATCCTCGCAGTCCGTCAGCACAAGCACTGGTAAAATTAGCGAAAGCAATTGATAACCCAAGCAGCTCTCCTCAAAGCCCAGGTGGCTTAGGGTTTTTTGTTGAACGATTAATTCATTATGGCACTCTTGGAATTGAAGTTTGACGATGAATGAAGCATCTGTGTATGCACAAAGTCAGCGGGAGGGTATGAATAACCTAGTAGAGGATTATTTGCCGTTGGTAAAAAAGATTGGGCTACACCTAGTAGCCAAACTGCCCGCTACCGTGGAGTTAGATGATTTATTACAAGTGGGTATGATCGGTTTGATTCAGGCTAGAGAGGGTTATGATGCTTCTCAAGGGGCAAGTTTTGCAACTTATGCGGGTATTCGAATTAAAGGTGCCATGATAGATGAAGTGCGCCGAAATGATTGGCTTCCCCGTTCGGTCCAGCAAAAAATGAAGCAGGTTGGCCATGCGATTAGATSCGTAGAAGCTCGGTTAGCAAGGACTGCGAGCGCCATAGAAATAGCGGAAGAGCTCAATATTTCATTGGCAGAATATCAAGAGATTGCCAGTGAATTAGCCTGCTGCCGGATGACCTCTCTCGATGACTTTGATTCTGAGAATGAAGATGACGGTGTTGATCCATTTGCACGACTTGAGGATGATGGATTTAAACAGGCATTGGCGGTAGCGATTCAGAACCTGCCACAAAAAGAACAATTGATGATGTCGCTCTATTATGGCGACGAGTTGAACTTGAAAGAAATAGGTAAAGTTTTAGGTGTTTCTGAATCTAGAGTATCTCAAATTCATGGGCAGGCATTGGTTCGAGTACGTGCTCAAATGGATACTTGGGTTAGTTGATAATTGGTTGTGCTACCATTCTTGGGTATTGTGCTTGCCTCGTAATTAATTTTTCTCGGAATTGTTGTTAATACATTTTTTAAGGCAGCATAATTTTACTGGAAAATATTAGAGGAAAAATAGAGGGGAGTGAACTCGATGGTAGATTCAATTGGACTAAACAAAATTAATGCCATTCCAAGTACCAGAACTCTTGTCCATAAAAAANCAGAAAAATCCAAACGTGACCCGGAAAAAAAGGGAAGGCATTCCCGCGGTGAGGATAAGGAACAAAAACGGGTTGGGATAAACATTGATGAACGATGTTGAAATAGAGTCCTAGGCATATCCCTGCGGTTTATTTTGATTATTTTCTCCAATTTGTGCGCATTGTTTTTGAACAATATGCTGAATCAGTTTTTCTTGAGCGGTATTATTTTCTTCAAAGATGACTCTTACGGCAAAGGGCTTTTCTTGTTTCGTGGGCTGTTGATCACAGGCAATAACTTGGCCGACTAAATGTAAGATAATGTTCGAGGGCTTTAGGGCAAGAGAGAGCTGTAATCTGGTACCTTTGGCAAGATTTTCAATACAATCGAAAGACATACCGCAGCCACTAATGTTAACCATCATGTCATCGTAAGAGTCAATATTTTGCCCCTCGTCTTGCAGGCTGTGGGCTGCAATGATGGACATTTTTTTATTGAGAAGACCTAAGGCTTCTGCAACAACAGGGTTTTCATGCCAAAGAATATTTGTGATTTTATTGAATTCATGGTCAATTTCGGCAAGTAGGCTGGTTAATGATAATCCCAGGTTTGCTGAGGGTGATATCTGGACTGATTCATCGCCATTTAATACGGTGTAGGTTAAACCTACGGTGTCATTAATTCGATAGTAACTTCTTCGTTCTAATTTTTTTTCCATGAGATTTGCAACTATTGTTTTTCCAGACTATTGGTTAGGACTTCATCGTTGATGCCCATGGTGTTTAATACCTCGGGATTTGATTTTTCTATATCTTTGGTACTGGACTGAGGTATATCTTCAGAATCAGGTTTTTGTGTATCTTCAATACTAGATTGCTGTATATCTTCGAGGCTAGTAATCGTGGTTTCATCCAGGCCCTGTCGAATGATAATTTCGACACGACGATTTTGTGCTCTATTGTGCGCATTAGTATTGGGTTCCCGTGGCTGAGTGTCAGCAAGACCTATAACCATAAAACGGTTGTCGTCCAATATTTTGTTTTGAATGAGTTCGTGGGTTACGGTCAAAGCGCGAGAGGAAGATAAAGCCCAATTAGACTTGAAGGGGCCACGATTGATAGGAATATTGTCACTGTGTCCTTCAACGGCTATTTTCCCAGGAATATCTTTTAGTGCATTACGAAGAGTGGCAATTACCGGGATAAAGTCGTGGTGAAGGGTGGCCGAAGCAGAGGGGAAGGAACCTCTTTCTCTAATTCTTATGATGATTGAGCGTTCCTCTGTTTCGATGTCAATTTTCCCACTTGCTATTTCCTTCTTGAGTATTTTTTTGAGTTTTTCGGCGTCCGCTTTTGTTTTGGCCACTAAAGATTTAAATTTTTCTTCAAGAAGTTTTTTTGTCTGAGATTTTTTTATGTCTATGGTTTTAACATTTTTTGTATTGGAGGCAGGTGAATTTGGGTTGCCAACCTTGAGTGAGCGTTGGGTGATACTTGTGGTGACCTGGTTGATGGTTTTAATCTGAGTGGGTGTGGGGTCTCCAGGACTAAACTCTTTAGCTATAATACTCGTGCCCTTGGGGATGTCTTTTACTTTCACCTTGTTCTGTACACCAAAGGCATCCTTCATGGACCCTGCAACCTGTTTGTACTTGAGTACATCCATTTCAGAAAAAGAGAGAAGTAAGACGAAAAAACACATTAACAGGGACATTAAATCTGCAAAAGTGGCCATCCATGCAGGGGAGCCTGCCGGGGCATCATCGTCTTCAAGTTCAATCATTTAGGCAGTAGCCTCTGCAGGCTCTTCGGGCTCACTATCACGTTTCTTTGGTTCTAAATAAGCTTTTAACATGGATTCAATAATTCTTGGATTTTGACCCTCTTGAATAGCAAGTACACCATCAATGCACATGGCTTTTATAATACTTTCTTCCCTTTTTCTTAGTTCGAGTTTGTCAGCAATTGGCAAGGCAATCATTGTGGCAAGTATGGCGCCATAGAGAGTGGTTAGCAGAGCAACAGCCATGGCTGGACCAATAGTTTTGGGGTCCTCCATGGATGAAAGCATTTGAACCAGACCGATGAGCGTACCAATCATGCCCATTGCCGGAGCTACATCACCGGTAGCGGAGAAGACCTTGGCTCCCCATTTGTGTCTGTCGACTGTTTGTTGCAAGTCTTTGGTCATGACGGTGTTGATGACTTCACGGTCATTACCATCAATGAGCATTTGTATCCCCTGATTGAGAAATGGGTTTGTTACTTCTTGTTCTTCAAGGGCCAACATACCTTCTTTTCGAGCAATATTGGCTAAACTAACAATTTGGACAATGAGCTCATCAGGTGCGTCTAATTTAAAAACAAAAGCACGAACAGCCACTTTAAAGGCACCAAAAAACTGTTTTAGCGTAAATTTAATCATCACTACTAAAAAAGTACCGCCGATAACAATGAGTATTGAAGGAATATTGATAAAAACCAGAGGGGAGCTTCCGGTTAAAATAGCGGCCAGGACAATACCAATAGCACCAACCATGCCTAGTAACGTCGCTAAATCCATATTGATACCTTATTTGTGTGTGGCGATGAGTTATATAGGTTTATAGAACCCATTTTGTAGTGCCAGAGCAACCCTGTAAAGAACCTATGTGTGAACTACTTCAGATGTGTTGGTTTTTCGCAGGTTATTCGTCCTTCCAGGCCCATAATCCATTGAGGTTTGTTTGATCCATGATACGACGGGCTACTTGTTCCGCAGAGTTGCGATCTTTGAATCCAGGTAACTGTACTCGATAAGCTTTTTTATTATCAAAAGATGTGCTGTTGATCTGCACAGAGTGCCCAAGTGCTGAGAGCTGCTTTTGTAGTTTCAGGGCGGCATTATGTGTAGAGAAAGTTCCGAGATTAACGTGCCAGTCTTTGGTGGGAATCTTTTTGATGGTATCAAGTTTTTTGGTTTTTGGTTTGGGGGTAATAGCAATTTTTATCTGTTGGGATAGATTCTGAACATTTGCATTCAAATCAAGAGAACTTGTGGCGATCAACTGTTGTTGCTCCCCAATGGATAATTTTATCTGGTCGAGCTGCTGCTGTAGCGATAGCAGCTGCTTATCAAGTGTTTCAAAATTTGTATTGATGCCTTTCATAATGGAGGGGCTTATCGTATCCACTACATTGTCGGATGGCGGGTTGTGGTTTGATAGCCAAAAACCGGCCCATAATAAAAAGAATGTATTAGCAATGAATAAGGTGACAGAGAGCAAGACAAAAGGCTGTTGTTTTGCGTGGCCTAACCAAGTCGATAGGAAGGATAAGGAGCCCAAGGTATATTTTTTTGGTTGCTTCCATGTACTTTGTTTGGGAGGGGTGGAAGTCCCTAATTTGTCAGTCTCTGTATGGTAACCATGAGTGCTGTGGCCATGAGTGTTATGATCATGTGGTTCTTCAAGGTAGGGGCTAGCAGGTTGAATCAGGTTTTGATCAAACGCCAGATTTAGATCTTTATTGGTCATGTTTTGTCCCTAAGGATATTATTCCAATTGTTATGCACAAAACATGCCGGTAGTTTTTTATGGAAGAGCTGCAGCTCGCATTAACCCCTGCTAGGGTAGATCAGAAAAATTTTGGCATCTGGCTAAAATCCTGGCAGGTAGGACAAGTCTTACAAGCATTGGTGACAGATAAGTATCCATCTGGCCAGTTAGTATTGAGAGTGGCCGGGCAACAAATCACCGCTACAGCAGATATCCCGGTACAAAAGGGTGCAACGCTCATGCTGGAAGTGAAGAGCCTTACGCCAACACCTACCTTGAAAATCATTAACCCTTCAATTGTGGTTGGGGGGCAGCCAAATGTGCTTAAGGGGGAGCTGCAATTATTGTTGCCGCAGCTTTTACCTCAGCAAGGACGGGTTTTAGATCCATTTTTAACACTGTTCAACTTGCCTCAGGGTGCCAATATTTTGGCATTTTTAGGGCTGAAGGCTGTTGATATTGAAAAGCTGTTTAAACAAGTACGTAGGGTGGACCAGCTTGTTGACCCTAAGTTATTGAAGGCGGCAGTAGAGAAATCCGGGTTGTTTCTTGAGTCACAATTACAGCAGTTAGTTTCTGCCGGAGGATTCTTGCCGCCAGGAGATTTGAAAGCTGAACTCCTCAGGTTGTTATATAGAGTCAACAGGAAGTTAAAAGAACAGGGTGGCATTGAAGATGAGGTGTTGGGATTGCTGAATAAACTTCAGCAGGAGCTGGAGGGCGCTCTTGCTCGAATAACCCTTCACCAGATAGTGGCGAGCCAGCCTGATGAGGAAGGAAGACTTGTTTGGTCTTTTGAACTTCCTGTTCAATTTAAGGACTCAGTGACTAATTTGTCGCTCTTGGTTAGTCGCGATAACGCATCATCGGAGCGGCCACAGGAACAGCAAGATTGGAAGGCGGTGCTTAGTTTAACAGTGCCTAATCTGGGGCTTGTAGAAGCTGAATTGTTTTTGCGTGGTCAAAAAGTTTCTGTGGTCATTTTTTCTGCCCAAGAGAATGCAGTCAAACTTATCAATGATCAGATAGATCAATTGAGGGTAGGGTTAGAAAGTCGTGGTTTAGATGTTTCAGTGCTTCTCAGTCGAGCCGGCGAGTTAAACTCAAAGCCGAGTAGCGCCCGTGTGAACAATTGTGTGGATGAAAGAATATGAAGAATAAGCCCAAGCAACCAGGTCATCGCAAGAAGCGAGCAGCAGCACTAGAGTATCGTGGTGTGGGAGCACCCCGAGTTGTTGCAGTAGGTGAGGGGTTAATCGCAGAAAAAATAGAAGAGGTGGCGCGCCAAAATGATGTTCCTCTAGTAGAGGATGAATTATTAGCCAGTGTATTGGTCAATGTACCGTTGGGCGATGAAATACCAGAAAATTTTTATTTTGCAGTGGCTGAAATTCTTGCTCATATTTATAGGGTAAGTGATTTAATTGATTCTTATGAATAATTTTCTATAATACTACGCCGGAATATATGTAATATATACAATTCATGTGCTTGGATGTACCTTAGAACAGGGGGATGTCACATGATATTTTTACAATCATACTGTATGTGGAGTTGACTGATGGATCGTGAGGCTGCCCTTTCTAAATTAAGTATTCGATTAACACACCTTTCTGAGGGTGATAACCCCGAGCTGTCTCAGCTATTAAAAAACCTGCGTCAATCTATCAAGAATGGTGACAGTGATTTAGAGCTKGATAACTTTTCTAATAAAYTGGCTCGCCAGATGATGGCYMGAGAGGANMARGAAANCAYCRRRATCATCAAGYRCYATGTCAGTGGGRRATTATGCMGCTGAGTTTRCTAAAAGTATAAARTCTCTTGARGTAGGGAAAGCCTAYCGCTCCAAGTTGGATRACCTTGCCGATCAAATGTCCAGTGCTTCACAGTTGGARCATCAGCTAGAGTCATTGAAAGATGTTTTCAAATTGCTTCGTTCAGYTATTAACGAGGGCTCAGCAAAGAAAGACTCTTCTGCAAAAAAAGGTTCTTCTGGAGTTTTAGGTTGGTTCGACAAGAAAGGCAGTAAGGACGGTGATCAGTGGCAGAGCTTTTTAAGTAAATCCACACAGCTACTCGACCATATTCTGAGTCATATTGATGTGCTTACGGGTGATTCCTCTGAAACAAAGTGGCTTAAAGATGAACTGGATCAGTCTTCCTCAGTAGCGTCGGTAGAAACTATTTTGGAAGAAGTTATCACTCTGCTAATGGAGATTAGCGGTAAAGTTAATGATGAACGCACAACAACTCATAACTTCCTGGGGGGSTTAAGGGATAAGCTGCACAGTGTTGAAGAAGTTATATTYTCTGTGATTACTGATGGTGCCGAGTCAATGGAGCGGGCTGAAACACTAGGCAAGGAGGTTTCTGGTGATGTTGAGGTTATGGGTAAAGCTGTAGAGCAGGATGACCTTGCCATGCTTAAGAAAACAGTGGAGTCTGGGTTGGCAAACTTATCGACAAAAGTTGCAGATTATCTTTCTGAAGAAAGAAAATATAACGAAAAAAATAAGACAAAGGTTAAAGATCTCACTCGCCAGCTTCGAGTGATGGAAGTGGAAACCACAGATTTACGGAGTGAAGTGAAATCCAAGCAAGACTTGGCCGTCAAGGATCCATTAACGGGTGTTTATAACCGTGCAGGATATGAAGAGCGAGTGAAGGAAGAGTTTGCTCGACGTCAAAGGGTCAATACACCACTTTCGGTAGTCTTTGTGGATTGTAATAAATTTAAAGTAATCAATGATACATTTGGTCACAATGCAGGTGRTATTGTTCTGGTTAAAGTGGCTGAGACACTAAAAAATAGAGCTAGGGCATCAGATATTGTCGCTCGATATGGTGGTGATGAATTTGTTGTTTTGCTACCTGACACTTCCCTTGATGGTGCTGAAATTTTTGCTCAAGATGCGTGTAAAAAGGTTTTAGCTGCAGGTTTTAATAACAATGGTCAGCCATTGGATGTATCAATYTCTTGTGGCGTTACCGAGGTGAGAGATGAAGATGACCCAGCTTCGGCGTTGCATCGTGCAGATCAGGCGATGTATGAGGCTAAAAAACTGACTGGTGAAAAGGTCTTTGTTGTAAAATAGCACCTTGTAGATAACGCTAATTCAAGTATTTAGTCTCTCGGATTAAACTTGTCCGCCATCTATGCTGACAGGTTTTATTTGTTTTATTATTTTCTCTAAAGTGCCTCCTTTAGCCTTCAAGTGATTGGTTAATGTTCAGTCATTATGTTTTGATGGYGCATCCTTCCTCAGTCTTATTGGAAAAATAAGGCCATTTATAAGTACCATTTATTCTGCAATCAATGAAAAACGGAAATGAAAAAACATATCAAAAAAGATGCCTTTTCGGCACGTGAAGCCGCCAAATACGACAACCCTATTCCCAGTCGGGAATATATTCTTGATTTTTTGAGTAATAGTACTGGGCCTCTTACCTTCGAGGAGTTGTGCTCTGATTTTGCTATCGAAGATGCTGGCGCAAGAGAAGCATTGCGCCGTCGTCTTATTGCCATGGAGCGAGATGGCCAAACCATAAGAAATCGCCGACATGCCTACGGTGCCCTTGATAAGATGAATCTTATCAAGGGTCGGGTGATTGGACACCCTGAAGGTTTTGGTTTTGTGGTGCCAGTAAATGGTGGTGATGATCTATTTTTGTCCAGCCGTCAAATGCGGAGAGTCATGGACGGAGATGAGGTTCTTGTTCGAGTTGCAGGAACGGATCGGCGTGGTCGACGAGAAGCCTCAATTGTTGAAGTAGTTGAACACAGAACAAGTACGTTAGTAGGCCGCTTTTTTATGGAGGGTGGTATCTACTTTGTGCGTCCAGACAACCCCCGGATTTTTCAGGACATTATGATTCCTGCAGATCAACAGGGTAGTACCGAACCTGGGCAAATTGTAGTGGTTGAAATTACCGTGCAGCCCAGTCGTAAAACTCTTCCCGCTGGCCGAATTGTTCAGGTTCTTGGTGATCATTTGGCACCAGGGATGGAGATTGATATTGCCGTTCATAATTATGGTATTCCAAGTGAATGGCCCGCGTCAGTATTGTCCGAAGCTGAGGCTATCCCCAATAAAGTTTCTGAAGAAGATAAGAAATATCGAGTAGATCTACGCCATTTACCTTTTGTCACCATTGATGGTGAAGATGCTCGGGATTTTGATGATGCAGTTTATTGTGAGCCTCGTAGTCGAGGAGGGTGGCGGTTATATGTGGCAATTGCAGATGTCTCTCATTACGTGACCGTAGCAAATTCTCTGGATAAGGAAGCCTATATACGGGGTAATTCTGTCTATTTTCCTCAGCATGTTGTGCCCATGTTGCCAGAAAAGCTATCCAATGGTCTTTGTTCTCTCAACCCCCAAGTAGATCGTTTAACGCTGATATGTGAGATGTCACTCGACAGTGAAGGCTCGGTAACACAATTTAAGTTCTGTGAGGGCTTGATCCATTCCCATGCACGGCTCACTTATACCCAGGTGGCAGGCATGATGGCGCAGCGGGGGGACAGGGATAGCGGTATTAGGAAGCAATTTCATTCAGTGGTTAAGCACATCGACGATTTAAGTGAGCTATATGAACAACTACTTGAATCCAGGAAAGTTCGAGGGGCCATTGACTTTGAAACACAGGAAACTCGGATCCTTTTTGATGCAGAGCGAAAGATCCAGCAAATTATTCCTGCTGATCGTACCGAGGCGCATAAATTGATTGAAGAGTGCATGCTCTGTGCCAATGTATGTGCTGCAACACTGCTACAAAAAAGTAAAATTCCAGGACTCTATCGTGTCCACCAAGGGCCCAGACAGGAGAGGCTGGATAATCTCAGGGAGTTTCTTGGTGAATTGGGTTTGGGGTTGCCGGGTGGAGATGATCCGAGTCCCAAAGATTTCCAGAGAGTACTTTCTCAAGTGGTCGACCGACCGGATGCCGATATTATCCAGACAGTGATTCTGCGGACTATGAATAGAGCGGTATATGATCCAGAAAATGACGGTCATTTTGGTTTAAATTATCCCGCTTATGCTCATTTCACCTCGCCTATTCGCCGTTATCCGGACCTTCTTGTTCACCGGGCAATTCGGTATTTGATTCGTAAAAAAGGGCGGGTGACTCATGCTCACAAAGTGATGGATGCACCAGTGTTGAGCCCAGCTGAAATATATCCCTATGACAAAGCGTGGATGACCTCCTGTGGTGAACAGTGCTCAATGACAGAACGACGTGCTGATGAAGCCACCCGGGATGTGGTTAATTGGTTAAAATGTGAATATTTGGTGTCCCGTGTTGGTGAGGAGTTTGACGGCGTTGTTGTTTCTGTTACAGGCTTTGGTTTGTTTGTGCAGTTGATGGATATGTATATCGAAGGATTGGTTCATATCACTGGCTTACCTAAAGATTACTATAATCATGAAGCCGCACATCATCGTCTGGTTGGAGAGAGAACCCATCGTATATTTCGTTTGGGTGATAAGCTGCGGGTACGTGTTATCAGGGTCGACCTCGACGAGAGAAAGATTGATTTTGAATTAGTAGAGCCGGGACAAAAAAAAGGTAACAAAAATATTCGGGTCAGCYCAAAAGCTTTGCAGTYAGCCGCAGRGCATGAAGAGTCACGRGCAAGGAARAAGTCGTCAAAAAAACAGGGYGATAAAGMGGGTCGKGGTCGAAAGAAAACRACCTCGTCAGATAAGAAGAAARTACAGTCGGGCAAAAAGAAAGCAAAAAACTCAGTGAAAAAAGCGAAGGCTTCAARTTCTCRTAAAACTCCAGGTAGCAAAGCGCGAAATACCAAGGCTGGGAAACCGAGACCTTCACCCCGGCGCAGTTAGCCCGAAATGCATTGGTTTGATTGGAATGTGATAGATGACAAAAAAAGAAACACAAAAAGTCAAGCATGGTTGTGAGTGGCTTTTTGGGATACATGCTGTGCAGTCAGTATTGAAAACTTCCGGATCAAAAATTCAGGAGTTAAGGGTTCAAAAAGGTCGTGATGACCAGCGACTGAAAAAAATTCTGTATTTAGCAGAGCAGCAATCTGTGTTGATTACCTGGGTGTTGCGGTCAGATTTAGATACCTTAACCAGTGGCCGTCACCAGGGTGTGGCAGTACTTTGTGAGGGTGCTGGAGTACAGGATGAGAGTTATCTCTTTGAATTATTAGAGGGTTTAGAYCAGCCTGCTTTTTTGTTGGTACTTGATGGTGTGACAGATCCACATAATCTTGGTGCATGTATGCGATCGGCAGATGCTGCGGGTGTTCAGGCGGTGATTGTACCTAAAGACAATTCTGTTGGTGTGACGCCAACCGTCCAAAAGGTGGCTTGCGGTGCAGCAGAAACGGTTCCTCTCATTGTTGTGACCAATTTGTCGAGAACACTAAAACAGCTTCAGGGGCAGGGATTGTGGGTTGTCGGCACAGCAGGAGAAGCAGAGCAGCTGGTCTATGATGTAGATTTAAAGGGTCCCCTGGCTTTGGTAATGGGTGCAGAAGAGAAGGGTCTGCGTCGTTTGACACGAGAAAACTGTGACCTGTTGGTTAAGCTGCCCATGATGGGATCGGTCAGTAGTTTGAATGTATCTGTCGCCACGGGAGTTTGCCTGTTCGAAGCTGTTCGGCAACGTAAGTGATGGTTTGCATACAGTGAATATTAAAAAAGGGAAAACAATAACAGATAGAGTGATTAAGAATAATCAGGTGGCTACTCAGAATTTTGTTCTGAATTTGCCTAATGTTATTAGCTCGATCAGAGTAGCCTTGGTTCCTGTTCTTGTGCTTTTGGTGATACAAAATCAGGCATATATTTTTTTGTGGATATTAGCTTTTTCATTATGTACTGATGGTATTGACGGTTATCTGGCTCGGCGACTAAACCAAGTAACAGAGTTTGGTATTCGACTTGATAGCTGGGCTGATTTAATCACCTACACCGTCATGCTCTTTGCTTTGATACGGCTTTGGCCCGAAATTTTTGAGAGTGAATCAAACTATCTGGTCATAGCCTTTAGTTCCTGGATTGTTCCCTTGTTGGTTTGTCAGTCAAGATTTAGCTGTTTCCCTAGTTACCACACGCTAGCCGCTAAAATTGCTGCTGTTAGTCTCGCTCCTGCCTATTTTGTTGCCGTTATATGGGGGGATGCACTGATGTTTAGATGGGTATTGATGTTCTACCTATGGGTGGCTTTAGAACAGGTAATTATTACGGCAATCTTGCCTCGATGGCAGGGGAATATTTCAGGTTTTTGGGCTGCTGCCGCAATAGCGCGTAGTGACAGTGAGCATCAGGGTAATGCAGAGTAAGAGCCTTTTCAGTAAGAGTGATCTTAGTATAACTACTACACTCGCCAATACCTTACCGCCTAAAGCGCCTATAAAGAAAAATGGGCAGGCTTGGTGTTAATAGCGCTTGCCCACAAATGATGTGGCATTGTTGATGTTTCAATAATACGGTTATTTGAAAATGCAGTGTTTGGCGTAATCAGTGGCTTCATTTGCCGTCCAGTCACCTTTTGGAGTTTCCTTAATTTTTTCACACCAGGCTTCACTTCCCACTTTGGTRCAACCCGATAGTGATAGTGCAAAAGTAGCAGTCAATAGTAGTGTTAAAAATGAAAGTTTGTTCATAGTCTTCTCTTTTTAAATGTTTGGGTATTGGGTGAGAGGATCATATCCTGTTTAGGCCGGCTTTTTATACTACTTAAACCCTCGTTTAGGCTTGAAATACAGCTGCACTCCCCGTAGAATGCCCGCCCTTGGTCCAGTTGGGTCAAGATACTCCTTGTTGCATCGCATGGGGCGAGCAGCTACTAACCCGTAAGGAGGTACTATGCGTCATTACGAAATCGTATTTATGGTTCACCCGGATCAGAGCGAACAGGTCCCGGGCATGATTGAACGTTATACCARCACTATTACTAGTGGTGAGGGAACGGTTCATCGTCTAGAAGATTGGGGCCGCCGTCACTTGGCATACCCTATCAACAAAATACACAAAGCTCATTATGTGCTGATGAACATTGAATGTGGTCAGGATGTTTTGGATGAGCTGAATTCCAACTTCCGCTACAACGATGCAGTCATTCGCAGCGCGATCTTTAGCTGCCAGGAAGCTGTTACTGTTGAGTCTCCGGTCATGAAGGCTGAAAAGTCTGAGCGGTCGGATCGTCGCGAACGTCCAGCCAGAGAAACACAGGCACGGCCTGCAGCTCCAGCTGTAGAAAAAGCTGAAGATGCTAAGAAAGTAGAAGTTGTTGAGAAAGCTGAAGCAACTGAAACCGTAGCTGAAGAGCCGGCAGCAACAGAAGCTGCTGACAAAACAACGGAAAAAGGGGAATAATCCATGGCTCGTTTTAACCGTCGTCGTAAGTTTTGTCGTTTCAGTGTGGAAGGTGCTCCAGAGATTGACTATAAAGATCTGGACATCCTAAAGCTGTATGTTTCTGAAACTGGAAAAATTGTACCAAGCCGTATTACTGGCACTAAAGCCAAGTACCAACGTCAGTTGGCAACCGCTATTAAACGTGCTCGTTTCTTGGCTCTGCTGCCTTATACGGACAGCCACAAGTAATTAATTAAGGCTATCCGATGCGCGCCTTAGCTGAATTTATAATGCGTGGGCGTATGCAGGCTGCTTTAGTGGCATTTTTTGGCAGTTTACTGCCATTGATTAGCCCCGCGGCAGTCTCCCTAGTGATCTTGAGTAAGGGGTTGGCAGAAGGGGCGCTCGTTGCGCTCTGGGCGTTGTTGCCATTGCTGATTATTTTATTTGTCAGTGATCTCAATGCCATGGTGACCCTCTCCTCAATAGCTGGAGTAGTGGGTGTCGTGGCAGCTTCAGAGTTACTACGGTTAAGCACTTCGTGGTCCCGAACACTGATGTTTGTTGTCGTGTTCAGTGGAGTTGCAGCCACAGCATTGAATTTTTTATTCAATGAGCAGGCAAACGCATTTGAGTTGGTTGTAGCTGAATTGTTCAAACAAGTTCAGCAGCAACAAGAGAGTCCATTTATACCAGGCCGAAGCTTTTTGCTGGGAGTTATTGGATATGTGATCGCTCTTACGTCAGTCATTTGTTTAATGCTGGGTCGTTGGTGGCAAGCGCTGTTGTATAACCCGGGTGGGTTTCAGWCAGAATTTCACCAATTACGTTTTGGTGTGGTAGCTGCTGTTATTCTCCTGGCAGGGATGTTGGCGAGTGATTTTGCCTCTCAGGAATTTTCGAGCTGGGCAGGATTGTTGGGTTTACCGTTGTTGTTGAGTGGTATAGCCCTGGTGCATTACAGTGTGGCTTTTTACAAGCTGGGTAGTCATTGGTTGGTTGTTTTTTATGTGGTGCTCTTTACGGTGAGTCCACTAAGTATGGTGCTGGTCGGGTTGGGATTTCTCGACAGTATTTTGAATATACGCTCACGATTGGTCAGGCGTTCTTAATCGGACACTGAGTCAAAGGAGCATACAGGTTTAAATAAGAGAGGATATCCGAGATGGACATTATTCTTCTGGAAAAAGTTGGCAAGTTGGGCAGCATTGGTGACAAAGTCAATGTAAAAGCAGGTTATGGCCGCAACTACTTGATTCCAAGTGGTAAGGCAGTTTTTGCTACAGCAGATAACATGGCTTCATTTGAGGCTCGCCGTGCTGAATTGGAAGCCGCTGCAGACACACAACTTGCTGAAGCAACAGCCCGTGCGGCTCAGCTTGAAGCACTTGGGACAATAACTATTGCTGCAAATGCTGGAGATGAAGGCAAACTGTTCGGTTCCATTGGTACACGTGATATTGCTGATGCAGTGACCGCAGCAGGTGTTGAGATTGCCAAAAGTGAAGTAAAATTACCTGAAGGCGCATTGCGTGAGATTGGTGAATTTGACATCGATATTCAGGTGCATGCAGATGTTCTTCAGGTGGTTAAGTTAGCAGTTGTTGCTGAATAACAATCGCAACTGTTTCCTACCACGTCAAGATCGGTAACAATAACGGTGCTGCACGGTGTTATACACTACGTGTCAGTGCCGTTTTTGTAGGGGACCATTTTTTTTGGTAGCCTTTTTACAGGTGACAGTGTGATGGCTGAAAATCGGGGCAACGAAGAACAGAAATTACCTCATTCTATTGAGGCCGAACAAGCGGTCCTCGGTGGTTTGATGCTGACGAATGATTCCTTCGATACTGTTGCTGCCGTAGTTTCTGAAGTAGATTTTTTTTCCCAGGATCACCAAATTATTTTTCAAACCATGCGGTCTCTTTCATCTGAAAGTAAACCCCTGGATGTTATTACCCTCTCCGAAACACTTCAAAATACCAACGAACTGGAACAAGTAGGCGGCGCTGCTTACTTGGTAGAACTTGCTAATAATACGCCAAGTTCAGCCAATATTGGTGCTTATGCCCAGATCGTTTTGGAGCGCTCCATTATTCGGCAATTGATTACAGCCGCTAGTGATATTGTTAAAAAAGGCTACAACCCCCTCGGTTGGGACAGTAATAAATTACTCGCCGAAGCAGAACAAAAGCTCACAAGTATTATTGAAAATCGTCCCAAGCAGGGTGGRTTTCAAGGRGTTAATGAACTGCTGAAAGAAGCRGTCGAACGCATTGATGAATTGTTTAATAGCGATTCTGATATTACTGGCCTGAGTACCAGCTTTACTGAGCTGGATAACATGACATCTGGTTGGCAAAAATCAGATTTGATCATCATAGCCGGTCGGCCCTCCATGGGTAAAACCTCTTTTGCCATGAATATGGTTGAGCATGCGATATTACATCAGGAAAAACCGGTTTTGGTTTTTAGTATGGAGATGCCAGCTAATCAACTGATTATGCGGATGATGTCTTCTTTGGGGAAAATTGATCAGACTCGAATGCGTTCGGGTAACTTATCTGAAGATGATTGGCCCCGGTTGTCCAGTGCAGCCTCACGRTTGAAGGATCGCCCACTTTATATTGATGACACCCCTGGAATCACGCCGATGGAGCTTCGTAATCAGGTGCGGCAGTTGCGTCGGGARAATGGCGAGCCAGGAATGATTGTGGTGGATTACCTTCARTTGATGAGTAGTAGTGTCCCCACAGAAAATCGCACCAATGAAATTACTCAAATTTCTCGAGAATTAAAAAATATCGCGCGGGAATTTAATTGCCCTGTTATTGCGCTGTCACAGCTTAGTCGTAATTTGGAGAGCCGACCTAATAAACGACCTATCAATTCAGATCTACGCGAATCTGGTGCTATTGAGCAGGATGCAGACGTCATTGTGTTTATTTATCGTGACGAAGTGTATAACGAGGAAAGCGCTGATAAAGGTATTGCTGAAATCATCATTGGAAAGCAGAGAAATGGACCCATTGGCACCTGTCAGCTTGCTTTTTTGGGGAAATACACTCGCTTTGATAATCTCGCCCGAGATTACTTTGCTGACGATTAAGTTTTCGGGATAGCACATGCAAATTTTCCATACCATTAAAGGCCTTCGAACATCACTTTTTGCAGCGCGATTGCAGGGCAGTCGTGTTAGTTTTATCCCGACCATGGGTAACTTGCATCAGGCTCACATAGAGTTGGTAAAGCTGGCTCAACAGACAAGCGATATTGTGGTCTGCTCTATTTTTGTTAACGGGCTTCAATTTGGCTTGAATGAAGATTGGGACAAATACCCCAGAACCTTTGATGCAGACTGTGAGAAATTGCGAGAAGCGGGTTGTGACATGCTCTTTCACCCCGACGACAATGAAATGTATCCCAATGGTCTTGATTCCCAGACCAGAATTATTTGTTCCTCAATGACAGACGTTCTCTGTGGTGCAAGTCGCCCAGGGCATTTTGAGGGGGTGACTACGGTAGTCACCAAACTGTTTAATATTGTCCAGCCCGATGAAGCCRTTTTTGGAATAAAGGATTACCARCAATTGGCTGTTATTCGTCGTATGGTTGAAGATTTGTGTATGTCAGTGAAGATCATTGATGCGCCAATACACCGTGAGCCAGATGGGTTGGCCATGAGTTCACGCAATGGTTATCTCACCGTAGAGGAGCGCCCTAAGGCGAACCAATTGCATAAAAGTTTGAACTGGATAGCAGAACAAATTAAAGATGGAAAACGAGATTTTTTAACCTTGGAAGCTGAGGCTAATCGACAGATTGAGGCTGCAGGTTTTAAACCGGACTACATTACCGTATGTAATAGYAAAACACTGGAAATGGCAGCCGTGGATGATGAACATATTACGGTGCTGGGGGCGATGTACACTTCCTCAGCACGCCTGATTGACAATGTTACTTTGGAATAAAAGCTTCCCTGAATTAGAGGACAAACCATGTTGAGCACTTTGCTTAAAGGCAAGTTGCATATGGGTGCAGTGAGCCATGCGGAACTTTGGTATGACGGCTCTTGTGCAATTGATTCTGACCTACTTGATCTCGCTGGATTAAGGGAGTTTGAGCAAATTGATATTTACAACGTTAATAACGGTGAACGTTTTACCACGTATATTATTCGAGGCGAGGCAGGTTCGGGCATTATATCCATGAATGGTGCGGCAGCTCGAAAATGCCAAGTGGGAGACCGAGTTATTATTGCTACCTATGCACAATATACGGAAGAAGAAATGGTTAAGCATAAACCAAAATTGGTCTATCTCAATGCGGATAATAGCGTTGACCGTGCGTCCAATACCATAGCGGTACAAGCAGCCTAAACTAGTCTCCCGTTAAGTTGCATTCAACTTAGTTCACCGCAGTAGTCATCAGAAGGCCTCATGTATCTTATTTCTTGAGGCCTTTTTTATGGACAAAAAAAACCGGTGTTTTGATCACCGGCGAAGGGTTGCTGCATGGAGATAATTTCTAGTGATGGTTGTTGATGTGACATATAAAGGGGCTTGCTGCTAACACCTCGAACCAACAACGACAGCCTTTATTTCATCTAAAATTTCCGGGTCATCTATGGTAGAAGGGACTGTATAGGGTTTTCCGTCTACAACTTGCCGGAGTGTTTTCCTGAGTATTTTTCCTGACCGTGTTTTGGGAAGTCGTTGAATAATATGTGTTTGGTTGTAACAGCTGATTGCGCCAATTTTACGTCGCATCATCTGTCTGAGTTCTTGTGACAGAGTCTCTGCTTCAATGGATACCCCATCCTTAAGAACTACTAGCCCCATGGGTAACTGACCTTTTAGCGAGTCTTCKACRCCGATGACGGCACACTCAGCTATAGCATCATGTGAGCTGACAATCTCTTCCATTTTMCCGGTGGACAGGCGGTGGCCGGCGACATTGATCACATCGTCAATACGCCCCATGACAAACAAATAATTGTCTTTATCYAGGTAGCCTTCATCTCCGGTTAAGTAATAACCRGGRTAGGTRCTCAGGTAACTCTTTTCAAATCTGTGATGATCTCCCCAAATAGTGGTGAGGGTTCCCGGTGGCAAGGGTAATTTAATAGTGATGTTTCCCGGTTCTCCAGGGGCCACATGATCACCATGGTCATCTAAAATATCGATGTTATAYCCTGGCATAGGAACTGTAGCTGACCCGGCTTTTGTGGGCAGTGCRCCAAGGCCAATGGGGTTTCCAGAAATAGCCCAAGCAGTTTCTGTTTGCCACCAGTGGTCAATAATGGGAAGACCAGTTTTGYCGAGTAACCATTCATAGGTGGTRGGGTCTAATCGYTCTCCAGCCAGGTATATACGTTCAAGCTTTGACAGATCATAGTTGACTAAACCTGATGCCTCGGGATCTTCCTTGCGAATAGCTCTGAATGCTGTGGGGGCAGTAAAAAGGRTTTTCACACCATACTCTTCACAAACTCGCCAGAAGGCATTGGCATCGGGTGTYCTTACCGGTTTACCTTCGTAGAGTATTGTCGTGCAACCAGTGAGAAGAGGGGCGTAGACAATATAGGAGTGGCCYACAACCCAGCCAACATCGGATGCAGCCCAGTAAACATCTCCYGGCTGAACATCATAAACAGTCTCCATGCTATAGCGCATGGCCACYGCATGTCCGCCATTRTCTCTAACGACACCTTTAGGYTTTCCTGTCGTGCCTGAGGTATAGAGGATATACAGTGGGTCGGTACCTTTTACGRCTACTGGTTCRRCGGGRCTTGCTAATGAATTTARTWCCTCCCARTCAACRTCTTGCCCAGGYATCATGTCGGCRTGACACTCAGGWCGYTGYARGACMACAGTTTTRGTTGGTTTGTGGTGGCTTAGTGCGATGGCCTCATCGACYAAGGGTTTATAGGGGATAACTTTTCCTACTTCAATRCCACAGGATGTCGTCACAATAACTTTGGGYTGGGCATCRTCAATGCGTATGGCCAACTCCTCCGGTGCGAAGCCACCAAATACCACTGAATGTACTGCGCCAATYCGTGCACAAGCTAGCATTGCTATAACGGCCTCTGGCACCATGGACATATARAGGACAACTCTATCGCCTTTGCTAACACCGAGGTCTTTGAGTCCTCCAGCGAAAATAGCTACCTTATCTCTCAATTCTTTGTAGCTAAAGGATGTTTTGGTATCGGTTACTGGAGAATCGTAAATAAGCGCAACTTGCTCACCACGCCCTTGCTCAATATGGTAATCCAGGCACAAATAACTGGTATTCAGTTCACCGTCTTCATACCAACGAAAATAATTATTGTCATCTTTGCTCAATATTGTTTGTGGTTTTTTGTACCAGGCAATAAGTGATGCTTGTTCATGCCAGAAAGCTTCAGGGTCATTCAAAAACTGGTCGTACTGTAGGGTATAGGAATGTTGTTCATTCATTACAGGGCATCCCGAATGTCAGTGATATAGCTTAGTTTGAATCAGTGTAAGAGGGGAGGCTATTCGACCTAGGTACTATGTATATCTGAATAAGATGACTTGCAACCGATCACTAAATCACCCAATCTTGGTTTGAGTCTGACCTTTAATAAATAAGAGAAAAACGTAGTAACAACAATGATTTCACAACCCGTTTTGTTATTGCTGGCACTGGGTTACGTTTTTGTGCTGGTTTTAGTTGCTTTGTGGGCTGAACGCCACCCYGGGTGGCATAGTCGRTTACACCCYTTTATTTATAGTCTTACTCTCGCRGTATATTGCAGCTCATGGACATATTTTGGTGCCGTAGGTACGGCMGCTAGAGGTGCMTGGGCGTACCTGCCSATCTATCTTGGACCCATTTTATTGTTTGTACTGGGCAGGCCTTTACTGCAAAAATTGGTGCGTGTGGGGGTGCGCCAAAAAACCACGTCTATTGCCGATTTTATTGGCTCACGTTATGGCAAACGCCAGGCGCTGGCRGCTCTTGTTRCCCTGGTTGCTGTTGTGGGWTCCATACCYTATATCGCTCTTCAGCTAAAGGCTGTTTCTCTAGCCTGGGATACTGTGGCTGGAACAATCCATACTGATCAAATGGGAGGCTATCAACCAGATAGCGCATTAATMACTGCTATTTTRTTGGCTATATTTTCCATGGTTTTTGGTACACGCCATCTTAAGGGGCGAGAGCGAAACCGAGGCATGATGGCAGCACTTGCTGTTGAATCACTGGTTAAGCTTTTAGCCTTTATTGTGATAGCTGTATTGGCGTTGGTGATTGCTACAGATATTGATAGTACAGAGGTAATTGCTGGTGAAATATTATTGGGGCCGTGGATGGAAAACCCCATAGATGCACGGTTTATTACCACGGGCCTACTTGCAATGTTTGCCATTATTTGTCTGCCTCGGCAGTTTCACGTGACGGTTGTTGAATTTCAGGATGACCGCGATTTACGCATGGCTTCCTGGTTGTTTCCACTTTATCTGATCATTKTTAGCGCCGCAGTTTTGCCCATTACTTTAGTGGGTCAACAATTATTCAGTGGTTCGGGTGTTGCTCCCGACACCTATGTACTTAATTTATCTATGTCAGGCGGATCTAGTTATTTAACCGCATTGGCTTTTATTGGTGGTTTTTCTGCGGCAACCGGAATGGTCATTGTGGCAGCCGTTACACTGTCGATTATGGTTTCGAATGAAATTATTTTGCCCTTATTGTTGCGGTGGCGACAGGAGCAATTTCGGCAGGCAGCTTTTCTTGGAAAATATCTTCGTTGGATTCGACGGGGCAGTATTTTAGTTCTCCTGTTAGCMTCTTGGGCGATGACCAAAATATTTGTGAAAGATGAAGGGTTGGCATCTCTTGGGCTAGTTTCTTTTGCTTGTGTTGCTCAGCTGGCACCAGCGTTAATTGGTGGTATTTATTGGCGTAAAGCTCATGCTCTAGGTGTTTATGCAGGGCTCGCTGTAGGGTTTTTATTCTGGTCGTATTGTTTGTTATTGCCCACATTGTTAGCTGCTGGAGATGTATTGTTAGTCTCGGGCCCCTKGGGTATTGAATGGTTGCGGCCTCAGGCTTTATTTGGCTTAGACTTTTTGGACCCRCTAAGTCATGGCGTATGGTGGAGTTTAATCAGTAACCTCGTGCTCTATGTTGGTGTGTCTTTATTGGTGCAAAGTAAATTAAGAGATGARTTKCAGGCRGAGGTGTTTGTTGTTGCTCMTGAAAWCAAGYCYTATGGTGAAGATGAYTTTGARCTCTCCWCKATTCAAGTWAGCCAGYTAGGTCAATTGCTCGAATCATTTATTAGYCGSRCTCAACATGARGAACTGTGGCGGGCTTGTGAAATYCGTTATCGTCAACGCTTATTTGATAATGATAGGGCTCCTGTATTTGTTGTAAGGCGGGTAGAACGCTCTTTGGCTGCAATTGTAGGAGCTGCTTCGGCACAGAGCACTATTGAATTATTGGAAAGAACTGAGCCCCTACAGTTCAAAGATATTGCCGCTATTGTGGGTGGCACTTCGGAGCAATTACARTTCAGTCAAGATTTRTTGCAGAGTACGGTGGAAACCATTTCGCAGGGYATTTGTGTGGTTGATGCCGAATTAAAAATAGTGGCGTGGAATMGCCGCTATGAAAAAATGTTTGATTACCCTCCACGGCTGCTCTATGTGGGATGTCCTATTGATTCGATTTATCGGTTCAATGCAGAACGTGGTCTGTATCGGGATTCCGATAATCTGGAGCATCAAGTTGAGCGGCGGTTAAAATTATTGCGTACGGGAGGCTCTCATCGGTTTGAGCGAGTTCTACCTAACGGTACGACTATTCAGGTGGTGGGCAACCCTATGCCGAATGGTGGTTTTGTATCGACCTTTACGGATATTAGTGATTACAAGGCCGTTGTTAGGGCATTAGAAGAAGCAAAAACAACGCTAGAGGAAAGGGTTGAAAAACGTACTGCCGATTTATCCGAAGCAAATAAAGCATTGGAAGATGAGAATAAATTACGTGCTTTTGCTGAATCAGAAGTACGGGAAATGCATGCGAGTAAAAGCCGTTTTATGCAGGCGGCTAGCCATGATTTATTACAGCCTATTAGTGCCGCGAGATTATTTGTAGCAGCGATGCAGCAACAGTTGGCTGATAGTTCAGAAGAGGGMTTGAGTGAKCAGGTTGGTCATGTGGAGAAGTCTCTCGAAACCGCAGAACAATTGATTTCAACATTGAGAGAAATTKCTCGCCTAGACAGCGGTAAAATGCAACCCAACTATCAGCATTTTAATGCCAGTAGTTTATTGSAAGAATTGGCGGCAGARTTTTCTGTTTTGGCCAATGAAAAGGGTATTRAATTTCATTTTGTTCCTTGCCATCACTGGATCAAAAGCGACCCACAGCTACTACGCCGTATTTTGCAAAACTTTTTAAGTAATGCCATTCATTACACTAAGCGAGGGCATTTAATTTTGGGCTGTCGACATACTCAATYTGGRTTGCGAATAGAGGTTTGGGATACYGGCCCAGGTATTGCCCCTCATGCTATAGAGCTGATTTTTAAAGAATTTGAGCGGTTGAGTCCCGGTGTCACCAGTGCCGACAAGGGATTGGGGCTGGGCTTGGCTATAGCCAAGCGAATGGCAGACCTTTTGGGGCATAAAATAGCGGTCAAATCCGAACCGGGGGAGGGGTCGGTCTTTAGTGTTCTGGTACCTTATGGCCAGGCAGTGGACGAAGTTTATTTGGAAAAAAAYGGCATACCTTTGCGGCCTGAATTGACGGGTGTCAGAGTACTTTGCGTCGACAATGAAGAAGAAATTTTGCATGGGATGAAAAGCTTACTAAGTCAGTGGGGTTGTGATGTGTTGCTGGCGAAAGGGCGGCTAGATGTGCTGGCATTGCGTGATGAGGAACCACCTCATATTCTTTTAATGGATTTTCACMTGGAGGAGTATCTTACGGGTGTGGAGTTGGTCAGTGATATGCCTGAAGAATGGCGTTGCCTGCCTTGCATTGTAATCAGCGCAGATAATTCTGATGAGGTAAGACAACAGGCCGAAAACGCTGGATATACTTTTCTATCTAARCCCGTTACCCCGGAAACATTGGCCAAGAATATGAAAATTTTACTCAATAGAAAAGRCAGTCTTTGATGCGGTATATCTAAATACAATGATTCTACGAAGAATAGCCTAAATATAGGGTTTATTTAAAGCCTTCCTTCATTTGGTTCTTTTCGGGAATTATTTTACTGTAGCGAAAGGGCAGCTAGACTAATACCCTAGTGCGTCTTTTAGCATAAAATTTAAACACTAAAACTATAAATAGTCAGGAATTTTKAATGCCATCATTTGATATTGTCTCCGAAGTGAATGTAGAAGAAGTTCGYAATGCCACGGAAAATACCCAGCGCGAAATTTCAACCCGTTTTGATTTTCGAGGCGTAGATGCCCGTGCYGAATACAAGGATGGYGAGGTAACACTATTTTCTGAAGCAGATTTTCAGTGTCAGCAGTTACTGGATATGCTGCGTGGAAACCTGGTGAAACGYAAGGTAGAYCCCTATGTTATTGAGATCGATGAAGAGGCACTCCATAGTGGTAAAACTTTTTCTCTACAGGTGCGTTTTAAACAGGGGATTGATCAACCGATGTCAAAAAAGATCGTAAAATTAGTRAAGGATGCCAAAATGAARGTGCAGGCTGCTATTCAGGGTGAAAAAATTCGYATCACCGGCAAGAAACGAGATGATCTACAGGCGGTCATGGYGCTGGTTCGTGGTGCAGAATTAGGKCAGCCATTTCAATTTGAAAATTTTAGAGACTAATGGAGTGAACATTTCTCAGATTTAAATTAATATTGTAAATAATAAAAAATTCCTATAAATATGTTGTTACATCGTGGAAAGGAAAGGTGTGTATGAAGAATTATCAGTTTCCACGTTATAGCTTTCAGGGATTTTTTGTTACTTTAGTGGCATTGCTGTTAGTGCCTACTTTTTTTNAAGCAAAATTTTGAGTTGGTGCATAACCTGGTATGGAGTACATCACTCCTGGCCGGGCTGTGGTTGGTGACGCATAAGCGCCACATGCTTGTTATTGGTAGCCTTCTGGGYATACCTTGTMTGGTGTTGGCYTGGCTATCATTRCCAGGGGCKTCCACTARCTGGGCATTGGTYTATACCTTTATATCTGCAATATTTCTTATTTTTATTCTTAGTCAGCTTCTTTATTTTGTAGTTGAGGCTCAGCGTGTCAGCAGTGATCTTATYTTTGCATCGCTCTGTGCTTACCTATTAATCGGGTTGGTATGGGCTCATATCTATTTAATTATGGAGTTGTTTGTACCTGGTGCATTCGCAATAAACAGTGACAGTTCTTCGACATTGCCTCAGTTATTTATTTATTACAGCTTTGTCACGCTAACTACATTAGGTTATGGCGATATCGTTCCAGTTATTCCTTTTGCCCAGTCTTGGGCTGCAATGGAAGCTGTGATGGGACAACTTTACCTGGCCATTGTGGTGGCACGATTAATGGGGCTTTATATTGGGATGGAGTTAACCAAGAATCTTTCAGAGGGTAAGTAAAAGTAATCCTATAATTTTAAAAACAACATGTTCTAAAAAATTAGGCTAGTATTAAATTTGTAAATATTGGGGWGAATTTTTCTCTGATCATAAATACAGAGCATTCAATATGTTTTCAAGAGCGGCACTTCAGTAACGATTAGAATTTTGTATCTTTTTGCGGTTTAGTTTGTGGTCTTGGGGCGTTAATGAGTAAGCACATCACTAGTGTTGGTAAAGAAGRTTATTCCCCAYATATAGAGGYCAAAGGGAATRSCAGTCATGAACYAATGTGTCTTGCATGCCCGTCCTGCGACCTCATGTTTGATGTCTCAGTACTTAAGCATGGTGAGGTGGCACGGTGTACRCGGTGCGGACACTTCCTGACAATTTATCGTGAGGATGCACTTAATCGTGTGATGGCCTTTGCGAGCTCTGCGTTCATCCTACTGGTGTTGGCTTGTAGTTTCCCTTTTATGACATTTAAGGCTGCTGGGCTGGAGAGCATGATGACTCTGCCKGAGACGGCTCTTAARCTGTGGGATTAYGGTATGCCTGGTTTGGCATTTYTGGTGGCCGCATTTATTATTATTATTCCTGCATTGATACTTTTACTGATACTGGCTYTGGTGACKGCATTGCTGTTGGAGAAGAATTACCGCTGGTTGCGGTTTRCTGGCAGAYTGATATATACACTAGAGAATTGGAGTATGGTAGAAGTGTTTTTYATCGGTGTTCTGGTCAGTTTGGTGAAGATTGCRAAGATGGCSACTATCGTRATGGGTATATCTTTTTGGGCCTAYGGGGCRTTTAGTATTTTGTTCMTTYTMGCCYTRTCAAAYYTRGAYCGTGYCCARTGCTGGCACCRYATTGAGKYGYTSRCTCGTCATGAATAATACTCTGGTTACAGCAGCCTCCAAGGGCCTTGCTTCCTGCCATTTGTGCCTTAAATTGGTAAGTAGTAAATTGCATTACTGCCCACGCTGTGGTGCTGCAATACACCTTCGCAAGGCCAATAGCTTGCAACGCACAGTTGCTCTACTGGTGACAGCCTCCATACTGTATATACCAGCAAATGTACTGCCAATTATGATTACTGATCAATTGGGGCAGGCAACTGAAAGTACAATCCTTGGTGGTGTGGTGTTGCTGATTAATATGGGTTCTATACCGATTGCTGCGGTGATTTTTATTGCCAGTGTGGTGATTCCTATGGCTAAACTATTGATGATGTTTTACCTGTGCTGGAGTGTTCATCATGGTCCACCAAAGACTGTTCGCCAGCGTACAGTACTTTAYCGGATCACCGAATTTATCGGTAAGTGGTCGTTGATTGATGTGTTTGTGGTGGCAATCTTAGTGGCATTGATTCATTTGAGTGATTTACTAGTGATCCGCCCTGGGGCAGCCATTATTGCTTTTGCTGGGGTTGTTATGATTTCCATGCTGGCGGCAGAAAGTTTTGACCCAAGAATGATGTGGGATCAAACGGAGACAGATAATGAGTGAAGCCCCCCCCTTGGTAAGCCGTGGCAAACGGTTTTCTGCCATTTGGATTATACCGCTGGTAACTTTGGTGATAGGTGTGTCGATAATTGTTCGCTCCTTTATGACCGAAGGRCCGACAATTACATTGGACTTTGAGACGGCTGATGGGCTAGTGCAGGGAAAAACCAAAGTAAGGCTTCTTAGTGTCGAGGTTGGGCTCGTCGARCAGGTAACGTTTAAAGAAGACATGTCCGGGGTTATTGCAACAGTAAAATTGGAGCGAAAAGCGCAATCTTTGTTGCGTGAGGATACTCGCTTTTGGGTGGTGCGTGCTCGCATTGGTGCCAGTGGTGTATCTGGCCTTGGTACTATTCTTGCTGGTACCTACATAGAAATGGCGCCAGGTACAGGTCCAGTTGGACGCCGTAAATTTGTAGGCCTTGAAAGCCCACCGCTTACACCGATAGATGCCCCGGGACTTCGTTTAGCTTTGTTTAGTGACCGTGCGGGATCAGTGGGTGCTGGAGATAGTGTGCTTTACCGGGGTTATAAAGTTGGGCGTGTAGAGGCTATGTCGTTTGATGCYGACAGRAAAGAAGTACGTTACGATATTTTTGTTGATGCRCCATTTCATGAGCTTATCGATACCACCACACGGTTTTGGGATACTAGCGGAGTGAAAATAAAGGCCACTGCAGAAGGTGTTGAGGTTCGTACAGGTTCTATAGATACCATTTTACTGGGTGGTGTAGCTTTTGCGCCTCCTCCAGGGTTGCCTCCCGGGAGTCCTGTGAAAAATGGTAGGAAATATAAGCTTTAYGAATCCTATGACGACATTCTTAAACACCCGTTTCGTTATCGTAACTATTATGTSGTGTCGTTTCAGCAGTCTATGGGTGGACTGGTATCTGGTGCGCCGGTTGAATATCGTGGTATTAAAATTGGTCAGGTAGAGCGTATTTTRGTAAAAGAGTTAGTAGCAAAAAACCAACGTGGAGCAGGCAACCCAATCCCTGTGCTGATTTATATAGAGCCCGGACAGTTTGGGTTGCCAGATAACGATGACTCCGTTAATCACGTCGAGAAGATGATTGAGTATGGTGTTGCCAACGGCCTTCGAGCGACCTTGACGACCGGTAATTTATTGACGGGAAAACAAGTGGTTAGTATCAATTATTTTCCCGATGAAGAGCCTGTTGAGCTGGGAATGTTTGAGCAATATGTGGTTATTCCTTCCATCGAAACAGGCGTGGAGAGGCTAGGAGCTCAGGTTAGCGCCTTTCTGGAGAAACTCAATGCATTGCCTTTGGAAGAAACCTTGGCCGGGATGAATATGGCGTTGGGTAATGCTGACAAAACCTTGGCTTCGTTGTCTGCTGCGCTGGATTCGGCCAACAGTCTACTGGAAGGTGATGAGACTAGAGCGATGTCTCAGAGTCTGGGCGCGTCGGTAAATTCTCTAAATCAATCACTAGAAAATTTGGATGGTCTCGTACGTAAGTTATCCATCAGGCCGAGTTCCTTGCTCTTTCCGTCGCCACCTGAATTAGATCCAATACCTGAGGCTCGTCAAAAATGAAGTATTTAGCATTGGTAGCCCTTTTTCTTGTCGGTTGTTCCAGCAGCCCTGTGCCTTCACTCAACCAGTACCTATTGCGAACGGATACACCGGTTCAGTTTTCTCAGCAGGACTCAGTGGTGGTGGGAATTGGTACGGTAACAGTAGCCCCCTACATCGATGGCTTAGGACTTGTATTGGAAACGGGTAATGGTGAGGTTCATATAGCTCGTGATCATCAGTGGGTAGAACCCCTTCGTGTAAGTTTGCGCTCCTTTCTGTCCGGTAAAATATCGAAGGAATTAGGCCAACCCATTCGGGCTTATAGCTATGGAAAAATAGAGGTATCCCGGCGCATTGATATTCGTATAGATGAATTGCATGGAACTATAAACGGCGATGCAAAGTTAGTGGCCTATTGGGTCATTATTGACCCGGACAAGCAGGTTGTACTGTCAGAGAACAGTTTTATTGATACCGAAGCACTGACTCGTGGTGGGTACGACGCCTTGGTGGAGGCACAAAAGAAACTTTTGGATAGGTTGGCTTCTGGTATTGCTGCGACACTTTCAGGGGCGTAATATAGGCGWGTCGCAATTGCTAACGTCTAAAAAATTCCGGGTGTTTTTATTGTGTATTTTTGGTTCTGACGAAAAACGGTTATTTCTATAAATCTCTATCTGGGTTGTTGGCAAAATACTCTCTAGTATCATGAAAATATTTCTGGTGAAGAGATGTGTATTTTCAATAAAATATTTCAGACTGAGTACCATAATAATTTTAAAAAGTGATTGAGACAGAATGGTTCTTCAAGAAATCTCCACCAAATTTTTATTCATATACAAATTGCGAAGTCGTCTGGCATGTCTGCCTATTTCTCTTCTTATAGTGATTTTGGCGGGTTGTTCGGCCTTGGGGCCAGATTTCAAAAACCCGGAAGTTGAAGACAAGCCAAATTGGCTGACAGAAGGTTCGGCGTTTTCGAATGACACGGGCTTTCAGGAAAAATGGTGGGAAAGCTTTAATGACCCTGTTCTAAATACATTTATTCAACGCGCCTATGAACAAAACCTGTCATTACAAATTGCTGGTTTAAAAGTTATGGAAGCGCGGGCAAGGTTGGGCATTTCTAAAGGCAATCGTTATCCTCAATCACAGCAAATTAGTGGTTCAATTAGTGATRTTGGTATCAGYGAAAATAGTCCAAATTTTAATCCAATATCGGATGATAGYTACACAAATCATCAAGTTGGCTTTGATGCTGCCTGGGARTTGGAYTTTTGGGGTCGGTTTCGCAGAGCCATAGAGGCTTCAGAATCTAGCCTCGCTGTTACAGAAGCCGATTATGATGACGCATTGGTTATTTTGACGGCAGAGGTTGCCCGAACTTACGTAATTATTCGGACACTGGAAGAAAGACTGATGTTAGTGAAAGCTAAYATTATCTTGCAACAAGAAAGTTTGAGAATTGCGACCATTAGATATGATAATGGTGCCACAACCGAGCTGGATGTTCAGCAGGCAACTTCTAGTTTGGCCGATACTCAGGCGCTGGAGCCAAATTTGTTGGGTTCTCTTCGTCAGGCTGCTCATGCTCTTAGCGTATTGATGGGAATGCCTCCCTCTGATTTGTCGGGAATGTTAGCGGGTTCTGGTGTGATTCCAGTGGTTCCAAAAGCGGTCACTACAGGTATYCCTTCTGACTTATTRCGCCGTCGACCAGATGTCCGTTTGGCGGAGTATTCGGCGGCAAGCCAAAGTGCTTTGATCGGTGTTGCCAAGGYAGAGTTGTATCCCAGYTTTTCMCTGACAGGGTCTATTGGTTATCAAAGTGGTAATACAGGAAGTAGTGAAGGTAACGATATTTTTAACAGTGAAAGTTTATTCTTCTCCGGCGGGCCCTCATTTCGCTGGAATATATTTAATTACGGACAGATAAAAAATAACGTTCGTATTCAGGATGCTCGCTTTCAACAGAGCTTGGTGAACTATCAAAATACAGTTCTTACAGCTTATCAGGAAGTAGAGGATGCCATGGTGGCATTTGGGCAATCCCAGCAAGAGAGCGAATTTCGTTTTACCAGTGCTGCTGCTGCGCTGCGTGCTGTAGAAATTGCCAAAATTCAGTACCGTGAAGGTTCTGTAGACTTTCAGCGGGTGATTGATTCGGAGCGTTTTCTGGTATCACAGCAGGATCAATGGACTCGTGTCCGTGGTGATATCGTATTGAATTTGATTGCTATGTATAAAGCACTGGGTGGTGGTTGGGAAATTAGGGACGGAAATAGCATTATTCCGGATGAAATAAAACGTGAAATGGAAGAACGTACTAATTGGGGTGATTTGCTGGAACCCTAACATTAATCTGAAAAAGAATTTYTGCTGGCTGTAATTTTTTGGTGAGGGTGGATTGATTAATATCAGCCTGAATTGACGCCACGAWMAGCCTANTTTTTTATTAGTCTTGGATATTTCTTCTGTGGAGGAGTGATATGAAGTTGAGAAGTGTTTGTTTTCTTCCGCTCAGGATGACGGCAGTTATTTTGCCGGCACTGATTATTTCTGCATGTAGTGAGCCGCCAGAACTAGTGGTTGAAGAAATTATTCGACCAATAAAAATGATCACGGTGGCCAGTGAAGAGAATAAGGCAACGCTGGAATACCCAGGTGTGATTGCCGCCGCTCAGAGTGTTGAACTGGGTTTTGAGGTGCAGGGAAAAATTATAGATCTGCCGATAACTGAATCTCAGCAAGTAARTAAAGGTGAGGTGTTGGCAAGACTGGATTCCAAGGATTACGTCGCAGCACGTGATGGTGCTAGATCAAATCACTATGCACTAAACTCAGTCTACAAGCGGGCAAAGAAAATATTTGATTTAGGGGCAGGGTCCCAAGCAGAAGTTGATTTGGCTTTACGGGACGTTAGGGTAGCCTACGAGCAATTAAAGACAGCACAAAAAGCGTTAGATGATACAACGTTGGTCAGTCCTTTTAGTGGTGAGGTGGCCAGAAAAATTGCAGATAATTTTCAAAACGTGCAAGCCAAGGAGCCGATCTTATTACTACAAGATCGATCAAGTCTTGAGATAGATGTGACGGTRCCTGAGCAGGATTTTGTTCGAGCAGAGACTACCATTACACCAGAAGCACGGACCGAGCGGGTACAACCTGAAATTATTCTTAGTGCTATGCCCGGTAAGCGTTTTCCTGCACGCTTTAAATCTTTTTCAAGTGCTGCTGACCCCGTAACTCGCACTTATAAGGTTACGCTTGCGTTTGATAACCCTGAAGGCATTACTATTTTGCCAGGGATGACCGCTAAGGTAATTGTTCACGTAAACGGAGATCAAGCAGAAGAAGCTGGTATGGGTGGGCTGGTGGTTCCTGCTTCATCAATAGCCTCGGATGCAAAGGGTAATGCTTATGCTTGGATAATCAGTGCAGACACTATGCAGGCATCAAAAGTGTCAGTTTCTTTGGGGACGATGTCTGGAGCCAATGTGCGGATTATTGACGGTCTTAAACCGGGCGATAAAATTGCGATCTCAGGTGTGCATTACTTGAGTGAAGGGATGAAAGTTCGTCCACTGGATAAAAACTAATGAGGGCAGTGCTATGAATATTGCCCAGTTTTTTATTGAACGCCGTGTAATAACATTGGTTCTTACCGTTGTTATGTTGGGTGTTGGGGTGATCAGTTACCAGGGGCTCAGCAGGCTGGAAGATCCTGAGTTTACGATTAAAGATGCTTTGATTATCACCTCTTATCCTGGAGCCTCAGCAGCAGAGGTAGAAGCAGAAGTTACCGATCGACTAGAAAAAGCCGTTCAAAAAATGGGGCAATTAAAGCGAATTGTTTCAAAATCAGACCGTGGGCTTTCCACCCTTACTGTGACTATTAAGGATAATTATGGCAAGGAGTTACTCCCTCAGGTTTGGGATGAACTGCGGCGTAAGGTCGGCGATGTTCAGAGAGACTTACCCCCAGGGGTTGGAACATCCCTTGTGGTGGATGACTATGGCGATGTTTACGGTATTTTTATTGCACTTACGGGTGACGGATACAGTTATGCCGAGATAAAAGACGTTGTCGATTTGCTGCGTCGAGAGCTATTGCTTGTTGAGGATGTTGGCAAGATAGATACCTATGGCGAGCGAACTGAAGCCATCTATGTTGAGTTGAGCCGAGATCGTATGTCTCAACTTGGAATCCCTCCTGATGTGGTTATCAATGAATTACGTCAGAAGAACCTTGTTACTAACTCGGGTCGGGTTGMGGTGGGTAACGAATTTATTACATTAAGCCCAACGGGTGAAATTAAAACCATTGAGCAATTTGGTGATATCTTAATTAGTGTTAGTGGTTCTGAGCAGATTTACCTGCGTGATATTGCCAGGGTATGGCGTGGTTATGTGGAACCACAGGATATTATGATTCTGCATGATAGTCGTGTAGCTATTGGCTTAGGAATATCAACTATTTCTGGTGGTAATGTTGTCAAGATGGGTGAGGCTCTTAAGAAGAGAATGGCCGAGCTCAAGTCTCAAATTCCTGTGGGTATTAACGCTGGGATGGTTTCTGTTCAGTCCGAGGCTGTGAACACTGCTATCAAGGGTTTTGTTGTTAGCCTGTTAGAAGCTGTAGCTATTGTCATTATAGTGCTGCTGTTTTTTATGGGTGTACGCAGTGGAATGCTGATTGGTTTTGTATTGATTTTAACCATTGCCGGAACCTTTATTTTTCTTGCCCCCATGCAGGTGGCTCTGGAGCGTATTTCTCTGGGTGCATTGATTATTGCTTTGGGTATGTTGGTTGATAATGCGATTGTAGTCGTAGATGGTGTACTGGTTCGACTACAAAAAGGTGAGGATGCCAAAACTGCTGCTATCGAAGTGGTTAAGCGAACGGCCATACCCTTATTAGGTGCCACGATTATTGCTATTTTGGCCTTTGCTGCTATTGGTACATCCGATGATAATACTGGCGAATTTTGTCGCTCTTTGTATCAGGTTGTTCTAGTTTCACTGCTACTGAGTTGGGTTACTGCTGTTACGATTACGCCRCTGCTTTGTATCATGTTCTTAAAACAACCAGAGAAGGGCAGTGTTACAAAGGATCCTTATGGAGGCAGTTTTTATGCCATGTATAAAGGTTTATTAAAAACCTGTATTCGCTTGAAAACTCTAACCCTTATGGTTGTCGTTGGGTTGTTTGTGGCAGCTCTTTGGGGCTTTCAGTTTGTTGAACAGAGCTTTTTTCCACCGTCTACACGCCCCCAAGTAATGGTTGATCTTTGGTTGCCTCAGGGTACCCATATTCAAGAAACTAAGAAGTTGGCAAGTACAGTTGGGAATTATATCAAAGAGCAGGAAGGCGTTACCCATGTTACGTCGTTGGTCGGTAAAGGTGGACTGCGGTTTTTGTTGACCTATACCCCTGAAAAGTTGAATAGCTCTTATACCCAACTACTGGTTGATGTGGATAGTGCGGAGCGGATAGATAGCCTCTTGGTTATTATCGAAGAGCATATCAATCAGAATTACCCGAATGTGCTGGGTTACGCGTCTAGATTTCAGTTGGGGCCTGGCAGTACTGGTAAGATCCAGACGAGAATAAGTGGTCCTGACCACGGTGTATTACGTCAATTGTCCAATCAGGTTAAATCCATTTTAAGCGCTGATGCAAATGCAAAAGCTATTCGTACGGACTGGCGCCAGCAAGTGAAAATGGTTCGACCGCTGGTTGCGGAAAATCAAGCAAACGTGAATGGCATTACCCGTCCCGATATTGCCCGAGTATTATTGGAAGGATTCCAGGGTGAGCGGGTTGGGGTGTATCGAGAAGGTGATTTGTTACTGCCAATTATTCTTCGAGCGGAAGAGGTAAACCGTTCAGATATCGAAAGCCTTAATAATCTTCAAATATGGAGTCCAGCAGCTGGGGAGATGATTCCTTTACGCCAGGTAATCTCTGGTTTTGAAACTGTTTTTGAAGATGAAATTATTATGCGGCGAAATCGTAAGCCGACCATCACGATCTATGCTGATCCAATTTCTGGCCCTGCCAGTGTGCTTTTTGCCAAAGTTCGTCCTCAGATTGAAGCCATAGAAATACCCCCRGGGTACGAGATGGAATGGGGTGGTGAATATGAAGATTCAGGYAATGCACAAGCTGGTTTRGCCGCRAGTATCCCYATGTTYTTGATGGCRATGGTGCTGATTACYGTCATGYTGTTTAATTCTTTRCGYCARCCRTTGATTATTTGGTTARYRRTTYYAMYRKYTMTANATWKRTKTKMMARWTNRGATTKMTMTNAWYSSAKCWAMCCTWTNKGWTNYTRTNTCSCWKYWRKSYTTYMKSANNTWGGTANNYAWGTTGMYWMANMWWTRYGATWGWKTTWWKTRANRMWMTTGWAMKTYRKAGCAGTGAAGATAAGGATTTATTGACGGCAATTGTAGATTCGAGTGTTAGTCGGCTCCGACCAGTGGCCATGGCAGCATTAACGACAGCATTGGGGATGATTCCATTGATCTTTGATGCCTTTTTTGTGGCAATGGCCATAACAATTATTGCAGGATTAATGTTTGCAACGGTACTGACTATGATTGTTGTGCCCGTGCTGTATGCAACTTTTTACAACACTGACACTGCATGATGATTGTTGAGCGTACTAATCTATAGATATGGTAGGCTTTTGTAGAGTCGTATTGTCAGTGCCGCAAGAATTGTTTACAGAGAAAAAGTAAAATGTTGCGTTATATCGTTCTATTAAGTTTGTCTCTTCTGATGGGTGGTTGGCATGTGTCTGCTGGGGCTGGCGATGGTGCTAACCGCGTATTAAAATTTACCGTGGTTGTTTTAAGTAAAGATCAGAGYASACGCTTAGATTTTGAAAATGAGTTGGTTAAAAGCCTCAGAGAAAATAATTATGATGCCATAGCAAGYCATAATTTGATTCCGGATAWRRNTARYWTYSGTKWYYCTAATATTTCCCAAAAACTGCAGAAAGAAGGTATCCAAGGGGTATTGTTATTAAARCCCATTGATACTGGAGAGCAAGCCAGTATTWCCTCTGCTSAGAAGCGGGTRACATCCACAACATATAATACTATTGAKGCCTTTGTTRCCGATTATAGAGGCGGAGATTTCAGTACACAGGCTGTGGTGCAAGTGTCTGGATATTTACTGTCAGAGGGGAATACATCAAATTTTTGGCAGGGTGTAATCTGGTTGGATGAAAAGGTCGAAACTCAACAAGAAGGAATAAAAAAATTAACAGAACTTGTTTTGTCTAATCTCAATGCTTCGAGGGGATACCTTAGAAAGCTTCTTGGTTTTCAACCTCTTGAAAAAAATTAATAAAGTGTAAGCTGTTTTTTGGTTTAATACTTTACAAGTAATCGTTTGCGGGTCAATGGACGAATGCAATGAGTGAAATTGTCGATCAAGCAAGGATATATGCTACCCAGGCACATGCCAGGATTAATCAGCGTCGGAAATATTCAAATCAAGCCTATGACGAACACCTAAGACAGGTGGCAGAGCTTGTTCGAGAAGWGTCAGATGATTCTCATATGATTGCGGCAGCATGGTTGCACGATACAGTGGAGGATACTGAAGCAACGATGCAGGATATCGAGCGTGAATTTGGTTTGGATATTGCAGAATTAGTAGAAAATTTGACTGATGTAAGCCGTCCCAGTGATGGTAATAGAGCCCAACGTAAAACCATAGATCGTCACCATCTTGCAAAAGCATCCCCACGGGCAATGACCGTTAAACTTGCTGACTTAATAGATAATTGTCGGGATATCTGTCAGCACGATCCACGCTTTGCCAAAGTTTACATGGTAGAAATGGAAGCACTTCTTCGGGTTTTGGAAGAGGGTGATATGACGCTGTTAAAGCGTGCTCATAAGACACTTAGACAATATCGGGAGAAGCTGGATCAACAGCCTTCAGAGAATACCCTTGAAGCAGCCYTCGACATGGATGTTGATTTTGGAAATAACCTACAGAATAAACGGGCATTACGGCTTTTTACCGAAGCTTTTACAGCACAAGATATTGCGGAGTTATTGGTCTCTTTTGATGGCGATACGTCTGCTGTAAAAGCTCAAGAGATTATGTCCTCCAAGGGTTGGATTGTCGCAGGCCTACGACAAGGAGGGTTGGTGACGGGATACATTTTACGGGATGACTTGGCTTCGGGGCATTGTGGCGACTATATTCGAGAGTTTGCAGCGGGTCAGTTAGTAACGGGTGATGCAGAATTATCGGATGTTGTTCATGTGTTAACCCGCCATGATTTCTGCTTTGTAGATTTATTGGGTGGAGGCCCTTCAGGGATTGTTTTACGTGAGCATGCACAAAAACCAATCATGCGAATGTGGTTATTTGGCGTTATTACTATTTTTGAAATTAATATACGTAACCGAATAAAACAGTCTTTTCCAGATGATTCATGGAAAGTCCTCTTAAGTGAGCAACGATTAAAGAAAGCCAAAGATATGCAGGCAGAACGCAATCGTCGTGGGCAACCCTGCCAACTATTGGATTGCTTACAGTTTTCAGACAAGGCACAAATACTGATATCAGATGCTACGCAATTGGAGTGGTTGGGTTTTTCATCCAAACGTGTTGCCAAAAGGGTTGCTAAGGACCTTGAATCTTTACGTAATAATTTAGCGCATTCTCAGGACATTGTTTCCCATGATTGGACACAGATTGCACGGATGGCTCAAAGGATAGAAGCTATCATGCATAATTTTGAATCAGCTGATACATATTATTGATTAATAAAAGATACAGTAAACTATGTTGACGGGTTGGTTTAATATATTTTTAGGGGTAAAGGTATGCACTATAGAAGCAATATAAAAAGAAATAGTATAAAAAAGTTTTCCAGTATTTATTTGATGATTTCTTTTATTGGCATACTTGCCGGTCAATGCCATGCAGAGAGTAATGGCTACCCAATTACTGACCCTTTTGCCGCTACAGTTATTGGTACCCCGACAGCTTACCAAGCTTCTCTGCCCAAACATATTCCAATACAAACGCTTGAATTACCAAGCATACATCCAGTGCCAGATATTTTTTGGTACAGCAACGGCCTTCGTTTTTCAGCAGCACTGCAAGAAACAAAAGCGCCATTGATTTTTAATATTGGAGGTACGGGTGCAGCCTTTGATTCAATGGCAATGGTCAAATTGCAGAAAGCACTTTACCAGGCAGGATTCCATGTGGTGAATCTATCGTCACCAACACACATCAACTTTCAAATTAATGCTTCTCAGTCTAATTTACCAGGATTTTTGCCTGATGATGCAAAAGACCTTCATCGGGTGATGCTTCAGGCCTATGAAAAGATAAAAGGTGATATTGATGTCAGTGAATTTCATGTTATGGGTTATAGCCTTGGTGCAGCCCATGCGGCATTTGTGGCACATTTAGATAAAACACTTAAAGCGTTTAACTTTCAAAAAGTGTATATGATTAACCCCCCTGTTAGTCTCTACAGTTCTGTTACTATCCTCGACAAAATGTTACATGACAATGTGGAGGGTGGGGCCAAAGGTGTTGGTAAATTTATCAATAATGCCATTACTCGGTTAGCTGCAAGTTATCAACCAAAAGAGGGTATGCGTTTTGATGGGGACTTTTTATATCATGCCTACAATTCGCTCTCTGCTTCACAGAGAGGCGTTGGCCCCGAAGGGCGTCATGGAGCGGCAGCTCTGATTGGTATTAGCTTTCGTCTCACATCTGGATCAATGGTATTTGTCGGCGACCTAATGTCAGAATCTCATTATATTATTCCAAAAGATCAGACATTTAGCCGCCACGAACCTCTAAATTATTATGCACAGGCCAGCCATGCGGTAAGTTTTGCCAATTACGTGGATGATATGATGATCCCTTACCTCAAAACCAAGTATCCTGAGCGAAGTCGTGAAGACTTTATTCAGGCGGCTAGCTTGCGGCATATAGAAGATTTTCTTAAGTCTTATCCTAAGGTAGGGGTTGTTACCAATCGTGATGAAATTATTTTAGCTTCAGGGGAATTGGCGTACATGGAGTCTTTGTTCGGAGAACGGATAACCATTTATGACCATGGTGGACATTGTGGAAATATGATTAGCCAGGTAAATATTAACCATATGGTTGATTTTTTCATGGAGAAGTCACTATGAATATTTCTGGAATAAAAATACGTCTGCTTGCCTGTGTATTGGGGTYAATTCTTTCTGGTATAACTTTAGCTGCTGATACACTTGGTCAAGAACCGGAGGTCGACAATGCTAAGATAGAARAAATACAGGCRTTGGAGGCTGAAATGATTGCCGAAAGGCCCGAAAGCAATGAAGTTCAGCGTGTTGTTAATATAAAAATTACTTCAGATGCCATCTTGTTGGTTGATGACCCMTGGGCCGGAATGAATCGGGCTATCTATGGTTTCAATGCGAAGTTTGACCAAGCAATATTTTTGCCCACAGTACGTGCATATCAGAAGGTAACCCCTGATTTAGTTGAAACTGGAGTTAGTAATTTTTTCTCTAATCTAACAGAAGTTCGYAACTTATTTAATAATGTTCTTCAGCTTAGGTTAAAAGATAGYGCTATTACCCTTGCTMGATTTTCTTTTAATACAACMGTRGGYRTATTTGGCTTRTGGGAYCCTGCRRCWAAAATTGGTATGTATCAAAAACCTGAAGATTTTGGGCAAACTCTTGGRTATTGGGGRCTCRGTTCTGGGCCATATCTGGTTCTACCTTTTTTTGGGCCCTCCAGTTTGCGGGATGTCGGAGGCATAGGGGTTGATTTCCTAGTAGACTTTAATGTTGATCTTTTAAATCTTAAGGATGATGCAAATAAAGACGGTTTGCAGGCTGCAGTTAATTTATTAAAGGCCACTGATATACGAAAAAATACAGCTTTTCGTTATTACAATACGGGTTCCCCTTTTGAGTATGAATTGGTTCGTTTCACTTACATGGAGTTAAGAAAAATTCAAATTGAAAAATAATTAAATAAATATTGAGCGGTTTAATTTTTAAATATTTTGTTTGATGGGTCTTTGAAAAATATAGTAGTTAAAATTGGATAAAATATTTTTCGAGTTCAGGTTGCTCAATCTGTGGGTGGTTCAAGATTAAGTTTGCTGATGGCTAGTACAGCCTGGGTTCTTGATCTGACATTTAGTTTTCTGAAAATTGCGGTCATATGGGCTTTAATTGTGGCTTCGGTAACATCTAATTCGTAGGCAATCTGCTTATTGAGTAATCCTTCCGTTAACATTGTTAGTACCAGATATTGTTGTGGTGTTAATGAGGAAATACCTTTCATTAGTTTGTATTCATCTTCACTGGCAGGAATTCTCTGGCCAGCATAATTTGGTAGCCATACGTCACCTTTAAGAGCGGTATGAATTGCTGTTTTAATGGTGTTAATACCCGAGGATTTTGGTAAAAAACCTTTAGATCCAAATTCAACAGCTCTTTGCATAATTTCCGGTTTTTCATTGGCGGAAACCACAAGAACGGGCAGGTTGGGGTGTTGTCCGTTGACATAAGCGAGGGCGCTGAAACCATGGGCGCCAGGCATATGTAAATCAAGTAAAACTAAATCGGTATCAGGATGGTCGGTTAACTTAGTTTGTAAGCTTGCCATGTCTTGGGCTTCCACAATGTCAGAGTCGTCTTCCATGGTTTTTAGTACCTGGCAGATAGCATTTCTGAACAGCGGGTGATCGTCAGCAACAATAAATTTAGGCATATTATTATTTTTCTCCCTAGCTGATGGTAGCTGCCTCGTTACATACTGACAAGGTTTTCAATTTTTGTCCTGATGTTTTCCCTTGTTCTCTTAGACATTAGTCGTAAAAAACCACCCAAATCGACCTTGGTCGCATACCCAGATAAAGGGTATTGGCGTACATCTGTCAGTGTCACAGATTTACTTAATGGGGAGGAGTTATGTTGAACAAGAAAACAAAGGCTATTGCCGTGGGGGTTATGTTGCCGACACTGATGTTCTCAGGTCAGCTGATGGCAACGACCAACGATGAGCTTTCGGTAAAAATAAAAATGCTGGAATCTCAGTTAATGCAACTGCAGCAACTGGTCACTGAACAAGGCCAGAAGCAGCAAGAAATAGCGACAGTAGTCACAAAAAAGGCCGACTCTCCAGTTTCTGGTTCCAAATTTACTTATGGCGGTTTTGTAAAGTTTGATGCCATGCAGAGTGATTATTCTGGTGGTGAGCGTGCGTCGGCAGGTATTGGTGATGATATTTTGGTTCCTTCAACTATCCCTGTTGGAGGGAGAGATGGCGCGACCCGCTTTGATACGTCAGTTAAAACCTCACGCTTTTGGTTTAAAACAACCACTCCTAGCGATGTGGGGAATATACGAACCCACTTTGAACTGGACATGTTGACGGCTGATGGCGATGAGCGAATTTCTAACTCGTCTCACTCTCGTATGCGTCACGCCTATGTGGCTTGGGATTATGAAGAAGAGTCCTCCTTACTGTTGGGGCAAACCTGGAGTACTTTCATGAGTACAGCAGTATTGCCCGAAGCCGCAGATTTTATTGGTCCGACCTCGGGGGTTATTTTTAATCGTCAGTCACAGATTCGTTGGAGTCATGGGTTTGAGGGCGGTGGAAAAATCCACTTGGCTTTGGAAAATCCTTCTACCGGTCTTATTGATGGTGGTGGCGGAATCTCAGGCAGTAATTTTGACGACAACAGTGTGCCAGATGTCGTTGCTCGTTATGACGGTAGTGTCGGTAAATTATCTTATAGCATCGCTGCACTGGCTCGCCAAATCACCTATGACACAGGCACTCAGGATGAAGATAAGTTTGGTGCCGCATTTAGTCTTTCCGGTAAGTATGTGTTTGGTAACGGTGATGACCTCAAGCTCCAACTTAATCATGGCAACCTGGGGCGTTACATTGCACTTCAGGCATTTCGTGATGCGGCAGTTGAGGCCGATGGGGATTTGGATTTACTTGAGGTAACCGGTGGTTTTGTTGCCTACCGTCACTTCTGGGCACCTAGGTGGCGCAGCACCTTCTCTTATGCCATGAGTAGTGCGGACAACTCTAATGATGTAGCAAGTACAAACACAGAAGAAATCAGTAACTATGGCGTTAACCTGTTTTATTCGCCGACCAAGAAACTTTCATTTGGTGTTGAATTGTTTAAGGCAGAACGTGAGTTAGAAAATGGTGATGATGACAGTTTACAAAGACTTCAATTCACCGGTAAGTACGTGTTCTAAAAATTTTTGCATTTATTGGATATTGGCCCATTTAGACCAAGGTTGCAGAGACAAGGTATTTGAAACTGTTATGTTGGTTAGGGTAAAAAAATTAAAAAATTACAACAGGAGTATTGATCATGAGCTTCCAAACTGATGAACATGCCAAGAATTACTGGAAGGAGACGCTGCGTTTGCTGCTGACTTTGCTGGTAATCTGGTTTGTCGTTTCATTCGGGTTTGGCATTCTATTGGTTGAGCCGCTAAATAGTATTTCGCTGTTTGGCTTCAAGCTCGGCTTCTGGTTTGCCCAGCAAGGTTCTATTTATGTATTTGTGGTGCTCATTTTTGTCTACGTGGCGAAAATGAAAGCACTTGACCGCAAGTACGACGTTCACGAAGACGACTAAGGAGTATCATAATGGATGTTCAATCTTGGACTTTTTTACTTGTTGGCCTGTCGTTTGCGCTGTACATCGGCATTGCCATCTGGGCCCGTGCAGGGACCACAAAAGAATTTTATGTAGCCGGTGGCGGCATACACCCAGTAGTTAATGGTATGGCTACAGCAGCAGACTGGATGTCGGCAGCATCGTTTATCTCCATGGCTGGGTTGATTTCGTTTATGGGCTATGACGGTGGTGTATACCTGATGGGCTGGACCGGTGGTTATGTGCTGCTGGCACTATGCCTGGCCCCCTATCTGCGAAAATTTGGTAAGTTTACGGTGCCGGATTTTATCGGTGATCGTTACTACTCTCAGACAGCCCGAACCGTGGCGGTGATCTGTGCCATCTTTATATCGTTCACTTATGTGGCAGGCCAAATGCGTGGCGTTGGTGTGGTGTTCTCGCGCTTCCTAGAAGTGGACATTGTCACGGGCGTATTACTGGGTTCGTGTGTGGTATTTTTCTACGCGGTACTCGGGGGTATGAAAGGAATTACCTACACTCAAGTGGCCCAGTACTGTGTGTTGATGTTCGCCTACCTGGTTCCCGCTGTATTCATCTCCATTTTGGTGACGGGTAACCCGATACCTCAATTAGGTTTTGGTGATACCTTGGCCGATGGTTCGGGAACCTATTTACTCGATAAGTTGGATGGGCTTGCGACAGAGCTCGGATTTACAGAATACACATCGGGCACCAAGAGCAAGATTGATGTGTTCTTTATCACCTTTGGTCTGATGGTTGGTACGGCTGGACTGCCTCATGTGATTGTTCGTTTCTTTACAGTACCCAAAGTGTCTGATGCGCGTCGTTCTGCAGGTTGGGCTTTGGTGTTTATCTCTATTCTCTACACCACAGCACCTGCTGTTGCATCTTTTGCCCGGTTTAACATGATCGAGACCATTAACGGCTCTGATGGTGCTGGTGTAGTACATGCGAACGCTCCGAGCTGGATCAGCAACTGGGAGAAAACCGGACTGATTGCATGGGATGACAAAAATGGAGATGGGCGCATGTTCTTCTCAGGTGATGATCGCAATGAGATGAAAATTGATCGCGACATTATTGTATTGGCTAACCCGGAAATTGCTAACCTCCCTGCCTGGGTGATTGCTCTAGTTGCTGCTGGTGGTGTTGCTGCGGCGCTATCTACATCTGCAGGATTATTGTTGGTGATTTCTACCTCAATTTCCCATGATTTATTAAAACGGAATTTAATGCCGGATATTAGCGATAAACAGGAGCTCATGTATGCGCGTATTGCTGCAGCATGTGGTATTGCGGTGGCCGCTTACCTGGGTATTAATCCGCCGGGCTTTGTGGCCCAGGTGGTGGCGTTTGCCTTTGGCCTGGCAGCGTCAAGCTTCTTCCCAGCCATTATTATGGGCATCTTCTATAAGAAGATGAATAAAGAGGGGGCCATTGCTGGTATGTTATCCGGTATTGGATTTACAGCCTCTTATATCATTTACTTTAAGTTCATTAACCCCGGCGCTAACATGCCTGAAAACTGGTGGTTTGGAATTTCACCAGAAGGTATCGGCACCCTGGGTATGATGGTTAACTTTGTTGTCGCCTTGGTTGTACAAAAAATGACCGGCGAGGCACCAGATCATATCAAAGATCTGGTAGAAAGCTTGCGTTACCCCAAAGGCGCAGGAGAGGCTCAGGATCATTAAAGGTTAAATTTTTCACCTTAGTAACTATTGGCCGCCCATTGGGCGGCCTTTTTTTCGATTTTTTACGTTGCTATGAGTGCCATGTCAGTAGACTTTTTACATTAGGAATCTTATTCTTCGGCCTCGTTATTTTGTGTTCAAATTGTGAGCAATTGATTGACTTCACTTATGTCTTTTTTACAGCCCAAGTCAGTTTTACAGTTGGTGGTTATCGGCTTTTTGGTCGTAATAGCACCCCTCTGTCTGGCTATTTTATATACCGTACAGACATTGGGTGAGTTGTCAGAAGGTAACCGTAGAGTCACTACTCAGGTCGTTGCTTTAAATCGCCATGGTCAAGAGTTACAAAGAGATTTGTTGGATTTGGAACGACGAGCACGGCAGTATATAGCATTAAAGAATACGGATTTATTAACATTGTTCGACAAAGAACAAGAAATAGTATTATTTAATATCAAAAGGTTATATAGATTATCTAATAATTTAGATGAAGTTTATTTGCGGCTGTATAGCAAGATTGCCGAGTTGAACCCTTATGCTATGGATTCCCAGGCAACAGAGCAGATTATTACCCAGTTTGATGCTATTTCTAAAGTACGAGCAGAGTTTAGAAGCCGTCTTCGGACCGATGTCGATCAACGTATAAGTGACAATGCGGCAGATGCGGACAAGGTGAAAGATTCACTGCTAGTAATGGTTTTTACTATGGCGCTAGCTACTTTGATGTTAATGCTGTTTTTTAGCTATTGGATTAACCGACCCATTAAAACGATTGCCAAGGAAATTAAGTTGTTGGGGGAGGGTGATTTAACCCGAGTTATTGAAATCTCTGGTCCTCAGGAAGTTAAGGCTCTGGGACATGAGCTTGAATGGTTACGTGGTCGTTTAGATGAAATTGATCAGCAGAAGCAGCAGTTTTTGCGGCATATCTCTCATGAACTTAAAACACCGTTGGCTAATTTGCGAGAAGGTGCAGATTTACTCGCGGAGCAGGTACCCGGACCTTTGTCTGAAAGGCAGAGTGAAATTGTTTCAATTGTGCAGCAGAACAGCATAGAGTTGCAGCGCTTGATAGAAAACCTTTTGGACTATAATCAACTTCCCCTCCAGAGGATTAAGCCGGAAAGTATTCAGCTAGATGTTCTTGGTGACTCGTTGTTAAAAAATTACCATATCAGTATTGATAACAAAGGGTTACATGTCTCCTGTCACTGGGGTATTACAGAATGGTTTGCTGATCGCAACAAACTAAAGATAGCCCTTGATAATGTGATATCTAATGCCGTGAATTACACACCAGAACAAGGGACTATTACGATAGAAAGCAGGGAAGAGGATGGGAAATTAATTATCGATGTTGCTAATTCCAGTCCCGCAATTCAGGAACATGAGGAAGCACATTTGTTTGAACCTTTTTACCAGGGCAGCTCCGTAAGGCATGGGCCAATTAAAGGTTCAGGGCTTGGTCTAAGCGTTGCCCAGGAATGTATGTTGGCCCAGGGTGGTAGCCTTGGTTTGAAAAAGCACCCATTATTCGCTGTTTGTTTTAGGTTGATATGCCCTTCTCTCGAATGCTAGCGCCCGCCGTTGTATTGTTGGTCTTACTGACATTGTCAGGTTGTGGACAATGGTCGCGTTCAAATGCTGCAGTTGTAAACACACCACTGAAAGTGACTGAGTTGCAAAGCTTGAGCCATTGGTTGGAGATCAGTCGCCAGGTGGACAGAATGACCCCAGAACAAGTAATTATAGCCTTGCGTGGTCTTGGCCCACTGGATAGCGATAGAAAGCGATTTTATTATGGTGTACTTAACCAGAAGCTTAGTCGTTTTGATGGTTGGATACAGGCTCGAGATACTTTCCGGAAACTGGCTAATGACAATGCTTTGGAATCTGATATTAGTGAATTAGCCCGAATACTTTTAGCCCACAATCAGGCATTAATTAATTGGCATGAACGCCACCGCCACCTACAAAAAGAATTGGCCGAAAGTATTTTAGATCGTGAATTACTCGAACAAAAAATTGAAGCATTAGCTGATTTGGAGGCTGTGATTAGCCAACAGAAACAACAAGTTATTGAGGATGGCAAGTTGAAGGCCCAAGATTGATGACCATGCAACATAGTATTTTGCTCGTTGATGATGATCCCGGCCTGCTGAGACTATTGTCCATTCGACTTGAAGCTGAAGGGTACGTTATACATACGGCTAGTTCGGGAGAGGACGCAATACCGGCATTGCGTAACCATCGTGTAGATCTTGTGGTGACGGACCTACGCATGGGGGGCATGGATGGTCTTGAATTGTTTGGTCAGATTCGCCATTTTTTTCCAGGGTTACCGGTCATTATTCTTTCTGCCCAGGGGACTATTCCCGAGGCTGTAGCTGCGGCACAGCAGGGTGTATTCGAGTTTCTCACCAAGCCTGTTGATAAAGTAAAACTGCTTGATGCTATTAAGTTGGCGTTACATCAAAGTGGTGCTCAGAAAGGGGATAAAGCCGAGCCTTGGCGTTCACACATTATTTGTCGCAGTGCTGTAATGGAGCAGTTACTGAATCAGGTGAGACAAATCAGCAGCTTGTCAGTCAATGTGTTGATTACGGGTGACAGTGGTACTGGAAAGGAATTACTTGCTCAAGCGATACATCAGGCGGGGCAATACAAGGATGGTCCATTTGTTCCAATTAACTGTGGTGCACTCCCTGAGCAACTGTTGGAGTCTGAGTTATTTGGGCACGTTAAGGGAGCATTTACGGGTGCAATCAAAGATCATCAAGGGTTGTTTCTAGCGGCAGAGGGTGGAACTCTATTGCTGGATGAAATTGCCGACATGCCTGTTAGCCTTCAGGTTAAATTATTGCGGGTCTTGCAAGAGCGGCAGGTCCGTCCCATTGGTAGTACTCAGCATATATCGGTTAATGTTCGGGTTATTTCAGCGACCAACAGAAACCTCGAACAAGCGATGGAAGAAGGGCAGTTTCGAGAGGATTTGTTCTACCGGCTCAACGTGGTAAACCTACACCTCCCTCGCTTAAGTGAACGCCCTGAAGATATTCCTTTGCTTGTCCATTACTTTTTGAGAAAAGCGAATGTTGATCCGCAGCGGGTGGGTAGCTTTTCTCCAGCGGCCATGAAGCTAATGGTTAATGCGCCATGGCCGGGCAATGTCAGGCAGCTGGAAAATGTAGTGCAGCAAACTGTGGCGTTATCTACTGCTCAAGTGATTTCAGAGGACTTGGTTAGAACGGCGCTGTCTTATGATAAAGATACGTCTATTGGGCTTAATCAGGCCAGGCAGCAGTTTGAGCATGATTATTTGATTAAATTGTTAAGAATCACTAACGGCTCTGTCACCGATGCCGCAAAATTAGCCCAGAGAAACCGTACTGATTTTTATAAACTACTAAAACGCCATCATATCCAGCCAGCTTTATTTAAGGATGTGTTGTAATTTCCCCTTTTGTTGTGTCGCTTTTCTGCGACAGTCTAGTTGTTTGATTCATATATATTTTTTAAATTTCCTCCTGTGGTTGTCGCATTTTGGCGACAAATTGTCTGCTTGAAAGGCTTTGAGCTACAAACTATTTAAACCACTTGTTGGGAGACCCTTGATATGTAAAAAGAAATTTTTTTTGGCATGTGTTTTGTATTACCTGCTTCAGAAGGATGCCATTGGCTACTGGTTGATGGCATTTAATACGAGCGGAAAATATTCTGAGGTGTACATGCAAATTAGTTTTGAACTGACCAAAGACCCATTGCTACTTGAGGAATATTACCGGATTCGTGAGCAATGTTATCGCCAAGAGCTAAAACTACCTTCTTTTGATGGCTCCGAAGAACCGGCTGATTGTCGTGGGAATATTTTTGTTATTAAAAATAATAACCATTGTCTGGGTGGAGCACGTATTGTAGGTAATACTCAGGCGCTAGGTTTGGATTTATCGTTAGTTGATTTAATGGCGGGTCAGGGTTTGGAGTCAGGCTCTTGCTGTATGTGGGAACGGCTTGCTGTCTCTCATACCTTAAGGGGTAGTAATCGCCGGTCTGAATTTTGTGAGCAGTTAGTAAGAGCATCTCGATCCCTAGGATATGAGTATGCTTTTATGGTTAGTTCGATACGCAACGCACGACTTTACCGGCTTTGTTATTCAGCTTTAAGTATTCCTTTTCAAATATTAAATCACGTAAAATGTACTCCCAAGGGAGACTTTTCCCAACTGGAGCACGTACTTTCTGTAGCCCATTTGAGGACTGGTCATCAGCCTGGTATCGCTCATGAAAATGGTTATTCTTGGGCTCCAGAGCAGCAGCTTTCTTATTCTGTCGCTGCTTAGATACACTTAATCCGCACAATTCATAAAGCTCACACAACTCATACAACGACAGAGGCACTTTATTTTCATACCTTCTACTTTCGCCTAATTGCGCCAGGTCATGTTAGGCGGCTACCTTTAGTGTAACGGTAATAGCGTAACGTTAAAAAAATGGGGAGCCTATGACAATCAGTGTGGAAGTATCCGCAGTTCTGGACTTTTTATCCCAGTGTCCACCCTTTGACCAGTTGTCTGAGTCACAGCTTGCTCATGCTGCTACACGGGTACAGATTGCCTATTATCGTGCTGGTGATGCCGCGGACCCTCTAGACTATTCTTGTCCTCAGTTGTACGTAGTTCGCAGTGGTGCTTTTGAGGTGAGAGACAGCGATGGCCAACTTCTGGACAGAGTCGAACCAGGTGGGTATTTTGGTTACCCCTCACTTCTAACGGGCGACACGATTGCCAACCGGCTTGTGGTTATTGAAGATGGTTTACTGTATCGGCTAGATCAAAATATTTTTCAACAACTGCGTTCTAATAGCCGTCCCTTTGATAGATTTTTTAATCAGGCACATGCTAAACGATTACGCCATGCTGTTCGATTCAAGGAGCAAAATTTTCATCTAACTCGCAGGGTGGGTGATCTTATTGCCCGTAAGGCCGTGACCGCTCTGGCTCATGAAACTGTAGTAGATGTTGCCCGAAAAATGACCCAGGAGAGGGTTTCTTCCGTCATGGTCATCGGTGATGATGGCTATTTGTGCGGTTTGGTGACAGACAGAGATTTGCGGGTGCGGGTATTGGCCGAAGGCCGTGGTCCAGAAACACTTTTATCTGAAGTGATGACCAAAGATACCTTATGTGTATCTTTGGATAGTCTGGTGTTCGAGTCCTTGTTGTTGATGACAGAGCATAATATCCATCATTTACCAGTGATAGCTGAGGGTCTTCCTGTAGCGATGTTAACCACCACTGACTTAGTGAAGTCGCAGAAGTCTGACCCCGTGTATTTGATTGGTGAAATTAGTCGTAAGGATACTGTGGAAGAGTTGAGGAAGGTCTCGCAAGACATTCCAGAATTATTGCGAAGTTTGATTCAGGCTGAAGCCAGCGGGGATCAGATAGGTAGGCTACTGACGACTGTAACGGATGCACTGACTCGACAGCTATTGAAGCAGGCAATGGATAAATTAGGTAAACCACCGTTGTCTTTTGCATGGATGGCATTTGGTTCACAGGGGCGTCAGGATCAAACAGCTATTTCTGATCAGGATAACGGCTTGTTGGTCGCGGATGCCATGACCCCTGATGATGATGAGTACTTCAAGGCATTAGCAAACTATGTCAATAAAGGGCTTGACCAGTGTGGCTATGTGCTTTGCCCTGGTGATGTAATGGCATCGACAGATATCTGGCGCCAGCCACTAGTAAGCTGGAAGAAAAAGTTTCTTAGTTGGATTAACCAGCCGTCCCCAAAAGCATTAATGCATGCCAGTATTTTCTTTGATATGCGCTGTATTTATGGTGATGAAAAGTTATTTCGTCAATTACAAGAAACTGTGTGTCGTGCAGCCAGTGGTAATGAGATTTTTCTTGCTAATCTTGCAGCCAATGCACTTAAGTTGACACCACCAATGGGCTTTTTTAAACACTTTGTGGTTGGACGAAGTGGAGAGCACAAGAATACCTTTGATATGAAGTTGCGCGGCATTATGCCCATTAACGATATCGCCCGAATTTATGCTCTGTCAGTAGGATCGGAGGAAATACATACTCTTGATCGGTTGCAGGATGCTGTGGCTCGAAAGTTGCTGACGCTAAAAGACTCTCGCAATTTGATTGATGCTCATGAGTTTATTTCCCGGTTAAGATTGGAGCATCAAGGAGAACTTCTAAAGTTGGGTCACAAGCCAGATAATCATTTGGATCCAGCAACACTCTCATCATTATCACGTCACCAGCTACGTGATGCCTTTGCCGTGGTAGCCAATGCTCAGGCGGCATTGAGAGTGAAGTTTACCCACGGATTAATGTAATGCACGCATTCAGGAGGTTGGATTGGGTTTTTAGACTGCGGCAAAAACGTTACCTTGGTCAATGTCAGCACTTTGTTATGCAGCAGTACTTGAAATCTGAATTTCCACCGGGAAAAACAGATTATCGCAAAGTTAATTACCTGGCAGTCGATTTGGAAATGACCGGACTGGATGCTCAATCAGATCATATTCTTAGTATTGGTTTTGTGCCTATAGAGAACCAAAAAGTCATATTAAGTGGCGCTCAACATATCCTGATAAATAGTGACTTGGGTGTGGGGCAAAGTGCGGTTATTCATGGTATTCATGACCGGGATCTTGAAGAAGCAACACCGTTGGAGACTGCAATGGGAATTCTGTTAGAGGCACTTCAAGGTAAAGTTTTGTTATTGCATTGCGCTCAGCTGGACATGGCCTTTCTTAATGTGGCCAGTAAAAGATTGTATGGGCAGGGTCTATTTGTTCCAGTGGTCGACACCATGGCTCTCGAAGATATTAGGCTACAGCGTCAGGGAAGAAGGGATAGTCTGCGCTTGGGAGATTGCCGTACCCGTTATCATTTGCCGGAGTATGCAGCCCATAATGCATTGATTGATGCGGTGGCCACCGCAGAATTATTTCTGGCTCAAATGCGCTACCGTTTTGGTGCACACCCCTCGGCATTACGACAAATTCTATCCATAGTTTAAGTCCTTCTTCGGTGCTATTAACCTGGCAATTAAATAGGTTGTCCTAACCTATTTAATTATCGTCCAGAAAAATCTGGCGGCGTTGTGTGAAACCCCTTGATTTTCCTGGACTCGCGATGGCTTTCAGCCATCGACAGCACGTCCATGTGCTGCACTACCAACCCAACAACAATAGTTGCTGGGTTAATAGCTCATGTTATGCAAAGGTCGAATAGATGCTAGGCTTCATCTCCATTAGGCTAGGCCATATACATATGAATACATACAAGTAATAAGTGAGGGAGCGTTCCATGTCCGAGGTTAAAGTTCACCCCGTCCATAAAGACTTTGCCGCTGAGGCTCATATCGATGCTGAGACCTATCAGCAAATGTATCGACAATCTATTGATAACCCCGAAAGCTTTTGGGCAGAACAAGCTGAAAAGTTTTTGGACTGGAATCAACAGTGGAGCAATGTAAGTACCTTCGATTTTCACACTGGAGAAGCCAGCTGGTTTACCGGAGGCAAGTTAAATGTGACCGTTAATTGTATCGATCGCCACCTTACAAACCGTGGTGACCAAACAGCTATTATTTGGGAGGGCGACTCTCCCGATGAAAGCAAGAATATTTCATACAATCAGTTAAGCGAAAAAGTAAACAAACTTGCTAATGTTTTGAAATTTCGGGGTGTTAAAAAAGGAGATCGGGTTTGTATCTACATGCCCATGATTCCTGAAGCTGTTTATGCCATGTTGGCATGTGCGCGTATTGGTGCCATCCACTCTGTAGTTTTTGGCGGGTTTTCCCCAGAGGCATTGAAAGATCGTATTCTTGATTCTGATTGTCAGGTCATTATTACCTCTGACGAGAGTTTAAGGGGCGGCAAGCACATACCGTTGAAAGCTAATGCTGACGAAGCCTTGAAAGGTTGTCCTAATGTGCATACCTGCCTTGTGGTAGAACGTACGGGTGGACCAGTTGCGTGGCAAGATGGCCGTGACATCTGGTATCACGAAGCAGAAGCTAGCGTTGATGCTAATTGTGAGCCTGAGATGATGGATGCAGAAGACCCTCTGTTTATTCTGTATACCTCGGGTTCTACGGGTATGCCAAAAGGTGTACTCCATACCACCGCGGGTTATTTGTTGCAGGCGGCGATGACCCACAAATATGTATTCGATTATAAAGAGGGTGATGTTTACTGGTGTACCGCCGATGTGGGTTGGGTTACCGGGCATAGCTATATTGTGTATGGGCCACTGTGTAACGGTGCCATCACTTTAATGTTTGAAGGTGTTCCCACTTATCCAGATGCTTCGCGTTTCTGGCAAGTTGTCGATAAACACCAAGTGAATATTTTCTACACAGCACCTACAGCTATTCGTGCACTAATGGGTGCTGGCGATGACTTTGTAACAAAAACTAGCCGTAGCTCATTGCGCTTATTGGGTACGGTGGGCGAACCAATCAACCCTGAAGCCTGGGAGTGGTACTACCGGGTAGTGGGTAATTCTTCTTGCCCTATCGTGGATACCTGGTGGCAGACAGAAACCGGTGCCCATATGCTGACACCATTCCCCGGTGCTCACGACATGAAACCTGGCTGTGCTACTGCTCCCTTCTTTGGCGTACAACTCGTATTACTGGATGGTGATGGCAACCTTATTGAAGGTCCGGGAGAAGGTAATTTAGCCATTAAATCCTCATGGCCCGCTCAGATTCGTGGTATCTATGGTGATATGAAGCGTTTTACAGAAACCTATTTTTCTCCATACCCCGGATACTATTTTACTGGTGATGGTGCCCGCCGTGATGAAGACGGACATTTCTGGATTACCGGTCGAGTAGACGATGTAATCAATGTTTCTGGGCACCGAATGGGAACTGCTGAAGTAGAGAGTGCCCTAGTGCTTCACCCCGATGTTGCCGAGGCAGCAGTGGTGGGTTGTCCTCATGACATCAAAGGGCAGGGTATATATGCCTATGTTACGTTAATGAACGGAAAAGAGCCGTCAGAGGAGCTTCGTAAAGAATTAATTGGACTCTGTGTGAAAGAGATAGGCCCGATTGCCAAACCCGATTTAATTCAATGGACGCCAGGGGTACCCAAAACCCGTTCAGGTAAAATTATGCGTCGTATTCTTCGTAAAATAGCTGCTAATGAGCTAGAAAATCTTGGTGATACCTCAACACTGGCCGATCCGTCAGTAGTAGACCAATTGATTGAGAATCGATTAAATCGATAACAGTGTTTAGTTAATTGCTATTAAAAAGGCCCGCATTGCGGGTCTTTTTTTGGAAATTTTTCCCATAGGTATTATTTTGTTAGATGTAACTTTTTACGCGTCCTTTACTTTTGTTACCTTGTTTATTCACTTAAAACACAAGTAAGATATTTCGACTATCCTGAGAGAGGTAGATTTTTAGGTACTTGTATAGGTGTTGGATATACTAACAGGTGAATAATTTTTGCATAAATAGAGGGATGAATAATGACATTATCAAAAAAACTGGGTGCAGAATTTATCGGTACATTTTGGCTCGTACTTGGGGGCTGTGGTAGCGCTGTTCTTGCAGCAACATTTCCCGGTGTTGGTATTGGTTTATTAGGTGTTTCCCTGGCTTTCGGGCTAACCGTATTAACAATGGCATATGCTATTGGTCACATATCTGGTTGCCATCTTAACCCAGCAGTTTCGATTGGTCTTTGGTCTGGTGGAAGGTTTTCAACGGCGGAACTCGCTCCCTACATTGTTGCGCAAGTAGCCGGTGGTCTTACCGGGGCAGCAATTTTATATGTTATTGCCTCTGGGCAAGCCGGCTTTGATGTTACGGCCGGTTTTGCATCAAATGGTTATGCTGAGCATTCTCCTGGTGGTTATAGCCTGACGGCGGCACTGGTGACAGAAATAGTGATGACCTTTATGTTTTTAATCATTATTTTAGGTGCAACAGATAAACGTGCACCACAAGGTTTTGCGCCCATTGCTATAGGTCTTGGCCTTACTCTTATTCATCTCATCAGCATCCCCATTACTAATACATCAGTTAATCCTGCGAGAAGTACAGGTGTCGCAATATTTCAGGGAGGCTGGGCAGTGTCTCAATTATGGCTTTTTTGGGTTGCTCCTTTCGTCGGTGCTATTTTGGCTGGGATTGTCTATCGCTGGTTTGAGGCAGAAGACAATACTTAAAATCTAGTATCAGTAAGCATATGAGCTGAGCGTGCTTACTGTGGATATAAAAAATAAGGGGGCTGATAACTGACCCCTTTATTGATCCATGTTAGGCTTCGATCAATTTAAACTGAAAAAGCATATGAAAATTATTATTCGTATAGCACTTTTAGCTATTCTAATACCGACAATGAGTTATGGCGAAGACAAGCTCAACCGTGAAGGGAGCACAAATGTTGCGGGAGTGGAAGCATTGTCTGGTGAATTACGTGATTTACTTTCCCAGGAAATGCGAGCATTGCAGAGTGGAATGATGTCTATCATCCCCTCATACAATTCTGGAAACTGGGGCGAGATCGAAACTACCGCTGGGAAAATGAAAAATAGCTATATATTGAAACAACGTCTCACAGAAAGCCAACTAAAGGAATTGCATTCAGTATTACCTGATGCATTTATAGAAAAAGATCAGAGATTTCATTATCTGGCAGGCATGCTTGAACATGCCGCAAAAAATAAAAAACCTGAGCTAATAAATTTTTATTTTTCAGAAATGAATGAGTCGTGTGTTAGTTGCCATGCCATATTTGCAACTCACAAATTTCCAGCCTTATCATCAAAGGGGGAAAAAGGTGCACACACGCACTAAAATGTATAATTAAGGCGCATTAACTTGAACAATTTACTACGTTGCGCTCAGAAAATTTCTGGTTATGTGCGACGTTAGGTGCTGATTTAAAAGGAGAACAGCTAATGAGCCTTCCTGGCAAAAAAATAGCGGTGAACGGATTAAATCTGCACGTTGTCGATGAAGGTCGTGGGCCGGTGGTATTGCTGCTGCATGGTTTCCCGGATTCCTCCTCCATGTGGCGGCACTTGATTCCCGTCTTGGTTGATCAGGGGTTTCGAGTAATTGCCCCAGATCTACGCGGTTTCGGTGAGTCTGACAAGCCTGAGGAAATCAAAGCTTACCAATTTTCCAATCTTACCAGCGATATAGTAGAGATACTGAAAATACTTCAAATAACACGAGCACATGTCATCGGGCACGACTGGGGGGCTGTTCTGGGTTGGGTGTTAGCAGCCAGCTGTCCCGAGCTGGTGGAACGATTTGCCGCACTTACCGTCGGCCATCCTAACTGTTTTTTCAATCACCAAGATCTCGAGCAGCGGCGCAAATCTTGGTACTGCCACCTGTTTAATTGGCAAGGGCTAGCCGAGGAAATGCTCACCCGCGACAATTGGAGTTGGTTTCGGCATTTTATGGGTAATAATCCTGAGTTCGACAGATGGCGTAAGGATCTCTCACGTCCCGGTGCGTTAACCGCAGCATTGAATATCTATCGAGCTAATATATCCCCAGAGCAGTATGTCAACCCTCAGTCCTTGCCAGATATTCAAGCCCCCACACTGGGTGTTTGGAGTGATGGTGATGCTTATACGACAGAATTACAGATGATCAATTCCAAACTGCACGTAAAAGGTCCCTGGCGTTATGAACGTTTTGAGGGCGCCAGTCACTGGTTTCCACTGGATGARCCTACACGTTGTAACCAACTCCTACTTGAGTTTTTAACCGAGTAACGGTAAATAATTTTGCGGCAAATYTTAGGYCAGYTCTTGTCAATATCATATGGCATCATGGTCTAACAAGCCTGCAAGTGGTACAAGATCATTGATCTTATAGGAGCGTTASGGTGCCTATGGAACGAAATATGAATATCACAGAATTAATGAAAAAAGTTGTTATCACTGTCGAAATGGACGATTCGTTACATATAGTAAAAGAAATTTTTGACAATACTGGGTTTCATCACTTGCTAGTCGTTGATTCTGGAAAGCTCTTGGGTGTTATCTCTGATAGGGATTTATTAAAATCACTTAACCCTAAAATAGGAACTGCAGCAGAAACCGAAAAAGATCTTTCTTGTCTTAATAAAAAAACACATCAAATAATGTCTCGAGCACCTATAGGTCTAAATAAATCTGCATCTGTTTATGATGCGATAGAGATTTTCAATAGYCAYAAAATATCTTGTATACCAGTTGTTGATGATGAAAATATTCCCGTTGGTATTATTTCCTGGAGAGATGTAATGAAGGTGTTAGGTGAAAAAATGGGTAACGYTTAACAAGGCTAAGTTATTGAATYCGTRCTGGYAGATAAAGCATGGTTACAGAAAGTAAGTGAGTTTGGGGGTGNTTTTTTCCAAGCTTAGAAMTTAAAGCTTTCAATYGAGATYAAAAARTAGAAGCTGAAACTTAGTTATCAAGCTAAATAGAGATTAGAGMGAGACATGCACTTTAAAGGAAAAATGGCTGCAAACCTCCGTGCTGGTTGCACAATGGAAAARTATGAGCGTRCTTGAGAATAAAATACCACCACCAATAGTTGTATTAATATGTTCTTTATCTATGTGGTTGATTTCATTGATATCTCCACTTATTGAGACAGGTTTTTTTGTTCGAGTAATTTTGTCGTTAGCCATATTTACGGTTGGTTCATTCTTTTGTATAGCCGGGGTTGTTTCTTTTAGGAAGGCAAAAACAACGGTGAATCCTTTAAAACCAGAAACAGCATCTTCGCTAGTGAGTTCGGGCGTTTATCGTATTTCAAGGAACCCAATGTATGTTGGCCTTTCTTTGTTTCTTGTTTCGTTGTCTACATATTTATCATCACCGTTATCAATTATAGGTGTTGTAGCTTTTATTTTTTACATGAACAGATTTCAAATTGAACCAGAAGAGCGAGCTCTTAAARAAATTTTTRGTACTGATTTTTTAAATTATATGTCACAGGTTAGRCGRTGGYTGTAATGCAKAATAAGCTTGTTGTCGTTGACAGTGTTATATGTCTTCAGGATNAAAATTGGACAATAAAAAACCCGGCAATGCCGGGTTTTTTCATCACTACTATTTTTTGTAGAAGAATGTGTTAATTAGCCTTCTTCTTKCAAATAACGCTCACGCGATGCATTGATTTCATTGCGGGCAGCTTCGGCATTATCCCAGCCTTCAACTTTTACCCATTTKCCTGCTTCGAGTGTTTTGTAGTTTTCAAAGTAGTGTTTGATCTGGTTCARCAGCAACTCAGGTAGGTCACCAATTTCTTGTACGTGGTCGTACAATTTAGTCAGCTTGGTGTGAGGTACAGCGAGGAGTTTGGCATCAATACCCGACTCGTCACTCATRTTGAGYACRCCTACTACACGGCTACGGATTACGGCACCGGGTACAACGGGGTAGGGCGTGACAACCAATACATCCAGGGGGTCACCATCTTCAGACAACGTCTGAGGGATATAACCGTAGTTGGCTGGGTAGAACATAGGGGTGGCCACAAAACGGTCAACGAAGATAGCATCAGAATCTTTGTCGATTTCGTATTTAATGGGGTCGTGGTTGGCAGGAATTTCAATAACCACGTTGATGTCGTTTGGCAGATCGTTGCCAGCAGGGATTTTATTGTAGCTCATGTCTTTGTCTATCTCGCAGTTGGGGATGGCCGTGGAAATGCACATCCGTATGTCCTAAAGAACGTATGTCCTAAAAGATAAAAYCCGGTCGGCGGTTTCCAAAAGAGGCGGAATTATACTGTTGAGTCGGTTGGATTGCCAGTTGCACTTTAGTCCAAYGGGCTGAATTAAGTGGTCCGAAACCTACTGGTAGCCTGATAAGTTGTTTGTTTGACTGGCATCAATACAGGGGCCTTTAGCTCAGTTACAATGGCGGCCTATCTTTATTACCTTCCAGGACCTAGTAAAAAGTGACTGCATCGAACTCTATTAGTGGGTCAAATTCTCTCATTTGGGATCGTAGCTTGATTGATCGTTATGATTTGTCGGGTCCGCGATACACCTCCTACCCTACAGCTCCCCAATTTCATGAGCAGTTTGGTGAGGCCGAACTGCGTAGTGCTATTGATCGTAGTAATACCGCTGGCCGCCCCTTGTCATTGTATTTTCACATCCCATTTTGTATCACGGTTTGTTATTACTGTGCCTGTAACAAAATCATCACAGCTAACCGAAAGCGGGCCATGCCCTATATTGAGCGGTTAATCGAAGAAATTGCCATGCAGGGCAAGCTCTTTGATCGCTCTCGGCCTGTGCATCAATTGCACTGGGGCGGTGGCACACCCACTTATATCAGCGATGATGAAAAGCGGCTGCTGATGGCGGCTACCCATGAACACTTTAATTTGCTGGATGACGATACCGGAGAATACTCCATCGAAATTCATCCGGGTGAGATGGACGTCAGCACTATCGCCTGTTTAAGAGAGTTGGGTTTCAACCGGTTAAGTATGGGGGTCCAGGATTTTGACCCTGTGGTGCAAAAGGCCGTTAATCGCTTTAACTCGGTTAACGAAGTTCGTGAGTTGGTCGAGGCTGCCAGAGTGGAGGGTTTTCATTCTGTCAGTATGGATTTGATTTATGGTTTGCCGCACCAGACATGGCAGACTTTTTCGAGCACTCTGGACAGTATTATTGAGCTTAACCCTGACCGCCTGTCGGTATTTAACTATGCTCATATGCCCCATTTATTCAAGGTGCAAAAACAACTTGATGAAGCAGCGCTGCCAAGCCCTGAAGAAAAGCTRTTGATCATGGAGCGGATGACCGAAAAATTACTCGATGCGGGTTATGTCTATATCGGTATGGATCATTTTGCTAAACCAGACGATGAATTAGCTGTGGCTCAGAGGGACGGGGTGTTACAACGCAATTTTCAGGGCTATTCCACACACGGAGGCTGTGACTTAGTGGCCTTTGGCGTTTCCTCCATCAGCGCCATCGATAATGTGTTTGCCCAGAATCACAAGAAAATAGACGATTACCAAGGTGCAGTTGATACGGGTAATTTGCCCATAGCCCGTGGTTTTGAACTAAGTGCAGATGATTTACTTCGGCAGGAAGTGATTAAACAATTAATTTGTCATTTTGAGCTGAATTTTGCGGATATCGATGAGCAGTTTTCTATTAGTTTTAAAGAGTACTTTGCCGAGGAACTGGAACAATTAAAGCCCATGGCTACAGATGGCCTGGTGGATCTTGGTGAAGACAATATTCGTGTCAGTTTGGCGGGCCGGCTATTAATACGTCGTATCTGTATGACGTTTGATGCTTATATGAAAAAGCCTTCAACAGAAATTCGCTATTCAAAGATTATCTAAAAAAGATGATTGAGTTAGTAAGCCATTGAAGTAGAATGGCCTCGTCATGTTGCTCTCGGTAGGAGTTATCTACGAACTACCAATCAAGAGCAGTATGGTTTTCCTAAGGGGAGGCGTGAGCCTGAGACATCTTCGGATGGACCCTTTGAACCTGATCCGGATAGTACCGGCGTAGGGATAGGACGCAAAAACATAACGTTCAATCTTTCCCATATCCGGGTCTCCTTAACCTATGTTAATGAGGCTCAAACAATGAATACAAAAATAAAGTCCAGTCTTTTGACTGCGATGTTTTTAATCTCTCCGAGTGGTTTTTCTGCAGATAATAGTTTTGCTACAGAAACTATTGATCCAGTTATTCTGAATGAAGCTAYACCCGAATCAGTCTATCTTGAAGAAGTYATCGTTACCGCTGAGTTTCGGGATATTTCTGTGCTGGATACCGGTARCAGCATCAGCGTAGTGARCAGTGACACTATTGCCCGCCGTGAGGCRCGGCACTTGGAGCAGGTGTTAAACCTTGTGCCCAACGTGAACTATTCTAGCGGGGCATCTCGAGGTCGTTTTATTCAAATTCGTGGCATTGGTGAACGCAGTCAGTTTATTGAGCCGGTTAACCCCTCTGTTGGTATTCTCATTGAYGGCATTGATTTCAGTGGTATTGGTGGTGCTGCAACMACATTGGATTTACAGCAAATTGAAATTCTTCGGGGGCCACAGGGTACACTTTATGGGGCTAATGCTCTGGCGGGATTGATTAATATGACTTCCAACGACCCTTCTGAGMATTTTGAAGGCAGCCTGGAAACCTCTTTTGCAGAATACGACACCCGTACAGTCAGCGGTGTGGTCAGTGGCCCTGTGACGGATAATCTGGGTTACCGCCTTGCGGTGCAACAACACAAAAGCGATGGCTATGTGGAGAATGATTTTCTCAATCGCGACGATACCAACAATATAGAAGAGCAGACGATTAGGGGTAAATTACACTGGCAAGTAAATGATGAGTTGGAGGTAAAGTTCACCGGCTTTTATTTGGATGCGGACAATGGTTACGACAGTTTCTCACTGGATAACACCCGCCATACCTTGTCTGATGAACCGGGCCATGATCGCCAGGAGTCGACGGCATTTTCTGTGGAAACTATCTGGAAAGGGGTTGAGCAATTTGATGTGATCTCCCAGATTAGTTACGCCGAGAGTAATCTTGAATACAGCTATGATGTAGATTGGACTTTTACGGATATTTGTTCGGGACAACCCTGTGATGGTTGGGCCTATTCCTATTTTGATAATTACCAGCGTGATCGTGAAACTAAAACGGTAGATCTACGTATGGTTTCCAGTGACCAGGGGCTRYYSKTTRWCRAWAYSACMRATTKKSYGKKSSKTSWWTMTTWSSRARAWSARGMMRAGKYWWTMYTSSRWGRWKMYRCYCMMGATSCTWWWKTTMYSAGTGATTTTGATACTAAAAACTATGCAATTTACGGGCAGTTGGGTACACAGTTAACGGGTAAGTTAAAATTAACCAGTGGATTACGATTGGAATACCGCAATGCAGATTATTCGGATAATGAGGGTGTCAATAACGATAACGGTGAACGTCTATGGGGTGGTCGTTTAGGGCTGGAGTACCGGATCACTGATAACACAATGATCTATGGGCTAGTCTCTCGGGGTTATAAAGCGGGGGGGGTCAATAGTAATCCCGCCTTGGACAATGGTGTCCGAAAATTTAATACCGAATATATGTGGAATTTTGAAACGGGGATTAAGGGTGATTGGTTGGATAGGACATTACAGGCACAATTAGCCTTGTTCTATCAAAAGCGTAGAAAGATGCAGGTCAAACAATCATTGGTTGAATGTCCTACTCCTCCGGCAGCATGTACATTCACTGACTTTATTGATAATGCCGAAAAGGGTGCCAACTATGGAGCTGAGTTAGAGTTTACTTGGTTGGCATCAGAGATGGTTCAGCTCTATGGTAGCTTGGGATTACTCCGAGCAACATTTAAAGATTATSAAAGCTTTACTCATGTAGATGTTGATAGGACGACAAGCAACCCTGTACCCAAAAACTTGAGTGGCCATGAACAGGCCCATGCACCGTCCTACCAGTTTGCCGTGGGTATTGAGTTGGCACTGACTCACAACCTGACAGCGGGGTTGGAAGTGGAGGGGAAAGAAGCGTTTTAYCTCTCTCCCCGTCATAATGAAAAAACCAATCGTTATGAATTGATTAATGCCCGTCTAAATTACCGGTTGGCGGATTGGGAGGTGTCTTTTTGGGGMCGCAACCTGGCAGATCGTGATGTGATTGTTCGAGGCTTTGGTAGTTTTGGTAATGACCCTCGGAAGTTCTACGTTACAGAGCCTTATTATCAGTACGGTGAGCCTAGAATATTTGGTGCTTCGGCTAAATATCACTTTTAATGGTTAGAATTCATGACTAACCAAGATACATTTGGTTAGTCACTATTTCCTGAAGGGAGTGGGAATAATGCAGTTAACAATTGATGTCAGTATGTACCCAAATAGGGAGGATTTTATTCCTCCTATTGATGGCTTTATCGAAAAAATTAATCAGTATGATGACCTGAAAATTACCACATTTCCCACCAGCACTGTGGTGCAAGGGGAATTCGAACATGCCATGAAAGCGGTACAGGAAACCATTGCTGCCTGTTACAAAGAGTTTGGTATGGCTGTTTATGTGGTGAAATATATTCCCGGTTACGAGGCACTTTAGTCTTGTTGGCGCTGCTTAATTTTAACTGGGTAACGCTCGAAACCCTGGCTGTTGTTCTTTCCATCGCCTATCTATTATTGGCTCTGAAAGAAAACAGTCTCTGCTGGTATTGTGCTTTTTTTAGCACTGCTATCTACACGTGGATATTTGGTGATGTTCACTTGTATATGGAGTCATTGCTGAATGTTTATTATCTGGTCATGGCAGTTTATGGCTGGAATCAGTGGCGCAAGGGTGGGGCTCTCCATCAGGGTGTTGAGATTTCCTGTTGGAGCATCAGGAAGCATGGCCTGGCTCTTATCGTTATTGCTTTAGTCTCGGTGATTTCCGGTTATTTACTGGGAGAAAATACTGAGGCTAGATTGCCTTATCTGGATTCATTGACGACTTGGAGCGCGGTGCTTGCCACCTGGATGGTGGCAAGAAAAGTACTGGAAAACTGGCTCTATTGGATTGTGATTGATGCAGTATCCATTTATCTCTATCTGGATCGAGAGTTATATCAAACTGTGATTTTGTTTGTTTTGTATGTGATTCTGGCAACTATTGGTTATATCAGTTGGAGAAAAAAATATTATAAACAACAGAATCAACAATCCGGACTGAGTCAATTACTACCAGAGCAGGCGAAGGGTTGAGCTTGAACCGAGTTGAAGAGCAGCTCCGGCATACCTTGGAAAATTGGCAGTGTTGGTGTGTGTCCCTGACTAAAAAACCTGTAGTGGTAGAAGAACTGTTAGCGGGTAAAACTAACCGCTCTTTTTTGGTGGAAACCACCAGTGGGCAGGTAGTGGTTAGGATTAATGCAAAAAATAGCAGAAACCTGGGTATCGACCGCCAACGTGAGGCTGAAATACTTTTACGGCTGCAAACTATGGGTTGTGTACCAAAAACACTGTTTATTTCGGAACAGGTGCTGGTGAGTGAATATATTTCAGGTCGTTGCTGGGAAGCAGGTGACCTGGAAAATAAAGATAATCTGAAAAAAGTTTCAAATTTACTGGATAGAATTCAGGATATTTCTTTACCTGAAAAATTTTCCCGGCGAAATTATGTTGAATACTGCCAGAATTATATTCAGCAGTTGCCAGTAGCAGATCAACAGTCTGAGAGAGCATTCATTGAAAAGTTGAACCGTGCGGCTATAGCCATTGATCAGGCGGGTTGGAAGCCTGTTATTAATCATCATGATCTGGTGCCAGAAAATATCATTGAAGCAGAGAATGGGGTGTTTCTTCTGGACTGGGAATATGCTGCTTATGGTCACCCAGCCATTGACTTTATCCGGTTGTATGAAGAGCAACATACATCATCATTAATAGAAGAACTACTTATCCTTCAGCAGGGAATAGACAAACTCTGGGGGCTTGTTAGTTGCAGGTTAAACTAGAGGCTTTGTAAGTGGCGACATCTAGTTTAGGCCTCTTTTTTCTCTTTTGAACTGACCATACGCCCAAAGAAAATCCCCACCTCAAACAGTAACCACATGGGTACWGCGAGTAAGACCTGGGAAATAATATCTGGTGGTGTAAGCAACATACCAAAGATAAAGCAAAGTACAAAAATGTAGGGCCGTTTTTTGGCAAGGCTRTTTGGGTCAACAGCGCCCACCCAGGAGAGAATTACAACAGCAATAGGGATTTCGAAGCTGATGCCAAAGGCAAAGAACAGCTTAAGAACAAAGTCTAAATAGCTACGAATATCTGTCATTATTGCCACGCCTTCCGGAGCGATACTGGTAAAAAATAGAAATACCAGAGGAAACACTACGTAGTAGGCAAAAGCCATACCGCTGTAAAAYAGCAGYACGCTGGAGAAGAACAGGGGTAACATGATGATTTTTTCTTTTTTATAGAGCCCCGGGGCAGCAAATGCCCAAACCTGATAGAGAATAAAGGGCATTGCGGCAAAGAAAGACAGCACCAGTGTTAATTTAAACGGTGTCAAAAACGGTGAGGTGACGTCGGTAGCAATCATTGACGATGTTTCTGGGAGGTGTGCTCTTAGAGGTTCTGAGACRTAAAGGTACAGGTCGTTACTGAAGGCAAATAGACCAATAAAAATAACAAGTATGACTACCAGGCAGCGAATTAGACGATTTCTTAATTCGACGATATGCGTCATAAAAGAGTCGCTAAAAAGTAGTTTGTCAGTCATTTTTCATTATCATCAGGTAATGTTTGGTTAGGTTTTTGTATTATGTCGGGAGAATTTATGGTGTTTTCCAGCTCGTTTTTAGYATCTTTTAGGTCACGCATAATGGTTTCATTATGTAGCTGGCGGCGAACATCTTCGATCCCCATTTCATTTTCCAGCTCACTACGAACGTTTCGATATTGTTGCCGTATTCGTCCGAACCACAGAGCAAATGTCCGCAGAGCTTGTGGGAGGCGTTCTGGCCCCATAACGATCAGTGCTATCACTGCGATAACCAGAATTTCTGAGAAGCCAATATCAAACATTAGGTAAGGTATTCACCGTTATAGTGTTTTTAAAGGGGGATAATACTTTCCCCGGAATTATTTTGCTGAAGAGTCTTTTTTCTCAGCCGACGCGCTGGTTTCATCCGGAGTCTTGTCAGCATTGTTTTCTAGCTGATCTTCTTCGGTTTTATTATCAGGGGTGTCGTTAGAGTCGGTGCTTTCTTTGGACACGGAATCTTTAAAGCCTTTTACGGCACCACCGAGGTCAGAGCCAATATTGCGTAATTTCTTGGTACCAAAAATTAAGGCAACAATGACCAAAATAATTAACAGTTCTTGCCAGCCAAATCCCATAACAGTATCTCTTTATATTATTACGTTTATATTCTTACGGTAGTGTGAATAAAATATATTTTCAATGAAGGGCGTGATTACTTTGATTCGCGTCCGGCTTTTTCTTCAAGGCCGGATAAATCAAATCGACGCTCCAGTTCATCAAGTACAGATTGGGCATTTTCTCCTAAATGAGACAACATCACCAATGAGTGAAACCATAGATCTGCTGTTTCATAAATGAGCTTATCTGTTTCACCACTTTGCTCGGCATCCCGTGCTGCCAAAATGGTTTCAATGCTCTCTTCACCCACTTTTTCGAGAATTTTATTTAATCCCTTGTGGTGAAGGCTGGCAACATAGGATTCTTCTGGAGACGATTGCCTGCGAGCTTCCAGAATATCGGTCAATCTTGATAGTACATCACTGGTCATGAATAAATATCCTTGGGGTCTTTAAGCACAGGATCTACTGTTTGCCACTCGTTATCACGGAGTACCCGGTAAAAACAGGATTCTCTACCAGTATGGCAGGCAATACCTCCGACCTGTTCAATTTTTAGCACAATGACATCATTGTCACAGTCGAGACGAATTTCTTTAATCTGTTGAAYGTGGCCAGAYTCCTCACCTTTGCGCCATAATTTTTTACGTGAGCGCGACCAATAGACCGCACGCTGCTCTTTTGCAGTCAAAGTAAGGGATTCCCTATTCATCCAGGCAACCATCAGTATTCGGCCAGACTCGGCATCTTGTGCTACTGCAGGCAATAGGCCATCTTTGTCCCAGGTAATTTCGTCGAGGAAGTTAGTCATGGTCATCATTATGCCAGCTATGGCTGTATCAGCAATATGGATTTGGGGGTTTTGTGAATGTTGTTTCTAATTGCCACAGGCGTAGAGATGAATACAGTTTTGTGGCAGTTACTATCGAGCTCATTACCGCAACAGTAGCAGCATCATGCCAAGACCCGCCAGAATCAGGCTGCTGACAGGCATTTGCTGGGCRCTTTCTGCCCAGTGGGGAAAGGCAAGTCCCAGTCCGATGCCTACCAGCGCAGAGCCAGCCCAGGTTTGAACACGACYTCTTGATGCTTTGGGCTCCAGTATTGGCTGTGGGTTGCGAGCTATMCGATCACCAGATTGTAGTCGCTCKAGACCCTGAAAAATAAGCTGTGGTATTTGTGGGAATTGCTCSAGCCATTCTGGCCCGTGTCGCTTCAGTTGTTCGACCARGGCATTGGGTTTGAAGCGTTCTTTWAGCCAGCGTTCCAGAAAGGGGTGGGCYGTTGCCCACAAGTCGAGATCTGGGTAGAGCTGCCGTCCCAGACCTTCGATATTGAGCAGGGTTTTTTGCAACAGAACCAGCGAGGGCTGTACTTCCATATCAAAACGGCGGGCAGTACGAAATAGACTAACTAATAACAACCCAAAGGAGATTTCTCGCAGCGGACGCTCGAAAATAGGTTCGCATACGGTACGAATGGCGGCAGTAAAGTCACCTACGTTTGTGTGTTCTGGTACCCAGCCGGACAGTACATGAAGCTCAGCCACCTGACGGTAATCCCGGCGAAAAATAGCTAATAAATTACGGGCAAGGTAATACTGATCTGCCTCGGTCAGTGTTCCGATAATGGCGCAGTCCACTGCCAGGTATTTGGGTTGTTTTGGGTCGCTGGTGTCCACAAAAATATTGCCGGGATGCATGTCGGCATGAAAAAAGTTGTGTTCAAAAACCTGGGTAAAGAAAATTTCTACACCGCGTTCAGCCAGTACTTTAAAGTCAGTATTACTTTGTTGCAGCGTTTCTACATCGGTAACAGGTGTGGCATAAATTCGCTCCATTACCATGACTTTTTCATTGGTGTGTGACCAGTAAATTTCAGGTACATACAGCATTGGTGAGCCATCAAAATTACGGCGGAGCATAGAGGCATTGGCCGCCTCACGTTGCAAGTTGAGCTCATCAAAAATGGTATGGCGATAATCACTGACAACTTCKGTCAAACGCATTCTACGGCCATCRATGGTGTTGGCTTCCAGCCATTTTGCCAAGGAAAGCATTAACTTAATGTCTTGCTCAATGGTTTTTTCTATACCTGGTCGAATGGCTTTGACGATAACTTCGTGACCATCGGGTAATACTGCGGCATGTACCTGGGCTACTGACGCTGAGGCCAGGGGTTCACGGTCAAATTGCAGAAATAAATTATCAATACTGTCGCCAAGGGCTGTTTCTACGATTGCGATGAATTGRTCATTGTCGAATGGGGGYACATTGTCTTGTAGCTGGTCCAATTCATTGCAGATGTCGGGGGGGATTAAATCAGGGCGGGTGGATAATAATTGCCCAAATTTTATAAAGATGGGCCCTAAATCTTCCAGGGCACAACGCAGGCGCTCCCCTCTAGGTTGCTTAGGTGCCGGTAAAAATTTGTTGGCTTTAAACAGTATCCGGAGAGCTCTAGGGAGCTTATCTTTGTCTAGAAATGTATCCAGTCTGTAGCGTATGGCAATACGGAGAATGGTGGCTAATCGACTAATTCGTGACACGCTTAGCTATCTCCATTTTTTAGATGAGTCTTTTTTAGGTGAGAATCCTGCTGATCCAGATTAACTTTCAATTTATTGATACGTGCGGCCAACCGGTCAACATCATTGTTAATATGTTTGACCTCMTTATTGAAGTGATCCACTTCATTGCGGCTGGGCGTCAAACGAACCTCTTCCTGGCTGAACTCTGCTGCGGCAGCCGCAGCACGTTTGGCYACGTYTTTTTTCCATTGCATGGAAGAGCGTAATGATTCACCAATTAAATGAGCGGGAACATCACCAATGWGCTGAGACATGGCTGCTTCCCAATCCACATCCAGGTTTTTCAGAATTTTTTTAATCTGACGGAGTAAATCGTGATCGCCACGTACTTCAACACCCGTATCGAAAAAAGATACGCGATCTTGTCCATCTGTAGCTAACGAAGCCAGAGATAAAGAACTACCACGTAGGGTAGTGTCTGGTTCGCCCTCATATTGCCCCATTAARCTGATATCTGTRTCGCTATGAATCACGTAAAACGTCAKAGGCGGAAGGGTGCACTCCACTGCCAGTACTTTGCCTGCCAGTTCGCCTATGGCGTTTTGAGTCGCAGGATCATATTCCAGAGCCTTGTTAACAGCAGCTTCCACAGCCATCAGCGCGGAGGTCTGTACTGTTTTGAGGGGGTTGTTTGACAGGAAGTCGAATATCAAGCTTTAAAGCCTCGATGTAATGCAACAATACCGCCGGTCATATTGTGGTATTCGGTGTTCACGAAACCGGCCTCGTTCATCATTCCCTTCAAGGTTTCCTGGTCAGGGTGCATACGGATAGATTCGGCCAAATATTGATAGCTGTCGGCATCATTGGCCACCAGCTCGCCAATTTTAGGTAGTAATTTAAACGAATAAAAATCATAGGCTTTTTCTAATAGGCTATTAGAAGGTTTTGAAAACTCCAAAACTAATAATCGGCCACCGGGTTTTAGTATTCGGTTCATGGAGCGTAGGGCCAGATCTTTATCAGTAACATTTCGCAGACCAAAAGCAATGGTAATGCAATCAAAAGTATTGTCTGGRAAGGGYAAATATTGGGCATCAGCCTGGGCGTACCGCACATTGCTCGCATAACCTTTATCGACCAGTTTGTCCCGGCCTACTTTCAGCATGGAGTCATTGATATCGGCTAGAACGACTTCCCCTGTGGCGCCAACTAGCTTTGAGAACTTGGCGGTGAGGTCACCGGTGCCTCCGGCAATATCCAGAACTCGATGGCCGCGTCTAACACCAGACAGCTCAATGGTATAGCGCTTCCAGAGGCGGTGAACACCTCCAGACATCAGATCATTCATCAGGTCGTATTTACCCGCTACCGAGTGAAAAACATCGGCTACCCGCGAGGCTTTTTCCTCAACAGGAACAGTTTTGAARCCGAAGTGTGTCGTTTTATTGTCTGTCATAGTTTTAACACGGGCCTAAAAGCCAGATTTTTAGAGGCCGTTATTGTACACGGCCTTTAAGGAACTGTCCCGATGACAGCTTGTTACGTGGGATGATGTTTGGTGGTAGGGCKGTTTATTAATTTTGTCTYTAGATAGAGGTTTAGATGACGCTAMAAACACTAAAAATGCTTGTAAAAACAACGTAAAGATATGTTCAAACCTATTGTGACTGAAGGGGTGTATAGGTGAAGCTAAAAATAATGGAAGAGATCGGTGGTTTGAGAGGTTTTTTCTGCCGATGTTTTTAAAAGGTTAACTACATTTTGAGGAGCTCTAGCAATGAAAAAAGGATACAAAAAAGTAGTGATGTTACCGTTGACCGTTGCCATTATGGTATTGGCAGGTTGTGCTGGTACAGGCAATGATCAGCAATTGTTAGCCCAGAACGAGCTCCTTGAGCGAGAAAAAGAGATTGAAAACCGTGAAAGGCTACTTTCTGCGAAAGAGGTAGAGGTCAACCAGGCTGCATTTGCCCAACAGCAAAGTACACCACTGAATATTGCCGATCAATCATTGTTGCCTCCCAAAGCGAAAGTGGGTGAGTGTTATGCACGCGTCTGGGTAGAGCCCACGTATAAGCGGGAAGCGATAGAAGTAAAGGTTCGTGAAGCAAGTGAAAGAATTGAGCTGACTGACGCCAAGTATCACTGGGGACAAAAAGAARTTTTAGTGAGAGAAGCGTCGTCTCGTCTTGAGGTAATCCCTGCTGTTTATGGTACTGAAACTGAATCATTGTTGATAAGAGAAGAGCGTAATATTTGGAAAACTGATTTATCCAAGGGTGCCGCTCCAGCCAATGATAAATTACTTGATRCTGCCAAAATAGGTGGTATTAACCTGGAGAGTGCCACCCCAGGTATGTGTTTCCACGAACACTTTAAGCCTGCTGAATATCGGACAGTTAAAGAAAATGTACTTGTAAGTCAGGCATCGCAAAAAATTATGACTGAAGCGGCTCAATATGAATGGGTAGAAGAGTCTGTTTTGATTTCAGAAGCGTCAACACGCATAGAAAATATTCCTGCAGTGTTTGAAACACAGAAAGAAACTATATTGGATGTTCCTGCACATACTATTTGGAAAAAAGGTACTGGACCTATTCAGCGGATTGATGAATCAACCGGTGAGATTATGTGTTTGGTCGATGTGCCAGCAACATATAAAACAGTCACTAAAAAGGTATTAAAATCGGCAGCAACTACTCGCACCATTGAAATACCGGCCAAATACAAAGCAGTCAAAGTTCGTAAGATGATTGCAGGGCCAAAGCAAGTTGAACAGGATATTCCTGAACAATATTTATCAGTTTCTCGTCAGGAGTTGGTCACTGATGCGGAGTTTGTCTGGCATGAAATTCACAATATGTCTATGTCAGCAAAAACTCGTACGGGTGCAAAAATTTGTTTGACTAATATACCGTCCAAATACAAGACTGTGACACGTAAAGTGGTGAAAACGCCGGCCTCTACAAGAACCATCGAAATACCTGCAAAATACGAGGTTGTAAAAGTTAAAGAACTCGTYTCTGCCGCAAGTGAAGAGCATATTGCGATTCCAGCAGTTTTCAAAACAGTTACCCAGAAAAAATTGATGGCTGATGGTTACATGGAATGGCGTTCAATTCTTTGTGAAACCAATATGACTCGAGGCCGTATTAGCCAGGTTCAACAAGCTCTTATTAAAGCTGGATATAACCCAGGTCCTGTTGATGGAGATGTTGGCAGCCAAACAATAGCAGCAGTCAATAAGTTTCAGCATGATAAGTCACTGCCAGTTGATAAGTATCTTAATTTAGAGACGCTAAAAGCCTTGGGTGTTTCTCCCAAGTAATAAGTAGTTTTTAAATGGCCAGGTAATAAGGGTGAGGAGGGTGAAAGGCCCCTTCACCCATTAATGGTTTATCAGAGCAGGGGAGCAAGTATGAGAAGATTACTGTTGGTTTCAGTCTTTATTTTCTACAGTAGCCTCATCTGGGCAGATCAATATACTATCCAGGTAGGTGCGTTTCGTGAGGTGTCAGAACAAACGCTGTCTTCAGTAGTACGCTATGGAGCTTATCAGCAGGAGAAAAAGGGGGATTTAATGCGGTTAATGGTTGGTTCTTTTCATTCCAGGCAGGATGCAGAGGCATTACTTTTTGAGATCAAAAAAAGCTTCCCCCAAGCTTTTGTTCGTTTAGTGGATCAACAGGAAAACGTAGAGAGACATCATCGTTTAGATGAAAAAACTATGGATCACCAACATCCCCATCTTGATGGGAAAGAAATGAAAAAATGGCAAAATTTGACAGCAGAACAACAAGGCCATGCGGTGTACCTGGATGGTCAGTTACACTTAAAATACGGTGATGACTTTACTCCTGTAAAATAGCGGTAAAGCACACAGTTGGATTGGATAGGCTGTAAGGTCTTAGGAAAACAAAATACTTGGATGGTTACATGAAAGGAAAAATTAACATAGGCCTCCTTGAAGATGAAGCGCCTCAGGCTGAACTTATTAAAAGTTGGTTGTCAGGCAGCGGTTACAATACGTATTGTTGTACCACTGGTAAGGAATTTCTTGCTTCTCTGAGTGAGAAAAAACCGGATATGGTGGTATTGGATTGGCAGCTACCTGATATCGAAGGAATTGATGTTCTCAAAAAATTACGTGGTGATTTACGCTTTGATGGCCCTGTAATATTTGCTACAGGAAAAGATAGTGAAGAGGATATTGTTACTGCCCTGAATGCTGGAGCAGACGACTATTTGGTTAAACCATTGCGACGTAGTGAATTGGATGCACGATTGAGTGCTCTTTGGCGTCGGTATAGCCATGAAGTTAAAAGAGAGTTTTCTTTGGGGCCCATTATAATTGACCTGGATGCTCGAAGGGCCTTAGTTGACGGGGATGAGGTGAAGTTGACGCCTATTGAATTTGATTTGGCAGTCTGTGTATTAAGCAATGTGGGTAAGTTGTTGTCGAGGGATTACCTGCTCAAGAAAGTATGGGGTGTTGGCGTCGAGTTGGATACTCGCACGGTTGATATGCATATAAGTAAAATTCGACGATTGTTGAGGATTAGCCCAGGAATGGGCTACGGCATAAAAACAGTTTACCGACATGGTTATCGATTAGAAGAGCTATAAAAGGCACTTTAAAAAACTAGCAAATTGATAGTTAGTAGGATGTGAATTATGTTTAGAAAATTTTCTGGTATCTTATTTTTATTTGTTGCATTACAGGCTCAATCTCAGCAGCAGCCCGAATGGATTTATAACACTGTAAAGGGTGACACCCTATGGGATATTTGTCTCAAATATACCAATAAGCGTGGTTGTTGGATCACTCTCACAAAATATAATGAAGTGGTAAATGATCGTGTGATGCCGGTTAATACACCTATCCGTATTCCCGTTGGTTGGTTGAAAAAACTACCTGTGGTGGGTGAGGTGGTGTATGTAACAGGGGCAGCAAAATATAGTCAGTGGAATGATAAGCAGTTTTTCACATTGACGGCGGGCCAACAGTTACATCTAGGCGCAATAATTCGTACGCAAGCGGGTAGTATCGTTAAGCTGCTACTGCATCAAACCAATGAAGTTTTGATCAAGGAAAACAGTGAATTATTATTAGAAAAATTTTCTTCCAATAATGTTGATGTATTGGATGAGGAGATAACACTGAAGCAAGGTTCTGCTGATGTAGATGTGAATTCTGATAAGGTCAAAAATCGTTTCATCATCAAAACACCAGCTGCTATTGCAGCCGTTCGTGGGACACGGTTCCGTATAAATAGTAGCGGAGATCAGATGCGTGGTGAGGTGCTGGAGGGAAAAATAGATGTCAGCACAGGCAGCTCAAGTCAGTCTGTCCCCGCAGGTTTTGGTGTGTCTGCAACCAAGGGTAAAAAAATTCAACCGCCACAAGCGCTACCACCTCAGCCAAAGATGTTGCAGGCCAGGGTGAAGTCTTCACTGCCCGCCAGGGTAGATTGGGAACCATTGAATCAAGTGGACCAATATCAGGTGAGCCTGTACAACGGCAAGAAAAAAATTCTTTCCATAGAGACCGTTGATCATAATTGGATCGTATACGACACCCTTGATAAAGGCTGCTATCAGGTTAAAGTGCATGGTATTGATGGTGCAGGCTTTCATGGAATAGACAGTCAGGCATCCCTATGCGTCATTGAAGACCTTGCTTCGGTAGATTTAAATGATGAGGACAGTTTAAAGGATGAGGGCGATCATTTGGCCCTGTCTTGGCAGAATGCTCCAGAAGCAAATAGCTACAGGGTTCAAGTGTCAACAGACGAGCAGTTTTCTGATATCGTTCAGGACACTACAACCTCTGATACTCAGGTAGTATTGCCAAAAATAGAGGGGCAGGATGTGTATATAAGAGTTATTTCTTTGGATAACAATGGACGTGAGAGCTTGCCAAGTAGCGTTCTGGAATACAGTGATAAAAAATCACAGATGTTTTCTATYATTGTAACTACTATTCTTGTTGGCATTGCGTTCCTCTAACAACACACATTTTGACCGATCCAGCTTTCCTGGAAGGCTGCTGCTGATTTTTGGTGCAGCCTTGCTGTCTGGCTTCCTAGCCTATTCAAAAGTAACAGATACTTTTGATTATCTTTTTTACGATGGCATGTCACGACTCACCATTTCAGCGGTGCCAGATGATATTGTCTTAGTGGCCATTGATGAGCGCAGCCTGCTGGAGCTGGGGCGATGGCCATGGCCTCGTGAAAAGCATGTGGCATTAATAGAGAAACTTTACAGTAGTGGTGTTCGAGCCATTGCCATGGACATTATTTTTGCAGAACCTGACCTAGATTTCCCTGAAACAGACCAACTTTTATCAAAAGTCATAAAAAAAGCAGGCAATGTAATTTTGCCTGTTTTTATGGAGATGGCTGAACGTGATGGTAGGGTTGTTGAGGTGCAACCCCTTGATTTTTTGGCAGAAAGTGCGGCTGGGCTAGGCCATGTACATATAGAGATTGATAGGGATGGGGTTGCCCGRCAAGTTTTTCTTATAGAGGGTGTGGGGCGGTCAAATTGGAAACATTTTKCTTTGGTGCTCCACGAATTTATATTGGGTAAATCCATTGAYGATRTCCCTGGGATTMCCTGGAATAAATCACTCTCAAAAAACTCTTCATCTCTAAATGTGCGAGAYTATCTKAAYCTGATTCCCTATATTAATAATCCAGTTCCKATACAGACCATTTCMTATGCTGATGTTCTAGCAGGAAGAANTCCCNGAGCAGGTATTTAAGAATAAAACRGTCTTTGTAGGTGCAACTGCAGCAGGAATGGGGGATCAAATAACAACACCCATTGGACTGATCCCTGGTGTTGAGATAAATGCTCATATCTACCATGCATTGAGAGAGGGAACACTTGTTTCTCCCATATCTTCTGTCGTTTATAGTTTATTTTGTGCTGCGATTATTGGTGTTTTTTTGTGGCTAACAACTCGCTTGCCTCCACTATACTTTTTGTTGTCCATGATTTTTCTGGGTTTGGGAATCTCTGTTCTCAGTTTTCTGATCCTGAATATCTTTCGATTATGGTTAGCACCGGTCCCGGTTGTTATTTCAGTGCTGGTGGCTTATCCCATATGGAATTGGTGGCGGCTGGAAAAAGTTATTGATTATCTTCGTCAGGAGTTGGTCGCAACACAGGAGAACATAATATTTAACACCCATAGTCGAACCAAGGAAGATATAATAAAAAATATGNTTTTTTTGAAAGACTTAGGAACTATTTCTGGRTGGATTCTTTTTGATTCKGAGGGCAATAAAGTTTTTTCAGATGGCCCTGTTGAAGTATCACCAAATTTTTATAAATTCACCCGCGCCTGGACTCATCAAAACTATTTATCAAGCAAGTTAATACCATCACCAGAAGGAGAGTATAAACTTGCCGTCATGTGGGATGAACATGATTACATTGGCCGGGACAAAATTTCATTATTCATTCCAGATGATCCGTCCGTTGATGAAAGTTATCCCCGTCAAGGGGATCAAATAGCCAATACTATTTTACAGCTTTCAAGAACAAACCTTGTCGTAGAGGCAAATAGAAAAATTATTGATGAAAGCCTTGAGCAATTATCCGTTGGTGTCATTCTTGCTCAGTTTGATGGTGTTGTACTATTAATCAATGAYCAGGCCCGAGTTTTACTTGGCATTGATGCCAATAGGCTGCAGTTATTTGATGTGTTGTCCAAGATTAAATTAGTAGAAAGTCAGTCATGGACAGGGCTAATTAATGAACTAGCTTTTTTTGAACAAAGTTTTACCGTTCAGGGTGATACAYTTTCTACRGGTAAAACTATACTTTGCAGGGGGCGTGTAATTCATGCTGTTGCACCGCTATTTTTAATTAATATCACTGATATTACTGAGCTTAAGAAAAACGAAAGAGAAAGAGTGGAGACACTTAATTTCCTATCTCATGATATGCGCTCTCCAATGACGTCTGTATTGGCATTGATTGAGGGGGCACGAATAGAGCAATTGGATTCAGATCGGAGTTTGTTATTACAAAATATTGAGCACTATATCTACCGCAATCTATCCTATGCTGAGAATTTTATTCAGCTAGCAAAACTGGAGAATACCCAGCAACTGGATATTGAGCACTGTGATGTACATTCACTTATTTATAATGCAGTTATTGATATATTTCCATCTGCTAAATTGCGTAATATTGAAATTAACTATCCAGAAACAAAGCCAGAACTTTTAATTTTTTGTGATAAAAATTTGGTGGAAAGAGCCATTGTTAACATTCTTGATAATGCAGTTAAATATTCTCAAAAGTCTACAAAAGTTTTTATTGATACAACTTATGATGACTCCACTGTAGAGATAAAAATTATTGATGAAGGCGAAGGTATWCCAGAAAATGATTTGCCRGTATTRTTTGAATCTTTCAAGCAGGGTGGTAATGCGCCTTCTGGTGTGAGGTCCGGTGCTGGCTTGGGACTTCGTTTTGTCATGGCCGTATGTGAAAAACATGGGGGCAATGTATCGGTCAGAAACAATCCTGATATGGGTGCGGAATTCACCCTTTCCCTCCCTTTTAATAGAATATTTTAGCGCCTTTTTCAACTCTTTTACTTAGACATAATATGTTTTTATCCTGAAGCTTTTACAGGATATTTACGATTTCCTATAGCATTGAAATTTGTTAGTTTTAATATCCTTTGTAGGGTTTTTTATCTTAGAGGAGAAAATAATGACTAAATTAACGGATGTGGAAGGGATTGGTGAGGTGTATGCCGGGAAATTGGTTGGCTGCGGTCTGATGACTCAGGAGCAATTACTTGATTTGGGGGCAACAGTGTTGGGTCGTCGAACCATTTCCGAAGAATCTGGGATCAGTTCAAAATTAATTTTGAACTGGGTGAATCGGGCTGACCTAGCTAGAGTAAAAGGTGTCGGTAGTGAATATGCTGACCTTCTCGAGTGTTCAGGTGTTGACACTGTTCCTGAGCTAGCACAACGAAACCCCTTGAACCTACATAACAAAATGGTTGAAGTGAATGAGGAAAAGAAATTAGTTCGCAGCTTACCTTCAGTAAACCAGGTAACCGATTGGGTTGAACAAGCAAAAATGCTTGGTAGAGTTATTCATTACTAAGTGATTTTTATGCTTGCCAAGTATGCTACAGAGGAGGTTTGACTATGGAATATATACAACAATTTTGGCAGGACTATAGCCCTGAAATACTGGATTTTGCCACGGCTTTGGCATTTTTATTGGCCTTCTATATTGCAGCGGTAATACTGCGATCAGTAACTAGAAGGCTGATGAAAAAAACCAGTATAGATAATAAGTTTGTACAGGTTGTTGGTTTGAAGGAAGATTTCCCCATAGAGTCAGTTGTGTCAGGTGTTATCTTCTGGATTGTGATGATTTATGGACTGCTCACATTCTTTGATAAGTTAGATCTTGAAACCGTTGCGCATCCCATCAATACTTTTTTAACAGAAATCTTTGCTTATTTACCAAAAATTGGTGCTGCATTGGGACTGATGGTCTTGGCATGGGTTATTGCTAGTTTAGTTAAGCTAACCATTACAAGAGTGGCGGTGTTATTTGGTGTGGATCAACGCCTTAGTGATCTAGAGGGTGATGATTCTAAAGAAAGTACAGTTACTGTAGAAGAATCTCTTGCGAATGCAGGCTATTGGTTCGTTTTCTTGCTTTTTCTCCCACTTGTTCTTGGTACTTTGGGCATGGAAAGCCTCGTTGCTCCATTGCAGGACATGTTCAGCAAACTGTTCACGTATTTGCCTAATCTATTATCTGCAGCAATGATTTTTTTCATTGGTAGTTTTGTGGCGAGAATTGTACGCAACATAGTTACTAATCTACTGATTTCTACCGGTGTTGATGATTTTGGTCGTGGTGTTGGGTTGCAACAAGGGATCTCTAAATTGGTGGGAACACTGGCATTTACGGTCATTTTGTTATTGGTCATTGTGCAATCCTTGGATGCTTTAAAAATTCAGGCGATTTCTGGTCCTTCGAAACAAATGATCACTATGATATTCCTTGCTGTACCAGGAATTGTCTCCTCAGTATTAGTATTATGGGTGTCCTACCTGATTGGTAAAATGCTCTCAGGTATGGTCTCTGATTTACTAACTGCGGCAGGGTTTGATGGTTTGGCGAATAAGGCTGGTCTCTCTTCAACGGCATCAAAAACACCCAGCAATTATGTCGGTATGTTGGTGCAATATGGTGTCATTCTTTTTGCTGTCCTTGGTGCTACAGAGTTACTTGGGTTTGCTCCGCTGAGTGAAATTGTGTCTTCTCTGATTAACTTTGCATTCCAGGCCCTGTTGGGTGCGATGATCTTTGGTGTTGGGATTATGATAGCCAGGAAGGTACGTGAAATGGTTCGAGGTGCGGGGTTAAATACTCTGGCTGCGACTCTGGCATACGTGTCTATCTTGGCCCTCTCGGGTGCRATGGCATTACGTCAAATTGGTCTTGCTGAAGATATTATCAATATGGCCTTTGGTATTGCCCTTGGATCAATTGGTATTGGTATGGCCATTGCCATTGGTTTAGGTAGCAAAGATGCAATAGGAGAGGAAGTAAAAGGATTTATTGAAAAAATAAAGTCGAGTTAGCTTATTTATAATACGTTTGAAAAAGGGTTGCTTTGCAACCCTTTTTTTATTTTTCAGAAAAACATATAAACTATATCTCTTGGTGTTAGGAATCCATATATCATTCTTATTTGGAGGTTTTCAGTCGGTCTAGATCGACAATGATGAGCCATCCACACAGTTGGCAAAGTTTGGGTCTACATTGAGCACAGACTGGACTCCTTGCGAATGTTTCCAGCCTATAGTGATGTTGTGACAGTTCGGTGAAGAAAAGATGTCAGAAACGTTTCATGGTGGTGATTTGATAAATTAGCTGCACACCCACAAGCCATTAGATTCCGTTGCCAGGGAGAGATCACGTAATTTTTTCAGTGCATCTTCAATTTCAAAATCCAGCCGGCATTGCCAGGTTTTCTCAAACCATTGCTCTATGATGGCATCCAATGCTTCGGTTGAAATAGGTTCTTTACTGGTGAGTAAAAAATAGTAAGCCAACAGTGTTTCTTTGCACTCAGATTCTTCCGCATCGTTAATGAGTCGGTAAAAAACACCGGCATTGGTATCCAGCAATTTAAAGTAAAGATTTTTGATTAATGATTGAGAGAACCGTAATTTTCGGTTTTTATAACTTGAAAATTGTTTCCATAGGTAGCCCAGTACAGCGCCTATTCCGGCACCCAAAGCAATCAGAGCACCTTTGTCCAAATTGACAGGTTGATTGTGGGAGCCAAGCCAGTAGCCGAGTAGGGAGCCGAGTAATACCAAAGTGGCTCCAAGCTTTGTTGTGAGTACGATCCCGCCACTGACTAAGGCGGGGATACCAATAAGGAGTTTGTCTCGAAGTCTCATGCCCACCTGGGTGTTGGGGAACAGCATTTCTACATCAGACAAGGGGACATTTTGAAACAGCTTGAGCATCACTGACCCGGGGCGAAGTGTTGTTGATATGGGGCCGTGGTTCAGATCGCCTTTCACACGAATGTACACCATCACTCTGTCATAGTTGATAAATTTTAGTTGTTTTTTTAATAGTCCGAAACAAGATTTGATGGTTTCTTCACGCTGACTTAACCCTCGGCAATAGAGTAATACTTCGTCAAATTCATCTAGATTCACATGTAATCGAATTTTGAACATAGATTCGCTATCAAGTGCGGCTTGTAATGCTACGCGGTCAATTACCTCATAGTTAGCTTTGTCTAGTAGTGTGGCTAACACATCTGCCAGTTCGGCACTGGTTTGTTGTTGGTTTTTATCTAGTGTGAGCAAGCGAGTGTCAGCATCTGGGTCATGACTGGCGTAAAGGTTTTTTAATTGTTCTTGTAGGCTATAAAAACTTTTGTGGAAGTGCTGCTGTATTTCACCGGCCAGTGATCTAAATTTATCATGTCGCTCAGTAGGTAGTCGTCCATCGGCTAAACACATCTCTATAATGTCGGCCTTACGAAAGGGGATAAATCGCAGTAAGGGAATAGATGACATGAGTGAAAACCTCGTATTATTGAGTGCAGTATTTAGGACGGTGTTGGAAGTATCAATTTGTTCTAGGTCTGGTCTGACCATACTGCAAATTCGTTACCATTGGGATCATTAAAATGGAATCGCCTGCCACCGAGAAAAGAAAAAATAGGCTTGAATATGACTCCACCCGCTGATTTAATTTTGGCTTGAGTTTGTTCCAGGTTATTACTGTAGAAAATGGCGAGTGCTCCACCATTTTCTGAGGATGAATGTAAATTTGAGAAGAAAAACCCACCGTCAATTCCTTCATTTGAGAAAGCCGTGTATTCAGGTCCATAGTCCACAAATGACCAACCAAAAATCTGAGTGAAGAATTGTTTTGTCGCTTCGATATCCTTGGCAGGAAACTCAATGTAATTTATTTTTTCATGGATATTTATAGTGTGGGCTACTTGTTGCTACTAAATATCATTATGTCGTCGTTAACGGGCTGTTCTCGCATCATTCTTTTGTCTATCTGATAGTTTTGAGAATTTATCCAGGGTTCGCAATCCCCCTGTTTTGGAAACAGGTGGATAGCCCTTTGTATATAACCTGAGGAAAAATTATCAATCCAGGGTTGTGTGGGCATGCCGTTGTCTTCTACTCGCAGGCGGGGTGTGCACTGCTGTGTGTCGGTACTGTCCATATGATTAATGAGTCGGCAGACATACTCAGCGATCAAATCGGAATGCAAAGTCCAGGATGCATTGATATAGCCAAAAATTGATGCCAAATTTGGCACATCAGAATACATCATACCTTTGTAGGTATAGGTTTCTGGAAATTTAACGGGTTGATCATCAACCGTAAATTGTGTGCCACCAAGTAATTCAAGGTGGAATCCAGTAGCTGTGACAATAATATCTGCTTCCACTTCTTTACCTGACTTGAGCCGAATGCCCGTTTCCGTAAAGCAATCAATTTGATCTGTAATAACAGAAGCATTACCTGTTTTTATGGCCTTAAAAAAATCGTTATCTGGTATAAAGCAGAGGCGTTGATCCCAAGGGTCATAGCTTGGATTAAAATGTGTGTTTACATCGTAATCATTGCCCAAGGTTTTGCGTGCCATTTTTGATAGATAGTCTTTAATTATTTTTGGACGTGTTCGTGTGAGGCGATAAAGTAATTGTTGGCGGTATACATTTTTCCAACGGGTGATGGCATAAGCCCATTGTGCGGGTAGTATTTTTTTCAAAATGTTAGCAAGTATATCTTTTCCGGGCAGGGATAAAACGTAAGAGGGTGAGCGTTGTAACATCACCACATGAGCGGCCTTTTTAGCTAATTCTGGCACCAGGGTGACGGCGGTCGCTCCTGACCCAATGATGACCACCYTTTTATTRTCGTAGTTGAGGTCTTTAGGCCAGCTTTGGGGGTGAACGATATCGCCATGAAAATTATCTTTATCCTTGAACTCAGGAGTATAACCAGCTGCATACTGGTAATAACCTGCACACATCAACAAAAAATTACAATAGAAGAGAGTTGTTTCACCTGTTTGCTGGCATTTAGTTTCAACTTTCCAGGTAGCCTCTTTGCTGGACCATGATGCTGATATAACTTTCTGGYCATAACGTATATGTTGGTCAATACTGTTTTCTTYGGCYGTTTCTTTTACATAATTAAGRATGGMGGCCCCATCRGCCATAGACTTATCTTCTTTCCAGGGTTTAAACCGGTAYCCCAAMGTGTACATGTCRCTGTCGGAGCGGATCCCKGGATAGCGAAACAAATCCCATGTGCCACCCATTGTGTTTCTACTCTCCAAAATCAGGTAGCGTTTATTTGGGCATTTTTTTTGTAAATGATAGGCGGCGCCAATGCCGGAGAGCCCGGCACCTACAATCACCACATCAAAAAAGTCTACATCCATGGCCTKYRYKMMTYRWYCWGRGSGRAYTYMWAARYMWWWCTAWTWTCAACAAGATAGCTATTAATTAGTTTAACCTTACAATGATTTTAATTTTGTTGCCAAACATCAAATTTATACCCTTATATTCTCTGCAATAGTTAAGTTGCTAGGCTATGAGNRRGGCTAAGAAGATTCTTTAAAAGAACTTTTTATCGTTAAGGAAGTAATAATGCGTTTTATGTTTATATTATTCACATCGTTGGCTTTGTCTGCATGTCTACCGCTTAAGCAGTCAGCCCRCGTGGCACCTATTGTTGAAGCGACAGCTACTGTTGAATCTATACCTRGCGATGAGAAAGATGGCTTGTTGGTATTAGYTCCAACGAATGACGTTAGTGTTGCCTCTGGTCGCGAAGGAGCCATAAAGGGTGAAAATAGAGTTGTAGTGCCGTATTTTCGGGTTGTCTATTATACCGAGAATAGTCCAGCCGGATTTACCGGAACGGATAAAGATAAAGCGATTATTAATGCCAAGTTATTAGGGGTAACGAGTGATGTGCTTCAGCGTATTACGGATCAAACCTATCAAAGCTTTGTTGACCAAATGAAACAGCAGAGTATTGCCGTGTTACCTATGTCTTCATTGAGTCAATCACCCACGTATCAAAAATTCATGGRAAGTGGTGTTCAATTTAAAGAAAAAACACTACATGGYCCGGAGGCYACTTATGTGATGCCATCTGGAATGAGGACTYCTGATTCAAAAATCAGCCGAGGCAAAGAARTAAGTAATATTATGAATGAGGTAAATGCTTCTGTTATGGATGTAACTTTATATGTTACCCACCTGAGTCAACGGGTTGATTCTAAACTGAGGGTGGTTACAGGCATTCATGTGGAGCAAAAAATCACCGTGACACCGGGCTCCAGAATGCAATTTTATGGGTTAAAAGCCTTCAAATGTGAAGGTTATTGCCCAAACCCGGTAGTCAATACCAGGCTTGGCCAGCCGGTATACAGTACTGAAAAAGTGGGTGAGCTGATGGARATTGCAAAAAAGGCAGGCRAGGAAACCGGTATTGCTGCAACAGCGCTTAACTTRCTAACYCTGGGCTCAAAAGAAAGAGGAGRCAACCCTAATCGCTATGAGTTGCATGCTGACACAGCYAAATATGAAAAARTTGTTRCCGGAGTACTGAAAGAKGCCTCAGGCAARCTGGTGTYATCTCTGAYATCTGGTCAGTAAAAAAATATCGRTAAYTYTYTTCTYTTCWWKKYRRRRY
>NVXH01000008.1:0-74254 GCA_002746985.1 Porticoccaceae bacterium | reverse complement strand
GTCAGATCTGGTCTGAACTTCTACACATAAAGCYAMGGTRGATTTTTCGACCGTGGYTTTTTATTTCAAATAACCACCTGTGRCTTGAATGGGTTGTTGGCTTCSWTTCACRTTCRCCCAGGCCGCGACGGCGCAATCCTGACATTTGCTTAAATCTAGTACACCACGCCAGGTTGTTTGGTTATTTTCTTCCCCCTCATTACTTTGCTCATGATGATTAATCCTTTTTAAATCAGTGGCGACAAAATCATGGCGAAGTGTTTTCCCTCTATTTTCCCCAAGCTTTACTTGTGTTTGTTCGTTCATAGCAAGTAATGCAATATTGAACGATAATTCTGAAAGACTATTGCTGGTATATATCTCTGAGTTTTTAAAATGTGCAGTAACCAGAATGGAGTTATTAGCTTTGGCTATGTTCAGAGTTAACTCACCCACTTTGTAGTTTGATTCCTTGGGCAATGGTTGGCGGTCAAACCAACCTCGCCACTCGGTACCGTTGACCACAAAACCTGGGGTGTAAACACCATTAACAAGGCGCTGTCTCTTATAAGTTTTTTGACGTTCACTGTTTTCTTTTGATGAAAAAGGATCCCTCCAACCTAGCCTGTTCCAGTAGTCCACATGGAAAGCAATGGGAATAATTCGGTGCCATAAATCAGGTGAGTTTTTTAACATACTTAACCAACGGTCAGCGGGTGGGCAACTGCTACAACCTTCAGAGGTGAATAGTTCTAATACCTGATTTTGTTCGGGGCCACTATTGAATTGCCAGGTTGTGATTTCTTCCATTTTTTTATTTTCAGCTGCCAGTATAGGAATAACTAATAAACTTAGGAATAAAATGGTAAAGCAGTGCTTAACAAAAAATGGGGTTATTCTCTTGTTATATGGCACTTGAGCTTCATTYATAGGGGAATAAAAACTGTTATAAAAGTTGAAGATTGGAGTGGCAATACCTTCAGCAGTTCCCCCAGTGATTTTTGTTCATACTGGCAGAAATATTATTGAGTGAGGCTCGTTTGATTTTAATGGCAGAAACTTTTATTTGGTTGGAAGCTCATCATACTTAACCAATTCACTTGCATCCTTGTACCACTCTGCTTTGGAATCCCAAAAGATATTCTGGAGAGGCCTTATACCCGGATCTGAATCCAGGGTCCCTGCGGGGATTACGATAGCTTTTTTACTCTTACCCAACCAGGGTAGAGAGGAGCCGCAGTTCTTACAGAAGGATGTAGCAAAGTGTTTTGTCTCTTTGGGTTCAAATCGTCCCACCAGAGCTTCACCGGAAGTCCATTTAAAGTGCTCGATAGCAATAATGATATTTGATGCGTATGCGCTACCGGTAAATTTCCGGCATCGGCTGCAATGGCAGTACTGAAATACCCCTAAATTACCGGTGATCTCATAGGTGACTTCGCCACATAAACAACTACCATTTGCTAYTTGATTACTCATAAATGAGTACTCCTAATCACTCTGTTCTATTGATGCCACTGTCGAGGATCAGCTTGGTAATAGAGGCTTAATTCCTCATAAAGCTCTTGATGCTTTAGGTATAACTGTTGAGGTTGTTCAAAAAAGGTTTCTGTGGCGACCGCAAAGAATTCAGCAGGRTTTGTTGCGCCATAATGRTCCATCACCGTTTTATGACGAYGGAAACTGGCTCCTCTCAGTTTTTCAAATTCCTCTGACAATACCTTTGCCCAGGACATATAAGTATTACGGCGCAATGGTGGAGCACCGTTGGTTGACCCTGATTGAGAATCCAGTTGATGAGCAAATTCATGCAATACGACATTGTGACCATCAGTAAAATCTGAAGCGCCAGATACCACATCATCCCAAGACAAAATAACCTTGCCATTACTCCAGGATTCCCCAGAAAGGTTATGGGCAGCCATAGACACGGTTCCATCGTCTTGTAGCTGCTCACGTTCAGTTTTAAAGGCGGTAGGGTATACCAAAACGGAATAGAGCTTTGGATATACTGCGGTCTTAGGATGATTCAAGAGTAACAAGCAGGCTTCAGCAGCAATGGTTATTTTTATTTCGTCCGTTATTTCCAACCCGGCACAGCCCACAAAGTGTTTTTTGGTGGTGAAGAGATGAATCAGCTGYTGTAACGTRGTTTTTTCATCRGCTTTAAGGGCRGARTAAAYAGGYAAATTGGCAACTAAAATGGCATGCCATTCTTCAGGGAAGGGTTTGTTTCGAATCCAGCGATTCCGCCATATGGGGATATAAAAGGCCAGAAAGACAAATAAAATGATAAAGATAAGGAGTAGGACTGCAATCATATGGGCACCATACAGTTTAGTGCTGAGTGTAGCCATCCTGTTTAATTAAATCGGCGGCTTTTTCTAAGTCCAGTTCTTCAATAGGGGATGCCAAATAATAAGGCAGATCCACGGCTTTTTCACTAAGCTGGATGATTTTCCCCTCTTGTAATCGCTCAATCACAGAAAGGAGTGTTTTTTCTAAATTGCCTGGTGCTTGTGGGTATTGAGCAGTCATATAACCAATTAATTCCTGGATGGTATGTTTGCCATCGGCGAGAGAAACGACAATGCCCATCCAGTCATCTAGGGGGGATGTGTGGTCAGGTTGATTGATATCAGCCAATGCAACCTGATTATCTTTACGGGTAAAAATAGCTGTACGATAAAAGTACGGGGTGTTATCCATAGGATAAATARTCTATTTTGTATGGGCTAAAAAAACCTATGCGGCCTTCAATGTAGAAACTTTATCTTCMAGATAGTTGATAATRTCGGATGATTCATACATCCAGCTAACATCACCCTTGTCATCCACAATTTTTAGGCAGGGGACCTTGAGTTTGCCGCCGCCTTCGAGAAGTTCCTGTTTGCTGGTTTCACAGCGTTTTGCATCGACAGTTTTAATATTTAGGCTGTTTCGCTTCATTGACCTGCGTACTTTGACGCAAAATGGGCAGGCGGGGTATTGATACAGCGACAATCCAGCAGTTTGTTGGTCTATTTTTGTCTGTAGTTCAGGATCTCTTTTAATACCTCTGGGGGTGAATACCCAGTTAAAGAATAAAATTAACGAACCTAAAATCCAACGAACAATCTGCATTACAACACCTACCCAAGAGAAAGAAAAAAGCCCCACTAACGATAAGCCCTGTTACAGACTCAATAACTGCGCGCGCAGTATACCGAAGTGACGTGGTGCGACCAATAAAAATACCAGGTAAAAATGGAGCGGGGTACGAGATTCGAACTCGCGACATTCAGCTTGGGAAGCTGACACTCTACCAACTGAGTTAACCCCGCTTTGWGGGGGNGCATGATATCTAACATYGTTATAAATATCAGCAGTTGAGTATTTGGAGAGATAATGGTGGGTATMTGGGCATAATGYTCTCGTCCTTATGTTAAAATTTCGGATCTAGGGCATATATACAAATAAGTCCTAAAATCCGTCNATCCACCAGCGACACTCAATCATWATGTTACGACTCAGCGATTTAACCCTASCCCTTGAYCATACMGATGAAGAGCTRCAGGCTGCCATAATCAGTAARTTAGATWTRRCGGMCGARGAACTGYTGAGTTTTAGCCTGTTYAAACGTAGTTACGATGCCCGCAAAAAACAYAAAATTTTGTTGGTTTATCAGCTGGATGTGGCATTAACTGCCCCGGCRGAACAACGTGTATCAGAACAGTTTTCCAAGCAATCATTTATACGCCCAAGCCCGGACACTTCTTATCARTTTGTTGCTGAGACVGCAGATAGCTTTCCTGGGGACAAGCAACAACGTCCTATTGTTATTGGTTTTGGYCCCTGCGGAATGCTGGCTGCATTAGTGTTGGCCCAAATGGGTTTAAAGCCCATAGTGTTAGAGCGAGGACAAGATGTTAGACAGCGYACCAAAGAYACCTGGGGTYTKTGGCGAGAAGGCAAGCTTAATACTGAATCYAAYGTGCAATWTGGTGAGGGYGGTGCAGGKACTTTTTCKGATGGCAAACTSTAYAGCCAAGTGAAGGACAAGCGTTACCTRGGTCGCAAGGTTTTAACRGAGTTTGTGAAAGCCGGAGCRCCAGAAGAAATCATGTATGTCAGTAARCCCCATATCGGTACATTTAAGCTGGTGTCCATGGTTGAAAATATCCGCAATSAGATTATCGARCTYGGTGGAGAAGTTCGCTTTGGCTGTAAAGTAGAAACYATTCAYCGTCAGMCACTTGAAGGTGAATTATCTAAAGACAAGAGTGGTCAAATAACAGGCGTTACTATCAGTAACAGTTCTGGTACAAGCGAAACCCTGCATAGCCGCCATATTGTTTTGGCCATTGGCCACAGCGCTCGAGATAGCTTTCAAATGCTATTGGAGCAAGGGGTTCATATCGAGCCCAAACCTTTCTCCATAGGCTTTCGTATTGAACACCCACAGTCGATCATTGATAAAGCCCAGTTTGGTGAGCAGGCGGGCCATCCCATTCTTGGGTCGGCAGACTATAAGTTAGTGCACCATTGTAAGAATGGCCGCAGTGTCTACAGTTTTTGCATGTGCCCCGGTGGTACCGTTGTTGCTGCCACCTCAGAAGAAGGACATGTAGTCACCAACGGCATGTCTCAATACTCACGCAATGAGCGCAATGCCAATTCGGCCATTGTAGTGGGTATCGAGCCAGAGAAAGATTACCCGGAACATCCTTTAGCTGGTATCGATCTACAGCGAAAACTGGAAGTCTTGGCCTACAAATTGGGCGGAGAAAATTATTATGCTCCCGCACAGCTTGTGGGTGATTTTTTAGAAGATAAGCCCTCTACAACACTTGGAACAGTCACGCCATCCTATACGCCAGGTATTACTCTGGGTGATTTAAGTGARACGTTGCCCAAATTCGCTATCGAAGCCATTCGTGAAGCGATACCAGAATTTGAGAAGAAAATTAAAGGGTTCTCTATGGCAGATGCGGTGTTAACCGGCGTCGAAACCAGAACCTCATCACCTATTTATATTCGACGTGGTAAAGACTTCCAAAACATCAATACTCAGGGCTTATACCCCGCAGGGGAGGGTGCGGGCTATGCTGGCGGAATATTGTCGGCKGGTATTGATGGTATTAAAGTTGCGGAAGCTGTGGCCTTRGATATTTTGAAATAAGGTGTACGGGGTAGTTTCGATAACCACCTGATTTATCTGTATAATGCGCGACCTTTCTTGATTGCTCGATCATTATGTCCCAAACCACCAAACAATACACTGCACTGTCTGCGGCACCGCTATTCTCCCAYCGTAAGTACTGGGCGGAGTGCTATGGTACGGCGCCGTTTTTACCYATGACTCGGGCAGAAATGGATGAGTTGGGTTGGGATAGCTGCGATATTATTATCGTTACCGGCGATGCTTATGTGGATCAYCCTAGCTTTGGTATGGCGGTGATAGGTCGTAGCCTTGAGGCTCAGGGCTTTAGGGTTGGCATCATWGCCCAGCCYGATTGGACCTCCAAAGACGCWTTTATGGAACTGGGTGAGCCTAATCTGTTCTTTGGYGTCACTTCGGGCAACATGGATTCCATGATCAATCGYTACACGGCAGATCGTCGTGTGCGCAAYGATGATGCYTACACACCGCACAATGCAGGTGGTAAGCGCCCGGATCGAGCCGTAACGGTYTATTCYCAGCGTTGTAAAGAAGCCTATAAACGTGTGCCRCTGATCATTGGCAGTATYGARGCCAGCTTGCGTCGYCTGGCCCATTAYGACTATTGGTCTGATTCTGTKCGTCGTTCTGTACTGGTAGATTCCACCGCAGATATTCTGCTTTACGGTAATGCAGAGCGGGCAATTATTGATATTGCCCAYCGTATTGCGTCAGGAGAGAACGTCTCCGAMATTACCGATATTCGGGGTACYGCRTTTATCCGMAAAGCCGTTCCCGTTGGCTGGCGAGAAATTGATTCTACCCGTATAGATTCGCCGGGRAAAATAGACGCACTGTTAAGCCCTTAYCAGCRAACCGATCAAAAAGATCCTGCAACCTGTTCTTCAAATACACAAAAGTCATCTGCCGATGATGTGCAAGTGGTGACGATTCTACCCAGTTCAGATGCCCAAGTTTCTGARRTWAAGGYTTCTGAGGCCAAGTTAACCCGTGATGAACAGACCTATATTCGGCTACCATCCTACGAAAAACTTAGAAATGACCCGGTRCTTTAYGCCCATGCGTCACGGGTATTTCATAAAGAGACCAACCCCGGTAATGCTCGGGTACTGGTGCAGCGTCATGGCATACACGAACTCTGGGTCAATCCACCGCCGATTCCGTTGGAAACCGCCGAAATGGATTGGGTATTTGATCATGCTTATAAACGGGTGCCTCACCCGGTATACGGCGATGCAAAAATTCCCGCCTACGAAATGATCCGCTTCTCCATCAATATTATGCGGGGCTGTTTTGGTGGCTGCACCTTCTGTTCGATTACCGAGCACGAAGGACGAATTATTCAAAGCCGCTCCGAAGACTCTATCATCAGTGAAGTAGAAAAAATTCGGGATATGGTCCCCGGCTTTACCGGGACGATTTCCGACTTGGGTGGCCCCACGGCCAACATGTATAACCTTACCTGTAAGAGTAAGGAAATCGAAGAAAGCTGCCGTCGTCCCTCCTGTGTGTTCCCCGGTATCTGTAAAAATCTGATTACCGATCATAGCCCCACAACCCAACTCTATCGCCGTGCTAGAGCCGTGCCGGGGGTTAAACGCGTAGCCATTGCCTCTGGCTTGCGTTATGACCTGGCGGTGGAAGACCCGGAATATGTGAAGGAACTCGTTACCCATCATGTTGGTGGCTACCTAAAAATTGCACCAGAACATACCGAAGAGCGACCCTTGTCGATGATGATGAAGCCAGGTATGGGCACCTATGACCGCTTCAAAAAAATGTTCGATAAATACTCGAAAGAAGCAGGCAAAGAACAGTATTTAATTCCGTATTTTATTTCGGCGCACCCCGGCACCACCGATGAAGATATGATTAACCTGGCCGTATGGTTAAAACAGAATGAGTTTCGGGTAGATCAGGTACAGAACTTCTATCCGTCACCCATGTGTTCCGCTACGGCCATGTACCACGCCGAGCGCAATCCACTTAAAAAAGTAAAATACAAAAGCGACAAAATTTTCAGTGCCAAAACCAAAGCGCAGCGCACCCTGCATAAAGCCTTACTTCGCTATCATGATTCAGATAACTGGGCACTGGTTCGCGAGGCCCTAAAGAAAGCCGGTTTAGCTAAACTGATTGGTAGCGGTAAACACCAGTTAGTGCCCACGGAAGAAGCGGAACAGAAAGATAAGCAGCAACAGGCAAGGGGCGGTCGTCGTGCGCTGACGCAGCATACGGGTTTGCCGCCTAGTGGGCAGGCTCCTAAATATCGTGCATCTAAGAGTACGGGAGCTAAGAGTCATGGAGCTAAAAGGAAGTCATCCAAGAAAAAACCCACAAGGACTCGGTGTTAATACTAGAAAATAATCCAAGGAGGGGGAGGGGTTGGTTTAAAATAGTTGCGTCTCGTTTTTCAAGTTTTGGCCATTGAATATTATTTAAAACAACTTGCATCATTTCGTAAATAAACGTAACGTTAAATATGCTACTCGAACAGATTAAAGCACTTAGYAACGACACCCGCATGCAAGTCATGGAATGGCTTAAACAGCCACGGGATAATTTTCCGCATCAGTCTCACGAAGATCCTGAGGGAGTTGGAATCTGTATGACGCATATCCAGCAAAAAGCGGAGCTGTCGGCGTCAACAGCCTCCACCCATTTGGCAATTTTGCAGCGGGCCGGATTTCTGACTGCAACCCGGATCGGTAAGTGGACTTATTTCCGTCGAAATGAGGAAGTCATTCAGTCTTTCGCGCAGCGCTTGCAAAAAGAGCTGTGAGCTAGATTTTTTGACAACATTTCGTTATTTATGAAAATATAGAAATATTTGAAAGATAATCACCTCGTAACCTACGTTAGAAGGAGTATTTTAATGACCAGTAAAGCTATTTTTCTACGCCCCGGTGGCGGTTATAACAATGTATTTGTTGGCACCTATGACGCACCTGAGCCGCAAGACGGTGAAATTACGGTGCGCCTACGGGCAARCTCCCTCAATTATCATGACTTTGCCGTTGTAAGTGGCGTCTGGGGGCCCACGGAGCAGCGCATCCCTATGGCTGATGGCGCTGGCGAAGTCGTTAAGGTGGGGGCAGGAATTACCGAGTTTTCTGTAGGGGACCGGGTGGTTAGTACCTTCTTCCCTTCGTGGCTCAATGGTGAACCCGAGGTGGAAGGTTTTTCTACGGTCCCGGGCGACGGTATTGATGGCTATGCCCGTGAAATGGTTACCGCCTCAGCCACATCATTCACGTTGGCGCCTGAAGGCTATTCCCATATGGAAGCGTCTACATTGACCACCGCAGGCCTCACCGCATGGCGCGTACTGATGAATGACGATGGCATCAAGCCCGGCGATACTGTTCTGGTTCAAGGTACTGGTGGGGTGTCAGTATTTGCGCTGCAGTTTGCAAAGCTGGCCGGCGCTACGGTGATTGCCACCTCCTCGTCGGATGTCAAACTGGAGCGAATGAAGGAGCTTGGTGCCGATCATCTGATTAATTATCGCACCACGCCTAATTGGGGCGAAGTTGCCCGCAAGTTAACCGGTGGTCGTGGCGTCGACCATGTTGTTGAGGTCGGAGGCCCTTTAACGCTGGCGCAATCGATGGAGGCAGTGCGGGTTGACGGGCATATTTCGGTCATCGGTATTCTTACCGGCACAGGAGGCGATATTCCGCTGATACCTATGCTCTTAAAACAGTTTCGCCTGCAAGGGGTTCTAGTTGGCAGCCGCCAACAGCAGCAAGAAATGATCAGAGCTATCAATAGCAACGGTTTGAAGCCCGTTATTTCCAAGCAGTTTGAAGTTGAAGACATGGTCTCGGCTTTCCAGTACCAAGAAAGCAACCAACATTTTGGTAAAATCTGCCTGGAGATTTAAACACCGCTAGAACTAAAGGGGTCGGTGACATTTGAGATAAGTTATCATTTCTATTTGCCACCGCCCCCTTTAATCCGAGGCATTGAAAAAAGTGGGTTTGGCCAAACTGATTGGCAGTGGTARRCASYRGTWARYMCCMKYWRRWSMSSTSRRAMKRRRWGGMMSWSARMRRMMSAMRSSAMAACAAGMGAGGGGTGGCAGGCGTGCGCTGACAAAACATAYGGGTTTGCCGCCCAATGGGCAGGTTCCTAAATATCGCGCATCTAAGAGTACAGCGGTTAAAAGTACAGTATCTAAGAATTTGGGAGCTAAAAGGAAGCCATCAAAGAAAAAACCTACAAGGACTCGGCGTTAATACCAGAAAAGAATCCAAGGAAGGGGGATATTAGTTATAAATAGTTGAGTTCCCCTTTTCTTTCTTGTCCCCTTTGCCCTAAATTTCTTGTGCGAGATACGTTCCTCTATGAGATTGAGCGATGACATTTTGTTTTATTTTTGTAGATGATGTTTTTGGGTTATAACTGACCTGAATAATTTTATTACCCTCATCGTGTAAATAAGCCTCCACATCAAGATTATGCGGTTTATCCCCCCAATCTTCTCCAATAATAAAAATATCAGGATTCAATTCTTTACAAGCGGATACATATTCTAGTTCGTAGTAAGGGCGCACAATATCTACACACCGCAAGGCTTTTAGCATTTCCATTCGTTCTTCGAGTGGAATAACAGGGACATTAGGTTTGTAAGAACTCACCACACAATCAGCCGCAACACCCACTGCAACAACATCACCTAATGTTCTACAGTATTCTAATAAAGCGAGGTGTCCCACATGTAATAAATCAAACGTACCTACCGTATATACAACCATGGTGCTAATTTCACTCCCATCATTTAAAAAACATAAATATTTATATTGCGATTATCTATAGAAGCTTCCACCCGTAAATGCCAGTTATTACAAGAGTATAGGCCGCAAGAGCGTAGACGTTAACTGGGTTTCCAGAAAGCTTCGGCGTTTTTATTTGAGATACATTTAAAGCTGCAAGCCCTAAAACGGAGATATAAAAAATTGCAGAAAATACACTGTGACTTAAAACGCTTTCAAMTATAAAWATAAARACMAKRATWATAYTATTATTATCGAGMGCTARTCCTGTATATTTCGAVCTGCCAGAAAGGCCAAAGGTACTAAAATAGCTTAATCTTATTGCACTTGCCGATAGCATGAAAAAAGCACCGATTAAAAAMAYDGGYTCAAATTTYCCATAACTCATCAAAAGAATGGCCGGAGTAACACCATAACTAACGATATCTATTAGTACATCAAGTTGCCCTCCAAATGCACGATCATTCCCCGTTCTTCCTTTCATTCTTCGTGCAACTAAGCCATCAGCCCAATCAAAAGCGACTGCCCAAATCATCCCGATCATAGCCGCGTAGTAAACACCTAAGATRCTRAAATAAATGGCTAATATTGTGCAGGCTARYCCAGCAAGYGAACAAAGATTAGGGAGATCTTTTACAAAAGAAATAATCGTAGGTTGTAGTTCTTGAGGTTCTGTATTTTTTGTAATCATAGTTTTCCTGAAAAGTGACAATTATAATTCATATAGAAATAATATGATGGCGGGGTTTTTGTGGAGCATAACAGTATGTTTGTGAGGAATATGTCCTCGTAATAATTATTATCAGGAGAMAACTGAGGATGCAGRTTTKATTTTNTGAAAAAATAATATACAAATTGTGTACAGTATTGTGAGAAAAAGGTGTTTTGTCTGYCATTTTCACCATTCTTTCGGTTCATTGGGTCATATGGTTGTAACTATAAAAATTAAATCTGTTTTGGATCAACTAATTGTACTACTTGCACATCAGCTCCCCGGTTTTTTCCTGCATCGTGCAATGTCGCCAGATAGTTCTGCCAGTATTTKCTGTGGTTGGTGGCGAGATCGTATAGGTAGTCCCAGCTGTAGATTCCGGTATCGTGATCGTCGCTGAAGGTAAGTTGTAGGGCGTAGTTGCCGGAGGATTCCAGGCTAGACACTTTGACGTCTYYKKTRMMKWMCTGMRSAWTYWCYYSCCCWKTRCCRWRGYNCGCGRMCWTSGKMAMKGGSRGRRWRWWYBYSHRKRYRKTMWMMRRRMMGKSWNAAGTGRCTGCCRTCACTGTATTCCAGAGACAAACTGCCGTCTTCTTTGTGGAGTTTAATCTTTATAGGCACCATAGTTTTGTCGCCAGTTGTTTTGTCAGCAAAGCTGGAGTTTATACGACWCCAGCTTTGCTTGGGGGNTTAAAGGATAAAYCGAGATAAATCCTCATTYTGTGARATATCMTTCAGSTGRTCATCCACATAGGCTTKGTYGATATTGATAACTTCACCTTTGGCRCCGAGGTCRGATGCTTCGAAGGAAATTTCTTCCAGCAACCGTTCCATAATGGTGTGGAGACGACGGGCACCAATGTTTTCTGTCCGTTCGTTCACTTCAAAGGCRATTTCRGCAATRCGTTTWACKCCATCTGGRTGGAAGTTRACTTCCAGRCCTTCTGTGGCCAGAAGYTCCCGGTACTGCTCGGTRAGAGAAGCGCTGGGTTCGGTGAGAATACGTTCGAAGTCTTCACTGGTGAGAGATGTGAGTTCTACGCGAATGGGTAGTCGGCCCTGCATTTCGGGGATCAGGTCAGAAGGCTTGGAGAAGTGGAACGCTCCAGAGGCGATAAACAGAATGTGATCAGTTTTTACCATGCCGTATTTGGTGGTGACGGTGCAGCCTTCTATTAATGGCAGCAGATCGCGCTGTACACCTTCACGGGATACATCGGTGCCCGAGGTTTCGCCACGTTTGGCCACTTTGTCGATTTCGTCAATAAAAACGATGCCGGTTTGCTCGGCAGATTCTACGGCACGAATTTTCAGCTCTTCTTCATTCACCAGCTTGGCTGCTTCATCTTCACTGATTTGGGTCATGGCTTGRGCTACGGTCATTTTCCGTTTACTGGTTTTGTTTTTCCCCATATTGGAGAACATGCCCTGGAGTTGATTGGTCATTTCTTCCATGCCAGGCGGGGCCATAATTTCTACACCCATGGGGGCATCGCTGATATCAACTTCAATTTCTTTGTCGTTCAGCTCACCTTCACGTAGTTTTTTACGAAAGATCTGGCGTGTAGAGGATTCTCCGGCGTCTTCATCAATRTCGCGAGCGGGCGGCAGTAGGGCATCTAACACACGATCTTCGGCTGCATCCAAGGCCCGTTGCTGGACTTTATGCATTTCCTGCTCACGTAATTGTTTGAAGGAGGTTTCCARCAAATCACGAATAATGGAYTCTACRTCTTTGCCGACATAACCCACTTCGGTAAATTTGGTGGCCTCTACTTTTACGAATGGGGCATTGGCCAGTCGTGCCAATCGTCGGGCAATTTCAGTTTTACCGACACCGGTAGGCCCGATCATCAGAATATTTTTGGGGGTGACTTCGGCACGCAGGTCTTTCTTGAGTTGCATACGGCGCCAGCGATTACGCAGGGCAATGGCAACGGCACGCTTGGCAGAATCCTGACCGACGATGTGTGTATCCAGTTCGTGGACAATTTCTCGGGGTGTCATATTGGACATGTTAGTAAACCTTATTTGAGTCTAGTGGCTTATGAACGACCACTAGTTGAATTCTTTTAGTCGTGAGTACTTTTTATCGTTTAGTTCGGAGCTTTAGTTAAGCTCTGTTCTTTTAGTTAGTAGTCAAGTTCTTCGATTGTTCTGTTGTGATTGGTGTAGATACAGATATCACCTGCAATCTCCAAACCTTTTTCGACAATGGTTCTGGCATCRAGRTCGGTGTTGTCGAGCAATGCTCGTGCACCGGATTGGGCAAAGGGRCCGCCAGAGCCAATGGCGATTAAATCGTCTTCAGGCTGAATGACATCGCCGTTACCCGTGATTATCAGGGAGGCATCTTTGTTAGCGACGGCAAGTAGTGCTTCGAGCTTCCGTAGAAGGCGGTCGGAGCGCCAATCTTTGGCTAGCTCTACAGCTGCGCGTGTCAGGTTGCCGCGATGTTCTTCCAGYTTGGCTTCAAAGCGCTCAAACAGGGTGAAGGCATCGGCGGTGCCSCCAGCGAATCCGGCGATGACTTCATCGTTGTAGAGGCGGCGTACTTTGCGGGCATTGCCCTTCATGATGGTATTTCCGAGGGTCACTTGACCGTCGCCACCGATGACAACTTTGCCATTGCGGCGCACCGAGAGAATAGTGGTGCCACGATATTGTTCCAAGGGGTTCTCCTTGTGGGAATTCGATTGATAGCTTGGATTAATGTTCTTTGTAATAGTCTACGTAGTGGTCTAGGGGATTAAATGGGGATGAAGTCAGGAAATTCAATGGTTGAAAGCGAGTTTTAATGTTCAAGTTACTAGGACGTTTCTTATTAAATCAGGGGTTCCAGCGGCACAGGGAAGTGCCGCCATTTTCAATGATGGTAAGTCGTTGAAAATGTGAGAAAACTGGAAATCGCATTTTCGGTTTTCGTGCGACAATTCATTCATGAATGAATCAGAGCTTCTCTAATAGCACCTCACCATTTTCCACTTTACAGGGAAGGGCCTCTAACGATTGATTTGGACAGGGGCCAGCGATACAGAATCCCGTGTCTATTTTAAACAGAGCACCATGGCTGGTGCACTGGATATAGCGTTTGTCGTAGTCGAGAAACTGGTCRGGCATTAGGTTCAAGCGAAGTCCCAGGTGGGGGCAGCTATTACGGTAGATATAAACCATCGTACCCTGGCGCACGGCGAAGTAGGCTTCACCATTTAGTTCTAGATCTACGCTGCCATATTCTGGCAGGTCATCCATCATACAGATCACTTGTGAGGACATATTATTAGAGGCCGCGGCGAAGTGTCTCAATACGCTTTTCTAGCGGTGGGTGGGTCATAAGTAACCGAGAAACATGCTGTTTCCAGCCACCGGAAATACCAAAGGCAGTAAGGGTGTCTGGCATTTGATTGGGTGCGTGGGCCTGAGCCTGAAYTTGRGTTTCTGCYTGTAGTTTTTGYAGCGCAGCAATCATGGCWCCRCGTCCGGCCAGTTGAGCTCCAGCACTRTCGGCCCGAAATTCCCTCCAGCGGGAGAAGGCTCGAACAATCATGGAGGCAAAAATACCGAGAACCACTTGTAGCACCATCACAATTATAAAGTAGCTGATACCGTACCCCCGYTSATTYTTGAAHACTACTTTATCAATGATYGAGCCAATAATACGTGCAAAGAACATCACAAAAGTGTTCAGTACACCCTGAATAAGTGTCAGRGTGATCATRTCKCCRTTGGCTACATGACCTATTTCATGGGCCAGYACGGCGCGAACTTCTTCTTTGCTGAACCGGTGTAAYAGYCCMGCACTGACAGCAACCAGYGCATTRTTTTTGTTCCATCCCGTAGCAAAGGCATTGGATTGTTGRGCGGGGAAAATACCSACTTCRGGCATRCCRATATCCGCTTTTYTGGCCAAAGCTGCGACAGTTTCTAYCAGCCAGCGTTCGTCGGGAGTRCTGGGTTTGTCGATGATCTGGACRCCAGAACTTCTCTTGGCCATCCATTTGGARATCARTAGCGAGATGAAAGAACCACCAAAGCCAAAYARGGCACACATGATCAGYAWACYGGTGAGGTTGGTATTAACCCCCTGGGAGGCCAGGTATTGTTCTAAGCCAAGACTTTGAAAAATAATGGTAAACAGTGCCAGAATAGCAATGTTGGTAGCCATAAATAACCCAATTCGTAACACTCAAATTCTCCTAAGGCCTGTTTTTCAGCTTTGGTTGTTTGCCCAGTATGAATGATTCGCTCCGTATAAGATGCGACTTGATTGTAAAAACTCAATGGCAGGGAGCAAGTTAGTTTGTCTAGTGGCGCAGATTCTACCAAAAGTATTCTTTACGCTCTTGTAGCAAATGGTTCTATTGCTATAGCTAAGGGCTTTGCAGCCGTAGTGACTAACTCCGGGATTATGCTGGCAGAGGCCATTCCTTCCTTGGCAGATACATAAATCAATTGTTGTTGCTGGGGATGAAATAGGCTCAGCCGGGCATATCTGAAGTATTTAACGTGCTGACTCTGCAAATGGGTACGGATGTTATGGTGGTGGTGAAGGCAGAAATGGTTCCTGTGGGTAGTGATCGAGTATTAATAGAACAAATAAATTTGGTGGAATCTGCTTTCAGAACAGAGTTTCCTCAGGTAATGTGGTTGTTCTTTGAGCCTGAGATTGAGGACTAGGTGGAGTATTTGTTCGTAAGGGGAGGGGGCATGGGTGTGATAAGAGGACTTGGATTGTTAACAACAGCCTGGTTATTGAGTTCCTGTGCTTGGATGTCATCCCCCAGCTATGAAAAACCTGAAGTTAATTTGGTGAAAGTTGAGCCGCTATCTCGCAAGGGATTGGAGCAAAGAATTGTTATTGGCCTGAATATCTTGAACCCCAGCGATGCTGAGTTAAATATTTCCGGGTTGTCCTACCGCCTTAAATTGCAGGATATTAAGGTTATTAGTGGTGTTACTTCGGGTTTAAAGCCTATCCCAGCTTATAGTGAATCCCGAATAGAGCTTCAGGCCTCTGTCAATATTTTTAGTGGCTTCAGGGTGTTGGAGTCTATATTAAAGAACAATGGTGGAGCAATTAAGTACGAACTGGAAACGAGAATTAGTACGGGGTGGTGGAAAATCCCCATTACTATTGTTGAGTCAGGTTCTATCGATCTGGATCTTTGATATTTCTCTTAGCTTGCCCCTCAACTCGCCCTTTAATTAGCCCCTTAACTTTCCCCTCTCCCTAGTCTAGTGAGGATATAACGCACTCCATGAATTGGCATTATTTCTGATGCCAACCCACGAAGATACATTCTRTTTTTTTACCAATTMTGGCTCATTACTTGGGCTGCGCCATATAAATTTTTCAATAGGCTTTTAGTCTTTCTCGTTAAGTAAACGTACTTCCCGTTGTGGGAATGGGATTTGAATTCCGGCRACTCCYAGAGCTTTAAATATTGCATTATTYACATTAAAACGAATYTCATGRAAACGCTGGGTAGGAATCCAGAAACGCACASCAAAGTTAATACTGCTATCACCAAAATTATCGATACCAATAAGTGGGGTAGGTGTTTCAGTGATGCCCTGTTGTTTTAGTACATCGTGCAATACAGACATAACTTTTTCGGGGTCTGAGGTATAACTCACGCCAACGATGGTTTCAGCCAGCTTGTTTTCTGCTGAATTGTGCAGAATTTCACCGACAATATGACGGTTAGGAATGGTAATACGGACATCATCTTCATCTTTCAGTACGGTGAAGGCCATGTGAACTTCATCTACCAGGCCAGTTTCACCTTGAACGGTAATGGTGTCACCGATAACAAAGGGGCGGGTGATGATAATATTTAGTCCCGCACCATAGTTAGCTAACAAGCCCTGAGCAGCWAGCCCAGCACCCAGAGAAAGGGCACCAATGGCTGCCACAAAAGGGGTAACACTGATGCCTATCTTGCCCAGTGCGATGATGCTRATACCAACAATGATRATAATCTTTACAAARCTGGCAATAAATCTGCTGAGAGTAACATCCAGTTCTTTCTTTTCGCAGAGTCGTAATACGCTACGGGCAACCCTGCCTGCTACGAATATACCTATGATGATAATGATCAGAGCACCCATTAGCTGGAAGCTGTAATTGACGAAGAATTTTATAATGGTGTCGTAGATGGCTTGAAATTGCTGGATTTCTTCTTGCATGTTGGTTCAGCTCCGATGTTGTCCCTGCGGATTGTACAAAAGTGTGTTGTGGGTMAATCTATTATTTGTACTTCTTTGAATTTAGCCTGCCAATTTGGTTAGTCAATYTAGCAAATTTTGGCAAGGCCATAGCATAGCAAAATAATGCCAGTCATATTAAGGTGCCAAAACGATAGCAGACTTGAACAAATAGGAGCTGGCAGAGATGAGCCAGTAGAGATAAGTTGAAAGACAAAACACCGATGCAAATTACAGCAGAAATGGTGAGTGGCAAAACACCTGTTCATTTATGTCGATTGAATGGTGACTGCTTGCTCCATACGGATGTCATATATCCCTTTAATCATATGCGTGAAGCTGCTGCTGAGCAGGGGTTTGATTTGCAGGTGGCCAGCGGCTTTCGCTCTTATGAGCGACAGCTGGCTATATGGAATGCCAAGGCATCAGGGCAGCGAGTATTGTTAAATGATACGGGTCAACCTATTGACTCCGATAGTCTGAGTGATACGGAGCGCGTGCTGGCAATTTTACGTTGGTCAGCGTTGCCTGGTTGCTCTCGRCATCATTGGGGTACGGATATGGATGTGTGGGATGCGGCAGCAGTTCCTGCGGATTATTCTCTTCAATTGACACCAGCAGAGTATGCGTTGGCAGGGCCATTTTATGGGCTGAGTTGTTGGTTGGATGAGTATGCCGGTAGCTTTGGTTTTTTTCGACCCTACGCTATTGATTTGGGTGGCGTTGCTCCGGAGCCATGGCATTTGAGTTATCGTCCTCTGGCTGGGTTGTTTGAGGAGAAATTGGATGCCGCATTTGTTCTCGAAATCCTAGATAATAGAAAGCTGGCCTTAAGTGAGGCTGTGTCCAATAGCTTGGATGAAATACTTTCCAGATTTATATGTCCTCTAAGTAAGTGAAATAAYTGAAATATGARTCAACAAAAACATAGTGATAAATTRAAAGCTGGAAAGGCGCCGACGCCGAAAACGGTAGAYACCTTGTGGCAGGCAATTTATGCCGAAGTCGAAGTGTATTCGCAACAGGAACCAGTTCTTACCAGCTATTTTCATGATGCGGTATTGAATCACAGCTCTCTGGAAGAAGCTCTAGCCTACAATTTAGCATTGCAGCTCGATAGTAATATTTTGTCCGCTTCGGTCATACGAGAAGTTTTTGCTGATGCATTGTCGGCAGGTTCTGGCATAAACGAAAACATGCGTAAGGATTTAACGGCYTAYGTWGARCGAGATCCAGCGTGCGATCAATACTCCYTGCCATTGCTGTATTTCAAGGGTTTTCATGCATTACAGATTTATCGTGTGGCCAACTGGTTATGGAAAAATAACCGACGCTCTTTGGCGCTATATCTGCAAAACCGGGTGTCWGAAGTTTTTTCTGTGGATATTCATCCGGGTGCYGAAATAGGTGGCGGYATTATGATTGACCATGCCACTGGTTTGGTYGTGGGTGAAACAACGGTCATTGGAGACAATGTTTCCATGCTGCATTCMGTTACCTTGGGTGGAACAGGTGCRMGGGGGGGYGARCGTCACCCAAAAATTCGRTGTGGTGTTTTGATTTCTGCAGGTGCAAAAATACTCGGTAATATTGAGGTGGGAGAGGGGGCAAAGGTGGGTGCTGGTAGTTTGGTRCTTGAGCCGGTGCCASCYCACACTACRGTAGCGGGTGTACCAGCAAAAATTGTYGGTCATCCAARTGAAGCAGAACCYGCCAGAGAAATGGACCAGCGAATTGATGACGAYGCTATTTGAACGGGTGRTGTTGTTKGAGATGGTATAGCTKGAARTGGTATGTCYAWGGCTAAAAGGAACGTRTTTTGAATAACGATAATTCGTCAGAAAAAAATGATTCGTCAAATAAAAAAMAKCCRRAWTTTTTAGGCTTGTTAAAACGCCGAATATTAAGTGCRGCCAAGTATTCCTGGCAGGGTTTACACGCTTGTTTTAAGCACGAAGAAGCATTTCGGGTAGAAGTGTTTTTTGCTGTTCTTTTATTACCCATTGCACTGTTGRTTGCGAGCACACCTGTTGAATTGGTGTTGTTAGTGGGCTCTGTGGTGTTGGTRTTGCTGGTAGARCTGCTGAACTCTGCTATTGAGGCCGTGGTGGATAGAATTAGYGAAGARCASCATGAGTTAGCCGGTCGTGCCAAGGATCAGGGCTCTGCGGCCGTCATGTTATCWATGGGAATGTTTGTTATTACCTGGTTGGTAATTTGCYTTGGYTAGCYCWGYGGYCATGTWGCTGTGGTGAAAGTGACGAGNNGAATGTGTTGRYTAGGGMTTTTTAGAATCTATTTGCTTGCMYMTGAAGGAGCGGTCTATTATTTGGTATAAAAATGAGAAGCCTGTCATCGACGTYAYTGGTGATCTAAACTGATAATGTTGCAGRTGGGCCCTATTCAGGTATTTTAAAGGTRTAGCGTTATGAGTGAACAGCATTTTGAAGTAGTTTTTCGCGGTGATGTGGAACCTGGACGATCTGTAGCCGAAGTAAAAGAGGGCTTGTCKAAACTATTTAATACTGAACCCTCACGCATTGATCAGATGTTTTCGGGCAAACCGGTGGTCATTAAAGCCAATATTGATGAACAGACTGCACTCCATTAYCAGGCTTCTTTGAAAAAAGTGGGGGCTTTGGTAGATGTCCGCTCCTCWGGGRCTGCTGAKRGCTCTGCTTCAARTRCAATTTCAAYGCAAAAYACCTCCTCMGAYGTGTCAKAACAGTCRGATATGTCGCCTGTTGATGAAAGCCAGCAGCATAGCTCTGAYGATACTGAAGAGATGGAAAATTTTGATTTTGATGTGGCACCTATCGGTGCAGACATTCTTACGACTGAACACAAAAAAGATTACACCTCGGCTGATGTAGATACCTCACACCTAACAGTTTCGGATGTGGGTTCAGATGTTCTGGAGGACAAAGATAAGCGCTCTTATGATGAGAGCGATGTTGATATCTCCCATCTTTCTATTGATGCGATGGATGACCCTGAGTAAGTRTTATTCTGCAASCCTATRRTTTATKYTGATTTAACTGYCAYTACATTTGGGTRTCTARTGGCAGCTCTGTMGTGTAYTTAATTTGAGTGACTGCTACGTTGGARTGMATTTCTCTAATGAGAGGTAATTGTGCCAAATGTTGTCGCAAAAAACGTTCAAAATGCTGGATATCTYTGGTAATAATTTTTAAAAAATAATCCATGGTTCCTGTGACCGTATAACACTCTACAATTTCTGGAAATTGCTGCACCTGYTCTTCAAATRTTTCTAGGGAAYTTTCATCATTTTTCGACAGRGAAATACTCACAAAAGTAATCATTTGCATGCCCAGYTTTTGTGAGTTYAATAGCGCTACTTTTTTTTCAATAAAACCCTCTTTTTCTAGCCGGGTTATTCTTCGCCAGCAGGGYGATGTCGAAAGATTWACYCCTTGAGCCAGCTCYTGYGCCGTTAGACTTGCATCAGCTTGTATCTGTTTCAGTATCTGGATATCGATTTTATCAAGTTCAGCCATAATATTRYCGATCAYTTTTATTGGAAAKAAAAACTAAAATTTTCCATTTTTAGGAAATATATTACCTATATATAGGGTTATATGTAGAAAAAAGCAATTTTTTACCCGGAACAATTTAAGGTTTTTTTTGCCAAATACTTATGGTTTTAAAACGAAAAATAGTGAGTTGAATAAGGCGTGTATTAAGTTATATAGCAGAATATTAAGAGCGTTATATTCGGGATTGATGACGACATAGGAGATGCCTATGAAACTTTCACAAAATACAAAAGTGTCACTCAATGACAAGTATTTATTGGACAAGGGAAAGGCTTAYCTCAGCGGTATAGAGGCCCTTGTTCGGTTGCCTATCCTTCAGCATCAAAGAGACCAGCAGAGAGGTTTAAATACAGCCTGCTTTATCTCCGGATACCGGGGTTCTCCGTTGGGTTCTTTAGATCAGTCCCTGTGGAAAGCGAAACCGTTTCTCGATAAACATAATATTTATTTTCAACCRGGAATTAATGAAGACCTGGGAATGACGGCTGTGTGGGGYAGTCAGCAGGTCAATATTTTCCCCGGGGCAAAATATGATGGTGTTTATGGCATGTGGTATGGCAAGGGGCCTGGGCTGGATCGYAGTCTGGATGTACTGAAACATGCCAATGCATTTGGTACATCAAAGTAYGGRGGTGTTCTTGCTGTAGTCGGCGATGAYCAYGCCTGTAAATCTTCCACCTTRCCCCATCAAAGTGACCACATGTTTATTGGCGCGACTTGTCCGGTGTTAAACCCTGCTGGTGTYCAGGAAATYCTGGATCTTGGTATCTATGGCTGGGAATTATCGCGCTATAGCGGTTGTTGGGTAGGCATGAAGGTGATTACCGAGAATTGTGATGCCGCAATTTCGGCAGAAATAGATCCCGGTCGGGTAAAAATYCTAATGCCAGAGGATTATGTACTGCCTGAGGGCGGTGTTCATGCCCGTTGGCCTGATACTCCGCTAGAGCAAGAGCAACGCCTACAGCGAGACAAAATTTATGCAGCACTGGCCTTTGCCAGAGCTAACAACCTCAATCRAATTACCCTGGAYAGCCSCAATGCYCGATTGGGTATTGTYACYACAGGTAAATCCTATCTGGATACCCTGCAGGCTCTGGATGACCTGGGGATTGATGAGCATTTGGCCGCTGAGATTGGCTTGCGTTTGTTYAAAGTGGGGATGAGTTGGCCCCTTGAGCCRGTGATGACCCACAAATTTTCTGAGGGCCTGGAAGAAATTCTAGTTATCGAAGAAAAACGTAGTGTGATAGAGGATCAATTAACCAGCCATTTGTATAACTGGCCTGTTGATAAGCGCCCCAGAGTCGTTGGTGAATACGATGAATACCGAAATTTGTTAGTCACTAATTTGGSTGAGTTAACTCCAGCCCTCATTGCCCGGGTAATTGCTGCTCGTATTGGTAAATTCTTTAACAGTGAGTGTATTGAGAAACGACTGGAGTTTTTGGAAGCAAAAGAGCGTTCGCTAGCCAGYAAAAAACCATTGATTGAGCGCAACCCCTGGTATTGCTCTGGCTGTCCTCACAGTACCTCGACCGTAGTGCCAGAAGGTAGCATGGCCATGGCCGGTATTGGTTGTCACTACATGGTGCAATGGATGGACCGCAGCACTTATACCTTCACTCAAATGGGGGGTGAAGGGGCAACATGGATTGGTCAGGCTCCCTTTACCAAAACAAAACATGTGTTCCAAAATTTGGGAGACGGAACCTACTTCCATTCGGGTTTGCTGGCCATACGTGCGGCAATAGCCGCCGGGGTTAATATTACCTACAAAATTCTCTATAACGATGCTGTTGCTATGACCGGAGGGCAGCCTATAGATGGATCRTTGTCTGTGGATCAAATGGTCTATCAACTTCGGGGGGAGGGCATAGAACGAATAGCGGTAGTGTCCGATGAGCCAAAACAATTTGGAGYAAATTTYCCACAGTTTAATGGATTGTCGATYCAYCAYCGGGAAAACCTGGAATCGGTTCAACGTGAATTACGAGAGATCACTGGCACCAGCRTTATAATTTACGTGCARACCTGYGCYGCCGAAAAACGTCGYCGYCGTAAAAAAGGCGAACTGGTGGACCCACCTAAACGGGTCTTTATCAATGAGCAGGTTTGTGAGGGTTGTGGCGATTGTGGAACYAAATCCAATTGCCTGTCGATCATTCCSAAAGACACTRTACTTGGCCGGAAAAGGGCCATAGATCAGTCATCCTGTAACAAGGATTACTCTTGCGTCAATGGTTTTTGCCCCAGTTTTGTCACTGTCCATGGYGGGGRGATAAGAAAAAATATAGTGTCAAAAAGRCAGCTTATTATGCCCGATCTGCCTGAGCCAAAAGCATCTGAACTCGAAATTCCTGAACCAACTATTCCTGACATTAATACTCCCTACAATATTCTGGTGGCAGGTATCGGTGGCACGGGTGTGCTAACCATAGGCTCTGTATTGGGCATGGCAGCACATATTGCTCATAAGGGTACGTCGGTTCTGACTCAAACTGGCTTGGCCCAAAAGTTTGGCTCGGTGACCAGTCACGTTCGTATTGCCAACAAACAATCAGATATTCATGGCGTAAGAATCCCCGATGGAGATGCACATTTGTTATTAGGTGCAGACCTGGTTGTTGCCACCGGCAATGAATCACTGGCTAAGGTGAATAAAGCGTTTTCGTCTGCCGTAGTGAATAGCCATGAGTCCCAAACTGCCGAATTTACCCATAATCCTGATGCGGTATTTCCCGCTAAAGAGATGATGCAGGTGATTAGGGATGAAACAGGTGCTGATCGTACCTGGTTTTTGGATGCGATTGACCTAGGGCGCTCGCTGTTAGGGGAYGCYATCTACGCCAATATGTTGTTGATGGGATATGCMTGGCAGCACGGATTGATACCACTGCCATTAACGGCCATTAACGAAGCTATTGGGCTCAATGGGGTGGCAGTAGMTATGAACMRRAAAGCYTTTGATTGGGGRCGTCGTTATGCCGTTGATYCARMCCTGGTTATGAGRGAAGCYGGSTTGGMTGRTGTGAAAATTAAAGAAAAAACTGAATCTGAAACWTTGGATGACATCATTGATTTTCGTTATCAATTTTTAATTGARTACCAAAATTTAGCCTATGCAGACCGCTAYTTAGCRCTTGTCGARCATGTGCGACAAGTGGAACATGAAAAATTTCCAGAACTTAAAAATACAGACTTTAAAGCTAATAAAGGACCGCTGGCTATTGCTGTGGCCAAAAATTACTTCAAATTACTGGCGRTAAAGGATGAGTATGARGTGGCAAGATTGTACACCAATGGTGAATTTGAACAGCAATTGAAGGAACAGTTTGAGGGTGATTTCAAGTTGAAATTTCACCTTGCACCGCCATTGCTAGCYAAGCGAGAYCCTGTTTCCGGACATTTGAAAAAACGTGAATTTGGTTCCTGGATTTTGCCGTTATTTCGTCAACTGGCCAAACTGAAGTTTTTACGAGGCTCAGCCTACGACATCTTTAGTTATACCGAAGAAAGGAAGGTGGAGTGGCAATTGCTTATGGAGTATGAAAATACAGTTAATGATGTGTTGGAGGGTGTTAACCACCGCAACTATCAAACTGCTGTAGAAGTATTGATGTTGCCAGAGAAAATACGTGGGTTTGGGCACGTAAAAGAAAAAAATAGAATTTATGCCAAACAACGTGAGGAGCAACTTATGGCAGAATTYAGAATGCCATCGGTGGCTATTGGTAAAGWAAATAGAGAGGAAAAACAARATCGTATTGCCTCGATCAACCTTGATGATGTCAGCCCTGGAGTAGAGGAGACAAGATCATGAGTGTATTTAGTCACCCTGAATWTGATGGCCATGAAAAACTGGTGTTTCACCATGATAAGTCTTCGGGATTAAAGTTGATCGTCGCYATTCATAACACCAACCTCGGTTGTGCCTTAGGTGGTTGCCGAATGTGGAACTATGGCAGTGAARRCGAAGCCATTGCCGATGTGCTGCGCCTTTCWCGGGGGATGACYTATAAGGCGGCCATTACCGGCCTAAATTTGGGCGGAGGTAAGAGCGTTATCATCGGCGACCCCCATCGAGATAAAACACCARAAATGATTCGTGCTCTGGGACGCTTTATGAACAGYCTTAATGGTGAATACATCACGGCTGAAGATGTCGGCATGACTGAAKCCGATATCAACTTAATCGCCAGGGAAACAAAATATGTAACAGGGTTTTCTTCAGGCAGTGACTCCAAAGGGCCATCYCCCTACACGGCTTATGGTGTTTATCGTGGTATTGAAGCGGCGGTACGTTTCAARCTAGGGCGTACTAGCCTGCAAGGCATACGTGTAGCCATTCAGGGGGTGGGRAAGGTCGGTTATGAGCTRGCTCGGTTATTGGTGGAAGCAGGAGCGGAAGTATTTGCCGCGGATATTTACACAAAAAATATTGAGCGTGCAGAGAAGGTGTTGGGAATAACAGTTGTTACCCCAGAGAAAATATTACAATACCCGGTAGATGTCGTGGCCCCTTGTGCCATGGGTGCGGTGATTAAYCAKCAAACAATCCCTCAATTACAAGCCAGTATTGTYGCGGGGTCTGCCAACAATCAATTGGCAGAAGACAAAGAYGGAGAGCGKYTGTCYGCAGCAGATATTCTCTACGTACCGGATTATGTGGTGAATTCYGGTGGRCTKATAAGAGTGTATTAYCAATACTTTTCTGCGAAGGAATGCTTTTTAGARCARGATCATGAAGTYGTTCGYCATATTGACCAAGTGACGCARCAGAYRCTGCCCAGAATTTTCACCCAGGCTAAAGARTTGGGGCAATCTACCAGYAGCATTGCAGACAAGCTGGCCAGAGAGCGTTTTATGGCCAATAAAATTGAGAGYCTTGATCGTTACACCTCTAATRCTYCAATCTCTGATAATCAACACACAGATGTAGCTTAAATTCTTGTAGGCRTAGTCGGTCGGGATATAATATCCCGGCTATAGATAGTGCTGGTTAGAGGGTAATTGTGAGCGACGACGATTCAGAATTTTTTCAACAACAGATGGGTGATGTTGAGCCGTTAAAAAAACCGGCTGATCGCGTTCATCTGAAGAAAACTACCGAACAAATACCCGGAATGGAAGTGCGCAGAAAAGCGGCACAACAGGTCTTGGCTGAAGGTAGTCATGCYTTGGCATCCGAAGAATTTATAGCYCCGGTAAAACCCCGRGATGTACTCAGYTTTAAACGTGATGGCATACAGCATGGGATATTCAAAAACCTGCGCYTGGGTAAATACGCCATTGATTCACGGTTAGATTTACATCACCTCACCGTGGTGCAAGCTCAGCTTCAAGTCTCCCGRTTTGTTCAAGATTGTATRAAACATGATATYCGCTGTGCCATYATTACCCATGGCCGYGGRGAGAATCGRGAAAAACCCGCRTTGCTAAAAAGTTGYACAAATCAYTGGCTGAAACAAATAGACSAAGTGTTGGCCTTTCACAGYGCCCARCCWCAGCATGGYGGCACSGGTGCYACSTATTTGTTGYTWCGTAAAAGCAAAGAAAAGAGCACCGARAATTTTGAGCGACATCAGAAAGGTAAAAATCGCCCTAAATAGATGGTTCTGTACTAGTAAAGTACGGAGAGGGAAAAAGAGAAAGGAGAGAACACTAAAATGCTGGATATTCACAAACTTCACCAGGCTGAGGCAGATTTTCTTRCTCAATATCCGGGTGGATTCAGTAATCCCGTAATGATTGAAATTGGCAAAAAACACAGAGTGGAYAAAATGGTCASCATGGCSAAAGAGTGTTTYTCTAAAGMMGCYTGCWCAAAYGTWYTRGCYACMGCWGAWAATATGGTCAAAGTGGTCAGCCGATCATCCATGGTYTCCATGTTTGAAAAACCTAAATTYAAGGGTTTTGTTCAACGMCTAAAYAAYGAYGAAAAAGCCTTTWTRGTSAATGCTCTCAGYCAGATACTRCATGGTAAACAGCAAGCGGGGTTTGAGGCCATGGTTAGTATWCTGGCYACAGAAAARCTGGCCAAGTGGAGYATYATCAGCATCATTCCTGCGTACTACAAACCCAYAAAAGARGTGTTTGTAAAACCGACCACAGCAAAARGTATTCTTAAYCATTTCAATATAGAAGACCCAATATACAAACCATTACCAAGYTGGGACTTTTATAAGAAATATCGAAAAATGATCAATGAGGCCAAGAAAGAAGTGGACCCCAGCTTGTCGCCTTCCAATGCGGCTTTTTCGGGGTTTTTAATGATGACGTTGAAGTTTTAGGTGGAGGCACGTAGTGCCAATATACTTGACACTTTTGTTAGGCATTTTCTGCCCGTATAGCTGCTTTATACCAGCGTTTTAAATATGGGTTTCCAAGTATTTCTTGATGTAAGTTAACATACTTTAGAAACCATGATAGTAAGCCATCCCAATTCGAAGTGTTTCCTGGAGGGTGTAGAGTCCAATTCAGCTCCTCAACTAACCAGTTTGATTTTGCACTGTTCAGTACCATTGATGTCGTCACCCAGTTTGATGCTTCATCAGGGCCACCTCGTGCTACAGGAATAAGATGGTCTACAGTTGGGAATAGCTTCCAGTATGCAATATGGCATTCAGACATTTTCCAATTTGGATGAAACGGGAATTCTTCTGGAAGCTCTTGCGATAACAAACGAAGAACTGGAGGGAAAATTAATTTTTCACCAGAAAAACGATCAATGAAACCATCGCGTATAAATATTTCTGTAGATTGAAATTCATTGTATTTTCTTCCAGCGTTACTCACTTCCTGGTGAGGATATTCCGTAGAGATAATATTCCCAGCAGCTTCCTTTCCAGTAGAGCTTAATGCTTCACAAGCGCTGGCTATAATATTTGCTGGATTTGAGTTTTTCATAAGATGCCTAACCACTTAAGGGGCTGGAAAAGCGAAGCTTTGGAAGTCCCAGCCCGTAGGCCGCTTGCTTGAAGTGCTTGTTAGGCATGACCCTTGCCTCTCATTCCTATAGTCTTCCAGACTGGAGGCGAAGGCATTTTTTTACTCTTCATTACCCTGCCAGTAGTCAAGGTAGTAAACGATATTAGCAATGGGCCGTAAAGAGCATTTAATGGGTGCTCATGTATATTTATTTTTAGAGCCTTTAGCTCTGAAGCTTCTAGCTTAACTGGTTGGTCTTCAATGAATTCATATACGCAACTATTGTATCTTAAGTTAGGATATAAACTTGGGCGAAGAAAGGGTCTTTTCAAATGCATAACAGTCAATTGCATGAATGAATAAGTACATCTGACCTCACACGATTTGATATACACGGGAGAACTTGATCTATTAGTTACTTCTACTTCTATAGAGTCAGGTACATCATTACGCAAATCAAGTGTATATGAGATTGAAGTAGAAATAGGTTGCAAGTTCCGGTATAGCTTATAAAACACAACGATAGCTGCAGCTATTACTGAAATCCCACCGCAAATTTTCAATAATGTATCTAACATCAAATAAATGCCTAACAGTCTGTTTATGACGCCTGCGGCATCATAATAATTATTATCGTGCTTCTAGTTATTTTTTTRCRTATTTTTNGTTRTTTTYATAACATWMTRATTTTAYTTAAMTTAAATATTTTTTNAAGARGMYGTTTCTTATTATCGTGCCATYGGCACGATAATAKAGATAGATAAAACCAGAAAAAATYATACGGTATATTGATACARTTTTTAGAAAGAAATCCCTATYKRTCATCTTCAYCYTCCCTTTKTAAYATTWGTTATTCYATTAATATATGTTGTCATGRCTTAAGAAAAATCATTTYTTTCCATTCCCCCAAATRCCACCAGTACTAAATGCCTTCCAGCCCCAGCTAGCCCAMACCATAATTCGAGTGGCYAACCATARYGACCACAACATCATCACCAGTCTGTAGCCAAGAATAGGGAGGCTAACAATATTGGCTATGGGGAAGTTTCCGGATGTTGCTGTATCTTGATAAAAGCGATAAAAGTGGGAGCTGCTGCCATTGCCAACAACTTTCATATCCGGGTTTGATAATAGCCCCAAGGGGATTGCCGACAATAGGGACAGTGCCGCCACAATAGTGATTAATATAATGCCGACTTGTAAGAGTTTAAAGTAGGGTGCACTGAGTTCTTCCGGGTTTACGTAGTCTTTTCTATAGCCGAGTAAAACAAAATAAATAATGATGGCAAAAATGCCATAGCTGTTTACGGTTGATAGACCAACGCCTAACAGCAACCAGCCCACAATATTAATTGGYACGTTAAGGCGGCACTTGCTTAGGATTGTTGTGAGTGCRAAGGCACAGATAATAATGACGAATAATATYCCCCAATAGAGCATTGCCGGGCCAATGGCGGGGCCATCAAAATACAAAGGCCAACGGTCCCGCGCCAGTGAATAAGTTAAGCTGATATTGGTGGCGGTACTGGGTAAATGAATGGCCGGTGTTGCTACGTTCCAGCCCAGTTCTTTTTTCTCCTGAAATACGACGGTTATATTCTGTAGTCCCGGTTGSAGGGGAATGATAATTACATTGTTGTTGGGAATGTTGAGCTTCTTGCCATTATTGTTCACGGACAAAATTTCAGCACCTTCGGGTATCGAAAAACGGTAGTCTTCCCCAAGGCTTGATCGAATGGAGAGTGACAGGGTTGATTCCTGAATGCGCTCGCCAGGGCTGTAGTTTAAGGTGGCTTTTTCTACGGTATGGGTTGGACCTTTTACACCATCGGGTCGTGAAATGTTTACTGTTAGTGTTTCACCGGGCCAGGGACGCCAGCGAGGCTCTAATGAACTGAGTGCACTGTCGTCTTTTACGGGAGGAATGCCACTGTAGTCWATGCGCCAYAAAGACGAAGGTTTTATACGCCAGGTTTCAAAATAATGGTCAGATTGTTCGGCGAYGAGTAARAGTGTTTCTTTTGGTTCTAGGGCAGATTGCCAGCTAATGGTGTTCTGCCCATGTTTGAGTTGTATGTGRGCGTGCCCATCTTTAATGGTAATGTTGTTATTTAATATTTTTTCGTTGGCTATTAGAGGGATGCTAATAGTAATTGGCCCATCTTTTGGYGCATATCGGGTCACATAGGTTTGCAGGTGCCATTCTTTATCAAGAATAAATGTCCGRTGTATTGTCACCAAGGGTGATATAGGGTCGAGTGTTAAGGTATCTTTTTTACTTTCTTTCATGCTGACYRTAGAGCGGAGTGTTAGGGCATTATTTACTACACGRCCGTCHACAAGRCCATYGATCARCCARCCAGAGGACGTYACTTTAAAGTTATGTATCGGTTTRGCGAATGATATGGATGCCTGGTCTCCCAATATYTTGCCCGTCAGTAAAATCTTATGGTGACCTTTTGAGAGCAGCAGACTATTTTTKTTGTTAGAACGTCTCGCGGTTGGTAAGGATTTTTGATCAAGTTTTATCTCTGATAACTGCCAGTTYCCCTTTATATCWGGTARCRCCATGGTGACATGGGCTTGGGCATAGGCTTCAAARCTGAGTGCTAAATTGTTACCTTTTATCTTTAGTGAGCCGTTGTTAAGAGAAATGCAGTGGGGYAAGCATTCGGGWGCTTTGGTTAATCGGGTTTCCAGTTCTTTTAATAAATACTCTGGGGGATAATTTTCCGCCATTGCGTTGTTAACAGGTGTCAGTGTCGATATTCCGACGATCAATATTGCTCCCAGTGCACTGGCCAGTGTTGAATGATCAGTCGTTATTYCATCCTCTGGGTTGGTRTCTTTTGATTTAAGTAGYGGGATRGYTTTGGCRATAATTAATAGGCCATAAATGGCCAGAAAAAAYACACTGAGHACACGCCAYAGACTGGTGAAAAATGGTGGGCAATATGTGACGGACAAGGTTTGTGATTTATGTACAGGGCTGCTGGCCTTAAAGCTGATGCGATTCCATTCCCAGGTTGGTAAGCCMGGGCCTGTTTGAACACGATCATTTTCGGTCACTTGGTACATGCTCCGTTCTCTTTTAGGCTTTGGTTCTAGATTGCTGGCAGATGGCAATGAYCGCAATTGTGCAAATGCGGGACTTTCTTTTTCTAACAAGTCCTCTTGCATTAAACCTACTTCATTATCGTGGAGTAGTGCCCCGGCACTATTGGCATAACCATATCTGGATGATGGGTTGTAATGGCTGAGTTTTGCTTTTTCAAGAGAGGGGTAGATGGCTAAACGGAATTCTGAAATGGCAAAAGATATCATGCCGATAACAAAAATGGTTGTAAATAAAACGGTCCATCCGCGTATAAAGGATTTGAACCGGCCTGTTGTAACCCGCAGTAGTGCAAGGGTGATTAATAAGGCCGGGATAACRGACAGGGGCGAACCGGTTTCATGGTAGGCAATAACTAATGTTGCCAGAGCCAATACAGCGGCTTTATTACTGATTAGTTTGCGAGTGGCTGCTGTCAGTATAAGAATTAAAAAYAAGTCCCATAAATCCCATTTGCTGAGCCAGGTACCCTGTATCCGGTCTACRCCACTGGCATAAAGAACACGCCARCCYGGGGGTAAATGCAATGTAGCTGAGAAYGARTCGGCTCTGGCATCCCAGCCAGAGGYGGAAAACTYATTGGGGTTGTCGATTAAAGTGACGGCGCTGAGATTAATRTCGGCRCTTCGTATTTCGAGGCCTTGTTGGCCATTATGGTTGGTAATYAATACCGGTTGTTCTTCGACGGTAGCACGRCCAATAGTGGTACCTTGYGCTGAATTGAGTCGCCAGCCTTTACTCATATGGCCATTGATRTKTTCTAGTCCGGTAATTTTTGAGCCATCAAAATCAAGCCATAAATTGCGGTAAATCGACAGYTGGTTTGCAGGCGGAGAATYATCTCCCCGAAAYAGCGTTTCAATTTTTAGAGTGGTATCGGCATTCAGTTTATACGTGGGTCGATTGGTCCATCCAGAAGGGATRTCCACYTGRGTRGTGTCGACACTGATGGCYCCGGTTARYTTGGCTTGYCGAACATTTGTATTAGATRAAAAGCTAATGTATTCAACGGCAGGCCAATCTTTAGATGTGGATTTCATTGCAAGTGCGTTAATGCTGTCTGTAAACCGGGTGTACACAGTRATGTAGTGTTTGCCCGCGGTGACTTGAAGTCGAATATCGCCGTCTTTTTCTATACGTGTTGGGAGTTTACTTTTTATTTGGGTAACTTCGCTGCCATCCCAGACTACTTGACCAATTTTAATCTCTCTTGGTTTRCCACTAACRGATAATTCTAAACGAGTTTCTAGTGAGAGAGGCACACCGTCTATAAGCAATCGATATACTTTAACGTTGAGACTGTCGCGTTTTTGTTGCAGTTTGTCGCTCTTACGCTGAGAGAATATTAGGCGATTGCCGTGTCGGTTAACCTGCAAATTTTTACCTTGTTCAGAAAGGCTAACAAATGCGATTGCAGAGGGAATGGCTAAAGATGCAGGTTTAGACGTCCAGTTAAAACGACCTTTAATAATATGKTTGCCTTTGTTCAGCTGAATATATGGTAATTTTGAAGATTCTATTACTGTYGCTGGCTTCTGATCTAGGGTTACATTAGTTGGCCAGTTSCGCTCACTGCCAGGCAGCAGGAYTCGGGATTTTTTTGAGAATACTTCAACATGCTGGGTGAAGGTCAGGCCTTCTTGCTCAASRGAAAGGCTCARATTGCCAGGCCATACACAGGTTCTGGTAGCTTTCTTGTTAGTACTCCAGGGGCAATCAATRTCGCTATGACGGTCTTTAACCCAGTCTCCCCATTCGCTTTCCAGAGAGGCTGAATTAGCTGATGGTATAAATAATGCCGTTGATGTGAAAAAAACAAGGGAGAGGAGAAGCGTAATAGTTGGGATTAGACGGAATTCCATTTTTTGTCTCCATGATGCCTAAGAGCTTTAATTGTCTTGGCATCATAACGCAAAAAATAAACGGGTCTTGGTTTCGGAATAATGGCTATCGAAACAACCACTTTYGGTTGTGGGTAATACTCAYCGARAATGATGATGATYGCATCACTATAGAGTGGTATGTARGCAGGGTRCTTAAAGGRTTTTGTTTTGAATTGGTGGCGCTCAGRCCATGTGYRACATTACTTCTTCCGCTTTAACAGCAATGAGTCAATGCCATTRCTGGCHAACTTTCCTCTGGCATCCGCCAATTCTGARCGATCACTAAATGGGCCAACTAATACCCGGTGCCAGGTTTCATTTTTTCTTGGGYGGACTTTTTCTATTCGAGCATTTAGGTTAAGAAGTAATAGGCGTGCGCGAAGACTGTCGGCATCACGATTGCTTTTGAATGAGCCTACTTGAAGAAGGAAKATATCATTTGTGGTGGKYAGRGCAGAWGAACCATCGATATCTGGTGTATTGGGAACGATAACTTCAGATTCTCGTAGCAGAGTGTAGAAGTGGAACCGGGGTTTTGTGCCCGGTTGATCAGTACTTTCAGCTGAGCTGTCATTGGCAGTATCGGTGTCTTGCTCGCTTGGCATATCAGCGAGTTTTGTTAATGACATGATCAGAACACCCAGCAATACCCCGGCAAATAACCAAAGCCAACCGGGAGGACTTTGATGAGCCCTTTTGGTTGGTCGCCGTTTTGCGTTTCCCCGCGAAGAGCTCCGTTGAGGGCTTCGTTTGGTGGACCTTTTGGCGTAATCCCTTGTCATTCGATTTTTATCAGGTTCCGGTGATGGTGGCCATTGTATTGGGAAGCCYRTGTGGYYGCTAGGGCTGATTYMTTTTTCTTTCGGCGGCTAGGTCATATCCTGTGGGTCGATATCTACAGACCACCGAACACGCTTAGCCAACTTGGATKGCTCCAGCTCCTGACAGAGTGTGGACATYAGTCGCTGCAATGTGGCGCGTTCGGCACAGGTTATGCTGAAYTGATGTCGGAAACGGCCGTTGCGTCTTTCCATTGGAGCGGGTAGTGGCCCCAGATAACTCACACTGTTTGTCGTTGGAAGGTTTGATGCGGGYAATAAAYGCTCTGMACKTTGRCGGCAGTATTTMAGAAATTCGATGGCCGCYTCACTATTGACKGCTTCMGCACGGATAAGCGCCATATGGCGATAGGGTGGAAGCTGGGCTAATTGCCGTTCTTTAATCAGTTCCTGGCTAAAGGCYTTATARCCACCATGGATCAGRGTGGCGATTAAAGGGTGATCGCAATGGTGGCTTTGTAATATGACAGTGCCAGGTTTTTCTCCCCGCCCCGAGCGACCCGCTACCTGAGTAATTAATTGCCCCATTTTTTCTGGTGCCCGGAAGTCGGGGCTGAAYAGTCCWCCGTCTGCATCCARAATCGCGACAAGAGTGACGTTGGGGAARTGATGACCTTTGGCCAGTAATTGTGTGCCGATAAGAATACARGGTTCKCCACGGTTGACCTGTGCGASGACTTCTTTCATGGCATGTTTGCGGCGAGTGGTGTCGCGGTCTACCCGGATAATAGTTGTGTCAGGGAATAGTGCATCTAAAATTTCTTCACTGCGTTCGGTGCCTTGGCCAATACATTGTAATTTTTGGCTATGGCAAAAAGGGCAGGCAACGGGTACGGGTTCCATATGTTCGCAATGATGGCAGAGCAAGCGATTAGGGTTTCGGTGTACAGTCAATCTGGCTTCACAACGGTGACAGTTAGAAATCCAGCCACATTCGTGGCAACTTAATGTGGGTGCAAAGCCCCGGCGGTTAAGAAATACCAGTACCTGATTTCCCGCTGCCAACGTTTGGGTGATGGCCTCAATGAGTTCTCGTGAATAACCACTGGATAAATTGGATTTTCGGATGTCTACGGGTTGCCAGCTTGGTTGCACGGCGTTACCGGGGCGGCAGGAAAGTATTAACTGGGTATAGCGGTTTTGTTCACAGTTATACAGTGATTCCAGTGAGGGTGTGGCAGAGCCCAGAATAAGTGGGATAGATTCTTTTTTTGCACGGATAACGGCTAAATCCCGGGCGGAATAGCGGAAGCCTTCCTGTTGCTTAAAGGAGCTGTCGTGTTCTTCATCAACAATAATCAGGCCGGGTGATTTTAATGGGGTGAATATGGCAGACCGGGTGCCCAGCACAATAGGTGCCTGGCCGGTACGGGCGGCATCCCAGGCCAGTGCTCTTTCTCGATCTGTCAGACCCGAATGCAGGACGGCAATGGGACAATTAAAACGCTGTTCAAAACGACTGAGTGTTTGTGGTGTCAGGCTGATTTCCGGAATTAATATGAGTGCCTGCTTGCCGTAGCGCAGTATTTTTTCAATGGCCTGAAGATATACCTCGGTCTTGCCACTGCCGGTTTCACCATAGAGCAAGTAGGGATTAAAGCCATGTAACTCAATACCATCCAGTGCTTGTTGTTGTTCTGGATAGAGCTTCAGAGGTTGTTCTGCCAGCAGGTTTTCCTGATTATTGTCAGGGGTGTTATTAACGGGTCGAGTGACAGACTCAATGATGTTTTTTTCTTTCAGCTGTTTCAGGGCTGAGGAAGAAACAACTAATCGTTTTACGGTATCTTTATTCAGAGTATTTTGTTGTTGCAGCAGGTTCAGAATCTGCTGTTGTTTGGGGGCTCGCTTTAACGCAGTTTCTGGTAAGCCTTTGCCCAATTCTGTGAGTTGCCAGTGTTTTTCTTCTTCCGTGGGTATTGGCTGACCTTTGCGAAGTAGTGAGGGTAGTGAGCTGATCAGAGCATCACCTATCGGGTGCTGATAATAACGGGCAGCCCAGACGTAKAGTTCAAACAGGTGAGGTGGTACCAGTGGCTCCTTATCCAGTACGGTATCAATAGCTTTGAGCCGAGACCGAGGGAAGTCGCTTTTATTGGTGGAGCTGACAACAATGCCGACGACTTTTCGGTGACCAAAAGGAATGATAACCCTGACGCCAGGGAGCAAGTTATGGTGGGAGCTATCTGTATTTGTTTTGCCCTGTGTTGCCGGAGGAAGGTAATCAAATAAGCGCCGCAAGGGTGAGGGTACGGCGACACGATAAATGGTGGGGTTGTTGTGAYTGCTCATCGTTGATCATTGCCGAGTATTTGTGCCGAAACCTTGAATGCAGGCTGTATTCTGGTAGTATGCGCGCTCCGTTTGAGAGCRGCATACGGTGCCCAACAGTATGATGATTGGGTGGCGGTATGCAAGACATTGAGGCTAAGAGAACATGAAAACTGATATTCACCCTAATTACGGTACGTTGACTGGAAATTGTAGCTGTGGCAACGTTATTGAAGTTGGCTCCACAATGAACACTAGCATACACCTTGATGTATGCTCCAAGTGTCACCCATTTTATACGGGTAAGCAGAAGGTTGCCGATTCCGGTGGTCGTATTGATCGCTTTAACAAGCGTTTTGCCGGGCGCACTGCTAAGAAATAATTGTATTATGTTTGCCTTTCGAGGCACTCGAAACGCGTTCAGGGATACACCTTGAGCGCGTTTTTTGTTTCTAGATTAAAATTTTTTAGGTTGTTTGTTTTTAGCCTGATTGTTGTTGGCTTAGCGGCAGGGTGTAGCGAAGACAATAATCCCTCTCAACATGTAAAGTTTCAGCTTTCTAAGCATCAATCTACACAGCAGCTATCTTCAAAACGATCACCTTTAAAACAGTGCTCGCCATTTTCAAAAACTGAAATTATTAAGGTTGCCAGAGTCTATGATGGCGACACCCTGACATTATCTGATGGTCGTAAAATTCGTTTGGTTGGCATTAATACCACAGAGGTTGCTCGAGAAGGAAATCCAAATCAGCCCTTTGCACAACAGGCAAAGCAGGCTGTGCAGAAATTTTTAAATCAATCCAAACGTACTGAGTTGTTAGTTGATATCGAAGCTAAAGATCACTATGGACGTTGGCTAGGTTATATCTATAACGAAGCGGGAGAAAGTCTAGGGCAGTCGTTGTTACAGCARGGGTTRGCCTACCATGTRGCGATACCGCCAAACCTTTCTTTGGCTGAGTGTTTTKCTCAGKCAGAGCAGCAAGCCCGGAARGATCGATTAGGTTTGTGGAGTGACAAGGGGCTTTCGCCCATCCAGGCTGAGCGTATTTTTCAGGGCGGTTATCAGCGTGTACAAGGGCGAGTGACGGCAGTCTATGCAGGCAAGCACTGGCGTTTGGATATAGATAACCAGCTCACCGTGATGCTCTATTTAGAACATCAACACAGATTTACCAAGCCATTTACCAAAAAGGGGATTAAATCTCTCCAGGGTCAAAGTATTGAAATTCAGGGTTGGGTCTACAAGTCCAAAGGTCAATGGCGAATCAAGTTAGAAACACCCTATGGTGTCGAGTTACTTTAGCCCTTTTGAATTCATTCTCTTAAATTTTATCCTTACTTTTCCGTTATCCTATTTAGCAGGCTCATTACTAGTCGTCTCTTTTGATTGGACACGGCTTCCTGATACAGTGTGATTCAAATGATAGGGGATTATTGATGTTAGAAAATGATTATTACTCACAAGAAAATCATGGGCCTTATGAGCTTTTTGACCTCGGTGATTTTGAGCTGGAAAGTGGCGGAACTATCAGAAACTGTCAGCTTGCGTTTACAACCTTTGGTGAACTTAATGCCAATAAAGATAACACTATTCTTATAACGACCTGGTATTCCGGTACCAGTAAAATTATGGAGCAAGCTTATGTGGGGCAGGGTAGAGCAATTGACCCCGATAAGTATTTCGTCATTATCATTAATCAAATTGGTAATGGTTTATCTACATCACCTCACAACACCTCTGCACCGTTCGGKATGGCAAAATTTCCCCGTGTAAGAATTGGTGATGATGTTCGGGCGCAACATAGGTTACTAACAGAGAARTATGGTATCGATTCACTGGCTCTTGTTGTTGGTGGGTCTATGGGCGCGCAACAAACCTGGGAGTGGGCCGTTCGTTTCCCCGAGATGGTCAAGCGTGCTGCAGCTATTGCTGGAACAGCCAAAAATACGCCCCATGACTTCCTCTACACTAAAACATTGAATGAATCGATTATGTCTGACCCTGCATGGGATGAGGGCTGCTATACAGAGCCACATGCAGTGCATCGTGGTTTGCGTCGGCACGCTGATTTGTGGTCTGTGATGGGTTATAGCACTGAAATGTATAAACAGCAGCTATGGCGTGAGTTGGGTTTTTCTTCTCTTGAAGATTTTACTGTAGGTTTTACTCAAGGTTATTTTTTGCCCATGGATCCCAATAATTTGTTGTGTCTTGCCTGGAAGTGGCAGCGTGGTGATGTCAGTAGAATCACGGGTGGTGACCTTGAGGCAGCGTTGGGTCGAATTACTGCCAAGATGTTTGTGATGCCGATTAGTACCGATATGTTTTTTCCGCCGAGAGACTGCGAAGATCACCAGAAAATGGTGGCGAATAGCGAGTTTAGGGTTATCGAAAGTGACTGGGGGCATTTAGGGCTTTTTGGTATGGACCCAAAATATTCTGAGCAGGTTGACCATCACCTAAGCGAATTATTGGCTTTTTCAATTTAACGACCACTAAGGTTTAGTTATGACTGCATCTGGAAAACTCGACAGTATTGTTGCTGAAGCCCGCCGTGCACGGGACGATAGAGAAAAGGGCTATCGAGAGAAATCACTCAAAATGTACCCCTGGATTTGTGGCCGTTGTGCCCGTGAATTTACCCGACAAAATTTGAGTCAGTTAACGGTTCATCACCGTGACCATAATCATGACAACAACCCTTCAGATGGCAGCAATTGGGAGTTGCTGTGTCTCTATTGTCATGACAATGAGCATTCACGCTACACGGAAGTAGAATGTGGGAATACGTCTACAGAGACAGGTCAAAGCTCAGCGACATTTAATCCATTTTCTGGTCTTGGTGACATGTTAAAGGATAAGAACAAGAGTTAGCTGGGGGACTTTTTTCTAACTTGGAGCTGTAGTCCCCGGTTTTTATTGTTACTTGAGTTGTCATCTGTGCGATTTTTATTGCCCGAACGTTTTTTCTTTTTTGTTCCAGGCTTCTTGTTTTGAATGTCGTTACCGGGCGGTTGTTTACCGTCGAGTCCGGCCTTCGGTTTTTTTGGCTTCTTTGGCTTTTTGGGTTTTYTTGGRCGAAGATCCAAGTGTGACTCGGGGACATTGTGGTTTGGCTCAAAACCATCAATCAATTTYCGGGGTAAYAACTGCTTTATTAGCTGCTCAATCTCTGTAAGTTGCTTAAATTCATCTGCACTGACTAGTGACACTGCCTGCCCATTTAGGCCTGCTCGACCCGTACGCCCAATACGGTGGACGTAGTCTTCCGCAACTATAGGCAGGTCAAAATTGACCACCTGTGGTAATTGCACGATATCCAGTCCTCTGGCGGCTACATCAGTCGCAACTAAAATTTTTACCGTTCCTTTCTTGAAATCAGCCAGGGTTTTGGTCCTAACAGCTTGGCTTTTGTCACCATGAATGGCTGCGGCTTTTAATCCTTCACTTTTTAAGTGGTTGGTAAGGCGGTTTGCCCCTTTTTTGGTTTTGGTGAAAACCAGGATTTGCCCCCATTGATGGCGGTGAATTAATTCTGTTAGCAATTCAGGCTTCAGTTTTTTGTCGACGGGATGTATCCACTGCTTCACGGTAGTGGCGGTGGTGTTTTGTGGGTTAATTGAAATTTCAACAGGGTTGTTAAATAGCCCGTTGGAGAGCTTGCGGATATCTGCAGATATGGTCGCTGAGAACATCAGGTTTTGGCGTTGTTTAGGCAGCAGTGCCAGGATTTTATGTATATCGTTGATAAAGCCCATATCCAACATACGATCAGCTTCATCCAATACCAGTACCTCTAATTGCTCAAACTTCACTGCATTTTGCTTGTACAGGTCAAGTAACCGTCCTGGCGTAGCCACCAGGATATCAACACCTTTGCGCAGCTTCATCATCTGTGGGTTGATCTTTACCCCACCATAAACGACGGTTGTACGAAGTGGTAAATTCCTACCATAAGTGGYGGCRCTTTCTGCAACTTGAGCGGCYAATTCACGGGTAGGTGTTAAKATCAGYACWCGGGCYTGRTTAGCCKTGGCACGCTCACCTTTGGACAAGCGCTGTAAAATTGGCAGTATAAARCTGGCTGTTTTYCCYGTRCCCGTTTGAGCAGCGGCCATGACRTCTTTGCCYTGYAAYGCTAAGGGRATTGCTTTGSTTTGGATGGGGGTAGGGGTGTCATAACCCTGTTGGTTCAAAGTATCAAGAATTATAGGTGACAGGCCAAAAGTGGCAAAGCTCATGGTGTATGCTCAAACGTTTTATATGAAAAAAATATAAAGTAATTTATTAAATATGTCTAATAACTTATTGATATTAAATGTATTTATAGGTTTAATTTATGCTCTTTCTTGTTGTTTTCAGTTTTTGTATTAGAGTGAAGGTGGTGAGTATACACGCAAGTATTAGGTTTCTCTCTTCACTTGCGGGGGGTAGCCGGCCTAGGTTTTTCTGGGACTAAAGCAACAAAGTTTACATTCTTAATATGGACTTAATAATACAGGGATTTTATGCTGTATGCGGCCTATACACTTTGTCTTATCACTTTTCTCTTTGTAGTTGTCAGCTTGTTATTACAAGTTTGAAGGGATTGATAAAAGCAATTTGTGGGCTAGTAAAGCCCTAGTTTTTCACACGATAAGGAGATATCCATGACTTCACGTTGCACATTTACCACAATTTTATTTTCTACCTTAATGTTGGTGTCGTCACTTGCCATCTCTGATCACCATGAGCGTATTGCGACTATTCATGTGACGGGAGAGGGTGAGGTTGCGATTGCACCAGACATGGCCGCTATTAGTGTGGGCGTTGTACGAGAGGGGAAAACGGCACGAGCTGCATTGACGGCAAATAATAATGCCATGGTGAAGGTGTTGGAGGCGATGAAAGCAGAAGGCATTGCTAACAAGGATCTTCAGACATCAGGCTTTAATATATCGCCGCGCTATTTTTATCCTCCACGTGAAAAGAATCACCAGCAAAAACCACCAAAGATTGTGGGTTATACCGTGAGTAATAATTTAGCTGTTCGGATTCGTGATTTGGAAAAAGTTGGTGGAATTCTTGATCGTGTTGTGACCTTAGGTGTCAATTCCGGCGGCAATATTCGGTTTATGAACGACAACTCTAAACAAGTATTGAAACAGGCCAGAAAGGCTGCCATGGCAGATGCTATTGATAAAGCCGAGACCTTGGCAGATGCAGCGGGGGTAGACTTGGGTAGAATTTTAGAGATTTCAGAGAATTCTCGCTCACCTCGCCCAATGCCAATGGCACGGGCAAAATTTAGGACTGAGGCTATGATGGCTGATGCGGTGCCTGTTGCTGGTGGTGAGAATACATACCATGTGACGGTTAATGTTAACTGGGAAATCAGTCAGTAATAGCCATTATTGCCAACTTGTTTCGATATTTACTGGGTGGTGGTATCCAGTGTTTGACTATCTATATTTTTAAAAGGGCTGGGAGGCCTGACATGAAAAAAACAACAGTTTATATAGGAATGTCTTTGTTGCTACTTCAACTACCCGTTAATGCCGGAAGCTGGTGGGACAAAGGAGAAGAATTGTTGGGAGAGGTAGTGAGTGGTGATACCGCAAAGGCTACCAGTAGCCCAAGTGCAATAGCATCAGGGCTTAGTGTTGAGGATATCAGTGCAGGTTTAAAAGATGCGTTGAAGGTAGGAACAGAGAACGTTGTTAGCCAGCTAGGCAAACCAGAAGGTTTTAATCTTGATGAGAATATACATATTCCATTGCCAGCTGAAATTGAAAAAATAAAAAAGTTATTGGATTCGGTAGGTATGGGCAGTATGTTAGCTGAGCTGGAAACTCAACTTAACCGCGGTGCCGAAGCGGCAACACCTAAAGCCAAAGAGTTGTTTTTAACGGCAATTAAAGAGATGAGTATTGAAGATGCTAAGAAAATCTATAATGGGCCTGAGGATTCCGCCACCAACTACTTTAGAGAAAAAATGAGTGGACCTTTAGGTGATGAGATGCGCCCGGTGATCGAAAGCAGTCTTAATGATGTGGGGGCAGTTAAAACCTACGATGCCATTCTGAGCCAATATAAAACTATTCCGTTTGTACCCGATCTTAAGGCCAACCTTACTGAACATGCGGTTAACAAAGGAATGGACGGAATCTTTTACTATCTGGCTAAGGAAGAAGCCGCCATTCGCAAAGACCCGGTAAAACAAACGACGGCGTTGCTAAAAAAGGTGTTTGGTCAGTAAGGCTTAGGCCAAATGAGTACGTTCAATATCAGACATAAAAAGCCCGAGGAATCATAGTCTTTATAACTCGCCAGATTCCCCGGGCTTTTATTGAGAACAAGATATTTTAGAATCAGCTTTTTGAATAAACTTTTTGTGCTAGCTCATACTTTTCAGTGCATCTGCGACACCCTTGCCATAGGCCGGATCCGCTTTAGTACAGTGATCAATATGTCGTTGCTGGATATCTTTGCTAGCACCGCCTACAGAACGTGCTGTATTTTCAAATAGTACCTGTTGTTGCTCTGGAGTCATCAGGCGGAATAGGGCACCGGGTTGAGAGAAGTAGTCCTCGTCTTCCCGGTGATTCCATCGACCTGCTGTACCTGCTAAGTCCAGTGGTGGTTCTGAAAAATCGGGCTGTTCTTGCCAYTCTCCATAACTGTTGGGTTCATAGCCRATGGTACTGCCGTGATTACCRTCTACCCTCATAGGGCCATCTCGGTGATAGCTATGAACAGGACAGCGTGGTGCATTCACCGGAATCTGGTGGTGGTTGACGCCCAACCGATACCGTTGGGCATCGCCGTATGAGAATARCCGGCCCTGAAGCATTTTGTCGGGAGAAAAACTGATACCTGGAACAACACTGGCCGGGTTGAATGCAGATTGTTCAACTTCGGCAAAAAAGTTTTCAGGRTTTCTGTTTAGCTCCATTACCCCCACTTCRATTAAGGGGTAATCYATATGTGGCCAAATTTTGGTTAAGTCAAAAGGGTTATAGGTRCAGTTGGCGGCATCTTTTTCAGGCATCACYTGAATCATYAATGTCCAACGAGGATTGTCGCYATTTTCGATACTTTCGTAGAGGTCACGTTGATGGCTTTCTCTGTCGGCACCAATTAATACTTCAGCTTCTCTGTCYGTAAGATTTTTGATGCCCTGTTGGCATTTAAAGTGGAATTTCACCCAGAACCGTTCATTGTCAGMATTGATCAGGCTRAAAGTRTGGCTGCCAAAACCGTGCATATGCCGATAGGTGGCGGGAATTCCCCGGTCGCTCATRACAATGGTRATTTGGTGTAATGCTTCGGGGAGGGATGTCCAGAAGTCCCAATTATTTTGGGCGCTGCGCATATTGGTTCTGGGGTCACGTTTTACTGCATGATTTAAATCCGGGAACTTAAGGGGGTCACGTAAAAAGAACACAGGTGTGTTGTTGCCCACCAGATCCCAATTACCTTCTTCGGTATAAAACTTAACGGCAAAGCCTCGAATATCACGCTCGGCATCGGCTGCACCGCGCTCACCAGCAACGGTTGTAAAGCGCGTAAAAAGTTCGGTTTTTTTACCAATTTTACTGAAGATTTTGGCACGAGAATAACGGGTGATATCGTTGGTGACGGTAAATGTACCGTATGCGGCAGAACCTTTAGCATGCATTCGCCGCTCTGGAATCACCTCGCGGTCAAAGTGGGCCAGTTTTTCCTGAAACCATATATCTTGTAGCAATTGAGGGCCGCGTGGGCCTGCAGTCATTATATTTTGGTTGTCGGCTACAGGGCACCCTGCAGCAGTTGTTAATTTCTTTTTCATGACGGTTCTCCGTGGCTGGGTTGGTTTCTATCAGTGGTTATAAAGTAGCCATGAACAACTTAAATGAATTAGGTATATATTAAAAATTAATTAATGATATTGTGTTGATAACAAAAAACTATAGATTGTGCGGGGGTGGAGTACAAACTAATAGTGGAATGTTATGTGAACAGTTTTTAATTCCATAACTCATTGATATATCTAAAAATATGTAAGCATTAGGTTGAGATCACTCAGATCTAATGGTTCGCATTATGGCCAGTAAATAGCTTCCTGGGATTTTTATATGATGGTTTTTTGTACCAATAAGCGTCAGGTCAAGGCTTGTCGTTAACGAGTCTATTATTTCTATAAACCCTATTTCTATGGACAAATTTTCTTCGTATTTGCAGAGGTTTTTATTATCACAGCCATGTTCTTTTTTTGTTAATGCAGTGAAAGATAAATCGTCTGCCCTTGGACTGCTAACACCAGTATAGTTGTGCCAGTCAGTATCATTGTATAAAGCGGTTACGAATAGAGTAAATGTTTCACCATCATCAAAGTTTTCAGTTCTAGCCAGGTATATTTCAGAAAAATTTTCGGACAGTGATGAGTTTGAAAGAGCAAGGTTTGGGGCAAAAGTGCCTTCCCCTTTTGTGGGTATTAATTTGTACACCATATGTTTTTTGATATCATTTGGTGATGACCAATCTATAGCCGGTTGTTCTTTAGRYTTTTCTACTGTTTGCTCTRTTGTGTCTGCCCAGGTTTGYATTGACCCAAGGATAAAAAAAGTAACAACCTGAATTAAAAATTTCATTAATTATCCTTCCTTRTTATATTTTTTACTATAACTTCAYAATTCAATTGATTTTTTTCTAACACCAGGTGGTTTCTATAGTTTTTGTACTTGTGTTGTTTCTGATGTTTCTATCTAGGGGTTATTTAAATTCCARTYGTAGTGATGATCAATACTACCCTGATAATGTTGTAATTTTTTTGCCAGTTTTGGTGCGGCATATTTAGTCAGGTGGTTGATTAATGTTTTGTCATTATTGCCAAAATCAACTTTATACCAGTGATAAATACTGGATACTTTTAGAGTGTTTGCCTCAAAAGTAACCCCTCGAGGGTGATTCACATACTGCCTTGCCCCCAGGTCGAGTAACTGGTCTGTATTTTTAGCTGTGTAGGCTTTTGCTGCCAAATTTGGACAGCTGATACTGGCGCAGTTAACCGCATAGTGAATACGATTATCTCGAAATAGCGGTCTTAAAATACCATGTTCGATCTTGTTAAGAGAAAGGGACTTGTTTTGAATGTTGGCAACCTTGTCATCCCAGGGACCAAAACTGAAATAACTTTTACCCAGTTTAGTAATAGATTCCACCGGGTAATATTTTAATATTAATTCTATGGTTAAAGCATTGTAGAGATTAATCCAATAGGCTTTTTGTTCGGCACGATTGTAGGTGCGAGGATCAAGCTGTTGCATCTTGTTAAGGTAATCGCGTAATTTTTTATGATCATTGTCACTTACGGCTTCGTAGTTAAAACGATTAATTCCACTAGGGTGATTGCTGATCAGGTAACTATTAAGCAGTGATTGCCATACAGTGTGGTTAATTGTTTCGGTGTTGCTTTCATTACTGTATGCCCAAAATACCAAAAGTTTGTTAGCCGGTGCGGCATGGGTTGTCTGAGTAAAAATAGAAAGAAACATGAGTGCTGTTATTAACAAACATACTCGTGTGTTGAAGGTGGACGTTGTACAACCGATCACTATTGGTTTCCCCTTTGAGTTGTTCCCGGGAATGAAGAGCATGTCAGGTTTGAATGTCCATGGCTGTTTCGGAACTGACGCCACCGCAGTTTAGTTATCATCGACAAAATACCGATACCGGCACCGATAGTGCCTTTTATCGTCCCACTGATTTTGGAATAGCCCAAGCGGCGATGAGTGTCTACAGGGTGTTCAACAATCATCATTCCCTGTTGAATGGCTTTTATTTGCATTTCTATGGTCCAGCCAAAGGTCTTATCTTCCATTGCCAGTCTTTTCAGGGCTTCTTGAGAGATAGCACGAAATGGCCCAAGGTCACTGACTGTTCTATTCCATAGCCACTTGATCAGGTGGCAGGCGAACCAGTTGCCAAAACGCTGGGGCGGGGTGAGGGCCCCTTGTTCTGTGGTGCCCAGTACTCGTGACCCAATAGCAAGGTCGGCACCCTTGGCAATAGAATCAATCAACAGCATGGATTGTTCTGCTYTAAAAGCATTATCACCATCCATAAAAAGAATAATATCTGCACTTGTAGTTTTGGTCAGTGCMGTAAGACAGGCAATACCATATCCCGGCTGAGATTGGCTGATCACTTGTACATTGAGCGCTTGGGCTATAATGGTTGTTTCATCGGTTGACCCATTATCACAAACAATAATGTCATCAATTAGTTGTTGGCCATTTTCATTTTTTAACCTTTGYAGGCCTTTAATCACAGCCCCTATAGATTCAGCTTCGTCCTTGGCTGGAATAACGCAGGCAACCTGTTTGTTCAGATACGTCAAATCATTTCCTCGGGTAAATCATCTTGTTTTATTAATACTGAAATTAGCGTGGAGAAAAAAACTCCTTCACATAAAAGGCAACGGCTGATCGTTCTTTGTTTGTTAATAGTGTCAGGAATTGTTGGTCAGTTTTAAGTGACTGAAGAAAGTCCTTTGCATTTTCAGCATCCAATGTTGTTTTTGACAAGGGGCAGGTGCCACAAGCCAGTTTCTTATGATAAGTAAGTTGGCCGAAATAATAGGGGTCATCCAGTGATGGTGGTGCCAGATTGACGGAAGCAAATGCTGAGGATGCCAAACCTGCTAATGCGAGCAGTGATATCAATAATTTGGATAGACGGTATGGCGTTACTTTCATTAAGTGATGAATCATGAGTTACCTAATTGATTGACTCGATAGTGAGTTCATTTTTCTATACGGTTTATCCAGTGGCGATCAGCAAGCCAGCGGCCTTGTAAGCAATATAGAGTCTAAGGTAGGAAAATAGTTCTTATAAAATGTGATAAGCAGGGTAGGCGGAATTTTTTGAACGATAGCGAACTCTTAGTTCAGTACATGTATCCTGCTATTTTGGATAGAAAAAATCGAATCGAAAAAATTGAGTTCTTATGGTGATAGAACACACAGATCAACATAACACTAAGTACTTGCCTGGTTCATCGTTAAGTCTATGTCGATTTATCAAATGGCAAGATGGTGCAGGTTTAGTTTGTGCCATTGCTTACGGTGTTTTGGCTTGGCTTTCTATACAGCCAGAGTTTTTATCCTTGTGGGAGTTCTACACACTATTGGCTATTTGCTTCACTGTAACCCTTGCAGTATTTGGGTTTTCAAGTGAGCAGACTCTGACGCCATTCAGAATAGTGTTTTGGGCACTCTGTTTTCGTGTTATGGGCTTCTTGGGTGACCCTCTGTGGGAGGATGATTTTTTCCGTTACTTATGGGATGGGTATCGTTTTTACGAAGCGGGTTCACCTTACRGTATCGCACCATCAGAGTTTTTTGGTGACGGGACTATTCCCGAACAATTCCGGCATCTCTTGGCCCGGATTAATTACCCCAACGTTCCTACAATCTATGGCCCTACGGCAGAATACAGTTTTTTGTTAGGCCATTTGTTGGCACCAGCAAAGGTTTGGCCCCTTCAGCTATTTTATATTGTCGTAGATATGGCCTTGATTATGATATTGCTTCGGTTAGCCAATGGCGGACTAACAGGTACCCGTTGGGTTCTGTTATATGCATGGTCGCCACTGGTTATTAAGGAGCTAGCCTTTACGGCACACCCCGATGGTCTTGGTGCCATGTTGCTAATGGCTGCATTGTATTGCCGTTACCGGCAGCAGTTTACTCTGGCAGTGGTAGCGCTGGCGTTGAGTGTGGGGGCAAAGGTTTTTGCCCTGTTGTTGGTACCTTTTTTATTGTGGCGTATGTCCTTACGCTATTGGTTGTTGTTTTTTTTTATAGGGCTAATCCTTTATGGCCCCTTTATTTTTAGCGGTTCTTCGGATTTGGCGGGGTTACTTGTCTTCGCCAAAGAGTGGCAATTTAATAGTTCAGTTTACGGTGTTATGTTGCAGTGGTTTGAGCCTTTGGTTGTAAAACTTATGTTGGGTGCTGTTTTTTTGATTGTTTATGTACAACTATTTTGGCGTCATAGCCAAAACAGTATTTGGACAATACCCCGAGGGGACATAATTTTTGGGGTATTTTTCTTAATAGCACCGGTAGTTAATGCGTGGTATTTGCTGTGGCTACTGCCCTTTGCTGTACTTTACCCCAGCGCCTGGAGTTGGACCTTTTCAGCCTCAGTATTGCTGTCCTATGCCATTGGGATCAATCTTGATTCAAGCAGATATCAGCCATTTGAATTACCCTTATGGGCTTATGTTGTTGAGTATGGGGCAGTTTTAGTGGCAGTTGTTATGGAATATTGGTACAGGAAACGAGGCAGTAAACCTACGGCATTAATCTAAAAATTCAGTTCTATTTTTGCTAAAACAAAATTTGTATAGAACGACAATGCAGTACGAAAAAAATAGAAGTTCTGAGGAGTATGGCCACTAATTTTCAACCTTTAGGTATCCTTTTTTATACGAAGGTCTAAAAAAACATCCCTGGATATTGTTGCAGCTTAAGAAAACTGTCAGTATTGTTGGCGAAGTTGATTCTATGTTACATGGGGATTTCTTTTGAAGCCTACAGATATCAAAGATCAAGAGTACTTCCACAAAGTTGTGGATTGTCAGTATGCCTGTCCAGCGCATACCCCAGTTCCTGAATATATTCGATTGATTGCTCAACAGCGATACACCGATGCCTACATGATTAACTGGGAATCTAATGTGTTTCCCGGTGTGCTTGGGCGAACCTGTGATCGTCCTTGTGAGCCTGCTTGCCGTCGAGGGCGGGTGGAGTCAGAACCTGTAGCAATCTGTCGCCTTAAGCGTGTAGCTGCAGACTTTAAGGATGACATTAAGTCCCGTCTTCCTGATGTTCCGATTAAAAAGAATGGCAAAAAAATTGCTTTGGTTGGTGCAGGTCCAGCTTCTCTGACGGTGGCGCGGGATCTGGCGCCACTTGGGTATGCCTTGGATATCTACGATGAGCAACCAAAAGCGGGTGGTTTCATGCGTAGCCAAATCCCTTCATTCCGATTACCCGAGACGGTATTGGACGAAGAAATAGGTTATATCCTGGATATGGGGATGGTCACGCATTTCAATCACTATGTGGACAGCCTGAAGGAATTAATCAGTCAGGACTATGATGCGATTTTTGTTGGCTCAGGCGCACCGCGTGGTCGTGATCTACCAAACTTGCCGGGCCGAGAAGAGGGCGAGAAATCAATTCATGTTGGCATTGATTGGTTGGCCAGTGTGGCCTTTGAGCATATTGAAAAAATTGGTAAACGAGTCATTGTCTTGGGTGGCGGTAATACGGCGATGGATTGCTGTCGCACAGCTCGTCGTCTCGGTGGTGAAGACGTAAAAGTTATTGTACGTAGCCCCTTCGGAGAGATGAAAGCTTCTTCCTGGGAAAAAGAAGATGCTATTCATGAAGGTATCCCTATCGTCGAAAACCATGTGCCATTGGAGTTTGTTCTTGAAGAAGGCAAATTGGTGGGCATGCGTTTTGAGAAGGTGAATGCAGTTTATGATGAAAATGGCAAGCGCTCACTGATACCCACAGGGGATGAGCCCGTACTTTACCCTTGCGATGAGGTGCTGGTGGCAATTGGCCAGGAAAATTCTTTTCCCTGGATCGAAAAAGATGCGGGTCTCGAATTTGATGATTGGGGAATGCCTGTATTGAACCCAAAAACCTTTCAGTCATCTTGTGCCAAAGTGTTCTTTGGTGGCGATTCTGCTTTTGGTCCTGAAAACATTATTACTGCTGTTGCTCATGGGCATCAGGCTGCCATTTCAATTGATTTGTTTTGTGAGGGTAAGCAGGTTGATCAGAGACCCCCCCCAGGTTCTAGCCTGATTAGCCAAAAGATGGGCATCCATGAGTGGAGTTACGATAACGATATCACGATGGATCTGCGAAAAATTGTGCCGTTAGTAGAGCTTACCAGTGCATTACAAAATCGTACATTAGAAGTTGAGTTGGGTTTTGATGTTAAAGCGGCCTTTGCCGAGGCAGAGCGCTGCCTGAACTGTGACGTGCAGACGGTGTTCGTTGAGGGTAAGTGTATTGAATGTGATGCTTGCGTAGATATTTGTCCGATGGATTGCATCAATTTTATTGGTAACAATGAAGAGCCTGAATTGCGTCAACAGCTAAGAGTGAAAGCAAGTAACCAAGAACAGGATCTTTATGTATCAAGTGATCTCGCTACCGGTCGGGTGATGGTGAAAGATGAAGATGTTTGCCTTCACTGTGGGTTATGTGCGGAACGCTGTCCTACAGCAGCCTGGGATATGCAGCAATTTTATTATGAGGTGACTAAAGCTGCACCTATTTTAAGTAAAACGACAGCACCTATTCTAAGTGAAGTATAGGTTAAGACGACAGAGAAAATGAAGAACAGGTTAAGAAAAATTAGCTTAGATAAATAATAAATACAGAAAATAAAAGTAGTAAATAAGCGTGCAGTAAATACATAGGCAACAAATACTATGCAGCAAATAAAGTCGGTCAATGATTTCGTCATACGCTTTGCGAACACCAATGGTACAGGGTCTGCTAGTGCTAATAATCTGTTTGCCAAAACTATTTTCCGTATGGGTATTCCCGTTAGTCCCAAAAATATATTCCCTTCCAATATCCAGGGCCTGCCCACTTGGTATGAAGTGCGGATCAATGATAAGGGGTACGTTGGCCGCCGTGGCGGCGTTGATATTATGGTGGCAATAAACCCCCAAAGTATGGCTGAAGATATTAAAATTGTAGAGCCAGGTGGTTATTTTATATACGATAAAACCAAGCCTCTGGATATGAGGTTACATCGTGATGACATCACTATTCTTGGGATTCCTTTGACCGACATATCCCGTCGAGAATATACCGATCCGCGTCAACGGCAATTGTTTAAAAATGTTATTTATATTGGTGCGTTATCTGCATTGCTAGATCTTGAGTTTGATGTTCTCAAAGGTCTGATTCATGACCAGTTCAAGGGTAAAGAAAAACTAATTGCGCCCAATATTCATGCACTTGAATTGGGCTATCAGTATGCGCAGGAAAATTTTGATTGCCCTCTGGGGATACGGGTAGAGCGCCGTAATATGGTGAATGGACATATCTTGATGGAAGGAAATGCAGCACTTGGGCTTGGTGCGGTATACGGGGGTGCTTCAGTTGTGGCTTGGTACCCGATTACGCCCTCCACATCAGTTATTGAGCAGTTTGAGAAATATGCCAAGCGGTTGCGAATTGACCCTGGGTCGGGTAAACGCAATTACGCCATTGTTCAAGCTGAGGATGAGTTAGCTGCCATTGGTATGGTGGTGGGCGCTTCCTGGAATGGTGCCAGGTCATTTACTGCGACATCAGGCCCCGGGATCTCACTGATGAATGAGTTTCTGGGGTTGGCTTATTTTGCCGAGGTACCAACGGTGTTGTTTAACGTGCAGCGGGCTGGCCCTTCAACCGGCATGCCGACACGCTCCCAGCAGTCAGATTTATTATTGTCAGCGTATGCTTCCCATGGTGATACCAAGCAAGTGTTGATGTTTCCCTCTACACCTAAAGAGTGCTTCGAGATGGGGGCAGCCAGCTTTGATCTTGCTGATCGATTACAAACCCCGGTGATTTTGATGACCGATTTGGATCTGGGAATGAACGAACATTTCTCCGAACCTTTGAAATGGGATGATGCCACTGTTTATGACCGTGGAAAGGTGTTTTCTGAATCTGAACTGGAAGCGATGACGGAGCGTTATGGTCGTTATCTGGATATAGATGGTGATGGTATTTGTTATCGCACCTATCCTGGAACACATGCTACCAAAGGTGCCTTTTTTACTCGTGGATCATCTCGAGATGAGTATGCCAAATACACGGAAAGCAGTGATGAATATGTAAAGAATATGAAGCGCCTGCAGTTGAAATGGGAAACAGCCAAGGGTTACGTACCCAAGCCTGAAATTCTTTCAGCCTCAGAGCCAACCCGGGATGGGATGATTTATTTTGGTACTACTACGGCTTCGGCGGAAGAGGCTCTTGATATATTAAGAGATAAAGGTATCCATCTAGATGCACTTCGCGTTCGTGGGTTTCCATTTAATACAGATGTTGAAGCCTTTATCAGAGAGCATGATCGAATATTTGTTATCGAGCAAAACCGAGATGGTCAACTGAGAACAATGTTGATAATCGAGTGTGAAATCAATCCGGCTAAACTGAAGTCATTACTATGTTACGACGGACTGCCCGTTACCGCTCGCTGGATAGTTGATTCTATCACTCGTAGTGACTGCAATAATGTGATCCCCCTATCTAAGGAGGTGGAGGTATGACTTACCATCGCCCAGAGTTCCGTCACCCTAATCTCCCCACTAATGAACTGGGTTACACCAGAAAACAATATGAAGGGGCTATATCGACTCTTTGTGCGGGTTGTGGCCATGATTCTATTAGTGCGGCTATTATTCAGGCTTGTTTTGAGTTGTCCATTGAGCCCCATAAAGTGGCAAAAATATCGGGGATTGGTTGCTCATCAAAAACCCCTACATATTTTTTGGGAAATTCTCATGGTTTTAATTCGGTGCATGGGCGAATGCCCTCAGTTGCTACGGGAGCTAATTTGGCCAATCGAGAGCTGATATACATTGGTGTGTCAGGCGATGGTGACTCTGCTTCTATTGGTATGGGCCAGTTCGTCCATGTGGTACGACGTAATTTGAACATGTTGTACATGGTAGAGAATAATGGTTGTTACGGTCTGACCAAAGGGCAGGATTCTGCGACATCAGATATAGGCTCCGCTGGTAAAAAGGGTATTCCTAATCCATTTGAGCCCATTGATCTTTGTACTTTGGCGCTTGAATTGGGTGCTACTTTTGTGGCCCGGAGTTTTTCTGGTGATAAGGAGCAGTTAATACCTTTGATTAAGGCTGCTATCAGTCATTCTGGATTTGCTCTGATTGATGTAATTTCACCTTGCGTCACTTTTAATAACACCACTGCGTCTACTAAAAGCTATGAGTTTGTCCGTGAGCATATAGARGCTACAGGTAGAACAGATTTTATTCCGGTTAAACAGGAAATAATGACTGACTATGAACCCGGGTTTACTCAAGAAGTAACTCTTCACGATGGCTCCGTTATTCACCTCTACAAAAAAGATGAAAACCTGGATCTTCATAGCCGATCAAGTGCATTGCAGGCAATTCGTCAATGCAAAGAAAAGGGTGAGATTCTTACCGGTTTGATATACCTTGACCCGGATTGTCAGGATTTACATGAGATCATCGCTTCCGTTGAAAAGCCATTACGAGACTTAGACGAAACAGTAYTMTGTCCGGGTAGTAATCCCCTAGATGCTATTAAYGAAAGCCTGCGTTGATTTAATAAGGGAKCAGTACTTAGNANYTGTGATGATTGAATGTGGCAAGACGGTYATAGATGACGACAAAGTTTRAACGTTTGGCGCTAATGCARCGCTGGAAAACAGTGTATATATTGTTTGCCTAYCTRTTKTCAGGTGCTGTAGCTGTCAYCATGATGATATATTTTTCYTCAATAATMGGGGTGCTAGAGGGTGTTGTTTTGGCCTTTTGTCTTGGTTGGGTATTGACSAAARTGGTGGATARCAGGGTRAAAATATATTGTCCTCTGTGYAATTCAGGTCAGYTGGTTGAAAAGTAYGGCTTGCAATGCCRGATGCCAGAATATCAATGTGGTATCTGTCAGCGGACTTATGTGGATGGCAGTGTTGTTGAAAAGTGACTCATGCCAGAGGGTAAAAAACGGATATTCAATTATCCCCATATAACGACATGTAAAAACTGCTGTCATAGAACTAACGATTATTAATATACAAATATAACAGCCTTTAAATTAAGTGGTTATTAAGGAATACCAGTGAAATATGTACGTCTTTGTTTAAGTATTATTGCTATGACCATCTTTTCAACGGCATCCTATGGTGGGACTGTAGAAGAGGCATATGACATCATTAGAAGTGGTAATCCTGAGGACGGCTATTCCATGCTTTTTCCCCTTGCCGAGCAGGGTGACCCYAGAGCCCAGTATGGTCTAGCTCTTCTTTACAAAGAGGGCTGGGGTACAGAAAAGRATACCCAAAAGGCCATAGAGTATTACCAAAAAGCGGCAGAACTTGGGCACTTGCGRGCAATGTTTGACCTGGGGTTGTTTTACCAAACAGGAGAGTTGGTAACACAGGATTATTCCAAAGCAATCGGGTGGTATGAGAGTGCAGCCAAAAAAGGTTATTCTGCTGCAATGTATGGGCTTGGTGGGATTTATTATAATGGTTTGGGTGTAGAAGAAGACCGGGATATAGGTAAAGACTGGTACATGCAATCAGCTCAGGCTGGTTTTGTACCCGCAATTAGATTTGTTAATAAGACATATAATTTGGAGCTACCTGAAAACTAATATTAGGTTGCCTTTATAGATAAAATATTGAGAAAAATCCTGCTAATTAACAGCGGTCGAGAACATAACAAATCAGAGTGTCCATGGAGTTAAATGGTGGGGAATGATTCGGCGGGAGCTACGTCTCTTGATTGTTGTCAGTAACATGTGGAAGGTTATATTATAAAATAATGACAATTAAGGGCAGACAAAAAAAATAATAAGAGTCCTATATAGTTTCATTTTATAGTTCTATTTATTGTTTCATTGTAAAAATAATTAATGTAGTTTACCWGTGTRGAGAGCCATTCCAGTGCCATGTTGATAATTCGGAAAAAATTGTAGTTTTGGTTGTTACACAGGGTCACTACATATCTTGGCCTTTTAATTATTATGTAATTAGAAAAAAATAATAGTAAGTAGTCTCGGTTGGGGGAGTATCTGTTATTGAGGATGTTCCCATTGTTTTACCGCAATTTGGCTTAACTAAAGYGTCYGGCTTGAGAAAGTTTGGATGGGGAGAACGTACTGATGATGAAGTTGGGTATACCTAAAGAAATATTTCCGGACGAGCGACGGGTTGCAGCGACCCCGGCCTCTGTTCAGAAGTTAATTAAACTTGGTTACGAGGTGGTTGTTCAATCTGGTGCTGGCGAGCCAGCACATTATGATGATGATGCCTATATGGCTGCTGGTGCAGCAATTTCTGTAGATGCACCGTCCCTTTGGGAACAGTCAGACTTTATCCTGAAAGTTCGAGCTCCGATTATGCACCCCGAGTTGGATCGACATGAAGTCGACCTAATGAAGGAGGGTGCTTATCTAGTTAGTTACATCTGGCCGGCCCAAAGCCCTGAATTGCTGGATCAATTAGCCGCAAAGAAAGCCACGGTTTTCGCTATTGATAGCCTTCCTCGTATTAGTCGTGCACAGAAAATGGATGCCCTGAGTGCCATGGCCAATATTGCGGGTTATCGAGCAGTGATTGAAGCAGCAAATCATTTTGGCCGTTTCTTTACCGGTCAAGTGACTGCGGCGGGTAAAGTTCCCCCAGCCAAAGTGATGGTAATTGGTGCCGGTGTGGCAGGTTTAGCCGCCGTTGGCACAGCCAACAGCATGGGGGCCATTGTTCGAGCCTTTGATACCCGGCTGGAAGTGAAAGAACAAGTTGAAAGTATGGGTGCCGAATTCCTGGAGCTGGACTTCGCCGATGAAGATGGCGGCGGTGGTGGTGGCTACGCCAAGCAGATGAGTGACGAGTTTATCGCTGCCGAAATGGCACTGTTCGCCGAACAGGCCAAAGAAGTCGACATTATTATTACTACGGCGTTGATTCCCGGCAGACCCGCACCTAAATTAATTACTGCGGCCATGGTTCAATCCATGAAGCCGGGCAGCGTAATTGTAGATCTTGCCTCCGAGCGAGGTGGTAACTGTGAGCTTACTGAACCCGGTAAAGTGGTAGTGAATCACAATGTCACCTTGATTGGATACACCGATTTACCTAGCCGAATGGCGAAGGTCTCCAGTGATCTTTATTCGAATAACCTGGTTCATCTACTGTCAGATTTAACACCTGAAAAAGATGGTCAACCACAGGTAGATATGAAAGATACTGTTATTCGTGGTGTTACCGTTATTAAGGACAGTGAGATTACTTGGCCACCACCTAAAGTTGAGGTGGCGGTAGCGCCACCACCTCCAGGTACTGAGGAGCCACTAACCGAAGCACAACAACCTGCTGAGCCATCATTTATTAAAAAATGGTTAGGCAAAGGTTCGATACTTGTTGTGACGGTGGCCGCTATTCTAGGAATCGGTGGTTATGCTCCTGAGAGTTTCCTTAGTCATTTTACTGTTTTTGTGTTGGCCTGTTTTATCGGTTATCAGGTGGTCTGGAATGTGGCGTCGTCGTTGCATACCCCTTTAATGAGTGTGACCAATGCAATTAGTGGCATCATCGTGATCGGTGCCATTCTGCATTTGGTTCAGGCTGAAAGTACAGGTGTTGGCATTATATCCTTTGTGGCAGTGCTGATTGCAACGATAAACATAGCTGGCGGGTTTAGAGTGACTCACCGCATGCTTAAAATGTTCCGCAGATAGGAGACCTGATCATGGGTATAGGATTTGTTAGTGTGGCCTATGTTGTGGCCAGCGTATTATTCATTCTCAGCCTGGGTGGGTTGAGTCATCAGGAAACGGCACGACGTGGTAACTTCTACGGAATAGCCGGTATTATTATTGCTGTGGTTGCCACGATAGCCAGTGTTAGCATGGGTGTTGGTGGTGTTGTCTCCATCGTTATAGCTCTTCTCATTGGTTCTGGCGCAGGATTATTTCTTGCTAATAAAGTAGAGATGACCCAGATGCCTCAGCTAGTGGCATTGCTACACAGCTTTGTTGGTTTGGCTGCGGTATTTGTCGGGTTCTCAGGTTATCTTGATCCGTTGGTGRTAACTCACGGTGCAGAGCACACTATTAAGCTGGTAGAAGTGTTCCTGGGTATCTTCATTGGTGCTATTACATTTACCGGTTCTCTGATTGCCTGCGGCAAGCTGGATGGTCGTATTTCCAGCGCAGCTTTAACCCTGCCGGGTCGCCATATTATGAACCTGGCAGCACTTGGCTTTACCGTATTATTGGGTGCGTGGTTTCTTGGGGCTGACGGTACGGAAGGCATGTTCCCTCTGATAGTGATGACTGTGGTAGCTGGCGTTTTGGGTGTCCATCTTATCTTGGCCATTGGCGGTGCTGATATGCCAGTGGTGGTATCCATGCTGAACAGTTATTCCGGTTGGGCCGCAGCATCCATTGGCTTTATGTTGGGTAATGACCTGCTGATTGTGACCGGCGCTCTGGTAGGTAGTAGTGGTGCCATTCTGAGTTACATTATGTGCAAAGCGATGAATCGTTCGTTCATGAGCGTTATCCTGGGTGGCTTTGGTCAGACGACAAGCAGCTCCGCTGCTGAAGTTGATTCGGATCTGACTGTGCAAGAGATCTCTATAGAAGATCTATCTGAAGAATTAGGCATGGCAGAATCTGTCATTATCGTACCGGGTTACGGTATGGCTGTAGCACAAGCTCAAAGTGCAGTGGGTGAAATCACCAAGCTGTTGAGGGATCGCGGTGTTACCGTTCGCTTTGGTATCCACCCAGTGGCCGGCCGATTACCAGGGCATATGAATGTACTGTTGGCTGAAGCCAAAGTGCCTTATGACATTGTGTTGGAAATGGATGAGCTTAATGATGATTTCCCAGCCACAGATGTAGTGTTGGTGATCGGCGCTAATGACACCGTGAATCCAGCGGCTATGGATGACCCAACAAGCCCCATTGCCGGCATGCCCGTTTTGGAAGTTTGGAAATCTAGTCAGGTAATAGTGTTCAAACGTGGTATGGCCTCAGGTTATGCTGGTGTTCAAAACCCACTCTTCTTTAAGGAGAACACCCGTATGTTGTTTGGTGATGCGAAGGACAGCATCGACAAGTTACTTGGTAGCCTGCGTAGCGCCTAATCTCTTAAAACTGGAACTGGCCATTTTYGGAATCCTGCAACCTTCGGGAACGGGAATGGCCAGGACTCAGTGCTTTTAAATCTAGAGTTTTAAAAATTTTTTTTCATCTCTCTGTCGTTAGAGTAAAACCAGGAAATCTTGGTTTTAGAATTAGGCCGAATTCCACAATTTTGGTCTGACTCTTATTGATGGGCAACACTGCTTTAGTGTTCACCACTTGATATTGCATGAGTAGATGCGGCGCGGTAACTTGCCCCACCATCGGCTGTACTCTTCTTAGTGCACGCTCTTAGGCCATGAGCGTATATTCCTTTGTACCTTGAACTGTGCGGCTCAGGCATGGCACTAGGCACGTGACAAACTAGTGATTGAAACTTACGTATCATCAAGCTACTCGGCGAGGTTAGAATAAGGGCACTTTAAATTGTTAATTATTTTTCCAAATAGCTGATACTCTTGGTTCTCGTTGCTGGTTGGTGGGGTGAACGGGAGAATTACCGTCAGATCTAGCCTATGCCATCTGATGATTAAAGGACTATTATGCGACAAGTTTTTGGTAGAAAACCCTTAAAGAGTTACCGGTTCTGGCTCGTTATCGGTTTTCTCAGCTATACCCTCTGTGGCTTTTTTCTACTGCCCTATATATTAAAGACTCAACTGATCAAATACGTCGAGGGTACACTTCATCAACAAGCCAGCCTTGAAGTCGCCAGCTTTAACCCCTTTTTACTGCGTTTAGGCTTAAAAAATCTACGGATAACAACACCTGAGCAGGCTCCGCTGCTCAAATTTGGTGAGTTGGTTGTCGATTTTGATACTTTTGGTCTATTCAAAGGTGCCTGGCAATTCAGTACTGTTAGTCTGACTGGTGCAGAAGTTTTTGCTGAAATCGATAGTGCAGGCAAGCTCAATTTAAACAGCCTTGTGCCGCCCCCCAGTACCAACATTGAAGCATCACACGACGAAGACAAGCCCAGTGCACTACCTCGCCTGATCCTGAAAAATATTGCTATTAATCAGGCTCGTGTGTACTTCAAACAACTCAATCGAGCCGAAGCTTTTAGCATTGACCTGAACCCATTGAATTTCAACATTGCTAATTTCAGTACGCTGCCGGAGGACAATGGGCACTTCAGTTTTGATGCCAAATTAAGTGATAGTGAAACCCTGGAATTTACAGGCACATTATTACTGGAACCTTTAGCTCTTAATGGGCATTTCGCCTTTAACAATATTGAGCTAAGTCGTGGCGGTGACTACCTGAAGGAGCTGCTACTATTTAGTATCAATAAAGGCACGCTATCCATTAGTAGTGACTTTTTACTGGATAACAGTGGCCCAGCACAAAGYTTGGCCTTACAAGCGACAAATATTGGTATTTCTCTTCAACAATTACAGCTCGATACCCTGGCGCCCGTTGAGCCGTTGCTTAGTTTCAACAGTATTATGCTCAATAAAGGCCGTTTGGCATGGCCAGAACAGGAGGTTCATATTGAGTCACTCGTGGTAAAAAGTGGATCTCTACATAGTTGGTTAACGGCCGATAAAGTTTTCAATTACACCCAGCTAGTTAAAACTCCCGACTCACAAGCAAGTGCCAATCCTGTTCCTAGCGGCTCTTCGACAGAAGAATCGAAGCCCTGGCAGCTTCACCTTGATCAGGTTCAGTTAAAAGAGCTGAAACTCAGTTTTGATGATCGCTCCCTTAGTGAGCCAAGCCATCAAACTGTTGAGGTCATTGATTTAAGCTTGAGCCCTTTTTCCCTGAAACAAGGCCAAGAGTTCGACTTGCAGGCCCAGCTCAATATCAATAAAACAGGCAAAGCCACGATTACCGGTAAAGTAGGTGCAATGCCCGCTATGGCTGTTCTGGTTGTTAGTCTGCGTGAGATGCCGCTTCCACCGTTGAACAACTATCTTCACGAGTTCATCCAGCTCGATCTGACCAAGGGTAGCGTCGATGCCGACTTACAGCTTAATTACAATCAGTCACTGTCACTGAGCGGCGATATCGATATTAAACAGCTCGACACTTTCGACCTTGCCGACCAGGAAAGTTGGATCAACTGGCAGAGCCTTTCTATCAATGCACTTGATTTGAAACTTGAACCGGCAAGCTTGAACATAGCCAGTATTGAGCTGGTGCAGCCTTATTTTGATGCGGTGGTCTTTGATAACGGCGAGACTAGACTTCACCGTATGTTGGCGCCTGCTACCAAACAGTCCGCAGACGAAGGGGCTAGCTCTAATAATATCGAGCCTGAAGCCACATCAGGTAATGTCTCGGAAAGTGAAGAGAGTAGCTTTCCGGTAACCATTACTAAATTTAAGCTGGTTGATGGCAGTATGGATTACAAGGATTTCAATTTACCCCTTAATTTTTCCACCCATATCCATAGTCTCAACGGGCAGGCCGTGGATATAACTACCAGCTCAAGTAAACGCACAGAACTGATTCTAGACGGCAAAATCGATCAACATGGTAGAGCAAAAATCAGCGCAGTAAGTCAGCTCAGTTCACCTCAGGCCTTCAGCAAATTTAAGCTGGATTTAGAYAAYGTCGATATTACCAGTGCCAGYTCTTACTCCGGTAAATTTGCCGGTTACGCTATTGATGCTGGCACACTCTCATTAAATCTGGACTATCACATAGAACAAGGAAAAATGATCGGGAATAACCACCTGTTACTAGAGCACTTAACCTTGGGTGATGCTGTTGATAGCCCCGATGCAGTCAGCCTGCCATTAAAATTGGCGGTCGCTCTTATGAAGGACATCAATGGCAATATAGATATCGATTTGCCTGTTGAGGGTGACCTCAATAATCCCGAGGTGCGTATTGGCGCGCTCATCTGGAAGGCCTTTGGTAACATGTTGATAAAAATCGTTGCCAGCCCCTTCAAGTTGCTTGGTGGCCTGTTTACAAATGGCGATGATARTAGCCTTGAAAACATTCTATTTGCCCCCGGTTCCAGTCAGCTTTCCACAGCTGAACAGCAAGACCTCAGTAAACTCGTTGAGGCTTTACAGAAAAAACCTGCTTTGGCACTGAGCATCAGTGCCTGCTATCAACCCGAAAGTGATAGCCAGGCCCTGCAAAGTCAACAATTTAACCAAGCCTATAAAGTCTTGTCTGGGGATAAAGAAAACCCTAGTGAAGGGCTTTCAGGAGAGCCAATAATCTACCAAAAATCAGTACTTGAAACGATGTACAGCAAAGCTTTTGGTGATGAAAAGTTGGCCCTGTTAAAAACAAAAATTGAGAAGACACTGGCTCTTCAGTTAGAAAATCAACAGGGTAGCGAGAAGCTATCTCCCCAGGTTGCTGATCAAATGTTGCAACAGTTGATCAGTGAACAAACACTGACTTCAGATCAATTAATAACCTTGGCAAACCAACGTTCAAAAGCTGTTTTTAATTACCTGGCCAGTGGTGACAACTCAGAATTGGCACTGAACCCTTCACGTATACAGACAGAAGAGGGTGTCCTGAAACTCGAATCTGATGTTGTTGAAATTGCCTGCCCACTAACACTCATGGCTCTATAAAATAGCTGTAGGTAAAAAGGATTAGGTCTGCTGAGAGTTTCACCGATTAGCCGGGTGTTATATTTTTTTGGAGAATAACGTGATTTATCCTGGTAGTTGCCACTGTGGTTCTATACATTTTGAAGTTGAAGCACCAGAGGAAGTAGAGATTGAAGAATGTAATTGTTCTATTTGTACTAAGTCAGGTTTTCTACATTTAATTCTTCCAAAGAGTGACTTCAAACTATTGTTGGGAGAAGAAAGCCTTGAAACGTATACATTCAATACAGAAGTAGCAAAACATTATTTTTGTAAGATATGTGGCATTAAGCCGTTTTATATTCCTCGCTCCAATCCTGATGGCATTGATATAAATGTACGCTGTYTGGATAACCAACCTAAATCTATTAATGTTGTTAAGTTTGATGGAAGAAACTGGGAGAAAAATGCACATACACTTTCCCATAAAAGCAAAAAAAATAATAAGGGGTAATAACGTCTGAAGTAAAAAGTGTTTATTTGTTTTTTCTTAACACATCAAAACCATCTCCAGAACCTGATGGAGATTTTMTTTTATTAGATTTTTTTGGRTTTTTTKYTTTGGAYTTTTTAGAACCTGATTTTTTTGAAGAAAGTTTTTTGAGGTCATTTTTTTTCTTTTTAGAACCTGCAGCCTTACCAGATTTTTTAATATTTTTAGGACCACTGTACTTGGCTTTTAAGCCTGCAATGATTCTATGTTCGAAACGAATTTTTAGGTAACGTTCGATACTGGACATCTGGTTCCACTCATTGGAATCAATGAGAATTATGGCTTTACCTTCTTGTCCTGCACGGCCGGTACGGCCAACTCTGTGCACATGGTCGTCACCAGATTGCGCAATACTAAAGTTGATCACAAGATCTACGTCATTGATATCCAGCCCGCGAGCGGCAAGGTCGGTGGCGACGAGTACCTGTATACTTCCTTGCCTGAACTGATTCATTATCTGTTTGCGCTCACTTTGTGGGATTTCACCGTGAATGCAGTTCACTTTAAATTTTTTGTATTTCAATACATTGCTGAGTTGTTGGCACTGTATACGTGTTTTACAAAAGATGAAGACTTTACGGGCTTGCTCTTCCGTGAGTAGTGCTGCAACCAGGGCTTCTTTGTGTTTTTTATCATCAGCTAAAATGAGTTGCTGGGTAATATGTTGGTGTTGTTGCCGGTGTGAGTCTACTTCAATAAATTCCGGGTCTTTAAACGTTGCTTTTATACGTCCCAGTTCTTTATGTTTTAAGGTGGCAGAAAATAATAAATTTTGCCGCTGTTTATTACAGCTTTCGGCGATGGTATACATATCAATGGCAAAACCCATGTCGAGCATGCGGTCTGCTTCGTCTAAAACTAATACTTCCAAGTCGTGGAAATCGGGTGTGCCTCTTTCAATATGTTCCACTAACCGGCCTGGTGTGGCGATTAACACTTCCGGATTTTTGCGTAAAGTTGCCACTTGGTGTTTAAAGGCTTCGCCACCAATAATAAGACCAGACTTTATGTAGGTAAATTTAGCCAATTGTTCAAAGTGTTTTTGTGTTTGTAGTGCCAGCTCCCGTGTAGGCAGCAAGATAAGCACCCGTGTTCCGCTCTTGAGAGCGTCATGTGTCAACATGCGATGTAATATTGGTAATAGAAAGGCGGCAGTTTTACCACTACCTGTTTGTGCTGACACCATCAAATCTTTACCTGCCAGGGTAGGGGGTATGGCTTGCTCTTGTACTGCGGTTGCTTCAGTAAAGCCCAGTTTTTCAAGGGCTTTGTGCAGTTGTTTATGTAATGGTAAATCTTGCAGCAGAGACAATGGGGTATTCCTAATTTGCGGGTATGAAGAGTGTTGTCTTAAACAGAGGTTATTTAAAAATAATGCCACTTAAATAAAGAGCTATTTAAATAGAAGGCCACTTTAACAGAATCAATGGGGACTCTCTGCAATAAACTTTAGCTACTCTCTATTTAGTCGCCCTCTATTTAGTGGCTCTGTCTATAAAAATAGATGGCTATAGCGTGGATTGAGAGCAGCTTGGTTTTTACCGGCTTCTATTAATACCAATATATCAAGTTATTCGGAGCCTTTTGATTGGCGTCGGTTAAACAGTTTAAATATGGCTGGTATGACACTTTGTTTTAGTGAAGCCAAGCGTTCTATCATTTGTTCGCCCATGACCAATAGGCACGGAGTTAAAACCAGTGTTAACAGGGTGGCAAATGAGAGGCCACCTGCAATTGCACTGGCCAGTTGTGTCCACCATTGGGTTGAGGGTGCACCAAAGCTGATTCCTCGGTTGATCAGGTCAATATTCATGGCCAGAACCATAGGCATTAACCCGAGAACGGTTGTAAACGCGGTAAGAAATACTGGGCGAAGTCGCCGGCGGCCTGTTTCTAATGCAGCGTCGATAGCATCGAGTCCATCACTGCGCATTCGGTTGTAGGTGTCGATCAAGACAATATTATTGTTCACCACGATGCCTGCCAACGCGATAATACCCAGACCAACCATAACGATACCGAAGGGTTGCGCAGTGATCATAAGCCCTAATAGAACCCCCGCAGTGGAGAAAACGATGGCGGAGAGTACCAGGATGGCCTGATAAATAGAGTTGAATTGGGTTACCAGCACCAGGCCCATTAAAACGAGGGCACTCAGGAATGCACTGGTCAGGAATTCCATAGTTTCACGCTGGTCTTCGTCCTCACCTTTGAAGTTAATAGAGACTTGAGGGTCGAGAGGGTTTTCAGCAATGATCGCTAGCAGTTCTTTTAATTGGCTGTCAGGCAACACGCCTTTGTCTACATCGGCTTGAATAGTAATCACTCTGTGGGCATCTACGCGGGTGATAGTGCCGCTTTTGGGTGCCGGCTTGATGGTGACAAAGTTACTGATGGGGATCATGCCCGTTGGGGTGGCAACGCGTAACTGGTCCAGTTGCCCCAAATGTCGTTCACTCGCTGGAAACCTGATTCGGACATCCACTTCATCATCATTATCATCAGGGCGATAATCCGTCACTTTGATGCCGTTGGTGATCATTTGTACAGCATTGCCTAGCATGGCGATATTTGCACCATAACGGGCTGCAAGTTCACGATTGACTTCAATACGCCATTCTATGCCGGGCAGTGGTCGATCATCTTCTACATCTACGTACCCACCTTGTTCTTCCATGAGATGACGAATTTTGGCCACAGCAGCGGGTACACGAGAAAAGTCTCGACTGCTAAATTCAATTTGTATGGGTTTACCACTAGCAGGACCATTTTCCGCTTTACGGAATTCAAGTTGAATGCCGGGGATATCTGCGGTGCGTTGGCGCATTTCGTCGAGAATTTCTGATGCGGGTCGGCGTTTATCCCAGTCAATAAATTCCAATTGAATAATACCAATAACATCTTCTGCGGTATTTTGGCCTTTGTCGCTATTAAAGGAGCGAACATAGACAGACTGTAATTCATCCATACCGTACACGCGTTGTTCTACCTGTTTTACGATGGCATCTTTTTCATAAATAGACAGATCACCTCGAGCGTGAACCTGAATCAAGGCAAATTCGGGCTCGACTTCGGGAAAAAACTCAACGCCCTTACCGAGTTGTCCATAAAGGACATAAACACTGGCCATAATGATGATGGCCGCCGCCAATGTTTTTCCAGGGGCTTTTAGCAGCTTGCCTAGTAGCAGAACATAGCTTTGTGTAATCGCGCCCTCAACGACTTTATTGGGGTGAGTCTCTCGAGTAATGCTCCCACCCAATACCGGAATGAAGATCAAAGCCATTGAAAGTGATGCGGTTAATGCAATGATGACGGTGATGGGAAGAAACTTCATAAATGCTCCCACCATTCCGGGCCAGAATAGTAATGGCATAAAAACAACAAGTGTTGTGATGGTTGATGAAGTTATTGGCCATGACATACGTTTGGCTGCTGAGGCATAGGCTTCTTTGGGTTGCTGTCCTTCACTCATACGTCTATCTGCCAATTCAATCACGACAATAGCGCCATCAACCAGCATTCCAACAACGAGGATTAAGCTAAAAAGTACGACAATATTTAATGTATACCCCAGAGCATTGAGCACTAAGATACTTGCCAGGAAGGAGCCGGGAATGGCGAGTCCTACAAGCAGTGCAGAACGAAATCCCAATGCTGCAATGATCACAATGATGACCAAAATAATGGCAGAAAGAATATTGTTTTGCAGGTCGGCCAACATATCTTTAATTTGATCAGATTTATCCTGCATATAGGCAACATTGATCGCTGTAGGCCAGTGTTGTCGTTCGGTTTCCACCACTTTTCGTACTTGAGCGATGGTGTCGATGATATTGGCACCCACCCGTTTTTTGATTTCCAGCGTGACTGCAGATTGCCCGTTGACACGGACAAAACTTTCGGGATCCTTGTAACTGCGGCGTATACTGGCGACTTGCCCAAAGGTTACCACCCGGTTGCCGTCTACCTTTACGGGCATCTTAAATATGTCATTTAGGTCTTCAATGACGCCAGGCACTTTAAGAACTAAACGTCCTGCACCGGTATCCATTGCCCCGGCGGCAACAAGCAAATTGTTATTGTTGACAAAGGAGAACAGCTCTTCATACCGAACTTTGTAAGTCTCCATAATAGCTGGATCAACAATGATCTCTAGCAGTGCTTCTCGATCACCACCAATAGCGGCCTCCAGCACACCGGGTAGTGCTTCAAGTCGATCTTGCAGGTCACGGGCAATATTGACCAAACTGCGTTCAGGAACAGGCCCGGATAATGAAATAGTTAATACCGGAAACAGTGCAACATTGATTTCGATGACTTCCGGATCATCGGTATCATCGGGGAGTTTTACCTTGGCACTATCAACTTTTTCCCTTACATCTGTTTTAGCTTGTTTGCTATCGAAGCCTGCACTGAATTCGAGCTGTACCGAGGCATGTCCTTCCCCTGCGCTACTCTTCATTTCTTTCAACCCTTCAATGGACTGTAGCTCCTTCTCCATGGGGCGAACCAATAGGCGCTCGGCATCTTCTGGCGAAATTCCCTCGTGGGTCATCGAGACATAAATAAAGGGGACGGTAATATCCGGTTCTGCTTCCTTGGGAATACTTTTGTAGGCTAGGGCACCTGAAACCAGAATAAAAAGCAGGCTGAGCAAGACCGTTCGGCTACGTGAAAAGGCAAGGTTTATAATATAATTCATGATGTTACCCTTTAGAAACCGGGACTTCTGTTACGAGTTCCCCCGCATTAACAAAGCCGTGACCTTGGGTAATAATGCGTACTTTGTCGGGCATGCCTGTGACCCAGACGCCATCAGACTCAGTGCGGAGCATCTGAATAGGATAAAAACTCACGATACTATCATCAGTGACACTCTTAACGCCTACTTCACCATGGGTATTAAGAGAGAGTACGGCTGGTGATATAAAATGAGCTGCCTCGTATCCGGTAATGACGCACAACTCAACACTGACACCAGCACTTAACATGCCGTCGGTATTAGCTATTTCAGCTTCAAAACGAAAACTGTGAGTTTGAGAATCGCCAATAGTGGAGAGATAAGTTAGTTTACCCGTAGCTTTTCGGCCATCCAGAAAACGAACATTAACTTGCTGCCCAAGGTGTAGTTTTCCGGCACTTTGTTGTGAAACATAGCCCACGGCTTTGATGATTGATTCATCAACAATTAAAGCCACTTTGTCTCCCTTTTCAAGGTGACTTCCCAGTTCTACGTAACGGTTTTCAAGCACACCGCTGAAGGGTGCTTTGATAGCAATGTATTCAAGTTCCAGCTTGGCTTTCTGTAATGTTGCTTCTGCAACGGCCAGAGCTGCTTCATTGGCTTTCAGTTGAGTCTTTGATTGCAGTCCACGTTTTTGCAGCTTTCTAGCACCAGAGACTTTGAGTTGCTGACTCTCTACTTCAGCCCGGGCACTTTTGAGTAGGGCTATGCGACCCTCTTCTGCCAATTGTACAAGCAGGGTGCCCTCGGCAACATACTCACCTTTGTCGACGGGGAGYTTCATAACCAGGGAAGTAGTTTGTGCCCTGATTTCAACTTGCCTTAGTGGTTCTAGTTCACCTTGTACAATAATTTCTCGAACAACCTTTTCTGATTCAATATCTATTACTCCAACCGTCATTTTTGGTGAGGCTTTGGTTGAGGTTATGGACGCCGTTGCTGTTTGTGGTTCTGGCGCTTTGGMAAATATGCCACTCAGCATCCAAATGACAACGATAAACAGTAGTCCGAGTGAAAGGTAAGTCGACTTTTTCATAATAATCTCAATATAATTCCAGACCAATTGTGACTAACAGTCACAAATCTATTGTTTGTGACCAATCAGCCCAGCCATCAAAAAATCAGTGGCAGCCACGATAATTTCTTCTTTATTGCCATGTGAGCACCAGTCTTTACCCGCCCACAACATGTTGACCGTTCCATCAAAGCAAGCATGCATTCCTATGCTGATCTCATCGAGTGAACGTTGAACAATTAAGCCTTGTTCCATAGCCTTGAGGAGCAGGGGGTCACCCCATTGGCCAAATGCGGTGTCTAATTCCATAAAATCATCATGCCAGCCCTTATCAGCCCGTTCTTTGAAGTCAATTCTATTGGTGTATTCTACGATATAGCGGTATTCACAGTGGTCCAGGTGATATTGAAAGGCCAGTTGAAAAATGTGTCGAAAACTTTGTAAAATATCTTCATCTTCCAAGTCTTCAAGTTGGAATGTTTGTAACAGTCCTCGGTAAAACTGGATAGTTAGCCGGAAGAGTARYTCGTCTTTACTCACAACATGTTTATAAACAGTGCCTTTGCCAACACCGGCCAAGTTTGCAATTTGCTCAATAGTGACGGACTCCCAATTCGGGTGGGAGAACAGCTCCAGAGCAGCATCAAAAATATCTTCTTCCCTACGCTCAAATTCACGTTGTTTTCTAGCTGGATTGACCATATGCCACTCAATTTAGACTATTAGTCATTTTATGACTAATAGTCACAAAAATACAAGAGTTTAGTGTTAGGCCTGTGACCCGGTGTATAAACAAAGATTGATAATGAATAGATCAACTCCCAAGATCAGGAGCCATAGGCTTCTGTTCACGGAAAAAGTGGTATTAAATATTTGATTTTAAAGGGTGTTGATTTATGATCAGAGGAAAGGGATTGGAAAACAAAAAAAAGGATTAGGCTTCTTTTGCCAAGTGATAGAATCTTCTTATTTTCTCCAACCCATTGTAAATAAACAAGAATATCCTTAGCTGAATATTTTTTGATCCTGGATAAGGGGCCAAAGTGATATGAAGCCTTAGGCTTTTGAATAAGCTGTTATAAGTTTCAGCAGGAAATACAGTGGAAGTAAAGGTAGAGATTTATAAGAACAAAATGATTCTTTTCGGTGGAGGTTCATCGTGCACTGTTACGCCGGTTAAACCCTTCTCTACAAACAGGCTGCTTATTGGCACATTCATGCCAGCTATCGAATGCCTTAAATCAGGTTTGAAGCAGCTAGGGGCTGTTGGCCTGTTCAAACCAAAGCCTAATCTTAAGCTACTAGCCCAAGAAATGAATGAGGGTGGGCTTTCTGAGGTTGAAGAACGTTGCTTGCTGGAAGTTGGGCATGCTAGTGGGGCGGGGAAAGTATCTCGTGAGTAAAACTTATAACCAGGCAAAGCATCGGATCGCCGCACTGCGTGCGTCTTTCCGCTGTTTGCGGCGTTATAGCGGGGAGGATAATCCGTTATGTAGAGCTATTTATCTGAGTTACAAAAGGCATTATGGCACACTTACTTCTCTTGGATGGACAATACCGTGAATGATGAGATCAATTACAAAGCCAACCCTCTGCACAGTGTCAGTTTAAAAAATTTACTGATTGAAATGGTGGATCACTACGATTTTGATATTCTTTTTGCCTATTTAAATATCAATTGCTTTAAGACTAATCCGAGCATTGATTCCAGTGTGAAATTCCTTAAAAAAACAGATTGGGCACGTGAAAAAGTTGAAGCCTTTTATTTGTACAAATTTAAAAGCTTACCGAGAGCGTCTAAAGAACAGTTTCAATTTCCGCCTAGAGATCGCATTGTGCCAGAAGATCAAACGCCAGGAGAGCCTGCTGAATTAAGTTTAGAGGATGCTGAACGATTACGTGAAATAGGTGCTAAGAAATCAGCTGCTTATCGTTCGGATTCGAGTAAGAATTATGGCGTTCAACGAAATGACCGGCATTCTAACAATCGATATAATGATGACACTCGGAAGGATGATCGAAAATCTTCGAGTTCTTCAAGTGCCTCTATTGATACTGGTTTAGATCCGTGGGCGAAGAGGAGAAAATAAATTGGGCTTCAAGGCTTATGCAGGTTATGAACACATTTCTTAATGGAGCAAAGCCGACATTCCTAAATCGTCAGGGTATCGTGTGCAGTTCTATAAGAAGGCAAGCAAACGGACGGTTTCACCGCCGCTTTTTTTGGCGTTATGAGTCATAAGGGTGCAGCGCAGTGACGTATGATGAATACAATGAATTTTGCGGATCATTGCAGGCAACCTCATATGTCGTTCAGTGGGGGAATTCTCACGTTTGGACGGTGGTGGATAAAGTATTTGCGATTGGAGTGGAGGCTGGGGAAAAACGGATGAGCCTGCATTTAACTTCAAAGCGTCCGAGCTTAACTTCAATGTTTTGCGAGATGAACTGGGATTCAGGCCAGCGCCCTACATGGCCGCTCGTGGTATGAAATGGAGACAGCAGTACGATGCATCTAAAGAAAGAGATGAAGATCTAGAATACTATCTTAGAGAATCTCATCGTATTGTGTCTTTGGGGCTAACCAAGAAAAAGTAAAAGGAATTTGGTCTCAATCAGAGCTAACTACCATGGAAAAACTAAAGTATAGAGAAACTCATAACAAGGCCAACCACTTTAGCCAGCGCGTTGCGCTGTCTACGTGTCCGCCCGTGTTGGCGGCGTTATGAGTAAGAACAAGAAAGGAAGTAAAAAGGAGAGAGCGGCGAGGAAGAAACTACTCGAGCAACCGTGGTGGAAGTTTAAGGAAAACTGGTTTTTCGTGGGAGTCTTCGTTGTCATCGTACTTATTGTCGGTCTTGCTGCAATAAGCTAAGGCCCAGGTTTAGTATGGGCACTAGAATAGGAGAAAAGCCGTCAGTGTATAATTCAGACTATGTACCAACTCATAACAATGCGGTGTTAGGCGCCCCTGCGGGGCTCGGACCGTAAACTACTGCGGCCCCAAACCTTGGTGTTATGTAACCAGTACAGATATCTACACAAATAACGGGGTCAGATACAAAGTATTAAAATTTATCTTTACGAGCCTTGGTATAAACAACTATGACAAACCGACTGCCTCAGAAAACCTCCTCGACTATATCGATGCTCGACGATCTTGCGAAGTTGGCAAACTACTCCCTCATGGACACGCTTAACTGTGATCCTGACGCGACAGAAAACGGTGCCGACCACGCGCCGCGACAAGTCTTCACGGGCCATTATGTCCCCGTTAATCCTACTCCAATCAAAGACCCCGAGTATGTAGCGCACAGTAAAAACTTTTTTTCCGAGCTTGGCTTCGCAGACAGTATGGCAGAGTCCTCCGACTTCGTCCGCATGTTCTCCGGCGACATTTCTCAGGTTCCAGAGCCGATGCGCAAGGTCGGCTGGGCGACTGGGTACGCACTTTCCATCTATGGCACTGAATACATCCAGCAGTGCCCGTTCCAAACCGGCAACGGATATGGAGACGGTCGTGCAATTTCTGTGCTTGAGGCCGTCATCAACGGTCGACGCTGGGAAATGCAGCTGAAAGGTGGCGGCCGCACGCCATATTGCCGCGGCGCGGATGGTCGTGCTGTCTTGCGGTCGAGTATCCGCGAGTTCTTGGCTCAGGAGCACATGCACGCACTGGGCGTGCCCACATCACGGTCTTTGAGTTTGTACGTTTCAAAAACGGAGAAGGTACAGCGACCGTGGTACTCGGAGGGCTCGCACTCGGAGAATCCCGACATGCTTATATCTGAAGCCGTCGCCATCTCGACGCGTGTCGCGCCGTCGTTCATCCGCGTCGGCCAACTCGAACTTTTCGCTCGCCGTACCCGTAAAAACGAACACCCGAAAGCGATGGAAGAACTCGAGAAGATGGTGCTGCACGTGATTGATCGTGAGTACGCTGACCTTGTCGATAGGCAACTCACCACCCCAGAAAAAGTGGTGTTGCTGGCGCGCGAGTTTCAAAGCCGCCTCACGTCACTGGTGGCGAACTGGATTCGCGTCGGCTTCTGCCAGGGTAACTTCAACAGCGACAACTGCGCAGTCGGTGGTTTTACACTTGATTATGGTCCCTTCGGCTTTTGCGATGTCTTTAACCCGAATTATCAGCCTTGGACGGGTGGCGGTCATCACTTCTCGTTCATGAACCAACCAAGCGCAGCGCAAAGAAACTTCGACATGTTTTGTTCGGCGTTACGGCCGTTGCTGGCGTCGCATCAGGACTATTTGCAAGAGCTCGACGAGATTCAAAGTGGATTTTCGAAAGTAATGCACACGCAAATGAAAAAGATGTGGGCTGCCAAGCTGGGCCTTAGTACTTTGAACGCAGCGTCTCACAAGGCACTTTGCAACGACCTGTTCAGCGAGCTAGAAACACTCATGATGCAAACGCCTGTCGATTACACTATTTTCTTCCGCGAGCTCTCGTCGATACCCGACGACATTGGCCCACTCAAGAAAAGCTTCTACAATAATTCGGCGCATGACTCAGGCCCTAAAGAGACGGACCCCAAAGAGATGGACAAGCGCTGGGCAGAGTGGCTCGCAAAATGGAAAACGCTCCTCAACAGCTGCAGTGACGCGAATGCACCTTCGCCCCGACCCAGTGAGGAAATCTCTAGGCAGATGAAGCTTGTCAACCCAAAATACATTTTGCGAGAGTGGTTTGTTATGCCGGCTTATCAGCAAGCAACTGCGGGAAAATACTCTCTAATTCGAGAGCTGCAGGACGTGATGACACAGCCATATGCAGAGCAGTCGAAGGAAGTGGAGGATAAATACTATAGGTTGAAACCGCTTGAGTTCTTTGAGGTGGGTGGATTGTCCCATCTTAGTTGCTCGTCGTGATTCTTTGGACTTTACTTATTGCAAGGTACTTTCTTAACGAGCATCACCTTCGGTTTTGCTCCCATAGGGACTAAGGAAGAGGTTGGAATAGAGCGAAATTGACGGTAAAGTACAATGATTAGCCACCAGGAATGAACCCGCAGTAATGATACGGCCTGTCACAGGGATGCCTGATTTCATACAATCCCCTATTAAGAGACGCACATCAAACTTGTCATGGCGGTCTAGTTCAACCGTTGTTTATACGTCATGCTGCGCACAGCGTTTAAACACTATACTGCTATGAGCTCAATCAGCTCGACTAAAGTGAGATACACATGGGAACTGTAACAAATATTACTAGGGCGAAATTTTCAGTTGGAGACCTTATTCATCATCGACTTTTTAATTATCGCGGGGTAATTGTAGATGTTGATCGAGATTTTCAAGCGACAGAAGAGTGGTATGATCAAGTTGCAAAGTCTCGGCCACCAAAAGACAAACCTTGGTACCATGTGTTGGTTCATGAAAGTACACATTCAACTTACGTAGCCGAACAAAATCTGGAACCGGATGAGTGTTTAGAGCCTATCAATAACCCTGTACTTTAGCAGTTTTTTTCTAAGTTCGATAAGGGTAGGTATATTAGAAATAATCCTATTAATTAGAGCGCAAGGCTCACTACACGCCAGAGCTTGGTGTTAGGCCTTCCTAAGGACATACCGTATGGGCGACGTAATTTCACAAACCGTAATATTGCCAGCTCCTGCTGAGGAGTTGTTCCGAATGTACCTAGATGCGTCTGAGCATGAAGCAATCACAGGCGCACCGGTAAAGATCAACTCTACTACCGGGGCCTCATTTAGTGCATATGAATGTACCGGACCATGATTTTCAAGCAGTTATTGAAGGAAGTGAGAAATGGTAAGGAGAGCTTTCACCTGATGCCTAAAGCCGAGCGTAATGAATTCGTAAAAGGAAGCTACCCAAAAGCAATGCTTAGAGCGTTGTCGTAGTAAAGTGTTAAAAAATACTCGGCCAGGTCTTTGGCCGTTCGTGAAAATATTAGAAGGCATAGCTAAACGTGAAGAAACTAAAAAATGAGAAAGAGCTGGTAAAAAAAGCCATCGCCGAAGGGATGAAATATGGAGAAGAAAGGGGGGTTGTTAAGTTTGAGCCCACCGACTCAGCAAATGAAAAAATTGAATACATTTATCGTTTATTGGTGCACGATAAAATAATACAACCGCTTCCACAGGATAAAATATCTCAACTTTCTATGAAACACAAACTCGCTATATGGGCATCAAAGCTAAAATAAGAGAGTTAAGAGTTAAGAGTTAAGAGTTAAGAGTTAAGAGTTAAGAGTTAAGAGTTAAGAGTTAGGAGGTGGAAACAGCGAATACGGTGAACACCATATAACCAATTGTTATCCATTATTGCAGCCCATTATCTTATAGGAGAGTGGGCTGCAATAATGATATGGCTTGTCATGACGATATGGCATGCTGGGGGCTAAAAGTATGAAATCAAATAATTACGAAAGAAATGTAAAGGTGCTAGAGGCTCTTCAGGACGCTGGGAGTAATGTAGATAAAGAGCATAATATTGAACATCACTTTTATTGCGTTTCTGAGGAGAGTTACCAGAAATTACTAGAGCTTGGTCGTTCAGCGGGATATAAAATAATGTTTGAAGGAAGTGCCGATTATGGTGATGGAAAAATGTGGCAATTAGATCTCGTTAAGTCGGTAAAGCCTAGTATAGATGTGCTTGAAGCCCAAACGCTAGAACTTGAAGCCTTCGCAGAAAAAACCGAGTCCGATTACGATGGATGGGGTACCGAAGTTGAAGTCTGATCTATAGCAAATACCTAATCAATCGCTACGTATACCTGCCGCTGAGTCAGGTTAACGTTTGGCTAAATAACTATCCACCGCCTCTTCTATAGAATCGTGTATCGGCCTAGGCTCCCACCCTAGCTCTCTTTTTGCCTTTGAATTACTCAAGGGCCATGTTTGATATAGTAACTTGGCAGAATTATTCGTTAACACTGAGTCCAGTGCAAACAAACGGGAAAATACACCTACCACCGTGGTACAGAGATACACTAGGGATGTTGGTACCCCGCCAATTAACATAGATAGCCCTGCTTTTTTCTCTGCAATGGTAAACAACGCCTTATTACTGATG
>NVXH01000007.1 GCA_002746985.1 Porticoccaceae bacterium | reverse complement strand
CGAGAGCTACAAACCAGACCTGGTTATTCTGGCTGGGTTCATGCGTATCCTCACACCCGAGTTTGTTGACCGCTTTGCCGGCCGCATTATGAATATCCACCCATCGTTATTGCCCAAATATCCCGGCCTCCATACCCATCAACGTGCTATTGATGCTGGCGATTCAAATGCTGGTGCTACCGTGCATTTTGTCACCAGCCAGCTAGATGGCGGGCCGGCCATTGTTCAGGCAGAAGTCCCTATTTTGACTGGCGATGATGCAGACAAACTGGCAAGCCGTGTACTTGTTCAGGAACATCAAATCTACCCACTGGCTGCCCAATGGTTCTGTGAAGGGCGGTTATCACTCAACAATTGCAGGCCTCAACTGGATGGAAAAACACTACCTGACTCCGGCTTTGCTTTCTCTGATATCATCACTGAATCCTGATGCCGTTTTTAAACAACAGATTGCTGAACAAAAAGCGATAAACTGCATCTAACAACCTGTCCACAGATACCACACAGATACAGGGATACTGTTACATCATGCAGACCACTCGCCAGAGACTTAGCTACCGTTATAAACACCTAAGCTACTTACGCCTAAACCATTTACGCCTAAAAAAGTTCAGTATTGGAGCTATCGCTGCATTCAGTATCGTTTTTACCGCATCCGTGTACTCTGGTTCTCAAACAGACCCTGCCCTGGAACCCTATGATCTTTCCTATGCCGCCACCTATAACGGTATGGATATTGATGCTAACCGTCAGCTAAAACAGGAATCCGGGCGGTACACGCTAACCACTACGGCAAAGAACATGCTCAGCAACATTACTGAGCGAGGCGAGTTCCAAGTTAATGACCAAGGAGTCATCATCGACCTGGACTACCAATACAAACGCAGTATCCTCGGCATGAAAAAAACTGAAAATCTGACATATAACCGAAAAACAGGTGTCGCCAATTACGACAGTAAAAAGAAACAGCGTCAGGTGACACTCGCAGATGGTTATCTCAATCGACTAACGTACCAACTTCAGCTACAGAGAGATTTGATTAATGGTGTTTCGCCATTGCAATATCAGGTTATCAGCCGCGGCCGACTCAAATCCTACAATTTTGAAGTGATGGGAGAAGAAATCCTCGACACACCACTGGGCAAAATTAACACCACAAAAGTAAAACGAATCCGAAAAGATAATGACCGGGAAACCATGCTCTGGCTTGCGCCCAAGTGGAACTACCTGCTGGTACAACTCTGGCAGCGGGAAAAAGGCGGAGGAGATTACAAAATTGTTCTCCAGCAGGGAACACTCAACGGTGATGCCTTAAGCAACTAGCCTATTTATTCGCCATCATACTTAGCCACAAAGTCCGGGACTGATTACATGCAAATCTCATCCGAAGACCGTACAGTAAATCATCCCCCACAAGGCTCTGGTGGACAATTTTCAGGAAAATGGATCGCATTACTTATCGCTCTTGGACTTCTTGGTGGTCTTGGCTACTACGTATTAAACCCATCCGAAACCACGTCAATAGAACAGCTCTCCGAACCCCAGGTTATTGGGCAAATTGAACCCGCTGAGACAGACACAACTCCCCAGCCAAAACCAAACCCGGAGATTCCCCAACAAGCTCAGCCAGCGGCTGAAACAGCTTTTGTTCTCCCCTCTCTGGATAACAGTGATCTCGATGCCAGCAAACAACTCACTGGCCTCACCACAGATAAAAAACTGGCTGAATGGTTTCATGTAGAGCATGTTGTTCGCCGAGGCGTCACCTTAATAGACGGTTTGTCACGAGGACTGCTCCTCAATAAAATGCACAAAGCCCCAGGACCAAAAGGTGCATTTGTTGTTATTAAAGAAGGCAACAAAATATGGGTAGACCCCGCCAACTACCAGCGTTATACCTACCTCACCAAAATGATTGAATCAATTGACAGCAACAAACTGATTAATTTATTTCACCTGTTTCGTCCTCTGCTAGAAGAGGCCTACGGTGAATTAGGCTACCCGGCTAAAGACTTTGACAACGCCATTATCGCAGCACTTGATCAAGTACTTGCCACACCCGTTCAAACAATGCCCATTGCACTGACGCAGGAATCAGTGCGGTACAAATATGCAGATCCAACACTGGAAGCTCTACCGCCCCTTCAAAAACAGTTGTTAAGAATGGGGCCAGAAAACACTCGAATCATTCAGAGTAAAGCTCAAATATTACGCGAAGCATTACTTCGTCAATAGCCACTTAAACCCCGATAGTTTTATACCTCGCAGCAGATGACGTATCAGGCACAGTCATCCTTACTCTTTGTCACTTCACTTAAACGGCTTAAAAACCAGAATCAATTTTGGTAATAATGTCATGGAAGCCAATAATGCCGTAAACATGGCGAGCCCTGTCAGCAAACCGAAATACACGGWTGGAATAAAATTGGACAGCGTCAGAATGGARAAGCCGACGATAATCGTTATTGCGGTATAGAACAATGCTCGCCCAATACTGGCATGAGCCCGGTGCATACTTGCAATATAATCCTGATCAATGGCAAACTCTTTTTTGAAACGAGTAATGTAATGAATGTCGTGATCCACCCCGATCCCCACCGTAATAGCGGCAATAGTGATAGTCATCATATCAAGGGGTATACCCGCAATACCCATACCACCAAGCACCACACCTGCTGCCAGAAGGTTTGGCAGAATGGCGATCAAAGCAACCGATAAAGACCGAAACAGCACTAAAAACATGGCCAGAATACAGAGGAACACCGTTCCCATCGTCAAAATTTGTGATCGAAACAGGCTCTGCAACATGTTGTTATARAGCACCATTAAACCTGTAAAGTGRAYYYGMTCTTCCTTAAARCCCGCCTCATCAATGGCAAACCGGTAAATCTTATCCAGTAATTTATTGCGATCCAACTCACCCAGGCTATCTTTGATGCGCAAGGTGATTCGTGCTTGATTCTTACGTTCATTTACATAGGGCCAGAGGAGAAAATCGGCATTTTCCGGTGACATGGCTAGTGACATTAATGCCAACTCAAAATCACTGATTTTACGGTTCACTAATTCAGAATATATATCTGTAGCCATCACCAGAGAGCTTACCTTGCCCACTTCGGGCAGGGAATCCAAATAAGTATGGAGCTTACCTATATCTTCGATACCAGGACGGGTAAACCAGTAGCTATCTTCAATAATTTCAATTTCTTCAGAATCACCCTCGGTAAAAAACCCCTCCTCACCAAATAACTCTTCCGTGCTGAGAGAACCATCATCAATCGCCGGGGGACCATCCAAAATAATATCCAGTGGGATGGTGCCCCCCAGTTTGTTATCAATGAGCGAAAGCCCTTGATAAATTTCTGTATCAGAGTGGAAATAGTCAATAAAGTGGTTTTCCACCTGTAGTCGAGAAATACCCCATACACTGGCTATCGCAGCCAGTAACGATAAACCCAATACCAGGCCACCATAATTTTCGGTAAATCGGGAGAAACAAAGGGTGATAGTAGAAGATTCATCATCCTTATCATTATTCGTACCCTTACCGTAGACCATCATCCCGGCCGGGATCACAACAAATGCAACCACCAGCGACAACACCAACCCAATGGTCATCATCCAACCAAAATCAATGACCGGACGGATGTCACTGAGCACCAACGAAGAAAATGCCACCACGGTTGTCAGCATGGTATAGATACAGGGACGAGCCATGCTTTTTACTGTGTCACTCACAAGTTCRAGTTGTTCTTTATTGGGGAACTGACGATGCAGCTCGCGATATCGCACAATGAGATGAATTGTCAGTGCCAGGGTGATAATTAATAGCAGCGAGACAAAATTGGAGGAGACCACTGTCATACGCCAATCGATCCAACCCAGRTAACCAAGAATGATTTCYACACACAAAATGCACGTAGCTAACGGCAACAACACCCARCGAAYYTGACGGAAAATAACAGCCAGAGTAAGAATGATAAACAGYACAATACCAAYACCGAATACATTCAAATCACGTTTAATAAAATCAACCATATCGGCAGTGATCATACTCAGACCACCGATAAATATTTCAGCATGCTCTTTGAACGGGGCCATTTTTTCCCGTATTTCTGCCACACGTATTTGTTCTTTGGTGGCGCGAACGGTTCGGTAATCAAGAAACTCCTGGCTAACTGCCACAAGCTCGCTAGCCTCTTCGGATGACAAACCCTCAACATCACGCTTAATCCGCAGAGTATCCCGCTGCTTCACCAGTTGCTGGTATTTTTCATCCAGGGTCATTTCGACCAGAACTATCGTCGTTTGAGCATCGGSGCTAATGACYARGTCACGATAAACGGGGCTCTCCAGAAACTCCTTTCGCACCATATCCCGATCAACATCGGGTTGCAGCAGGGTACGAGGYGGCTTCTGTAATTGTGAAACAGAAATTTTAGGGCTGTAGAGTARYGGTACATTCAGTATRGAAGTAACCTTCTCAATACCGTTAATACCTCTTAATTCATCACATAATTTTTCGAGGGCATGAAGGCTATTGTCATCAAACAGGTCCCCTTCGAGGGGCTTATAGGTAACAACCAGAAAATCACTGCTACCGTAGCGCTGTATCGAYTCYCKGTAGTATGCMAGGTCGTTATCGTTTTCAAGAGTAAGGGAGTCCAGAGAAGCATCTAACTTCAGATTTATCAAGCCAAAGGCCATGGCAATAGCAATCAAAACTATCGCCAATAAAGCGACAACCGGGCGACGTAAAATCAGTTTTTCATAAATTTTCAATAAGCTCTCAGACATCTCGCTATCCCCATCACTTTTTATGGTAGATTCAAGTTATAACTACACCACGAATATTTTTCAAAAAATCAGACTGTAAAGAACCAGACTATAACCGTGTTGGCAGGCATACAACAACATTGTGATAAATTGATGTTTTTAACATTTAAAGTGTCAATGGGAACGACAAAATCATATAAAGATTACATGCAAAGCATGGCTATCCCCAGCCTAATACCTAACAAGAGTTCTAATACGTGTACCTTATTGTAAAAAATGCTCAYATTACCTTTGCCATTATCAGCATCAGCYTGTTTGTTCTCCGCGCCTTCTGGTCTGTTGCMGGGTCTGCCAAACTGCAACAACGGTGGGCAAAAATYACACCCCACATTATTGATACCCTGCTGCTATCTTGTGCTATCTATCTAATGATCATCAGTCATCAATACCCCTTCAGCGATAATTGGTTAACCGCCAAATTTATTGCACTGCTGATTTATATTGGCACCGGAACCATCGCCATCAAGCGAGGAAAAACAAAAGGCATACGTCTGCTGTTCAGCTTATTGGCTGTGGCGACATTCAGTTATATTTTTGCAGTGGCGGTAAACCACTCAGCATTGATTGGACTTAATTAGAACACACTAAAAANNNTNNNNTNGCACAAAGCGTTGTAACGCTGAGAAGCGTACACCCCAGCAGGGCCTGAGTGTACGTGAAACATAAAATTACGCTTTTGGCAGTGTTACACCYGTCTGTCCCTGATACTTACCACCACGATCTGCATATGACACTTCGCAGACTTCATCAGCTTCAAAAAATAACATTTGGGCAACACCCTCATTGGCATAAATTTTTGCCGGAAGGCTCGTGGTGTTAGAGAACTCAAGGGTGACATGACCTTCCCACTCCGGTTCCAGCGGGGTGACATTCACGATAATGCCACAGCGAGCATACGTGGATTTACCCAGACAAATTGTCAAAATATTACGGGGAATACGAAAGTACTCAATAGTCCGTGCCAGGGCAAAAGAATTCGGGGGAATAATGCAATAATCGCCCTTTATATCTACAAACGCATCTTCATCAAAATGCTTGGGGTCGACAGTTTTGGAATGGATGTTGGTAAAAATTTTGAATTCATCTGCACAGCGAACATCATAGCCATAGCTGGAAACACCATAGGAAATCACCTTCTCACCATTAGGGCCCGACTGACGAACCTGCCTTCCATGAAACGGCTCAATCATGCCGTGTTCCTGTGACATACGGGTGATCCACTTATCGGGCTTAATGCTCATAAACACTTACTCATAGTTTCTAGCTTCCAAAAACTGTTTGATCGTAAAAGGTGGGCCATAATACCTGTTTGACTTAGCGGGTCAAAGTACAGAGTTATGGGTGTGTTAAAATTAGGCAGCGTCACTAGCTTAACTCTCTGGATCAGCAGCTCCTATTAGGAGACAATGACTTCTTTTCGCGGCAAAAGTGGTATTAAGTATTTGATTTTAAAGGGTGTTGATTTATGATCAATGGAGGTGGTTGGAAAACAACAATAGGAATTAGGCTTCTTTTACTAAGTGATAGAATCTTCTTCTTTCCTCCAACCCATTGTAAATAAACAAGAATAGCCTTGTCTGAATATTTTTTGATCCTAGATAAGGGGCAAAAGTGATATGAAGCCATAAGCTTTTGAATGAGCTGTTATATGTTTTACTCCAAAAGCAGCATACTTAAATTAAAGTAAGAGAATTTTAATGGCAAAACCTAATTACACCTTTGAAAAGCGGCAAAAAGAGCTTGCAAAAAAGAAGAAAAAGGAAGAAAAACGCCTTAAGAAAATGGACCAAAGTTCCGGGGAAACTCCTACCGAACAGTCTCCATTAACGAAAGAGTAGGATAGATCTATTGATAGTGGCACCTAATACAAAAACCTAAGAATATCGTTATTTCGACTTTAAGATGGTGAGTTGAAGTCGGGATTTATTAATCTTTCACCGAGACAATTAGAGAAAATAATATGAGYACAGGCACAGTTAAATGGTTTGACGCCAGCAAGGGATTTGGTTTTATTACACCTGAAGACGGCGGCAAAGATCTTTTTGTTCATCATTCAGAAATTCAAAGTGGTGGAGGTTACGCCACTCTTGATGACGGCCAAGCGGTAGAATTTGAGGTAGGACAAGGACAGAAAGGCCCTTGTGCAACTAAAGTTATTCCAGCCTAGCCAAAACACATAACCAGARAATTCAGCGGACGGCAAAGTGCCGTGCCGCTGATTTAGACGTTAACTTTATAAGGAGCGCCTTGTAGTGCAGGACAAAATTAGTGTAGTGGTTGATTACATAAACCGAGTAAAAACACGCTGCACGTTTAATGCGGCGGCTAAAGCGTTAGGTATTACGCCACAAGCTCTAAAAAAGCAGYTAGGTGAGCCACGCCCAGAAATYTCCTGGTTTGTTAGYCCAACATCAGGAGAGCCCATGCGTTACACAGACAGCCAGAAGCACCCTGAGCTTTATCGGACAARACGAATTATTAAATCTGCAGAGGTTTTAACCAGGAACCTGGATTTGTGAAAAAAGTTCACAAGAAAAAGCTGCACAGATGCGCTACATCGCGCGTCTGTTTGCGGCATTATTTCCTATCTAAAAACTCATTATGAATTTAGATAAATCTAAAAAGAGAATTGCTAAAAGAGTGAAAATGGGATTTCGTGGATATCCTGAAATTTCAATTTCCTATAYAGGTAGTAAYTCAGATTTAGCAGAGGAAGTAATTGTCGTTTTTATTGCTAAAGAAGGTTCAAACCCAATGGAGGAAAGATTTAAAAGTAAATCTGATGCCAGGAAGGATGAAGTTATTCAATCAGCCATAGTCAAAATAATCGAACGATCTGAAGCAAAAACAGTAACGCTGGTAGAGGATATCGTTATTAAATCATAGTGATAGAGCATAGTTACCGGGCATAGTTACCGGGCATAATTACCGGGCATAGCCTACCAATACTGAAAATCAAAACCAACCGTCGACTGAATCATCCAACGCTTTGCTGCACGTTTTTAACTGCGCGTTATAGGTTTCTGCCTGACGCTTTACCTTGAACGCTACACGCAGCAAGCCCGGCTTTCTATTAAAAGACCCTCTGGCATAACCACCCCAGCCCTCATGATAGGCTAGATATTGCTTGTAAGGATCCCATTTTGAAACACCGAGTCTTTTCTGAGTCCTATCGGTATACCAACCGACAAAGTTGATGGCATCACCAAAATCATCTCTATCATGGCTCCAGTTTCCCGTTGCTTTTTGGTAGTCATTCCATGCAGGGTTTTGGGCCTGAGCATAACCGTAAGCTGAGGATCTCCGYGGCAGAGGGATAAAGAAAAATTTAGGCCTATCTGGTCGCACATCGGCCTGAAATGTAGACTCTTGTTTGATGATTGCCATCATTAACCCAATCGGCGTACCCCAGCGTTTATTAGCGGCTCGAGCATCTTCATACCAGTCGGTTTCCCCACGAAATATCCCACAGACATTGGCAACCTGGTTGGGCTGATAAGTAGCACAACCACTTAGCATCAAGACTAATAGTGTCAGTATTAAAATCACAGGCATGGGGCGATTCACTGTCATRTATTTTCCACTGATTAACAGTGACTATTCAATAATAATCTCCGGCCCACCGGGAGACGATTGCCCCGCCAACAAGTCCATTACTTTATTGGCAATTTGACTATAAGTAACTGCCGCCAAACCCTCGGGGTCTGCAATCACAGAAGGTTTACCCGCATCAGCCTGCTCGCGAATATCAAGAGACAACGGCAATGTCCCTAGTACTTCGGTACTGTATTCCGACGCAACTTTCTGTCCGCCACCTTCACCAAAGATATGTTCCTGATGGCCACATTGGCTACAACTATGTACCGCCATATTTTCCACAACCCCCAACACCGGAATGTTAACTTTATGAAACATTTCAATGGCTTTTCGAGCATCCAGCAATGCAATATCCTGAGGTGTGGTCACAATAACAGCACCGGACAACTGTGCTTTTTGTGCCAAAGTCAGCTGTATATCACCCGTGCCAGGCGGCATATCAACGACCAGGTAATCTAACTCACCCCAAAGTGTTTGGTTAAGAATTTGTAACAGTGCACCACTGGCCATTGGCCCCCGCCAAACCATTGGGGTTTGCTCGGTCACAAGGTAACCCATAGACATGGATTGCACACCATAGGCTTCGACAGGCACAAAGAATTTGTCATCGACCACTTCTGGCCGAGTGCCTTCAGCCACACCCAACATCATAGGCAAACTGGGACCATAGATATCGGCATCAACAATCCCGACTTTATTTCCTTTAGCAACCAGCGCCAACGCCAAATTAACAGCCGTGGTGGATTTACCCACTCCGCCTTTGCCAGATGCTATTGCAATAATGTGTTTTACACGTTTCAGACCATCTTGAACAGGTGTCTCAGCCATCTCTAACTCCATACAAACTAATGAAAATCCAAGGAAAAACCGTTATAGTGGCGCACTTTTTAATAATTGCGCGCACCGTTATAACCAGCCTCTCAATAAACACCGAATTATAGCAGCCTACCAACATGACAGAACGCCGAAAAATTCTTGTTACCAGTGCACTACCCTACGCCAACGGATCAATCCATCTGGGGCATCTGGTGGAATATATCCAAACCGATATTTGGGTTCGTTTCCAAAAAATGCGCGGTCATGAATGTTACTACGTCTGCGCCGACGATGCCCATGGCACAGCCATTATGTTGAAGGCAGAGCAACTGGGCATTTCTCCCGAAGAGCTTATCGCTCAGGTAAAAGCGGAGCATGAAAAAGATTTTAGTGATTTTCTAATTCAGTTTGATAACTACCACTCCACCCATACAGATGAGAACCGAGAATTATCGTCGCTGATCTATAGTCGCCTGCGTGATAATGGTCATATCGCCACGCGTGAAATTACTCAGGCCTTTGATCCTGAAAAAAACCTGTTTTTGGCAGATCGCTACATCAAGGGCACCTGYCCCAAATGTAAAACGGATGACCAATATGGCGACAACTGCGAAGCCTGTGGCGCTACATATGCACCCACCGATCTGATCAATCCRGTATCTGCCATTTCTGGCGCAACACCTATTGAGAAAGTATCGACACATTATTTCTTCAAGCTACCTGAATTTTCGGACTTCTTAAAAAGCTGGACACGCGCGGGACATGTCCAGGAAGAAGTAGCCAACAAGCTGAGCGAATGGTTGGACTCTGGGTTACACGAATGGGACATCAGYCGTGATGCACCCTATTTTGGTTTTGAAATTCCCGATGCACCCGGCAAATATTTTTATGTCTGGCTGGATGCACCGATTGGTTATATGGCCAGCTTTAAAAACCTGTGTGACAGAGAAGGTCTGGAATTCGATACCTTTTGGAAACATGATTCTGACGCTGAACTTTACCACTTCATCGGTAAGGATATTGTCAATTTCCATGCACTGTTTTGGCCAGCCATGCTGACCAGCGCCAACTTCCGTACACCCACCAAGGTTTGTGTGCATGGATTCCTGACGGTGAACGGCAAAAAGATGTCGAAATCCCGCGGCACGTTTATCAATGCCCGCAGTTATCTCGACAATTTGAATCCTGAGTATCTACGCTATTACTTTGCGGCAAAACTTTCCTCTGGCGTAGATGATCTGGATTTAAATCTGGATGACTTTATACAGCGCGTAAACAGTGACCTGGTGGGCAAAGTCGTCAACATTGCCAGCCGTTGCGCCAAATTCATCACCAAAGGAAATGACGGTGTATTATCCAGCCACATTGAGGATGAAGTGTTGTGGCAGCAAGTGTCAGGTGCTTCAGACAGTATTGCCGCCCATTATGAAAACCGAGAATTTGGTAAAGCGATTCGTGAAATTATGGCTCAGGCCGATGCAGCCAATGAATATATTGCCGCCAAAGAACCCTGGAAATTATCCAAAGAACCTGGCCGTGAGCAGGAAGTGTTGGATATCTGTTCACTGGGAATYAACCTGTTTAGAGCCTTAATGGTCTACCTTAAACCTGTACTACCTGCCATGACGCAGGCGGCAGAAGAATTYCTCAATGATGAGCTAAGCTGGARCACTGCACCACAGCCGCTTATCAATCACCAAATTAATAAGTTCAAACCACTGATGCAGCGAGTTGAACAGGACAAAGTGGATGCCATGGTCGAAGCAAGCCAACAAGTAACATCACCAGCCAAAAATGTAACAACTAAAATAGAACAAAACCCCACAGAATCATTGGCGGATGAAATCAATTTTGATGATTTCATGAAAGTGGACTTGAGAGTAGCCCTGATCACCAAAGCAGCACACGTGGATGGCGCAGACAAATTACTGCAACTGACACTGGATATCGGCGGTGAAACCCGAAATGTATTTTCAGGTATTAAATCATCCTATCAACCTGAAGATCTTGAGGGTCGCTTAACCGTACTGGTCGCCAATCTGGCGCCACGAAAAATGCGCTTTGGTGTATCTGAGGGCATGGTTTTAGCGTCTGGTGATAAAGACGGCATATACCTTCTGTCGCCCGATAGTGGTGCGAAACCAGGGCAGMGAATTACCTAGCRACAAAYATGGTTGTGATCATATGGCTTAATGCTATGCCTTATGGCGAAATATACTAAGAATTTAGTGTTTTATGCTTATTAGCAGAATCTGCATACCGCTATAATGTCAGCTCTATAGAGATAAGACTAAATGCAAGACTTTGCCGTTATTCTGATTAGTACCATACTGGTAAACAATTTTGTGCTGGTTCAGTTTCTGGGCCTGTGTCCTTTCATGGGCGTATCCAGCAAGCTGGAGACCGCTATTGGCATGGGCGGCGCAACCACCTTTGTGCTGACGCTGGCGGCAATGTCCAGCTATATGGTCAACAGCTGGATTCTGGTTCCTCTGAACCTTGAGTATCTTAAAACCATTTCTTTTATTTTGGTGATTGCCGTTGTCGTGCAATTCACTAAAATGTTTATCGAAAAAAGCAGCCCGCTACTCTATCGAGTCTTGGGGGTCTTTTTACCACTGATCACGACCAACTGTGCTGTACTCGGTGTGGCGTTACAAAATACTGCCAAGGCACACACACTTGCAGAATCAACCCTCTATGGATTTGGTGCTGCACTGGGTTTCTCTTTGGTTCTCATATTATTTGCCGCCATGCGCGAACGCCTGTCGGTCGCAGATGTTCCAAAACCATTCAAAGGTGCAGCCATCGGTATGATTACTGCTGGACTGATGTCATTGGCCTTTATGGGCTTCAGCGGACTGGTATAGGGGCATAGCGTGTACGACATTATTGCCCAGCATCCGCTGTCTGCTGCACTGGTTACCTTAGTCGGCCTCTCCATTATTTTTGGTGCCATACTCGGTTTCGCTGCGATTAAATTCAAAGTAGAAGGTGATCCCATTGTCGAGCAAATYGACAGATTGTTACCACAAACTCAATGTGGCCAATGTGGCTATCCCGGCTGCAAACCCTACGCACAAGCCATTGCCGATGGAGACCCCATCAACAAGTGCCCACCCGGCGGCCAGACAACCATTAATGCCATTGCTGATCTGCTCGATGTAGAAGCGCCTACGCTGGATGCCGAACATGGCGAAGAAAGCGACACAAAAACTATTGCCTACATTCGTGAAGATGAGTGCATTGGCTGTACCAAATGCATTCAGGCTTGCCCCGTAGACGCTATTCTCGGTGCCGCCAAGCTCATGCATACGGTCATTGTGAGTGAATGCACAGGCTGTGATCTGTGTGTCGAACCCTGCCCCGTAGACTGTATTGATATGCTTCCAGTGGATAAAGGTTTAGCTGATTGGAAGTGGGAGCTACCCCCGACCGCAGAACAACAAATTCAGGTCATCCAACCCAGTGATATTATTGCCAGTGACCATGCTAACCAGCAGGACAACAACGACGCAGATAATAGCGGAGAAAAAGCCGCATGAGAAAAGTCTGGGACCTGGTTGGTGGAGTTCACATCCCCGAAAACAAATACCAGTCGGTGCAAAATAGCATCGGCACCCTGCCCCTGCCCTCGCAGCTGGTTATACCACTAAACCAGCATATTGGTGCACCACCCAAGCTCTTGGTTGCCAAGGGTGACAAAGTACTCAAAGGGCAGCCTTTGGCTGAACCCAAGGGCATGGTGAGTGTTGGTRTTCATGCGCCTACCTCTGGTTTAATCAGTGACATTAGCGACCACCCCATTCCACACCCATCCGGAATGGCTGCCCGCTGTATTACCCTGATACCCGATGGCGACGACCGCTGGATCGAACATCAGGGAATTGATAATTTCCGAGAGCACAGCTCAGCAGCATTACTTGAAATAATTCGTTCAGCGGGAATTGCTGGTCTCGGTGGTGCCGGATTCCCCTCCGCCGTTAAGCTGAATGCCCGCCAGCCCATTTCAACTCTAATTATTAATGCAACCGAGTGTGAACCCTACATCACAGCAGATGACATGCTAATGAGGGAACGTCCGGAAGATATTGTTGAAGGCATTAAAATACTGTCTTTTATTCTTGGCGAACCAGAYGAAATTTTAATTGGYATCGAGAATAACAARCCTAAAGCCTACGATGCATTGGAACCATACCTGAAAGGTACCAACATCGAATTAGTGGAATTTGAAACACGTTATCCTTCCGGTGGCGAAAAGCAGTTAATACAAATTCTGACKGGGAAAGAAGTACCCCACGGTGGACTCCCCGCTAACATAGGAATCGTCTGCCAAAATGTAGGTACCACCTACGCCATACAGCAAGCTATTACCCGCGGTGAACCACTAATTTCACGGGTCACCACCGTGACAGGGAAAGCCTGCTCTACCAATAGAAATTACCAAACATTAATCGGCACGCCGATCAGTCACTTACTTGAATACAATCATTTTGATCAAAGTGAATGTTCGCGGTTAGTGATGGGTGGCCCAATGATGGGCTTTACGCTAGAAAACCCGGACATTCCGGTGATTAAAACAACTAACTGTATTCTAGCGCCAAATAAAACTGAGCTGCCCGAACCGCCATTAGCTCAAGCCTGCATTCGCTGCGGCATGTGTGCAGAGGCATGTCCGGCCAGCCTGCTACCCCAGCAGCTATTTTGGCATGCCCAATCAAAAAATTATGACAAGCTTGAGGCACAAAACCTTTTTGACTGCATTGAATGCGGAGCCTGCTCCTATGTCTGCCCCAGCAATATCCCTCTGGTTCAGTACTACCGAGCAAGTAAAGGAGAAATGAGAAAACAGGCGGAAGAAAAAATTGATTCCGACAGGGCACGGCAACGTTTTGAGTTCCAACAAAGCCGCAAGGAAAAAGAAGAAGCCGCCAAGCTGGCAAAACGAGAAGCACGTAAAAAAGCTGCCGAACAGGCTCGAGCCAAGACTGCAAGCAACTCAACGTCTTCGAAAACCACTGCTTCCGATACCGCAGCCTCCAGTGTTGACGATATTATTAAAGCTGCTATGGCTCGTGCTGAGGCGAAAAAAGCCTCACCGAAAGAGCAACAAGCTAAACTGGAACGAGGTGTAGCACGAGCCGAAAATCACCTCGAAACAGTACAGCAACGACTTCAGCTACTAGAGGAAGATGCATCGGACAAACAACGAGAACAAGCCTTGGCCGCCATTGAAGATGCCAGGGTTAGACTTGTCGGTGCCCAAACCAAACTTAAGGATATTAAACCAACACAGGTAGATGATCCCAAGACAAAAGCTGTAGATACAAAAGTCCTGATGGAAAAAATTCAGGCAAGCCCAACAGACATGCTCGAAAAGAAAATTTCCACCTTAAAAGAGCGCATTACTGTTACTGAAGAAAAAATTTCGGCCGCTACAAAAGACTCTCCCGAGGGTGCTGTTCTTATAGCTGCGCTACAAAAAGGGCTAGACAAACAACAGACCAAATTACGCGATGCGGAACAACAGTTATCTGAAACACCTGTCGATGCTCCAGCCGAAGCCGTAACACCGGAAACACAAGATGCAGCTTCTGCTGCTATTGCCAGGGCCCAAGCTAAAGCAGCGGCCCAAGCCAATATGTCCGATGAGGATAAATTACGTGCCACTATAGCGTCTTTAAAAACACGACTGAAAAAAGCGCAAGACCGGTTAACAGCCATTGAGGCTGAAAACTCAGAAGACAACTCTGATAAAATTAGTGCACTCCGTACTGGCGTGGACAAACTGCAAGCCAAGCTGACAACTGCTGAAACAGAACTGTCAGAGCAGACACTTTAACGGACACCAACCATGGCCCTGCTGAAACTAACATCACCCCATGCTCACACAACCCAAGATACCGGTAATGTGATGCAATTGGTGCTCCTGGCAACCACCCCGGGGCTCTTAGCACTTACCATCTTCTTTGGCTGGGGCACGCTGATCAATATCTGTATAGCCAGCATTGTGGCGCTTGGGTGTGAAGCAGGTATCATGCATCTGCGCAAACGCCCGGTTATGTTTTACCTACGAGATTACAGCGCCCTTGTTACTGCGGTCTTACTGGGATTGGCACTCCCCCCCCTCGCACCCTGGTGGATTGCCGTTGTCGGCACAGCCTTTGCTATTATTATTGCCAAACAACTCTATGGTGGTCTGGGTTACAACCCATTCAACCCGGCCATGATAGGGTATGTGGTATTACTGATTTCGTTCCCAGTACAAATGACCGCATGGCCAGCTCCGGCACCATTGTATGAAGCAGGAACAGCGGTCCCTGGGTTATGGCAATCACTTCAAATCGTTCTGCCATTTTTAAGCCCAGAGGCTGTAACTGGCACTATTGATGCATTCACTGCTGCTACACCTCTGGATACGGTCAAACACAGCACCGGGCTATTGATGGAGCAGCTTTATCAGAAAGACCCACTATTTAGCCAAGGCAATTGGGCAGGCCTCGGCTGGGAATGGGTTAATTTAGGTTTCCTTGCTGGCGGCTGCTTCCTGCTTTATCGCAAGATATTCACATGGCACGCGCCTGTGGCTATGCTGGTCGCTCTGACATTATGCTCGGCACTTTTCTATGATGGCGGCAGCTCCACCAGCCATGGCTCCCCACTGCTTCACCTGTTGAGCGGTGCCACCATGCTTGGGGCATTCTTTATTGTCACTGATCCGGTAACTTCCGCGACCAGTAATCGGGGAAGGCTAATTTACGGTGCGCTCATTGGCGTGCTGATCTTTATCATTCGTAGTTGGGGCAACTATCCTGATTCTGTTGCTTTTGCTGTGCTATTGATGAATTTTGCTGCACCACTGATCGACAATTACACGCTACCACGCACTTATGGTCATCAAAAATCTCGCAGAGCTACGGAAAAAAAGGACTAGATGATGCTAGGTAAATCCATCCGTTCTAACAGTTTAGCCCTAGGGCTTTTCGCCTTAATTACTGCGGCGCTGCTCGCCTTTACCGATTTGAAAACAAAAGAGCCCATTGCTGAAGCCAAACGTGAAGTTGCCAAACGTGCCCTGCTTGAAATTGTCCCACTTGAGCGGCACAACAATGATCTTCTGGTCGACACTCTCGAAGTCCCTGCTGCGTACTGGCCAACCCTTGGCATTAAGGGTGGCAACATTAACATCGCACGCAAGGGCAATGAGCTGGTAGCCGTGATTATCCCCACCGTTGCACCCGATGGTTACAGCGGTGATATACATATGATTGTTGGTATCAATGTGGATGGCACCATTGCTGGGGTTAGAGTGACATCACACAAAGAAACTCCAGGGCTGGGTGACAAGGTTGACCTTAACAAACACAATTGGATTCTTGGTTTTAATGGCAAGTCCTTAACCAATCCAAAACTTAAAGACTGGAAAGTAAAAAAAGATAAAGGCAGCTTTGATCAATTTACCGGTGCAACCATCACACCTCGTGCAGTAGTGCAGCAGGTTTTAAAAACACTACAATATTATAAAGAAGATCAACAGCGTCTTTTGAAAGCCGCACAACAAGCGGAAGCCCAAGAGAACCCAGCCCCCACCAAAGACCTAAAACCCAAGAAGGTACCAGATAATGGCTGATACGTCCTATCGTGAAATCACCGCCAATGGACTTTGGAAAAATAATGCCGCGCTGGTACAACTTTTGGGTTTGTGCCCACTTTTGGCTGTCACCGGCTCAGTCGTTAACGCACTAGGGCTTGGATTGGCCACAATGCTGGTTTTGGTAGGCTCAAATATTGCAGTTTCCCTGATTCGTAAACAAGTATCAGAGGCTGTAAAAATTCCAGCTTTTGTCATGATTATTGCTACCTTCACCACCTGTACAGAACTACTCATGCAAGCCTTCACCTATGAGCTGTATTTAATATTAGGTATTTTTATTCCTCTCATCGTAACCAACTGCACCATACTTGGCCGAGCCGAAGCCTTTGCCAGCAAAAATAATGTTGTAGCTTCGGCCCTGGATGGATTTATGATGGGGGCCGGATTTGGTCTTGTGCTGTTAGTCATTGGAACCATCCGGGAAATTCTTGGCAGCGGCACTCTGTTTGCCAACATGCACCTATTATTTGGCCCCATTGCAGAAAATTGGACCCTGAATTTATTTGGTGAGGGCTATGGTTTTTTGGTGGCGATACTTCCCCCCGGGGCATTCCTTATTGCAGGAATGCTCATTGCCCTAAAAAATATCATTGATGACAAAATAGAACACCGCAATGCGGCACGACGTGCGCCTGTTGTAAAAGGTGCCAAGCGGGTTCGTACAACAGGAACTGTGTCCTAAAAATACAGAAAACCCTACAGCCCCCAAGCAAAACAACACCCCAGCCAATCACCCGATTTCAAACATCACTCGGGGCATATGCTGTTATGCCCCCAGCCAGCTTCTTCCTCAACTATTCACATACCCTGACGTAGCCAAACCCAACCAATAACGCATATTTTTGTAAAATAGATTTCTGTAATATAAATTTCTGTTATAAAGAGACGGTTACCGTTAAAAATCACAGAGGAAACCCAGTGAAAAAAAGTGGGGCGTGGCTTACCCGATATGCATTGGAAAGCATTGGTGTCACCCATACCTTTGGTATCCCAGGTGAACACAATACGGAAATCTATCATGAGCTGGACCAATCAGAAATAATTACTCCCTGCCTGGTTACTCATGAAGCTTCAGCAGCCTTTATGGCCGATGCTGTCAGCCGTACTACTAATACTATTGGCACTCTGGTCATTGTTCCTGATTCTGGCATCACGCATGCAGCCAGTGGTATTGGGGAAGCCTTTTTTGATGGTATACCCATGCTCGTTATATCTGGCGGTGTGGATCAAAATTCCAACCACCCTGCTCAGCAAAAAATTGACCTGCATGCCTTAATCGCCCCCATCACCAAAACATCGTTCCTAATTAAAAATCACTGCGACATTGTCCCTACTATTTTTGAAGCATATCGCACAGCACTGGAGGGTGAACCCGGCCCCGTATTCATTGAAATTCCACTTAACCTTCAACTGTGTCATGAAGAAACAGGGGAATTACCCAGCCTTGAAGCCGGATTAACAACATCGTCTACAGATGGCTTGGCTATAGTTGGGCCACCCATAGACAGCACCGAAATTGATCACATAGCTAATATGCTACTCGATGCCGAAAGCCCCGGGATATTTGTTGGCTGGGGTGCAAAAAATGCATCCAAATTGATTCAAATACTGGCGTCACACTTGGGAGCCCCCATCGCGACAACATTACAAGGGTTGAGTGTTTGTCCTGCCAGCCACCCACTACACACCGGCATGGGCTTTGGGCCCTCAGCAGTACCGGCTGCCCAGCATGCTTTTGAACAATGTGACTGTATGTTAGTTGTAGGTGCTCGCTTCTCTGAAACGTCCACTGGGACCTTTGGTATTACCCCGCCAAAAAACATTATTCACCTCGACATAAATCCAGCGGTCTTTGATACCAGCCAGCCCACCACAATTACGCTGCAAGGTGATGCCTCTACACTACTTAAAGCACTACTCAAAAGAATTATCGAAATACAGCCAAAGCCACGAGACCACAAAGAGCTCATCCAACAAATTTCTTCTGATAAAGATGACTACATAGCACTCTGGCAGAAACATAAAACTAACCGGGTTAATCCAGCCAATTTCTTTTCAGCCTTAAAAGAGAGGCTTCCTGAAAAGACATTAATAGCCTGTGATGATGGCAACCACACCATACTTACTGCGGAACTATTACCTATCAATCAAGTAGGTGGGTTTATATCCCCTACAGGTTTTAATGCCATGGGTTATTGCGTTCCTGCCGTGAATGCATTGAAGCTCACTCACCCAGATTACACCGTAATAGGCATCGTCGGTGACGGTGCAATGTTAATGTCTGGAATGGAGGCCATCACAGCAAACAAATATGGTCTTGGGGTCATCTACTTTCTGTTTAACGACGGAGAACTGGGAGAAGTTGTACAGGAAATGTCCTACAAACGGATGACATGTGCCACATTGGGGGATGCTGACTGGATATCTTTTGCCCATGCCATGGGCTGTGAATATGTCGCCATAGAAGATGACGACCAGCTACAGCCAGCCCTAGATACGGCCTTTAAGCTGACATTAGACAACAAACCCGTGCTGGTAGATGTTTATATTGATTACAGCAAACACACAGCTTTTATGGAAGGCACGCTTAAAACCAAATACCAACGCTCTGACAGAACCACAAAAGCACGATACCTAGCCCGCGCTTTAACCCGTAAGATCATCGGTTCTAGACAAAAGGCTTCCAGATAAAATAGTTTAGATAAGATGACTCAAAATAATCGGGCTTCAATGAAGCACATTACGTCGAAACAACAAAACTATTAGTCATCATATGCATCAGTTGCCACTTTATAACGTGGGTCTTCATTGATGTTTATTTCCACATAACGAGCGGCATCATCTAACAACTGTAAACAATCCTGACTTAGGTGGCGAAGGTGTAGTTTTTTGCCGCATTTTTTATACTTATGAGCTAACCCATGTAGTGCTTCAATGGCAGAGGAGTCTGATACCCGTGCATTTTTAAATTCGATCACTACATCATCAGGGTCCGTCTCAGGAGAGAATAACTCTTTAAAGTTGCTAACTGACCCAAAAAATATGGGGCCATCCAGTTCGTAAACTTTCCAGCCATCTTCATCCGTATAGGTAGAAACAGAAATATGCTTGGCATGCTGCCATGCAAACACCAGTGCAGAAACAATCACACCAACAATTACTGCAATAGCCAGATCAGTAAACACGGTAACAGCAGCAACCAATATGGAGATAAACGCATCACTGCGCTGCATAGCACGAAAAATTCGAAACGAAGCCCACTCAAAGGTGCCCAACACCACCATAAACATGACACCCACTAATACCGCCAGGGGAATCATTTCAATCAGGTCAGACACAAAAAGAATACAAGCCAGCAAAACTAATGCTGCCGTAATTCCCGATAAACGTCCCCGCCCACCAGAATTAATATTGATCATACTCTGGCCAATCATGGCACAACCGCCCATACCACCGAAGAATCCATTAATGGTATTCCCCAACCCCTGGCCAATACATTCACGATTTCCTCGCCCACGGGTATTAGTAAGATCATCAATCAATGACAGGGTTAAAAGCGACTCGATCAGGCCGACCAATGCCAAAATGATGGCATAGGGCCCGATAACACGTAATGTCTCTAACGTGAACGGCACCATCGGTATCGCAAAGCTTGGCAGCTCACCTTCAAGACTTGCCGATGCCTGCTGATCTACTGGCAACATACCCCGAACAAAATCAATAACGGTTCGAGTATCAATATCAAGGCCATGAACCATCAACGTCACCATAATAATAGCGACCAGAGACGCAGGCACAGCCGTGGTTAATCGGGGCAAATACTGGATAATCGCCATGGTTAAAATTACCAGGCCCAACATCAAGTACAGCTCGCCACCCATCATCCATGTAAGCACACCCGAAGCATCAGGCACTTTAAATTGATCAAGCTGGGCCAGAAAAATAACGATGGCCAAACCATTAACAAAGCCCAACATCACAGGGTAGGGAACCAAACGAATAAATTTTCCCAGATGAAACACACCGAACAGAATTTGAAACACGCCAGCCAATAGCACAGCGGCAAATAGATATTGCACTCCGTGACTAGCCACCAAAGCAACTACCACAACGGCCATAGCACCAGTGGCACCTGAAATCATACCAGGGCGACCACCGAATACAGCAGCAACCAAACCCATCATAAAGGCTGCATACATCCCCACCATGGGCGCAACCCCAGCCACAAAAGCAAAGGCTACCGCCTCCGGCACTAATGCCAAAGCAACGGTCAATCCAGAGAGTAAATCATTCTTTACATTGGATTCTTTGCTAACGATCAAACTAAACATGGGGATTTCCGACTTAAAATGGGCGCATCTTATCAAAGCGCACTCTGATTAGCAGCTTAAACCCGGTGATTACACACCTACATAAGGATAAGTGACAGGAATGCGCTCTTTTATACAGAAATTCGTTAAAGGGATCAGATTGAATATTTAATAATCGTTACGACCCCTTTAATTACTCTATTCATCGTCATACATATCTATATAGCGTTCAGCGGTAGACGGTTCATGGAGTCGCGCTGTGTCTTCGTTATAGTTATAGGTACTTTTACTTTCATCCTCGGTTTTAGTATTTTTGGCGGGTTCTGGGTCATGTTCGGTGTCTTCTTCCTTGGCGGCTGCTTCGTCGAAATAGTGTTCGATACAAAACTCGCATTCTATATCGATAGCGCCTTCTATGGCGGAATATGAGTAGTTAATAGCCGCTTCGGGGTATTCCCATATTTCAATTTTAATATGCACATCATTTTCGCAAGAGGTGCAGGCTTCGCTAACTTGAGAGACGTAGCAAATATAATTATAGTCCTCAGCCTCTGGGCTGGTATCTTCTACAAAAGTTAAAGATTGGCTTTCGACCATGTATGCTTTACTACAACTTTTGCAGATATAGCTGACATATCCGTTTATAGTGACGTTCATGAACTGGGTCTCTAGGAGTTGTAAATCGGTTAAAGGGGTCAGATTGAATATTTAATAATCGTTACGACCCCATTTAATTCAGTTATGTACTGTATTAGCTGCATTATAGGAGCGATTTCAATTTTTATTGAAGTGAATGTTAATCCTTATTCCTCGCAACAATCTTGCTTATCAACTCAACAGAAAATAACGATTTAGACAGGTACTGCTGACCTCCAGCTTTAGCCACCAGAATAAGCCCTAAATCGGTTTCTATAACGCGCTCAACATCTGCCCACAATAGCGTTGTTTGCGTATAGGCGTTCTGTGTTTGGATCCCATTTTCATCTATGGTTAATTTTACCTCACCGCCAGAACTTTTCCCCCACATCTGCCGTGTTAACCACCAAGCTCGTCGAAATCGAATATGAATCAGCTCCAGCACAGCCAACGCGATTAAAATACTACCTACGACCTTAGCTTGCTCAGTAAAAATCAGTAATCCCGCACCAGCAGCAAACAATAATGCAGGAAATAGATAATTGAGCTTGGCATTTTTTCTATAGGGTAAAGACTGATCAAAACACTCAGCAAGGTAATCTCGAGATAAGATAAATTGAGTACTAAAAGACTGCATAGAAACCATTTATTGTGTCTGGGTAATTCTTTAAGATTATTCCAATTACATCACATTTCTTCAAAAAAACCTCGATTTAGATCCACATAACGCCTCAAACAGGGGAAAGCGTTAGCTTGTCCCTGACTGCTTTGACTTGTTAAATATATTACGCTTCTGAATACTGTAGAGCAGATAAATTTGTAAACTAATAGACAAGAGCACACTGATGACAAAGAGCCAATTGGCAACAAATTTATCTAATAGATATAGAACTTCACTACAGGGGGAAAGCTGTTCACCTGTATAACCACAGTTTAAATACATATAGTTTTCGAAAATTTTCTCCAAATGGCCATAAACCACTAATGTCATGTAATAGATACCGTAACAAGACAATACGATTAAAATGAACTCAAATTTTGAGTCAATAGAGCTCTTTGATAATGCCGAAAATAGTCCTGCTACAACAAGAGGACATAGAGCAATTATTGCTAATAGAAAATATTCCATTTCGTACCTATATATTTAACGCCGTGGTTTGGGGCAACGCGTAGGCTGCCCCAGCCACGAAGTGGCTAACAACACCTTGTTATATTTCAACGTTGCCCCCGCAACAAGGACAAAATCTAACGTCTAGCTTTTGAAATTTTGTAGCCTCAAGTAAGAAATAAGTAGGGTCAGGTACAACTTTTTTTGACCTTCCCATTACAGAAAAAATTCGGTTTAGATCCACATAACGTCTAGCATCACCGGCAGTAAAAAGTAGAGCGAGGTACAAGCGGTGCTTTTTGCTGTCCGAGTGCATGTATTTGTTAGCTTTTTTCGGGCGACCGTGCTCGTTTCATGTATGCAAACAGATCCATGGAGTATATAAACAATGCCAGCGGGATAAAAAACTCTTTGTATTCTGTAACCTCCCATATACGAGCAAAGTTTACACCGTTGACTAAAAATACAACTTGAGTAACTGTAATAAGCGTTAAAGGGGTCAGATTGAATATTTAATAATCGTTACAACCCCTTTAACGCGTGTGCTCAATAGTGGTAAAGCACAATTCATGTAGAACCGGAACTATCATCGTTCTTGAGCCCAGCGAATTTCGCTGCCATTGTGGGATTTTTTTTGGTTAATTTCTTGACGGTTAGGTCGTCGGCTTTGTTGTTAGCAAGTCGAAGATTGTTTTCAGAACCAAGCAGCGCATCCTTGGTCTTCTGAAGATGGTCGATAGTTTTGTCGATCTCCTGAATAGCTGTTTTAAACTTCTTGGATGCTAGCTCGTAGTTCCGAGCAAAACCTGTCCTAAACGCATCAAGCTCGCTCTCAAAATTTGTGACATCAACGTTCTGTGCTTTTACTATAGCTAGCTCAGTTTTGTATTTGAGTGAGTTTTGGGCAGCGTTTCGCAACAATGTAATTATCGGAATAAAAAATTGTGGTCGAATGACATACATTTTTTGGTAACGGTGGGACACATCGACAATGCCTGAGTTGTAAAGCTCGCTATCAGGCTCAAGAAGAGATACGAGGATCGCGTATTCACACTGCTTTTCAATGCGATCCTTGTCGAGCTCTTTAAGAAAATCTTCATTTTTCTTCTTAGTCGCTGTTTCATCATTCTCGTTCTTCATTTCGAACATGATCGACACGATCTCAGTGTCCAACTCATCTGAGTCGCGAAAGATGTAGTCGCCCTTGCTACCAGTTCGCGCGTCATTATCTTTTTCAAAATATGCTTTGGGGAACGCAGTTGCTCGAATAAGGTTGAACTCAGTTTCGCAGTGTTGTTCAAGGGTCTCTCCAACCATCTTGGTCGACAGACGGGCCTTCATATCCCGGAGGCGCTCAATCTCGTCATCTCGATCCTTGATCTGCGTCTCGTACTTATCTTTGAGCGACGTCTCAGCGAGCTGCTTCTCTAGCGTAACTCGTTCAAGGTCACTTTCCAGTTGATCCCGCCCCTTCTCAGCTTCATTGACCGCGTCGGTGATTGCATGCTTCTGCGCAATTTCGTTAGCGCTGAGATTTGCCTTTAATTCTTGAATCTCTGCATTCTTTTTAGCAGAGGTCTCTTGTAGTTGGTTTGAGTGATTTGCCTTAGCTAGCTCCGAAGCGGTTTCGTTATCTTGCTTGGCCTGTTTTAGTTCGTTGGCGAATTCGTCGCGTTCCTTTTCAACGACTTTCAGGGCCTCGGTCACAGCAAGTTGCTGCGTAACCTCACCAACCTCTAATTTTGCCTTCAAATCTTGAATTTCAGTGTCCTTGGCTGCTGCTGCCTTCTGCATTTCGCTGCCAGCTTTTTCCTTGGCAAGCTCAACAGCATTTGTCTTATCTTTCTCGGCCAACTCAAGCCTTTCGTGCAACTGCTGCTCAAACTCGCTATCGTGAACCTGTTTCAGAATGTCTGCATACCCAGCTTCGTCAATCTTGAATGCTTTCTTACAGTGGGGACAGATGATTTCGTGCATGGCTATTTACCCTCTACTTTTGCAATTTTTCTGAGTGACAGCTAACAGCTTATTCAAAAGCCTATGGCCTTATATCACTTTGGCCCCATTATCTCGGGATAAATGATTTACGGTTAAGGCTATTATTTTTTTATTTACAATGGATTGGAGTAAACAGGAGGATTCTGTTGTTTGGCAAAAGAAGCCTAATCCCTGCTTTTGTTTTCCACTCCATGGCCACCGATCATAATTCAACACCCTTTAAAATCAAACACTTAATACCACTTTCCCCATGAACAAGGCCGCATTTTCCTAACTGCAAACCTCCTGATCTAGGAGAAATAAGCACTTATCGACATGCTACTCCCTTTAATCCGGCCCTGAATCATCGATTTCTAATTGCTCTTATTATCTGGGGCTGCGGTTGGTATGCTCTGTTTTACTTAGTACCAACTCAAGATAACAACACCCAATAACAATAATTATGCAGCCATCTCCACTACACCAAGGTATTCATCTATTTCGTCAACTAGCTCTATTAGCCGGGCCTTTACTGGCAATATTGGTTTACTCACTAGTACCTGAACGTGCGGCGGGACTAAATGGTGAAGAGATAGTACTTGGCACTGCTGGTCGAGCTACCGCAGGTATGGCTGCCTGGATGGCGCTCTGGTGGCTGACCGAAGCTACTTCTATTTATGCCACAGCATTATTACCGCTGGCGCTAATGCCACTAACAGGTGCCAGCACTATTAAGGAAACTGCCAGTGCTTATGCTCACCCTCTGATTTTTCTGTTCCTTGGTGGTTTTATTCTCGCCCTGGCATTGGAGAGGTGGCATCTACATCGTCGATTCGCCATTAGAGTATTGAAGCTCATTGGCACCAAACCTGCCACGCTGGTGGGTGGTTTTATGTTTGTCGCCGCCACACTCAGTATGTGGATTACCAATACGGCAACAACGTTGGTGATGCTGCCAATTTTACTGAGTATTATCAGCCTGCTGGATAAAGATTCACCTCATCGTAAAAACTTTAGCCTCTGCCTGCTACTGGGGGTTGCTTATGCGGCATCCATCGGTGGTATTGGCACCATTATTGGCACTGTTCCCAATATGTTTACGGTATCTTTTATTCAGAATGAACTGGATATAGATATTAGTTTTGCCAAGTGGATGACCATTGGCTTGCCTATTGTGGTGTTATTTGTACCCCTGGTTTGGTGGATGCTAACCCAATGGATTTATCCACCGGGAGATGAGGCCATTGACCGCTCTTTTCTCGATGAGAAACCAGAACCCTGGACTATGGGCGCAAAATTAACCCTGACGATTTTTCTGCTGACCGCTGCCTGCTGGATTTGCCGTCCGCTATTAATAGAATGGCCTCCACTTTCCCGGCTAAGTGATACGGGTATCGCCATTATTGCGGCGCTACTGCTGTTCAGTATTCCGGTTAATCTGAAACAACGGGAATTTTTGATGGATTGGGACACAGCCCTTAAGGTGCCCTGGGGCGTTTTGATTTTGTTTGGTGGCGGCCTGGCATTGGCTGGAGCTATTCGCGCCAACGGCGTGGGTGAATTACTAGCCAACCAATTAAGTATTTTGCAGGGGGTACCACCACTGGTGATGACCCTAATGGTGGTTAGTTTGATTATTTTTCTTACTGAGCTCACAAGCAATACCGCCACAACCACTGCGCTGATCCCCATTTTTGCAGTGATGGCAGAAGGTTTGGGAATTAATCCCCTGGCTATTATTCTTCCCGCCACCATTGCGGCCAGCTGTGCCTTTATGCTGCCGGTAGCAACGCCACCCAATGCCATTGTATTTAGCTCTAATCTGATTTCGATTCCAGAAATGGCCAAGGCTGGCTTTTGGCTCAACCTTACTGGAATTCTGCTTATCAGCCTGCTGACTCAATTGACCTTAACCTATATCCTGTAAGGCTACTGGCTGAAATAAAATGATCCACAAAAAAAGAAGAGAACGATAAATGCATATCTGGGTAGATGCCGATGCTTGTCCCAACCCCATTAAAGAAATTCTATTTCGGGCAGCTAAGCGCTGTAATGTGCCACTGACATTGGTGGCCAATCACCAGCTCAGCATCCCCAAATCACCTTTGATTAAGTTTCAACAGGTGGAAAGCGGTTTTGATGTGGCCGATAACTATATTGCTCAGCGGGTTAACCCGGGTGATATTGTTGTTACTCAGGATATTCCTCTTGCCGCTGAAGTTATCGAAAAAGAAACTGAGGTTATCAGCCCCAGAGGAGAGCACTATACCAAGGCCAATATTCGGCAACGGCTCGCCATGCGCAATTTGATGGAAGAACTTCGCTCTATTGGTGAAGTGAGTGGGGGGCCTTCCAGCATGGGAAAAACGGAACGCCAGAAATTTGCCAATGTACTAGACCGGTTGTTAGCAAAATAAGCGCATAACAAATATACCTGCCCCACCCTTTTTATCACCTTAAAAGCCCCGTTTAAACCTTCAGTAAACACGGGGCGTTATCACTAATAATTCTTTCTACTTCAGGGTGATACGCGTATACTTCGCCCCCCTATTTCTATACACCCCAAGTCAAACAGGTTCCCCTATGTCATCCCCCGATTTTGAATCACTAGGCATCACCAGTCCGGTGCTTAAAGCCGTTCAACAACTGGGGTATGAACAGCCCACCCCCATTCAGGCACAAAGTATTCCTATACTCCTGAGCGGAGAGAACCTACTTGGCGTAGCCCAAACTGGTACTGGTAAAACAGCCGCATTTGCGTTGCCACTGTTGAGTCGCATTAATAGCAGCCAAAAAACACCACAAATTTTGGTGCTCACCCCAACCCGCGAGCTGGCTATTCAGGTGGCTGAAGCTTTTCAAACCTATGCCCGTAACCTTAAAGGATTTCATGTACTGCCTGTCTATGGCGGTACAGATATACGTGGACAATTACGCGGTTTACAACGGGGAGCCCAGGTTATTGTGGGAACACCTGGCCGTATACTTGATCACATTAAACGCCGCAGCCTAAGGCTCAACGAGCTTAACGCTTTGGTACTAGATGAAGCCGACGAAATGCTACGTATGGGCTTTATCGATGATGTCGAAACTATTCTGGCAGAGACCCCTGATACTTGTCAGCGAGCCCTTTTCTCGGCAACCATGCCACCCACAATCCGTCGGGTTGTTAAAAAATACCTGGGGGATGTAAAAGAAATCAGTATCGTCTCCAAAACCAAAACTGTTGAGCGTATTACACAACGTTACCTGATGGTTAAGGGTCACCAGAAAATGGAAGCACTTACCCGCATTCTGGAAGTAGAAGATTTTGACGGCATGCTCATTTTTGTCCGCACTAAGTCTGCCACTGCGGAAGTGGCAGAAAAGCTGGAAGCCCGTGGTTTTTCTGCAGCCGCGCTGAATGGTGATCTCAGCCAAACCTTACGTGAGCGTACGGTCAACCGGCTAAAAAGAGGCCAGGTAGATATTGTTGTCGCCACGGATGTCGCTGCCCGCGGCTTGGATGTAGAACGTATTAGCCATGTAGTAAATTACGACATCCCCTACGATAATGAAGCCTATGTTCACCGTATTGGTCGTACTGGCCGCGCAGGTCGTGAAGGCCAGGCCATTCTGTTTGTTGCCCCAAAGGAACGCAGGCTATTGCGATCCATTGAACAATCAACCCGCCAATCACTTACTTTGATGGAGCTTCCCACAGGGGAACAGGTCAGCGACCAGCGGGTTCAACAATTTCAGGACCGAGTATTACAAAGCCTGGAAGTTAAAGACCTGGAGAAATTCAGGGGGCTTCTGGAAAAACTAGCTGAAGAAAACGAACTCTCTATGGCTGACATTGCTGCCGGACTGGCATCCCAACTTCAGCAAGAGCGCCCACTATTCCCCAACCTGGCACCTCTGGATACAGGGTCTGGCCGCGACAGAGGAGAGCACGGAGCTCGATCTGAACGAGGAAGAGGAAGAGGAGAACGGCCTGAACGTGGAGGAAGAGGCGAACGGCCTGAACGAGGAGGACGACAAGAAAGACCTCGGCAAGATCGCAAACAACACGATGATATCGACATGGTTACCTACCGCATGGAAGTAGGAAAAAATCACGGCATTATGCCCAAAGATATTGTTGGTGCCATTGCCAATGAAGCTGGCATTGATAGCCAAAACATTGGCCGAATCAAACTCAGTGATGATTACAGTACTGTCGATCTTCCAAGTGGAATGCCCAAGGATATTTTCCAGCATTTGAAAAACAAAGTGCGTGTTTGCCAACAACCAATGAAGCTCAGTCTCCTTGGTGATAGCAAACCACGAGATCGCTCTGGTGAATCTAAAGAAAGGGGCACAAAACCATCGACTTCACCCAGGAAGAACACTCACAAAAAATAAACAACAAGACTTTGGGATACGAGCCCCTGCGATAAAGGCCCTCTGATAAAATCAGCCGAGATTTTAAACTTACTGGAATTAAACTTACCAGAATTAAACAGAGGTCCCTTCGTAGGGGTACATCACTACGTTAGTCACTTTCCAGCTTAAGTCTTGCTGCTGACTCAGCGTGTAGATGAACTGCCACAGCTTACGAGTATCATCGGAAATGATAATCTCCTGATAAACATCGCCATTTGACAGCGTGTTTTTACCAAACACATAGGATGAATGGTTATACAGGGGCTTATAACCCTTTTCCACCATACCGATGAAGACCTTAGCTGAAGGAAATGCCTGCTTTACATTGGGTGCGGCAAAGGAATATGCCGATTTATGATCACCCGCTTTAAATGCTGAAATTTGGTTTCCAATCACCAACTGAACCGCTCTAATATCGGCATCTGGAACCACATCATCAGACATTGCTGAAGCATTGAAAAGAAACAATATGGCAATCGCCACAAGAGCGATAATGGTAGAATTTTGTCTCTTATACTTCATCGCAATACCCTACTTTAATTTTTACGAAAGATCATTCAGATGCTTATAGTTAAAAAGAGTAAGTAGCCTACTTTTATATACACCTGTGTTAATTGGGCACCTCAAGCCCCAAAAAAGTTCCACAACCAATTGAAATATAAAAATTTATTGTATAAAAACTAATTTTTTATAGCGCTAGACGACGAGTGTCACCCAACTCTTGAACCAAGTAGGTAAAAAATCGCCCACAATCAGCGCCGTTAATGACACGGTGATCGTAGGAAATACTTAACGGCAACATCATTCTCGGTATAAATTCTGAGCCATTCCATACCGGTTTCATCTGAGATTTAGAAACCCCAAGAATACCCGCTTCTGGTGTATTCACTATAGGGGTAAAGCCGTTTCCGCCAATCGCACCCAAACTGGAAATAGTGAAACAACCACCCTGCATGTCATTAGCAGAAAGCTTCCCGTCTCGGGCCTTTGCCGCCATCTCATTCACTTCTATCGCCAATTGCCACAAGCCTTTAGTATCGACATCCCGGATCACTGGAACGACTAAGCCTCTTGGAGTATCAACAGCAATACCAATGTGTACATATTTTTTTTGTACAAAGCTCTCGCCATTGCTAGTGATCGAACGATTAAACTCAGGGTTGGCTACCATCGCATGGGCGCAGGCCTTAAGAAGAAATGGCAACGGTGTTAAACGTGAACCACGCTTCTCTGCTTCAGCCTTAAGTGACTGACGAAATTCTTCCAGGTCAGTAATATCTGCCTCATCAAACTGCGTAACATGAGGAACATTAACCCAACTTCGATGCAGGTTTGCCGCAGTAAGTTTCTGAATCTTTTGTAGTGGGATCATTTCAATCTCACCAAACTTACTAAAATCTACATCCGGGATTGCAGGAATACCTGCCCCTGCTGCTGCCCCAAGAGAACCAGATTCAGCAATAGCTACGGCATTTTTTACATAATCATTTAGATCATCTTTGAGTATACGGCCACGGGGACCTGTACCTTTAACCTTATGCAGATCAACACCCAACTCCCGCGCCAATGCCCGCGATGCAGGCCCGGCATAAACATCTGTACTGGAGGGCAACAAACCAGCAACCTCATGACCTGTTGTTTTTGATCCAGAATCAGGGGCTGATGTAGGTGTATTCTCTAATAGAGGAGCGCTGTCTAATATAGGTGCATTGCCTAATATTGAAGGCTCTGAAAGTTTATTGTCTTTTTCACTGCCTTTTTGACGAGAAGAACTATCTTCAGATTCAGCCATACTGGAAGCAATAGCCAACACAACAATTTCATCACCGCTATGAACCTTATCTCCCTCTTTAACCAGAAGCCTGAGAACTTCACCACCGATATCTGTCGGTATTTCCATGGTAGCTTTATCCGTTTCCACCACCAAAATACTGTCACCTTCAGCTAATATATCGCCAGGAGACACTGCCAACTCGATAATTTCAATGGCCTCTTCTGTACCCGTATCCGGCACACAAACTACCTGCTCTACGGTAGAACCCCCAGGCCCATCATCTCCACTCACAGCCGATGTTTCTTTTACGCTATCAATTACATTATCAACGGCACCATCGATTACACTATCAACTTCACCCTCGGGGTTAATCTCTTCCAAGGAGGTATCAGAAACTGTATCACCAACCTCTTCTTTCAGCTCTGACTCCAGCTCTAATTCAACAATAGCCGCCCCTTCACTGACAATATCACCTTCTTTAACAACCAGAGTCTTTACCGTTCCCGCTTTAGGGCTCGGTACATCCATCGTCGCTTTGTCCGACTCCAGGATAATTAACGATTGCTCAACTTCTACCACGTCGCCAGGAGCAACACAGAGCTCGATTACTTCTACACTCTCGGCACCACCGAGGTCGGGTACATGAATAGTTTCAGTGGTCACGTTCAATTCTCATTCTTAGGGTCTACTAACAATAAAGCGGGTTGGTTTTTTCGGGATCTAAATTAAAATCTGCAATTGCCTGCGTTACAACAGATGCGTCTATCTTTCCTTCATCGGCAAGGGATTTTAATGCCGCTATCACTACAAAATAGCGACTCACTTCGAAAAAGTAACGAAGTTGCTCGCGACTATCACTACGGCCAAAGCCATCTGTCCCCAGCACCCGATAGCTGGAAGGAATATAAGCGCGCAACTGCTCGGTATAACTTTTGATATAATCCGTAGCAACCACGACAGGACCCTCATGCCCGGCCAGCTGTTCGGTAATATAAGGCACCTTAGAAGGCTCTTCTGGGTGCAGCATATTCCACCGCTCTACGGCCTGACCATCGCGTGCTAGCTGATTGACACTGGTCAAACTCCAGATATCTGCAGACACTTTATATTTTTCTTTCAGAATTACAGCGGCTTCACGTACTTCATTGAGAATGCTGCCCGCGCCCATCAACTGAACTTTCAAATCAGCTTTGCCACCATCATCAAATAAATACATACCCTTGATAATGCCTTCCGCAACATTGTCAGGCATCGCTGGCTGTCGATAATTTTCATTCATGGTCGTGATGTAATAAAAACAGTTTTCCTGCTGCTCAAACATCACCTTCAAGCCATCTTGAACAATGACCACCACTTCATAGGCATACGCTGGATCATAGGTTCGACAATTGGGAATAGTATTTGCCAATAGATGGCTATGACCATCCTGATGCTGCAGGCCTTCACCATTAAGTGTTGTGCGGCCCGCTGTTGCTCCAATCAAAAATCCTCGCGCCTGCATGTCACCAGCAGCCCAGGCCAAATCACCAATCCGCTGAAAACCAAACATTGAATAATAAATATACACAGGAATCATCGGAAAATGATTACTGCTGTAAGAGGTTGCTAATGCTATCCAGGCTGACATAGCTCCGGCTTCATTAATACCCTCTTCAAGGATTTGTCCTTTTTTATCCTCTTTGTAATACATGATCTGGTCATGATCCTGTGGAACATATTTTTGCCCCGCTGAAGAATAAATTCCTAACTGACGAAACATACCTTCCATACCAAAGGTACGCGCTTCATCTGGCACAATAGGCACGACTCTCTGACCAATATTTTTATCCTTTAACAACATTCCAAGCTGTCGAACAAATGCCATGGTTGTAGAAATTTTTCTCTCCCCGCTACCTTCAAGGAGTTTTCCAAAATCTGACAAAGGCATAATATCAAGTGCATCAAAAGTAGCTCGACGAGCAGGCAGCGCACCACCCAATGATGCTCGCCGCTTATTCATATACACCATTTCCGGGCTATCTTCCGGTGGCCGGTAATAAGGCACTCCGGGCAACTCATCATCGGTAATAGGAATACCAAAACGATCTCTAAAATGCTTAAGGCTTTCTAAATCCAGCTTTTTAATGGAATGGGTATCATTGGCCGCTTCTCCTGAACCCACCCCCATGCCATAACCTTTCACTGTTTTCGCCAGGATAACCGTCGGCTGCCCTTTGTGTGCCAATGCCTCAGCGTAGGCCGCATAAACTTTATAAGGATCATGACCACCACGATTAAGGGCCATGATGTCCTTATCACTCAAATCTTCCACCAATGCTTTTAATTCTGGAGACGTCCCAAAAAAGTGGTCCCGTGTATAGGCACCACCATTGTGTTTGTAATTTTGATAATCACCATCGCAAGCTTCATCCATACGCTGTTGCAATAAGCCGCTCTGATCCTTAGCAAGCAGAGGGTCCCATAATCGCCCCCACACAACTTTAATCACATTCCAACCAGCACCACGAAATACGCCTTCCAGCTCCTGAATAATTTTGCCATTTCCGCGCACAGGGCCATCAAGACGCTGTAGGTTACAGTTCACAACAAAAACCAGATTTTCAAGATTTTCTCGACCGGCTAAAGAAATTGCACCCAGTGTTTCTGGCTCATCACATTCACCATCGCCCAAGAAAGCCCAGACTTTACGGTCGCCACGAGGCACTAATTCACGAGCAGATAGATAGCGCATGATGTGAGCTTGATAAATGGCCTGCAAAGGCCCAAGCCCCATTGAAACAGTGGGAAATTGCCAGTAGTCCGGCATTAACCACGGGTGTGGATATGAAGAAAGCCCCTTACCTCCAACCTCGCGACGATAACTATCCAGATCATCTTCATCAAAACGACGTTCAAGATAAGAGCGCGCATAAATTCCCGGTGCGCTGTGGCCTTGAAAATAGATTAAATCGCCAAGATTCTCCCCTTCATCACCACGAAAGAAATAGTTAAAACCAATATCATAGAGGGTCGCCGAAGAGGCAAATGATGCAATATGGCCGCCAATGCCTTCATCAGGATCTTTGTTAGCCCGCATTACCATGGCCAGAGCATTCCAGCGAATCATGGAACGAATGCTGCGCTCCATAAACAGATCGCCAGGCATACGCTTTTCGCGGGTTGTAGGAATGGTATTACAATATGGAGTAGTAATGGCCTGGGGCATACGCACCCCGGTATGTGTTGCTCGGTCAAGCAGTTGCTGCAAAAGAAAGGCCGTACGCTCTTCGCCTTGATGCCTTAACACTGAATCCAATGACTCTAGCCATTCCTGAGTTTCGACAGGATCCATATCTTCGTGCATGACCAATACCTTTTATACCATTCAGTTATCAATAAGAATACAAAGGCAGTATGTACCCCTTAACCAGCAATGAAAACCATTACTGCTCTGCCAATATTTTGTGTAGTATAACTACACAAAATATTCATATCAACCAAAAATAGAAAAGATAAAAACTAAAAAAAACTCAGATATATACCCAACATACTGTTTAATAACTATTATTTAAATAGTTAATTGTAAAAATAAATATAGTTTTACTACATTTTTTCGGTAGAAAGGTGGTAAACACCACGACCTAGCATAAACTCATCCCCACTCCATGTATGACCGTCAGCACTATCTACCTGCATGGAATAACCTGAATCCATCACCAAAACCTTGTAAGCATCTCGCAACTCCTTGTATGTGAGACGCTCAACCGCAGTAATTATTTTCTCCCTACGGCTAAAAGTATAATCACGTATATCAATGCTACCCCAGAACCTAGCCGACTGCTCCGCCAAGCTTTTTGGCTTTTCCCGCAGTCCTGTCAGTACCGCTTGCCGATGGCGCTCAAATTCTTCCTTTGGCATATCTTGTAGCTGTTGGTCAAAATCCAGCAAAAACTGATCAATAGCTTCTTCCAGCTTACCTACTGAAGTACTAGGAGACTGCACCAACAAACTAAAACCAGGCACCCTATCCATCCCTTGATTCACCACAGCCACCACATAACCAAGCTGTTGCTCTGTACGTAATTGATGAAAAAATTCTGAACGCATCACCTGCCGTAACAACATGACTCTCACAGTTTCACCTAGGCTGTCATTACGTCCTTGGTAATACCGGAGAATGGCGAAATCTTTATGGTCAATGGAAAGATGTGTTTGGATTTTTTGTCCCGTAGGAATTCTAACCACACCTCTATTTCCCCAATCAGCATATGGCTCACTGGCAAAGCGGCTTGCCAGTATTTTCGCCAACCGCCCCACGTCTACTTTATGAAGATTACCACTGGCAAACATCTCAAGCGTTGCTCCCCGATAAAGACCCGCAACAAACTGGTCAAACACCTTGCTATCAAACCCCTCCAGCGCATTAGCAAGCTGCATCGGCTGCCATGAAGAAGTATTCAGCAACAAACCCGTCTCACGTATCAGTTGTTTATAGGGTGTATCTTTAGCTCCATTACGCCAATGCCTAATAAGCTCCTTTCTTAGTCGCTCGACCAGCTCACTTGATGCATCTTTCGAAGAAAAGGGTAGCAGGAGGCCATCGGCCACAGTCTCCACTAATGCGGCTAATTTATTATCAAAGCCACTGACGACAAAACCAATACCATCCTGGCGCCTATTAGCGTGATACCCCAAGCCAGCCAGTGCTGCGGCATAATTTGGTTCGTTCAGCCTTTCATTCACCAACTTCAAGTAAAGCTCAACCATTGCGGCATCAGTAGCATTGACAATGACCGGGATTTTAACGGCCACATAAAACTGGGCCTTAGGAACTTGATAATAATTATCGGGGTAGTGCCACAATCGATAGCTTGGTTTATTCTCCAGCAATATTGGCAAACCCGGCTGACTGGCCTTTAACGGAAATTTGAGTTCAAAATTTTCAGGAATAAACTCATTTGCGATGGGCAACATTAGTTTATTTATACCAAGCTTGTCCTCAATATTATTATTGAGTTTTTCGCTACCAAGCTCTTTACCTCTAAGCCCTTTACCATTCATTCCAGGCAACGCAGCAATACTATAAGGCACCTGGTAGAGTGTTGATGTCTTATTGGTTTCAGCCTCGGGGGCCATCAATGTGACCATGGCATTTTCTGGTGTCATTAATGCCAACATACTTTTAATAAGCCCGGCATCAAATCGATCCATCAGGTAAGGACCTCTCATAACATCCTGATAAGGATACTGGTGCAATTGACTAGCTAATTGACTCACTCGATGTATCGGCTCGCCCAACTCTTGGTGGCGAAATTGCATCGTTGCCAAAGAGCCTTGCTCAAGCATCCGCCATTTGGCCACACCCTGGTCAGAAACCAGGGCTATTTCCTGAAACACTAACGCAAGTACTTGCTGCCAATTTTCTAGACCCAGAGGAGTCAAACTAACAGTGACATCAAAAGAACTCCCGTTAATATCAGATATACCCTTTCCTGCACTCAATCCCTCTGCCAATCCTTTTGCTTTAAGTAAAGACAACAAACTGCCCTCACCCTCATGTCCAATCAAATTCGCAATGTAGCTCAAAGGTTTTTCATGATAGAACTCCTGGACAGCTGGCAGCGGCAAAGTAACAGACAACTGCCTTAATTCCTGAACAGGCTTAAGCGATAATAACAAGGGCAATGAACCCTCTTTAAACAATGGCTGCTTGTGCTCTGGCTGAACACTTTGATAATTTGGCACCTCATCAAAGCGCTTACGAACCATTGACTCCAATTCATCCAGAGACTGGGGAGCCAAAACCACCAGCGTCATTCGATTAGCTGAATAATGTTGTTTGTAAAACAACAACAGATCATCACGAACCTTGCCTTCAGGGCTGTCTGCCAATGTATCTAAATTTCCCACACTGAATTTAGCTGCCGGATGATTGGGGTTTACAACCTTGCTAAAGACATCTCGCTGTCGGCGATAATCATTTTTGATACGAGCTTTATATTCTGAGTGCACTGCATTTTTTTCACGCCCCACATATTCAGCATTAAATAATGGTGCCACAAAAAAACGAGAGAAGCGGTCGAGAGTAGTTTCAAAATCTGCTGGATCAACATCGAAGAAATAATTGGTATGATCAAACGAGGTGTAAGCATTATGCTGGCCACCATGCTGACTGATAAATGCCTGGTATTCATCCGGCTCTGGATAGCGATCAGTACCCAAGAACAGCATATGCTCCAGAAAATGTGCCAAGCCCTCACGCTTAACCGGGTCATGGGAACTACCAACAAAAACATCAAGAGCCGCCGCAGCCTTGTCGGCTTTATTATCAGAAACAAGCAATACCTGCATCTGATTGGCTAACTGTAAATAACGATATTCTGAGTGATCGTTATCACTCTTGGCAATCTCAACTTGGTATTCATGGCCTTTTTCATCTTGACCCTTATGGCCATGATGGTCCGCAAAGACCTGACTATAACCAAGCGTTGCAATCAGTAAGTATACAAATGCTACAGCGATTCTTTTCATTGGGTACCATTATTAATTGTTAACAGAATAAATAATAAGCGTTACTCGGACACCGAACGAACCACCTCAGTTCGCGGCCAAGCGTTATAAAGTGCTTTCACTAACGTCGCCAAAGGAATGGCAAAGAATACACCCCAGAAACCCCAAAGACCGCCAAATACTAATACCGCAAGAATAATCACGATGGGGTGTAAGTTAACTGCTTCTGAAAAGAGTAGGGGCACCAACACGTTGCCATCTAACCCCTGAATAATGCCATAGACTACAAACAACCAAAGCAAGTCTCCTCCCCAACCCCATTGAAAATAAGCCACAACTGTAACGGGAATAGTGACGACAGCTGCCCCCAGATAAGGAACCACTACAGATAGCCCCACCAACAAGGCTAGCAAGGCCGCATAATTTAGGCCCAGTATTAAAAAGGCCACATAGCTCACCAACCCCACCACTAAAATCTCTATGGCCTTCCCACGTACATAGTTGGCCATCTGCATATTCATCTCATGCCAAATACGCCACATTACAGGGCGTTCATGAGGCAGCAGACTAGACAGCAAGTCCAACAGCTCATCTTTATCCTTGAGCATAAAAAACACGAGAAGAGGAACCAGTACCAGATAAACAATCATTGCAACAACACTGGGAAAGGTACTAAAGGAAAAGCTGACCAACCGCTGCGCCATTCCCGCCACTTCAACAGAAGCCTGACCCAACAGCTCTTTCAGCTGTGCTTCGGAAATCAAGTGTGGATACTGGTCGGGCAACAACAGCAGCACATCCTGCCAATGCTTAACCATCGCAGGGACTTCAGCTGCAAGGTTCGCTGCCTGCCGGCCTATCAAAGGAAGTAGTACAATCAAGATGGCCAGAAACACGCCAACAAAAAACAAAAAGACGAGGGTAACGGATACTAGCCTCGGTACATTCCACTTCGTCAGGTGATTTACGCCACCCTGCAATAAAAAAGCAAAGATAAGTGCAGCGATAAAAGGAGCCAAAATCTCACCCATCGTTGCAGCAACAATCAAGGCGACCACAAGCAACATCGCAAGAAGAACAGCCTCTTCTTCACCAAAATAGCGGTTCACCCAACTTCCTAGTACTTTCCACATAAAAAATTTCCAACACCAGCGACATCTGTCAATTAACGTCAGGTTAAGAGATCAATGCTCAGGCTTCAAGAACGATCGTCAACCTTTTTGCTGACGAAACGCTTTTAAGCTGAAAATGCACTAATTCCTATACATTTAGTCTTATACTTACACTGCCACGTTAAAATGCCTTAGTGCATTAGCAGACCAAAGGACTTAGCCAACTGTGTTGTTTAAATATTTTAAGCATTTCGCTCTAACCGCCGCAGCTGTCGGCCTTATAGCCACTTCCGTCGAAAGCGCCAATGTTAAACTGCCTTCTCTAGGTGACAGCTCTTCCGGAATTATTTCTCTGCAACAAGAGCATGAACTGGGCCGAGCCTGGCTTAGAGCCTATCGCAGCAGAATTAACGAATACAACGACCCTCTGCTCAGTGACTATTTAGAACAACTCATCTACAAGCTGGCATCTTACAGTGAATTGGAAGACCGCAGGCTGGAACTCATTACTATCAACAATCCGTCGATGAATGCTTTTGCCGTCCCGGGAGGAGTCATTGGTATTCATACGGGCTTATTCCTCTATGCCAAAACTGAGCATCAGCTTTCGTCTGTACTTGCACATGAACTTGCCCACCTTAGCCAAAGACACTTTGCCCGCAGAATCGATGCACAGAGAAAAAATTCTATTGTTAGCCTTGCTGGAATGCTTGCCAGCCTCGTCTTGGCAGCAACCGTGGGTGGAGATGCCGGCCTCGCCGGGTTAACGGCAACCCAGGCTGCAAGCAAGCAAAGCTCTCTGCGCTACAGCCGCCAAAATGAGCAAGAAGCGGATCGACTAGGGCTTCAAACCATGGCCGAAGCAGGCATGGACCCAAGGGCTATGTCTAGCATGTTTGAAGAAATGCTCAAAATGTCCCGATACGGCAGCAGGCCACCCGAATTTTTACTTACCCACCCACTAACCGAAAACCGGGTAGCAGACGCCAAAAACCGAATCAGCCAACTGCCACCAAAACAATACCTGGATAATCTGGAATTTCACCTAATGCGTGTCCGGGCATTAATCGCTATCGACAACAATGCAAGCGTATCGCTCAACCGCTTCCAACACGAACTAAAAGGCAACACCCTAAACCGTGAAGCAGCTCGTTACGGTGTCGCACTCTCTTATGAGGTACTTGGAAACCATGTCGAGGCAGAAAAATCCATTGATGTTCTGCTAAAAAAATCACCCAATCGACTTACCTACCAAATGGCAGATATTGATATTGATAGAGCTCAGGGACGATTTGATATTGCTATACGCAAGACTAAAAGGCTTTTAAAATACAGCTCTGACAGTTACCCCCTTCGAATGTCTCTGGCAGAAACCTACTTAAAATCAAATCAATATCCTGAATCAGAACAGGTGCTCGACACACTAGCCTTTAGCCATCCAAACAACCCTGAAGTATGGTTCCAGCTTGCGGAAATACGAGGCCTGGCAGGTAATATTTCAGGGGTACACAAAGCTCGAGCCCAGTATTTCATTCTAAACGGTGTATTTGATCGGGCCAGAGATCAGCTAGGATATGCCAGAAAGTTATTGATACATGACTTCAAGCAAACAGCCATTATTGATCAACAGCTTAGAGATCTTATTGAGTTTGAAAAGAAAATGGAAAACTTGTAAGCGGAGTAACTTCACTAAAATAGCAATAACAAATAACTATACAACCTCAGCAGCCAATTGCTGTTCACGAAACTCTAACATCCGCTGCAATGACAGCATAGCCTGCCGGCCAATTATTGGATCTACATGAATTTCATTGCTCCCCTGCTCAAGGGACTCCATAAGGTTTTTAAGATTATTCATACCCATCCAGGGGCAACTTGCACAACTGCGGCACGTCGCACTCTCGCCCGCCGTAGGAGCGATAATCAGCTCTTTATCAGGAGCAGCCTGCTGCATCTTGTAAAAGATACCTATATCCGTCGCCACGATCATTTGCTTGCTGGGTAATGTTTGTGCCGCCTTGATCAACTGCGAGGTTGAACCCACTGCATCAGCAATGTCTATCATCGCTTCAGGAGACTCTGGATGAACTAACAGCGCAGCATCTGGATAAACTTTCTTAAGACGGGCAACACCCTGCGACTTAAACTCTTCATGCACAATACAGCTGCCATCCCATAGCAACATATCAGCACCTGTTTGCTTCTGAACATAACTACCCAAATATTTATCGGGAGCCCACAGAATTTTCTCACCACAGCTATCCAGGTAATCCACAATATCCAGTGCAATACTCGAGGTCACCACCCAATCTGCACGCGCTTTTACCGCGGCGGATGTATTGGCGTAAACAACAATGGTTCTATCTGGGTGCTGATCACAAAAGTCGCTGAAATCATCCACAGGGCAGCCAATATCTAATGAACAGGTTGCCTCAAGCGTAGGCATCAACACTGTTTTTTCAGGTGTAAGGATTTTAGCTGTCTCACCCATAAACTGAACACCCGCCACAACCAGGGTAGAGGCCGAATGGTTGCTGCCGAATCTTGCCATTTCCAGAGAGTCAGAGACAATGCCACCGGTTTCTTCTGCTAACTGCTGAATGACTGGGTCGGTGTAGTAATGAGCGACGATAACCGCATTCTTCTCCTTTAAAAGGCGTTTGATACGTGCCTTATACATCACCTCTTCATCTGGTGTGTATTTAGGATCATCATTGATTTGGGCCAGATAACGATTGACGATATCTTGGTGTTCTGATGTTTCAACGACATGCAGCTTTGAAGGACGTAATTTTAAAGATTGGTTCATAATTCTTACTAACTAATGTGATCCAGCTGATTTTATCATATTACATATACCAAGTCGGCAATCTAACGCAACCTGATATATTTTCAATTAATTCACATATAACCATCCTAGCCCCTTTTTGGTGCACCGAGACCAGTGCACCAAAAAATGTGACCTATATTTTTGCCATTCTTTATCAATACTCCCATAATCAGTCCTCTTGTAATGGACATTTCCACAAACAAAGAAAGGAATTAACAATGATAAAACCACTTTTGATCGGCTCACTGATAATGGGTGCCAGCACTCTGGCTTTTGCTGACAACTCAGGTCCTGGCTGCGGCTGGGGTTCCATGTTATTTGAGGGTTCATCCGGAACACCATCCCACGTTGTTGCAGCAACAACCAACGGAACATCAGGAAATAATACCTTTGGTATGACCTCAGGCACCAATGGATGTGATACATCTAAAACGCTTGATTACAAAGGTACCAGCGCGGTTGTTTTCCATAACATGGATCGACTATCCAGTGACATTGCCAAGGGTGAGGGAGAAATCCTCGACACTGTTGCATCTGTCATGGGCATAGAAAGTGCTGATGTACCAACGTTTAAACGTGTATTACACGAAAACTTTGATACCCTCTATCCTACCAGCGAAGTAACCAGTGAACAGGTAGTTAATGCCATCATTACTGTTATGTCTAAAGAGCAATCCTTAGCCAAATATATTTAAAAGCTGAGTTTAACCGGTAAATTGTCTTCAGGAGGTTTACCGGTATTCCTTCTACTTTTTAGCTCGCCTCATACCCATGAATAACTCTATGTCCACTGCCTGCTCAGTGACACAACCCTGCATTGCAGTCTTTTTGTTACTGATACTTACGTCCTCAGTAACACTCGCTTCAAATCAAACACCCCTTTCCACTGACAACGTTGAGACCCAGCAACAATGGCTAAATTTATTACAGTTTCGCCGCAGTGATTGGAATAACCGACTTCAGTCAGAAGTTGACTCCCCCGACTTTTTCTTATCAAAAAAGGGGAAGCATGATCCAAAGGCTGAATTAAGAGCCAGCATTGAACAGCTTTCACAAACCCGCTCTTTACAGTGTCGTTTTCCCGCACGTGCCCAGTGGCTGCATCAACAGGGCTTACTGGATAAATTAGATATCACCCCTGATAACTGTCCAGACTTACATCAGTGGTTACAACAGTTTAATGCTGAAAGTATCAGTTTGATTTTTCCAGCAGCCTACCTTAATAGCCCTTCATCTATGTTTGGCCATACTTTTTTACGTGTTAACCAACATGGCCAAAGCAATAACAACCGACTTCTGGCCCAAACCATTAATTTTGCGGCCAATGTTAACCACGAAGATCCTGAGCTTATCTATGCTTTTCGAGGCTTGTTTGGCGGGTATCCCGGCGTGATTACAGTTAAACCTTATTATCAGAAAGCCAAGGAATACAGTGAAATTGAGAACAGAGACATCTGGGAATATAAACTTAACTTTACCGATGAAGAGATAGAACGACTGCTGCTTCATACTTGGGAGTTACTACCTAACTACTTTGACTATTACTTTTTTGATGAAAACTGTGCCTACCGTATTCTTACGCTCCTGGATGTCGCACGCCCCTCATTGCATTTAACTGATAAATTTCATACCTATGCCATTCCCTCTGACACATTAAGATCAATGAATACGAGTGATCTTATTGGTGAAATTTTGTATCGTCCCTCTATGGCAACCCAGCTCGAACATAAAATTAACATGCTACCCAAGCACCTACATAAACTAACCCTAGCTACAGCAAAATCAGACTCTGAAACAACAAAATTAGAACTTAAAAACTACTCCATCGAGGAACAAGCAGCTGTTCTCGAAGTAGCCTTTGACCATCTTCGCTATCAAGCTCAACAACAAGAAGTACCCCGCCAACATGCTGCTGAATACTCCCTGGCATTACTAAAGCAACGCAGCCAGCTACCTCCTGACTCCCCCTTCCCGCCTGCACCCAAACCCCTGGTACGAGACGACGAGGGACATAAAACCTTTGAAATCTCAATTAGCCAGGGCAATGTCAACCATAAACAAACGACTCGCCTAACACTGAGGCCCGCGTATCATGACCTTCTTGACCCCAGTGCTGGTTATCCCGATGGTGCTCAAATCAAGTTCCTGGAAACGGCCATTGATTACCGTGAAACAGGAACCCTAAGAGTTTCCAGCTTTACCGGACTGAACATTACCTCCCTTACGCCGCGGAACGATTTCTTTAAACCTATATCCTGGCGAATAGATGCAGGGCTGTATCGAAAACACCTTTCTAAAACAGACGACCCTCTCACCGGTACACTGAACATAGGGGCAGGACACAGTTACAACATAGGAAACCAGCAGCTATACGCCCTGCTTGAGGTTCAATACCAACATCAACATCGAATGCCATCTAACTATTCTGCCAATCTTGGCCTTCATGTGGGCTGGCTCACACGCAAAAACAATTGGCAGCACCACCTAGCCCTGATCCATACAGACAGTGTTGCGGGCTACAATCACTACTACGACGAACTGTCATGGCAGCTGAGCTATCACCTACAATCCAATCTATCTCTTACTGGAAGCACTCAGGTAAGCCACACGGAAGGTGAGTATTTTCATGAATATCAGTTAGGAATCGAATGGCGCTTTTAATAACAGTATTTAAGCCACTGCGCTGGCCCATACTTCTCATGCTTGCCATAACCTTAACTGCCTGCAGCAGACCCTTCTTCTATCCAGACCAACACATACGGCTCACACCCGATAAAATAGGCATTAATTACCACGATATAAACCTTAGAGCCAAAGATGGCACACAGTTACATGCATGGCATCTACTGCCAAAAACACCAGCAAAAGGCATCGTGCTTGTTTTACACGGCAATGCTGAGAATATCAGCACACATATCCATAGCGTTGCCTGGCTTTCCGAAGCTGGTTATGAACTACTCTTACTTGATTATCGTGGTTATGGACGCTCTCAAGGGCGGCCATCACTGCCTGACATACTGCAAGACCTCGATGCAGGCGCACACTGGCTTAACCTCCGCAGCCAGTCTCAACAATTACCAGCCTATTGGTTAGGTCAGAGTATAGGAGCAAGTCTTAGCGCCTATTATTTATCCCATAACAAAATTGAGAGGCTTAAAGGTGTGATTCTTGACGCGCCGTTTGCTAACTACCGACATATTGGTCGTGAAAAGCTCTCTGAATTCTGGCTCACTCGACCATTACAACACCCATTATCTTGGATAATAGATAATCGCTTTAGCCCTGATAAAGCAGTATCTGAATGGCCAGACCTGCCCTTACTGATTTACAGTAGCTCTACAGATCAAATAATTCCAAACCACCACACCGAACAGTTGATTAGCCAGTTTCAAAGTAATACCAGAGAGAATATTGAATACGTAAAAACTCGCGGGCCCCACATCAGTACGTACAATTATTTGGTCAATCGCCAAAAAACCCTGGATTTTTTTGAGCGCCAAAAGAAAAAATAATAAAGGGCAAGCCTAAAGCTGTCACCCTCAATAATAAGCCCCTTTATTTAATAATAACCACTCCCGTCATCCCGGCCTCAGCATGCCCGGCAATACTACAACGTAGATCATTAAACGTACCTGCTTTCACCGGGACACCCCACCAATCAATTTAAATCTTTATCTTTACAACTTCAAAGATCGAAATGATAATCAATATCATCTAATAAAGATCTATACTCGTACTATGAACAGTTTAAATATAAACACATCAACCACTTTCTCTACTTACCTGAGTTTGCGCCAAAAAATCAGGAATGTGGAAGAACCCGACAATCCCGGCCTTATCCGTCAATTTTTAGACCTGCCTCCATCCACAAATCAAAATACCAAAGCAGTCCACCGCGCACATCTATTAGCACAATTTCTGTTACTTCTGGACACTCTTGCCGACGAATGCCTACCACCACACTGGCGCTGTCAGTGTTTAGATCATATCTATATACCATTACTTTCACTTCAGTGCGTGGCCGAATGCAAACAGAGTAAACAGTAGGTTCTTTCACTAATACATGAGCTTCGAGTGACTAGCCACTACTTACAACCAGGGCTTTTGACTTAATTTCTTACTTGGCTTAATTACGAATTTAGAAGATAGAAGATAGAAGATAAAAAGCACCACACTAAAACAATATTTGTTAAGGCTAACACTATGAAAAACACTCGAACTGAACAGGACAGTATGGGCAGCCTAGAAGTTGCGGCTGATGCGCTATACGCCGCCCAAACACAACGAGCAATCAATAATTTTCCAGTAAGTGGATTACATATGCCTGAATCGTTTATCCGTGCGCTCTTACTCGTAAAATCGGCTGCTGCAAACGCCAATGCCACCTTGGAACAAATCCCCGAAAAAATGGGCGAAGCCATTCAACAGGCAGCGGCCAACTTACAGGAAGACCCATTACTGATGTCACACTTTCCGGTAGATGTCTTCCAAACCGGCTCTGGTACCAGCTCTAATATGAATGCCAATGAGGTATTGGCTAACCTGGCCAGCACTTTATATGGTGACAAAGTTGATGCCAATGACCACGTCAATTGCGGGCAAAGCAGTAATGATGTTATCCCTACGACTATTCATGTCAGTGCTGCCCTGGCATTGGATAAACAGTTGATTCCTGCTTTACGACATCTCGCCAATAGCATTCGGGATAAAGCCAACAGCGTACATCATCATATAAAAACCGGGCGCACTCACCTTATGGATGCGATGCCCATACGTTTAAGCCAAAGCCTCGAAAGCTGGGCCGATCAAATCGATCAAAATATCAATCGACTTATTGACCTACAACCCAGCATTCAAAGCCTTGCTCAAGGAGGCACTGCGGTCGGCACCGGTATTAATGCTCACCCAGAATTTAAACACACGTTCAATAAAGCATTAACAGCAATGACAGGAATCAAGTTTCGGCCAGCGAATAACTTTTTTACTCATATTGGATCACAAGATATTGCAGTTGCACTCTCTGGCCAGCTCAAAACAACGGCCGTTTCCATTATTAAAATTGCCAATGATCTACGCTGGATGAACTCCGGCCCACTGGCAGGCTTGGGTGAAATAGAACTGCAAGCACTACAACCAGGCTCTTCTATTATGCCCGGCAAGGTCAATCCCGTCATTCCAGAAGCCGCTGCCATGGCGGGAGCTCAAGTCATTGGAAACGACGCAGCAATCACTATTGCCGGCCAATCAGGCAATTTTGAACTCAACGTCATGCTACCGCTGATAGCCCACAACTTACTTTTTAGTTTAGAAATCCTGACTAATGTCAGTGTTTTATTAGCAGATAAAGCTATTGCCAGCTTTACTGTCAATGAAAAATCCCTGACAGAGGCGCTCACCAGAAACCCTATTTTAGTGACGGCTTTAAACCCGATAATCGGTTATGAAAAAGCCGCCAAAATTGCCAAACAAGCCTACGCCGAAAGCCGACCAATTATCGATGTTGCTGAAGAAAATACCGACCTGAGCCGCAATGAACTGGAACGACTGCTCGACCCTGAAAAACTAACCCAAGGAGGCCTGTAATTGCCACAACAAGAGGACTTAACTATGAATAAACGTACCTTTTTCATAACCTGATTAATGACTATAGCAATAAGTGCTAATGCTAACCCCGACCATGACAATACCAGCCATACTACCTACGGACTATTGATACTCTTAACTCCACCATAGGTCTTTACTGCCGGCCTAAAGCGCGACGCCTTCAACTGAAACAACTGTTACAAAAACCAAGACAGGAGGCCATGTAATGCTATATCGGTTTTTAGAAAACCTGCATCAATATGTTAATTTTGTAACAGCAGAAGCCCATTGCGATATTCCTTATAAAATCTACAACCCAATTACAGCGCAATTGGCAGCTTTAAGTGTTCTGCGATTTTTAGATTTAATTAATGAACTGCAACAAAAAACATCTCTATCATTCAGTGAACAAGCTCAGTTAATTCGTTTGATTGGAGAAAAAAAACCCATACCACCAAAGTCAAAGAAAAAGTTCGTATTATCTAGAAAGGTTTTTTTAAACATCCCCAGTTTGATGTCCACCAGATACTCACTCATTGATCCACAATATTATGCTTGCCGCATCGGCCCCCAAACAGCACCTCGGAAGAGAGGAGGGGGAGCAGATACAAATTTGGTCAATATATTTTCCGACAACTTTTGGCTTGATAAAGACGCGGATACGTTCCGTGTTACCTGTCTTTATCCACCGACCAAATTATCCGGCTTTACACACAAATTAATTAAGTTTAAATATAAGCTACAAAGGGTTTAGTTTAATCTTTCGATCTACCCCCATCATTAACCTTATAAGCAAGTATTTTATTATCATTCATCATCGGTATAAATATAAGGCCTTTTTTGACAATAAACTCAAGGTCAGCACTACCCTGAACAAGGGTTAGCAATGTTGACACTCCACCTGTATTAGAAATATAAAACAATTTTCCATTCATCCAATCAGTGACATAAAAACCTTCTTGGTCTGCAGCTTCAACGCCATCAAGATTACCTATCGGAGAGCCATCCCCAATAGATGATATTGTTTTATCTTGAATTGAAATACGTTTTAAATGCCCAGGAATATCTGTGGAAAACCCCTCCGTCATCGCCCCCCAAGCCCCAACAATCAGGTCGTCACCCAAGACAAACAAACCATTTGGTGATTCAAGATCATCTGATTCAACCCAAACACTAAATGTATTTTTTGTTAATCGATGAATCCGATTGGTTAACATATCAGACACATAAATATCACCATTTGGTGCAGCAGCAACATCATTCAGGAACTTTGCATCATCTACCTTATACTTTTTAACAATACGGCCATAATCAATATCTATAACAACAAGCTCGTCTATATCAGCAATGTAAAGATTGCGACCAAACAATGCGAGGCCTTTCGGTGCATTGAGTCCGACCATCCATTTTTTATTAATTATTTTTCCATCCAAAGAAATAATAGATATATAACCATTACCATCTTTATCATTTGGCTGACCGTTAACATTGGATACATAAAGATGTTTTAACTTAGAGTCATAAATAACTGACTCGGGATTATCAAGCCCATGAAGTTCCCAGAGAAATTCAAGACTTTTGTTATCTGCAATACTAAAATTTATACAAATAAACAATACAAAGAAAACAGTTACTTTATGTTTTAAGAGCTTAATCAACATTAAATAGGGACTCCTCGTGAATAAACTATATTGTATCACCCGTCAAAAATAATAGAGTAATTTATAGACAATCATATTTCTATTACTTCTACTTGACAAAAAATGCACACAGAGCATCTCTGCCATTAACAACATGCAGACCTAAACCCCACCGTCATCACTTTAAATCTGATAGTCTCTAAATTCAGAATTATCCTGAGCTATGTTCAACTTATTTTCCAGGATAGTTGTAACAGCAATATGTTGAGAAAGAAAAATTTGACCATTCAAGCATGCTATAAAATCAGTCTTTTCCAAAGAGTCCATAACAGGGCCTTTCACTTCTGAGAGATGAAACCCAACACCCACCTCAGTCAACCGTTGATTAATTACCCCCAATACATCTAGTGCACTAATATCAATTTCATTAATGGCAGTACACATCAGAATAATATGTTTCAACTCCTTCCTTAGAGCCAGCTCCTTATAGATTCGATCTTCAAGAAAAGATGCATTGGCAAAATATAAACTTTCATCTAGTCGCAACGAGAGTATCTCTGTATGCGTGTTAACTAAATGACGCTTCACATTACGAAAATGTTCTGTGCCATCTATTTCACCTACTTCTGCAATATGTGGACGAGATGTTTTATAAAGGTGTAGTGCAATAGAAGCCGTAACGCCACAGAGCACCCCCATTTCAACACCAAGAAATAAGGTTAAAACCATAGTGGCTGCCACCGCCATGAAATCTGACAAGGAATACTTCCAAGTACGCTTCAAAATAGAAAAATCAACCAACCTTAGTACAGCAACAATAATGGTAGCAGCTAACGTTGCTTTAGGTAGAAATGCCAATAGACCCGTAAGAGTTAGAGCTGCGATACCTATTCCAATAGCAGCGAAGAAACCTGCAGCCTGAGTTTTTGCTCCAGCATCAAAATTAACGACGGAACGAGAAAATCCACCTGCAACAGGAAAGCCTCCAGATAAAGCAGAGGCAACATTCGCAGCACCTAGACCAATTAACTCCTGATCTGGATCGATTTTTTGTCCCCTTTTAACGGCTAAAGTTTTACCAACAGAAATAGATTCGACATAACCAATAATAGATATCAATATTGCTGGAACTAATAAATCCATCCAGGGAACACTGTTTATTGAAGGTAATTGTATTGTCGGCAAACCTGATGGGATGTTACCTACAAGCCCAACACCCTTACTGCCCAAATCAAAACTAAATGCAGTAAAAATAGTGACTACCACCACAATAACTGGCGCCGTTTTTGTTAGTAGTTCAGCCGTTGCATTTTCAACCTTTAGTTTGAGTAACAATTTTTTTAAACCACTACGTGCCCAGAATAAAAAAAACAGTGCCCCGCTCCCAATCATTAGGGTTGACTGATTGGTATGAGCAACATTTTCATATAAGGTACTTAAAATTTCAGGCAGGTTATTGCCATTAGCGGTTATACCCAAAATATGCTTAAACTGGCTGAAAGCGATAATAATACCAGAGGCAGTAATGAATCCTGAGACAACTGGATGAGACAAAAAATTAGCCAGAAAACCAAAACGAAATATACCCAACAATACAAGAAGTAAACCAGACAATAATGCAAGAATGATAGCTGCATTGAGATGATCGATAGAACCCTGACTGGCAATATCTTGTATCACTGAAGCTGTCATCAATGAGGCTACTGCAACAGGGCCAACCGATAGTGTTCTACTAGAACCAAAAACAGCATAAATAATTAAAGGTAGAATACTTGCATAAAACCCCACATGAGCTGGTAGACCTATAAGCAAGGCATAAGCAAGAGACTGAGGAATCAACATAATAGTTACAATGGCAGCAGCAATCATATCACTAACGAAGTAGCTTCTTCGGTATTCCCTCACCCAAATAATGCAGGGTAAAATCTGGGCTAATTTCATTACACTTTATCCTGTTACTTTTCTCTGTTGCCTAATATCATTAATACTGCTGATATTGCACCGAGCCAACATATTCAAACCACCAACAGTGATCCTATGAAACCCAGCCTTTTCTATTTTCATGCTTAGGACCCATGATATTTTTCCCCAAAACCTAGACATTTTGGATTTATTTAAAGGTGTTGACTGGTACCTTAAGGTATACCTTGTTGTTATCTTCAGCCGGAGGTAAATGTCCCGCTCTCATGTTGACCTGCAGTGAAGGCAAGAGTAATTTAGGCACGCTTAATGTTATATCTCTCGCTTTACGCACAGCGACGAAGTCATTTTCTGAAATTCCATCATGGACATGAATGTTTTTTTCCCGCTCTTTGCCAATCGTCGTTGTACATTCAGGTCCACGCTCCCCAGGTGGGTAGTCGTGACACATAAACAAACGTGTTTCTGAAGGTAAGCTTAAGATCTTTTGAATTGACTGAAAAAGAGTACGAGCATCGCCACCGGGAAAATCAGCTCTGGCCGTGCCCCCATCAGGCATAAAAAGTGTATCACCAACAAATACTGCATCTCCTATTACATGGGTCATACAGGCTGGGGTATGCCCAGGAGTATGTAGCGCATAAGCTGTCATACCCCCAATTTGATAGGCATCCCCATCATCAAACAAACAGTCAAACTGAGAACCATCACATTGGAAATCAGAGCTTGTATTAAAGATATTGGCAAAAACTTTTTGTACCACAGTGATGTTAGAGCCTATACCCAACTTTCCACCTAAATGTTCTTGGATATACGGCGCAGCAGATAGATGGTCCGCATGGACATGTGTTTCGATAACCCACTTAACGCTGAGACCCTGAGTCTTAACGCAATCGATTATCTTATCTGCACCTTCAAAACTGATATTCCCAGATGAATAATTAATGTTCGCTACCGGGTCAATTACTGCACAAGCATTAGATTCAGGGTCTTTAACAACATAAGAAAAAGTGTTGGTCTCCTTGTCAAAAAAGGGAACGACCTCTGGTTTTATTGAAATATCTAAGTGGCAATTTAGTTGATTTTTCATATCTATACCTCCTGTAAAAATTATTCCTAACTTAGATTTGTAGCTTTTCCTAAAAAACATCTATAGATAAAAAAATATGCATTAAATAAATGTAAATCCTCATCAGTCATAGTGAGAGATTCTTTTTTACAAACAACATTATAATATCATTTTATTATATGCATAGATCATAATGGAATATTAATGTACTCTGCATCTACAATCAAACAAAATCAACATCTTTCAGTTTCTAATTTGGATGCATCAAAGCAATAGGAGAAAACCCCATGACAGATCATGAAACGAGTTTTACGCTCCCTAATTATTTAGTTTCAACTGATTGGCTTGCGCGTAACCTTAGAGAAACAAGCTTAAGAATCTATGATGTAACTCTTTACGTCGAATATAAGGGCGACACAGGCGACAGTTTCGGAGGATATAATCTGGATTCAGAAACTGCTCGTAAAGAGTGGGCAGAATCACATATTCCAGGCTCTAATTTTATCGATCTTAAGAGTGAATTGTTTGACTCAAACAACAGCATCCCATTTATGATGCCTCCACCAGAATCTTTTGCTGAAGCTATTGCCTCTAGAGGTGTATCTGAAAATACGTCTGTCATTCTTTTTAGCAAGGGTTGCCAGATGTGGGCAACCAGAGTGTGGTGGATGCTACGCTCTATCGGTTTTGACAATGTAGCCGTATTAGATGGTGGCTGGGAGAAATGGGAGCGCGAGAACCATCCTACAGATAATGTAGTTTCAAAGTACCCTAAAGGAAAGCTATCTGTTAATCCGAAACCTGAGATGTGGATTAATAAAGACCAAATTCTAGAAGCCATGGCGTCGGATGGCCCACCAATGCTTAACGCGTTACCCCATGAAGTGTATACGGGCGAGTTAAATCGTTATGGGCGTCCCGGTCATCTGCCAGGAAGCCACAGTGTCCCCTACGAGTCAGTAATCAACCCCAATACCGGTGAATTTCTTAAGCCAAATGTTCTACGCCCACTATTTGCTAAGAGCCGCGCTTTAGATGCGGATAAAGTAATCGCATACTGTGGTGGAGGAATCTCTGCAACAATGGCCTGTATGGCTATGAGTTTGTGTGGGCAGGATAATGTGTCTCTTTACGATGGTTCAATGAATGAATGGGTACTTGATGAGACACTTCCATTAAAGCTTGGAGAGGAACCCTAAACGCATAAATTCCTCCCAGCATTCAATAAGGCACTAAAAGATACCAAGTTGGAGGCTTGATTTACTGAGGCATGACATCTGCGCGAAAACTGTATTAGAGGAAGAAACAGTAGAGCAAGCAGCGAAATTGCGAGGACACCTAGACACCAACACTACACAGAAGACCTATAGACGAAAACCTGAGACCGTAATTTAACTAAAAAGAGCAAATGAATGGGACAAACAAAAAAAGGCCACCCCATTGGGGCGGCCTTTTTACGTATATGGTGGGTCGTGCGCGATTCGAACGCGCGACCAATTGGTTAAAAGCCAACTGCTCTACCAACTGAGCTAACGACCCTCAGAAGAGGCGCATATCTTACTCATGGCCAATTAAAAATCAAGTGTTTATTAAAGAAATATAGCGAGTCGTATCAACAATGCCTGCCTGCTCAAATCCCAACTTTCTCAAACGACAGCTTTCGCATTTTCCACAGGCTAAACCTTCCTCTGAAGCTTGATAACAGGAGACTGTTTGTGCGTAATCTACACCAATCGAAATACCCTCACGAATAATTTCAGCTTTGGTCATATGAATGAGAGGAGTATTAATTTTTATGCTTTGCCCCTCTACACCCGCTTTGGTTGCAAGATTGGCCATTCGCTCAAAAGCTTCGATGTATTCTGGACGGCAATCAGGATAGCCGGAGTAATCCACCGCGTTCACACCAATAAAAATATCCTGTGCACCCAGCACCTCCGCCCAACCTAACGCGATGGATAGGAAGACTGTATTGCGTGCAGGGACATAGGTTACGGGAATACCGGATGTTTGCTCTTCAGGAACATCAATACTGTCATCTGTTAATGCCGAACCACCAATGGTACGCAAATCCAGCTCTACCACTTTATGCTGACAGGCTCCGAACAATTCGGAACACTGCCTAGCGGCCTTCAGTTCAGCATGTGCTTTTTGGCCATAGTCAAAACTGAGGGTGTAACAATCAAAACCCTGCTCTCTCGCCATCGCCAAGACAGTAGTGGAATCTAAACCACCAGAAATCAACACCACTGCTTTTTTGTCTGATTCAGTCATCTTTACTTAATGTCCCGGCTCATCGTTCCATAATAACTTATGCAGCTGAAGCTGAAATCTGACAGGCAAATGATCTTCTAAAATCCAATCAGCCAGTTCTGCTGCATCTAACTGACCAGTACTTGGGGAAAAAAGAATATCCCCCACCCTTTCCGTTAATTTTAGCTCGTCAATCTTCATTCTTGCCCACTCATAATCCTGGCGATCACAAATTACGAATTTCACCTGATCACGAATATTTAAATGCTTCATATTGCCATAGAGATTTTTTTCAACCTCACCAGAGCCCGGAGTTTTCAAATCCAGCACTTTTACTACCCTAGGGTCCACATGCTCTACGCTTAAGGCCCCGGAGGTTTCCAGAGACACTCGGTAGCCCTCGTCACAAAGTGCTGCTAATAACGGAATACAGGCTTTCTGAGCTAGGGGCTCACCGCCAGTGACACAGACTTCACGGGGCTTATGACTGGCAACTGATGTAACAACATCAGATATTTTCTGGCGCTCACCACCATAGAATGCATACTCAGTATCACAATACTGGCACCGCAGGGGGCAGCCAGTGAGCCGAACAAATACGGTGGGTAAACCGACTGTCGTGGACTCACCCTGAAGGGAGTAAAAAATCTCGGTAATGCGAACTGTTGATAAATCCATGGGACCAAAACTACGCGGGATAAGCCGTGTAGTTTAACCCAAATGGTTTAACTGAAAAATGAATATTCTCTGCTCACTTTGGACATGACTAATAATTAGAAATTTTCGGTCAGATAACTACGCGCCAACCTTGCCGCATTATCATTTCCAGCCGCTGCTTTTTCGAGCAACTCCTTCGCCTTGGCTTTGTTGCCTTGCATAAAATAGACCTGACCCAACTTATAGGTCGAATCTGATGCTTTGCGGTGAGCAGGGTATGATTCCAACACTGTAGCAAAGGACTGCCGGGCTAATTCAAGTTTGTTTTGAAGTACATATATTTCACCCAACCAATAGTGTGAATTTGCCACGTACTTGCCGGTGGGATATTTCGAAATATGTGTCTTAAATTGAGCCACCGCAGCTGCAACCTTACCGGCTTTCAACTGTGCATAAGCATTATTGTAATGATCAGCTTCAGCCCCAGAGGCTGAGGAGGTAACCTGGCTAGTAGTACCTGTGGAAGAAGACTCAACAGCCTTTCCAGAAGCAGCCTGCACGGCCCCGCCACCTTTTAAGGAAGATCCTGCCTGACCTACCGAAGAAGTACTTAAACGGCGATCCAGATCCATATAATCATCCATTTGGCGCTTTTTCAGCAGTCGAACTTCATTGTTCAATTCTTCCAGCATTCCACGCAATGTTCTTACCTCATCCTGCAGTATCTGCACTTGATAGTGCACATCACCAGATAACACTTTAGGCTCGATGGGTGGAACTTGAGGTGCAGCAACAGATACAGACGGAGGCGTTTGGCCACCAATTTCCGACACAGGTGCCGCTGCAAAAACAGAACATGAAATCAAAAGACCAAAAAAGATGAAGCCGACAGGTGCAAACATACAGGCAAACTCCTCTAACAAAAATGGATGTAATCTTGAGTGGATACTAGAGCTCAACAAGCCAAATTTTTAACGAAAAAAGTCCGATACCGCTTCCGGTACCGGACAATTAACAGGATGATTTTATGATGGGCAGTTTTATTTTAATTCGACACGACGATTAAGTGCCCAAGACTCTTCATTACTACCCATTGACACGGCAGTTTCTTCGCCATAACTAATCACTTCGATTAGAGAACCATTAACACCTTCCTGCACTAAGAAGTCACGGGCTGAATTAGCGCGACGCTCACCTAGCGCCATATTATATTCACGAGTACCACGCTCATCCGCATGACCTTCTAAACGAATATTGACCGGATTTGAACGAAGGCTTTGAGCATGAAGACGCAATGCAACACGAGCTTCAGGGTTAAGAATGGCCTTATCAAATTCAAAATAGAAAACACGTGCAACGGCACTATCAGTATCCAGTGATGAACCACTTACTGAGCTAGAATCTACTGTCCCGGTAGCCACGCGATCATTTGACATCGTGGTTACACCGCCACTGGAATCTGTTGTAGTGTCAGTGGAGGAACAACCTACCAACAACGCTGACAAGAGAGTAACCATTACGCCATATTTAACTAATTGAACTTTCATCATATTCTCCTGTAAGAGAGGGGGAAGTTTCTTTTTGATTTTGGCTAACTATTTTTAGCAGCCCTATAACTGTAATTAATTTAACCTTTTTTTGAGTAGGCTTCTATGTAGCTGACCTTCTATTTAGGAGACCAGGCTGGCTCACGCACATCCCCAAATCGAGCTGGAAGCAAGAACTTTACCCCCGCGTCTAGAGAGACCGCAGCCAACACACCTTTATTACCCTTTTTTGTGGCATACAGGAGCATAGCACCATTAGGCGCAACTGTCGGGGATTCATCCAAATAGGTTTGCGTTAACACCCTTAGGTCTCCCGTCACCAAATCCTGAGTCGCAATATGGAAACGACCATTATCACGATGCACCATGACCAACGTCCTGCCATCAGGAGCAAGTCTTGGTCTGGCATTATAAGAACCCTTAAAGGTTAAGCGTTCTACCTTTCCTGAGGCAAGAGTCAACTTATAAATTTGCGGGGTTCCACCTCGATCTGAGGTGAAAATGAGCGACTTACCATCCGGTGTCCAGTTTGGTTCTGTATCAATGGCAAAATGTTTTGTTCGGCGGGTAAACCTTCTGCTCTGTAAATCCAGTGTGTAAATTTCAGGATTACCATCCTTAGAGAGTACTAATGCCATACTTCGTCCGTCAGGTGACCATGCCGGAGCCCCATTTAAACCCCGAAAATTGGTTAGCTGTTCCCGGGCAGCAGTAGCTAAATTCTGCCGAAAAATAGCGGGCCGACCTGTTTCAAATGAAACATACGCCAATTGCTTGGCATCAGGCGACCAAGAGGGGGACATGATGGGCTCTTTCGATTCAAGCAATAACCTTTCTCTTGCACCATCAACATCCGCGACCATTAGCTTAAACTTCATTTTCCCGCCGAAAGGAAATGCAGTGACATAGGCAACCCGCGTTGAAAAGGCACCAGGAATACCCGTCACCGCCTGATAGACCTCATCACTTATGTAATGAGCCAGGTCACGCAATTGAGTGCTAGAACCCTTAACCACCTTGGTAAATACTACCCGTGAGCTATGCACCTCCAGCAGACTAAAGGTAATTTGATAGATACCATCCCGCTGCGAGGTTTTACCCACAACAAGATATTCGGCACCCAAAATTCGCCAATCACGGTAGTAAACATCTTTGGCCGTTGCCGGAAATGACAACATGTCTCTTTTTGGGATAGGCCTGAACAAACCACTCCGGTGAAGATCATCCGATATAATTTTGCTTACATCTTCTGGCAAAGATTTCCCATCACGGGTAATGGGGGAAATACCAATTCGCGTGGGGTTATCCACTCCCTTGGTAATCTCAATCGTTAAGCCTGCCAATACTGTTAGTGGAAAAATTAACACCAGCAAACAAATACTGAGAGCAACTCCTGTTTTTTTCACGTGCTACAACCTCAAATCTTCTGGCCTAAAGACCAATCGTAAGTTACGAAAATTTTGCTCGAACACCCTGGAAGGAAGTTCCTGTAATTTCTCAAATCGACCTACTTTATGTACTGCTTGCTCTGCTGACCGATCAAATGCAGTATTGCCACTGGATTTAATCACCAACACACTGACCACCTGCCCTGTTGGCACTAATTGAATTTGTAACTCTACCTCCATTCCTCTTCTGGCACTGGGAGGACGATTCCAATTTTCAGCAACTCGTTCAAAAATATAAACCGAGTAACTGCTGGCTAATTGCTCATCATTTTCAGCAACTAAAAATTCTTCTTCGCTTGCTAAAGCACTGGCCAAGTCTAACTCTAACTGCTGACTGCCTGGCTTTGGCTTCGCTATTGGTTTCGCTTTTGGTTTAGCCTTGGGTTTTGGTTTAGCTTTCGGCTTTGGCTTCGCCTTGGGCTTTGGTTTAGGTTTTGGCTTCGCTTTGGGTTTTGGTTTTGCTTTGGGTTTTGCTTTGGGTTTTGCCTTGGGCTTTGGTTTGGCCTTCTCTTCCAGCTGAACTAACTTTGCTTGTATATATTTGGGTGGTGCAACTTTGCGAGAAGCTTTCTCTGCCCCCCAATGGTTTACTAACGAAAAAATCACAAAAGAGTGCAGCACCAAACTCACCAAAATGGCAATGCTGTACGAAACAACTCTTCCCGATAACACAGCAGCTAATTTTTCCCAGGTGGTTCAGTAACAAGCCCTACAGAGGGTGCCCCTGCATTTTGTAATTCACTCATCAGCTTAACGACAACCCCGTAATTTACACGTGCATCGCCCCAAACAAGTACAGGCGTTTTTGGTTGCTGGCGTAACACCTTGGCCACCTTGTCAATAATTGAAGGCAGGGCCTCCTGTACATTTTTACCATTACCCAAGTCCAGATAATAAGAACCATCCGCCTTGATTGACACAATCAATGGGTCCTTGTCTTCATCATCCAGGGGGGCAGTGGATGCCTCCGGCAACTCTACYTTCACACCTTGCATTAATARCGGTGCCGTCACCATAAAGACAATCARCAGYACCAGCATGACATCAATGTATGGAACYACATTGATTTCAGCAACGAGTCGACGTTTCCGTTTTGTTTTCTTAATGGTCAATGGCTATAAACCCTGCGATGTAAAATACTCGAAAATTCTTCGGCAAAGGTTTCATAACGACTGTAAATCGTATCCGCAGATGCCGAATRTCGGTTATATGCCAACACGGCTGGAATTGCCGCAAACAGTCCCATGGCCGTAGCAATMAGTGCTTCAGATATCCCCGGGGCCACAATAGCAAGCGTCGCTTGCTGTACATTGGCGAGACCACGRAAGGAGTTCATGATGCCCCATACCGTACCAAATAAACCAATATAAGGGCTGACAGAAGCGACACTGGCAAGAAAGGGTAAATTTTTATTCAGTTTTTCTTCTTCTCGAGATAGAGCCACTCGCATRGATCGCTCAGTACCCTCCATCACCGCATCAGGGTCGGCGCTACTTTGCTGGGTCAATCGATTAAACTCACGAAAGCCGGCCCGAAATACGCTGGTGAGCCCTTCAGTACCTGCTTCAGTACCACTATCCTGGTATAGCTGATTAAGGTCTGCCCCAGACCAAAAATTATCTTCAAATTGACGTAGATTATAACTGGTGCTTCGTAAATATAATCCCCGCTGAACAATCATCACCCAGGAAACCATCGAAGCCACAAAAAGTAGAGCCATCACAAACTGAACCAACAACGAGGCATTGGCTATCAAGCTCCACAAGGATAATTGTTCCGTCACTAGGTCGCTCCCGCTTTAGTATTATGTTTCATATATTGGCCTTATAACTTACAAGGCCGCCTTCAAGGCTTGCAGCATATCGGATGGTATTCCCGCAGGCCTTTTTGTTTCTTGATCGATACAAGCCACTTTGACCTCCGCATCCACCAAAACATCACCCCCTCGCAATACCCTCTGGGCAATAGTAAACGATGTTCGTGACACTTTAATTAATTTGGCCGTAGCCAAAATTTCATCGTCTAATACTGCAGGCTTACGATATTTAATCTCTACAGAATGAACGACAAATAACAGGCCGTTAAATAACGCAGGTTTATCGTAACCCAACGTCCGAATCAGTTCTGTGCGAGCACGTTCAATGTACTTAAGGTAATTGGCGTAATAAACAATACCACCCGCATCGGTATCCTCAACATAAACACGGATGGGTAGACAATATTCTTCTGTCATTTATCCCTTCAACCTGATTGTTCGCTGATTTTTTTAGGTATTTGCAGACCAAAGTGCTCATAAGCCAAGCGGCTTACCATTCGCCCCCGAGACGTACGGAGCAAAAAACCTTGCTGAATAAGGTAGGGTTCCAACATATCTTCTATGGTATCCCGCTCCTCACTGATCGCCGCGGCCACACTATCAACACCGACAGGACCACCATCAAATTTTTCGATAATTGCCAACATCAACCGGCGATCCATCTGATCAAAACCACTGGCATCTACATTGAGCATATTCAAAGCCAGGTCGGCCACCTCAGTAGTCACCACGCCATCGGCTTTAACCTCTGCATAATCTCTGACCCGACGTAACAAGCGATTGGCAATTCTGGGGGTACCGCGAGAGCGACGGGCAATTTCTTGAGCGCCCTCATCATTCACCGCAACACCAAGAATTTTGGCCGAACGAGAAACAATCGTGCTCAATTCATCGACAGAATAAAACTCAAGCCGCTGAACAATACCAAAGCGGTCTCTTAATGGTGATGTCAGCAGTCCGGCTCTAGTGGTTGCGCCGACTAAGGTAAAAGGAGGGATATCGAGTTTAATCGACCGGGCTGCAGGGCCTTCGCCAATCATGATGTCGAGCTGATAATCTTCCATCGCTGGATAGATAATTTCTTCTACCACAGGACTTAGACGATGAATTTCATCAATAAATAACACATCACCCGGCTCAAGATTTGTCATCAACGCCGCAATATCTCCGGCTTTTTCCAATACCGGGCCTGAGGTTGTTTTTAAACCAACCCCCATTTCATGGGCAATGATGTGAGCCAACGTTGTTTTACCAAGGCCAGGAGGGCCAAAGACCAGCGTATGATCCAAGGGTTCACCACGCTTGCGTGCCGCACCAATAAATATTTCCATTTGCTCACGAACAACCTGCTGCCCCACGTAATCATCAAGGCATAGTGGGCGAATAGCTCGGTCAAAACGATCTTCCTGAAGCTCAGTTTCGGGAGATATCAGACGGTCAGTTTCTATCATGGCGCAAGTATATCTCTATGGCTCAGGTATATCTCTATCAAGTTTTCTATTACGGCTGAGCTTAACTAGCCCCGTAATAGTGAAGATACAATGGACAGCGATAACGTTAGTTTCTGACCATACTTTTTAGAGACAGTCGGATTAATTCTTCACTTGTCAGTTGGTTTAAATCTGAACTCGACTGACCAGTTTGTTTAGCTTCAAGTTGCTTAGTCTCAATTTGTCTAATTGAGGCAGCTACCATTCTGGAGGCTTCCTGGGGTTTATAGCCCAGCGCGATTAATGCACTTTCTGCTTCTACAGCGGCATCTGACTGCCTGCCTGACAAGGGTAACGAGGGTGAACTTCCCTCTGCCACCGAAAAAGATGCCAAACGATCCCGTACTTCAATAATCAATCGTTCAGCTGTTTTCTTACCCACCCCAGGAAGTTTTATCAGGGCCTCAGTGTCATTGGCTTGAATCGAACGAACAAAATCACTTGCAGGCATACCAGAAAGAATCGTCAAAGCCAGTTTTGGGCCAACACCACTGACTTTAATTAGTATTCGGAATAATTCACGCTCACTCTTCTCACCAAAGCCATATAGCAGCTGAGCATCCTCTCTCACCACAAAATGCGTATGAAGACTGACCTGTTCTCCACACTGGGGTAAATCGAAGAAGGTATTCAACGAGACCTGAACTTCGTACCCTATCCCTTGAACATCAATCAACAGCTCCGGTGCCTGTTTTTCTAGCAGTACACCAGCAATTCGACCAATCACACTAACTCTCCCATATTTCAGCTGTGCCAATTTGAGTTATTTTAATTCGCACCATCCCTGTTGGAGGCACTCAATAACCGCCAACACTTTTATTCACAACCGCCTTTTATTACAACAACCCACAACAACAAAACTCAAGCATCCTGGCTTTCTGCCTCACGACTTCAAACACTCTGGGGCTCCACCTGCTTTAACCTTCCCTTTGAATAGCGAATCTGCCCACCCATGCTAGCCGCAGTACGCATCGTTTGGGCGTGACAAAGTGCAACGGCCAACGCATCCGCAGCATCTTCCGCAGGTGCAGATGGCAACTTTAATAAATGCTTAACCATATGCTGAACCTGCACTTTATCCGCAGCTCCCGTACCCACGACCGACTGCTTCACTGAACGGGCCGCATATTCACCAACAGAAAGCCCCGCCGTAACACCCGCTACAATAGCTGCACCCCTAGCCTGACCTAATTTCAAGGCCGCGCGAGGGTCACGAGCAAAAAAAACATCCTCAATAGCCATTTCATCAGGCTTATATTGTTGAATGATCTCAGAAAGGCTTTCAAAAATTATTTTCAGGCGTGCAGGCAACTCACCCTTTGGCAAACGAATAATGCCACTGGTGACATACTCAATTCTGGAACCGTTGGGACCTGCCGTGTTAATAATGCCAAACCCGGTTTTCCGAGAACCAGGATCGATACCAAGAATTAATGTCATGCAAACTACGCCCCGTATCATTCATCACAAGCAAGTACTGTATATTGCTACAGTATCTTAACCAATAAAAAAAACAAGTCTTTAAGCAATACTGCTCATGGAGTGCCCTCCAAGATCAGGAGCCATAGGCTTCTGTTCACGGGAAAAGTGGTATTAAGTGTTTGATTTTAAACAGTATTGAATTATGATCAGTGGCCATGGAGTGGAAAACAAAAGCAGGGATTAGGCTTCTTTTGCCAAGTGATAGAATCTTCCTCTTTATTCCAACCCATTGTAAATAAACATGAATAGCCTTGACTGAATATCTTTTGATCCTAGATAAGGAGCCAAAGTGATATGAAGCCCTAGGCTTCTGAATAAACTGTTACGTGTCACTGGATATGTATGAACTTTAAAGATCTGGCTCTTTCAAAGAGTTTGTTGTGGTTTCTCATCTCAATCTTTTTGTTTTTCTGGCTAGGAAGCCATCTCTTTGGTGCATTTACAAATTTAGAAATACAGGATTTAAGAATTACTGGCTTAGTTACATTTAATTCCAGACCTATTTGGTTCTCTATAGTTGTTGCTGTAAAGGCTTCCGCTTGGGCTTTATCATCGGTATTAATATATAAATATGTCCAATTCAAAGTTAGTAAGAAAAACACATAACAAGGCAAGGCAGTCTGACGGCTCCGCCGCCAGCTGCTTTTGGCGTTATATTTTTTTGGACTTATGAAACTTAATAGAATTAAAGAGATATCTGTGATTCATGAACAAAATCCAGATTCATATTTTTTCAAGTTTTGGGATGTTCATGATATCGACCCTCTTAAAGTTCAAGCATATGAACGTCTAGAAGGAGAGCTTCAGTCTTTAGACGTCGAATCATGGAGGATATTAAAATCGGAATCTCAGAATTTATGTTTACAATCGAATGAAGATAGAGGGTGGAGTAAATTTTTTGAAAAGCTTAATGAAGCTAAAGGTTATGCATATCTTAAATCAGAGGGATTTACCAATATTGAGTTCATTCCACGGTCAAAAGTATATGGCGTTGAGACGCCAGACTTGGAGGCTCATTCGCCCAAAGGTAGAGTCTTTTGTGAGGTAAAAACAATTAATGAATCTGATGAGCTAATTCACGCACGCAAGAATATCATTGCTTTAGAAGTTAAGAATTTCTTACCAAAGGGCTTTAAAAACAAACTTGAATCAGTGCTAAGGAAAGCGGCTAAACAATTAAGATCTCATGATATAAACGACGAATCATTTAAAATCATATATCTTGTAATTTCACACGATGATGGTTTGTATTACGAATCAGAGCTTAATAATGAGGTATATGAACATTTTAAGAGTTTGGGCTTTGGAAATATTGAGTGTGTCATACACGATAAAACGAAAATATAACAAAACAAAGCAGCACAGATGCGCTAAAGCGCGCGTCTGTTTGCGACGTTATAGGTAAGGAATCATATGGGCATATTACTTGGTTCGTTAATAATATTACTAGTTCCTTTACTTGTTGTTATCTGGCCAGTGCTAATCATCGGGGCATTAGATATAACCTATTACGTAATCATTACTTTGATTATTAACCGTAAGAAACTAAAAAAATATCAGATTTTTTCATATCTATTCTGGCTTCCATCTGCAATATATTTTGGTGGCATTTATTTAAACTATATTGAAAAAACCCCTAAGGCAGGGGGGCTCGACCAACTTCCCGCAATGGTCATTCTAGGAATTACTAGTTTTTTGTATATTTATTTTAGATGGAAATCAAAGTAACCAAGAAATACTTATAACAAAGCAAACAACTACACACCTTTGGCGCTGGGCAGCTTACACCATGCTTCGCTTCCTTTCAGCTACCGGTTATTGAGGCGTTAGCTAGCCAAAGGGAGGGGCAAGAGGCTAACGCCCCTAGACCGTACACACCCGTTGATTTTTATGTCTCCAGAATTCCACTTTTGATATTAAACACCATGTTCTCCTAACCCCAAGGGGTGCGTGGAGGTTGTATACCAATCGGCCAAGACCTAAGATCCGGAGCCATAGGCTTCTGTTCACAGGAAAAGCATCATTAACTATTTGATTTTAAAGGGTGTTGATTTATGATCAGTGGCCATGGACTGGAAAACAAAAACAGGGATTAGGCTTCTTTTGCCAAATGACAGAATCGTTCTCTTTGTTCCAACCCATTGTAAATAAACAAGAATAGCCTTGGCTGAATATCTTTTGATCCTGGATAAGGAGCCAAAGTGATATGAAGCCCTAGGCTTCTGAATAAGCTGTTAGAGGTCAAAGACAATGAGCACCGATGACCACGATACTTGGGTATATCATGCATTGCATGAACCCAAGGTTGTAAAGTATTCCGAAGCCTTAGTTCTGTATAAAAAAGGGTGGAGGGATAGCCCTAAACCCAAGGTTTTATATAGTGGCTTTCGAGGTAAGTGGTATTGGCTCATTATTTCAACCAAGTCATTATTTAATGCCATTTCACCACATTGGGATTCACAGAAAATAATAATGGCTTTAATCGCTATCGGAATCCTTATTATTGGCATTATTAAAATCTAGGGTTGAGTAAATGCAAATAAATAAACCTGCAAGCATTATCCATATATCCATACCAAAAACCTCTAACAAGGCAATGTAGTGGATTCACTACACTGCGTTTCATTTGCCGCTAATTGCGGCGTTAAATGCTTAAACTGAGAATGAAGTAATGCCATCAGAAGAAAAATATATGGCATTGTTTACAGAAGCTGGAGACCTTATTGAAGGCTTAGTTCGTTTAGACGGGCAACCATGTCCAAAACTCGGTTTTTTTCAGAAACGTAAACTTAAAAAGGCCAAACCATTATTACAGCAAGCTGCTCTTGAAAGCCCTGAAAACGGTGCGCCATATCTAATGCTAGCTAAGGTAGAAGAACGGTTAGGAGAGCATGAGGATTATCTATCAAGTCTTCAAAAATCTTGGCTTCTCGAGCCAGGAAATTTAGTTCTTGTTATAGAATTAAGTAGCGCTTATGGTCAATTAGGAAAACAACATGAAGCTATTTCAGTTCTAATTGAAGGAAGAAAATACTACCCAAGTGAACCTAGAATATTATTCAATTTGGGCGTGTCTTTCTTGTTAATTAATCAGTCGCAATCCGCTAAAGATATCTTTGTAGAAATGATTGAAATAGAACCTGACTATGAAATGAACCATAAAATGTTAGCTTATTCACAACGAATTTTGTCTGGTGATGTGCCTGCACCCAATAACCAGAGTGATATTGCAAAAGGCATTTAACAAATGTGTCAATTTGACGCATTTACGCTGCGCTTCAATGCGCAAATTACACAGGTGTTAAATAAATTTATCCCACGCAATAAAAAAGGCGACTTAAATAAGCCACCTTTTCTGAAACAAATGTTAAATTATTCTTTTGTTTCAGGCTCTTCTTTGGCAGGAGCTTCTTCTGCAACGGCCTCTTCAGCTACTGCTTTTTCAACGGCAGTAGTCTCTTCAACAACTTCGGGTTCAGGTGCAGCCACGGCTTGTTTTACAACGCCCTCAGCCACAAGAATTTTGACTTTTTCTTCACCATTGATAGGGTTGTTATCCGCACCAATAACGGCATAACGACCAGAACGCTTTTGGTAAACAGTATAGTCATCAGTCTGTTTTAATACTTTCATCTTCTTTTCCTTTGATTACTCGTTGAGTTAAATTAAATTTTTTCTTACACAATTAATAACGTGCTTTTAAATAAAATAACGTACTTTCTAACAGCAAGTGCTATCGGTTATGAATCCAGCTGTTCCATTACTTCAAGTGATATATCTGCATTGGTATACACGTTTTGGACATCATCCAGATCTTCGAGGCTATCGATTAATCCCAATGCTTTTTCAGCACCATCTTTATCCAACGGCACGGTGATAGAAGCCAACATAGTGACTTCCGCATTGTCAGGTTCCAAACCTGCCGCAATCATGGCATCTTTCACTGCGGCAAATTCTTCCCAGGCAGTCATAACATCAATAGATTGGTCGTCATTGGTCACAACGTCTTCAGCACCGGCTTCAAGTGCTGCATCCATAATTTTTTCTTCGTCACCACCCGGAGCAAAACTGATTTGCCCTATGCGAGTAAACAAATACGCAACAGAGCCGTCAGTACCAAGGTTGCCTCCGCGTTTGTCAAAGGCATGACGCACATCAGAAACGGTTCGGTTGCGATTGTCTGTCATGCATTCCACTAAGACAGCGATGCCACCGACACCATAACCTTCGTAGGTGATCTCATCGTAGTTATCACCTTCGCCGGCACCGGCACCCCGAGCAACCGCTTTATCTACGGTATCCCGTTTCATGTTGGCACCCAGTGCTTTATCCACCGCTGCACGTAGGCGAGGGTTATCATCAGGGTTAGGGCCGCCCGCTTTAGCGGCTACCACCAGCTCACGAATTAATTTGGTAAAAACCTTGCCCCGCTTGGCATCTTGAGCTGCTTTACGGTGCTTGATATTGGCCCATTTACTATGACCCGCCATTTGGATACCTCTAAAATCACTGTGCAGTCAACACCATAAACTGGAAGCAGATGCTAATTAATTACTTCTCTTCAGCAGGCTTCTCGCTTGCCGGTTTTTCACGCAACTTAATATTCAGCTCGCGTAATTGTTTGTTGTCCACTGATCCTGGGGCATTGGTCAGTACACAAGCTGCCGTCTGAGTTTTAGGGAAGGCAATTACATCGCGAATAGATTCACTGCCTGTCATCAACATAATCAGGCGATCCAAACCAAATGCCAACCCACCATGGGGAGGGCAACCGTAGCTCAGCGCCTCAACAAGGAAGCCAAATTTTTCATCGGCCTCTTCATCGCTGATACCCAGCACGTGGAATACTGAAGCTTGCATGTCCGGATTGTGAATACGAATAGAACCACCGCCTAGCTCGGTACCATTCAGCACCATGTCATAGGCCAGGGACAGCGCATTTTCTGGGTCCTTCTCCAGCTCTTCTGGGGTACAAGCTGGACGTGTAAATGGATGATGCAGGGATGTCCAGTTGCCGTCGCTGGTCTCCTCAAACATGGGGAAGTCAACAACCCAAAGCGGAGCCCAGTCACAGGTGTACAGATCAAGGTCGGCACCCAATTTACAACGCAACGCGCCCAGAGCTTCAGATACAATTTTGCCCTTATCAGCACCAAAGAATATCAAATCACCATTTTCTGCACCGGTGCGCTCAAGAATGGCRCCACGYACTTCGTTGGGCAGGAATTTTACAATCGGCGATTGCAGGCCTTCTTCCAAATCRTCTTTATCGTTGACYTTAATATARGCKAGGCCTCTKGCACCRTAGATGCTGACAAACTTTGTGTAACCATCAATTTTCTTACGACTAATGCTGCTACCGCCCGGCACTCTTAAYGCCGTTACCCGACCTTTCGGGTCATTGGCTGGGCCAGAAAACACYTTAAAGTCGACGTCTGCCATCAGGTCTTTGATTTCTACCARCTCTAATGGAATTCTTAAATCTGGTTTATCACTACCAAACCGATCCATTGCTTCGCTGTAAGMCATACGAGGAAAGTCGCCGAGGTCAACATCCAACGCTGTTTGAAATACTGAACGGATCATATCTTCGTTAATGGCCATGATCTCTTCTTCGGAGGTAAAAGAGAGCTCCACATCCACTTGAGTAAACTCAGGCTGGCGGTCAGCTCGTAAATCCTCATCACGGAAGCATTTGGCAATTTGATAGTAACGATCTATACCAGACACCATTAATAACTGCTTAAACAGTTGTGGTGACTGGGGTAGTGCAAAGAATTTACCCTCATGAGTACGACTTGGTACCAGATAGTCCCTTGCACCTTCAGGGGTGGCACGGGTTAATATCGGTGTTTCGATATCCAGAAAGCCATGTTCGTCAAGATAGTTACGGATTATGGTGGTTACCTCAGAACGGAAACGCAGGTTTTTTAGCATTTCAGGGCGACGTAAATCCATATAACGGTATTTTAAGCGAACGTCTTCGCCCACTTTATTGTGTTCATCCAGAGGAAATGGYGGTGTCTCAGAGGTGTTCARAACAACCAACTCTAGACCGTAAACTTCGATYTCACCAGTAGGCATCTCAGCATTGACRGTTTCAGGTGTACGRGCACGAACTTTTCCTTTCACCTGCAATACATATTCACTGCGCACAGTATCYGCACGCTCAAAGTGCTCRCCACCATCAGGGTCAAAAACYACTTGAACGATTCCTTCGCGGTCRCGAAGGTCAATAAAGATTACTCCACCATGGTCACGACGACGGTCTACCCAACCACAGAGTGTAATTTCCTGATCAATGTTCTCAGCACCMAGAACACCGCAATAAGTTGTACGCATTRTTTCTTCCCGTATTGATCAATCGAGGTTCGACAGTKGAACCTACARAATGCTTTCTGGMATTTTCCAGCCTATCTTTCATCTACATAAGCAAAAGGCGGGCATTATACCCCATGAAAACGRGTGCTAGAAGGATGGATACAACCCATCACTGCTGCGATTCAGRACAAAAAAGGATAAGAACAAACGAATGACAACAGAATYACTCAAAACACGGATTAGGCARCCGTGAAACTGCCACCTACCAACACACYKRCCAYAGAWTCAATACGGTGCTGAAGATYCTCCTGCCGATAATCCARAGCAGGCTGTGCSCCCCAAATAGGRTTTGGCCATGCRCCATCASTTTTATAACGTGCCACATGGTGCATATGTARCTGAGGVACYATATTVCCCARBGTVGCDATRTTAATTTTGTCCGGTGAAAACACATCGACCAGAGCTTCGGCCAACATRCATGACTCAACCATCARTTGTATTCTGTCTTCCTCTGACAAATGATAAATCTCCATCACATCGGGCCTTTTKGGCACTAAAATAAACCACGGGTAGTTGGCATCGCGATGGATTAATAACTGTGACAACTTAAATTCACCCACGATAAGGGTATCCGCTGCCAACCTRGGGTGAAGCTCAAACATTTATATACCTCTGACTCTAAACTAATATACCTATGACCCCAAACTACCGACCCTAAAATAAAAGTCTTGTACTCGAAGTCCTGTACCAAAAGAAATGACCACCGTAAAATAACGTCTTTTACACTCATCACCAACTTTTAATATTAACCTCTAACAGAAAGAATAGACTATGCGAGCCAGCCGATTTCTCATTGCCACCCAAAAAGAAACACCCGCCGATGCRGAAGTCATCAGCCACCAGCTGATGYTGCGTTCAGGCATGATTCGAAAATTGGCCGCGGGRCTATACAGTTGGTTGCCCATGGGCCTGCGTGTRTTACGCAAAGCAGAGGCCATTGTTCGAGAAGAAATGAACAAAGCGGGTGTTCAGGAAGTACTGATGCCTGTGATCCAGCCCTCCGAGCTATGGAAAGAGTCGGGTCGCTGGGAACAATATGGACCAGAGCTTCTACGGATTAAAGATAGACATGACCGTGCTTTTTGTYTGGGRCCAACCCATGAAGAAGTTATYACCGATTTAGTGCGTAATGAAATTCGTAGTTATAAACAGCTACCCGCTAGTTTTTATCAAATTCAAACCAAGTTTCGGGACGAAATACGCCCTCGCTTTGGCATTATGCGGTCCAGAGAATTTCTGATGAAAGATGCTTATTCCTTTCATGTGTCCCAGGAAAGCCTGAATCAAACCTACGAGATCATGTACCAAGCCTACTCTACGATTTTCCAACGTATGGGACTCGACTTTAGACCTGTACTCGCTGACACAGGMAGTATTGGTGGCAGCCACTCACATGAATTTCATGTATTGGCTGACTCTGGAGAAGACGAYATCGCCTTTTCYACAGAMAGTAAYTTTGCTGCTAACGTTGAAATGGCTGAAGCTCTGGCACCTGTGAGTGAACGCCCCGAAGCCACCATGCAATCTACGGAGGTTGCAACACCCAACCAACACAGTATTGAGGACGTGAGTAAATTCCTCAACATGGACAACACCCAAATAGCCAAAACATTAATTGTGTTAGCCGAAACTGAAGACGAATCTACAGACGTAGAATCTAACCCACTCATTGCTCTGGTGCTCCGTGGAGATCACGAATTAAATGATCTTAAAGCTGAAAAACTCAGCGGGGTTGCATCACCATTGACCTTTGCCAGCGAAGAACAAGTCAAACAACAGCTGGGCTGTAGTGTTGGGTCACTGGGTCCTGTGGGACTGGATATTCCTGTTATTGTCGATCGCTCCGCAGCACATTTGGCTGACTTTGCCTGCGGCGCTAACAAAGAGGGTGTTCACCTAACTGGCGTAAACTGGGAGCGTGACTGCCCTCTGTCTCGGGTAGAAGACATCCGCAACGTAGTACAGGGTGATCCAAGCCCTGACGGCAAAGGTACCCTGAACATTAAGCGTGGCATAGAAGTTGGTCATATTTTTCAGTTGGGCACCAAGTATAGCGAAGCCATGAATGCTCGAGTACTTAACGAGCAAGGCCGAGAGCAGCCTATGCTAATGGGTTGCTACGGCATTGGGGTCAGCCGAGTCGTTGCCGCTGCCATTGAGCAAAACAATGATGACAAAGGCATCCTTTGGCCAGAGGCTTTGGCACCATTTCAAGTAGCCCTTGTCCCCATAAATATGCATAAATCGGAACAGGTTCGCGAAACCTGCGAGAAGCTCTATACCGAACTACTAGACTCAGGGGTAGATGTGTTATTTATGGATCAAGCAAAAGCTAGACTRGGYGGCATGTTGGCAGACGTCGAACTTATGGGRATTCCTCACCGTATTGTTATCGGMGATAGAGGTCTGGAAAAAGGTGTTGTGGAATACCGTCATCGCMGGGAATCAGAAAAYCRRGATATTCCWYTRGYMGAGRTTCTTGARTTTCTAAAAAATGAATGTTGATATTTGGTTGTTCCATAATCAAATCAGGCTGCTAAGAAATTAATGAGTTATCGAATATTTAAAGACACAGGCAAAGCACGGTTAACCAAGTGGGTGGCCACTGGATGGCTATGTACTCTATTAGTACTTTGCTTGCCTACTATGGCAGAAGAGGAAAAGGAAAAGAATCAGGAACTGCTATCCCTGCTAAAGCAAACGATAGAGCAGTCTGACAGCTTTGAAGATCGGTTTGACGCAGAAGTCTGGCTGGTATCTAAATCAGGTCAGCTTAAGCGGTATATAAAAGATGAAGAAAAACGCCTGAACCTGTTAAGACGGATTCATAAAGCAGCTACTCATGCGAAACTCTCGCCAGAAATTGTCTTGGCCGTTATTCAAATTGAAAGCCGATTCGATCCCTACGCTTTATCCCGTGTGGGAGCACGAGGCATGATGCAGGTGATGCCTTTTTGGAAAAATGAAATTGGYCGCCCYGATGACAACCTYATGGATRTTGATACTAATTTACGCTAYGGCTGTACGATTYTGAAATACTAYCTGGACAAAGAAAAGGGACACCTRACRAATGCCCTGGCCCGATATAATGGTAGTTATGGAAARTATTGGTACCCTGAAAAGGTATTGGTAGCCTGGGAATACTGGCGATAACTCATTATTTTCCAGCCAACAGGCCTATCGAAAGGGGAATAAAAAAACGCCGCATAAAGCGACGTTTTCATCAATGAGCCCAACAATCCTCAAGGCAAACCATCAAACTCAGCACCTTCCTTCTCCGGTGGTAATAAATCTTCTCGGGTCATACCCAAGGCAAGCAACATATTAGCCGCCACATAAATTGATGAGTAAGTACCAACAAAAACACCAACGATTAAGGCRATGGCRAAATTATGGATTAATTCRCCRCCRAAAAAGAGCAACGCAAGCAACACTAACAATGTCGTAAATGAAGTAATTAATGTACGCCCCARGGTTTGGGTTAAAGACTCGTTAATGACAGMCTTAGYATCAGCAACTCGCAATAGCCTAAARTTTTCCCGTATTCGGTCAGAGACAACTATCGTATCGTTAAGGGARTAACCCACCACAGCCAACACCGCAGCCAAYACCGTCAGATCAAACTCCAGGCCGATAATTGAGAAAAACCCCAAAGTAATAATGACATCATGAACCAACGCTACAACCGCACCCAAAGAGAACTTGTATTGAAAACGTATGGTGACATACAGCATAACAATGGCCAGAGCAGCCAACATACCAAGGCCKCCATCTTCGCGAAGCTCTTCACCTACTTGCGGCCCCACRTAATCAACCCGMCGRAGGTCAAYACCTTGMTCACCRTTACCTARAGCTTTCAATACACTRTCAGATAACCCCRMCTCGGGYTTACCCTGYAAACGAATAAGYACATCWCGCTCWGARCCAAARTGAACAACAACRGGGTTATCAAATCCRGCYGTTGATAACTGGGAACGRATATTAGCTATATCCGCTGGCTGTTGGTAACCCACCTCAATCTGAGTYCCTCCMGTAAAGTCYARCCCYARCACCARCCCATTAGAGGCAAGGGAGACAATGGAGCCAATAATCAGAAAGATGGAAAAAGCGGCTGCCAACTTACGCTGGCCCATAAAATCAATAATCTTTTTTGTCGTCATGGCCAGCTCCTAAATCCAAACCTTGTTGATGGTACGGTTACCGTAAGTCAAATTCACCATAGCGCGGGTTCCTACAATAGCCGTAAACATGGAGGTCAAAATACCGATAGATAGCGTGACCGCAAAACCCTGCACCGGACCAGAGCCAATGGCGTAAAGAATAACGGCAACGATCAAGGTTGTGAGRTTGGCATCAAYAATTGAAGTAAAGGCCCGATCGTACCCTGYATTAATAGCTGACTGCGGAGGCAAGCCATTGGCCAGCTCCTCTTTGATGCGRGAGAAAATTAACACATTRGCATCCACCGCCATACCAACGGTCAGCACAATACCGGCTATACCCGGCAACGTCAGTGTAGCCCCCARCATTGACATCACCGCCACCAAAATAACCAGRTTTAGGGACAATGCAAGATTGGCAAATAATCCAAAAACTTTGTAATACACAAACATAAAGGCTAGAACCAGYAGCATGCCAATAGTGACTGAYTTRATRCCCARGCTAACATTTTCTGCACCCAGAGATGGRCCAATAGTGCGCTCTTCCACAAAGTACATGGGAGCAGCTAATGCCCCCGCTCTCAATAACAATGCAAGCTCGGACGCCTCGCGTGGATTATCTAAACCGGTAATTCGGAAAGAAACACCCAAAGCACTTTGAATCGTCGCCAAGCTAATAATTTTCTTTTCTACATAGCGTTCAGATGTCTCCACCTGCTCACCATTTTCATCGGTGCTGTACTCGACCCGTGTCTTGTATTCAATAAACAACACACCCAAACGTCGGCCTATATTCTTACGGGAGATACGGTGCATTCTGGCACCCCCGTCACTGTTCAACGAAATACTTACTTGGGGAAAYCCATTCTCATCAAATTCAGTTTTAGCATCAGACACATGATTGCCTGTGATGACGACAGACCGTTCCAAAAAAGCATCTCGMGGACGAGTTKCYGGATCACTGAACGCAAATTTTTCGCGACTAGCCGAACCTTTCTTGGCTTCTAACCGAAATTCCAGATTAGCAGTTTTACCAATAATATTTTTAGCCGCAGCGGTATCCTGAACACCGGGCAATTCAACGACCACYCGATTGCGACCCTGACGCTGAACAATAGGCTCCGATACRCCYAGTTCATTTACGCGGTTACGTAATGTTGTCAAATTCTGATTAACRGCGTAATCCTCAATCTCTTTGATTGCCGATTCAAGCATCTCGGAACGAACAACAAACAAACCATTTTCTTCACTGAGCTGMCGGCTCACGCCACCAAATTTTCTACGGAAAATACTGCTTGCCTGRTCTCGYTCTTCTTCTGTTTTGAARGCGCTGACTATGACCYTTTTATCCACCAGTTTTACCGAGTGATAACGCAGCTTTTCTTCCCGCATAGCACTACGCACTTCGCGCACCATCGTTTCCATACGTTTATCTACGATCTCATCGGTATTCACTTCAAGCAAAAAGTGCACGCCACCACTAAGATCTAACCCCAACTTCATGGGCGCAGCCCCCAGCCTTGCTAACCAATCAGGGGTGGTCGGYGCCAGATTTAACGCAACAATATAATYCGATCCTAATGCCCGCTGAATAAYATCCTTGGCCGACAACTGCTGCTCGCGCTCTTTCAAACGAATCAGGCCATTTTCACCATTGATCTCTTCACCAAAGTATTCAATTCCAGACTCGCTTAACGCCCCTGTTATTTTTTCCATCAACGGTTGATCAATTATCATTCCGCTGCTTTTACCCAACACCTGAATGGCAGGGTCAGGCGCATAAAAATTGGGCGAAGCATAGACCGCACCCAAAGAAATGATGAGAAGAATAAGCAGGTATTTCCACAAAGGATAATGGTTCATTTGACTGTTCTTATGTTGTATCCCGGCCAATAAAGCGTCGCATTATAGGCTTAAAATTMGGYTTCTTGTCAGAATCCAAAGAAATTATTAKCTACRGTGRTATATATGGGCATTTATGTGTTTCTCAAGTCCATWTTTTNTGTGCTCTRYANTACGACRYATACAATCACAYAAGAACATCACCAGCATGTCATTTRGRTGGYTCTATACCTTGCTGCTGATAAAACTGATCAGAAAAGTCATCCAGCCGATGCTCTACAATTGCTAGACGAATATCCGTCATCAAAGTCTGGTAATAACGCAAGTTGTGAATGGTATTAAGCTGGGCACCAAGCATCTCTCCACACTTTTCYAAATGATGCAGATAAGCACGGCTAAAATTCTCACAGGTATAACAGTCACAATTTGTGTCCARCGGACCCGTATCATGCCGATGCACTGCATTTTTAATTTTGACCACACCAGAGCTGGTAAACAAATGCCCATTACGAGCATTTCGTGTCGGWATTACACAATCRAACATATCAATGCCACGCTTTACCGCTTCCAGAATATCCTGAGGTTTACCCACGCCCATTAAATAGCGCGGTTTATTCTGAGGCATTTTGGGTGGCAAGGTATCCAGCACTCTRAGCATATCTTCTTTTGGCTCACCTACCGAAAGACCGCCAATGGCATAACCATCAAAACCAATGCCCTCAAGACCCGCTAAAGACACTTCACGCAAATCCTCATACATACCGCCCTGAACAATACCAAACAGTGCAGAAGRRCTRTCACCATGGGCTTGCTTRCTGCGYTYRGCCCAGCGAAGGGATAACTCCATAGAAGTYTTCGCTTCTTTTTCTGTAGCCGGGTACGGCGTACATTCGTCAAAGATCATGACAACATCGGCACCTAACTCCCGTTGCACTTGTATTGAGGTCTCCGGGTCTAAAAATACCTTGCTACCATCAATAGGGGAGCGGAAAGACACCCCTGCCTCCGTAATTTTACGAATTTCGCCCAAACTAAAGACTTGGAAGCCACCGGAATCCGTAAGAATGGGGCCTTGCCACTGCATGAAATCATGTAATGTGCCTTTTTGCTCTGGTTTAAGACAGCTGTGTGGCTTAGGGCTATGCTCCATTATCACTTCCGTGCCAGGTCGCAACATCAGGTGGAAAGTATTACCCAGAATGATTTGTGCACCGATGGCTTCCACATCACGAGGCAACATACCTTTTACGGTGCCGCAGGTTCCCACTGGCATAAAGGCTGGKGTTTCAACCGTGCCGCGAGGAAATTGCAATCGCCCTCTACGCGCCTTGCCATCTGTGGTGTCCAATTCAAAGGACATAAAACATTTACGACTCATTGGGGCAAGTCCTCACAAGCTTTAGGGTTTCGTGTTAAAAACATCGCATCGCCATAACTGAAAAACCGATATCGCTGTGCTACTGCTTCACTGTAAGCATTCATCATTCGGGAGTARCCAGAAAATGCACTGACAAGCATCAGCAACGTAGACTCTGGCAAATGAAAGTTTGTCACCAACGCATCCACCACCTTAAATTCATACCCRGGRTAAATAAAGATGTYRGTATCTCCCTGCATRGGTTTGATRYCGCCATCAGCAGCMGCGCTCTCAAGGCARCGGACACTGGTAGTTCCCACAGCAATCACCCTGCCACCCCGCTTACGAGTTGCCATCACTTGTTGGCACACGGATTCCGGTACATCAATAACTTCTGAATGCATCACATGATCATAAATATTTTCAGCCCGTACGGGCTGAAAGGTGCCCGCGCCCACATGAAGGGTGACATAAGCCATATCTACACCCGACTGGCTGAGCTGGTCCAGTATCTCCTGATCAAAATGTAGACCTGCTGTTGGGGCCGCAACAGCACCAGGCTTTTCAGCATAAACAGTCTGGTAACGTTCACGGTCTGAAGCATCGTCCGGGCGATCAATATAAGGAGGTAAAGGCATATGGCCTTTGGACTCCAGGATTTCTAGTACATTTTGATCTTCGGTAAAATGAACGAGAAACAGATCACCTTCACGACCTTCTACTTCAGCCTTTATATCACCATCAAAATAAAGACGTGTACCGGGCTTGGGTGACTTGCTCGCTTTAATATGTGCTAGTACTCTGTGCTCATCGAGCAACCGCTCCACCAACAGYTCTATCTTTCCACCCGTCTCTTTTTGACCAAATAAACGTGCCGGAATCACTCGRGTATTATTAAACACCATTAGATCGCCAGGCCGCACCAGAGACGCAATATCAGGAAAGCTCTTATGCTCTATCTCTCCATTTTTGGCATCCAACACTAGCATTTTGCTACCACGACGCTCAGCCGTTGGCTGCCGTGCTATCAATTCTTCTGGCAAATGGTAATGAAACTGTTCTCGACGCATAACGGGCTATAGATTACGGGCTACGGTATGAAAAGGCCGCAAGGGTAATAGAAATAAAGCACCATAACCAGTATTGCCAAACAATAGTCCACTTAACTTTCTTGATTCTGCAAAAACCACTGCTATAATCGCGCTCCTGTGCCAGAGTGGTGAAATTGGTATACACAGGGGATTCAAAATCCCCCGCCCTTAAAAGCGTGCCGGTTCGAGTCCGGCCTCTGGTACCAAATAAATAAAACCCTGCCTTTTTAGGTAGGGTTTTTTTATTTGTGTCCTCAGCGGTCGGCGAGAAACAGCACCCCGGTTCGACAAATTGAGACCGCAGGAGCAATTTGGGCGCTTGAGCGAAGCGACAGCGCTTCCGCAGGAAGTGACAATGGCCCTTAGGCTATTGGCATCAGTCCGGCCTCTGGTACCAAATATAGATGCCCGCCTTTTTAGGTGGGCATTTTTATTTGTACAACAAATTGTGGCGTCAGGAGCAATTTGGATGCACAAGTGAAGCGACCGTGCTTACAAAGCCAACACAAACTCCCCTTAGGCTGGAGCACCCACGCAGTCTCTAACACCCAATCGCAAGAAGACTTCAGAACAGACAATAAAAATGCCCGCAAAATACGGGCATTTTTATTTCAATGAAGACTCATTCATACCCTTACATCAAGTAACATGTTCATCCAAGTAGTTGTTAACCTCAGACTCAATCATTCCCTTGAATGCCATCATTAACAGGCCTAGCTTCACATCAACACTTACTGTGGTCTCATTAAAACTCACTTTGGCATCAGCACTGTGGTATGTGTAGTGAACAATATTTTCCTCTAAATGATACTCACCACCAAACTTAGCCTTTAGCTTCTGGCCAAGTTCCTCCGTCATGGTACGCAAGTGCACTTCATCCATATTATGATGTCTTCGAATTTGAATATGGCTCATCAACCTACCTCTTATCATTATCGTTATACAGGGGTCACCAAAACAGCATCCAACTATTTCAGCAGGCGATCCATTACTTTCAGGTTTTGGCAAAGAAAGCCTGATGTTATAAGGCTATAAACAACATGACGACCTGGAACGCTTAAACTACCTAGAGCGCCCTAGATGCTAGCGCTGTTTCACTCACTGGTCTAGCCTTTAAAGGGCCATTTTAGATCAATGACTTAACACTGAAGTTAGTCCTGCCGGTCTCGCTGATAGAGTGAATTACACTCAATCATAAATTGCCTTTGCTGATCGCCCATATATGGAGCCAATAAGGCCATTATTTGCAATATGGCGCTTTGAATAAATTCATGCTGATTTAGTTGTCGTTTTCTTAAATTCTGAAACTCAAACCAATGTGTATAAATCAACATCATATTATCAGCCAATTCATCAACGGTATTTTTAGACAAGCTATTATCCGAAAGCCGTATATTTTCATTCAATAGCGTAAATAACATGGTACGAATTGACTGATATTGTTGTTCGATAAGGCGGCGAAACCGCACCTCGATAACAGAGTATTTTTGCAACAGGTCGGTGATATTTCGAAAGAAAAATCGGTAGTTATAAAGGTGTTCAAGAAGCACATACAAATGCAGCCAGTGCTCTTCCAAAGTATCACCAGCCTCCTTCGCATCTTCCAACAATGTCATTACACCTATTTCAAACCGCTCATAGAGCGCCGCAATAATTTCTTCTTTTCCTTTGAAGTGGTAATACAGATTACCTGGGCTGATATCTAGCTCATTCGCAATATCAACAGCAGATAAATTAGCTTCACCTTCTTGATTAAATAACACCAAGCTTACTTCAAGAATAACGTCTCGCCGTTTCATAACCATATTAAAAATCTTCAAATAAAATTTAAGTTTTTTGAAAAAAAGCTTGTATTAGTATGCTTTTTCTAAAAATTTTACTTACTGTACATGACAGATTCGGAGATAACCCCCTCCAACCCAATCATTTATGGAGATACTACTATGGCTGATATCAAGAATGCTATTGATAAGACAGAAGAACTGGCTCGCAAAATCTGGCTTGCTGGGCTTGGAGCTTATGGCCATGGACTGAACAACTTGCAAGATGGCTACGATAAAATGAATGACAAAACACGTCTCTTTTTCGACGGCTTGGTTGAGCAAGGCACCAAGATTGAAGCCGAAGCAAAAAGTACGATTGATAAAACCGGCGATAAGCTAAAAGAGAAAGGGCAAAAACTGAAAGCCCAAGGCAAAAAGCTCAAAGAACAAGGCCAAACTCTTCGCAAAGAAGGTATAAACCTGAACGTCAGTGCCCGTATAGAAGAAATTCGTGAAAAAGTAGCTACCAAATTAACCATACCTTCCTTTTCCACTTCTAGTAATGATGAAAAATTGGAAGAGCTAAATGCCAAGCTGGAAGGGTTGATTGAAGTAGTATCCAAGCTTGCAGCGACTGAAAAAGCAGTAAATCCAGCACCAAAGACAAAAACGACTACTCGCAAACCTGCTGCTAAAAAAGAACAAGCTGCTGCGTAACTATTTAGTTATGTCATTTTTACATGAAATGACGATATAAAAGATTAGTTTTTATCCCCTGCTCTTTATGAGCAATTTGTACAACAGGCTACTTCCCAGTGGCCTTCAGTTACAGAGGTCACCTTTTGGTGGCCTTTTTTTTGTCTGCCATTCACCTTAGCTATTTTTTTAGTCCACTTAAGAATACGCAATATGTTGAGCGTACCAATGCATTGCGACATCAATACCACAATACTGCCCATCGAGAACTCAATTACCCATGGGTTGAAAACCATCTAAACGATGAAATTGTTCATGGCAGCAAGGCCTATTAAAGTATTCTTAAAAAAAGGGTTAACATAATTTTTTGGCTCTCAGCGCAAGGAGCGCTTCAAGAGTAAATATTTTCCAGATATCGATGACTGAGGTTCTTTTTCAGGGGAAGCGAACTACGACTTACGACTGAAAACTGATGAATTGAAAGTTGGCCTAACTTACGAATTCGGAATCGCACAGTTTTTTGGTAGAATCCCCCCCGCCAGCCCAAACCTATAAAAATTAGATCATTCAACTAACCAATAGCTTTATGGGCTGCGTACGACTAGCTACTGATGACTAGCCACTAATATTATTGCCATGTCACTTGTACATGCCACTTAAAGAGTATCTCGCTTGGACATTCATACTGAACAACCCCTTCTACCTGCCAGCCTACTTCGTCGACTAATGGCAATGATCTACGATGCCTTTCTGCTTATGGGCATCAGTTTTGCCTATGGGGTTATTGTTCTCCTACTGAGGATTTTGATCGGGGAGGACACCATGCAGCCGCCCGGCAATGTTCTTCAGGTTATTATTGTTCTTGGCTTATGGTTTTTCTATGCCTTATTCTATGTCTGGTGCTGGCGCCGTACAGGGCAAACTCTGGGAATGAAGTCCTGGCGACTACAACTACAAAGCCGTAGTCAATTGCAGCCTACCTGGAAAGAATGCTGGCTACGTTGTATTTTTGCACCCTTTTCACTGGCCATACTGGGCATTGGCTATCTTTGGTGCATCTTTGACAAAAACGGTGACTGCCTACACGATATTTACAGCAATACCAAAGTCGTTTTATTACCTAAGAATAAATCTAACAAGAAAAACAGCTCGTGAACTCTTCGGGGCAGGCTTATCACTAATAGGCCTGCCGCTTAAAATAGACTCGCCACTTTAAAAGATATTGAGGGGGGGGCTATTCTTTAAAAGAGAGCCCTTCAGCTGAAAGAAAATCAGGACGCTCTGCGTAGCAACACAATCCCGACCAAACAACAAAGAGCGGCAGGGAACACAACTGCCAATAGCGGAGAGAAGCCAAAAACAATACTGGCAGGCCCCAGTAGATCCTGGCTGGTCCTAAATACCAGCCCCACCACTACACCGGCAAAAATACGATAACCCATGGTGACCTGTCGCAAGGGACCAAAGACAAATGAAATAGCAACTAACACCAAACTGATAATGGTCAACGGTTGTAGTGCTTTCCGCCAAAACACCAATTCATATTTGGAAGCATCCTGCCCTTGGTCATTCAAATAATTGCTGTACTGGTGAAGCCCTTTCATCGCCAAAGACTCAGGAGGTAATACCACTAAACTTAGCAGTTCAGGAGACAAGTCTGTCTTCCAGTCACGAGTAATAAAGGTACTAACCTCCGTATGGTCTCCAAAAAAATGTGTCACTGCACCGAGCTCTTCTACCCAGTATTCTCCTTGATAAGAAGCTCTGCCCGCAAAGCTGGACTCTAACAGCACATGATTATCATCAAATTGATAGCGGGTAACGCCAAACAATACGCCACCAGGGTAGACGGCATTAAAGTGCATAAACTCATTGCCTTCTTTATTCCAGAAGCCACTCACTGACTCCTGTGCTGTTTTGCCGCCTTTTAAAAGCATACGACGACTTTCGGCATACTGATCGGTGTAGGGAACCACGTATTCACCAAACAATGCACCGACAACAACCAATACAAGGATAGGGCGAAGCACCAACCAGACTATACGTAGAACGGAGACCCCCGCAGCACGCATCACGACTAATTCCGAGTTGTTTGCCAACGCACCCAAGCCAATCAGGCATCCCGTTAATGCCGCCATGGGGATATGTTCGTATATACGCCCAGGAATGGTTAGGGCCACATAGATCATCACTTGATTAAACGTGTAATCCTTAGAAACATCACCCGTACCATCAATAATGGCACCAATAGCGTCCAGAGCCACAATCACTAGCAACACTAAAGCGATAGATCCCAATACGGAGGTTGCAATATATCCCGTCAAACGTCTCATCTACTTCTCACACATAAAGACAGACCCAGAATTTTTATCATCCCTAAACTCCAACAGTTTTCTGCCGTTTAAACCGCTGCTTCATCGTAGGTAAAAATAACAAAAATACAGCAATAAACAAAAACAAGACGTGTACCCACCACAAACCCAAGCTCGAAGAAATTTTGCCATCTTCTACTGCGCCACGAGCGCCATTTAACATCACAAGATAAATCACATAGAGCAATATGGCCGGCAACATTTTACCAAACCGTCCTTGCCGAGGATCCGTTTTGCTAAGAGGAATCGCTATTAGCGTGACAATCAATACAAGAATAGGTACAGAAAATCGCCATTGTAAGGCAGCCACATGAGTAAGTTTGTCTGAAGCCATTAAATCTCTTGTCGACAGTGCGTCAGCTTTATCTCGGCGACCTCTCTTTTTAGGTTTACTCAAGCGTTGGCCATACTCCTCAAAACGAGTAATTTGATAATCAGCACGCCCCGGAACGCCCTGAATACGATATCCCTTTTCCAGCACCAGATAACCTGATTTACCCGACTCCGATCGATGCTGGCGACCTGTTTCAGCAACCACCAACACTAACTGCTTACCATCCTCAGCCTCTGGATTATTTTCAGCCAGAAATACATCCTTCATCAGTCCATCTTCATTCACTTCTTCCGCATAGGTAACCCCTTTGCCACCTTGAAGTGGATAAAAATGACTGGCCGCCATGCCATCCAATTCACCTCTCTCCTTCTGCGCGGTGAGTAATGCCTCAGCCTTACGCAATCCAGAAGGACCAATATCAAAACTTAACCAGGCTACCAATAATGCCACCATCAATGCGGGAATCAGTGTGTAAACAACCAACCTGAGCTGGCTCATTCCACAGGCCATCATCACTGTCATTTCGTTTTGTACATAAAGGCGACCATAAGCCAACAACACCCCTAAAAAGAAAGCCAGGGGTAAAATTAATTCGAGAAAACCGGGGAGACGATAGCCAATGACAGCAAGAAGGATACCCGCATCCAATTCACCTGCTGCTGCTTGAGCCAGATATTTAACGAAGCGGCCACTAATGATAATCATCAACAATACAGTACAAACAGCAAATGTGGAGGACAATAGGTCACGGGTAATGTAACGAAAAATGAGCAATAGAAAGATTCCTGTTATGCTTCGGTGAGCACAAATTTATATTCAGACAATTATCCCGATTTACATCGAACTTGTCTCGTTAAGTATATGCCCCGCTCAACTATGTTCTAGTTAACCTTTGGAGACCCCATGGACTTTACTGCCGTCGCTTGCAACCTGCTGACCAAGAAAACTGACTGCCTTGTCATCACCCTTAACGGCAGAACAGAGAATAACACTGTTCAAAAATCTAATGCATGGAATTCAGTAGACAGCGCCACAGGCGGTTTACTCTCAAGATTACAAAAAAAGGGTGATATTAAAGAAACGCTGGGCAGCTCGGTACTGATTAACGAGCCCAAAGGACTTGCTGCAACACGATTACTCATTCTTGGCAGTGGCACTAAAATATTGGATGAACAATTATTTTTAACACTCACCAAAAATTTAGCGGGAAAACTGACCAAACTGCCTATCAAAAATTCCTGTATATCCCTTGAGGGCATTGAAGTCGATGGCCGTGACAACGCTTGGCAAGCTCAGCAGTTAGCCCGCCAGTTAGGTGAAGCGAACTACCTGTTCAATCCCTTCAAAGCTAAAGATAAAAAATTCTCATCACTGAAACAAATTACTCTGGCACAGTCATCTCGCAAGGGGTTGGAACAGCTCAAACAACAACTCAACCTAGGCAAAGCCGTTGCCAATGGAGTCAATGTATCACGCGAATTGGGCGATCTACCTGGCAATATCTGTACACCCTCATACCTTGCAATCCAGGCAAAAAAACTTGCTAAAAAACACCCCCGCCTAAGCTGTAAAGTATTAGATGAGAAACAAATGAAAGCACTAGGGATGCATTCACTGCTCTCCGTTACAGCAGGTACAGAGCAGCCTGCAAAACTTATTGTGCTGGAATACACCGGTACGAAAAAAGGTGATAAACCTGTGGTGTTGGTTGGTAAAGGCGTCACCTTTGATTCAGGTGGCATCAGTCTTAAGCCTGGCGCTGCCATGGATGAAATGAAGTACGACATGTGTGGCGCTGCCAGTGTTCTGGGAACCTTTACTGCATTGATTGAAACCAACCTGGCACTCAATGTGGTGGGCATTATTCCAGCAGTAGAAAATATGCCCGGCGGAAAAGCCACCAAACCCGGTGATATTGTCAAAAGCATGTCTGGACAAACCATTGAAATTCTTAATACCGACGCTGAAGGCCGCCTTATTCTGTGTGATGCCCTCACCTATGCTGGACGATTTAAGCCAAAAAGTGTCGTCGACATTGCCACACTAACAGGTGCTTGCGTGATGGCTCTTGGCAGTCATGCTACCGGACTCCTGAGTAATAATGATGCCCTCGCAGCAACACTGGAAACGGCCGGACAAACCAGCGGTGATAGAGTTTGGCGCTTGCCTCTTTGGAAAGAATACGACAAGCAGCTAAAAAGTAATTTTGCTGACATGGCAAATATCGGTGGCCGTGCAGCCGGAACAATTACTGCGGCCTGTTTCCTGGGTCGTTTTACCAAAGACTACCACTGGGCACATTTGGATATAGCAGGAACTGCCTGGAATAGCGGAGCAAACAAAGGGGCTACCGGCCGCCCTGTCCCACTCCTGACTCAATTCCTGGTGGATCAGATCACATCATGACCAGTGTTAATTTTTACCGTATTAACGGCGATTTTAATACCGCATTAATACTGGCTTGCCAGTTGACTGAAAAGGCCTTTCAGCAGGGCCTTACTGTACTACTACATACGCCTGAAGCAGCAGTCTCAGAACATTTAAGTACACAGTTATGGTCATATAAGCCATCCTCATTTCTTCCCCACAAGCTGGAAGATGTACCAACAACACCAATTGCCATTAGCCACAAGAATGATCCAGGAGAGCATCATGGACTGCTGATCAATCTTGGAACTGGTTCTCCTGGTTGGTTTTCTCGTTTTGAGAAAGTCGTAGAAATTGTTTACGATGATCAACAGGTCATTGAACAAAAACGTGAGCGTTACGGATTCTATAAACACAGGGGTTACCCATTGAAATATCATGACCTAACCAAGTGACGTTAATATGGGTACAATTAATGCAAACTACCCTTTCAAAAATGAGTCTTTAAATAGTAAGTATTATCGAACAGGTCTGATTATGGGTGACGCACCTAGGGATAAAAAAAGTACTCTAATCAATGAACTCGATTCATTACGCTTTACCCTGAATAGTGGTCCTGAGTTCCAGCACGACATCCCCACATTGAATGAACCGTATTCAGAAGATGGGGCCATCATGCACAACGATGCCCTGGATATCCCTATTCTCACCGATGCTCTGGAAGAGGATCCGGATTTCACCGAAGAAGGTGCTCCTGTTATTGGAGAAGGGCCGGGCGACATAACACAGTGCGACACTCCAGGCATCCAGCCTCTTCCTAAAGAACCAGTGACACCAACACCTCAGATAGATGACCAAAGTTTTATCAATATTAACGAGCTCTGCGAAGAAACAGATTCCTCAGTCACTGAACTGGAACAAGTATTGGATGAACTGGTTGCCGAACAACTGCCCAAACTAGAGCAACAACTTCGAGATAAACTCCGCCATGAACTGGAAGGCGACGCTAATAGTAATCCAGAGTCAGCCCAAGACCACAGTTTAAAAACCACAACCCACACCTAAAAAACCATAATAGATAACAAGTATCGGCCATAAGCCCGTCGACGAAGCTAGAGCGTCCCTTTATAATTCCCGCTTTTGTACAGCCTGTCTATTCATCAGATAACGGCTACCGTTACCTAACAATTAAACGAGCGAACATGGAAAAGACTTACCGTCCCCAAGACATTGAACAACAGTGGTACCAAACCTGGGAAGAAGAAGGCTACTTCAAACCGGCCAATAATGATGCAGACCCGTACTGTATTGTGATTCCACCACCCAATGTCACCGGCAGTTTACATATGGGCCATGGTTTCCAGGAAGCCATCATGGATGCGCTTGTCCGTTACCACCGCATGAAAGGAAACAATACGCTCTGGCAAGTAGGTACAGACCATGCGGGTATCGCCACCCAGATGGTTGTGGAGCGGCTGTTAGAGGCTGATGGTATTTCGCGCCACGATTTAGGCCGGGAAAAGTTCATTGAAAAAGTTTGGGAATGGAAAGAAGAATCCGGTGGCACAATTACCCGTCAACTAAGACGGTTAGGCACCTCCCCTGACTGGTCTCGCGAACGCTTTACGATGGATGACGGTTTTTATGACGCAGTACAAGAGGCCTTTATCCGGCTGTACGAAGACGACCTAATCTACCGCGGCAAACGACTGGTTAATTGGGACCCTAAATTACATACCGCCATTTCTGACCTTGAGGTTATTTCTGAAGAAGAAGACGGTAACCTCTGGCATTTCAAATATCCGCTATCTGATGGCAGCGGCCACCTGACCGTCGCCACCACCCGACCTGAAACCATGTTAGGTGATACTGCTGTTGCCGTTCACCCCGAAGATGAGCGCTATCAGCATTTAATTGGCAAGACCATTACCCTGCCACTCACCCATCGCGAAATCCCCATTATTGCCGATGATTATGTAGACCGTGACTTCGGTTCTGGTTGTGTAAAAATTACGCCTGCGCACGATTTTAATGACTATGAGATAGGTCAACGCCACAACCTTGAGATGATCAACATATTTGATAACAACGCTCAATTAAATGGCAACGTACCAGAATGCTATCAGGGCCAAGACAGGTTTGATGTTCGAAAACTTGTCGTTGCAGATTTAGACGAACTTGGCTTGCTCGAAAAAGTAAACGACCATAAATTAAAAGTACCCCGTGGTGACCGTTCCGGTGTCGTGATTGAGCCCTATCTAACCGATCAGTGGTATGTCAAAGCTGCGCCTTTGGCCAAAAAAGCCATTATCGCCGTAGAAGACGGTGATATTCAATTTGTTCCCAAACAATACGAAAATATGTATTTCTCCTGGATGCGTGATATTCAGGATTGGTGTATTTCCCGGCAACTCTGGTGGGGACACCGTATCCCTGCCTGGTATGACGACAAGGGTAATGTCTACGTTGGACGATCAGAACAAGATGTCCGTGAAAAGCACAGCCTTGGCACGATCAAACTGACACAGGATAACGATGTACTGGACACCTGGTTCTCCTCCAGTCTCTGGAGCTTCGGCACCTTAGGTTGGCCAAATGCCGATAACGACCCAAAGATTACGGAGTTTCTCAAAACGTTCCACCCAACCAGCGTACTGGTTACCGGGTTTGATATTATTTTCTTCTGGGTTGCCAGAATGATCATGATGACCCTGTACTTCATGGATGATGTACCGTTTAAAACTGTCTATGTCCACGGCTTGGTACGCGATAGCCAAGGTCAAAAAATGTCCAAATCCAAGGGTAATGTACTTGACCCCATAGATTTGATTGACGGCATTGACCTTGAGTCCTTGGTCACAAAACGTACCGCTGGGCTAATGCGTCCAAAAGATGCGATTAAAATTGAAAAACAAACTCGCAAGGAATTTTCCGACGGCATTGAGTCCTACGGTACAGATGCATTGCGTTATACCTATTACTCCCTAGCCTCCACAGGGCGGGATATTAATTTTGATGTAGGCCGTATCGAAGGTTTTCGTAACTTTTGTAACAAGATCTGGAATGCCGCACGTTATGTACTGATGAACTGTGAAGATCAGGATTGTGGCCAAAATAGCACAAGCGATTACGAACTGTCTCTAGCCGACCGATGGATTATCAGCCGCCTGCAACAAGCAGAAAGTGCCGTAGCCGAGGCCATTGCCAATTATCGCTTTGATCTTGCATCTCAGGCTATTTACGAATTTATCTGGAGTGAATATTGTGGCTGGTATCTGGAATTATCCAAACCAGTACTTTGGGATGATAATGCAAGCCCCGCACTCAAGAAAGGTACCCGCCGGACTCTCATCAGAGTATTGGAAACCACCTTACGAATGGCCCACCCATTAATGCCCTTTATCACCGAAGAGATTTGGCAACAGATCAAAGTTCTGGCCGGTGCTGAGGGTGATACCATCATGCTGCAACCCTACCCAGAGGCAGACCAAAATCTTATAGACAACGAAGCTATAAGTGATATCGAATGGCTGAAGAGTGTGATTGTTGGTATCCGCAATATCCGCGGCGAAATAAATATCCCACCCGGAAAAATGTTGCCGGTATATTTTAATAATGGATCAAAGGAAGACCAGCGCCGCCTTGATGCCAACCACCAGTTCCTGGCCAAGCTGGCTCACCTGGAGAGCATAACCTGGCTTAAGCCTGAAGAAGAAGCTCCTATGTCTGCCACAGCTTTAGTCGGAGATATGGAGATTCTGGTACCGATGGCAGGCCTGATTGATAAAGAAGCTGAAATTACCCGACTCAATAAGGAAGTGACGAAACTCCAAAAAGAACTGGAGCGTGTTCAAGGAAAACTCAGTAATGAAAAATTTGTTAGCAAAGCTCCAGAAGAAGTTGTCGCCAAAGAAAAGGGCCGGATGACTGATATCGAAGCTGCACTAGAAAGGCTGAATCAACAACAGGAAAGTATTAGCCAGTTGTAAATCTCTCGCACCAAAACATGTTAACTATGACGACAGGCCGCTATCCGAAACAAGGGTGCGGCCTTTTACTTCCAGACTAATAATCAGAATGGCTTTTATAACAAAAATCTAGATAGCTAAAACAACAATTCAAGGGAGTACAAGCCCATAACCATTAACACTTATTCTACTGCTGCCTGGTAGTTCAATTCTGTTTGAGTACAGTCAGTATTATTATTTTCTTCAGCAGTTACCACACAGTTTCTGCCCCTGCGTTTTGCCTCATACATCGCCTTATCAGCAGCACCAAGGGTCGTATACAAATCACCTCCAGCAGGCTGAGTATCAACACCAAAGCTCATTGTCACAGCAAGCTTTCCTTCTTCTGTGACTATCCGTGTAGATGCAATTTTTTGCCGAACTTTTTCAGCCAAAACATGCGCCCCGACCAAGTCAGTATCCACTAGCAGCAGCAAAAACTCTTCGCCGCCCCAACGAACAATTAAATCTTCAGCCCTAACTGATGTTTTAAGAATTCTGGCTATTTCTCGAAGAACGCAATCACCCACATCGTGGCTATACGCATCATTAATCAGTTTAAAGTGGTCCAGATCACCAACAATAACAGAGAATGAACCTGTTCCTTTCTCACCACGTTTTTCAGCATTACCTAAATATTGTTTGAATCCTCGACGATTTGCCAACCCCGTCAATTCATCCGTGCGTGCCTGAACATTAAGATTAGCTCTAGCCTCCTCTAAGCTATAACGCATTTGGAATCGAACGCGCTCCACTAAAAAAGAAACCCAAAACAACACTAGATAGGCAAGTAAAAAACGATAACTAGTATGGTGAGAATAGTGTGTAGGTAACAATAAAAAATCAGGTTGAAGTAACACAATAGCACTGACGATGAAAACAACTATAACCAGTACCCCACCCTGCTTATGCCCTAATAAATAGAAAAATAGTGGCAGCATGACCAAACACCAAAACAAGCCTGTTAGCTCTACTCCACTAGTAATTAACCAGAAAAAATGCAGGAAAACCATGAGGATCAAGGTCATGGATAAACTAATCTTGGATGTAATAAGCATGACGATATAGCTCGTAATCGCCAACAATCCCACGGCCAATGTAATCAGGTTACCCCAGTAAGGTCCAGCTCCCTCGAACATATCCCATAGAGACAATCCCGTGATAACTATCGACCCGGTGAGCATCAAAATAGTAATAATGACCTTCTGGCGGTGAGCATCCTGTTCAACATTAGCATCCAGAGAGAAACGGCAGATTTTATCCAGCCACCCCTGTGAGGATTTTTTTTGAGTCCCTTCCATCTTTTTTCGTTTTTGCCTCGGTCAACACAACAAAAAAGTATTGCCGCCCGTTATTCAGGGCGCATATGTGGAAATAACAGTACATCACGTATAGATGGTGAATCGGTTAATAACATCACCAACCGATCAATCCCAATTCCTTCACCTGCAGTAGGCGGCAAGCCATACTCCAGCGCACGAATGTAATCTGCATCAAAATGCATGGCTTCATCATCACCAGCATCCTTTTCAGCCACTTGTTGTCGAAAACGTTCTGCCTGATCCTCTGCATCATTGAGCTCGGAGAAACCATTAGCAATTTCTCGACCACCCACAAAAAATTCAAACCGATCTGTGACAAACGCATTATTATCGTTTCGACGAGCCAATGGTGAGACTTCTGTCGGATATTCAGTAATAAACGTAGGTTCATCCAAACGGTGTTCCACCGTCTTCTCAAAGATTTCGATCTGAATCTTACCCAAACCCCAGCTATCTTTTAATGGAATATCCAAATGCTCGGCAAGCTGCCGTGCGGCACTTTCATCCCCTAGGGCCTCTGCTGAAATATCAGGATTGAAATGTAAAATCGAATCAAACACTGACATTCGATGAAATGGTTTGGCAAAGTCATAAACCTTCTCCTGAATCACTTCACCCTCATCATTTTTTACGGTACTACGGACTTTAGAGCTACCCATCACTTGTTCCGCTAGCTCACGCAACATGTCTTCCGTCAGATCCATTAAATCCTTGTAATCAGAATAAGCCTGATAGAACTCCAACATCGTAAATTCAGGATTATGGCGCGTAGACAGACCTTCATTGCGAAAATTGCGATTGATTTCATAAACCCGCTCAAAACCACCAACTACCAGGCGTTTAAGATACAGCTCCGGTGCAATCCGCAGATACATATCAAGATCAAGAGCATTGTGATGAGTAACAAAGGGGCGCGCTGCGGCACCGCCTGGAATCACCTGTAACATCGGTGTTTCCACTTCCATAAAGTGACGGTTATTCAAATAATCACGAATAAAGCTAATCACCTGTGTACGCACTTTAAATAAATTACGCACTTCTGGATTAACGATTAAATCGACATAGCGCTGACGGTAACGTATCTCCTGATCAGCCAAGCCATGATATTTATCGGGCAACGGACGCAGGGACTTGGTCAAAAGCTGATACTGCTCCATATTTACATACAGGTCGCCTTTCCCTGACTTATGCAGGGCTCCACTAACACCAACAATATCACCAAGATCCAGTTTCTTGGCGAAAGGGCGGGCCTCTTTAACCACATACAATTGAATGGTGCCCGACATATCCTGAACCACGATGAAAGCACCACGGTTACGGATCACCCGACCAGCCACACTGACTTGATGGTTTAACGCTTCAAGTGCTTCTTTTGACTCYTCGCCATACTGACCCTGCAAATCAGCAGCCAAATCTTTACGACGAAAGTCATTAGGGAAKGCACTACAGTTATCAAGCAGAGCCTGTTCACGAATTGTCGCCAATTTAGYYCGACGCTCGGCAATTAACTTGTTTTCATCTTGCTGYTGTTYATTACTCATGGGATTTCCAATACTGTCTATRCTTYCCGGTTGTTATCCCGGACGTTTATTTMGGGTTTGATCAATAACCAATAAATGTGNGNGTKTTAAATACCAGCCTTCAGTGAAGCCACWATGAACTGATCCAGATCTCCATCCAGTACAGCCTGGCAATTACTGGTCTGAAYATTRGTTCGTAAATCTTTRATRCGCTGATCATCCAATACATAAGATCGAATCTGACTACCCCARCCAATATCYGMCTTRGWRTCTTCCARTRCTTGAGCYTCTTCAGAWCGCTTKAGCATTTCCTGCTCATAGAGTTTGGCTCGTAACATCTTCCATGCCTGGTCWCGGTTCTTATGTTGTGAGCGCTGACTTTGGCACTCCGCGACAATACCTGTTGGCTCGTGGGTCAACCTTACCGCTGAATCAGTTTTATTGACGTGCTGACCACCGGCGCCACTAGCCCGATAAGTATCTGTTCGCACATCGGATGGATTAATATCAATCACAATATTGTCATCAATCTCTGGTGAGACAAACACTGAACTAAATGAGGTATGACGACGATTACCTGAATCAAACGGTGATTTCCGTACCAAGCGGTGCACCCCCGTTTCGGTTCTCAACCAGCCAAAAGCGTATTCCCCTTCGAAGCGTATAGTGGCACTCTTTATACCAGCTACGTCACCAGAAGAAGCTTCCTCCAAGGTGGTTTTAAACCCTTTAGCTTCACCCCAACGCAGATACATACGCAACATCATTTCGGCCCAGTCTTGAGCTTCAGTGCCACCAGAGCCAGACTGGATATCCAGATAAGCATTATTGATATCAGTTTCACCCGAGAACATGCGACGGAACTCCAGCTTTTCTAACTGGGCTGACAACTGGGCCAGTTCTTTTTCAATATCGGCTACAGCATCAGCATCTTCTTCCTCTGCGGCCATTTCAAGCAGTTCACGGGCATCCGCGATACCAATATCCAGTGTATCAATGGTTTCCACTACCAACTCAAGGGATGAGCGCTCGCGACCCAGTTCCTGAGCACGGCCCGGGTCATTCCAAACCTCGGAATCACCAAGTTCCATCTCTACTTCTGTAAGACGATCTTTCTTATTAACGTAGTCAAAGATACCCCCGAAGCACGTCAGTACGTGCCTGAAGATCATCAAGAGTGTTTTTGATCGGATTGATTTCCATGAACTGTCAGTACCAAATATTTTTAGATCAGGGGGATGAGAACAGGRGACGAATTCTAGCGGAATCTGCCTTCCTTCTCCACCTACAAGGCCATCTACCGCTATCTCCYCAAAAACGATTAGCCCATCTGRTTCAAAATCCAACCTATAACCAGTATTTGYGGAACACTAATCAATGGSAGAAACAAGGCAATTTTCCAAGACTTRGTCATATCTCGAATTACCATCACTTCGGTATAGTCCGTRGCGACGCCTGCCATTAAAAAGGTAAAACCATTACCGGGAGCTGCTGCACGAGTCACAATATCAGCAGCAATAGGAGTAGAACCTTCTGAACACACCTCAATCACGGTAGCTGCCAACAATGTGAGCAATAATCCTGCCACCGTCGGTCCAAAGAGTGTTTGATACGTCTCTACGGGCACAAAAGCTCTTATAGCCGTTGCCATCACAATGCCAAAAAATACCCAGCGAAAAACCATTTTGGAATCTTTCAAACCATCTTTAAGCAATGCCAATGTACCTGAAGGTGTAATTTTGATTGTCTTCATTAACTGCCCAAGCTGACGGGTCAGGCTGTCACCGTTAGCCAAAACTATATGACTAGGGTTTTGATTGGGATTTTCGGGAAGCTTGCCTCTCGCCACCAAGGAATCAAAAACCAACCCTGTTACCACGCCTACAGCCATGGATAACAATACAAAAGCCAAGGTCCAACCAAAGCCTATGAGGGCCACCAAAATAATGGTCAGCGACAGAGAATTCCACGGGCTGGCAATCAAAAAGGCCATCAATTGCCCCAAACTTGCCCCACGCTCATACAATTTTGTGCCCACCATTAGAATTCCATGGCTGCATAAGTCCAGCAGCACACCGGCAATGGTGGCTCGAACAACGCCCTTAAACGTTCCGCCTTCCCCTAAAGCTGACATCACCAGATCGCGAGGAATTCGCTCTAACAGACCAACAAAAATTACCGCTGCCAATAACCCCCACCACATTCTGTTAATTAATTCGTACACCCCGGAGGTCATTACCACCAACCACTCAGGTAAAGCGGGATGGCCATCAACTAGCCAATAGAGCACATAGCACAGCAGCACGATAGTGGAGGAAATCCACAACAGGTAATCCGGCCGTTGTTTTTGAGGGTGGCAGGAATTGTGGCCAGACTCAGGGTCACCGTGGCTGATGACCTCCATGGGTTCCGGTTTTTTATTACAGCAATCGCCCATCTTCTTACTCCTATTCTGCTGCCAACTTGCTGATAATTGAACAATTAGGGCTCTCATTACCGGGACACTGGGCCAACAAGTCGGAGAGCACTTTCTTCATCGATTTCAGCTCAAGAATATGCGCATCGATATCCCTGACTTTTTCTGTAACCAATCCATGAACCTCCGCACTTCGACGGTTAGGGTTGGCCCACAACCCCAGTAATACACGACATTCATTGATGGAAAAGCCAAACTTCCTGGCTTTACATAAAAACCCAAGTTGCTGGATACCCTGCTCTGTGTACTCGCGATAACCATTTGCTCGCCTTGGTGGTGAACCCACCAAATCGATACTTTCATAGTAACGGATTGTTTTGGCGTCCAACCCAGTTCGCTTGGCAACGTCACTTATCTTCATCTGACCCTCCAACTCTATAGGAATACCACCAATGTAAACCTTATAGTAAGTATAAGGTCAAGAATAAAAACAACTAAGGAATCTCTGATTAATTCAGAGGTTCATGCAGAACAAGAATGTATCCAAAGCACTAGCTCCGCTCACTGGGCAGTATCTACTGCCATTTTTAATAATGGTGAGTTGTTGAAAATGCTAGAAAACCAGAAACCATATTTTCGGTTTTGTACTTTGTACGGCTCGCACTCTGATTAGAGGAAGCTAACAGCATGCTTTTGAATCGAAACCGAATACATCAACACTTGGAAACTTCCGCTTGATTAACAGAGCCAAGGTACCTGTACCAGATGCAAGGTCGAGCACTGGCACTCTATCCCTTAATCTTACTTGCTCCACCAATGTGGTTTGACTGTTACTTCTTTAGTTGTCCCTCTGACAACAGGATCATAGATAGCCATAGAGCCATGAAAATCCTAATGCTGGCACGTAATTTTCTGGTAGATCATTCTTATTCAATTTACACCACCTTCAATATCATCAGATTTGGGTGGAAGCCATCTATCCATAACCACACAGGCTGTTAAATCCCCTGTTACGTTAATTGCAGTGCGCGACATATCAAGGATTCGATCAACCCCAATGATCAATGCTATTCCGCTTGCTGGTACACCGATGTTTGTCAGAATAGTGGCAAGGATGACAATACCAACGCCTGGAGTACTCGGCGAGCCAATTGAAGCGCCAATGGTTGTAGCGATCAGTAGTAAAAGCTCTCCAGAGGAAAGCTCCACCCCAAACACTTGAGTGAGGAATACAGCGGCAATAACTTGATAAAGCGCGGTTCCATCCATATTGATTGTAGCGCCTAATGGCACGATAAAATTTGCAGTTGAGGACTGAATGCCAAGTTTTTCTTCTGCCGTCTTAATTGAGAGTGGCATAACGGCAGCGGAGCTGGATGTCGAAAATGCCAGCAATTGGACTTCTCTCACCCTAGACAAAAACTTAGAAGGACTTACGCCACCCACAATAAACACAACTGTCACGTAAAACCCAAGCAACAACCCCAAACCAAGCAGAACAGTACCCACATATACTGACATTCCCACAAGCGCGTCAACGCCGACCTGCATAGTGATTTGCGCCAACAGACCCAATACTGCCAAGGGAGCAATCACCATCGCCCAGCTGACAATCTTCATCGACAGTTCTTGCACAGATGAAGATAGTTCGAGTAAAGGCCTAGCCCGATTTGAGTCAATAGAGACAAGAGCAACACCCGTGAGAATTGCAAACACTACAATCTGCAACATGCTTTCATCAAGCGCTGCACTCAACGGATTTGCAGGTATTAGACCGACAATACGATCGTGAAGTGTTAGTTTTTCCAGATCCTTGCCAACCACCCCAGATGCCGTATCAGCAAGTGCAGCACTGAGCATTTGGGGATCAATATATTGCCCGGGCTCGACGAAGGTCACCAGCACAACACCAATAAGAACAGCTACTGTCGTTGTACCTACAAAATAAGGGGCAATTCGAAGCCCCATCTTGCGAAGTTTGTCCAGGTCTTCAGCTCCTGCTATACCAAGCACAATAGAAGATACGACCAGAGGCAACATAATCATTTGGATCAGGGCCAAAAAAAGATGCCCCGGCAACACAAGCCATCCAGTGATAAGCACCGCCGTTTGCTCTGACACTAATGCTAGGCCTTCCTGGGACACCGACAGGCCAATCCCGATGCCTAATATCATGCAAACGACAATCTGAACCCACAGTTTGCTGCGAACTAAAAATGCTAGCTTCTCCGTTAATGCTCCAAGCTCAGGGACACTGTTTATAGTCGATACCATACCCGGCTGAAAATCCTCTTTTTTTTCAACCATCAGAAAAGCTGTCCAAAACAATTACTCTTTAGCATAAAGTTCAACAAAACTGCACCTGCAATTTAATGGGTCTCATTGCCTACTAAACAACCCGACCAAGAATCCAGACCAAGTCAATACCCGTTTATATAGACCAAATCAACGTGAATCATATGCAGCCTAAAAGGCGGAAATAGAGCAACAAGAACACTGCATACCAACCACAATAATCCAGCACATAACGCGCTTGCTATCCCGAATTTTTTCGATCTATCATTACCACTATCCTATCGTTCGTTGATTCCATAAATATCGAACATACCTGTTATTTTTACAGTTTTTTCGTTGGTCGTGCGCACGATTTCTCCCAAGGCCATAACCGACCCATCGCAACAAACGTAAATGAAGCTGACCAGGTAATTAACAGAAAACCATTTAAGGCTTCCATGGCTGTAATAAAACGAATGTGCCCCTCTGGWTGAATATCGCCTAAGCCCAACGTGGTGTAGATAACTCCCGAATAATATAGATAGCTCATTCCATCAGCTACCGGTGCACCCYRGAACACKCCCAAYTCAAGYGATGATACCGACCAGCTATAAGTTATTGCATAAAAACCGATCTCAACAATATGCGCCAAAAAAAGCACAACGACAATAACCAACACCTGCGTTTGTGTGGGAAGGTTCATCTTTGGTGTRTTAGAACCAAGCCAAAGCAGCACCCGATAGTGGAAAATAAAGGTGGCGGCAACAAGGCCAAATGCTAACGTGATCGCTATCATCATGCGGTGTTTTCTCCTTCTTTAAGTCTGCGACAGATAATCCGATTGCACGGGAATGATCCGATTTTTCTCCTGATACTGCAAAATAAAGCTATAAATCACTGGTAAGACCAAGAGATTGAGTATCATGACCGTCAGCATACCGCCTAACATAGGGGCAGCAATACGATGTGTCACATCGGAGCCTGTACCACTACTCAACATAATGGGCGTCAACCCAGCCATCGTTGATATCGCCGTCATCGCCACCGGYCGCACACGTTTTGASGTCGCYGATAAGACMGCATCCTTTACYTCWTCAAGCGACARTCKWGTMMKRSYMWCMGWYCGCCGCTTGGCAATTTCGRYATCAATAAAGCTCAATACCAACACACCTATTTCTGCAGCCATCCCGGCCAATGCAATAAAACCAACGGCAACAGCCACCGACATGTTGTAGTCGTTGATGTAAATAAGCCATATACCGCCAACCAGCCCAAATGGGATCGACATCATCACCACTAACGGCTCTGTAATATTTCGAAAGTTGAAATACAAGAGTAAAAAAATGATCAACAATGTCGCGGGGGCCACCACACTCAAACGTGCTGCGGCTCGCTCCATATATTCAAACTGTCCTGACCAGGTGATGGTATACCCTGAAGGCACCGTGACCTGCTCATCCAGCACGCGCTTTGCCTTAGCAACAAAACCACCGATATCCGACGTAGAAATATCCACGTAAATCCAGGCATTAGGACGGGCGTCTTCACTCTTAATAACCGGTGGACCACGGTTATATTCAATATCTGCCACCATCGCTAAGGGGATTTGCGCGCCCGTCGGAGTGGGGATCAATACACGCTTGAGTGTCTCTAAATCGCCACGTAACTCTCGAGGGTAACGCAAATTAACCGGGTAGCGCTCAAGCCCTTCAACGGTTTCCGTAATATTCATACCACCGATAGCACTTTGAATAACATCCTGTACYGCACCAACGGTCAGGCCATAACGTGCTGCTTTTTCACGGTTGATATCAAAATCCAGATAGTAGCCACCCACGGTTCTATCGCCAAATGCTGAAGTGGTTTCGGGCAGTGTTTTCATGGCCTGTTCGATGTCCTGCGAGATCTGTTGCAGCACAGTCAGGTCAGGCCCCGAGACTTTGATGCCAACGGGTGTTTTGATACCAGTTGACAACATATCGATTCGGGTTTTTATGGGCATGGTCCAGGCATTGGCCAAACCGGGGAACTGTATGGCCTGGTCCATTTCACTCATCAAKTCCTTGGTGGTTTTCTTGGGGTCGGGCCATTCTTCCTTAGGYTTTAATCGAATGGTGGTYTCSATCATGGATAATGGYGCAGAGTCCGTCGCTGATTCAGCGCGGCCTATTTTACCAAAAACATGATGTACTTCAGGAAAGGTATAGATAATTTTATCGGTCTGCTGCAAAAGCTCTTTGGCTTTGGTAATTGAAATGCCAGGAAATGTGGTTGGCATATACAGAATATCACCCTCGTCCAAAGGCGGCATAAACTCRCTRCCYAGYTTGGAATAGGGATAATAAGTCACCGCYAACAACCCCARYGCCACRAGYAMMGTAATACYTCGCGAYTGCATMGCRATTTTTAACGCTGACCCGTGTATGGMATGTAATGCACGATTAATAGGGTTCTTATGTTCGGCAATGATTTTCCCRCGCAAAAAATAGCCCATCATGACCGGYACYAGWGTRATRGCYAAAATCGCAGARGCMGCCATGGCATARGTMGCGGTAAARGCCAGCGGGCTRAACAWGCGYCCTTCYTGYGCCTGCATGGTAAARATTGGCAGAAAMGATACGGTAATKACCAKCAAMGAGAAAAACAGCGCCGGGCCAACCTCCTGGCAGGATTCGCCAATGGTTTTCCAGTGTTCATCCCGCGTCAATTCRCGCCCTTTCTTGTCGCGCGCCGCTGCAAGGTGGCTATGGCCATTCTCAACCATCACGATAGCACCATCGACCATGGTACCGATGGTGATCGCAATACCACCCAGGGACATAATATTCGCATTCAGACCCTGAAAACGCATCACAATAAAGGCCATTAAAATACCTAACGGCAAGGTAATAATGGCCACGAAGGCAGAACGTGCATGCAGCAAAAACAGCAGAACCACCAAACTGACGATGACCAGTTCCTGCACCAACGATGTATTAAGACTTTTAACTGCGCGTTCGATCAAGTCGCCCCGGTCATACACGGGAACAATCTCTACACCGTCAGGCAGGCCGCCTTTCAGCTCCTCAAGTTTGGCGCGTACGGCCTGAATTGTCGCCAACGCATTTTCACCGAAGCGCATGATAACAACACCACCGGCAACCTCTCCTTCTCCGTTCAAGTCAACAACCCCTCGGCGCAACTCCGGCCCAATATGGACATGCGCAACATCTTGCAGACGTATTGGGGTACCATCGGCATCCACACTGACCGGTATACTATTGAGATCATCGATAGATTTAATGTAACCCAAACCTCGAACCATGTACTCGGTTTCAGCCATTTCAATGAGTCGGCCGCCAACGTCCTTGTTGGACATTTTTATCGCCATCTTAATTTTGTTCAGGGGTATGTTGTATCGCAGTAGCGCGTTGGGATCGACTTCCACTTGATACTGTTTAACATATCCACCGACAGACGCGACCTCGGCAACCCCTTYCACYGTCTGTAATGGRTAGCGTARATACCAATCCTGCAGGGAACGCAATTGTGCCAGRTCGTGCTTACCCGTTTTATCCACCAGYGCATATTCGTAAATCCAACCCACCCCRGTRGCATCCGGCCCTAGCGTRGGSGTAATGCCYTGCGGTAAACGCCCACTGACATAATTAAGGGATTCCAGTACGCGTGACCGCGCCCAATACATATCGGTGCCGTCTTCAAAGATAATGTAAACAAAGGACATACCAAAAAAKGAATAYCCTCTGACCACCTTGGTTTTAGGCACAGCCAACATAGATGTCGTTAATGGATACGTCACCTGATCCTCGACAACTTGCGGCGACTGGCCAGGGTATTTGGTAAAAATAATAACTTGCACATCCGAAAGATCGGGAATCGCATCCAACGGCGCATTTTTATAGGCAAACAATCCCACCAACGCGATGATCACGGTGGCAATCAACACCATAAATCGATCACGCAAGGAAGCCTTGATAATGGCATTAATCATGATCATGCACTCCCTGCGTGGGGCCGCCCGACTGTTCGCTTTTCTCTACGGCAGAGTGGTCGTTCATTTGCCTCTCGGAGTGGTCTATCATCTCCATATCGCTATGATTCATTTCCTCATGACTGCTCATTACTTTCTGAATGCTCTCCTGGTCAACTTCCTGGCCATTTTCCGAACTCTTTAACATGCCCATCATTTTAGCGGTGGCTTCACGCAGCTTGGATTCAGAATCTATCAGGAACTGAGCGGAGGTCACCACCTCATCGCCCGCATCGACACCATCCAACACAGCAACCTGCCCATTGGATTCAAACCCTAATTTAACTGTTCTCGGTTCAAATTTTCCTGGGCCACGAACGACAAAGACCTGTGTACGATCGCCGGAACGAATTACAGCTTCAGCGGGTATGACCACTACGTTCTTCAAAGTATCGGATTGAATTCTGACTTCCACAAACGTATTCGGACGTAGTAGCCGTTGACGGTTGTCGAAGACCAAACGCACCTTAGTAGTCCGTGTTTTCGATTCCGCATAGGGATAAATGTAGGCAAGAGAACCCTTGAAGGTTTTCCCTGGCACAGAAGCCAACGTCACCTCGACTTCATCGCCAACCTTTACCCAAGGCAACTCGTATTCATACACATCGGCATAGACCCAGACCTGACGGAGATCGACCATCATGTACAACTCAGTTTTCGGCGTAACATATTGACCCTGGCGTGAGCCAATACGAATGACCGTACCGGCCACGGGTGAATGTATGTGCAGGCTTTTTTTAATTTTTCGAGTTTGTTCCAGCTCCTGAATCTGGTGTTCAGGAACATCTAACAGCGTCAGCCGTTCTCTGGAGCTCTTTACCAGATCCTCTGCACCCTGTCTGATTTCATCAAATGGGCTTTTTTTCAAAGCAGATAAGTTATTCAGTGCCAACAAATATTCTTGCTGAGTTGATACCAGTTTGGGCGAGTAAATACTCAGTAGGATGTCGTCCTTCTCCACATATTGACCGGTTTTATCCACTCGAATCTCTTCAATCCACCCATCTACTTTCGGATGCAACCGCGCCATGCGTTCCTCATTAAAGTCCACCCGGCCCRCGGCGCGAATTGTYCGACTTATTGATGTTYTCCTGGCTGTTGCGGTTCGAACGCCAATATTCTGTACCACTACCGGATCAATTTTTACCGTGCCAGCAATGTCATTTTTTTTGTTGTCGGCATAAACAGGCACATAATCCATACCCATGGAATCCTTGGAGGGTACTGGTGAGGTGACAGAAGGATTCATGGGACTGCGATAAAAAAGTATTTCCCGTGAAGAGGCTTTTTCATTCTTGTCTGCATAAACTGGTAGGTAGTCCATTCCCATAGAATCTTTCGCTGGTACTGGAGAAGTAATATCCGGGTTCATTGGATTGCGGTAAAACAGCGGTTGGTTTTTCTCCTCAACCATCACCGTAGAAAAACCATCATTACCAGACAGCCAATAGCCCATGCCTACGCCAACGGCCAACATCAGGGTAGCGATTAATAGGGTAGATTTATTCATAAATAGATTCCTCACCAACAGCAGCTTCCAGGCGAGCCAATGCTTGCTTTGCATCGCTCAACGCTTTCCAGTATTGCAGTTGGTAATTAAAGAGTGTCATTTGGCTGCGAACCAGGTTAAGGAAATCAACTTCACTTACCTGATAGCCTGCCAACATGGATTCCACGGTTTGCTGTGCTTGCGGCACAATACCACTACCAAATAGCGAGAATTGTTGTTTAGCGCGATGATAATCAGTGACTGCCGATGAGATAGCACCCATCACAACACCTTTTTTATCGAGCAACGCATAGCGGTTTTTTTGCAACTCAAAGCTTTTTTGGCTAACGGCCTTTGATTGTTTTCTACCCGCGTACAAAGGTATTTTTACGCCGACCATGACGGAAACAAAATCTGAACGCGCACCGCCTCGGGGTAATGGGTTGTCGCCAGTACGGTCACCATAGGTCATACCCAGCTTGAAGTCGGGGTAATAATCACGTTTAGCAAGATCGAGACGGGATTGTGCCGCATCTACCCGCGTCTCCATTTGTCTCAACARTGGCCGTGTTAGCTCCGCTTTTTGGTACAGTTCATCTTCATCAACAAGTTCTGGCATCACCTTTGATACMTGACCCGGCAATATCAGWTCATTGTTGGCAGMYCGATCCATAAGAATATTGAGTTGGATCGCCTGATTGCGYCGTATCGCYTGTATCTGAATCTCCTGATCTATCAACTTGGAAAACTCCAATTGCGATAGCAGTACATCCTGCTGCAAGCCTATRCCAGTTTCGTACTTTGTTTTGGCAACCGTAATAAACTGGCGTAATAGGTTTTGATTGATATCCACCGTCTCTAGCGCACGATCCAGATAATAGAGTTGCCACCATTTGCCTTTAACGTTTTTAATGAGTTGTAGCCGAACTTCATCCACCGAATGCCCGGCAGCCTGTGCATCGTATTCCGCTGCCTCTTCCTTCAAATTCAGCTTCCCAGGAAAAGGAAATACTTGGCTAAAGCCAATCTGAACCTGCGTCATAGCTTCCTGATCTCTGTCGTAAGTATCCGTCGGAAAGTTCATCGCATTCAGATTGACCATTGGATCGGGCAATGCACCTACTTGTGAGGGAATTTCAGCCAAGGCTTCATAGCGTGCCTGCATTTCTGCAAGATTCGGGTTGTCTCTTATTGCAATTTCAATGGCAACAGGAACAGACAATGTCTCCGGTCGCTCTTGTGCACTGGCATAGGAAGCACTGGCGGCTAAAGCAAGACTTATAACACCCACAGCAAAAATACATTGATTAGTTTTTACTGCCTTTTTATAAACAGATTTTGGCAACACTGTTCTTGCCAATAAGCAAATAAGTCGTTTCATACTTTTTCATACTCCATCATCAGGGCGTCTCTAGCTATCAAGTGCAGCTATCGCTGGAGGAGGTATAAATTTTTGAGAAACACACCATTAATGTGCGAAATCAACCAACCTATACCTATTGCTCACAACCATTGTTAATAACAAAGGGAAAGCATGGCCTGAGAGCAGGCCAGTAAAGTAAGGAATTACAGGATTATTTAATCCAGCCAGACACAAAATCGTTGGTGGAGAGGAACCCCTGGAGGGGGAATAAAAGAATAGTAATAGGTATTAATTTTGCAGGTAGCAATAGTCCACAGAAAAAAGAAGCTGCAAATCACTACCACAAAGAATAAATCAATGAAGGGGTTTTGAACCACCAAAGCACTATCGTCTAAAGCATCACAACAATGATGCTTACTACCATCTGAAACAGGGTCAGCCATTAGGCCTCCCAGATTAGAAACTTCTTGATGGTGGCCGTGAGAAGCAGGCATTTCTTCCATACCCATGTCGGCATTCATACCTGCCGACATCAATGGCATCATTCCACAAAATAACAACCACCCCACCAACAGTGAGGCAACAACGGAACAATTTTGAGTAATGAGTCTTTTCACAATGACCACTATAAACCTTCAACCTACAGTATAGTCAAGGAAGTATATTTCGGATGTTCAATAAAATTTATCTGGATAGGCCAGAATAAACCGGCCTAACGTTAGGCCCAAAAAATGAGCCTATGAAAATGATGCCTGTTTTTCGTGGTAACACCAACAGTAGGCGCTTTGAGGAAAAAGCGCGTTTTTATAGAAGCCCCTATGCATCTTTCCATTTGATATTGCATCCCAGGCTAGGTTTTTGACTGCCCTTTACTGACACACCAGCCAACACGGCCTCCAATGCCTCACGTAAATCCTGACCATTGACAGGCTCATCGTTACCGGGATTCGCAGAATCCATTCGTCCCCGATAAATGCAGTTCAATTCATCATCAAACAGGAAAAAATCTGGTGTACAGGCTGCTCTATAAGCTTGGGCCACCTGTTGAGATTCATCAAAAAGATAATGAAAAAGAAATTGCTCTTCAGTGGCCAGYACRGCCATATTYTCGGGGCTGTCTTCKGGGAAGCTCGAGATATCGTTACTGTTRATAGCCACYACAGCAACGCCCTCTGGRATRTAGTCCGCAGACAGCTCGGTAATACCCTTGATCACATGCTTCACATAGGGRCAATGRTTGCACATGAACACCACCARGGTAGCAAACACACCCTGCAACTGYTCAAGTGACCAATTTTTGCCCGTTARCGGYTCCGGCAAATTAAACTCCGGRGCCTTTGTTCCCAAGGGCATCATGGTAGATTCGGTYAAGGCCATCAATATCTCCTATATACGCACARCACAAAYGARCATTCTGAATCAAYGAACWCTCGYCTGTACTGCTTAATCCTTTAACAAACCGAGGCATACTCCACGCCTATGACAAGATTAACAGTTCATTRGCCCTTACGGYAAAAAWTTCTGCTAAAATCCGCGCCTCNTWAMCCCTCRRCTCTCAACCAAGGGCTGCCYGCGCAGCCAKACTATCYATGAGTTTAATCCGCCTCGACGATATATCCATTGAATTTGGTGATGTTCCACTGCTAACCCAAGCCAACTTTACCGTAGAGCCTGGTGAGCGAATATGCCTGATCGGGCGTAACGGTGCAGGCAAGTCTACCTTGCTAAAAATTATCACCGGACAAATCAAACCAGATCACGGCGAAATCCACTATCGCCAACACCTGCGTATTAGCCAACTGGAACAAGCATTGCCCACGGGAGTTGATCGAAAAGTTTCTGACGTGGTGCGGGACGGTCTTGCTGATCAACAAGTATTGATTGACCAATTCAATGAATTGTCCCAACAAACTATGGATAAGCATGGCCTAAAAAAACTGGAGCAACTTCAAGCCCAGATCGATACCAGCGGTGGATGGAGCATAGAAAAACAAGTTGAAACCATCATCAGCCAACTTGATTTACCCGCCAACAAAACCTTGGCAGAACTTTCTGGTGGCTGGCGTCGTCGAGTAGCGCTAGGCAAAGCGTTGGTTTCCAACCCGGACCTATTATTACTGGATGAGCCCACCAACCACCTGGACATCAGTACCATTGAGTGGCTGGAACATAAAATYCGTGGCTATCAAGGCAGTGTGATTTTTATTACACACGACCGAAATTTTCTTCAAAAACTGGCCACACGCATTGTGGAAATTGATCTAGGCAACTTGATTAGCTGGCCAGGGGATTTCCAGAATTACCTGACACTCAAAGAAAAATCTCTTGAAGAAGAAAGCACCCGCCACGCTTTATTTGACAAACGACTGGCCGAGGAAGAAGTCTGGATTCGCCAAGGTGTTAAAGCTCGTCGTACCCGTAATGAAGGTCGCGTTCGGGCACTAGAGGCCATGCGTGAACAACGTGAACAACGGGCCAAGCGTCAAGGCCAAGCCAAGATCAGTGTAGAGACCTCTGAGCAATCTGGGCGCAAGGTCATCGAAGCCCGCAGCATCTGCCACGGCTATAGCGGTGAACAGCTCATAAAGAATGTAAAAATCAAAATYAGACGTGGTGATCGCATCGGTTTGATTGGCAATAATGGTGTAGGCAAGTCCACCCTATTAAAAATTCTTTTGGGCCAAATCGAACCTGACGAGGGTTCCGTCAAAATGGGCACAAACCTGGAAATTGGCTACTTCGACCAAATTCACCGGGAACTGGAAACCGACAAAACCATTGCCGAAAATGTTGGTAATGGCAAAGAATATATAAAGATCAACGGCAAAGATCTCCACATCATTGGCTATCTTCGAAATTTTTTGTTCTCCCCCAAGCGTGCCATGACACCTGTCAAAGCGCTCTCCGGTGGCGAGCGCAACCGAGTATTACTCGCCAAGCTGTTTTCTCAACCCAGTAACTTGTTAGTTATGGATGAACCGACCAATGACCTCGATGTAGAAATGCTCGAAGTCCTCGAAGAACGGTTGGTAGCGTATCAAGGTACACTGATTATCGTCAGCCATGACCGGGAATTTCTCGACAATGTTGTTACCAGCGTGCTGGTATTTGAGGGCGACGGTCAAATACAGGAATACGTAGGTGGTTATAGTGACTGGGCACGCCGGGGAAAAGACCTAAAAATTGCCGACACCCAGGACCATCCATCTGGCCATATTGTTGATCACGATAGCACTCTCCACACCAAAAAAGCCCCCCCCGGAAAACTCAGCTACAAATTCCAGCGTGAGTTAGATGCACTACCAGAGATTATCGATAAACTGGAGACAGAATTGGCCATATTGCAAGAGCAAACGGCTGATCCTGAATTCTATAACTTGGCCTTTACGGAAACCCAACCAGTATTGGATAGCCTGGCTGAAAAACAACAGGCACTGGATATTGCAGCAGAACGATGGGTGGAATTGGAAGAGATGAAAGGTTGAAGGCAAATGCAATAATACTTGAGACCTTCCGCCCTAAGTCACCGTCTTACTGACGGCTACATTAGAAGCAACCTTCTCAAACTCATTCCAAACATATTGAGCCTCAAAACTTTTTAAACACTGAGCCTCGGGGCCTTTGTAGTCTTTATAAGAACAACTACGTTTGTAACAAGGCGTACAGGCAAAACCCTGCGCAGAAAGATGTACGGAATTTTTACCGTAGGCTCCAATGAGCTTCGCATCCGTTGGCCCATATAAAGTTACCATGGGGACATCAAGAGCAGCAGCAATATGAGCCAATCCCGTATCCACACAAACAGCACCTGCTGAGCGAGTTAGAATCGAAGCTATGTCTGTTAATGGTAACCGCGGCAACACACGAGCATGATCAAACCCCGCAGCCAATAACTCTGCTTGCTCACGCTCCCATTCTGCCCCCCAAGGCAGCAGCACATCAAAACCCTTTTCACCCGCTATTTGTATTAACTGACGCCAGTGTTCATTAACCCAACATTTATCATCCCAGCTGGCATTGTGAACAAAAAATAAATAAGGGTGCTGGGGCAGTTCGATAGATGGCTCAGGCCACTTTATATTTTCCAGCATAAAATCCGGAGCAGTACTCGGCAACTCATAACCTAATACCTTTGCAAACAACTCACGCCAGCGGTCAATAGCCAGTTGATCTTTTGATATTGAATAAGTTTTTTTATACGCGAAATGTGCACCATATTCACGAACCGATTTTTTATCTGGGCCACATTTAAGTCCGCGAGCTAATCCTGTCACGATAGAACTTTTCATGTTGCTCTGAGCATCTATAACAAAATCATACTCAACCGTGCGCAACTCTTTTTTAAAGCTGGACAGCTCACCACTGGTAAACACCTTAAATAAACTTTTACGCCAGCGGCGATGTGCCGTTTTAATAACGTTTCGTACAGAGGTGTGCCATAACGGAATTTCAGAAAAAGCTTCGTCCACGGCCCAATCAAATTGGATTCCAGGAATAGCATTTTGTGCATCGGTAAGTGCCGGCAACGCCTGCACCAAATCTCCCATGGAGCTAAGTTTTACAATCAATACTTGCATTTACAAACAACTAAGTTGAGTTGGTTTAGAACAAAATACGTTGAAGAATTAAGGTGATACAAAACCAAATATTATGAAAAAAGTTTTTTCAATTTAGCACTCAAACCATGAAAAAACTTATGTTTACCCAATGCAGCCTTACTCACTAAATAATTCATCTGAATTGAACGGCGCTCACCCACTACCGGCTTATGCCCGTGCCAACAATTATCCGTCACCCTAAATGCAACCATAGTGCCAGCACTGGGAGGAATCTCATCAACATAGTCTTCRATATCAGTGCCATTACGCAACACACGTAAATAACCACCCTCATTAGTCCACTCTTCATTGAAGTAGAACAAGACAGTAATGACTTTGGTTTTAGAGTCAGTATGAATACGACCATCTTTCTGGCGCATAACACCACGAACAGTGTACATAGTAGGAGAATCTGTTAAATCGACACCAAACTTGGCTTCAATCGCGGTACGAAACCGGTCACTGTCCAGCTCTTTGATCAAGGCATCAAACTCAGGGCCTGCATCCACCTCAGCAACAGGGATACTACCCGGATGCCGGATCTCAGGAAAATCTGACAATACACCCTGCAACTGATCCTCATCAAAAGCATCAGGCAACACCAGATAAGGGTAAGGGTCCGTCTTCAGAGCAGTATTCTGTAGTGCTTCATATTTAAGCATATCAGAGCTATAAATCAGGTTGCTGGTGGGAACACGATGCTAGCACAGTCCAGAGATTGCACCAAAACCAATCACATCAAAAAGGGGGTTAGATCAAACACAGCACCCTAACCCCATAAACCAAATTTACCCCTGCTCCCACTGAATCACCGCCAACCTTTTATGGTTGCTTGCTCGAGATTACTTATGTTCAAAACATTAGCACTCATCTTAAGCAGGCGAAAACCAATGCCGCGTGCGATTAGCAATAGCAACCAACGAAAGCATGACCGGCACTTCCACCAATACACCCACCACGGTGGCTAACGCCGCACCAGAATGCAGCCCGAACAGGGAAATGGCGACAGCAACGGCTAACTCAAAGAAGTTCGAGGTGCCAATTAGGCTGGCCGGGGCTGCAATATTATGGGGTAATTTCATGACCTTCGCCGCCCCATACGCCAGCACAAAAATGCCATAGGTTTGTATCAACAAGGGGATCGCGATCAATATAATCGTTTGTGGTTGGCTGATAATCGTTTCAGCCTGAAAACCAAACAACAACACAACTGTCGCCAGTAAACCAACCATGGACCAAGGTTTCAGCCGGTGAACAAACTCAGACAGTCGGCGGCCTTCCCTTTCCCCTTCAGTACCCCCGTTAACGTGGGCTTCCAGTTTTTTTCGTGTTATAGCACCAACGACCAAAGGCAGCAGCACATACAACACCACCGACAAAAGCAATGTACCCCAAGGAACATGGATATCACTCACACCCAATAAAAAAGCAGTTATCGGTGCAAAGGCAAAGACCATAATAATGTCGTTCACCGACACCTGTACCAATGTGTAGTTCGGATCACCCTTGGTCAATTGACTCCAGACAAACACCATCGCCGTACAGGGCGCAACACCGAGCAAAATCATCCCGGCGATATATTCATTAGCAGACTGAGGATCAACCCACTCAGCAAAAACAACCTTGAAGAATAACCAACCCAATGCCGCCATGGTAAAGGGTTTAATCAGCCAGTTAATCACCAACGTCAATATAAGCCCCTTGGGGCGTTTGCCAACATCCTTAATTGAGGCTAAATCAATCTGCACCATCATGGGATAAATCATGATCCAGATTAAAACAGCCACAACCAAGTTCACATGAGCAAATTCAAGGCCTGCAATGAATACAAATGTACCTGGAATGACATTTCCGAGAAACACACCCGCAACAATGCATAAGGCCACCCAAAGTGATAAATAACGTTCAAACAACCCCATTAGACAAGCTCCCTAGCAAGATATATATGGATAAACATATATACTAAATTAAATTTTAGCAGCAACTAGCTGCACGATTAGGCCGATCACCCATACGGGACAAGTTAGCCAGATTTTCTTTCAAAAAAGCTTTATTGGCTTCATTTGTCTGACGTAATACCGACCTGGCCCAGTCCGGTAATGTTGGGTTAATCTGGTAATAAACCCACTGCCCCTGCTTGCGGTCAATAAGCAACTCACACTGACGCAGTTGGGCTAAATGTCTGGAAACCTTCGGCTGACTTTCATCCAAAGCTCCAGTCAATTCACATACACACAGCTCACCTTCGTGCTCTATTAACATCAAACACCGAAGCCGGGTTTCATCTGCCAAGCATTTATAAAACTGAACAGGATTCATTAACAATACCCAATAGATATATGAAATATTGTATATATGAATTTTCATATATACAAGCCTAATGTAAAGCCCAGGTAGATTAGTAGATATCACCCAGTCTGCTCTCTACTAGCTAAAAGTAATGGACAAATCTATACAGTGATTATTGAATCAACTCTTCCCTTTATGACTCAGAACTATTTATCATTTTAAAAGTATCGACTATCCGGCTAGCATAAATCGGAAACTCATCTTTTAAATCGTTAATATAATCCCCAGGTACACAAACTTTTTCTACGGCATCTGTATCTTCAGAAAAATATGCGTTCATTAGCATGCGCCATTCACGTTCCATATAAAAATTGTCTAGATGGTCATCTGGTAACGTTGACTTAAATGGCTTAACGAAGCACAAAGTATCTCGACTAAGACTGTAACTAAGCAAGGCAAGCTTACCTTCTATAGTTTTAGGCTCATGCTCAATAGTAATTTTCTTTGATCTCGAGCCCTCATGGTATTCGTCCTTCCACGAAACCACAGTCCTATAAGCTGCCTCTAGGTTTTTAAGACAACGATGCCCCCAATTATCGATACTCCATAGGTCATCCACAGGAATATAAAAAACTGGGCGAGCACCATGCCTTGTTAGATAACTTCTTTTTAACGCAAGACCAAAATATCCGTATTTTTGACAATGAATATCAAGATATTTTGCAGGAATATCTGCAAAACAAACCATCGATGGATTAATCATTCCTCGCCCTTCCAGTTCGCCCAAAAGGCTTCTATCCGGATAATAAGTAAACCTAATCTCACCCCATTTAGGAAGGTGTGGAGGACTTGAAATACAACCCTGTCTCAATATTTCCTTTAGTACTTCATAATTTTTTTCATGATTGTTTGGTTTACCAAAACCATTAAAATGATACAACGCTCTCGATACATAACTCATGATCAACTCAAATGTTATAAGGGGTTTCCCAGGTTTTTCATTAAGTCTTTTCCCGCTCTAAACGACTATTGTCTCCACCATCAACTGCACCGACTCCCGGCCCTTCCAGACATTGATATCCAGTTTATAAATCAACTGCACTTTGACCGCACTCAGGTTTGGCCATACATCGGTATCCACATTAAAGGCGATGGCATCAATTAATTGTTGTTTTTGTTCGTCGACAGCCAGCAACAACTTTAGGTGTTTCTCACCCACTAGCCGTTGCTGCACAATATAAAACTCACCCTGGAACAATGGCTCGGGAAAGTGCTGCCCCCAGGGGCCAGACTCTCTTAACAAGTGTCCGGTTTCCAGACTTAACTCTTCCGGGGTCAATTCACCGTCTGTCACTATTTCTGCCTCTAAATCCGCTGGCGTGAGCTGACGTTTTACTACTTCATCAAAAGCCTGTGCAAAGGCAGGATAATTTTTGGCTTTGAGGCTAAGGCCCGCAGCCATGGCGTGACCACCAAACTTACTAATTAATTCTGGATGAGCTGTAGCGACTGTATCCAAGGCATCACGAATGTGTAATCCGGGAATAGAACGCGCAGAGCCTTTGTATTCTTTYTCACCCTTATTGCCTTCACTTTCTCCACCCGCATCGGCAAAGGCAATAACCGGGCGATGGACTCGATCTTTGATTCTTGAGGCTAGCAGACCAACGACACCCTGGTGCCAGTTTTCATCAAACAGACATAAGCCCCAAGGTAGCTCTTGTTCATTGAGGTCTAATTTATCCAGCATCTGCAATCCTTCACGCTGCATATCAGCTTCAATCACCCGGCGGTCTCGGTTTAGTTCATCCAATTGCACTGCGTATTCCCGTGCCAGATAAGGATCCGTTTCTAACAGGCATTCAATGCCGATACTCATATCATCAAGGCGACCTGCCGCATTAAGTCGTGGCCCCACGGTAAAACCTAAATCGGCAGCCACTAATCGCTGACGGTCTTTTCCGGCCAAGTCTAGTAATGCCTGAATACCCGGCCGGGTTTTACCGGCACGAATACGCTGTAACCCCTGATGCACCAACACACGATTGGTTTGATCTAGTGGCACTACATCTGCCACGGTACCCAATGCCACCAAGTCTAACCACTCAGCCATATTGGGTTCTGGTATATTCTTTTCGGCAAACCAGCCTGTTTTTCGCAATTGACTGCGCAAGGCACTTAACAGATAAAACACCACGCCCACGCCAGCAAGGTTTTTACTGGGGAAGTCACAACCATGCTGATTAGGGTTAAGAATGGCATCGGCCTTTGGTAATACAGCGCCAGGCAAATGATGGTCGGTAATCAATACTTTAATACCCGCCTCTTTGGCCGCTTTCACACCACTGACACTGGAGATACCGTTATCTACGGTAATAATCAGGTCTGGGTTACGCTGTTGGGCTATGGCCACAATCTCTGGGGTGAGTCCGTAACCAAACTCAAAACGGTTGGGCACGATAAAATCTATATTTTGTATGCCCATGGCACGCATGGCTAATAAGGTGAGCGTCGTACTGGTGGCACCATCGGCATCAAAATCACCCACAATTAATACGGACTGCTGTTGTTTTATAGCGGTCTCAAGTAATGCCACACCATCAGACAAGCCCTTAAGAGTATCTGGCTGCGGCAATTTGGTCAGAGTTCGCTCTAATTGTTCATCGGAGGTAATGCCCCGCCCCAAATAAATGCGTTGCAGCAACGATGGCATATCACTATTAAAAGCACTGAGCTCAGTATTTATTTTGCGCCGGGTTATTTTAGGTAGCATCAATGGCACCCCTTATATTTATCAACAACATTACCGATCAATCTCACGCCTATTAACTTCACACCCATCAACTTCACTATCACCCCTACCAATCGCATATCAAACGTCTTTTGTAAATTTTGAATGAGCCCCATTTCAATCCCCATGTGATGCGCTATGATTGACCTCAGTATCTATATTGTAAAGCAGGTATACGGTTGCACCCCAGATTACATTAGGGCATTTTCAAAAAAATAAAACAGCACTTGGACAGGAGTTCCTATGGCTCATTACAAAGCGCCTTTACGCGACATTCAGTTTGTTCTGGAAGACTTACTCGATGTCTATACCCACTATCAAAACTTACCGGGGTATGAGGAAACCACACCTGACCTGACTAATGCTGTTTTTGAAGAAGCCGCCAAATTTTCTGAAGAAGTTCTTACTCCACTCAATGCCATAGGCGATAAACAAGGCTGCCAACTTATCGATGGTGAAGTAAAAACACCTGAGGGTTTCAAGGAAGCCTATCAGGAGTTTGTAGCCGGAGGTTGGCCCACCATGGAACAACCCACTGAATACGGTGGTCAGGGGCTGCCTCTTTCTGTTGGACTGGTTATTCGTGAAATGATTGGCACGGCTAACTGGTCTTGGGGCATGTACCCCGGATTATCCCACGGGGCCACCGTCACTATTTTTGATCATGGTACTGACGAGCAAAAAGAAACCTACCTAAGGCCACTCACAAGTGGTGAGTGGACCGGCACCATGTGTCTAACAGAAGCCCACTGCGGTACCGATCTGGGCCTACTAAAAACCAAAGCCGAGCCTAACGATGACGGCAGTTTTTCTATTACCGGCTCGAAGATTTTTATCTCAGCGGGTGAGCACGATCTAACAGACAATATTGTTCATATTGTATTGGCACGACTGCCGGATGCCCCTGCCGGAACCAAGGGGATCTCCCTATTTATTGTACCGAAGTTTATTCCCAATCAGGACGGATCCATCGGTGACCGTAATGCCGTAAGCTGTGGTTCGCTGGAGCACAAAATGGGCATTCATGGTAATGCCACCTGTGTGCTGAACTTTGATGGTGCCACAGGCTACATGTTGGGGGCACCCAATAAAGGGCTGCGCTGCATGTTCACCTTTATGAATGTGGCTAGATTAGGTACCGGTATTCAAGGGCTGGCACATACGGAGTTGGCTTTTCAAAACTCCCTAACTTATACCAAAGACCGGTTGGCCATGCGTTCCCTGTCCGGCATTAAAAACCCCGATGGCCCGGCTGACCCAATTATTGTTCACCCAGACGTACGTCGCATGCTGCTCACCCAAAAAGCCTTTGCTGAGGGTGGCCGCGCCCTGATCTATTTTGCCGGAACCTTAGTAGACATCACCGAAAAGTCTACAGACACGAGAAAACGAGAAGAAGCAGACAACCTGTTGGGATTTTTAACCCCAATTATCAAAGCGTTTCTGACYGAAGCYGGTGTTGAAAGTGCTAATTTAGGCATGCAGTGTTTTGGTGGGCATGGCTACATTAGTGAGTGGGGCATGGAACAAAATGCTCGTGACGCCAGAATTGCCACATTGTATGAAGGCACTACAGGCATCCAGTCATTAGATCTGCTRGGCCGTAAAGTGCTCGGCAGCAAAGGTAAATTATTAAAACCTGTTACAGCCCAAATTATTGAATTCTGCAAAAAACACCGCTGGAACCGCAAAATGMGGCCTTTTATTATCCCTCTATGGAAAAGTGTTAAACGGTGGAAGAGCCTGACGCGAAGAATTGGATTTTCGGCCTTAAGAAACCGTGACCAAGTAGGCGCTGCTTCCGTGGATTACTTAATGTTTTCGGGCTATGTTTTACTTGGATTTATATGGGCAAAGAGCGCATATGTCTCTCAACAGAAAATCGAAGCTGGAACAACAGGTGATGACTCTATTGATAAAGATTTTTACCTGGCCAAAATTCAGACTGCTGAATTCTATTTTGCAAAAATTCTGCCGCGTACTGCCACATTAGAAGCAACGATCAAGTCAGGATCCAAGTCACTAATGGCAATGTCCGAAGATAATTTTTCACACTAATAACTGCCCAARACCTTGAGAACATTAGATGTTGAGAATGCCARACTCTGAGAGCCAATATGACTGAGAATCAAATATTTAAGCACTGGACATTRRCGCGAGATGCTGAAGATATTGCCTGGYTGGGCTTAGACCGACAAGGTGAAACCCTCAACTCACTGAGTTCCGAGGTGATGCTGGAGTTAGGCACACTGCTGAGTGAATTAGAAACAAACCTACCCCAAGGGATAGTCATTCATTCAAAAAAGGCCAGCGGGTTTATTGCCGGCGCAGATATTCGTGAGTTCGAACAACAAACCGACCAAGCTGCTGCAAAAGCTGGCATTCAACAAGCCCAAAGCCTATTCGCACAATTAGAAAGCCTTCCCTGCCCCACCGTTGCATCCATTCACGGATTTTGTCTGGGCGGCGGTCTCGAGCTAGCACTGGCCTGTGATTACCGAATAGCATTGGACAGTGATAGCACCCGTATTGGTTTCCCTGAAATTCAGCTGGGAATATTCCCTGGTTTTGGTGGTACCGCTCGCAGTATTCGCCTRCTGGGCGGCCAAAAAGCTCTTGAGATAATTCTAAGCGCACGAATGMTCAAGGCCCGATCAGCAAAGGCCATTGGTCTGATTGATCAAGTAGTACCCGAACACGGCAGCTTAAGGTGGGCCGCTCGYRAAGCYATTATCAAACAWCCTAAACRCAAAAYCAGCGYATTAAAACGATGGAGCAGCTGTCCGGGRATACGCCATATATTGGCAAAAATTATGACGCGGGTTGTGGCCAAAAAAGCACGYCCRGAACACTACCCAGCACCCTATGCCCTCATTAACCTGTGGAAAAAAGTCGGCAATAATTTTGATGCTTTGCTAAAGGGCGAAACTGATTTAGTCAGCAAACTGCTGATGAGTAATACCTCACGCAACCTGCGCAGGGTTTTTCAGTTGCAAGAACAATTAAAGGAGCTAGGAAAACCTGATAGCCAGGGTATGGAGAACAGCCTCTCCAGCTGGAAACCCCGCAGAGTTCATGTGGTGGGAGCCGGTGTTATGGGTGGTGATATCGCGGCTTGGTGCGCCCTCAGCGGCCTTGAAGTTACTCTGCAAGATAGGGAAATAGATTTTATAGAACCTGCCCTGGAACGTGCCGAAAAACTATTTCGTAAAAAACTTAARACACCGGCTCGTGTCATAGCGGCCAAGAGCCGGTTAATCGCAGATGTGGCCGGTAAAGGAATAGCTAGAGCTGACGTCATTATTGAGGCTATATACGAAAACCTGGAAGCAAAACAGCAGCTCTTTATAGATATCGAACAAACAGCGCGGCCCGAAGCATTGTTAGCCACTAACACTTCCGCCATCCCTCTAGCTGAAATTGCCAATGGGCTGCAACAACCAAGCCGTTTAATTGGTCTGCACTTTTTTAATCCTGTAGAAAAAATGCCGCTTGTAGAGGTTGTCCAAGACACTCATACCAGCGACCCTCTATCTCACGACCAAGCAATCAAAAAAGGCTGTATTTTAAGTAACCTGATTCGCAAATACCCACTGGTTGTCAAAAGTACACCGGGGTTTCTTGTTAATCGTGTGCTCGCGCCCTATATGCTGGAAGCAATCAATTTGCAGGCAGAAGGCCACAGCATGGCAACCATTGATGCCGCAGCAGAATTATTTGGTATGCCKATGGGRCCCGTCGAACTAGTCGATACCGTTGGCCTTGATGTGGCTCTAAGTGTTACGGCTAAACTGGCACCAGATAACACTCAAGCACTGGAACAACTTCAATCACTGATCGACCAGGGAAAGCTGGGTAAAAAGAGCGGTGCAGGTTTTTATAAGTGGAAAAAAGGTAAACCCGTTAAAGGCAAAGCCAGTGATCGTGTCGCACTGGATATTCTCGGTGAACGGTTAATCGAACCATTATTAGATGAATGTCGCCAATGCCTTGCCGATGGTACTGTCAGCAGTGCCGAACTACTGGATGCTGGCGTTATTTTTGGTACCGGCTTCGCGCCGTTTAGAGGTGGCCCCTTGTACTATCAGGAACAAYTAGAAACCCATTTTTCTGAGGCCGCCAGTMATGAATAATTCTCACTTTATTCGTCCCGTTGTTATTGTCGCAGCCWCCCGTACACCCTTTTGCCGATCGGGTACTGCATATGCCGACCTAACTAACATGGATATGCTCTCYACCACRCTTCAGGGGCTGGTAACGCAGCATGAGCTGCAAGGYAAACTAATTGACGAAGTYGTCGCCGGAGCCGTCACTACTCACTCGAAAGACTTCAACTTGGCTAGAGAAGCAGTACTGAGYACTGACCTTTCTCCCCGCACACCAGGTATTACATTACAACAAGCCTGYGGYACCAGCCTGCAAGCTGCTTTTGGTATTGCCGCTAAAATTGCTACGGGCCAAATTGAATGTGGCATTGCTGCTGGCAGTGATAGCGCCAGCGATGCACCTATAGTGTTTTCTCGCCGCTTTACCCAGCGGCTGATAAAGCTCTCSAAGGCAAAAAACCTAAGACAAAAACTGGCACTTTTTAAGGGCTTCAGCCTTTCAGAGTTAGCCCCTGTTCTACCTGCTATATCCGAACCACGCACCGGGCTCAGTATGGGTCAACACTGTGAGCTGATGGCMAAACAATGGGGCATCACTCGGGAAGCTCAAGATGAATTAGCCCTGGCCAGCCATAATCGTGCGGAGGCCGCCTATAACGCGTGTTTYTATGATGATCTATTAACACCCTGYGCCGGAGTACTGAGAGACAACAACATTCGTTATGACTTAACTGCTGAACGACTCGAAAGACTGAAACCCGTATTTGATCGTTCAAAAACAGGCACCCTGACCGCGGGCAATAGCACCCCTCTTACGGATGGTGCTGCTGCTRTTTTATTGGCCAGTGAAGAATGGGCCGAGGCCAACAACCTACCTATACTGGCCAGAATAACTCATATAGAAACCACCTCTGTCGATTTTGTAGCCGGTGAAGGATTGTTAATGGCGCCCACTGTCGCAGTGGCTAATATGCTGTGCAAGGCTCAGTTAAGCTTGCAAAGTTTCTCCCACTACGAAATCCATGAAGCATTTGCTGCACAAGTTCTCTGTACACTTAAAGCCTGGGAATCTGAAGAGTACTGCCAAAATAAACTAGGGCTAGAAAGAGCTCTGGGAAGTATWGATCGCAAAAAAATGAACCAGGTGGGAAGCAGCCTGGCGCTAGGTCATCCTTTTGCCGCAACCGGAGCCAGAATTGTGGGCACCCTGGCAAAACAGCTCAGTGAAGTCGAGCTAGGTCGTGGGTTAATATCAATCTGTACTGCCGGGGGTATGGGCGTCGCGGCGATATTGGAAAAATAGCGCTTTAAGCTAACACSCCATCCCCCAATCCTTATTRGCTTTACTCAAGTTTTGAGCCTGAYCTCATTGTCTGCCCCTGTYGGCTCTATACCCTGTAATAGTTCATCAAGAAATAAAGCAACAAGCTCATGACGACCTGAAACACTCGCCTTACGATAAATGGCATTCGCCTGAGCCTTAACCGTCCCCTCTTTTGCATTACGTGCTTYTGCAATCTCGCCAAAACTCAGACCTTTCACCAGAAACATTGCAACATCTCGCTCTGCAGGACTCAGCTGCCAAGTGACAAAGAGCTCCTCAATAACACCGGCAAATTCACCAGAAGCTATACGCACTTGGTTGTTGATCTTTTGGTGCTTCCTCGCAAGCCTAGATATCTCATTAATATGAAAAGCAAATGCAGAAATGGATATTGTCACGACAAAAATYTCAAGACCCAAGTGTAGTTTCCCACCAGGAAAATCATTATCRAATAGTAAATCACCTGCAACATCCATGGCAAAAAACACCATGCAGATTGTCGAAAGACCCAGCCCAACCCACAAYGCTAAGAAGTCTCGGGACATCAATKCACCGCTACCCAAGTGGCTAAGCTTTTCGTTTAATAACATGAAAATCCTCGATTCCCGTCAATTTTTTCTTACCAGTCACCATAGCAGAAATAAGATTGCATCTTGTTCTAAAACTTTCAATCAGAACCCCAGYCACATGGACCGCAACACTGATCAACAGGTAGGTAACAAAAACYTCGTGAATATCTTCCATTATCTCACTGCCCCAGAAGAGATCCGTTGTCATTAAATGGCCTGTTAGTCCTACCAAAGCAAGTGTTAGAAAGAGATTAAATATCATTAGTGCGCCCAAGGGGTTATGCCCTGGTGTTGCGGAGCCACCACTACCTGATAGGGATAGTCCTGCTAAGTGCGCTCTCAGTCTTTTACGGGTTGGAAAGAAAGTCGAAAACCTTGCGTACTTGGTACCCACAAACCCCCAAACCAAACGAATCGCAAGAAGTACAGCAACTGCGTATCCCAGAACTTCGTGGATAGAACCTTCGTCAAAAATAGTAGTATTGACCAGCACCACTGCAGCGGTGAACCAATGACAGATTCGAACGAGGGGATCCCAGACCTTTACTTCGACCATGAAGATTCTCCTTTTTAACTTGAGGGATTGACTAGCYAGGCAGCAGTGCCAAACGATYATGCCGGCACCACTGAACCTGCATGTCAGTCTTCTTTGATCTTGACGATTTTTAGTGTGGCGGGATTAACGAAAACCTCTAGTTTTTTACCATCTTTCTTGGTGTAAAACTCGTAGCAACCACCTTCTATTTTCACCTTGCGAACCTCATAACCATCAGCTACCAAAASAGCTTTTGCTTCGTCTTTGGTTTTCCACTCGGATTTGGTGCCGCTGTCACATTTGTAGCCTGAAGCAAAGGCAGTTGAGCTGAKGGCAATGGCCATCAATCCAGCGAAGGCAGTTTTTGTAAAGTGATTCATTTTGGACCTCTTCATTTTTTGATGAAGAGTAATGATGTGCCCAGTTTACGGCCTAAACTATCAACTTCTAGCCATAAACTATGGGTTTATATCAATAGTTTAGATGTATGACTGTGTAAAGAGAGGGCTTCCTAACAAAATAATAAAATGATCCGGGTGGTGAACGGGGCTGACACCAGTTTGTTCTATTGAGAGTATAGGTGTCGCGGCAATATTGGAGAAATAATGCCGCACAACAACACCTTAGCCGGTAGTTAGTCGGTTGAACTATTAGCGTTTATCCAATGTGTCCAGGTAACCGCGCTCTATAGCTACTTCAAGCGCGTTGGTCGCTTGCACTAACTCCATAAACTCTTCGCGCCGGGCTTTAAGCCGGTCGATACTTGGGTTTTTATCTGTTTGCTTATCCGCCATAGCCATCAGCTCAGCAATGTATGCTGCACGCGACTTGGCAACCATCTCCACAATGGGCTTGAGCTTATCTAAATTAAGGTCATCAATACTTTCATTAATAATTTTTTTATTAACRTCARACCGATGTTTATCCAGCTCTAGCAACAATCTTTTATTTTGYTCAATTGCCATGTGGCCTCCTTTTTTAAGATTCTATTGYCCCCTATTACAACACTTTYTCACTACAGGAGCTCCCCCTGACAACAGCGCCAGCCTATTACAACAGAGACTAGTCCTTGAATATATCTATTAAATCGACCCTAAGTACACCGTTTTTCAAGCTCACATGCCARTTCTTCAACTAAAGCCCTATCATCTTCACCAAGAGGTGATTTTTTTGAAAAATCCGCACCAGGAGCTTGCAGAATCATTTTAGAGACCTCTTCTCTTATTTGCTCAAGGTCATCATTTTGGTACCTTAATATAGAAAAATTCTCCATCTCATTCCGTGTATAACTTCCATCCAACACCTTTTTCAAAAATCTTAAAAGGTGTTTTCGAGCTTCGTTAGTTATATCCATTAGTATTTAMTATCCGCCTGTAGTGAAAACATATAATACAAAACTAAAATTCAAAAAAAATATTGCGTAGCCACTTAACTTTTCATATCGAAACTATTTATATTWGAGCTACTTATATCGGGATTRCTTATATTRKAACTACTTATAYYAGGRCTAAGCTAAAGCCAATGCATCGCCTTCAAAACTGACACCCGCCCACCCATGCTGAATAAAATTTCTTATATTTTGATGATTGTTACCATCGGGATTCTCCAACACATCTTTCCGATAATAATCGCCAAAACATTGTAGTGTTTGTTCTTCCGTCAAACTATTAAGGTGGCCAAATGCAAAAATTTTGCAAGAGCCATTATTCTTCCCARCTTCATTTTTGGTTCCACCATTTAAAAATGCAGTCTCTTTAAAWATATAATTTTCGTCGACAACCGCTATACAGCTATCAAAACTAACGGTTTCAGGGGCTGTGTTTAATTTTTGCAARAATGCAGAAAGAGACATACGGTGATCCTTAATAATTACGGTATCAGAAGATTAAAATCAGCTATCCCTACCGAAACACCATTAACCATTATCTCTAACCTATGAATGCCAGGGTAATAAACTCGAGTGGTTATTTTTTTAATGCAATGTTTCTTGGTCAAAGTGAGCGGCTTATTTTCTTCCAAGATTTTTGTTCGCCACTTAAACACTTTTGGTGTGGTTTTTCCATTGGCCTTTTTGTGATGAAGAACATAGTCAATCATCAATGATTGACTATGAAGGGAGTCAGACAAAATTGATAAGGTAAATTCCAAAGCGTTACCAAARACAACCTCAGGTGTCTTTATWKCAAYGATARCCTGCTGAATTTSGGGAGGCTYATAACCGAAAACYCGCAATACTYTTTTGTGACCAYTTTTTATCAGTGTTCTACAGCCATGGCGAATTAACTTCTCCCGATTCTTGCTCGCACCACGCATCCATTTCTCTGCAATATCAGCAACAATTTCAGGGTGGTCTTTGGCTATATCATTCAGATTATTTGCAACCGAACGTCGCACATACTCTTCCTCATCATCTTTAAGTATTTCTAACAACGCGATAACAGGAGAAGGGTCCTGAATAAACAAGGGTAGCTGCATGGCCCAAGGTAATCGTGGCCGGATTCCTTCAGACACCAAACGCCGTACATGCCGATCACTATCGTTAGTCCATTCTTTTAATATGGATAATGTCTTTTTAGGGGATTCCAACAAAAAGAAACGAATACCGAACTCTGAAGTAAAACGTTTTGTTAATTCCTTAAACAATGTCATGGATAAATCAAAGTGATCATGCCCACGCAAACCAACATAGTGCGCAATGGGCATAATGGCCCAACCAGCAATACCATCCTCGTCTACGGTTACACCAAAAATATYACCATCCCGTGACGGGCTAAGACTGCCAAGGATAATTTCCCCAGCTTTCACAAAATCACTCGGTAAATGAGTGGTCATTGCATTCATGATTTGCTCAGAACGTTCTTTTAATTCAAGTGTATCCAGATTTTTCGAGGCTGCATCAAAAAATTCTTCACTCTCAAATTCAGGCCACTGACCCTGAAAACACTTTGCCATACCAAGAATGATTTGAGTATTAAAGAAATTTTTAAACGGCTCGGGCATATGATTTATTTTTTGTTCATTGGCCAGCKATAAAGAGAGGGAAGCAAGGGAGCGACTAACCGTCTTCTTATTTGTAGCGGATACGGCCTTAAAGCTGTATCTGACCCGACTTATCGACTTATTACTGCCCTCGAAAAAAATAACCTAGCGAATATTGTCGGCTATAAACTGATGCACTACCTTCAGGTCGTTAGGCTGTACTGAATAACGCTCTTCACGCTCGAATAGGTCTGCCATATGGTGTGGCAGTGTCGGGTCTTGCGGATAACCAGCTTTGCGTACAGCTTCGGGAAATTTGGCCGGATGCGCAGTGGCCATACATACCATGGGAATGTCCTGGCGGCGGCGGGTTTTGCGTGCCGCCTCGACACCAATGGCGGTGTGTGGGTCTAGTAAGTAGTCGTTGTTTTTCCAGACATCGGCTATTACCTGGATCAGAGTTTCATCATCTACGCGATAACTGGAAAATAGTTCTCGGGCTTTAGCCAGTGCACCATCACTTAATGCCAACTTGCCGGTTTTCTTAAAGTTGCTCATCAGCTCATTAATGGCATTGCCATCGCGGTCGTAAAGGTCAAACAGTATCCGCTCAAAGTTGCTGGATACCATGATATCCATTGAAGGCGAAAGGCTATGGACTAAATTGTGGAGGCTGTGGTCATTGTCACTGATACAACGATGCAAAATATCGTTGGCATTGGTGGCAACCACCAACTGATCAATGGGCAAGCCCATACGTTTTGCCAAGTATCCGGCAAAGATATCACCAAAGTTACCTGTTGGTACGGAGAATGCCACCGGACGATGAGGTGCACCAACCGCCAGACCAGCATAAAAATAGTAGACGATCTGGGCCATGATACGCGCCCAATTAATGGAGTTAACTGCTACCAGTTGACGATCTTCTGGCAGAAAGGACTGATCACCAAAGCTGCTTTTCACCATGTTCTGACAATCGTCAAAGTTTCCTTCTATGGCGATATTGAAGACGTTCTCTTCCAATACGGTGGTCATCTGGCGACGCTGCACTTCTGACACCCGATTGTGTGGGTGCAGAATAAAGATATCGACGTTATCGCTGTGACGACACCCCTCAATGGCGGCTGAACCGGTATCACCGGAGGTGGCACCCATAATGACGACTCGCTGGTCACGCTTCTTCAGTATGTAGTCCAGCAAGTTACCTAAAAACTGTAGGGCGAAGTCTTTAAAGGCCAATGTTGGCCCCTGAAATAACTCTAAAACAAATTCGTTGTGGGCCGTTTGCACCAGAGGTGCAATGGCATCGTGACGAAAGGTGCTATAGCTATTGTTGATCAGTTCACGCAGGTCATCGTCTGGCATTTCTCTGGCCATAAAGGGTGACATGACATTGAAAGCCAGCTCCTGGTATGACAAACCTGCCCAGGAGGCAATTTCTTCCGCAGAAAACTGTGGCAGGGTTTCTGGCACATAAAGTCCACCGTCACTGGCAAGACCTGTCAATACCGCATCTTCAAAGGACAACTTAGGGGCCTGGCCACGGGTACTAATATATTTCACAACAACTACCTATATTGAAAACAGATGGTTTTGAACACTCAGTTTAAAACCAGTTATTTATCCTATTATTGGCCAGAACTTTAGCCTAATGACTCTACGCGGATTTTAACAACATCCCCGGCTATACTTTCTAGCAACTGAATTTTTGTTACTGCTTCATCTAGTGATTTTTCTATGACTCGATCGGTGAGAATAATTAGTGCTACGTGATCATCACCAGTTTCTGGTTCTTTTTGAATGACAGCTTCAACACTAATTTCAACATCACTCAAAATTTGGGTAATTTTTGACAACACACCGGGCGCATCAAGGGCTGAAATACGCAGGTAATAGGCCGTTTCTACCTCGTTAATGGGTAGCACATCAATATCGTTTAACCGATCTGGCTGGAAACCCAGATGAGGCACACGGTGCTCGGGATCAGCAGTGAGTGTGCGGGCTAAATCAACAATGTCAGCAATAACTGAAGATGCGGTTGGCTCAGCACCAGCACCAGGGCCGTAATAGAGAGTAGGACCAACAGCATCGCCATAAACCAGTACAGCATTCATCACGCCATCAACATTGGCAATTAATCGTTTTTCAGGAATCAGCGTCGGGTGAACTCGAAGTTCTATGCCATCGTTGTTGTTACATGTGCTGCGTCTGGCGATGCCCAAATGCTTGATACGGTAACCCAGTTGCTCGGCGTATTTTAAGTCCTGGGATTCAATTTTGCTGATGCCTTCAGTAAATACTTTGTCAAATTGCAGGGGAATACCAAAGGCCAGGGAAGCAAGGATGACCAGCTTATGGGCGGCATCAATGCCTTCTACATCAAAGGTCGGGTCCGCTTCAGCATAGCCAAGTTCCTGGGCTTCTTTTAATACATCATCAAAAGCGCGGCCCTTGTCTCGCATTTCGGTGAGAATAAAGTTTCCGGTACCGTTAATGATGCCCGCCAGCCATTCTATGCGGTTGGCTGACAAGCCTTCACGAATAGCTTTGATGATGGGGATACCACCGGCCACCGCCGCTTCGAAGGCAACAGTTACACCTTTCTCTTTGGCTGCGGCAAAAATTTCATTACCAAACTCAGCTATCAATGCCTTGTTTGCAGTGACCACATGCTTGCCATTGGCAATGGCTTTCAAGACCAAGTCTTTGGCAACGGTGGTGCCACCAATAAGCTCCACCAAAATATCAATATCAGGATTTTCGGCAACGGCAAAAATATCYCGGGACACGYTGATGTCACCTAAATCACAGGCTGGGTTATCACGCCGGGCACCTACCTGACTAATYACTATCTGACAACCTGCGCGRGCGCTGATTTCTTCACTGTTTCGGTTCAGTACATTTACTGTACCGCTGCCCACTGTTCCCAAGCCACATATGCCAATCTTTACAGAATTCAATGTATTCGCCCTAGCCTTAAATTTGGTGTTAAAAACTTATGCTCAAAATGCCTAATCACAAAATATCGGCATCAAATACTCTACCCGAGCACGTTGTATAAAAAATTGATCAACTTATGCACGACGAGAAGGCCGCAACTTTAATAGTCGAAAAAGGTGCTGTCAATGCAYGAACACCAYTGTCTACAAGAGAATAGCGCCGCCAAAGCAGGAAAAAAGCTACTWAAAAAACAGTAGGAAACGGCACRAGTACGAAAMAACCCCACCCCACCATAATTTATGGGGTTTTTTGTGTTATTTGACGCCTATAATTTTCAACAACTCYGGYGCCGGACGATAACCAGGCAACATTGTTCCATCCTCCATAATCAATGCGGGTGTCCCCGTCACCCCCATCTCCTGCCCCAGYGCATATTGAGCAGCAACGGGGTTGTTATCGCAGATATTTTCGGGGATCGACTGACGATTTTTTAGTGCCGACAATGCTTTCTGCTTGTCTTCGGCACACCAAGCCGATGCAATTTTTCGATAAGATGCGGAGTTAAGTCCCGCCCTGGGATAGGCCAGATAGCGTACTTCGACACCCTGCTGGTTGAGGACGGGAACAGATTCATTGTGAAGTTTACGACAGTAGTGACAATCTACATCTGTAAAGACATAAACAATGGCTTTGGTTTTTCCCACAGCAGGGAAAATAATGGTGTCTTCTTTAGGGACTCCTGCCATTCGGTTTTTGCGTATATTGGCAGCCGCCAGATCCTTAACCGGCACAAAGAGCCCGGGACGCGCACGATACATATCACCAGAAATAATATATTCACCGGTCTCATTCACGTAAAAAAACTGGGTGCCATTAATTCTTACTAAATAAAGCCCACTAACAGGTGTTGTTTCTACAGCACCAAAGCTTAGGTCGGGCCGGGAAGCTTTGAGCTTGCCCGTTATAGTTTTGGCTAGATCTGCTGAAACTTGCTCAGCATTCGCTGAGGGAATCACTGTCATAGAAAGCAATGACGATGACACAAGCAATGCCACAACCATAAAACCCATAATATTTTTTATCATAAATCAGTATCTCTTCTCTTTGTTCTAAAGCCACCTCTACCGGTCAATTGGCTCAGGCGATRTATTGGAGTCTATTAGATAACAAGGGTTCCGCTCAACCTCTGGGATGATGCTCAGCATGTAATGCTTTCATTCGACTGCTGGCAACATGGGTATAAATTTGAGTGGTTGAAAGATCACTGTGACCCAATAACAGCTGAACAACTCTTAAATCTGCACCGTGGTTAAGTAAGTGTGTTGCAAAGGCGTGGCGCAGGGTATGGGGTGAAACAGGTTTATCTATGCCTGCTTTCTGAACATGCCGTTTTAAACGGTGCCAAAAGGTTTGCCGGGTCATCTGTCGAGCTCGAGTACTTGGGAACAGCACATCACTTTGCACCTGATTTAACAACACGGGTCGTGATTCTTTTGTATACCTTTCTATCCAGCTCATGGCTTCATCGCCCAGTGGTACTAATCGCTCTTTGCTGCCTTTRCCAAATACACGCACTACACCCTGGCGCAAATTTACCTGATGGAGTTTTAAACCCACCAACTCTGACACTCTTAACCCCGTGGCATAGAGCACTTCTARCATWGCTCTATCACGCAAACCCAACRAATCTTYAACATYAGGTGCAGCCAACAAGGCCTCCACATCTGACTCTGTAAGACTTTTGGGTAGTGGTCGACCCAGTTTYGGAYTATCRACCAGGGCAGTTGGGTCTTCCTGAATTCGRTTTTCTCGCAACAAATAACGGTAAAAGCTACGCAAACAAGACAGTTGTCGAGCTGTAGTGCGGGCAGACAGCCCCTGCTCAAAGCGATGCGATAAGAACCACTGTAAATTCTGCCCGGTAACATTGAGGAGTGTTAGCTTCTGAGGTTCCAGCCAGGATACAAACCCCTTGAGGTCTTGACCATAGGAATCTAGGCTATTTTGACTCAACCCTTTTTCCATCCAGATAGCATCCAGATAGTTGTCGATAAGCCCTTGATCTACGCTGTTAATGGCCATGCTTTACTCTAACGGTCTCTCTGCATCAGAACAATGCAACTTTGGCAACATGAGCCATTACCGAGCCTCCTCGACACTATAAAACAAAATATAACTAACATTAGGGCCTGTTAAATAACGTCCAATAAAAAAGGCACCAACAAATGGTGCCTTTTTACTTAACTGCTTCCCTAAAAACTATATGGAAGGGAAAGCTTAGATAAGTTTTTCTTTAATACGTGCTGCGCGACCAGACAACTCGCGTAAGTAGTAGAGCTTAGCTTGACGAACATCACCACGACGYTTAACGGTAACGCTATCAACCAGTGGGCTATAAGTCTGRAAAGTACGCTCAACTCCAACACCGTTGGAGATTTTGCGTACAGTAAATGCAGAATTCAGTGCACGATTACGCTTGGCGATCACAACACCTTCAAAGGCCTGCAGACGCTCACGAGTACCTTCCTTTACTTTCACCTGAACGACAACGGTATCGCCGGGTGAAAATGGAGGTAGTTCTTTGGACATCTGCTCCGCTTCAATAGCGGCGATAATTGGGTTTTTATTACTCATGGTTTGCTCCTCAGCTTTTATCTATTGGTGGCATGCCACCTTTTTGAGTAGCGTCGTACAGAGAGGACAACAATAGGGTTGTTTATACCCTAATCGCTTTCATCAGCCGACTCTTTGACTACCTTGTCCAAAATTTTCTGTTGCTCTTCACTGAGCTTCAGGTTTTTCAATAAGTCCGGACGTCTCTGCCAGGTTCTTTTCAATGATTGTTCCAACCGCCATTGACGTATTTTTTCATGATGACCCGACAACAACACGTCAGGCACATCTAAATTTTCATATTGCTCCGGCCGAGTGTAATGCGGGCAATCTAATAACCCTTCGGCAAAGGAATCTTGATCCGCAGAATCCTCATGCCCCAGTGCACCTGGCAATTGTCGAATCATGGCATCGAGTATCACCATAGCCGGCAACTCACCACCACTGAGAACATAGTCACCAATGGACCAYTCCTCATCCACTTCTAACTGGATCAGACGTTCATCAATTCCTTCATATCGGCCGGCGACCAATATCAAATTTTGATGAGAGACCAGGGTTTTGACACCTTTCTGGCTTAATACTTGCCCCTGGGGTGACAGGTAAATCACCTTCGGGCTTTCACCTTCGCTAGCACCGATCCACTCCTTGGCCTCTCGAATCGACCGCCGAAGTGGTTCTATCATCATTACCATGCCGGGCCCACCACCATAAGGTCTGTGGTCTACCGTCTGATGACGATCACTGGTATAGGTTCTGGGATTAAACAGTGCCACATCCAGCAAGCCCTGTTTTATTGCTCGCCCACTAATACCGTATTCGGTCAGTGCTGCGAACATTTCAGGAAATAATGTGACTAGGGCTACCTTCATTGTCACACCCTTCCTCTGACTCTCTTTAACCTAGACTGATCTGCTATTTATTAGCTTAACGACCGCTAGAAGCCTGAAAATAAAATCTTGTCATTAAAATCCAGGATCCCAATCAACCTCGATCTCTCGGGCATCAAGGTTAATACTTAATACAAACTGCTCGGTATAGGGGATCAACCGCTCTTGACGATCCAGGCTCTCACTATCGCCCTTAACCTCAAGTACATCGTTAGCACCTGTTTCCAGTATGCCTGTGACCACACCGAGCTGAACATTACCCTGACGGGAAATAACTCTAAGACCCTCAAGCTGGTGCCAGTAATACTCACCCTGCTCTAGACCTGGAAACTGTGACCTTTCAACAACGATATCTTGCTGACAAAGCTTTTTGGCAACATCTCTGTCATCAATACCAACGATATGAACCAGCAAACCTTTGCTTGTGACCCGATACTCGTCGATCTCGATCAGTCGCAAACCCTCTTTAGCTTTAAGCCACCAAGGCGGGTACCGAAAGATATTTTCAGCATGTTCGGTAAAAGAATAAACCTTTACCCAACCCTTAATGCCGTGAACCGCAGTAATACGACCAACAACAACTGGGTCGACTGGAATCTGACCAGCTGAAATAGTAACGGCTGAAACAAAGTCAGTTGGATTCATCTCAGCAAAACAAAGCTCTTTAACTTGGCCAACCTAAATTAGGCTGCAACGGCAGAAGCTTCTTTCACCAATTTTGAAACGCGATCAGACATGCCTGCACCCAAGCCAACCCAGTGCTGTACACGTTCAACATCAACACGCAGACGTTCTTCCTGTCCACGAGCAACGGGATTGAAGAAACCAATGCGCTCTATATAGCGACTATCACGCGCCCTACGGCTGTCGGTGACATGAATGTGATAAAACGGGCGCTTTTTAGAGCCACCACGAGCCAAACGAATTGTTACCATGAAGCTTCTCTTCTTTATTTAACTGTCTCAAATTACCGGCTGCTATCCCAATTTTTGGACATAACAGAATGCACGACAACAGTCGGGCATCTTCGAAGGCGCGGGATTATATCCAAAACATCTCGATGTGTATAGCTCACAAGCTGTTCTGRARCTRGATAAWTTGSTCTGWYCAAACAAACATARAAKRKYCAGAAAAACTCAAAAAGGGAATTTTCCACCCCGACCYGGAGGCATTCCCCCACCAGGCATACCACCACCTGAAGGCATCCCCCCAGCCATTCCCTGCATCATCCTCTGCATACCCTTACCTTTCATTTTCTTCATCATCTTACCCATCTGCTTGTGTTGTTTAAGCAGGCGATTAAKATCCTGAAGTGTAGTACCTGAACCCTGAGTAATACGACGCTTACGTGAACCGTTAAGGACTTCCGGGTGGCTTCGTTCCTTCGGAGTCATTGAGTTGATAATGGTTTCCATTTGGGARAATTGTTTGCCCATATTAGACTGCTCAACCATTTGGGCCATATTCCCCATTCCAGGAAGTTTTTCGAGTATATTAGAAAAACCACCCATATTATTCATTTGCTGTAACTGATCACGCAGATCATTCAGGTCAAACTTTTTACCTTTGGCAACTTTCTTTGCCAACCGCTCGGCTTTCTTCTGATCAACCTTCTGCTCCACTTCCTCAATCAGCGACATCACATCGCCCATACCAAGGATACGTGATGCAATACGTTCTGGATGGAATGGCTCCAGGGCGTCAACCTTTTCACCCACACCAAGGAACTTGATAGGCTTACCGGTTACCTGACGCACGGACAATGCCGCACCGCCACGGGCATCACCGTCGACTTTAGTCAGAATTATACCTGTCAGTGGCAACGCATCTTTGAAGGCTTTAGCAGTAACCACTGCATCCTGACCGATCATGGCATCAATGACGAAGAGGGTTTCTACTGGATTGATGGCTTTATGAAGCTGCTGGATTTCCTGCATCATCTCATCATCTACATGAAGACGACCGGCTGTATCAACCAGCAATACATCCATAAATTTTGTTTTAGCCGACTGCAGAGCATTCAATGCAATATCCACGGGCTTCTGGTCCGCGGTACTAGGGAAACACTCAACACCCACTTCAGCCGCTAATGTTTCCAGCTGTTTAATCGCAGCAGGGCGGTAAACGTCCACACTCACCACCATGACTTTTTTCTTCTGACGCTCGGTGAGGAACTTGGCCAATTTGGCAACCGAGGTTGTTTTACCCGCACCCTGCAAGCCTGCCATCAACACTACCGCTGGAGGCTGAGCAGCGAGGTTAAGCTCCTCGTTGCTATCGCCCATAACGTGCTCTAGCTCGGCTTGAACAATCTTTAGAAATTGCTGGCCGGGATTGAGACTTTGYCTCACCTCTTGCCCTAAAGCACGCTGCTTAACACCCTCAACAAAGGTTTTAACCACCGGCAATGCCACATCGGCTTCCAGCAGCGCCATGCGCACTTCGCGCAAGGTTTCCTGAATRTTCTCGTCGGTAAGGCTCGCCTTACCAGAAATCTTTTTCAGAGAATGGGATAAGCGGTCGCTCAGATTTTCAAACATCGCCATGGGAGTTCTGTCGTCATATTGTCAATTTAAGGGGCCGAGAGTATACCTGAAAGCAGTGGATGGAATCCAAGCAGTATCTGCATCTTATTGGTAACGTTTCTTTTGAACCGCCGACAAAAAGCCACCTATTGGACGCTGCCTCTGACAAAGAATCAGCACAACGTTTAAGCTACCTCTTTTCGCCCCGCAGTATCTGTGACACACTTTATCTCCTAAACAAGTGCCTCTTCAGCGAATAATAGACTTATGCTTAGCGCCATTGCAGCCATTGCCCTTTATCTTTGCGCAATCCTTTACCAGGTATTGCAGCTTCGCAGGCACCCGACCCTAAAGGTTGCTTCACTACAGATGGTGACCGCCACAGCTGTAGCCATGCATGGTGTCGCAAGTATGCAATGGGTTTTTACCGACCAAGGATTGGATTTTGGACTAYTTCCAATGACYACGGTAATTGTCTTTACCATCAACCTGGTTGTTCTCATCAGCAGTCTTCGCAAACCAGTGCACAACTTATTTCTCATCTTGTTCCCTCTGGCAATACTCACTCTTGTCGCAACACTGTTGATTGGTAGCACAGGGACAGTGTGGAAATCAGTGTCTATTTCTATCGGTGCCCATATTTTCATTTCAATTTTGTCCTACAGCCTGATGACCATTGCTGCATTCCAAGCGCTGTTACTGGCTTTACAAAACTGGCGCCTACGCCATAAGCACCTAGGCAGCTTTTCGAAAATAATACCGCCACTGCAAACCATGGAATCACTGTTATTTGAGGTGCTGTGGACCGGCTTTGGGTTATTGACGCTATCCTTGATAACAGGATTTCTATTTTTTGAAGACTTTTTTGCTCAACATCTCGCACATAAAACGGTTTTCTCGCTGTTTTCYTGGGTCCTCTTTGCCATTCTACTTTGGGGCCGCCACGTGAAGGGCTGGAGAGGAAATACAGCTATCCGCTGGACATTAATTGGTTTCAGCGCCATGGCATTTGCCTACTGGGGAAGCAAGTTTGTTTTTGAGGTGATACTCCATACCTGATCAAGGCTAAAGCACCCTATACGAAGTACATTGCCTAATGAAGTGCACACCCAAACACCAGCCCTATAACAAATACTGAAGACTTGCCAATTGCGGCAAACTTCTTCAACATACCCTCCCTAATATAAACATGAGGTTTTTCCTCCTTTGGACGACGCCCCCATCTGGCTGCTATTTAGTATAATTGGCGGCCTACTTTTATTATCAGCATTCTTTTCCAGCTCTGAAACGGCCATGATGGCTCTCAACCGTTATCGGTTGAGGCATCTGCGCAAAAAACACCGTGGCGCACGACAGGCATACAACCTGCTAAAACGCCCAGACAAACTGATCGGCATTATCTTGATCGGCAACAACCTCGTGAATATTTTTGCTTCAGCCATCGCCACTGTTATTGCGATACGTCTCTATGGCGACGCAGGTATATTGGCCGCCACGTTGCTACTCACTCTGGCAATTCTTATTTTTTCTGAAGTCACACCCAAAACGGTGGCGGCCTTACACCCCGAGGGGATCGCCTTTACCGCCAGCTATATACTTCGGCCTCTGTTGGTCATATTTTACCCCTTTGTATGGCTGGTCAATCAAGTCTCTAATGGCTTACTTAGACTATTTGGCATTAATCCCAATAAGAGTCGGGATGATGGTTTAAGCAAAGATGAAATACGAACCGTAGTAGATGTCTCCAGCCAAAAAATTCCCGAACATCAGGATATGCTAATCAATATTCTGGATCTGGAAACAGTCTCCGTGAATGACATTATGGTTCCCCGCAACGAAATTGTAGGGTTAAACTTGGATGAGAACATTGAATCCCTGTTGAATACCATTATCAATAGTGGCTATACCCTCCTGCCGGTTTACCGTGGTGACATCAATCAGGTTGAAGGCTTTTTRCATATGAAAAATGTCACTCGAATATTACGCAGTGGCGGCGAAGGCCTAACCAAAGAAGCGATCAAACGGTTTGCACGTGAACCCTATTTTGTTCCAGAGAATACACCTCTCAACAAACAACTGTTAAATTTTCGGCTTGCCCGTCGCCGCATAGGATTCGTTGTTGATGAGTATGGTGAGGTTGAAGGGCTTGTCACCATGGCGGATATTTTGGAAGAAATTGTGGGGGACTTTACCACGAACCAAGCAGAGGACGAGCAAGAAGAAATCATTAAACTTGAACATAGAACATTTGAAATTGATGGCTCTGCAACCATTCGAGACGTCAATAAAACCAACAACTGGGATCTACCAACCGACGGGCCAAAAACTATCAGCGGGTTGGTTTTGGAACATCTAGAAAATATCCCCGATGGTAATATCACCTTTACTATCGGACATTATCGTTTTGAAACACTTAAACTAAGCGGTAAAAAAGTAGCTAAGTTGAAAGTGCAGCGTTTGTTAATGAGCAACCGTTCAGAGGAGGATGAAGAAGATGAAAATTAAATATTAAACCCGATACATYATCATGCAAAAGGGTTGTTCTTCTTTGACCTCTCCATTGATTTCCCTATCACCTCCAGACGCTCATCATCTTCCATCAACAACCATTCACGAATCTCTCTGGATGTACGATAACAACCGATACAGAGATCTTTCTCGTCCATCGAACAAATTGAAACGCAGGGTGATGGGATAATACCAGTCATATTTTTTCCAATGGATGATAGYTACGTTGAGGTTAGCGATAGAACATGCAAATTATCGAATGAATTGAATATGGGTTCAACCATTCATAAGGCCAACAACTCACAGAATAATGAAACAAGAAGCTTTAATTTATATCAGGCCTTAAATTTTCTCGGTCAGGATAGTGGAGTTTAATGCCCGCGTTAAGGGTCAAGTTGAGAAAGTCTGCTAACACAACCAAAGAAAAACCCCAGATTCGATAACCCTGATAGATATAACAAGGCATTCGCAAACTGTAATCAGCGCCAGTAAAATGATCCACTGTCAAATTAGAAGGATCTAAAAAATACCGTAGTGGTACATCAAAAACTGCATCTAACTCATCAGGATTCGCCTTAAGAACCAGACCTTCTGAAATCAACCCAACATAGGGTTTTACTCGCATGTTGTAACGGGTAAAATAAACAGGAAGACTGGCAATCACCTCGACACATTCAGAGGGCAAACCAATTTCTTCCTCTGTCTCACGAAGTGCGGTCATTAATAAATCTGTATCACCTTCATCCCACTTACCCCCGGGGAATGCAACCTCGCCACGATGTGAGTTCATATGTTCAGCGCGTTTAGTCAAAATAATTCTTGGGTCCTCTGGGTCGTTAACCAACACCAGTAAAATAGCAGCCTCACCCATCTCGTCATCAACCGGCTGTATTCGGTCAATGGGTAAAGAAGCTAATTTTTCAGTAATTAATTTCAACATAACCACTCCAGCTTACATTTATATATACTTGATCCACCAGTATGTTTTTCGATATCCAGTGTGTTTTATGAATTTTTGCAGCCTATGCGGCAACCCCGTAAATTTATTAGTCCCAAAAGGTGATAACCGTGAACGCCATGTTTGTGGCCATTGCGACACTATTCACTACCAGAACCCACGAATTATTGCAGGTTGTATACCTACTTTTGATGACAAGGTRCTGCTATGCCGCMGGGCCATTGAGCCCCGATTAGGACTTTGGACTCTACCCGCAGGATTTATGGAAAATGGTGAAACCACACTTCAAGGTGCTTTGCGCGAGTGTGAAGAAGAAGCCAATGCCCGCATTGACAATCCGATACTCAGCGGTGTGTTCGATATACCGCACATCAACCAGGTATACATGTTTTACCGTGGAATAATGAGTGACACTGACTTTAGCCCTGGGGTTGAATCATTAGAGGTTGCTCTCTTTCATGAGCATGAAATACCTTGGSATGARCTGGCNTTTCCCNGTCATAGAATTAGCCCTTCACCATCATTTTGAAGATATAAAATCTAATCTAACTATCGTAAGGACAGGCACAATAAAACGGCCCTGGAAAAGCCCTAGAAGTTGACCTTATATACAACACCAATAGCACAAACAACCATTATTCAACCCGTGTTATTTTGGAATATCCTCCAGTCGGAAAACATCATAAGCCGGCTCTTCATAAGGATGAGCCTTCACAAGTGCACAAACCGCCTTTTGAATTAACTCATCTCTACACACCAGCTCAACACGATATTCTGACACCTGCTCCACTTCATTTTCTTCTCCTACAAAAGGCGTACTCCCCGTCAGGGGACGAAACTGTCCTTCGCCTAAYRCTTGCCAACAACARCGGTCATAATGGCCAATTTGGCCTGCCCCTGCGTTAAACACGGCTTGCTTCACTGYATCCAAATGACTTGCTGRAACAAAAAAAACTAATTTATACATATTAGTCATTCCCTACTGCTGTCTTTATACGCTGAGTTACTGCGTGATTCCTTTTCTGAAGGACCATATACTTTCTGTTTAAGAACAAAATATCTGAGCTATACTCTGCTTCAAGGGTAGGACATCTACTTCCAAAAATAATAGGTATAACGTTATACAACTTATGGCTTTTAATATAAATATATGACATCGCCAAACCTCAGCATCTCTGAACAATTTCGACGCAACTTTGTTGCGCTTGTAAGCCTGTTTATTGCGGTAACCAGCCTGACTTATACCAGCTGGCGTCACGAACAAACCGAAGAAAATCACAACCATCGACAAGCAGCTTTTGAAACACTRCTCAAACTTGGTGAATTGCAACAATTGGTCTTTCATCGCCACTACGATCAAGCACCAGATAAGGGCAAYCCCCGCACTGGCTGGGCCTATGTGCTCACTATTCAAGATTTAACAATGTTGCTTCCAACACCGGCACCAGAAAGTGCAGATCAACTGGTCAAAACCTGGGGCGAACACTGGGAAGGACTAGGAAACAATCAAGACAGYGCCAACGCCATWATCGAAGCCATAGACAATACCCGAAACAAAATAGTGAAATTACTACARTCTCTAAATTAAATTCTTTCTAACGCCAAAAAAMCNCCTGCAACGCCTTTTTTTTGATCAAYCYTATGTATGGGCACAAYCACCGTCACTCATGACAAACAATAAAATGTTTGTTTTGGGTCAATTGAAMGCTCATTACGTAACCCAACTAAYCATGGCTGTATTGCTTCTTTTCTYTATATAATTGATAATGATTATCAGTTGTATKTTGAGAAATTTTYCCCCATTCCTATGAATATACCTTTTAACCAGTTGCAAGTAGGCGACAAAGCTCTGGTAAGTGACCTCAAAAATGTTCCAGAGACCTACCGTATTCGTTTGATGAGCCTGGGATTAACACCTGGAACACCCTTTTTAGTACAACATCGCGCCCCTCTGGGAGATCCAATGGCGATACTGGTAAGAGGGTTTCGGCTCAGYCTGAGAAGCCATGAGGCAGCAGGACTGATGGTAGACAAATTATGAGCCAAGAATTCACCATTGCATTGGTGGGCAACCCCAACTGCGGTAAAACTACGCTGTTCAACGCCCTTACAGGAACCCATCAAAAAGTGGGCAACTGGCCTGGCGTTACCGTAGAGAAAAAAACCGGCAATTTTAARCATGCTGGCGCCAACTTTAAGCTAGTGGAYTTACCCGGCACCTATTCTCTGCATGTCTCTTGTGAAGAGGACTCAATCGATCAGCAAATCGCACAACAGTTCATATTAGGAAACAATGCTGATCTCATCATTAATATTATTGATGCCTCAAGCATTGAGCGCGGCCTGTACCTGACAACCCAGCTAATGGACGCAGGTATTCCATTCGTTATCGCACTGAACATGATGGATGTGGCAGATCAAAATGGCATCCACATCGACCCATATGAATTGTCTGAAAAAATTGGCTTTCCYGTGGTATCACTGGTAGCCAGCCGCAGYGAAGGCATTGGAACCTTAGTTGATATCGCGAGCAATTATCTTCATAAGGACACCCATAGAACCCACCCGRTTACCGTATCCGACCCMCTRGAACARACCACTACAAAAATTCTGTCCTTAATGCACCAGCATTCGCCAAACACGTCCAAACTTCAGGCGACTGCCATATTGGAAAGAGATGCCCTGGTGCTATCCCAGTTCCCCGAAGAACTACAGCAGCAGATGCAAGCTGAAGTGGAYTCCCTTGAGAAGCAAYTKACATGTAGTGCCGCAGACACATTAATTACCGATCGATACCAATGGATTAACAGCATCACTACCGGTGCTGTCCATTACGACTCCCAAGACAAAAAATCAATTACAGATATCATCGATACCGTACTACTAAACCGCTATCTTGCCTTCCCCGCTTTTCTCGGGGTGATGTACTTGATGTTTATGGTGTCCATTAATTTTGGTGGCGCATTCATTGATTTYTTCGACATTATGGCCGGGGCCATTTTTGTTGARCTACCCCGACAATTACTTACARCAATGCACTTCCCCCAATGGATGGTGACATTAATTGCAGATGGTGCGGGAGGGGGCATACAGTTAGTTGCCAGCTTTGTGCCGGTCATCGGCACKCTCTWTCTCTTCCAAACCTTCCTGGAAGACTCAGGCTATATGGCACGAACCGCCTTTATTCTTGACCGAATAATGCGCAGCCTGGGATTACCAGGAAAAGCATTTGTGCCATTAGTGGTGGGMTTTGGCTGTAATGTACCTTCAGTGATGGCCAGCCGTACTTTGGATACCAACCAGGATCGMTTACTCACAACACTTATGGCCCCATTCATGTCCTGTGGTGCCAGACTGACAGTCTACATTTTATTTGCCACCGCCTTTTTTACTGAAAACGGTCAAAATGTCGTCTTTGGTCTTTATRTCATTGGTATTGCTCTCGCCATGCTTACAGGCTTTTTAGTRCGCCGAAAAATGCTGAGCCAGGACATTAGCCCMTTTATCATGGAGTTGCCCAACTACCATGCTCCCACAGTAAAAGGCCTTGTTATCCATACCTGGCATCGACTGAAAGGMTTCATACTCCGTGCGGGTAAAGCCATCGTTATCGTGGTTATTGTACTTAAYTTTGTAAAYTCTATMGGTACTGATGGCAGCTTTAATAATCAAAATACTGAGCGTTCATTACTTTCTGCCATTGGAAAAACTATTACTCCAATATTTGGCCCACTCGGTGTAAAAGAGGAAAACTGGCCCGCCACCGTAGGTCTGTTCAGTGGTATCTTTGCCAAAGAAGTGGTCGTAGGTACGCTGGATGCCCTTTATTCTGATATGGCTAGAAATAAAAACGGCCCGACGAATACTGACRAAGTCATAAGTATTACAGGAATGATGTCTGAAGCCCTTGCGACAATCCCGGTAAACCTTGCCGAAGTAAATACTATGTGGGGGGACCCTTTAGGGATTAATGTCGGTGATTTAACGGATAAAGAAGCCTCTGCTGAAGCACAAGATGTAAAAGTTACTACCATCACATTAATGCAGCAATTATTTGATGGCCCCCTRGCTGCCTTCTGCTATATCCTGTTTATTCTTCTCTATATGCCCTGCGTCGCGACCCTCGGTGCTATCTACAAAGAAGCCGGTAGTGCCTGGGCCTTTTTCTCCGCAACATGGAACACCCTGCTAGCTTATGCTGTGTCTGTTATTGTCTATCAGCTAGGCACACTGCCAGCACACCCTCAGCAATCGTTATTATGGACAGGGGGAATGGTACTACTTATGTATACTGGCTATTTTCTACTGATGCAGTTTGGGAAAAAACAGGCCAAGAATGACAACCTAATACCTGCTGTTAATTTGCATTAAAAATATACTAGAAACTCAGAGGCAAGCGAAGTCATTTGCCTCTAACTGATAGCAATATCAAAAAGTGAAGATTTAGCTGCTAGAAAACTCTTCAACCGCCCGCAATAATTGGCGACAGGTAATTTGCCCGACCAACCGCCCGTCCTGAACTACCGGACATCGACGAAAACCTCGTTTTAACATCTCTTGTGCCACATCCACAATATCTGCATGGGGCGACACGGAAAAAAGTTCTGTTGTCATAAATTCTCTTACAGGCCCAACACTGGTTTCCTCGTTGTACATGGCACTGAGAATTGCTTTTARGCARTCCATYTCTGACAACATTCCCACCAAATGATTGTGTTCATCTACYACACACATTCCTGAAATTTTGTATTCAAGAATTGATTCAATGGCATCAAAAAGATCGGCATCGGCATTCACCTTAACCGGATTTGTCAGCATATAGTCTTTGAGTTCTACGGAGTGCAACATAAAAAAAGCCTCTTTTTTTATTACTTTAAAATATARAATATTCCCTTCAGCGCAAGTGCTCAGTGTTAGAAAAATTCACCGATATATGCCATTAATGGTTGMGGGAAAACACCAAGCCAAACAACCAGCACCGCAAGTAATACCGCCACTGTCTCACCCAACCATGGGATGGCATACTCAGTAGCTTTATTTTCTTCTGGAAGTGTCATCACATAAATAACTCGTAAGTAGTAATAAATTCCCACGGCACTACCCAAAACTAAAGCACCGAGTAATATCCAGAGCGCACCTTCAACACCTGATACAAATACATAGAACTTGCCAATAAAACCTGCTGTTAACGGAATTCCCGCCAGGGATAACAACGCGAGTGTCATCAGACCCGCCAATAGAGGACGTCGCCAAAAAAGTCCCGTAAGGTCTGCCACCCATTGTTTTTCATCTTCGCCATCACTAGACAACACACTGAGTACAGCAAAGGCTGCTAACGTCGTTACTACATACGCCACCACATAGTAACTTGCTGCCTCAACAGCAAAATTGCTTCCGCCCAGTACGCCACCCGCCACAAGAGTGATTAACAGATAACCAAAGTGAGCAATGGAAGAATAAGCCAACAGYCGTTTGATATTTTGCTGCTGTAGGGCAAGGAGGTTACCCACCAGCATTGATGCCACAGCCAATATACCCAAGGTAACAAGAAGTGTATTGTATTGATGTAACTGTGCCTCCATAAAGAAACGCAGTAGTACAGCAAAAATAGCGCCCTTAGAGGCCGTCGCCAAAAAACCTGCCACAGGTAATGGTGCACCCTGATAAACATCTGGCGTCCACATATGGAATGGCACCACTGACAACTTGAAACCTACACCGGCCAAAACCAATGCTGTTCCCGCAAGAATAAGCACCTGATTATCTGCGGCTGCCGACAGGCGCCCCCCCATTTCCACAAAAGACATACTGCCAAGCGCTGCATACAACAGAGCAAAACCAAACAGCAATACGGCAGAGGCACAACCGGATAACACCAAATATTTAATGGCTGCTTCTAACGGTAATTTTCCTTTTTCAGGATAGGAAATCATTGCATAGAGTGAAACACCCAGTARCTCCATCCCCAGTAGTAATGACACCACATGATTAGCAAAGGCCAACACTAAGGCCCCGAGTGTTGCCAATAACAGTAGTAAATAAAACTCCTCGTTACGCCCACTACGATGCCGCAGGTATTCCCACGACAATAAAGTGCTTGCCAGCGCAACACCCAGCAACAAGACAGTAAAAAATATGCCGTAGCGATCTACACTCAACAACGACATTGTTTGCTCGCCCACTGCCATTGCTACTGGTATAGACAACAATGTGCACAGCAACCCAGCTACTGTAAACCCTGCGGTGAGCCCATGGGCTCGGCGAAAAGCAATGACTAACATCAGTAATACAATAACAACGGTCAGTACGATTATGGGGAGTATGGCCTGCAGCTCAATCATACTCATGGCATTACTCATTGAAAGGCCCCCGCAATGTCTGTAGTGCTAGCAGCTGCTGATACCTCAACCACCAAYCGAGTCAGGCTATCCAGTACTGGCTGGGCTGTATCAAGTACTGGCTGGGGGTAAAGTCCCAACCATACCAAGCCAACAATCATCACTGCCATAGTCAACATTTCCCTGCCACCATAGTCCGATAATCGCAACCCTTCTTTAGGTTTACCCTGGAAAGTCCGTTGCATCATGATCAGTAAATAAATAGCCCCGACGATTAAAACCAAAGCAGACACCACAGCCGCCCAGGGAGCAACTTTAAACAGTCCAATCAAGACCATAAATTCGGCAACAAAATTACCCAACCCGGGTAAGCCGACCGAAGCCAACATAAAGAACATGGCCACGGCACCCATACGTGGCATGTTGTGCCATAAACCACCCATTTTTGACATATCMCGGGTATGAAGCCGTTCCTGCAATGATCCGGCAATCATAAACAGTGCCGCMGTACTCAGACCGTGAGCTATCATTTGCATGACCGCACCTTGCAGGGCCAGAGTGTTCCAGGCAAACACACCCAGYAACACAAAACCCATATGGCTAACACTGCTATAGGCCACCATGCGTTTAAAGTCATCCTGRCCAAAGGCCAATATCGCACCATAAATTACGCCCGCTGCACCTAGTGCCAAAGCAATAGGAGAAAAGGCCATCGCCTCATTAGGGAACAGTGGAACCACAAAACGAATAAGACCATAGGCACCGGTTTTCAACAGAATYCCAGCCAGAATGACACTGCCTGCGGTAGGTGCCTGGGTATGAGCATCAGGCAACCAGGTATGAACAGGGAACCCTGGTAGYTTGACAAAAAAAGCAATGAAGAAACCTAGCATCAACCAATACGCTATGTCCCCACCTACATTATGTCCGAGCAAATCAAAATAGCTGAAGCTATACACACCCGTATTGTGCTGATTCAGTACCACCAAGGCTAAAATTGCGAACAACATCATCAGGCCGCTGACCTGAGTAAAGATGAAAAACTTCATGGAGGCATAGCTCCGTCCTTCATGCCCCCAGATAGCGATCATCAGATACATAGGTACCAGCATTACTTCCCAAAACAGGAAGAACAGAAAAAGATCCAGAGCCAAAAACACCCCAATGACCCCCGCCAAAGTCCAGAGTAAATTAGCTTCGAAGAAACCTGTTCGCTGTTTAATATCTGTCCAGGAAGAACTAACAGAAATAGCGCCYAACACTAATGTCAGAACAACCATAAGTAAGCTCAGACCATCCATCGCCAACTCAAAACTAATACCAAAACGTGGAATCCACTCTGCCTTATAGTGGAACAACCAGGTAGTTGCATCATAGGGGTTCGGTACAACAGCAATTTGTGACCAGGAAAGATCGGCGACAGCAAAAAAATAACCCAAATCAAACAAAATCACTAACAGCGCGATCCAGCGTGGCAAGTTTGGATGTTGCCGCTCAGAAATCCAGGCAATCACACCACCTACCAACAAAATAAGAATGAGATTGACCAAAATCACTTGAGCACCCCCTGCGCTATCATATAACCCCCTGTAACAGCGCAATGACCACAATCATGCCAAACACCATGCTGGTGGCATACCAACGCAACCGGCCTGTCTGCGTATAGCTAAACACCCGGTATAAGAGCTGACAAAATTTAACAATCGTATTATAGATATCGTCCATACATTCCCTCCTCAATAGATGAGTAAGAAATTTATAGGGCTGTACCCAAAGTTTGTCATAGAGCCCATCCATCGCCCAACCACTGAACCAGAATTTTTTTAGCATTTGTCCCGGTGCCGAATTGACCAATCCATCTACTTTCCATTGACCACCCAGGAAAACAAAATACGCAATGGCCAAGCCAATAAGTGGAATCGCAATAGAAATCCCTTCTATTAAGTGACTGGGGTGATGTTCATTTGCAACAGGAAATACTGACTCCAGTGGCACCAATGGCAGGGCAAAAAATCCACCGACCAACGCCAAAACACAAAGTAATGACAGCGGCACCGCCATGCGAACCCCAGGTTGTTTATCAGGCTCCATTTTTGTCTCGCCAAAGAACACCACAAATACCAACCTAAAACTGTACATAGCTGTTAAYAATGCCCCCAACAAACCACCCGCCCATAACCAAGGCCCGACCCCTGGCAACTCGTAGGCCTGCAACAAAATCATATCCTTACTAAAAAATCCTGACGTCAGCGGCAGTGCCGCCAATGCGGCAGAACCAATAAGGAAACTCCAAAAAACCACGGGTAAACGAGTGCGAAGGCCGCCCATCTTGAAGATATTATGTTCATGGTGCAGGCAGTGAATCACAGCACCTGCCGCCAAAAATAACAGTGCCTTGAAAAAGGCATGGGTTACTAAATGAAAAATGCCCGCGGCCCAGGCACCCACGCCTAATGCCAAAAACATATAGCCAATCTGACTAATAGTGGAATACGCCAGAATCCGTTTGATGTCATGTTGGTTCAGCGCAGTAAAGGCTGCCATCAAGGACGTGATCAACCCCACAAGTGCCACCGCCAACATGGCGGGAGGCGCGAGCAAAAACAATTCATGGGTTCGTGCAATAAGATACACACCAGCAGTCACCATGGTTGCGGCATGTATCAATGCACTAACAGGCGTTGGACCCGCCATGGCATCTGGCAACCATGTGTGCAACGGCAACTGAGCCGATTTGCCCACAGCACCACCCAACAATAACATGCAGACGACAACCGGTAAGGTATCACCCACTTCCCACTGGCTCTTCGCTGCCTCAGCCAATGGTTGTATATCCAATGTTCCCAATTCGGTAAATAGCAAGAAAAGGCCCACTGCCATAGCAGTATCACCGATCCGAGTCACCACAAAGGCTTTTCTCGCTGCTGCGCCATTTTCTGGATTTTGATACCAAAAACCCACCAGCAAATAACTGCATGCACCRACACCTTCCCAACCCAGATATAACAGTAATAGATTGTCTGCCATCACCAATATCAACATGGCAAAAACAAACATATTCAAGTAAGCAAAATAACGACTCAAGCTGTTGTCATCTTCCATAAACTCGGTRGAAAACAAGTGAATYAGAAAACCAACACCGGTAATCACTGACATCATTACCAARGTTAGGCCRTCCAGATAAAAAGCAATATCAGGAGAAAAATCACCCACTCGCATCCAGGTCCACAGCACTTGATGATGGGGCTGGCCTGTTTCCATAAACGCCAGGCCCACCAACAGTGTGATCAAAGCGGCCATACCCACTGAACCTACACCTAGAATTGCCACTATGCGTTTTGGCAGTTTGCCCAGTGTCACCATCAATATTATTGAGCTCACCAAGGGGAATAGTGGAATGAGTGGCAGCAGTTTCAACATAGGGTTAACCTCTCATCCTGTTCGCATCATCCATATCCAGACTCTTAAAGCGACGCTGAAGCTGAAGAACCAAACCCAAACCAACGGCTACCTCGGCAGCCGCAACAGCAAGAATTAACATAAACACTATTTGACCATCAGGCTGCCCCCAACGAGCTCCTGCGGCAACAAATGCCACAGCAGAAGAATTGAGCATCACTTCCAAAGAGATCAAAATAAAAATGATGTTCCGCCGCATCATCAATCCAAGCAGCCCACAGATAAACAATAGTGCAGACAACAACAGAACATGGTCGAGAGGAATACTGACACTGCCCATTAGCTTCGCCCCCTTGATGAATTTTCTCTACCCTCGTCCAGATAGCGACGACCAAGGTGAAAAGACCCCACCAGCCCCGCCAAGAGCAGCATGGAGGCAATTTCTACGGCCAGTACATAGGGGCCAAACAACGTCAGGCCCACCTGCTTCGGTGTAACCAGACCTTGTATTTCAGCGGGAGTACTTTGAGAAAGTACCAGAACCAGCTCAACCAATAACACCAATGTAAAAATGACAGGAACGATCCAAACCTGAGGCTTCAATAATTGCTTTTCACGACGATCGCCCTTGTCACCCAAATTGAGCATCATGATGACAAAGATAAACAACACCATAATGGCACCCGCATAAATCACCACTTCTAATGCCGCAGCAAACGGCGCGCCGATAACATAAAAAACTACGGCCACCGCTAACAAAGATAAAATTAAATAAATGAGTGCGTGGGTCGCATTTGCACGAGTCAGAGCCAGAATGGTCGCCACCAAGGCAATGGTTGATGCCGTGTAGAAAAGGACTAACTCCAGCATTTGAACCCCCTGATCACCAAATTCATGGGTGCCTCCAAAAATAGTGATTTTTTCGTGGTAGCACCAACCGTAGGCACTTTAAGCGAGGAAGTGCCGCACGGATAACCGCAGTGTATATACGATACATGAGGGCTTGAGTACGAAATTGCCAAAAGTAGGCGCTCTGAAGCGACACCGTTATCGCGAAAAAAGTGCGTTTTTAGAGGTGCCCTGATCATGGCAGTAAACTCCTGACATCAATAGGCCGAGCCTCATTCTCCGCCTCACCTTTATCTTTCCAGCCTGTCTGTAAACCTGAAACCCGGTAAAAGTTGTAATCATGATATTTACCGGTGCCGTTAATCAGCAAATGTTCTTTTTCGTACACCATATTCTGTCGATCGTATTCGCACATTTCGAAATCTGGTGTCAGTTGAATAGCGTAAGTAGGGCAAGCCTCTTCACACATACCACACATAATGCAGCGCGAAAAATTGATCCGGAAAAACTCTGGATACCAGCTACCGTCATCACGGTTACCTTTTTGTAGTGCAATACAATCCACTGGGCAGGCCACCGCACAGAGATTGCACGCTACGCAACGCTCTTCGCCATCAGGGTCACGGGTGAGCACAATGCGCCCCCTATAACGTGGCGCCAGATAAGGTTTTTCTTCGGGGTATTGGACAGTTTCAGCAGGCGTAAACGTGTGCAATAAAACCTGCCACATGGATCGTAGATGACTAATCATGCCGCACCTCCACTAGCACCAGATAACCAAAGCGCTACGGCGCCGGTTACCACCAGATTAACCAACGTCAGCGGCAACATAATTTTCCAACCCAGGGACATTAACTGGTCATATCTGGGCCGAGGAATAGCCGCCCGCAACAGTATAAAGAAGCAAATAACGACGAAGGTTTTAATACCGAACCAAACGACAGGTGGTAACCATGGGCCTAACCAACCACCAAAAAATAATGTAACGATCATGCTGGAAATTAAAATCAACCCCAGATATTCGCCCAACATAAACATGGCGAATTTCATGCCACCGTATTCTGTGTGAAAACCCGCGATCAATTCATGTTCTGCTTCAGGCAAATCAAACGGCAATCGGTGACTTTCAGCAATACCTGCCACGGTAAATACAAACAGACCCAAAAACTGTGAAATGCAGTACCAACCATCAGCCTGAGCTTCGACAATTACCCTGAGGTTGAAGCTACCAGAGAGCATCACCACTCCCATCAGRGCCAATCCCATAAAGACCTCRTAACTCACCATTTGGGCAGCAGAGCGCAAGCCACCTAATAGAGCATATTTATTATTGGAGGCCAGACCTCCGAGCAATACGCTGTACACGGCAAGTGAGGTCATACCAAGAAAGAACAGCAGGCCAATATTCATATCAATGATTTGTAACCCTGGGCCGAAGGGCACCACGGCAAAACCCAGCAGCATTGCCATCACAATAGCTGTGGGAGCAAAGATAAAGACAACCTTGTCGGCAAAAGGCGGTACCCAGTCATCCTTGGTCAGCAACTTCAGCATATCCGCTGCGACCTGCATGATGCCAAAGGGCCCTAATCGATTTGGGCCATAACGATCCTGCCAGATACCCAGTAAACGACGCTCCCACCAAGTCATCACAGCAGCACCACCAACACCACCAAGCAATACTGTCAGAGAAAACAAAATGATCATGCCATCAGACATATGACRCCCCTCTCTGCGCACTACGGCTCTCAGGATTAGGCGCATTAGGGTTGTCCGTGGCAATCAGCTGGGGTTTCCGTCGTTGCCAATCATTGGCCTTTTGTAGTATCACCATAGCGCCTGGTACCAGCGGCTCGGTTCCYGGCATTCCCGCAGTAAAACCCGCACAACCATTTGCCAATGRCCCATCAACCATCACTTCCAATATCACCGAGCCCTCTGCTGCTGCCCTGCCTTGCATTGACACAATGACACCATCGCCATCAACAACCTGAAGTTTGCCCGCATCATCCGAGTTTAAAATCAGTTGGGCATCTCCAGCCAACTCCGCAATGGCCGGAGCCTGATAGCTCAATTCATCACTGCCAAATACTCGATAAACTGGAACCAGCAACCGCTCAGTATCAGAAGGCTGGAAAGCATCCGGCGTAAATGCTGTATCCACGCCCTCACCAGGAACGATCAATCGCACACCAGCAGACCCKCCYTTAATTGCACCACCGGCCTCATCTTGAAACTTCTGTATAGACTGATTGGAATTCCAACCCGGTGACCAGTTATAGGACATCAATGAACTCGGCAGCCCAACACTCAAACCTTCCATGCTAAATGACAGCGGAGTCTCTTCATCCACCGGCTGTTTAGGTTCATGAACAGACACATCGGCCCGCATGGCAGTCCGGCCGCTGTAGCGCGTAGGTTGCCGTGGTATTTTTAATCCACGGTTACGGAACTGGTGATCTGGGGCAGCAGCAGTGATTTCAGACAATGCCGCAATATCCTGGGAACAGGCTTGTTCCACCTGGTCAAAATGCTGTAGCTCATTGAATCCGGTCACCCCCAATACCCGGCCTAACTCAGACAACCACTGCCAGCTGGCAAGCCTGTCATCTTCCGCTATAAATACCGGGTAATARCGTTGTGCCCGCCCCTCATTATTGACCCATGTACCTTCAGACTCSGCRAAGGTCGCYACGGGTAATGCTATGTGTGATTTTGACAGTGTGGCATTATCCAGCGARTCCAATACCACRAGCTGTTTGATATTTCCCAATAAGCGATCAACTTCCTCCGTCGGTGCTCGCCGATAAAGATCATTTTCCAACACAATCAAGGTATCAATATTGCCTTGAGCAACACTCTCTACCAATGCATCAAACCCTATACCCTCACCACCATCCAGCATTGCCACGCCGAGGCTATTACATTCTGGCACGCTCAAACTAAGCATCGTCTCTGTGCTGTTAGCTAGCGCCTCGGCTACTGCTGTAGCACTATCAATCACCGCTGAGTTCAACAAACTGGTACCCGACACAATTAAGGGGTTTTTCGCGGCTTTTAATGCTGAAGCAATGGTTCCAACCAATACCCTGAGATCCGGGTCCAGGCTCTCCATGGATAAATTGGGAATGGGGTTTCCTGATATTTCTGCTGCGACAGCAAAACCCAATCTGGCAATATCATCGGGGGCCAATGAAATACTGGTTTCGGCAATATCATCCAGTCTGCTTTGATTAACTCCAGCGATAAACATTGGGCTGTATTGGTCTTGGGACAGGTTGCGAATTGCCGCATCCATCCAAGGTTCCAGATGCATTTCCGCAGCCAGTTCCAAGGCTTTATTTCGAGCAGCCTGACGTAGGGCAAGAGCTAGCCGTGGTGCAGTATTACTGACATCTTCACCAAGAATCAGTATTGCATCAGCAGATTCAATTTGATGAAGGGAGGGACTMATTGCCCGAGTTGTACTTAGGGTGTCGGCCACCTGCTGAACAAGAGTCCGTTCAGGGTCGCCCATACCTGGACAAAAATGTACGCCTCCCACAAGCCGACGTAACAGGTAATTGGCTTCCACTGAAGCCCGTGGAGAACCAATGGCAGCCACTGTTCCCTGCTGGCAGAAACTCGCCACCTGACTCAATGCATCATCTGCTTTAATAGCCTGATAACTACCATCTTCCTGACGAACACCGGCAAAATTAAGTCGAGTATCACTGTTAACAAAATCAGCACCAAAACGGCCACGGTCACATAAAAAATAGCCGTTTATCTGTTGGTTGTAACGATTCTGAATACGCTTTAATTTGCCATAACGCTCACCCGGAGAAGTATTACAACCCACGGCACAACCAAAACAAATAGAAGGCGCTGATTGTAAATCCCACTTACGACTGTAATCGTTTAACAGTGGTTTATCCGTGAACACTCCGGTAGGACATACCTCCACCAGGTTGCCAGCAAATTCACTTTGCAGTACGCCATCTTGATGCCGACCAAAATACACATGATCGTGGGATGCCAGTGCCGCTAAATCCGTACCGCCTGCATAATCCTGGTAAAACCGCACACAGCGATAACAGCTAATACAGCGATTCATTTCGTGATTAATCARCGGCCCCAAATATTGGTTYCGATGGGTATTCTTTTTACCACGATAATTGCGGTCACGGTGCCCAACCATCACCGTCATATCTTGCAAGTGACACTCACCACCCTCCGCACAAACRGGACAATCGTGGGGGTGATTCAACATCAATGATTCAATCACGGACTYTCTGAATTCACTGGCAGCTTCGCCCTGCAACGAGAGCCTTGCACCATCAGTAACAGGTGTCATACAACCCATCACAATACGACCACGGGTATCTTCTTCGTTCTGATATTGCACCATGGCACATTGACGACAGGARCCGATGGAACCCATGGAGGGGTGCCAACAAAAATAGGGCAAATCCAGCCCTAAATTCAGACAGGCTTCCAAGAGGTTTTTGCCTTCCTCCACTTCGTAAGCGGTTCCATCAATATAGATCGTGGGCATTAGGTACGCTCCCCTTGGACCTTTGTTATGTCTTGGGCCTTCATATCCGCAGCATAGGGGCAACACCCTTGCTCAATATGAGCTTCAAAATCACTCTGAAAGTATTTCAATGCACTCTGTAATGGCTCCATCGCCCCGGGTGCCAAAGCACAATGGGTATTGCCCATAGCACCAATATATTTCACCTGGCGAACCAAGGTATCCAAGTCTTCCTTRCGSCCTCGACCTGCTTCAATATCTTCCAAAACTTGGCGAGTCCAGGGCAAACCTTCTCGACATGGTGTACAGAAACCACAGGATTCATGGGCAAAGAAACGGATCAGGTTCAGAACCATGCCAACAGGGCAGGTTTTATCGTCCAGAATAATCATGGTGCCGGTACCCATGCGGCTGCCAGCAGCACCAATAGATCCATAGTCCATAGGTAAATCGAGATGCTCTTCTACCAAGAAATCCGTTGACCCACCCCCVGGTAAAAAACCTTTGAGTTTTCGACCCTCGGCCATGCCACCAGCATGTTCTTCGAGAATTTCACGAACAGAAGTGCCAATTGGTAGTTCCCAGCAACCGGGGTTTTTTACATAACCACTGGCACCATACATTTTTGTCCCGCTGTCTTCGCCGATACCTAAGGACTGAAACCACTCGGCACCACGATCAATGATGTGAGGAATATTACAAAGAGTTTCGACGTTATTAACGATGGTTGGCCGACCCCAGAGGCCACTAACTTGAGGGAAAGGTGGCTTGGCTCTTGGGTTGGCACGCTTACCCTCCAAGGCATTGATCAGTGCCGTTTCTTCGCCACAGATATAGCGTCCCGCACTGGTGTGCACATGCATTTCCAGATCGTAACCACTACCCAGAATATTTTCGCCCAGGTAACCTTTTTTATAGCAATCGACCAGAGCCTGCTCGAGCCGTTCRATGGCCACCACGTATTCRCCGCGAATAAAGATATAGGAGCGATCYGCCTCAATAGTGTAAGCCGCGAGAATCATGCCCTCAATTAACTGATGAGGATCACATTCCATTAACAACCGATCCTTAAAGGTTCCTGGCTCCATTTCATCTGCATTGGTGACTAAATATTTGTGCCCCGGTGTACATTTTTCACCCATGGGTACAAAGCTCCACTTCATCCCTGTGGGAAAACCGGCCCCTCCCCGGCCACGAAGGTTTGATGCTTTTACTACCTCCAAACAATCATTGGGGGTCATACCCGCCATCACTTTATGCAGAGCTCGGTATCCGCCATTGGCTTCATAGGCAACCATGTCTGTTGGGGTTTGGTCTGGGCCAATATTTCGAGTGAGAACTTTTTCTATCAAAACATTTTCCATCAACAGCCCTCCCCTTCACCTGTTTTCTTAGCAAAAATCTGATCAATTTTTTGATCATCCAGATTGGTATACAGATCATCACCGACCATCATCACCGGGGCTTTATCACAAGCTCCCAAACAAGGCACAGGAATCAAKGTGTATTGGTTATCGGCAGTGGTCTCGCCGTAATCAATACCCAATTTTTCTGATATTTTTTGTTTCACCCCATCGCAGCCACAGATCCAACAACTCACGCTGTCACAAAACAACACTACCTTGTCACCCACGGGCTGCCGATAAATCAGGTTATAAAAAGTGGCCACCCCCTCAAGGGCCTCGGGCGACATGTCCAGATAACGAGCAATGGCTACCAGCGCTTCATCAGAAACCCAACCTCGCTGGCTCTGCACAATTTTTAGTGCATCAATAGCAGCGCCAGATTTCTGWGGAATATGGGCAAGCTCCGCATCTATCTGCCGAACTTCTTCTGCTGATAATGCGATATCTGACTGAATCAATTGATGCTCACTCATCGGTCTACATCCGCCATAACAAAGTCGATACTGGCAATAATTGTGATCAGATCAGCAATCATTAACCCGCGACTAATTAAAGGAATCTGCTGTAAGTGGGGGAAAGACGGTGTCCTGATTCTGGTGCGATATGACATGGTTCCACCATCACTTATCAGGTGGTAACTATTGTGGCCTTTRGTCGCCTCGATTAGTTGAGTGGCCTCACCCACCGGAATAACAGGCCCCCAACTGACATTGAGAAAGTGATGAATTAATGTCTCAATATCTTGCATGGTCCGCTCTCTTGGCGGCGGTGTCGTTAATCGATGGTCACTCTTATAAGGACCCTCAGGCATGTTATCCAAACATTGACGGATAATTTTCAAGCTTTGACGTATCTCTTCTATTCTCACAACGGTCCGATCATAGGAATCGCCGTTATTACCCACGGGCACTTCGAATTCAAACTGATCATAACCACCGTAGGGACGGTCTCTGCGCAAATCCCAATCCATTCCTGTCGCCCGAAGTCCAGGCCCGGTAATACCCCAATCAATGGCTTCTTGCTGGGTATAACAACCAACGCCTATGGCGCGTTGCTGCAAAATTTTATTCTGCATAGCCATCTTGTCGTAGTGATCCAGACGGGCGGGCAKAGCATCAATAAAATCACGCATCAGCTTTTCCCAACCAATAGGGAGGTCTTGTGCTACACCGCCTATTCGGAACCACGCCGGGTGCATTCGCCCACCGGTAATGGCCTCGACAATGCCAAACAATCTCTCTCTGTCGGCAAACATATAAAACACCGGTGACATTTGCCCCACGTCTTGAGCAAAAGTGCCGTAAAACACCAGGTGGCTGGAAATACGAAACAGTTCGGACATCATAATGCGGATGACTTTGGCGCGATCTGGCACTTTGATACCGGCCAGTTTTTCCACTGACATGACATAGGCCAGGTTATTCATCACCCCACCCAGGTAATCGATACGGTCGGTGTAGGGGATAAAACTATGCCAGGTCTGGCGCTCACCCATTTTTTCTGCACCGCGATGGTGGTAACCAATGTCAGGAACGGCATCCACAACCACCTCACCGTCTAACTGCAATGCTATCCGGAACACCCCATGCACACTGGGATGGTTAGGGCCCAGATTAAGAAACATATATTCTGTATCATCATTTTTACGTTCCATACCCCATTCTTCCGGGCGGAATCGCAGTGCTTCCTGCTCAATGTCCTGCTTATGGTCATCCAAACTGAAAGGCTCCATCTCGGTGGCTCTGGCCGGATGATCCTTGCGGAGAGGATGCCCCTCCCAAGTGGGAGGCATAAGAATTCTGTAGAGGTTGGGATGTCCGCTAAAGTCGACGCCAAACATGTCCCAGACTTCACGTTCATACCAGTTGGCATTGGGCCAGATATCGATAATGGTAGGCAGCTGAATATCAGGTTCGACCAAAGCCACTTTGATCCGAACATCCTCGTTTCGGGTAAAGGACAACAAGTGATAAACAATTGTGAAGTCAGCCCCAGGCTGCCCCTCACGATGAATTCGCACCCGCTCATCAATACCAAACAAATCATGCAACATGGGGAATTTTGGTTTAAGGAATCGCAGTACATCCTGAAATTTGGTTTTATCTACCCAAAGGGTGACTATGCCGTCAACACAACTCTGAACCCGAAAACAATCCTCACCGAACCGCTCATACAGTTCGGAAATAATGCCTGTTTGTTGCAGGGTTTCAGTTGCTTGCATAGACCGTTCCCAATCAATTTTTTATTGTTAGTTTTTACACGCCTTTCTTATACATTCTCAGGCTTATACGTTTTTAGGGTCCCGTAATTCTGTTGTTTTCATTCTTTCTTCAGTCAATAAGTCTCTCTGACTGATAGGCGCAGGTTTAACGACCGTTTGATCACCTATCGCCCAACTTACGGGGCGACGCTCTTTGCCTATAGACTCCTGCAGCATGATCAACCCTTGCATTAAAGCCTCTGGACGCGGAGGACAACCCGGGACATATACATCCACAGGRATAAATTTATCCACCCCCTGAACCACCGAATAAATGTCATACATGCCACCGGAATTTGCACAAGAACCCATAGATATAATCCATCGWGGTTCTAACAATTGCTCATAGAGCCGCTGAACTACCGGTGCCATTTTTAAAAARCAGGTRCCAGAAATAACCATCAGRTCAGCCTGTCGAGGYGTGGCCCGAATCACYTCAGAACCAAACCGGGCAATATCATGACGACTGGTAAACGCCGTAGCCATCTCCACATAACAGCAAGACAAACCAAAATTAAACGGCCAAAGAGAATGTCCACGACCCCAGGCAATGAGATCTTCCAACTTGGCAAAACACACATTACGACGAACATGCTCTTCTATCGGATCATTGCTATAAGTATCTCCGCTRCCATTGCTAGCGATCACCTCATCAGGACGAGTCAAGCTCCACTTCATTTTCTTGTTTCCTCTAGTCCAGTACGGGTTTTTATGCCCCAGTCCAAAGCACCCGAGCGCCACTCATAAACCAGTGCTATCACTAGAATCACCACAAACACCAGCATCGCGAAATAACCTGACCAGCCCAATTCAAAAAAGGCGATGGCCCAGGCAAAGATAAAGACAGTTTCAAGGTCGAAAATCACAAAGAAGATAGCAATCAGATAAAACTCAACAGAGATACGAACYTGAGAGYTACCAACAGAAACGATACCGGATTCAAAGGTTTCACCAGTAGCGCGGTCCATTCGCCGCTGCCCCAGCAGCCAGGAAAGGCCCAACATGGTCAACACCAACATGATCACCATGACAAAGTAGACGACCAAGGGCCATAGTTCGACTGTTTGTAGCTCGGTAATTTCAGCTGGATTCATCATTGCGACCTTCCCGAACTTATTGAGAAAGGTGCTATGAAAAAAGATAGGAGCAGAAAAGGAGTTGCCAGAAAATTAGTATAGAAAAAGGGTACGAAAGAACGGATCAGTAAAATCGCATTCCAAAGAATAAGTAAAATATTACGGACAGGTGTTACGCTGCTCAGATCACCCCGAACAAACAAGTACAAGAACGGTAATTCACCCTTCGACAGCTCTGACATTTTAGCTCCGATGTTTCGGAGGCCACCTATTTGATCCTACCAACCAAACAGTACATCGACCTGAGTATTTTTTTTATTTACACCGTTAACGATAAAAACTGTAGAAGTGATATTGGGAAAATGCAAATGTGCTGATTATTTTGATAACAAACAATGGCTGATTTGCTATTAAAAAAGGGAGGAAATGTAACTAGTAAACTGTCACTTTGGACACAAAAAATATCGGAGACTCACCTAAAACAGTGGATTGAATAGCAACCCGCAGCAGGCCCTAACCCAGTATTACACTGACTTGGGCCTTGGCTTTTCTGATTRTTGATATCAAGAAAAAGGGTGGCGTAGAATAATTGTTTCAAYTCGATCTGGACCTGTTGAAATAATATCAACGGGGGTATTCAAAAGTTCTTCTATACGTGAGATATAGGCACGCGCATTGGCAGGCAGCTCTTCCAAAGAATTAGTACCAACCGTTGATTCCGCCCAACCTGGCATTTCTTCGAATACAGGAACTAAATTTTCATAATCATCTGCATGACTGGGAATACCAGCATCAGCACCCTCAGTATTATGATAGGCAACACAAAGTTTAATACTCTCAAGACCATCAAGAACATCCAATTTGGTCAAACAAATACCCGAAACCGAATTTATTCGAATAGCCTGTTTAAGTGCCACAGCATCAAACCAACCACAACGACGCTCCCGGCCAGTTGTTGCACCAAATTCATGGCCTTTTTCACCCAAGTGCTGCCCCACCTCGCAGAACAGTTCGGTAGGGAAAGGACCCGCACCAACCCGTGTGGTGTATGCCTTGGTGATACCCAATACATAATCAAGGTACAGCGGGCCAAAACCGCTACCAGTAGCCGTACCACCAGCCGTTGTATTCGATGAAGTAACAAAAGGATAGGTACCGTGATCAATATCGAGCAATGATCCCTGAGCACCCTCAAACATAATGTTATCGCCACGCTCTCTAGTGCTATGTAATACGCCGGTCACATCTACAACCATGGAYTCCAGCTCATCAGCCCAGCCYGCARCTTTACTGAGAGTTTCRTMATAATCCACTGCATCTTCACCATAAAAAGAAGTCAGCATAAAATTATGGTAATCCATCAATTCTTTTAACTTAACGGCGAACTTTTCACGGTTGAACATCTCGCCCAAGCGCAGTCCACGTCGTGCCACTTTATCTTCATAGGCAGGGCCGATACCTCGCCCAGTCGTACCAATTTTAGCCGTGCCACGAGCACGTTCACGRGCCTGATCAAGGGCAATATGGATAGGCAAAATCAATGGGCAGGCTGGAGAAAGATATAGCCGTTCACGAACGGGCACGCCCTTCGCTTCCAACTCGGCCATCTCTTTTAGTAATGCCTCAGGTGACAACACCACACCATTACCTATCAGACAGGTCACATTATCACGAAGGATGCCGGAGGGAATCAGATGTAATACGGTTTTCTTGCCATCAATGACAAGTGTGTGTCCTGCATTGTGACCGCCTTGAAATCGAGCCACTACAGCAGCCTGATCTGTCAGTAAATCAACAATCTTACCCTTGCCTTCGTCACCCCATTGGGTGCCAAGCACTACGACATTCTTACCCATCTGATTTCTCTAACCTACAAAAAGACTAAAATTACGGAAGCTCTTATTAAAGACGCTCTGATTATTTAAACCGGCACAATCTGAAGTTCACCATCCACCAGCACTAACTGGCGATCACAGTGAAGTTCTTCGTAATCGGGCTGCTGCCCAGGAAAACCACGGACCACACGCTCACCCTTTACCCGCAGTTCTGCTACCAGCCTCTGGACAGAGTCTGTAGAAAGATCAGTGGGTACAAAAATTCCTGACGCTGGCAGGTTCTGGTTATAGGTAATCTGCACCAATGCCTGCAAACTCATATTAAAACCGGTTGCTGGGCGTGATCGCCCAAAGCCCTCACCCACATGATCATATCGGCCGCCATTACCAATAGCCTGACCAACACCTGGAGCATAGGCTGCAAACACCACACCTGTATGGTAGTGGTAACCTCGCAGTTCACTCAAATCCAAATACAATTCTGCATCTGGACTACTAATTTTTAAGGCATCAACCACTGCCTGCAGCTCATCTAAAGCCAGTTCGACTTCCGCTGGTGCTTCAGCAAATAATTTACGAGCACGATCTAATACAGAAACATCACCGGCCAAATCTACYAAAGCCCTAATCATCACGGAGGAACTGCTATCCCCCATATTATCAGCAAGCCAAGTATCCAGCTCTGGTATAGATTTGCGTTGCAGTAAATCAAATAACTCTGCTTCTTGCTCTTTTGTCAGCCCTGCTTCTTCGAGCAAGTTGCCATAGATACCCACATGACCAAGRTCCAGTTGAGGYTTTTTCAGACCKGCCAGTTGCAGGGTCTCTACCATCAAGCTGATCACTTCRATATCGGCGTCTAATCCGGCCTCRCCATAAAGCTCCACTCCAATYTGAATCGGAGAGCGACTCGCTAATGGATAACGCGGCTTAGTGTAAAGCACTGTACCCGCATAACAGAGGCGACTGGGGCCATTACGCCGAAGACTGTGAGCGTCCATACGACTTGTTTGAGGTGTCATGTCGGCACGAATGCCCATCATTCGACCACTAATCTGATCGGTCACCTTGAAGGTCATCAAATCCAGATCTGATCCGGTACCACTCAACAGTGAATCGGTAAATTCAACCAATGGCGGAATCACCAAGTCGTAACCCCAGCAGTAATAGAGATCYAGGRTTTTGCGGCGTAGRCTTTCTACCTGCAACGCYTGGTTGGGCAGAATTTCTTCAACRCCATCTGGTAACAGCCAACGATCAGCGACAGTCATCACATCTACCTATTGATCCACATTTACTTATTAACCTGYATTTATTCACTTRCTAATCGACTTTCTACTGATTAATTTTACTGATTAATAAAGTACAGARCACCCGCACCAAGCAACATACTAACCARCCCCATGATACGCATATTGCGATCATCAATCTGAGCTAAGAGTGATGCCATATTGCGCCAACGCCCAGGCGCAAGGAACGGCATAATGCCCTCCAGCACCAACATCAAGCAAAATGCCTGGCCTAAATCACTCCACATAATCCTGCTCTTACGGTCATAAAAAAACCGGGTTGCCCCGGTTGCAGAATTCTACCACCGTCTCAAGTATGTTGCTGCATAAAAATGCAGCAACATACTTGGACAGATCAACCAGTAACAGACGACKRYATYGGCCAGTCCTCTGCCRCCAAGCTATTTACCATCCTGGCTATTAAGGTAGCGGAAGAAGTCACTATCAGGGTCAACCAACAGTACATCACCCTTGCTGTTAAAGGCTTTTTTGTAGGCATTCAAACTACGYACAAAAGCATAGAACTCCGGATCTTTACTGTATGCCTCAGCATAAGCAGCCGTCGCTTGAGCATCACCTTTACCACGAGTTTGTTCCGCATCACGGTARGCATTAGCCACAAGAATTGTTTTCTGACGATCGGCATCTGCCCGAATTTTTTCTGCTTGTTCAGCACCTTCRGAACGCAGTATCCTYGCTTCTTTTTCCCGTTCAGCTTGCATCCTACGGTAGACCTGMTCACTCACTTCAGGAGGCAAATTAATRCCCTTCACTCGAACATCAACCACTTCAACGCCTAATGACTCMCGCACRGTTGTGTTGAGCTGTTCCGCAAGRTGTTTCATCARCTCGTCACGCTCACCRGAAACCACTTCGTGAAGTGTCCTCGCACCAAACTGATTACGTAATCCATCATTAATCCGACTGGCTAAACGATCCTGAGCCACGGCTTCATTACCACCTGTTGCCCTGTAATAGGTATCAACATCAACGATACGCCACTTAGAGAAAGCATCTACAATTAACCGCTTCTTCTCTACGGTAAAGAAACTGGCAGGCTCCGCATCAAGTGTTAATACTCGCGCATCAAACTTTCGAATCTTTTCTGCCAAAGGAATTTTAAAGTGTAACCCTGGTGCTATATCAGTTTCTATCAGGCGACCAAACCGCAATTTGACAGCTGTTTCCGTTTCTTGCACCACATAAAGGGCACTACTGCCCAGTAAAAACAGGGCGACAATCAATACCAATAATCCTGTAGAACGATTAGTCATCTAGCGTACCCCCCGCGATCTAGTAGTAGAATTGCTTTCACGACGTAATCTATTGATCACCTCATCAGCAACACTGTTCACATCACTGGCATTAAATGAAGGCGATTGACTGCGAGACGGGCCCGACTGGATAATTTTATCCAATGGTAGATACAGCATATTGTTACCACCCTCTACGTCTATGAGCACCTTCGAACTGCTGCTCATCACTTTTTCAATTGCATCCAGGTACAACCGCTGACGCGTCACTTTTGGTGCTTTTTGATATTCTTCCAACAGTGACAAAAAGCGTTGAGATTCACCCTCAGCTTCGGCAATTACTTGTTCGAGATAACCGTTAGATTCTTCGATCATTCGTTGAGCYTGGCCTCGAGCCTCAGGAATAATACCATTGGCATAGGTCTGGGCTTCATTAATTAGCCGTTCCCGATCTTCCCGAGCTTTAATCACATCATCATAAGCTGCCTTAACTTGTGAAGGTGGTTTAGCCTCTTGGATGTTGATCTTCCGAACCTTAATGCCVGTRCCATAGTTATCSAGATAAGTCTGTAGCCGCAGCTTAACTTCATCACCAATTTTCAAACGACCGGTGGAAACAACCTCATCCAGCTTGCTGCTACCTACCACATGGCGCAAGGCACTATCGGTAGCCTGGCGCAGGCTCACTTCTGGCGTTTTCACATTGAGAACAAACGCTTTTACATCGCTGATGTTGTATTGAACAGTCAGTGGCAGCTCAACAATATTTTCATCTTCCGTCAGCATATGGCCACTGGTGGAATATTGACGCTCTTCGGTGACACGTACCTTTGTCACGCTGTCTATAAKAGATGGATTCCAGTGAAGACCCGGACCTACAGTATCGAGGTACTTACCCAATCTCAGTACGACCGCKTGCTCCTTTTCATCGACTTGGTAGAAACCGGAAATTGCCCAACCTACGGCCAACACCACCAACACAACAGCCCACAAACYACTACTAGAACCAYTTTTTTTGCCACCGGAACCGCCGGAGCCACCAAAAATATTATCCACTTTSGCTTTTAATTTTTGCAGCGCCTCATCGAGGTCAGGAGGTCCATCACCACCATTATTCCCACCCCAGGGATTTTTTCCGCCACCGGGTTCATTCCAGGCCATACTATTCTCCAAATTATTCAGTGTCATTCAACAGCCGGTGATTGTATCAAGCCGCCAGTTAAATACTATAATTTCAGCTCTAATAGCTCGYTTCTAAKACTAAAGGCTGTTTCACAAGCAATAGCCACTTCATCTCGGCCAATATGCTATGCATTTTTTTGTTCTAATGTTTGTTTGCGGCTTTGATCMGCTCCATGCTCRTTGGAKTCACTGTCAAACACTGCCACAACTTCTAACTGATCTGGGGTCAATCCTTGTGATTTCAAGAGTCGAAGGAAGTCTACTCTAGGAATTCGCACTTCCAAAAGCATGTCYCCATTGTCTACCGGAGACTCTGTCACGATAGCATTCTGYTGATACAACAGGGCTCGYAACTTACCCATCGTTGGMGGCAACTTGAAGYATTCACAAATAATATCGCCTGCCAACAACTCAGAAATAGCCTGCAATAACAATTCACAGCCTTCACCTGTCTGAGCCGACAGCCACACTGCCACAGGTTTACCCCTGTCATCTCGATCAATTCTTGGGGTTACTTTACCATCAAGCAAATCAATTTTATTAAAGACCATGAGTGTGGGYCGCTCTACAGCTCCGATCTCTTCCAGGACTTCCTTAACGCGCTGAATATTCGTATGTCGCTCGTCTGAAAATGCATCAACTATGTGTAAAAGTAATGAAGCCCTTGCAGCTTCTTCCAGGGTAGCGTGAAATGCCTCAACCAATTTATGAGGCAAATGGCTAATAAACCCTACGGTATCKGCCAAAATAGTCGGMCCAACATCATCAATCTCAACGCGACGCATAGTGGGATCYAAAGTAGCAAAAAGCTGGTTYGCCACATAAACATCCGATTCTGTAAGCCGGTTAAATAGCGTTGACTTCCCGGCATTGGTGTAACCCACCAATGATACAGTGGGTATTTCTGCGCGTTGACGAGAACGACGCCCTTGGTCTCTCTGACGACGTACCTTCTCCAACCGCTTGAGAATAGATTTAATACGCACACGCAATAATCGGCGGTCAGTTTCTAACTGGGTTTCCCCTGGACCGCGTAATCCAATACCACCTTTTTGACGTTCCAAGTGAGTCCAGCCACGYACCAATCGTGTGGACATGTGCTGCAACTGAGCCAACTCAACCTGTAGTTTACCTTCGTGAGTRCGGGCCCGCTGGGCAAAGATATCGAGAATCAAACCGGTGCGATCCAGCACMCGGCAYTTAAGCTCATGCTCTAGATTGCGYTCTTGGCTGGGCGACAAATTGTGGTTAAAAATCACCACCTCTGCTGAGTTGTCATTAACAACCTGGCATAGCTCATCCATTTTGCCGGTACCGACAAAATATTTGGGGTGAGGGGCACGACGGGAACCCGTAACCAGTGCAATTGGATCACCACCAGCGGAGAGAACAAGTTCTTCAAACTCCCTGGGATCTTCCGGTTCATTTTCACTGGCTAAATCTAGATGAACCAGTACAGCAAGCTCGCCGGAATCAGGGCGCTCAAAAAACAATCAACACTCCCTATTCCTCRMCTTCCGGAGTTTCACCACCAGGAACAGCCATGGGCAAACGCACAGGGCGGGAAGGTACAATCGTAGAGATGGCATGTTTATAAACCATTTGGCTTACAGTATTTTTTAGTAACACCACGAACTGRTCAAAAGACTCTATCTGTCCTTGTAAYTTAATACCATTGACYAAAAAAATAGAGACGGGAACATGCTCTTTGCGCAAGACATTTAAAAAAGGGTCTTGTAGATTATGCCCTTTCGACATTATAACTCTCCTAAACTAAGGAAYAAAATAAATCGCCGAAAAACAAAGGGTTAAYTATAAAATATCGGCGAAACCGGCTGTTGATAACAGCGCGAACCATAATACTACTGGCTCTTATCCATGTATATGGGTGTGTTTTTCAATAATTTCAAGCAATTACTTAATATTTCATCAAAAATAATGTTCTTTTCTCTCTGATAATCTATATGGATTCGATGCAATTCCGGCCACTTTCTCAGCCAGGTTAATTGGCGCTTAGCCAACTGTCGGGTTGCGATAATACCCCGCTGCTGCATTTCATCGTAATTCATATGACCTGACAAATATTGCCACATCTGCCGATAACCCACAGCACGAATGGAGGGAAGATCTGGATTCAAATCACCACGCYGATATAAYTGCCGGACTTCGGCCTCGAACCCCTGTGCCAGCATCACTTTAAACCGCTGTTCAATACGTTGATGTAGAACCAACCGGTCTTCTGGCAACAAGGCAATCTGTATTAGTTGGTAATCATCGGTAATTGGCCCCAGAACACTTCCTTTTTCTTGCTGCTCTTGCTTTAACTGAGACAGAGACTTCCCGGTTAACCGAAAAACCTCCAATGCCCTCTGGATACGCTGGGAATGGTTGGGGTGTAATTGGCCAGCTGTTTCTGGGTCTACTTGGGCAAGCTGATCATGAACATAAGGCCARCCCTTCTCGGCTGCCACCTTTTCAATTTCTTTACGTATYTCDGGGTCTGCGGGAGGACTGTCTGCCAAGCCTTCAAGTAATGCCTTRAAATACAGCATCGTGCCACCCACCAATAAAGGAATACGGCCCTGTGCCGTAATTTCTATCATTGCTTTGCGYGCATYTTGGACAAAATCGGCTGCTGAATATGGCTCKGAAGGATCRCGAATATCTATTAACCGRTGAGGTACCTTTGTCAGCAGCTCTGGTTCCGGYTTGGCCGTCCCTATATTCATATCACGATAGACCAAAGCGGAATCGACACTAATCAATTCAACRGGCARRTGATCTCGCAATGCCACRGCCACATCTGTTTTCCCKGTGGCGGTGGGACCCATCAAAAAAATGGCAAAAGGTAGAGGCTCATTCAATGCATTATTCAATATGAGGCCCTGCACYATGGYTMTCCAYCTGACCAAATGACATCACCTGTGAAATTTCATCAAAGCCCAACATCTGCATTAACAAGCGATCTACACCTAATGCTACTCCTGCACATACAGGTAATCCCGWCTCCATAGCTGCCAGAAGATTATTATCCATAGACATCACYTGCTTTCCTGCCATTTTTCGAAGAGCTATATCGGCATCAAAACGAGATTTTTGTTCAACAACATCCACCAGTTCATAGTATCCGTTAGCTAACTCCATGCCATTTAAATAGGCCTCAAAACGACGCGCAATAGTATTACCCTGTTTATCTTCTCCCAATCGAGCCAAAGCAGACTGACAAGCAGGATAATCATGAATAAAAACTAAACCCTCAGGAAGCTGTGGCTCTACAACAAAACTRAAAATTAAATCGAGACAAGTACTTCGRCTTTCTGCTGARAAATCTCGCCCAGCRCTWTCTGAYGCCAATCTCTGAATATTYATYAGGGATGTTTGATGGGGGTTTAACCCCGTAACTTGCTCAAAGATATYYTTATACGTYATAACCARATKTGGACATTCCAGACCCAGTTTTTTTATGAGTCCCGCCACTTCATCCATTAGCTGATATTCATCCCAATCCAGGCGATACCATTCCAGCAGGGTAAATTCAGGGTTATGCCGACGCCCCAATTCACCCTCACGAAAAGCCTTACCCAAGGAATAAATAGAGCCAATACCCGABGCCAGTAAACGCTTCATAAAAWATTCAGGTGAACTCTGTAGATATTGAACATCACCGCTGACCTGAGCCTGGATGCAATCAATATGTAAATCGGTGACGCCGGTTTCAGCCAAGACTGGCACATCCACCTCCATCACATTTCTATCATTAAAAAACTGACGAATACCCGACAGCAACTCAGCGCGAAATCTAAGCGTTTCTAACGAAGCTGTTGGTTGCCAAYGGGCCATAACTTATTTCCVTTTTTTAATAGAYAGAATAAAAAGGGTGGCACTAGCCACCCTTTTTNATATTGCTTTGGAGCATCTCTAAAAATGCACTTTTTATTATGCYCGACCTATATATTCACCCGTACGGGTATCAACTTTTATCACTTCACCAATATTCAAAAATAACGGTACTTTTACCACCGCACCAGTAGTCAATGTRGCTGGYTTGGTGCCGCCCTGAGCAGTATCGCCCTTCAAACCTGGRTCTGTGTCAACAACTTCCAGCTCCACATGATTAGGTGCGGTAACRGCTAAWGGGGAGCCGTTATACAACGTGACGAYYACYRTATCCTGCTCTCTCAGCCATTTGGCCGTATCACCCACAACCKTTTCGTCCGCCTGGTGCTGCTCAAAAGTATCTGGCTCCATAAAATGCCAGTGCTCTCCATCGGTATAGAGGTACTGCATATTGGTATCCATCACATCTGCAGCTTCAATAGATTCACCCGATTTAAAGGTTCKCTCCCATACGCGGCCTGTCTTCAGGTTACGCAAACGTACACGACTRAATGCCTGRCCCTTGCCAGGTTTTACAAAYTCATTTTCTACGATGGAACARGGATCGCCGTCCAACATTACTTTCAGACCAGAGCGAAATTCATTGGTAGAATAGTTAGCCATTATTGCCTCAGTATTCAATAAAACGWTTCGATAANAYATTTCTAGRYATAAGAGCCCGCTATGATAACCCGTTCTGCTGCATCTGTGGATAGCCTAACCTGGCAAGAACAACTAGCCACAAGCATTCGCGAYCCCAAAGAACTTCTTAAATGGCTGGAGYTGGACTCKAGYYTGAAAAAYAACTTAATAAATGAATTTYTGAATGGTGCGATAGYGGCYGGGAAAGAGTTTGCRYTGAGAGTGCCCATGGCCTATTTAAARCGTATCGAAAAAGGCAACCCCAATGACCCGCTACTGAAACARATTCTGCCATTAAAAGAAGAATTACATGTCACTCCTGGATATAACACAGACCCACTGGGTGAACTGGACACCAATCCAACCCCAGGACTGATCCATAAATATCATGGCCGAGTGTTGCTCATTGTTAGCCCTAACTGCGCCATAAATTGCCGCTATTGCTTTCGACGTCACTTTCCTTATCAAGACAACAAGCCCGGACGCAATGAGTGGCAGGCCGCTTTGGATTATATTTCCCAGGATACGTCTATCACTGAGGTCATCTACAGTGGTGGAGACCCTCTTGCTACCAGTGACAAACAACTTTTGTGGCTTACCGAACAAATTGCTCAAATACCTCATGTACAACGACTTCGTGTGCACACCAGACTGCCTGTAGTCATCCCTGACCGCATAACAGACCACTGYTTAAAATGGCTTACGTCCACCCGACTGCTGCCATCACTGGTTATCCACAGCAATCACCCGAATGAACTCGATGCATCAGTAGCAAATGCCCTTCTACGACTAAAACAGGCCGGGGTCACCCTACTGAACCAAACTGTACTGCTCTCGGGYATTAACGACTCTGTTGAAATAYTGCAACAGCTGAGTGAGCGGCTTTTTCAAATGGGTGTTTTACCCTACTACCTGCACCAACTGGATCGAGTCARTGGTTCGGCCCAYTTTGAAGTRCGCGACCAAAAGGCTAAGCRRCTGATMGCTGAACTKATGGCTAGRYTGCCCGGTTACTTGGTACCCAAGCTGGTTCGCGAACTGCCTAACACACCAAATAAAATGCCCTTAGGCCATATTACTTCTACTTAAAAAAGCTATAAATCGCCTCTGCAAACCTTCAAATTCTAAAATATATCGGACAAAAAACGGAATTCACTCACAAACATTACAGCCTAGGGGGATAACTAAACAGGGATGCAGTAGCCCTTACCCTACATTGCTTTATAATGGCGTRAATAAAGAGACTACAGAYACAATTCAAGCATAAAGAGAATACAAAAAAGATGGCAGTAGATAACTCACTGAAGCTYCTYCTGGCTCACGATAGTTTCGAAGAAGCCAACCGTGTTGTCAGTTTGTTACGTAACGCCAACTACCGCGCTGAATCCAAACATGTCAACAAAGTTGAAGTACTCTCCAAGCTACTTGAAACCAAATCCTGGGATCTAATTATTGCCCAGTTTAGTGGTGAAGACGTCCCGATAAAATCTATCTTCACCACGATYAGAAAGCTCAATCTTGATACCCCTGTTGTCCTCATCTCTGATGAGTACAACCCCGCTGAGATTGTTGATGGTCTGCGTCATGGCGCTGCCGATGTCATTCCAATGGATGAAGATCAGCGGCTATTGCTTGTTATCAGTCGCGCCCTCTACGACTTAGAACAACGTCGCCGACTACGCCGATGCAGACGRCTCTACAGTGATTCAGAAAGTCGATGTGACCGATTACTGAGCAGCTCTGTGGACGCCATTGCCATTATTCAGGAAGGCACYTATCTCTACACAAATGATAGCTACGCACAATTATTCGGCTACTTGAACYCTGAGGGCATGTTTTGTATGCCCGTCGTTGACACCCTTGCAGCAGGAGAGCAAGAGCACCTAAAARAATATCTTCGCCCCATTGAACCCGATGAAGAAATACCGACAGAAACTATTAACTTTACCGGTATAACCAGTGATGAAATACCCGTCCCTGTCGAAGCAAAAATCACAAAAGTTGATTACCAAGGCGAAGCCGCCTTAGAGCTACTCATCACCAAAGAATTTTTTGAAGGCCAAGGTACTATCGAGCCTGATGCTAGCACCAACCACACTAGCACCGCGAGCATTCAACGCGATAAAGTTATTGAWATAATTAATGCCACTATTCGCCAGGCAGCCCAAAAACACAATACCTCAGCGCTGCTATACATCACTATAGATCGCTACTCACTTATTCAAAGTGAGATGGGCATTCAAAAAGTTGAGGGGCTAATTGTTCAATTACTTGAAAAAATCAACTCAACAATAAAAGATAACTATGCACTCAACCGCTTTAAGGAAGACTGCTTCATTTTAATTGCCCCGAACACCAGTGCTGATGCAGGCTTGCTGCTGGCAAACCACCTTTGTGAAACTATCGATGAACATATATTCCAACTAGAGGAACAAACCTTTTCTTTGACATTAGGCATCGGTGTTTCRGTCGTCAATGAGGCTGTTGCCACCCCYGAATGCTGTATTGACAGAGCACAAAATGCACTYTTGGATTTATATGCAGAAGGCAACAAYACAGACTTTGCCAACGGMGCCAAACTCTCCGAGACCGGCATAGGACCATCTCTGACTGAAGATGATGTGGAAGGACATGCACGACTACTGTTGGACGAGAAAAAGTTTGAGCTTTTGTATCAACCACTCATACCTCTGCACGGAACACCGGAAGAGTTTTATGAAGTCCTAATGCAAGTTAAGCCTGAAGCCCTTGATGACAACCTGCCTGAAGATTTTATTGCGAAGGTATTCAAAACTCCCACCGCTATAGAAATTGACCACCATGTCATTCTAGAAGCTATTAAAGCGCTGACYGATAAACTTAAAACTGCGCCGAAGACACGACTCTTTATCAATATCTGCGGCCACACGATTGCCGATGAAGGTTTTATTCCCTGGATTAAAACAGCACTCAAAGCCTCTGGACTATCGCCCAGACAAATTATATTTCAGCTGCGTGAAATTGATGTCGCCAGACAGTTCCACCATTCTGTTGAGCTCATCAACGAATTAAGTAAAATCAACGGTGATGTGGCACTATCACACTTTGGACTTGCCATTGAACCAATGAAGTTGCTACAAAAACTGTCCGTCAACTTTGTAAAGTTTGACAGTGTGATTATCGAAAAAGCCTACAACAGTGAAGAAAATCTGGCAGAAGTCGAAAATTTAATCAGCCTGCTAAAAGGGGGGAACGAAAACATTATTGTTCCCTTTGTAGAGCGAGCCAATATGATCCCAACACTGTGGGGCTGTGGCGTCCACTATATTCAAGGACACTTCCTGCAACCACCCACACGAGTTATGAATTTCGATTTTAGTTCTGATAATTAAATATGGTAGTAGCCACGACCGCCCACATAAGGACTACTGCCAGTGAGATGTATCTCTATCACTAATACCCATTAGGTAAAGAATACCATCCARCCCCAATTTTGATATTGACTGTTTTGCCGTTGCCTTCACCAGTGGCTTAGCCCTGAAGGCAATACCCAGACCAGCAATACTCAACATCGGCAAATCATTAGCACCATCGCCCACAGCAATGACCTGCTCAAGATCAACATTTTCACCAGCGGCAATTTCTCGTAACAACTCAGCCTTGCGGGCACCATCAACTACCTCRCCAGAGACATTGCCGGTTACTTTTCCATCAATAATTTCCAGCTGATTTGCATATACATAATCAATACCTAGCTTTTTCTGAATACCACGACCAAAATAATCAAACCCACCGGATAGAATAGCGGTCTTATAACCCAGCCGCTTCAGTGTAGACATTAGTGCCTCCGCACCCTCGGTGAGTTGTAGGCGTTCCGCAACTTGCTCCAGCACCGATTCATCTAAACCTTTTAATAGTGCCATGCGTTTGGCAAAGCTTTCTTTGAAATCCAGCTCACCGCGCATTGCGGCCGCTGTAATAGCAGAGACTTGCTCACCCACRCCCGCTTCTTTTGCCAGCTCRTCAATCACTTCGGCATCTATCAATGTGGAGTCCATATCAAACACCACCACACGGCGATTACGGCGATAAATATTATCCTCYTGGTAGGCCATATCCACATCCATYTCACTGGACATTTCCAGTAATGATGCACGTAGTGACGACATATCCGAAGGCACACCACGCAGTGAAAACTCTACACAAGACTTGCTGTCATCCTCCATACGCTCCAGAGGGATACGACCAGAAAGACGTGTAATTTTATCGATATTGAGGCCATGCTCAACCGTWACAGCCGTAACTCTAGCGATATGCTCAGCTGTCACYCTGCGTGAAAGCAATGTAACGATATGACGGGGTTTTCCCTGYTGATCAACCCAGTGGGAATAGCTTTCTTCAGAAATTAGCTGAAAACGCACCTTCATGTCCATCGCATGAAGACTTGAGAGAATTTCACTCTGAACCTGTAATACTTCCTGGTTCTGAGGTATTTTTGCCAACATACCAAGATTTAAATTATCGTGTATGACAGCTTGGCCTATATCCAAAATGTCGCAGCCATGTTCCACCAGCACCTCAGATACAGCTCGCGTAACTCCAGGCTTGTCGTCACCGGACACATTAATCAGTAAAATCTCTCTCTCAATTGATTYCATACAGAAGGTATACACCAAGGCCAATTACATTAAGCGGGTATTATAGGAGAGCACGGAATAAGATAGAATRCATCTGAYAACAAACCCGGTRGAAATAATACAAAAKGGGCAACACCAAAAAGTCTTTTGCCAGAAAATTGCCCACACTCACCCTGATMTTTTCTCTAAYAACAGGGTGCTTCATCGCACTRATTCTAGGCCTACAATTAAATTCYATGGCYGAAAATCAACAAAATCARTTAGGTCAGGCCTTAKCTTCACAGCTAGCCAAAATTGTACGTGACCCCATTCTTCGCCACGACAACCTTAGCCTWCAGCTTGAAGTGGATGAAATGTTAGATCTCAAAAGCATACACCAGGTTATCGTGTACGATGCCAGCCATCAGATTCTGGCAAAAACTCAACGCAGCCAAAACAYTGGCAGTAGCCAAAAYTTACATACTAGCCCTATCACTATTGAAAATGCTATTGCTGGCTATGTTAGCATTCAACTAGATCCTCTTTCTTTTGAACCACCACTGCAAACACTTCGACAGAGCTTTATGCTTTTATGGCTTRCCGTTGTYCTYGCCTTACTYTTTTTCTCYTTTAAATTCGGCAAGCAACTGTCGGGACGACTRAAYCACCTTATTCAACAGTTGCCCGGTGAAATACCAGAGGGTATGGATGAACTCAGCTGTCTTGAATCTCGAGTAGAACCATTATTGGCCACCAGGCAACCCACCAAAGAACCTATTGATGAACAACAATACTGTGCATTACTGGCCATTGTTTGCAAAAACTTGCCACGCCTGGAGAGCCTGATCAATCGGGAACACTTTGAATCTGTTATGGCCCAACTTGATTATCTAATCAATGATGCCGCCGCTTTATACGGTGCTACCCGTCTCAGTGCAGATCGATGCAGTATCTATCTCGAATTTAGCGGAGAAACTGAACACAGCGATCACCCCCTCAGGGCATTGTATTGCGCAACGGCAATACAGATATTAAGTAAACAATTATTGGACAAACAAGGGATTGAACTAGAACTGGCCAGTGCAATTTCACAGGGAAAACAGCAATTATCTTCCTCACAACTCCTTAATGAACGCAGCCATCAAGAACACATAAAAGTGTTACAAACCCTGCTTGAAAAAGCAGTTAACGGCGAAATACTTTTGGATAAAAGTACCAGTGAACATACGTCTCTGGAAAACGTTAACCTGTCACCATTGGCAGAGGACAGTCCATTATTTCGAGTGGACAAACTCAGTGAAACCAGCGAAAAGCTCGTTCATCAACAACTCGCACTGCTTGCTCGCAATCTCTAACGTCTCTTGAGAGAGCACTTAGAACGTATCTAATACCTCACAAACATCAGTTCACCCTTTCAGACAAAAAGCTCTTCTTTCTTTACGTTAACGTAAATGTAAACTATATTTTAAATAACAACGTATCAAACAACGCTTACAACTCATTAACAACCCAGGGTGCCCATGAAATCAGGACATGAGGTTCAACACCAATTCAGCATTAGCGACATGTCACAGGAATTTGATGTAACAACTCGAAGTATTCGACACTATGAGGATATAGGACTACTAACACCTAAACGTCGGGGACAAACTCGTATTTACTCAACCACAGACCGGACCAAATTAAAGCTTATTTTACGGGGAAAACGGTTGGGGTTTAGCTTGGAAGAAAGYCGAGAAATTATCAATATGTATAAYCCTACGCAGGGYAACAAAGGGCAACTACAAARACTGCTCGATGGAATCCAACAYCAGAAACAMAAACTRAAACAACAAAAARATGACATCAAYAAAATGATGCRTGATTTAAARAATGCTGAAGAAACCTGCCTTAAAGCACTGGGCCAAGCCTTGAAAACTGAGGRCATTCAAACATAAGGAGGATTACTCCRTGATCACACCRCTCCATCATTCACAGCCYCCGCTCTACYCAACGTTAAACTTTAACCTGGGTGAAGAGATAGACCTCTTACGTTATAGCATTCACCAATGGGCCCAACAAGAACTRGCACCTAGAGCTGCYGACATTGACCGYACTAACAATTTYCCCTCYGATYTGTGGRAAAARATGGGTGMCATGGGTTTGTTAGGSGTMACTGTATCTGAAGAATACGGCGGTGYGGGCATGGGCTATCTTGCCCATGTAGTCGCCATGGAAGAAATTTCCAGAGCGTCAGCATCTGTTGGCCTTTCCTATGCCGCTCACTCCAATCTTTGTATGAATCAAATTTTCAAACATGGCACGGAAACACAAAAGCAGTCTTACTTACCGAAACTATGCACAGGCGAACATATTGGCGCACTGGCTATGTCGGAATCCAATGCCGGATCTGATGTAAAAAGTATGCAATTACGTGCTGAAAAGAAAAATGACAAATACATCCTAAATGGCAACAAGATGTGGATTACAAATGGCCCTGATGCTGACACCTACGTCATTTATGCCAAGGTTATCAACACCAAAACCGATACCCAAAAAAATGCCAAAAACATTACTGCCTTTATTGTCGAACGCGATTCAATTGGATTTTCCCGTCATCAAAAACTGGATAAATTAGGTATGCGTGGATCCAACACCTGTGAACTGGTATTTGAAAATACTGTAGTTCCAAGCAACAACATACTGGGTGCTGAGTGTAAGGGAATGGCGGTTTTAATGTCCGGGTTAGACTATGAGCGGGCTGTTCTTTCTGGTGGCCCCGTGGGAATTATGCAGGCGTGCATGGATCTGGTTTTACCCTATGTTCACGACCGCAAACAATTTGGCCAGCCTATTGGTGAATTCCAGCTTGTTCAGGGAAAAATCGCTGACATGTATGCCGGACTTAATGCTTGCCGCGCCTACCTCTACTCGGTCGCAGCCGCTTGCGACCGCGGCGAGGCATCACGAAAGGATGCCGCTGCCGTTATTCTGTTTACTGCCGAAATGGCCACGAAAGCAGCACTGGACACTATTCAACTGCTGGGGGGCAATGGCTATACCAACGATTACCCCGCAGGGCGTCTGTTACGGGATGCCAAGCTCTATGAAATTGGTGCAGGGACTAGTGAAATACGACGCATGTTAATCGGTCGCGAACTCTTTAACGAAACTGCATAGACATCAAAGAACCCCCTGCAGCAAAGCCACGACGAGGCAACCACTATGGCAACCACTATGGCAACCATACAATCACAGGTGAATCCCAAGTCTGATGAGTTCGAAGAAAACCGGGAACAGATGCAAACGTATGTGGATAACATCAAATGCAAGCTGACCCAAATTGAGCAAGGTGGCGATGACACCTCTCGAGAACGGCATACGGCAAGAGGAAAGCTATTACCTCGAGAGCGCATAAAATTATTACTTGATAAGGATTCAGAGTTTCTGGAACTATCCCCGCTGGCTGCCTGGGATGTATATGATGACTATGTGCCTGCGGCGGGAATCATTACGGGTGTAGGCCAGGTTAAAGGTCAGTCATGCATGATCATCGCCAATGATGCCACGGTAAAAGGTGGCACCTACTATCCACTCACCGTAAAAAAACATCTTCGTGCCCAACAAATTGCCCAGGAAAATAATTTGCCCTGCATTTATCTGGTGGATTCTGGTGGCGCACATCTGCCACATCAGGATGACGTATTTCCCGACCGTGAGCACTTTGGCCGCATATTTTTTAATCAGGCTAATATGTCCGCACAAAATATCCCACAAATTGCCGTAGTGATGGGTTCTTGCACTGCAGGTGGGGCTTATGTTCCAGCTATGGCTGACGAATCAATTATCGTCAAAAACCAGGGCACAATTTTTATTGGTGGTCCACCACTGGTCAAAGCTGCCACCGGAGAAAACGTCACAGCCGAAGACCTGGGTGGTGCTGATTTACATTGTCGCATCTCTGGTGTTGCTGATTATTTCGCCGAAGATGATCAGCATGCCCTGCAAATAGCACGTCGGTGCATCGCCCACTTAAACCGAGGAAATGCCTGCCTATCAGCCAATAAACCCTCTTTCGAACCACTCTACGACCCTCGGGAAATCTACGGAATTATCCCCCACAATCAACACCATACCTACAATGCCCGCGAGGTCATTGCCAGGATTGTAGATGGCTCAGAGTTTGATGAATTCAAAGCACTTTATGGCACCACTCTGGTTTGTGGATTTGCCCATTTATTTGGCCATCAGGTAGGAATTATTGCTAACAACGGCACTCTATTGAGTGAATCTGCTTTAAAAGGAACCCACTTTATTGAGCTTTGTACCCAACGGAAAATCCCTCTTATATTCCTACAAAATATCACTGGTTTTATGGTGGGGAAATACCACGAAGCAAAAGGCATCGCAAAACACGGCGCCAAAATGGTCGCAGCGGTAGCCTGCGCAAAGGTTCCTAAATTTACTGTCATAATCGGCGGATCATTTGGTGCGGGCAACTACGGCATGTGTGGTCGCGCCTACGACCCCAGGTTTTTGTTTATGTGGCCCAATGCATGCATCTCGGTTATGGGTGGAGAACAAGCTGCCAGTGTGCTCGCACAGGTAAAAAAAGAACAATACCAAAAAGCAAACAAACCCTGGACAGAGGAGATTGAAGCAACCCTCAAACATCCTGTGATCGAACAATACAAAACACAAGGCACCCCCACTTATGCATCGGCAAGACTCTGGGACGATGGGGTTATTGACCCCGCAGACACAAGAAAAGTATTGGGGTTATCTCTATCGGCCTCTTTAAACAAACCCATAGAAGACACACATTTTGGTGTCTTCAGAATGTAACTATTTGGGAGTAACAAAATGAAGAGTATGGTAACTACAAAGATAGATATAAGGGGCGTGACCACCATAACCCTCAACAGGCCTGAAAAGCACAATGCCTTTGATGATCAGATGGTCAACCAACTGACCTCTGCATTTGAACAAACCACGACTAACCCAAATTCTCGAGTACTGATACTTGCCGCAGCAGGAAAAACATTTTCTGCCGGTGCTGATCTTCACTGGATGAAGCGCATGGGAAAATACAGCTATAAAGAAAACCTAAAGGATGCGGGGTCTCTGGCCTATATGTTAAAAATTCTGAATGAAATACCACTACCAACTATTGCCAGAATTCAAGGGCCAGCCTTTGGCGGTGCCCTTGGCCTAATTAGTTGCTGTGATATTGCCATCGCCGCAACGAAGGCATCATTTGCTTTTAGTGAAGTAAAGATTGGCCTGATCCCAGCCACTATCAGCCCCTATATCATAGAAGCTATAGGCTCCCGTGCAGCAAGGCGCTATTTCATGACGGGAGAAAAGTTTGAGGCACAACAGGCGGTCGAGCTAGGGCTTATTAATGAAGCTGTTGAAGAGACGCAACTAGACAATACCATTGCTCAATTCATCAACACACTATTAGGAAACAGCCCCACAGCAATGCATTCAGCCAAGCAGTTAGTACAGGACATCAGAAACCGCTCCATCAACGATGAGTTAATCAAGGAAACTTGCGAGCGTATCGCCGATATCAGACGATCGAAAGAGGGGCAAGAAGGGTTATCCGCTTTTCTCGAAAAGCGCAAACCCCATTGGCGGCAGGATAACTAAAATAAGATAATATTTGCATGCACCCCGAAATAGAGGGCTTAGAAGTACATGCAAAGAAGAGGTGAGTGTATTAAAAATACTTAATTGGTTAGCGGACGGCCTATTTCGAAATCAATGCCTTCAATATCAGCCTCATCGACCAATTTATGAATATACACAGCAATCGCTTTACGCTGACCCAACTCCATCAACATGTTAGCCACATCACTTTTGACTTTATCGTAGTCCAATTGCTTTCCTGGCAACTTCTTGTCTACATACACCACATGAAAACCATAACGGGATTCAACAGGGTCTTTAGCAAGACCTTCATCAAGTTCAAATACCGCCTCTTCAAATTCTGAGGTAGTTTGGCCTCGAGTAATTTGCCCCAAACTACCGCCAGTTTCCTTGGAAGGACAATCGGAGTGCTCATTAACCAAAGCTTCGAATTCATCAAAAGATCCAACCAATCTGGAAATCAATGATTCTGCTGCTTCTTTGGCTACTGCTCTTTTGTCTTTATCTTCTGGATCAGCGCCCAGTAGAATATGTTTTAACTGCAGTAAGTCCTGGCTGACAAACTGATTTTTGTTTGCATCAAAATACCGCTGACACTCTTCTTCCGTTACTTCCTGCGCCGATGCTTCTTTTTCAATCAAGCGGCTAATCATGGTTTCTTCTGAGGGGATATCACTCTCTTCAGGCAAATTCTTATCCAAGCCCTCTTCCTTGGCTTTCTGCAATAACAACAGCTGAATAATCAATACTTCAGAAGACTTGTTAATAGCCGCTTCCTGCGAATCAGCAGAATGGTATTGCATTTCACGCGCGACTTCATCTGGGGTAATAATAGCGCCATTTACCTTGATTTCTGAGATATCAATTGGCGTCCGCTCTGGAGATTCGTTATCGGAAGGGCAGTTCATAAAAGCATTCTCTAATTACAGTTGTCATAAAAATAGCCAGTAAAACTGGCCGGGACTAGTCTGGATTATAAGTCTAAATAAAACCCAAACTAAGAGCCCCGGCCTTTAGTACCCAACACGACTCAGATTAAGCACGCTTTTGACGAACAATCTGATAATTGCGTAACAAATATTTTACCGGCGCGGCCACACCGCTAATGATATGAACTAGGCGAGTAAAAGGGAAGATCAAGATCAAAGTCATTCCCAAAAATACGTGTAGTTTATACACCAAACCTACCGAAGCAATGGATGCCGCTGCTTCCATTGGCCGGAAGAGAACAATTGATTGTGCCCAATCAGCCAACATCACCATGACAGATCCATCCATATGCTGGCTTGAAGCAAAGATAGTACTCAAGCCCAATATCAACTGGATATACAACAGAACCAGTACCAGGTTATCCGAAAAACTACTGCTTGCCCTCACCCTCTCATCGGTAAAGCGACGAACAATCAACATGGTCATACCAACAAAACAGAGTGCACCAAACACACCACCTGACACCATCGCCAACAATTGCTTGTTAGGTGTAGAGATGACATGGTGGTATATCGACTCAGGCATAAGCAACCCAACAAAGTGCCCTGCTAATACAAACAAAATCCCCACATGGAAGGCGTTGCTGGCTATTCGCATACCTTTCGTACGCAACATCTGGCTAGAACCCGCTTTCCAGGAATATTGCTCACGGTCGTAACGGGCCCAACAACCTACCAGACAAACCACTGCTGCCACATAGGGGTACAGGCCAAATAAGATAGTATTACTGTTCATGGATCACTCCTTAAAAACTTGTCTTAAATTTGCCTTAATTTGCCCAGCGAACAGCTACGGCATCATTGGCTGATTTTTTAGGCGGCACCGGTGTTGAAGATGGACAACTGCTACCAAGAGCATCACCAGCACCAAAGGTGATGGCTTCTTCCTCCCAGATTTTGTCCAATTCTTCCGGGGTATCATCCCGTTTTTCACCGGCTACCTTTTCCCTTAATTCACTGATGTCGACATTCACACCACTAATCATCAGCAGAGCGTCAAACAATGCAGCGTAGGAAGATTCACGCTCCTGCAAGCGAGCACTGAGAACTCCGAGGATATGACTGACATCAGACAAGCCCTCGCGCACTTCGAGATCTGGACGATGCGCCAGAAACTCCAAATGCAGAGGAATATGATCCGGTAATTCCCGAGCATTAATACTGAAACCATGCTCTTCATAAATAGCCAGTAAATTCACCATAGCCTGACCACGATCACGGGATTCRCCATGYACRTGCTCAAACAACAGCAGTGACAGAGAGCGTCCACGATCAAACAGACCCGTGTAGGCTTCTTGTGCATCCAGCAAATCGCCGTCATAAATTTCATGAAGCAAGTGAATCAACTGTTGGCGCATATCGGGAGAGATCTCCCGTGCCTCATTGATCACAGACTCAATGCCTGAGACCTGAGCTTGAAGCTCAGCCCTGGGATAGCCCATCAGTCGAGAAATAACCTTAAGAATATCCATAGTATTACTCCTCCCAAACCTGAACAGTGTCGATAACATCACGGCGAGTCGTTTTCTTGGTACCAAATAAGTTGATATCTGATTCACCCGTGGAACATCCGTTACCGAAAGAGAAACCGCAACCACCACGTTCTGCAAAGGCTTCCGACATCGCCTCTTCACGGTGAGCCGTGGGAATCACAAAGCGATCCTCGTAGTTGGCAATGGCCAGGTAGCGGTACATTTCTTCTACCTGGAGCTCAGTTAGACCAACCTCTTCCAACACCTGCAAATCCTGYTCGTTATCAACAATTTGCGAGCGTTTGTAGGCACGCATAGCTAACAGGCGTTTRAGTGCCAGTTTAACTGGCGCCTCATCACCCGCGGTGAGCAAGTTAGCCAAGTATTTCAACGGAATGCGYAGAGAATCCACRTCRGGAATAATGCCATTCATACCCATATGACCCGCATCTACAGCGGACTGAATGGGTGACAGTGGTGGCACATACCAAACCATCGGCAGAGTGCGATATTCAGGGTGCAACGGCAATGCCAGCTGCCAATCTACGGCCAATTTATACACCGGTGATTGCTGTGCAGCGGTAATCGTTGAATCAGGAATACCCTCTTTTCTGGCTTGAGCGATAACCTCTGGATCATTGGGATCAAGGAAGAGTCCCAACTGCTCCTTATACAGGTCCTGCTCATTTTCAGTACTGGCTACTTCCTGAATCCTGTCTGCGTCATACAACAGCACACCCAGGTAGCGAATACGACCTACACAGGTTTCGGAACAGACAGTAGGCTGACCCGCTTCAATCCGCGGGTAACAGAAAATACATTTCTCTGATTTACCGGACTTCCAGTTGAAGTAAATTTTCTTGTAAGGGCAACCGGATACACACATCCGCCAACCACGACACTTCTCCTGATCGATCAATACGATTCCGTCTTCTTCCCGCTTGTAGATCGCACCTGATGGACAGGATGCAGCACAAGTAGGATTGAGACAGTGCTCGCACAACCGAGGCAGATACATCATGAAGGTGTTTTCGAACTCGCCGTACATCTCCTTCTGCATATTGTCGAAGTTTTTGTCGACACTACGTTTTGCGAATTCAGTACCGAGAATTTCTTCCCAGTTTGGCCCCCATTCGATTTTCTGCATCCGCTTGCCAGTTATCAGCGAGCGTGGACGTGCTGTGGGCTGATGATCAGACAATGGTGCGGTGTGCAAATGCTGGTAGTCAAAATCAAACGGCTCGTAGTAATCATCAATTTGCGGTAAATCAGGGTTGGAGAAAATATTCGCCAGCACCCGAAATTTGCCACCAATTTTTGGATTGATAGAGCCATCTTTGTTGCGAACCCAACCGCCATTCCATTTGTCCTGGTTTTCCCATTCTTTCGGGTAACCAATACCGGGTTTACTTTCAACATTGTTGAACCAGGCATATTCCATACCTTCACGGGAGGTCCACACATTTTTACAGGTAATGGAGCAGGTGTGACAACCGATACATTTATCGAGGTTCAGCACCATCCCAATTTGAGATCTAATTTTCATTGCGCTGTCTCCTTAAACTTCTGTTGGAAGTGGTTGAGGAAGGCCGTCACCGGTCTCGTTATCGAGCCAATCAACCTTATCCATCTTGCGAACCACAACCATCTCATCACGGTTACAACCCACCGTGCCGTAGTAGTTAAAGCCGTAGGATTGCTGTGCGTAACCACCAATCATATGGGTCGGCTTCATCACAACCCGGGTAACCGAGTTGTGGTGACCACCACGTGTGCCGGTGGTTTCACTACCGGGTACATTCACGATGCGTTCTTGGGCGTGATACATCATGACCATGCCCTCTTTCACYCGCTGACTGACCACCGCACGGCAGGCAATSGCACCGTTGACATTGAACACTTCAACCCARTCGTTATCTTCAATGTCYGCTTTTTTGGCATCRATTTCACTCAACCARATAATCGGRCCACCACGAGATAGCGTAAGCATTAACAAGTTATCGGAGTAGGTGCTGTGAATACCCCATTTCTGATGAGGGGTAATCCAGTTCAGCACAATCTCTTTGTTGCCGTTGGACTTCTTACCCTTCACCAAATCAATGGTATTGGTATGAATTGGTGGMCGGTAAGAGGTGAGCTGCTCACCAAAGGCCTCCATCCACTTATGATCCTGATAGAACTGCTGACGACCAGTAAGGGTRCGCCATGGAATCAACTCRTGAAYATTGGTGTAGCARGCGCTATARCTSACATGYTCATCTTCCAARCCRGACCAGGTAGGYGAAGAAATAATCTTGCGAGGCTGYGCCTGAAGATCACGGAAACGAATTTTYTCATCRYGCTTGGGCTCRGCCAGRTGCTTGTGTTCACGACCGGTAATTTTCTCCAGCGCCTCCCAGGCTTTKACRGCAACRTTACCRTTGGTTTCCGGGGCAAGACTCAGCACCACTTCGGCCGCATCAATGGCGGATTCAATCCGCGGCTGACCTTTACTAATCCCTTCTTCCGTCACGGTATAGTTGAGCTCACGTAGAAGCTTCACTTCGTCATCYGTGTTCCAACCAATACCTTTACCACCATTACCCAGTTTTTCCAGYAATGGGCCAAGAGARGTAAACTTYTTGTAAGTGTTAGGATAATCCCGYTCCACCACCACCATGTTAGGTGCCGTCTTGCCGGGAATCAGATCACATTCACCGTATTTCCAGTCCTTCACATCGAAAGGCTGGGCCAACTCTCCAGGGGTATCGTGAAGCATGGGAACAGTGACAAAATCTTTCTCAACACCTAAATTGYCATTAAAACTCGCAATTTCAGAGAACTTTTTGGCRATGCCTTTGTAGATATCCCAATCTGAGAGTGCTTCCCATGCAGGGTCAGCCGCTTTTGACAGTGGGTGAATAAAGGGGTGCATGTCGGATGTATTAAGGTCATCCTTCTCATACCAGGTTGCGGTGGGCAATACGATATCAGAGTACATGCAAGTGGATGACATCCGAAAATCCAGTGTGACRACCAAGTCCAACTTACCGGTAGCACCTTCRTCAACCCACTCAGCTTCCTGAGGGATTATGCCKCCACTTACACCGTTATCTTCATTCATCACACCATTTTTGGTACCCAGYAGGTACTTAAGCATGTACTCATGGCCTTTWCCGGAAGAACCCAGYAGGTTTGAGCGCCAGATAAACATGTTACGCGGGAAGTTTTCAGGACTGTCGGGCTGCTCTGCTGCAAAACGCAGATTGCCAGATTTCAGTTCCTGGACCGCATAGTCTTTCGGATCCATACCAGCGGCTTCCGCATCACGGATAATTTTCAGTGGATTCCTGTTCATCTGTGGTGCTGAAGGTAACCAGCCCATACGTTCGGCTTTAATGTTGTAGTCGAGCATATGTTCCTGAAACTGTGATTTATCCGCGATGGGCGATAGCACATCATGCATACTCACTTTTTCGTGACGCCACTGGGAACTRTGGYTATAAAAGAACGACGTGGAATTCATGTGGCGAGGTGGACGACTCCAGTCCAGAGCAAATGCCAAGGGCAACCAACCTGTTTGTGGACGCAGCTTCTCCTGCCCCACATAGTGAGCCCAACCACCACCGCTCTGACCRACACARCCACACATGATCAGCATATTGATCAAGCCACGRTAGTTCATGTCCATGTGATACCAGTGGTTCATTGCCGCACCCACAATCACCATGGACTTACCACGAGTCTTATCGGCGTTATCGGCAAACTCTCTGGCAACTTGAATAATTTTAGCGCGAGGAACACCGGTAATTTTTTCTTGCCAGGCGGGCGTGTAGGCAACAGTTTCGTCATCAAAACTGGATGCCACGTGGTCCCCACCTAAACCACGGTCAATGCCGTAGCTGGCCATCATCAAGTCGTAAACAGTAGCGACTTTCGTTTGTGATCCATCTGCCAACGTAATGGTACGCGTAGGCACATTACGCATTTGAATGCTTTCACCCTCTTGCTTATCCCAGTGATCACTGCCTCCGGCAGCAAAATAAGGGAAGGCAACTGCATCAACATCGCCGCCATCACCYTCTTTATTAATAAGGGATAACTGCAAYTTYACTTCWTTGCCGTCTTTGCCCTCACGGGTTTCGATATTCCATTTGCCTTTGCCATCACCCTGCTCACCCCAGCGATAGCCAATAGAGCCATGTGGAGAGACTAATTCACCACTGATTTCATCAAGTGCTATGGTTTTCCAATCGGGGTTATTTTCTTGACCCAGGTTATCTGCCAAATCAGATGCACGCAGGAATCGACCGGACTTGTAACCACCTTCAGTCGRYTGCAAGGTCACCAGGTTCGGCATATCTGAATACTGRCGTACATATTCGGTGAAATAAGCACTAGGSTTGTCGAGATGAAAYTCCTTCAGAATCACATGTCCAAAAGCCATAGCAACTGCAGCATCTGTACCCTGCTTCGGGTCTAGCCACATATCCGCTAGTTTGGCAGCTTCACTATAGTCAGGCGTAATGACCACACCTTTAGCGCCCTTGTAGCGAACTTCAGTAAAGAAGTGGGCATCCGGAGTACGAGTTTGTGGCACATTGGAGCCCCACAAAATTAAGTAGTTCGAGTTATACCAGTCGGCAGATTCAGGTACATCCGTCTGCTCGCCCCAGACCATCGGTGAGGCGGGTGGTAAATCACAATACCAATCATAAAAGCTCAGACACACACCACCTATCAAGGACAGGTAACGGGAGCCCGCAGCATAAGAAACCATCGACATAGCTGGAATGGGTGAGAAGCCGACGATCCGATCAGGGCCATGTTCCCTGACCGTGTAAACATTTGCCGCCGCAATCATTTCATTCACTTCATCCCATGAGGAGCGAACAAACCCACCCATTCCTCGCTTGGACTTGTAGGATTTAGCACGTACTGGATCCTCGACAATAAAAGCCCAGGCATCTATGGGGTTTTCATATTGCTTGCGAGCATCACGCCACAATTTCAGCAATGGCTTGCGAACCATCGGATACTTAATCCGGTTGGCACTATAGATGTACCAGGAATAGCTGGCACCCCGGGGGCAGCCACGAGGCTCATGATTGGGCAAATCTGGACGAGTACGAGGGTAATCAGTCTGCTGGGTTTCCCAAGTAATCAGCCCATTTTTTACATAAATTTTCCAGCTACAGGAACCGGTACAGTTCACCCCATGGGTGGAGCGTACAATCTTGTCGTGCTGCCAACGTTGGCGGTAGCTATTCTCCCATTCCCGATTCTCATTCCGGGTTTCTCCATGACCRTCAGCGAAGTCGTCTACCTTGGTCTTTTTGAAGAATTGCAAGCTATCGAGAAAATGACTCATGGCTTTAATCTCTCTATTTAACTTTCTAATTTTTCTTTATTTAAAAATGCTGATGGGGATAAACCCCATCAGCGCTACAGCTATAAAAATATTAAGGRTTGTAGAACTCACCATTTTTACGCAGGTAGAAGAACCAATTAATAAAAATACATACTCCGTAGAAGCATGCAAAACCAATGAGTGCAACCTCCGGRGTTGTRGCCTTAATTTGCTCACCAAGAACYTTRGGAATATAGAAAGCACCGTAAGCGGCAAYWGCTGARGTCCAACCYAATACTGGSCCRGCYTGTTCTTTAGGGAACACCATMGCAATSGTMCGGAARGTMGARCCRTTRCCAATACCAGTGGCAGCAAACAAYARTAGGAACAACATAAAGAACGGCAGGAAGAACTGTTCTGGCGTAGCAGAACCGTAAGCTGCCTTCATGTAGTAAGCCACACCAAGAGCACTAGCCACCATGACAAAAGAACAAATTTGGGTCACTAAAGCACCACCAACTTTATCTGCAATCCAGCCACCCACTGGGCGAATCAATGCACCTATAAAGGGGCCCATCCAAGCGTACATCAAAGCACTGGGGCCGTTGGCATTGACAATATCRTGTGTCATCACACCATCAACCATRACGTGCTGATAGCCAAATATCACTTTGATYGCCAGTGGAAAAGAGGCCGCAAATCCAATAAAAGAACCAAAGGTCATGGTGTAAATAACACTCATCACCCAAGTATGCTTATTTCCAAAAATTTTATATTGACGCTGCAAGTTCGGTTTTATTTGACCAGGAATCATCTTCAATGCAAATACAGTGSTCGCAATTACCAGCACCAATACAAGTTCTTTGGGAACCCCAAAACCAGAACCGTTCGCGGCTTCCGGCAACATCAACCACAAACCACAGGCCGCGGTAACAAAACCAATCAGCAACATGCCAGATATAGWRAGAAAACTACCGACAGGATTGGGAATATCCGGAGACACTTCCTGTGTGCGCAGRTTGTTCATACCAAACCAACCCAGGAATGCCAATGGCACCAGAAATAACAACCAGACAAAACCGGCATTCTGAATCCAGGCCTCAGTACCCACAGGAATTTTACCAATCAACGTGCCGGAGGTTTGCTGCAGGGTTAATGAATCACCACCCATAGCACCAAACAAACCAAAGGTCATGGCCAGYGGCACCAGAATTTGCATGCTGGTTACACCGAAGTTACCGAGCCCTGCATTCAAGCCCAACGCCAATCCCTGCTGTTTCTTGGGAAAGAAGAAACTGATATTGGACATAGATGAGGCGAAGTTACCACCACCAAAACCGGAGAGCAGTGCCAATACCTGGAATACCCACAGTGGCGTATTCATATCCTGCAATGCAATACCCGCACCCACTGCCGGAATCATCAACAGCGCCGTGGTAAAGAATATGGTATTACGACCACCAAAAAGCCTAATAAAGAAGCTACTCGGTATTCGTAATGTTGCACCAGTAAGGCCTGAAATGGCCATCAGGGTAAATAATTCCGATTTAGCGAAGGGGAAACCCAAATTGAGCATTTGAACCGTGATAATTCCCCAATACAGCCATACGGCAAACCCGCAGAGCAAGCTAGGAATAGAAATCCATAGATTCCTACTGGCAATTTTTTTGCCTTTAGACTCCCAAAATTCGGAGTCTTCGACATCCCATTTTTGTAGATCAGCCATAGCAATTTTTCCTCAGTTATTACTATTTTATAAAGTTAAAAATTCATCAGCCCGGGCCTKAYTCACCCGTTGTTTGAATGCATCCAATTTAATGGCGTAAAACATCAGTACCATGCAGCCAGCTAATACACCGTAAAGCAGCATGAAACAGGAACTACGAATACCCGTTTGGTCGGCAGCAATACCAAACARAATTGGCAGTGAAAAMCCACCCAGTGCACCGATGGCACTAACGGCTCCGCCCACAGCACCAACGTTCTCGGGGTAGTAGTCATAAATCATTCTATAAATACTTGCCGTGCCAAACCCCATAGCCAGACCCACCACGAAGGTCAGCAATACGAACATCCACAGTGAAATTCTGATATCCAAAAATAAATCACGCTCAATACCATGAATGGTCATAGTCGTTGGTGGATAAGACAGAAAAAACAGGCATACCAGACARACCCAAAACACCAGCCAGTTCATMCGBCGGGCACCAAAGTTGTCTGCRAACCAGCCTCCCAATGCACGAATAATTGCCGCGGGCAAGGTAAATAACAACGTAACAAATGATGCAGTTTTAAGATCMAGGCCATATTCACCCACRTAGTATTGGGGCAACCACAGGGTCAATGCCAAGAACCCACCAAAAACAAAATAGTAGTAGAGRCCAAATCGCCAAACCCGAAGATCTCGCAGTGGWCGGAACCCTTTRATMAGAGGCTGTATTTYTTTTKGGTCACGCTTGGGARCAGGGCGGGTAAAAATCCAGAACAAGACAGCAACCACAAGCAACACGACACCGTAGTAGTTAGGCACTGCTTGCCAGCCATGATTGATAATTATTATTGGGGCCACAAGATTTGTAATAGCCGCGCCAACAGTCCCGGCACCAAAGATACCCATCGCGGTGCCCTGAAGCGCACCCTCGAACCAACTGGAAACATAGCTAATACCCGTAGCAAAGGTCCCTCCAGAAATCCCAAGAACCAGTCCAAAGATTAAAAAATCACTAAAGGTTTTAGCATAAGGAAGTGTAAAAAGTGATAACGCGACTATTAAGGTTTGTGAAAARAATATGACTCGRGCACTAAACCGCTCAGCCAATATGCCACAAACAAGACAAGCGACGGCCCCKGTTAAAATGGGCGTTGCCAGCAACACCCCAAATGCTGTATCACTCAAATTAAGATCCGAGCGAATCTGCATACCTAAAATGGCAAACAACGTCCACGCAGCAAAGTTGGCAGCAAATGCCACTGTACACACGCCTAATCCATACCATTTTTGATTGTTCATTGCAGTCATGGGGTATTAACTGGTTCAATAATATGAATTGAATGTAATGACCAGCAGTAATTTGGGACATGACCTRCATCAATATACACGGGGTAAGCATYAACTCTMKCACCCCAAAAATACCACCAAGGTGGTAGTATTAAAAATARRATATTACTATTAAAAACAATAGATTATGCTCRYRRCCCCAASAAGKKGAGCMGCKTRGCYAATCAGYCAGATATTTAGTGGTAAAMACCATGACAAAAATGATCGCMGGACAAAAACTWCGATTTTCCCAATCCATCGCCATTCAGGTTTTAATACCCATGGTTGTCATTGGGCTACTGGCATTAGCCAGCATGCTCGTCTCTCTTTTGGTCACACTGAACACCCAGCACGATGCCGAAGCTATCAATATTGCCGGATCAATGCGCATGCARTCCTATCGAATTGCGGTGTTGTTAAAACAGCAGACATCAAGTATCTCAGCACGAGAAACAATGGCGGAAGCATTGACAAAAGAACATCGRTTGTTTTCACAAAARCTCTACAAATCAAGCATTTCAAAAACAGCAGAAAAATTTAACCACGGGGCCATTAAACATCGCTACACCGACGTTGTTAACAGTTGGGAAAATATTATTGTTCCTGTTTTTTTACCCATTATGTCYCCCCACAACCTCAGTTCTGAACAAATTAATTTAGCCAGCGAACACTACCTAACTCTGGTCGATGAGCACGTCAATAAAATTGATACTTTGGTGCTCAGTATTCAGCAAAATACCGAAGAAAAAATCGAGTTATTGGGCATCTATGAAGGACTCAGTATTTTTCTATCCTTTCTCGCACTGATATTCATTGTGATGCGTGCTGATCAAAATTTAGTAAAACCTTTAAAAGACCTGGTGAGAGCAGCCGAACATACCAGTGTTGGTGATTTTTCTTACCGAACATACTACGAAGGCGTTAATGAAATTGGCCTACTCTGTAGTATTTTTAATGATATGACCTCCAGCCTGGCGCGGCACTATCAAAAGCTAGAAGAYTTAGTYAATGATAAAACAGCTCAATTGCAACAATCCAACCAGGTACTGGACTTCCTATACAATACGGCACAACGACTATCTGAAGGTGCTACCGACAGRAAAGCRCTTACTAATATTGTGACTGATCTAAAAAAACTTACAAATATTCCACAATTAGCTCTGTGTCTCACCAGTGAAACCAGCGTCGACGAATACCATTTAATTCTACCCACCACAGATGACCAACATCCCTGCCAGCTTAGCGACTGTATAAGCTGTTTTACGCGCCCCCAAAAAGAGCATTCAATCCAAGGTGAATTTTCTTTTTCCATAGAAGATGGCAACGAAAATTTTGGTTTTCTCTATGTAAAAACCGGGAAAAACCTACCTATGGAACCCTGGCAACAACGTTTGATTGAAGCCGTTGTMGAACACCTGTCTTTTGCTATGGCCCTACAGTATCGAGAAGGGTTGAGCCGACGATTGATGTTGTTTGAAGAGCGCTCAATTATTGCACGAGAGCTGCACGATTCACTTGCCCAATCTCTTTCTTACATGAAAATGCAAGTGGCCCTTATTTCCAAACTCTTTGAACGTAATGCATCGGAAAATAAAGTTCGGGAAGGCCTTGAAGACCTTCAACAGGGRATGAATGCGGCCTATAAACACTTGCGAGAACTATTAACCACCTTCCGGTTAAAACTGGATGCACCAACACTCTATTTGGCACTCAAAGCAACTGTTGATGAATTCAACAAAATACGTGATGACATTGAGATAGTCTTGGATTATGGACTAGGACACTGTCCACTTTCGGCCAATGAAGATATCCATGTACTTCAAATTATTCGTGAGGCTATGACCAATGCCATCAAGCATTCCCAAGCCAGCCGTATTGAGTTGAGGTGTGAACAAGGTGAAAATCATAGAGCCATATTTAGTGTTACAGATAACGGTATTGGAATTCCAAAGAATCCTTATAAAGAACATCACTACGGACTTTCTACCATGCAAGAACGTGCGAAACTCGTAGATGGTAAGCTGGACATTCAATCAATTGATGACAAGGGCACAACAGTGTCGTTAACCTTTACCCCTGAAGCCCTTAGATAACATCCACAATAACTTCTAGAGCTGAGCGAGATCAATGATCTATTAATACCAGAATATTAAACTGCCTGCTGTCGTATGCGCCAAAGTAACAAATCATTCATGAGGGACTGTTGTGAGTAATGAAAAAAGTAAATTGATCCTGGTAGATGACCACCCCCTGTTACGAAAAGGTGTACGGCAGCTAGTTGAACTGGAAGAAGATATGGAGGTTGTTGGCGAAGCAAGCAATGGGGCTGATGCTATTGTTCTTGTTCAAGAAATTGAAGCAGATTTAGTCCTGCTAGACCTAACTATGAAAGGCATGGACGGCATCGAAACTCTTCAAGGCATGCGTGATGTCGGCATCAGCTGCCGAATTGTCGTTTTTACTGTCTCTGACGACACCGCTGATGTGATTGCAGCCCTAAAAGCCGGTGCAGATGGCTATTTACTGAAAGATATGGAACCAGAAAAACTCGTAACCAGAATTCGAGAAGCCTGCTCGGGAAAACTTGTACTGTCAGAAGAGTTGGCAGAAATATTGGCCAAATCTTTCCGTGATGACACCGCTAAAGGTCGAGGTGATGGCTATAATTCTCTGACTCGAAGAGAAAAAGAAATTCTTAAAATGATCGCCGAAGGGCTCAGCAATAAAATGATTGGCCGCCAACTAAATATTGTCGAAGCCACAGTCAAAGTGCATGTTAAGCACTTACTGAAAAAACTGGGTCTACGCTCAAGAGTTGAAGCTGCTGTCTGGGCCGTAGAAAACAGGGTGAAATAATATTCACCTGCTCCTTAAAACAGTAACAATCTAAATAGAGGCGCAATTGTTCACTWTCCCCACACTTGCCACAAAATTAATAAACCACGTCGAACCATTACTMTTTGGTGCAGTAAAATTYGCCCCTTTTTTTCCACAAAARTTTGTATTAGAACGCTTATTAAAACARCTTCTTCTAGAACCAATCGCTGATGGTGACYTGGAGTTTCTCTCCCGWAAAACACTCAAAATTTCTGTAACAGATATTGGTATTGGCTGGAGGCTTAGYTACCRCAATGGYCAAGTAGTTATACAGACATTGAATGGCCCAKCTGATGCTACCATCAGTGGCAATGCCAAAGCTTTTATCCTGCTTGCATCACGCAAGGAAGACCCTGACACCCTGTTTTTTCGTAGAGAACTCAGTATTGAAGGAGACACCGAACTCGGACTGGAAGTAAAAAACCTTCTCGACAGTGTTGAACTGGATGCCCTACCACTGGTGTTGCAACAAACCTTGTCTGGCGCGGGAAAACTGGCAGCGGCTATTTAAAGGCTTTTTTTAGCATTATTGCGACTTTTAAAACTAGAAAAGAAAAATACTTTAAAAATTAATTTTCTTTTTTTCCCAAAAACAATTTGAACTGCCTAGCAAKGCTATTCCTACAGATAACTCAATGAACGCCATAACAAGMAGCATSGAATAATTACTTTGTACTAACGCTGACCGGGATAATAGAGACCCCAATGTCACCATGGCAAATAAAAATATAAAAAAACGTATGCGGTARAAATKCCAWARMTTTGGGTGYTCCAGCRYATCAATTCTTTTYAGGTTMTYTAAACACARCCGCCTRAACAAATATTTTKCCTTAATAACACCAAGCACGACTCCACCCAAAACAGTCAGCCATATGTCATTTTCCTCAGGGTAAATTTTTTTTGCCGCTAACAACAAACTTGTGCTTTTAATAAGGAGGACAACAACACCGCTGTACCAGACAAGACCCGCAAGCAACTTAAGGGTTCGGTGAGAAATATCAAACATTTAAAAAAACCARCGTGTTACACCGAATCCATTCCCGGCAGACCATACCAATAACCATTGCAGTATTCCTTATTTTGAAGGTCACTTGTAATCAATTGGCCTGAGACTACTTCACCATTAATAGCTTGTGAAAACTTCTCCACTACATCAAAAGTATCAGTACCTGTAGGGCTAATGCGTACGACATCAACACCAAGCTCTCTCATATTGGCGCAGTCACCAAGGAGATTATAGATTTGCCCAGACTGAGTCTGGATACCATTTATAGTAAATAGCGATTGATTCTCCTGAGTATGTAGAGGAATACCATCGGGATATTCCAAACAGGCCAACTGACAATTATCCTTCGGCAGGTCCTTGGCTCGTGCTGTAAAGCAACGGGCAGAATAGGCCAAAGGAAGTCGCCCATAACTAAAAATTTCTGTTTCTAKATCTTCAGAAAATCCCAATTTTTTAGCATCTATCAGGATATTTTCCAGTGCTGTACGATTCAGCTCCACCGGCATCACCCATCGTTTCAGTCCTGCTCGGTAAAGTACTTGTAAAGTATAGGCGTTGTAGATATTGATGGATGTTCCTGCCACAAAAGGTAACTTCTGATTAGATATCAGCTCCACTGCCGCCATATCGTTTGCTTCGATCAAGCAACCACTGTTATCACAGATTTTTCTTAGTGTTGAAAGCTCAGARCGTGCCTCAATCAGTGCCAAGGTAGACAACACCACCTCTTTGCCTGACTCCGCCAGCTCAGCAGCTAGCATCAACCAATCCTGTGTACGTAGTTCCTGACGTTTGGAGCAGATGGCCTCGCCCAAATAAATAATATCAACCGGTGATTGAATAGCTTGTTGGTAAAAATCAGCAACCTTTTGATATGGCCAGTAATACAGAATTGGACCCAGAGATAATTTCATCGACATGCTCTTATTTTATTGAACCCACTATTGCCAGGGGCGTGAATAAGCACCCAGTGTTGTCTGACTACCTTCGGAGACGTTGGCCAACGCATCAAGCCACTCCCCTCTTGGGGTAAAGCTACTGCCCGTTTTCTTATAATCATCCAAGGCTTCACGCCAGACCCTGACCACTTGCTCCACATAGGCAGGACTGCGCTGCCGTCCTTCAATTTTTATGGCCTTGATACCAATTGCATCTAACTGTGGAATAAGTTGCAGAGTGTTAAGGCTAGTAGGTTCTTCCAGTGCATGATAGGTGTTCTCTTCCACCTGAAAACGTCCTTTACACAGGGTTGGATAACCCGCACTTTCACCCTTACCAAAACGATCAATCAAAACATTATTTAGACGAGACTCTCGGCCTTGATCAGTCTCTTCCCAACGTACTGCACTGGCAGGGGAACATACACCACAGGTGTTGGGTGATTCAGGGGTAACATAAGAGGACAAATGACAACGCCCTTCAGCCATAATACAAAGGCTCCCAAATCCAAACACCTCCAAATCCACTGGACTGTTAGCTGCAACCTGTTTTACCTGGGCCAACGACAATACCCGAGGCAACACTGCCCGCTTAATATCAAAGGCTTTCTTGTAAAACGACAATGCCTCTATGTTGGTAGCAGACCCTTGAACAGAGAGATGGAGRTTTAAMTCAGGRTAGCGATTTTGTGCATAATCCAGCACCCCCATATCAGCGATAATAAGTGCATCGGCCTGAAAATCAGCGGCCTGGTCAACAGCCTCCTGCCAACGAGACCAATTCTGGGGTTGGGGGTATGTATTGATCGCCACAAATAGTTTCACATTATTGGCTCGCACATAGTCCAGTGCTTTTGCCGCTTTGCGGTCATTGAAATTTAGACCCGCAAAATGCCGTGCATTTGTCTCATCCTTAAAACCGATATAAACCGCATCAGCCCCRTTATCTACAGCGGCTTTTAAYGCAGGCAGGCTTCCTGCTGGGCAGATAAGTTCCATGTTGAYATCCATTCAGGAATATAAAATTAAATACCCAGAAGCCYCKCTAGGAACTCTCYAGGTACAACATCAGGCAGGAAACGTTACTCTTCCATCGGTACCAACAGTATTTTTTGTTTGGCTATCTGAATAATTCCGGGAGCAGTACCACCAATCAGAGTATCGTAAAACAGACTATGTCCATGGTTGCCGAGGATAATCAGGTCCGCACCCATATCATTTGCAGCATGAGCCAGCTGGATAGCCGTTACACCCTCTAAAATGATGGCACGACAATCGATCCCCTCTGCAGCAATATTACGTGCCAAAGAGTGCAGTTCATGTACATCATCACCATAGGATTCACTCAACTCGYCCAGGACTTCATCYCCCTCWGCCCCTTCGGTCCCCGGTAGTTCTGTTTCAACTGTAGCGAGKATCAATTCAGYATCGTAGACCCTGGCTAAATCCTTAGCCACATCCAAAATACTTTCAAAATTCGAGCTTAAATCAATGGCAGTAAAAATAGTGTTCATGGGGCACACCTTCAATTGGCAAACAAATAAAAAYACCTGACACAAATACTGGTACCAAGCYGGGTTTTTTCAATTGACGTATATCAATGGTTAATAAAACCGTCAGGGGTAACATCCATTTTTTAAGAAGTACTACCAAATAACCAACCTGAAATTTCAATAGTAAACAACTATGCAATAAAACCATTAACCCACTGTTTTAAATAATATTTAACCCACAAAAATGCTACTCCTTTAGTGGTAATTTAAAATAAATCAGCAAAATTTCAAGAAATTAACGATGACTTGGATCAAGGCTCCTTGCAGCACAACTTATTAAATTCTACTAACYGACTGAATACATATTTTTTATTAATACTGGAGACACCGTCTCCAACAAGGAGAAGAGCACAATGTCTGATGCAAAAATCAATTTGCTGGACTTTAAAGATCCAAAGATCAAAGCGCTCCACATATCCTGGTTTGCGTTCTTTCTGACCTTTGTGGTTTGGTTCAGCCATGCACCGATGCTGGCTGTSATWAARGAAGCCTTTGATCTYACCRGSCARCAGGTCAAGGCACTGATGATCYTRAACGTTGCGATGACRATTCCAGCCMGGATCGTTATCGGTATTCTGGTGGACAAATTTGGCCCCCGACATGTCTACAGTGGCCTACTTATTATATCTGGCTGTCTCTGTGTGCTATTTGCCACAGCCAATTCCTATGAACAGTTGGCTCTATTTCGCTTCTTACTTGGTTTTGTGGGTGCCGGCTTTGTTATTGGTATCCGTATGGTGGGTGAGTGGTTCCCCGCCAAACAAGTGGGCCTTGCCGAAGGTATCTACGGCGGCTGGGGTAATTTTGGTTCTGCCGCAGGTGCGATGATACTGCCAACCCTCGCACTGATGTTTGGTGGTGAAAACGGCTGGCGCTATGCCATTGGCCTCACWGGWGTCATTGCCGGGTGTTACGGTGTCTTTTACTACATACACGCACGCAACACGCCAAAAGGCTCCACTTATTTCAAACCGAAAAAATCCGGTGGCCTGGAAGTCACGAGTTGGAGTGATTTGTGGTTCTACCTGGCAATGAACATTCCCATGTACATTGCTCTGGCGGTATTGACTTGGAAACTATCCCCTTCAAAYTTAGGGCTGCTGACATCCACTGCTGTTAATCTGATTTACGYAGGKCTGGTGGCACTGTACTTCTTCCAAGCCAGTCAGATTTGGAAAGTAAACCACGAACACCTGAAAGCAGGTGTTCCAGAAATGCARCGCTACAAGTTCAARCAGGTGGCTATACTCGACTGSTCTTACTTYGTWACCTTCGGTTCAGAGCTTGCWGTAGTTTCCATGCTGCCACTGTTCTTCCTGGAAACATTCGACGGGTTAGACCCCATTAAAGCTGGCCTGCTAGCGTCTGGCTTTGCCTTTATGAACTTGGCAGCTCGCCCTAGTGGTGGGTGGTTAAGCGATCACTTTGGTCGTCGTAAAACCATGTTGATTCTGATTTTAGGGTTAGCTTGTGGCTATTTGCTGCTGAGCCAGATCAACAGCAGCTGGTGGATCCCACTGGCCGTAATATCCACTATGTGTTGCTCCTTCTTCGTACAGGCAGGTGAGGGTGCAGTATTCGCAATGGTCCCACTGGTTCAACGTCGCATGACTGGACARATTGCCGGYATGGCSGGTGCCTACGGCAATGTGGGCGCAGTAACCTATCTGACTGCATTGTCTTTTGTTGAATACAACACCTTTTTCCTCTTAATTGCTGCCTCAGCTGGTGTCATCTTCTTTGCAGTAATGTTTCTCGAAGAACCCGCAGGAAAAATGGCGGAAGTTCTCCCAGATGGTACAGTGGAATTAATTGACGTCACCTAATCAATGTCACTCATAGAACTGGCCTGCAACAGTTGTTGTGGGTCGTGTTGCTTGTTAGTCTGAGGTAGAAAGCGGGTCTCATTCATGGAACTTAACCACTCTTTTAGAGCCACCGTTGGCATGTGCACCTCGGCTGGCATAAAACCTGTCAACGAGGATGCTGTTGGTTTCAGTATTCCTGAAGATCACCTGCTAAACACCAAAGGCGTGGTGGCAGTTATTGCCGATGGAGTGAGCACTGCCGAAGCCGGAAAAGAAGCCTCCGAGCGCTGTGTTAGCACCGTATTAACGGATTACTACACCACACCAGAAACCTGGAGCGTCAAACATGCCGCCCAGAAAATTCTTACCCCCCTCAAYCGCAAACTYTACAACCTGGGYAAYGARATTCCCGATGAAGCCAGAGGCTAYATTACCACTCTGAGTTTTTTGATTATTAAGTCTCACTTGGCTTAYCTGTTYCATATTGGYGACAGTCGTATCTATCGGCTCAGTGCAGAAACGGGTGAATTTACTCAATTAACCCGTGACCATACTGCCGGTATTTCCAAGGACGAAAACTACCTCATCCGCGCCATGGGCATGGACACCAGTCTCAATGTAGATTCCAGCATCGTCACTCTGCATCAGGGAGATATTTTCTTCCTCAGCACCGATGGTATTCATGACTTTCTGCCAGAGCACGATATTCGTCAGCTAATAGAAAGCCACACTGATGACTACAATGCGGCCTGCCAAGCCATTGTTGATGCTGCCAGTCAGGCAAAGAGCTCCGACAACCTTAGCTGCTGCTTATTACGTATCGATCAGCTWGGTCTTGAAAATATTGAAGACCTCAATGAACGTCTAACCCGACTGCCATTTCCGCCGGAGCTCAGGCCCGGGCTGAAAATTGATGGCTATGAAGTACTGAAAGAAATGTACGCCAGCGAACGTAGCCAACTGTACCTGGTGAAGAATATGGACTCTGGTGAAACGCTGGTGATGAAGACCCCTTCCCAGAACTATTCYGATGATCCCGCCTATACCGAACGGTTTATCATGGAGGAGTGGATTGGCAGCCGAGTARATCACCCCAATGTCGTCAAAGTAATTCCGCCCAAAGATGAACGGAAATTTCTCTATTACCTAATGGAAATGGTCGAAGGGCAAACACTGGAAGAGTGGATAGAGAAAAATCCTGACCGACGACCCCGTGACATGATCAAACTGGTGGAACAAATTGCGTTGGGGATGGAAGCATTACACGAAAAAGAAACTGTGCACCAAGATTTGAAGCCTAGCAATATTATGATCACCCCTGACTTTCAGGTGAAAATAGTCGATTTCGGTTCAGTCTATGCCCCTGGRATTCACGAAATTTTTACGCCGATGGAACGRGAAATGGCACTAGGGACACTGGACTATGCCGATCCATCCTATCGATTCCAAATCAACACAGGAATCAAGGGAGATATCTACTCACTCGGTGTTATCGTCTACGAAATGTTTACCGGCTTTCTACCYTATGGCACCAAACTGGAAAAATGYTCCAGTCGGGAAGATTTTCTCCGGCTTCAATATACACCGGGTTACCACCACAAAGATATTATTCCCCTGTGGTTTGACCGCACGCTCGAAAAGGCTGTAGCGATAGACCCGGAGATGCGATACGACAGCTTAAAGGCTTTTTTACACGACCTAAAAACCCCTAACATTGAATACCTCAAGGAGGATGTTCAGCAAGGAGGCAAGCGAGACACTCTTCTGTTTTGGAAAATGTTGTCCTTTGTATTATTTGGCTTACTGGTGATATCGTTATTGGTTTCATCAACGAAATAATCAATAAATTAACCACACAGGCAATTAACAATAGATAATTGAGTAAAATAGCCCGTCTTTAAACGATAAATTCCTGGCTGGATAATACTCCCATGATTGGGATGCCAAACGAGAACCCTAGAGAACTCCATTTATGTCACATGCATCAAAAGAATTTTTACCGTTAGAAATAGCTGTACTCACTGTTTCTGATACTCGCACTTTAGAAGAAGATACCTCCGGCCAACTACTGGTAGACCGCCTTACCGAAGCAGGACACAACCTGGCTGACCGGGCGTTAATCCCCGACGACATATACCAATTAAGAGCTGARGTCTCTCGCTGGATTGCCGATCCAAAAGTTCAGGTAATYCTGACCACTGGGGGCACCGGGTTTACTGACAGAGACTCCACGCCCGAAGCACTAACACCTTTATTTGATAAATATGTAGAAGGTTTTGGTGAACTGTTCCGCCATATTTCCTATCAGGAGATTGGTACCTCTACCCTGCAATCTCGTGCTGTAGCGGGGCTGTCTAATCGAACCCTGATTTTCTGTATGCCCGGCTCCACCAATGCCTGTCGTACCGCCTGGGATAAAATTCTTGGTGAACAACTAGACTCCCGCACCAAACCCTGCAACTTTATTCCCCACGTGAAACTTACTGCAGCCTGTGAGCCGCGCGGATGAGTTGCTGTGATCAATYAGGACTACAACCTGTAGAGAAGGCGCTGGAAACATTACTCAGTTCTGCTCAAGCCATTACAGAAACCGAAATGGTTCCGGTGGAACAAGCGCTGGGCCGAGTACTCGCCAAAGATCAATTATCTACGGTAGATGTGCCGCCAGCAGATAACAGTGCCATGGATGGATTTGCCTATAACAGTGCAGATGCACAAGGCTCTAACCACCAAAAAATGGCYCCTGTAACACTGCCCATCAGTCAACGAATTCCCGCAGGTGTTGCACCACAGCCGCTACAACCCGGCACCGCTGCACGCATTTTTACCGGTGCAGAARTACCCRCTGGCGCAGACATTGTTGTAATGCAGGAAAACTGCCARTGGAAYGATRCTCCTGAAGACAAKAGTCAGGTCACTCTCCCCGCAGCACCTAAARTCGGTGACAATATCCGYCCTCGTGGCCAGGATATTAAAAGYGGCAGTGTCATCMTCTGCCRRGGACATCGCATCAAGCCTCAGGATATGGGTTTGCTTGCCTCTGTCGGCATCGCTGAAGTTCCTGTTTACCGTAAATTAAAAGTGGCGGTTCTCTCCACAGGTGACGAAYTGGTAGAACCCGGCACTGAACTCCTTCCCGGCCATATATACAACTCAAACCGTTACACCCTTGCCGGGCAAATGAAGGCACTGGGGTTTGACTACATYGACCTAGGCATTGTGCCCGACACCTTTGAAGCCACCGAACAAGCCCTGCGCAAAGCAGCCGCAGTAGCCGACTGCATTGTCACCAGTGGTGGCGTTTCTGTGGGMGAAGAAGACCACGTCAAAGTCTGTGTCGAAAAACTTGGCAGCATCGACCTCTGGCGACTGGCCATTAAACCCGGGAAACCACTGGCCTTTGGCAATGTACTTGGCACACCCATTATCGGCCTCCCCGGCAATCCTGCCGCGGTRTTCGTTACYTGTGCCATTGTCGCTCGACCATTCYTGCTSAAATGCCAGGGTGCAAGCGAACTGCTGCCAACGCCTGTTCAAGTCATTGCTAATTTTGATCGGCCCAAACCCGCCAAACGTCAGGAATATCTTAGGGCTAAACTAACTCTCGATGAACAGGGTACAGCCCATGCAGAACTGGCGGGCAATCAGAGCAGCGGCGTGCTATCCACCGCCAGTGTAGGAAATGGGTTTGTGATACATCCTCTCGGAGGCACAATCACCTCGGGGGAACCAGTACAGTTTCTACTGTTTAGTGATTTATTGTTTTAGGTACTTTTTTATTTCATAAGGTTTATRAGTTCAAATGTTCATATTTCAAGACTCTTTGACCTTAATCACTACCCAGGGTTGACCCTGCACTATTTATACCTATGCTTAATTTAAGGAATTAAGTATAGGTCGCTAAGCACAGGATAAACTGAATGACTGATCAGGTTTCTCTCAGCTTTCTCGGTGCCGCAGGCACCGTAACCGGTTCACGTTACTTATTAGATTTTAATAGCCGCAGAGTGCTAATCGATTGCGGGCTATTTCAGGGTTACAAACATTTGCGTGAACGCAACTGGCGCCCCTTTCCTGTTGAGCCTACCAGTATCGAAGCCGTGTTTCTCACCCATGCTCACCTCGACCACAGTGGCTACCTTCCGCGCCTGGTACAAAATGGCTTCAACGGCCCCGTTTATTGCACCAGGGCAACCCAAGATCTTTGCAAAATTTTGTTATTGGACGCAGCGAAATTACAAGAGGAAGAAGCAGTCTATCGCAACCGGCACCACTACAGCCGACATGAGCCAGCACTTCCCCTCTACACTCAGAAAGATGCCAGAAAAGCATTAGCACTATTCGAGGTTGTTCGGTTTTCTGATCCCAATGATCCACAACCTGGCGTATCGCTGGGAGACTTATCCGTCAGTTTTTATCCCAATGGACATATTCTCGGTTCCGCATTTTTGGATGTAAAGGCTTCCGGTCGACATATCCTGTTCAGTGGGGACRTGGGCCGAGGMAACGACCTGATTATGCGGGCACCGGAGTTACCCGTGTATTGTGATTACCTGAYCATTGAGTCGACCTACGGAGACCGCCTACACGATAACCATGATGTCTGGGATGAAACGGCTAAAATTGTTAACGAAACGGTTTCTGCTGGTGGATCACTACTGATTCCTTCCTTCGYAGTGGGGCGCGCTCAAGCTATGCTCTACCTGATGACTGAATTACGGCACCGGAAGATGATCCCCTATCTGCCCATTTTTTTAGATAGCCCCATGGCCATTAGTGTCACTGAAGTAATGCAACGACACCATCATTACCACCGTCTCAATAAAGCTCGATGCCAACAGTTATCCCGCGATGTCACCTTTACCCGCACCGTAGAAGAATCCATGACCCTCAACAATCTACACATGCCCGCCATTATTCTCTCAGCCAGTGGTATGGCGACGGGAGGGAGGGTATTGCACCACCTAAAGCGTATGTTAGGGGRCCACCGGAACACCGTTCTGTTTGCCGGTTATCAAGCACCAGGAACCCGTGGCGCCAAACTAGTAGCTGGAGACAAACGCATCAAGATTTTTGGTACTTACCAGGATGTACGGGCGCGCATTGAATCTCTGGGTTTTCTCTCGGCCCATGCAGACCGAATGGAACTGTTACGCTGGCTACAACAAATGCCTACAGCACCCAAGCGTTGTTTTGTTACCCATGGAGAGGAATCCGCCGCTGATCAATTTAGACTTGCTTTAAATGAAGAGCTTAACTGGCCCGCCTGTGTGCCCGATATGGGGGATAAGGTCATCTTGTAACTGTCCATCCCAAATAAACTGTCATGTGTTCTGGTAAATTATCCAACTACAATTTCACAACTAAAGCTGGTCTCAGCAGACAAGGAATTAGTGATAAAGCAGGTTTTCTCAGCTTTTTCCAGCAACCTTATGGCCTTCTCTTTATCTTCCAGTGATGCGAGCGTCAATTTTGCTTTGGTTTGTACGTGGGTAAACTTAATCTGATRCYCCACTTTTTCAAGCYGACCTTCTGCSGARCAKTCAAKGTGCTGCCAGTCCAGGTGGGACGCCCTGGCAATAGCCCTRAAAGATAAAACAAAGCAATTCACAACTGCAGCCATCATTAACTCTTCAGGCGACCAAACATCTCCGGGGCCATCAAATGCCGCGGGKGGAGCCACCTCCAAAYTACARCCRTTTKCCAAAGATGACATYACATTRCCAGTTGGATCTGCCGTAACTACTGCGGTATAGGTATGGGGAAATRCTTCCATAAAGGGTTCCTTCTTGGTCACTTTGAAAAAATGGGGTCTAAATAATCACCTATTAAAAAATCCTAAYCTGGAATGTCTGATGCACTTGTTTCTGRTACARGTGTTTCTAATSCCGCRGCTTCTGGCCCGAGTGTTTCAGATAACAATGCCACTGTCTTAATTTGCAAGTACACACGATTGCCTATTTCAAGCTGTAAATGTTCCATGGATTTTCGRGTAATACGAGCCAAAATATCCTGCCCTGCTACATTTGTTTTAATGACCGCCCTTGCGCCATCAATCAGTTCAATATCAGAGATAATACCGGGCAAAATATTTAAAATACTGGATTGACTGGGTCTTTCTAATGCAATACTTACATCCCGGCTGGGAATTCTTACCCGAACAGTATCGCCCGGCTCACCATATAACCTACCCACGGTAAGTTGGGTATCTGTACTTAAAACCATCCTTGAACCCAAATTTAAGTCCAGACCTAGTGATAGTTGCGTCAGGCTATAGTGGTCATCATGACTAACAATTTCTGTATTCAGAACCACTGCGGCATTCTCCTGCCGGGTTAAATCCAGATCAAGCCGAGACAACATATCCAGCAATGGACCCTCGGCCACCACTTCCCCCTGATCCATAATAATTAAATGATCAGCCAGCCGGGTAATTTCATCGAGGTTGTGGCTTACGTACACCATTGGGATATTGAGATGCCCTGCCAACCTCTCCAGATGTTGGAGAATCGGATTTCGCGCCTTACTATCAACTCCAGCGAGCGGTTCATCCAGCAATAAACAGCGGGGTGCCGTCAACAAAGCACGGGCTATAGCCACTCGCTGTTTCTGCCCACCAGAAAGTTGATCGGGTTGACGGCCCAACAATTTTTCAATATCCAGCCAATCAATGACCTGCTGCTTACTGGGGCCGTTATCAGAGAACCGTCGCTTCCAGGCAAAATCAAGATTACCTTCAACACTGAGGTGGGGAAATAAACGATTTTCCTGAAATACATAACCCAATTGCCGCTGCTTGGCTGGCAAAGCTCCAAGATCATCATCACCAATTATTAATTGGCTGTGGTCTGCATGTTCCAGCCCAGCAATACAACGCAGTAATGTTGTTTTTCCACAACCAGAAGGACCATAAATAGCCGTGATGCCCTGCCCGGGCAATTGGGCTTTCACGGACAGAGAGAAACCAGACTTTTCCCTGAGACCAAGGCCCCTAAGGTCACGATGACTAACATCACCACTCAATACGTGCTCGATGGACAGTTGAATGTTCTTCTCTGTTGCCATCCCCAACCCCTATTTATTCACTTTATGGCGGTTAAAACCATAAAGCAGTAACAACAGCACAAAACTAAAAATGAGTAAGCCACCCGCCAACCAATGGGCACGCTGATAATCCAGTGCTTCTACATGGTCATACAGCGCAATGGATAATACCTGTGTCTCACCGGGGATATTGCCACCAATCATCAATACCACCCCAAACTCACCCATAGTGTGGGCAAAACCTAATAGTGCAGCAGTAACAAAAGCACGCCGTGTTAATGGGATAACCAGATTCAAGAAACGGTCCAACGTGCCCGCCCCCATGGTCTCTGCCGCCTCCAGTAATTTGTGGTCAAAATTCTGGAAGCCGGTTTGCAGTGGCTGCACCACAAAAGGCAGCGAATAAATCACTGAACCCACCACCAAACCACTGAAGGTAAATGCCAAAGAATGCCCGGTTAAGGCCAACCAACTACTACCTAAAAAGTTATCGGGAGAAAACGAGATCAATAGATAAAAACCAATGACCGTGGGTGGAAGTATTAGAGGCAAAGCCACTGTTGCTTCAACCACACTGGCAAATCGGGAACTAGAACGTGATAACCACCAGGCCAATGGTGCACCAATTACCAACAAAATAGCCGTAGTCACAGCCGCCAGTTGCAAGGTGATCCAAAGTGCCGTGATATCAGAAGGCAATAGATTCATATTTGGTCTCATTAATAATCATAAATATGCTCTATCGACTGACCATTACCTTTTGCTTCAACAAACAAAGTATCAAGGTTTTTGACTCCAACCCAATAAATCGCTCTTTGAATCTCGCCATTGGTGACTAGAGGGGAGCTGAACAGTATAGGCGCATAGTCATAATTGATATCCGCAGAAGATTTTGAAAGCATCGAAACAGCAATTTTTTGATTGCCTGAGATATCGATAAAATCAAACCCTTGATCAGTAAGTTGAGGGATCACCTTTGTAAAACCACCCCATCTTGGTACTGAAAATAAGAACTTATTTCCATTACTTTCAATCAGAGAGACCTGTTCTGGAAGTGTATTTTCATTAAAGTCTTTATGTTCAGCCGTTAGATAGATTAGCCCTTCACTTTCTTCGTAGGCCGCTTTAGCTCCAAAGCCAATAGCTTTTGCGTACAGCGTTTTAAATCCAAACTCGAGAGTAAAGGAGAGCTTTCTCTCCAGTTTTCTAGTGAAATTTGGTCCAAAGAAATCGGGTTCGGTCCAAATTTTTCTTGTCCAATCCCAGAAGTCAAATTCATACCAAGCTTTATCGAAAATTAAGTCACTATACGCGCGATGAGCCTGTTTTATAATTTCATCTTCCGGTGTGTCTTCCCCGTCAGCAATCCATCGAGTCATTCTTCCCAGAGTGTTTTCATAAGCACCTTTAACCATGAACTCAACAGTCGTACTACCCCCAATGATATTCAGCATCATTATATATTCATCATTAGGTGGGTAACCCTCAGCATCACTGATTATTGTGACTCGGTCATATAGGCTCCAATACTCATCAACACTTCCCATAAAGGGGAAATCACTTGGGTTATTTCCAGCCTCAAGAAAATCGGCATACTCAAGCGGATTAAAAACAAGATACCACTCGGGAATAGTGAGTAATGTTTGCTCTTCGGACCGAAAGTATTGTTTTAATTCAGTTCTCTTTTTTTTAAAGTCGTCTTTCTCTGCGGGGTAGTATTCTTTCCAAAGTTGGTTTCTAAAACGATAGTTAGGGTCAACTTTTTCTTTAAGAGAGAAGTATTGCGGTGCTTTTGGGTAAGCAGATAAAAACTGCTCAGAAGAGGCTAAAATTTGATAAGGAAGGTAATATGTGCCGCCTTCTGAAATAGCTGCATCGATCATATCGATACTCCAAGCCTTTACCCTTTCCTTTGCAGCGCTATCTGTACCTTGTTGGTAATAAACAACGAAGGCAAAAACTTCTGAATTAGCCCAGGAGAGAAGCGTGCCAGGGTCTTTATGAGCGTGCCTGACTGAGACATTGATTATGTTTGCTTCGTGCTTCTGAAAAATATTACGCATCTTAGGGATGAACGTATCAAAGTTCTCTACAGGAATGAAGTACTCCCTTAAAACATAAGTACTCTCTGAACGATCATCCGGCTCTAGCTCTTTCACATCGTAGCTAGCTTCCCAGTTTCTCCATACAACACGATCAAAGGAGTAATACACTGGATCAATAATATTTTTTCTTATGGATTTACCGATATCATAGTTAGCTACAAATTCTGCAGCCTTCGGGCCCCACTTATACTTTTCATCCGTTCCAATCAATCGATCCTCGATGGTCAACGGCTTATCTGTTTTGTACCAACTAACATCCAGTACTTTATCGTAGTGTGGTGGGTATATGTCAGCGTTGGTAAAAACAACGTCTGGATTGTTTCTTATTTCTTTGAAGAAATAATCTTTATAGCTAGTGATAGCCATAGGCTTTGTTCTTCTTTCGATTTTAGTATTGTCAGTTAGCTGTAAGGTGGCCTCTACTATGGCCSCTATCCCTCCATAGCCACCTATAGCCCCATAAAACACATCTGAATTATTATCAGGGCTAGCCGTCATCAGGCTGCCATCGGCCAGGACAATCTTAATTTGATTGACTGACTGAACCAAAGGGCCTTCGCCGATATAGCGACCATGAACATTGACACTTAATGACCCACCAACGGTGAAGTTGGAGTAGGTTTGCATAATCTTTACGGAGAGATTTTCCGGGTCCACATACTCCTGAATTTTTCTCCAGGTAATACCAGCCTGTACGGTAATTTCCTTTTTATTAGGCTCAAAATTAACCACTTTATCGAAGCTACGCATATCAAAATGTAAACTATCGGGATAAGCAATCTGACCACCTTGACTGTATCGTCCTCCACCAATAGAAATTGGCCCTTTTGTACTCTTAATAGCAGTGGTAATTTCCTCAATCGTTGAGGGTGTAATTACTTGCCCCACCCGAATAGGGTTAAGGCCAGTCACATCATTAATAATGAGGTTATCGGATTCATATTCAAATTTCTCATCACCAAAGACCGAAYACCCTGACAGGGTTCCTACAGTGAACAACAATATTAAGTTGAAGATAACGGATAAAAATTTACTACGATTAATTAGATCGTTGTTCACAACATGTCTCTCTGATATTATTTTTTATCAGGCCACATATTAGGGTAGTCCCATGAATTATTCTAGAAGAAGGATCTTGCTTGCAGCCAGCACTTTCTTAGCTACGCACCCATTTAGACACTTGTTAGCCGACGATAAATTACCCGGCCTGACTGCAGGAAGTAATTTTCACTATGTCTATGATAATTCCGGCTACAAAAGAGAATTTAAAGACTTTCTGGCGAATGTTTTCCGCCTCTACCCTGAGGATAAAATGCATGCTCTCATTTCAACAGTGACCCAAGAGAGCTTTTCAGATGCTGTCATCTATAAAGAACTTCAAGAAGAGCTGGATGATATAAAACCCTTTTTGGCAGATTTAACTTATTCTTTACCTGCTTTGAGAAAACAGAAGAAGGTCATCGCCAAGCAAACTGCTCAATTATTAGACAGCAAGGAGCGGTATGATGGCTATCTGGAAATCGGGTCAACTGGAAGATATCTGGATACACTGGAGGACAAAATTAAAATCCGAGGGGAAAGATATTACCTTAGTGACCTAAAGCCCTCTTATTCAATCGTTGATATTATAGATCGAGGCCAACTGTTGAAAGGTGCTGAATTTATTGCTCTCAATAATTATCAATCGGGCTTGGCTAAAGCTATTCCAATCAATTCCCTAGATTTAGTTTCTGTCTACATTGGCCTCCACCACTGCCCCCTGGACTTAAGAGAAGAATTTATAACCTCGATTAGAGATTCGATGAAATCGGGAGCCTCGCTGATTCTACGCGACCACAATGTGCACAACGAGAAAATGTGGAAGATGGTAGCGCTAGCCCACGACGTGTTTAATATGGGGACAAAAGAAAGCTGGGATTATAATAACCGGGAACTTAGGTTATTTTATTCCCTCACAGAGCTTGATGAAATACTAGTTAAATTTGGCTTTAAATCTGATGGACAGCAGCTTTATCAAGAAGGTGATCCAACCTTAAATGCCCTAATGCACTATAAAAAAGTTTAATTAATAGGCGCTAAAACAGGTACTAAGGCGGGGGTTAAATAACCCCCATCAACCATTATTTTTGTAGCCTCAGGCGTATTCATAAAATCAAGAAACTGTTGGGTTAGCTTACTCACTGGTTTAATTGCCACTCGGCTCTGCCGAATTGGCTGTTTGAGATAGCCAGAGAGGTCCATTGTAAATAACCTCTTCTGCTCTTCTTTTAAACCTACAGCCAACCTCATTTCAGCCGAATAAATTAACGAAGCCGCAACTATCGCAACATCGGCATTACCACTGTGAAAAAACTGCCATGCCTGTGCAATATTGTTTCCCACCACCAGTTTTTCCTTATGTTGGGCAATATCCAGACTCTCCATAACCGCCATAGCTGCTATGCCATAGGGGGCCGTTCGCGGATTGGCAATGGCAATGCGCTCGGCTTTTGACAAAATGTCCTTCGGGCTATCACCTTGACGACGTGACRCTAAAACYAGTTGTCCWATGGCATAGGTTGCCARTGTATTCTTCACKCCGYGGCCACTACTCACCAGTTTTTCCGGGAARGATTCATTGGCCGAAAAAAAYAGCTGRAATGGTGCACCYCGTAAAATTTGGGCRTARAGCACACCAGAAGAAGCACTGCTAATTTTAATCTCGTTTTTAGTATCTTGATGTTGTGCAGAAAATTCCTGGCTGAGCTGCTCCAATACTGGYCGAAAATTACTGGCTGTAGCAATGATCAGRGTATCGGCCACAGCACTCGGGCTAACCAGTAGTTGGACAAAAAGTACGTAGGTAACCAATAATTTTAAACCGGCTTTTAACATAGGGAGCCCAAAGAACTACTTGTTGTCTTGCCAGCGTTCAGCACGCTGTTGATCTGTGCTCTTTGCATCCACCCAGCCACTGGAACCATTCACATGCTGCTCTTTTTTCCAAAATGGCGCACTGGTTTTTAGAATATCCATAATAAACTCACAGGCAGCGAAAGCCGCATCACGGTGGGCGCTGCTCACCCCAACAAATACAATTTGTTCGCCGGGGACCAAATCACCAATGCGGTGAATAATACGAATATCTATTACTGGCCAGCGTTCTTCAGCCTGCTCGGCGGTTTGTTGAAGGGATTTTTCTGTCATACCCGGATAGTGTTCCAGACGCATAAATTTCAGTGGGTTATCAGCAAGGTCGCGAACCTGTCCGGTAAAGATCGCAACACCACCTATATTGGTATTGCCACTTTGTAACTGGCGGTATTCCTCACCCGTATCGAAGTCCTGCTCCTGAACAGAAATAGAAATCATCCGCCCGTCACCGGAGGAAATAATGCTACTTCGTCACTGTCACTGATGGTGGTGTCTGCATCCACCATATCCTGATTGACGGCAAACAGTACATTGCCAGTACCCAACGCCAGCTTCCATTCGTCACCCTGGGCTTGGAGGCTCGCTAACAACTGACCAATGGTATCGATACCATCGGGCAATGCCGTATTCAGCTCACTGGTGCCCAACTGCTCGCGGAGACTACCGAAAAATAATACTTTCATGCTTAAACCTGATTCAATCTTACTATTAGAGGCCTTTTCACAAGCCGGAATTTTGTTCTGTGGTTAGGCAAAAATGCACGGAGAGAGCGAGTTTATAAATCATAAATGACCGATTGAGTACATTTTTACCAACAGTAGGCACTTTAAGCGACGACACCACAGGACAAAAGAACAATTGTGAAAGGTCTCATTTTTCAGCTTTCCAATGCCCCGACTTGCCACCGGTTTTCTCCAGCAAGCGGGTCTGCTCAATTACCATGCCTTTATCCACGGCCTTACACATATCATAGATGGTAAGAGCCGCTACGGAAGCCGCGGTTAGAGCTTCCATTTCAACACCCGTTTTTCCATCCAGTCCGCAGGTAGCTAAAATACGGATACTGTTACTCTCTGATTGAACATCAAACTCGACGGACACCTTGGTGAGCATTAATGGATGACAAAGAGGTATCAGATCAGGGCATTTTTTTGCCGCCTGGATACCCGCAATCCGTGCCACTGCCAGCACATCACCTTTTTTATGACCGCCAGACTGAATCAGTTCCAGGGTTTCTGGCAACATTTTAATGGTTGCTTCAGCCGTGGCTTGTCGAGTGGTCACAACTTTACCTCCCACATCAACCATATGGGCTTCGCCCTGATCATTAAGGTGGGTAAGTTTTCGCATATCTGACACAGGGGTCACTCCGTTTTTTACATCTTGTCATCGTTAGGGCAGTCTACCTCAAGTTCTCACCGGAACCCATTGAGGCAGCTCAATCAGGCCTGTTTAGAGATCATTCTCCGGCCACAACAAAATAGCCCGAAAGTCATTTACATTGGTGCATGTAGGCCCAGTTACAACGAGATCGCCCAAAGCCTCAAAATAAGAGTAGCTGTCATTATTTTCCAAACTTTCAATGATATTCAGGTTCAATTGTTGGGCACGCTGCCAGCTATCAGGTGACAAAACAGCACCGGCATTATCTCCAGAACCATCAATACCATCGGTATCCGCAGCCAGTGCATAAACACCCTGCTGACCTTTCAACTCATCCGCCAAATTCAGCAGGTATTCAGTATTGCGACCACCACGGCCATTGCCAGTAACCTGTACGGTGGTTTCCCCGCCCGACAAAATCACACATGGGGCTTTCACAGGCTGCCCCTGCAACAAAATTGAACGAGCTAACTCGGCATGAGCCTTGGCCAACTCAGAGGATTCACCCGTAAGATCACCGCCCAACATCAGGGCCGTCAGCCCCACTTTCTCCACCTGTTTTGCTGCCGCCTGAAGCGACTGCCTAGCGGTGGCAATCACCTGAAACTCGCTGTGTTCGCTTACCGATTTTGGCGTTTCAGATTCAGAACCACTTAACCATTGATGCACAGCATCACTCATAGCAATGTGGTATTTGTCCAATATAGCCAAAGCCTGCTGCCGGGTCGTTGGGTCTGCCACCGTCGGGCCAGAGGCTATCACCGCAGGGTCACCTCCCGGTACATTGCCTGTTACATCAGAGATGGCAAAGGTCATCAATTTGGCTGGAGCACAAGCCATGGCCAATCGACCACCCTTAATGGCAGATAGATGTTTTCGTACGCAATTGATCTCATGGATATCAGCACCGGATTTCAACAACGCTTTATTAATCTGCTGTTTATCGGCCAGCGTAATACCCGGTGCGGGCAGTGCCAGTAACGAAGAACCTCCACCGGAAAGCAGACAAATTACCAAGTCATTTTCGTTCAGATCAGCCACCAAATTGAGAATACGCTGTGCTGCAATCTCACTGTTTTGGTCGGGCACCGGATGCGCAGCTTCGATCACTTCAATCTGCTCACAGGGCATAGCGTGGCCATAGGCTGTCACTACTAGGCCACGTAAAGCTCCGCCTTCCCACACGCTCTCCAGGCTTGATGCCATAGCGGCGGCAGCTTTTCCTGCACCAATAACAACAACCTTTCTATTCCCGTCACCGGCCAACAGTTCTGTCGAAATACTATCCAAAAAGCCCGGCAGCACCACCTTAGGGTCAGCCGCAGCCACCGCCGTTTGGAATAAATCGGTGAGTAGCTTCTTTGGGTCAAAAGACTCATTACTTGAAAACACGTCTGTCATAAAAACCTATTTCACAAAAAAGTGTTCTACCAGAAAAATAACGCCAGTTGCCTACTAGCATGACCTAATTATGGTGATATCTCTGGCACCTGGCCATTGAAAGTGGATAATCGTTATGCCATCTCACCCATTCTTAACGGAACGCCCGCTAGTGGAAAAACAATTTATCGACGCCCAGCAACTACTGGATGACTCATTTTCTCTGGGGCTACAAGTTCTAGAAAGCGGTTACGTGCCTCACTTTATTATTGGTGTATGGCGAGGCGGAGCCCCGGTGGGTATTGCCGTTCAAGAGTTGTTGGATTATTTCGGTATCGAAACAGACCATATTGCCATTCGAACGTCGTTCTACACGGCCATCGGAGAAACCGCCGATAAAGTGAAAGTGCACGGGCTGGGACATATCATCGACAACCTCCGTAAGGCAGATTCCATCTTAATTGTTGACGATGTGTCCGACACCGGCCTCAGCATGAAACAGATTGTGGAAGATATTGAGCAGGCCTGTACCGACAACCCACCTGAAATCCGTATTGCCGCCCCTTACTTTAAACCAGGCAATAATCGGACAGGCAGAGCACCGGACTACTACCTCCACGAGACGGATAAATGGCTGGTGTTTCCTCACGAACTATCCGGGTTAAGTGCTCAGGAAATTCTGGATAAAAAACCGGGCGTATCTGCATTAAGAGTTGCGTTGCAAGCTGTACTTGAGAAGCAAGCTGAAAAGGAACACTAGAGCTATCTACCTAAAGCTTGTGAAACCTTTGATCCATTCTCTCGGCCTAATTTCTCCGTAATAAACCGACCCGCTTCAATTAATTTATCCAAATCCACCCCATGCTCAATACCCAAACCATTAAGCATATACACCAAGTCTTCCGTGGCCACATTACCCGAAGCGCCTTTCGCATACGGACATCCACCGAGCCCTGCCACGGAGCTATCCACCACATCAATACCCATTTGTAACGAGGCATAGATGTTCGCCAGCGCCTGCCCGTAAGTATCGTGTAAATGTACCGCAAGACGATGGATAGAAACCCTATCCGCTACAGTTTCAATTACCCGGGTAATACTGCCCGGCGTGCCCACACCG
>NVXH01000014.1 GCA_002746985.1 Porticoccaceae bacterium | reverse complement strand
ATAGCGAAAGTGATCGGCTGACAAAGGAACATCAGCCGCTAGAGTTTCACGGATTCCTTTACCATTATCCCATGTTTCTGCAATGGCCAATAACTCGAGATTTTCTTCAATTCTATCGGCAATTTTTAAAAGAATATTTGAGCGTTCAGTAACAGATGTTTTCCCCCAGGCATCTTTCGCTTTATGTGCAGCATCCAATGCAAGCTCAATATCTTCTGCAGTAGAGCGGGGGAACTCAGAAAAGACTTCACCATTGACGGGTGATATATTCTCAAAATATTGCCCTTTTACAGGAGCTACCCACTCTCCACCAATATAATTCTCGTAGCGTTTGTTGAATTGGATTTTTGAATCAGGCATATTTGGATTTGGATATAGCATAAAAACTCCTTAGCACTGGTTACGTAGTTACCTATAGTGGATTAAACAAAACCTGAAAATCAAAGACTTTATCGGCACCAGTAAGAATGCGGTGATGACACAAAGTTGGATTGCACTGTGTGTTTATCTACTGTTGGCTTATTTGAAGTTCCAGTCAAAGATCACGAAAAGTATGCAGTAAATATTGCGCCTATTACAGCTCAATTTATTTGAAAAGCGTGATTTAATGACTTTTCTCAGGGGCTACCCCGTTCATGATAGATTACCTGACAGAAATCAGATGGTGCTGCTATGAAAGTTAATGGGACAGCAGTGTAGCGATATATAAAGATAAGAATAGGGGCTGTTCTAGATAAAACTGGTTATTTAGGACAATTGAGAGGTAATACAGGAATAGCTACGGTTATAGCAGCAAAAAAAACGTTTTCAAAATGGTGCCCCTAATATATCTGATAGTTCAATTTATAAGTGAATAATAAGAAAATACGCAGGGATATAGAATGCGACATAATGTCGCATGGTTGATTTACTTTGACGTCCTCGTTCACTTTGTAGAAAACTATGATGAGATTTGTCTACTTTATGCCGTTAGTTTTTAAATTTAATGAATGATTAATAGCCCAGTGAGCTATTAATTTGGCATTATATCTGGGCACAATTTTTTGCCAGTACAACCCTTGCCTTACTTATCAGTGATCCAGGTGTTTGGTTTGTGGGTAGTATTAACGCAGTTATTTTTGGTAAAACCGAGAATTCAAAATCAGAGTGTTAGTTTTGGATAGCCACAGGGTGTTATAGGGTTTGTTCGGTTCCCAGTATGGATGTTGCCTGGCTAGACAAGACACCACCATTACCATGGACGAGAGCAACTTCAGCACCATCAATCTGACGTTTTCCACAACTACCTCGTAGTTGGCGAACAGCCTCAATCAGAATAAAAATGCCATACATGCCCGGGTGAACACATGATAAGCCTCCACCATGGGTGTTAACAGGTAATGTCCCACCTGGTGAAATGTTGCCATTGGCAACAAAGGCGCCGCCTTCACCCTTCGGACAAAAACCAAGATCTTCCAGAAACAAAAGAGTATTAATGGTAAAGGCATCATAAACTTCCACCACATCAATGTCTTTTACCGATAACCCGGCCATCTCATAAGCACGTTGCCCTGACTCCTTGGCAGCCGTAATAGTGAGGTCAGGCATTTGGGTGATTTGTCGGTGCCAGTGAGCCATTCCCATACCTAACAGGTAAACAGGTTTATGGTGGTAGTCTCTAGCCCGTTCACTGGATACCATGATGACAGCACCACCTCCATCGGTGACTAGGCAGCAATCCAGCAGAGATAGAGGGTCGCTGATCATTCTAGAATTGAGCACATCTTCACGGGTGAGCTTGTCACGGACAAAGGCTTCTGGGTTTAGTTGTGCCCATTGTCGAGCAGCCACCGCCACGTCTGCTAGCTGTTCACGCGTAGTACCGTATTGATACATATGTCGAGCTGCAGCTAGCGCATAGGAACTGATGGGGTAGTGGGGCTTGTACGGCACCTCATAGGTTTGTTGTTCCGACATAGTGGCTAATTTGCCACCAGCGGTACGCTGGTTACTGCCATAGCAAATTAGTGCAACATCACATAAACCACTGTGAATGGCCATGGCAGCATTTAATGTGTGTGCAACGAAAGAAGAACCACCAATCATGCTCCCGTCAGAAAACCGAGGCTTGATTCCCAGATATTCTGCTGTACTGAGTGTTGGCATGAAGTGGTAGGATGAACCCGTAAAAAGACCATCAACATCACTTAATGATAGCCCCGCGTCATCCAGTGCGTTATGTGTGGCTTCGGCAAGTATGTCCAGAGGGGTGCGCCCCTCAGCCTTTCCACAACCTGCCTGGCCAATACCCACAATAGCGGATGAACCTCTTAATATGTGTGACATAAACCTGGCATCTCTGTTGGGGTGAAGATGACAAAGGGTTCAYCTGTTTCTTTATCGATGGAAGCGGTCACTCTTGAGCCAATTTTAACTGATTCTGGCTCGATTCCTTCAACGCGACTCATGATTCTTGGGCCTTCATTGAGCGTGATAAGACTGACATTATAGTTGCCCCCACGCTCAGATTTACGATAAATAGTGGTGCATGAATAAACCTCACCTTCTCCAGTAACTGGGTGCCATTCTAGCTTAAAGCTCCAGCAATAAGGGCAGACAGTACGCGGAAAAAAGTGGTATTTTTTGCATTTCATACACTTGGGCAAAGCAAAAATCTGTTTTTTCAAATAGTCGGTATAGATTTGATCGGGTCCGACTACCTTGTTTGTGATTTGGATCACTCACTCTCTCCAGGCAGCTTGCAGTTAAACCTTGTTGTTTAGCTTGCATTAAATTCTAACAGTTGTTATTTTCTGGTTCCACTATAACTCTGCTTATATGAGATAGAAATGAAACAATCTGAAAYYCCCCTTCTTTTTAGYCCRTGGCAAATACGTGAAATGGAGATTTCTAATCGAATAATGATTTCACCCATGTGTATCTATCAGGCTGAGATAGATGGAAAGGCTTCAGAGCAACATTTTGCACACTATGCTCAGTATGCCCTAGGCGGTGCCGGTCTGATTATGATGGAAGCAACAGCCGTCGAAGAGCGGGGGCGTATCAGTGCTGGTGATCTTGGTCTTTGGTCAGATGAGCAAATTGCTCCAATACAACCTATTATTARTTATGCACACCAGCAAGGTTCTAAAATTGGGCTACAGCTGGCTCATGCCGGTGCTAAGTCTTCATCAAGACCMCCYTGGGAAGGGGGCAGTTTTCTGGATAAAACTGATRCCGATAAGGGTAGARAKSCCTGGCAGTCGGTAGGRCCTGTTGATCAGCCGTGTGCTCCAGRTTGGCCTCATCCAAGGGTMTTATCATCAAGTGATATTACTGATYTGGTTAATAAATGGGGTRATGCGGCTGCSCGAGCAGATRCTGCAGGAATTGACGTTCTGGAAATTCACGGTGCTCAYGGGTATCTGATTAGTGAGTTTCTGTCGCCTTTAACCAATACCCGTACTGATGAATATGGTGGTGATAAGGGAAGAGTGAGGTTGGCCTGTGAAATTGTTGAGGCCATTCGTGCCAACTGGCCTGAACACAARCCACTCTTTTTTCGTATGTCAGTGGTTGATGGTATTAACATTGGGTGGTCTATCAATGACTCTCTCAAACTGGCAAAACAACTGATTGATTTGGGTGTGGATTTGATAGATTGCTCAAGTGGTGGTCTTGGCACAAAACGTGAGCATGCAATACCAAGAGYACCTGGYTTCCAGGTTTTTCTGGCGGAAGCGCTTAAAGCACAAGGTAATATACCGGTAGCTGCTGTTGGGTTGATYACTGAGCCTGAGCAAGCAGAATTAATTTTGCAGACTGGGCAAGCCGATTTGATTGCAATAGGAAGAGCAGCATTAAATGACCCCTATTGGCCTAGGCATGCTGCACAGCACTTTGATCTGGATAAAAATTTTGAAAAATGGCCGCCTCARTATGGRTGGTGGTTAGATAGGCGTGCTAAGGGTTCGCTACGAACTGAGAATAGTTGAACCWAGTYGTTTGTGATTAACCTGAAGAAATTATTTGATAAAAGCCCAANAAAAGGGGTGGTGATAAGGTGAATGGGGCTCTTAATAGGGCCATCCAGAAAATAGAGGGGGACTTATTTTGGCAGGCTTATTTCTAAATCGTGACTTTGAYTATCAAAAAAATCTGGAAAAGGCATGGGAGTATTTTCACTGTGGCCTCGAAATAAAAGAATCGAGTATTCCTAAAGTGATTTTGGACTCTTGGCGTCGTTCTCAGAAATTTTGTGTGGATACAACATTAGCTCAAGGGCCAAATATTTTGGATGGAGGAAATATYTCTTCTGAATCCAAYGCCAAYTCCTTTCTMCTAAAATCTGCATTACCCGTGATAAAAAATGCTCGTACTATTTTGGAKGATTACCAGCTTTTTATGATGCTTACTTCTTCAAATGGAAAAATACTAGACCGACAAGGCAGCTCCAAATCCTTGGCATTAGCGGACTCGCAACAATTAGTAGTTGGCAGTAATTGGTCCGAGCAGTATTGCGGTACAAATGCAGTGGGGATGGCGGTTGCTATAAAGCGTCCTGTGCAGGTTATTGCTCGGGAGCATTATTGCGAGATGACATCAGTTTGGGGTTGTGCTGCGGCTCCCATTAAAGATTTGAGGGATGGCCGTGTTCTGGGAATTTTGGATACRACAGGACCTGATCATTCATTTGTTTCRATGAATATGGGCTGGGTGAGYTCAATGGCTTCATGCATWGAGTTTCGCCTACAGAAATTACAAAATTATTCAAAATACCGGCTAATTGATTATTGTATGGCGCATACARRGCGYTGGAAGAAAGAAACAATTATGRTTTTTGATGAAGAAGGTTTTCTTGTCTGGGTGAGAGRMGGYTCTRCTTCTAGYCAAAAAGAAATTCCAGYCTTACTYCAGAACACACTCGTTGATACACGGGTAGATGGAATGTCAGTTAAAAATATTTCTTTGAACAACCTTCCCGAAGGTATTGATAAAGACTGGTTAGAGCCAGTTACTATTGATGGGGTTTTAGTCGGMCATCTTTTGATTATAGTTGCAACAGCAAGAGAGAAAATAGTACCAAAAAATCCAGTAAATACGAGAGTTAAAGAAACTTTATTGATAGGGGGAAGTGATTCAGTTTTATATTTGCGTGAATTAGCGGGTACACTTTCCGAGAGTAGAATAATTGTTGCACTGACAGGAGAAACGGGTACGGGAAAGGAAGTTATGGCTARGGARATTTATTTDCAGGGTGGMCTTAAAGGAGAATTTATTGCTGTAAATTGTGGRGCCATTCAAAAAGATTTACTTGCCAGTGAATTATTTGGTTATGTRGAAGGAAGTTTTTCTGGAGCTAAGCGAGGYGGGATGATCGGAAAATTTGAGGCAGCTCAAAATGGAACACTTTTTCTGGATGAGTTTTGTGAGCTACCYTTAGAYCTTCAAGTTTATMTGCTTAGAGTGCTTGARATKCGTGAAATTGTRCGRATTGGTGAGTCAAAGYCTCGTCCTATAAATGCACGAATAATTATTGCTACTAATAARAATTTGGARCAAGAGGTTAAGTCTGGGAGGCTAAGGGAAGATTTATATTATCGAGTAAGTACAGCTGTAATTGAATTGCCTACTTTACGAGAAAGAAAAGATGATATTCTTGTGTTGTTTGACTATTTCTTAAAGAAATTWTCAGAAGAAARYYRCAKTAMAASACCYGGCAGYAGCAATRCCTTTAGGGAAGCTCTACAGGARTATCGRTGGCCHGGRAATGTAAGGGARCTTCGTAATTTTTCTGAAAATTGTATTTTGATGAATGMGGGTAAAGAYTTGACTCTGGATCACTGCCCCCAAAGAATGCTTAAATCATTTTATCCCGAGTCTAAAAAAACATTATCTGGGTGTGCGCTTAAAGTGGCCGAACAAAAAAAAATAGATGAGGCACTAATTATATTCGAAGGAAATATTTCAAAAACAGCTCAGTATCTTGGTATTGCACGAAGTACGCTCTATAAAAAAATGGAAAATATATCGAAGACTCTGTAGTTCTATCATGGTTTAAGTCTTGAGGTAATATTAAAAATATAGCCATTAATACTGTTGCCGCCAACTCGAGTAAAAGGTTCCCTGGTTTCTCTGCATAGTTAGAAGAAAGCGCTCAAACTTTAAGTAATATAGAGTAGATAAACCTGTCAATCGAAGAGTCATAAAAATGAAAAAAGTATATATCTGCGATGCTATTAGAACACCTATAGGTCGTTTTGGTGGTTCTTTGTCTGGTGTTCGTGCAGATGATTTAGGTGCTATCCCGATCAAAGCCTTAATGGAAAGAAACTCACACGTTAAATGGGATGAGATTGATGACATTTATTACGGCTGTGCTAATCAGGCTGGTGAAGATAATCGTAATGTCGCAAGAATGTCTGGGTTACTTGCCGGCTTGCCTCAGTCGGTACCCGCAATGACGATTAACCGTTTGTGTGGTTCTGGTATGGATGCCATTGGAACCGCAGCAAGAGCAATTGCTTCWGGTGAGCAGTCAATGGTGATTGCAGGTGGTGTTGAGCAGATGTCTCGAGCACCCTTTGTGATGCCTAAAGCGGATGTTCCATTTTCCCGTAAAGCAGAAATATATGACACAACGATGGGCTGGCGGTTTGTCAATAAAAAATTAGCAGAACAGTATGGCGTAGATAGCATGCCTGAGACCGCAGAAAATGTTTCTGAAGAGTTTAATATTAGTCGTATAGATCAAGATAAATTTGCACTTAGAAGCCAGGAAAAAACACAGCAAGCGCAGAAGAAAGGAAKRYTTSAAAAAGRAATTGTATCAGTAACAATAAAGATTAACCGTAAAGAAACACAAAGYTTTTCTGTTGATGARCATCCTCGTCTTAGTAGTTTGGAAGACTTGGAGAAGTTAGGAACACCATTCAAAAAAAATGGGACAGTGACTGCCGGTAATGCTTCTGGAATTAATGATGGCGCTTGTGCTCTGTTACTGGCCTCAGAAGAAAAAATGATAAGTCAGGGGCTTAGCCCTTTAGCGAGAATTATCGGTATGGCCACGTCGGGGTTGGAACCAAGAATTATGGGCTATGCCCCAGTAGAAGCGATTCATAAAGTTTTAAAAAATGCTGATTTAAGATTGGATCAAATGGACGTCATTGAGTTAAATGAGGCATTTGCTGCACAAAGTTTAGCTGTTATGCGTGGTTTGGAGCTTGATGATGATGACATCAGAGTTAACCCAAATGGTGGTGCTATCGCTTTGGGGCACCCCTTGGGTATGAGTGGTGCTCGTCTTGTCACAACAGCCGCATATGAATTRCAACGTAACAAAGGTCAATATGCTTTATGTGCGATGTGTGTTGGTGTGGGGCAAGGTATAGCTATGATTATTGAGCGTGGATGAAAGTACTGCCGCAGAACGACAACGAAAACTTTACTTGATGACAAATCGATGCTGGCTAAGAAAGTCAGTTCAAATCTAAACTGACAGATGCCAGTAAAAACGGGTAACTGTCAGATCAAGTCTGAGCTACTACATATCACTCTATTGGTTTTTTNCTACCTTTTCCTCCGTAGAGTTTCGGGCTATTCACTCGCGGATTTGAATCCGCGACTGTTAGCCCAGAGCCTTTTCTATCTTAGGAATTATTGTAAACAAATCTCCCACCAAGCCAATATCAGCAACTTCAAAAATTGGAGCATCGGCATCTTTATTAATAGCTACAATTGTTCTTGCATCCTTAATTCCAGCTAGATGCTGAATTGCGCCAGAAATCCCAATAGCCATATAAAGCTCTGGAGCAATAATTTTACCAGTTTGGCCTACTTGATGACTGTTAGGGATAAATCCAGCATCGACAGCTGCACGTGATGCGCCAACAGCTGCACCCATCTTGTCAGCAAGGCTATAAATAACGTTAAAATTTTCTTGACTACCAAGGCCTCGTCCGCCAGCAATCACTATTGATGCTGCTTGTAGATCAGGATGATTGTCGTCTCCATTTGCCTCTAGAGAGATAAAGCGTGTATGGGTGGGAACATCTATAAATATTTCACATTGTTCAATGCTAGCTAAACCTCCTCCTGCAGCCTCGGGGAACGAAGCTGTCCTAATTGTTCCGACAACAATCCCATTAGGTACTTCAACAGTCACGATAGCATTACCTGCATAAACTGGGCGATCAAAAATGTTTGGGCTTTCAATTCGCATGATATTGCTTACTTGCGGCACACCTAAGAGAGCAGCAACGCGTGGCATTAAGTCTTTTCCAAAGGTCGTGTTTGGTGCGAATATATGACTATACTCCTTGGCTATGGCTTCAATTTGAGGGGCAAGTATCGCGGATATAGCATATTTGTTTACAGGGTTTTCGACTACCAGCACTTTTGTAACACCTGCGATGGCAGCAGCTTGTGTTGCTATGACATTCCCTTTATCTACAAAGATAACAATTTCAACCGACGCACCTATACCTTGTGAAGCAGTGACAGTACGTGCGGTTGATATATTTAGGTTGTTGCCATCATGTTCTGCAATAATTAAGACCTTGTTCATCAGATTAGCCCTTTTTTCTTTAGTGTTGAGACAAGCTCTTCCACTGTTTCAACTTTGATGCCTGATTGTCGTGGTGTTGGTTGAGTTGTTTTTAACACTTTCACAAGCTGAGCCTGTTCAATATTAAAATCTTCTAGCGTTAAGGTTTCTATCGATTTACGTTTTGCCTTCATMATGTCTGGTAATTTAATGTATCTTGGTTTATTCAAGCGAAGGTCTGTACTGATTACTGCTGGAAGGTCAATAGCTAATGTTTCCAATCCAGCATCAATCTCCCGGGTAACTATCGCTGTATTTTCTTCAATCTCAATACTTGAGGCAAATGTAGCTTGTGGCCAGTTAGCCAATGCTGCCAGCATTTGAGCTGTTTGGCTGTTATCATTATCAATAGCCTGTTTCCCTAGTATGACAAGCTCAGGTTTTTCTTTGTCTACGAAGGCTTTCAATATACGCGCACAGGTTAAAGGTTGTATCTCTTCATCGACCTCAATATGAATGGCGCGATCGGCACCCATTGCAAGAGCTGTTCGTAATTGTTCTTGGCTTGCTTTCGAGCCAATTGTAATGGCGATTACTTCTTTAGCTTTGCCTGCTTCTTTTAATTGAAGTGCCGCCTCAATAGCAATGTCATCAAAAGGGTTGATGCTCATTTTGACATTGCTGGTCGTAATACCTGAGCCATCAGGTTGGACTTGAATTTTTACGTTGTAATCTACAACTCTTTTAATACCTACTAAAATTTTCATGTGTAAGTCCTCTTCAAGAAATAATGACCTTTAATAACTTCCGCCGTTTCAAGTAGCAATCATTATTCTAACAAACGTTAGTCATTATACAAGATGCTTCGCATTCATGTACAGAGGCAGTTTTTAATAAAATATACCGACTACTAGAACACATGAAATAAAAAGTTGGTAAACCAATTTAAGGTGGCGGACCAATGAAGTATGGAAAAAAATTGAAAATTAGAAGGAAATTAATGTTGATGCAGAGAGGGTGTGATAACAGCTGGAAATATGTAAAAAGGTAGAGCTATGACGGCTTTATCTACAGTATAAGATAGCCTTGTGGCTGATGTTCTTCACGAAGCACAGTCAGTGTGTATATATTTGAGACAGTACCTGATGAAAGTGTAGTTTTTTGATACAGAAAATGGACCTAGTAGGTTTGAATAAAACGATAATTAATACGTATTCTTACACTAACTTCCATGTTGGCACCTAACATGCATACAGTTATTGAGTCGATTCATTTAACTAAGTGTCAAGGGTATGGATTTGTCGTGTTATTAGTTTCTTTTATGTATCGAGATGATAGTTATTTGAATGGAAATATACTGGGGAATAATTGTATTAAGCCTACTAGAAAACACAATATACAAATATTCAGATATATGTGCTGGTATGTTGTAGTTATAAATATTTTCACTCAGTGCATATCTGTATGAATTGTAAAAAAACATTCAACAATGTCATGTTTTGTGTGTAGCAATAAATAACAATCAAAATGTAACGGATAAATTTTTGGGAGAAAGAAAAATATGAAAACCGTAATAGAGGAAGGATTTTTGGTCGAAAAAACACTGAAATTCAAACTAAATCAGCGTGATAAATTATATAGTAAAACAGGACATTATTGGGGTATTAAAGAACTTACACTGAAAGAGCAGGATCCCATTAGATATGAACGTTTTTTTTCTCGCCTCCAATCTTCTGTTTTTGCTGCWAGAGAAAAAGCCCGGTTTGTTGCTGCCAGYCCRGGTGGGCGTGAAATGGGAGAATCTCTATGGGCATTAACAACGGCCGAGGGTGATACGCTCGCCATYTCATTGGGGTTTATTTCTCACGCTGCTGCATTTCCTGTTTCAATTAAACACATGACGGATAACGGTTTTGAAGAAAATCCAGGTATAAATGATGGTGATGTTTTTGGGGCCGATGATCCTATGACCTCTGGTGCACCACACCCTGGTGACACYTATACGCTGGTTCCAATTGTTATYGAAGGTGAAGTGTTGGCGTGGGCTTGCTCYGTCAATCAYATTATGGAAGCAGGTGCCCCGCAGGCGGGTAGTTGGCYAGTGTTTACTGTTGACACATTTATGGATGGTTTTGTTTTTCCACCGATGAAAACAGGAGAAAACCTGAGGCAGGCAAAGTGGTGGGAAACTCTTTGGATGCGTCGYACTCGTGCCGGAGCAATGAACATTCTGGATGACAAAATGCGATTGGCGGGCTGTTCTATGATTCAYCGTTCTCTTCACGAGATAATCAAAGAATTTGGCGTCGAGTATTACCGGCAGGCCTGTAAAGAGATTATTGAAGAGAGCCGTAGAATGATTCTCGATAATATGCGATCCACGATGGTGCCAGGTCAGTATGAAGGTAGTTGCTTCAGGATATCYATGCTTAAAGGTCAGCAGAMAATATGGCCGCATGCAGATAAAGATGARCTGATACAYRTTCATGGSGTATTRAGTGTCRATGAAAAAGGYAGTYTGGTGTGGGATACAGAAGGYTCTTCACGCTGGGGGTAYCATGGATTTAATGGCTATCCTGGTGGCGCAGATGTTGCTTTGCATCTACAAATGACAACCACGTTTGCTCACAACGTCAAAGCGACGGGTGGTGTAAAAATGAATGTAGAAAGTATTTACCACAAGGGCAGTATCTATAACCCTGATACCGAATTTGCTTCCTGTGCAAATTTATGGGCCCAGTCCATGCAAATGGAATGTGTTGCAGGTAATGCCGTACATTTATCTTTCTTTATGCGTGGTTATCTTGAGGAAGCGTTTGCTGTYGATGATGTATGGGAAGGTATTCAGGGTAGTGGGGTATTGGCTGATGGTACCCCCTACGGTTTTACGAACTTTGAATGGGTGGGGGGKACAGCCATGGGTGCCTATTCATTTAAAGATGGAATGCCAACTGCTTGGTGTTCACATACYCAGTTATGCAATATYGGTAATTCAGAAGAGTTTGAATATCTTATTCCACCACTGCACCATTTAGGCCGAAAACTTGAACCTGGATATTGCGGGCATGGTAAATATCGGGGTGGAATTGGTCAGACAGCTGTTCATTGGATGAAAGAAACAGGGCAGCGTCTTGGTGTTACGCGAGCGGGTGTTACTACCTCGCTAAACTCTTATGTTGCATTGGGAATGAATGGCGGTTACCCCGCACCTGGGGTGGTTACAGTGACAGCTAAGAATACAAACCTGGATGAGATTTTTGCAGCTGGTGGTGATACGCCAACAACGGCAGGCGAATTACTTGAGTATGCAAAGGAAGGAAAAATTACAGGTAATATAAAAGGATGGAAATATGATCCTCCCGAACAAACAATGGGAGAAAATGATTTGTGGGCTAATGCTGCCGGTGGTTCTGGTGGTTGGGGAGATCCTCTGGAAAGAGATATTGATGCAGTCGTAGAGGATATAAGAATTGGACAGCTTCCTGAAGGGTTTGCAAAAGTTATGTACGGGGTTGTGGCGATTAAAGATAAAAATGATTTGGTCATTCTAAACGAATCTGWWRCWMARTYSRAAMRAGRSWGSYTAKWTRCTMSKMGTSSTWMWRAWWMTWTASMWRMSAWASAATRKKRRKYCGAAGNNWWYSKAAAAAAATCATTGAAAAAAANTATGCGCAATGAATTATTAGAAATGTATAGAAAATCTGTCTGCTTTGATGGATACAATAAACATTTTAAAGATTTTTGGCAGCTAGATGAAGATTTCGAAATCTGATTATTACGAAYGCCACCTAGTGAATAAATAAAAGATTCAGGAGTAGAAAATGGAACAGGTAGATAAAGGCTTAATGAAAAAGCTAGTTGATGGAAAAATATCTGACGATGATGTCATGGAAATGAGGAGAATGATCAAGAAAGACCATAAGCGTTTCTGGACRTAYCTTGAAGTATTACAAGARGGGGTTTCYTGGGATGAAMAYATTCTYATGAGACTTAAYGATCATTTATACATAGTTGCCAAAGGTAATAATGAACGAGTGGTTAAGTGTGATTGTGGYCATGAATATGGTGATTATCGTGTCAACTGGAAGTTGAATGCAGATCTTCGTGTACGTGAAACACAAGAMCAGATGGATGAGGTTTATTTTCCTGCCATAGCGGCACCGGAAGCTACCTGGATGGRAATCCGTGAATACTTTTGTCCCGGCTGTACTGCACAATTGGCAGTAGAAATTGTTCCTTCTGGATACCCGATGATCTTTGAGGCACTGCCAGAYCTTGATCGRTTTTATCGTGAATATATGAGCCGGCCATTGAACGATGAATCAATAGAATGGTTCCAGAATAARACRGCTGAAGAAACGGCTAAATTAAAAATAAATATTTAGGGGATGTCATGGAATCRCTAACAGATCAGTTGAAGACCGATAAAAAATATATTTTAGCCCTGGATGCAGGGGGCACCATGACGGACACAATTCTGGTTATGCCTGATGGTACATTTACCGTTGGTAAGGCATTAACAAATAAACAAAATGAAGCTGCAAGTTACCTTGAGTCTGTAGATGACGCAGCCAAAAGTGTTGGGCTATCCTCAGCCAAAGTGCATGAGCAGRCAGCAATCAGTATTTATGCCGGTACCGGCATGTTAAACACCTTGCTCACGGGTACGGGTAAAAAAGTTGGTTTGCTGGTTACGCGAGGATTTGAAGATATTTCGATTATGGAAGGTGGTTTAACATATCTTGGGCAGACACAATCTGAAATTTTACATAACCAGTTACATTCACATACCCGTCCCATGGTTGATCGYCAGAATGTATATGGTGTCAGTGAGAGAATCAGTGGTGGCAGTTATTTTATGGACAAACATATTGCTCCCGGCACTGTGCTTGCCCCCCTGAGTGAAAAACATGTGAGGAGCGGGGTAGAAAAACTAATTGCTGCTAAGGTAGAAGTGATTGGTATTCTATTTATTAATTCATATATTGATATAAGCCACGAACACCGTGCTAAGGACATTGCATTGGATATGCTTAAAAAATCCGATGTTGATATTCCAGTAGTTTGTTCTTCCGATATTGCACCAGTCAGTAAGGAAAATAACCGCCTAAAAAGTCTACTACTACAGTGCTTTGCTGCAGAGCATACCCGTGAAACAATTATTAATGTAGAAAAAGCAGCACAGGCAGATGGTTATGATGGGCGATTGCTGACGTTATTGTCCTATGGCGGTGCTGTCAATGTTGAGTATCCACGCTTGTATGAAACTGTTATTTCTGGACCAGTAGGTGGAATGATGGGTGCGCAGGTGATGAGTCACAGGTTAGGTTTAAAAAATGTATGTACTGCGGATATGGGCGGTACCAGTTTTGACGTAGGACTTATTGTTAACAATATGTTGTCCATTCGCAAAGATCCTGATTTTGCCGGTCACCGATTAGCACTACCGATGGTTGCCATTGATTCTGTTGGCTCGGGTGCTGGATCGGCCGTTTGGATTGATGAATATAAGCGGTTACACGTGGGGCCGGAGAGTGCTGGCGCAGAWGTTGGCCTTTGTTATAAATACGATAAATTAACAGTGACTGATGTCAATGTTGCGATGGGGTATGTTGATCCAAAATATTTTTTGGGTGGAAAAATTACATTGGATGCTGAAAAAGCACGTAAGGCTCTGAAAGAAACCATTGCAGACCCATTAGGGCTAGATATTTATGAAGCGGGTAAAGGCATACTCGAAGTTGTTCATGCTCAAATGAGAGAAGCTGCAAAAGCAATTATGGTGTCAAAAGGTTATAACACTAGAGACTTTACCATGATGTGTTATGGCGGAGCTGGACCTGTGCATATGTGGGGTTACACTCAGGATTTTGAGTTGGCAGACGTGATTACCTTTCCTTATGCCGCAGCTTTTTCTGCTTTTGGTGGCGCATGTGCCGAGTATCTTCATCGTTATCATAAAGGAATTGTTGTTACGATTCCCAATGGTTCGACTGATGCAGAAAAAACAAAAACAGCCCTTAAAATTGATCAAGCCATGCGCTCTTTGGAAGATACAGCAAGACTTGAAATGAAGGCTGAAGGAGTTGATCCGGAAAAGCTAGAATATCGATATGGTTTTTACGGACGATATATGGGRCAACTGGAAAGCTTTGAGACTCTAATAGATTTTAGTTGTATTAAAACAGCGGGTGATYTGGATAGAATTRTTGCRGCCTTTGARGAKATGTATACCAAYATTTACCCAGAGGGGGCAAGGTTCCCTGATGCTGGTTATGCTGTAACCGAAGTCTTTGTTCAGGCAATTGCACCGAAGGCTATGCCGGTAATAATCAGCCATGAGTTACAGGGTGAAACACCACCTGATTCTGCTTATGTAGAAAGTCGACAAGTCAGTCATGAAGGAAAATTCTATGATTTTAAAGTTTGGCAGATGTCAGAGTTACAAGCAGGTAATATTGTTCAAGGTCCTTCWATTATCCGTGACCCAATGACAACCGTTATTATTCCCCCCGAAAAGCGTGTRGAAATYGATCAGTATATGGTCTTGCACTATCGCTAAYMNTAATGCCTGYAGCCYWTTTGTCATGGGTYGCAGGCTYTTTTCTKTGRTYTCACANGNTMCTTCATRWGTTRATTTCTTCTAAGTKATTAAYCTGTGYTGTCTCGTGCTAGYTTGGAGMRYTTTTATGGAATTTAAACCATCCCCAGACWTTGTTTGGGAGCCTACCGAAACTTTAGCTTCCCAGTCTCAAATGAAAAARTTTATTAAGGCTRCGGGTGTTGAAGATTATGACATGTTGCTTTTACGAGCRGATCAAGATCCRGAATGGTTTTGGAATGCTGCGATTCAATTTATGGAYGTKAAGTTTTACAARGATTACAGCTTGGTCATGGATCGCTCCAAAGGYATTGARTGGACACAATGGTGTATTGGTGGCAAGACAAAYATGGTGTTGAATTGYCTGGATAAGCATAAAGGAACTGATACATGGGATAAGACTTTTATTCATCATGAGGCTGAAGCTGGACGAAAGAGCTCGCTTTCCTATGCCGAGCTGGATAAAAAAGTATGTCAGCTAGCAGAAGGTTTGCGTTCATTAGGGCTGGGGAAAGGCGATGCAATTGGCTTATATATGCCCATGATTCCAGAGGTTGCGATCGCATTTTTGGCCATTGTTAAAATCGGGGGTGTGGTCATCCCTCTCTTTTCTGGGTTTGGGCCAGAGCCTATTATCGTTCGTTTGAATGATGGGGTTGCAAAAGCGGTCATCACTGTAGATGGAGCGCCAAGACGAGGGAAAACGGTCAATTTGAAGTTAACAATTGATAAGGTGAAAAAAAGTATACCGTCGCTGGAGCATGTGATCATTTTTAATCATATGGATCTTGATATTAAACCTGAACCTGGTGATTGCGATTGGACAGCGTTGCTTAGTGACATGCCCGGCACCAGTGAAACAGAGATAATGGATGCAGACGACCCGATGATGTTGGTTTATACATCGGGTACAACAGGTATGCCCAAAGGAACAGTGCACACACATTGTGGTTTTATGGTTAAGGCAATGTTTGATTTGCAGGTTTTGTCAGAATTGACCGGCGATGACAAATTGTTATGGATGAGTGACATGGGCTGGGTGGTTGGTCCATTACAAATTTTGGGTGCCTCATTCACCGGTGCAACCTTGGTTATGGGTGAAGGCGGGCCTGCTTACCCTGATTCAGCCCGGATTTGGCGACTCATTGATGAATACAAGGTGACCTGGCTTGGTTTCGCTCCGACCATTGCGCGTATGTTTATGAATCAACCAGAAGACTCTGTCAGTCAGTATGATTTTTCCTCATTAAAAGTAGTTTTGACTACAGGAGAGCCTTGGAATCCAGATGCCTGGATGTGGCTTTTTGACAAAGTTTGTAGAAAGTCTGCACCAATCCTCAATCTGGTCGGTGGTACTGAAATAGGCTGTGGAATTTTAGGTTGCACTGTTCTTCGGCCACTTAAACCTTGTTGTTTTAATACAGCAATTCCTGGTATGGGGGCTGATGTTATTAATGATCAAGGATTGTCGGTTGAAGAGGGTATGGTTGGAGAGTTAGCACTCCGTAATCCCTCTATCGGCTTGACTCGGGGGCTGTGGAATAATCCTGAACGTTATCTGGACAGCTATTGGAGAACGGTGCCGGGTATTTGGGTACATGGTGACTGGGCGGTTAAAGATAAAGATAGTATGTGGTATGTTTTGGGACGATCAGACGAYACGCTCAAAATTGCAGGGAAGAGAACAGGTCCMGCTGAAATAGAAGGGCCTATATTAGAAACGGGAAGAATTGTTGAGGTGGCCGTTATTGGTGTTCCAGATGAGGTTGGTGGCTCCTCGGTAGTTTGTGTTTGTGTGCCTAAAAGTAATCATGAGAATGAGGTGGGACTTAAAACACTCTTAGCTAATGCAGTAACAGATGCAATGGGGCGTGCCTACAAACCAAAACAAATTATTTTTGTTCAAGATTTACCTAAAACTCGAACATTAAAAATTATGCGTCGGGTAGTTAAAGCTGTATTACTTGGCCAATCCCCTGGTGATTTGTCTTCAATGATTAATCCAGAGGCCATTGATTTTCTGAAGCATAAAAGATTAAACTAACAATCATTAGGTAGAAATTCCTGTTGATGTATTCTATCGCTAACCATGTTAATTAATACATGTTTTATATATAGAGCTTAGGGGTGTTCCTGACAATAATGAATAAAGATAATACTGAGTGGCCCTTGGAAGGTGTCTGTGTGTATGAAGTGGGTAGCAGTGTTGCAGCACCCTATGGTACATGGATTCTGGCAGCCTTAGGTGCGGAAGTTATTAAGATTGAACCCACTGGAAGGGGTGATGATTGTCGCCATTGGGGCCCTCCCTTCTGGAATGGCATGTCATCCATGTTTCAGGCATTAAATAGGGATAAAAAGTCGGTAACGGTCGACTTGGGTAACCCAAAAGATAAGGCCTGGCTACGGAATGAATTGATTACGAGTGCCGATGTGGTGCTACAAAATATGCGTCCGGGGAAAATTAACTCGCTTGGGTTGGGTTCTAAGTCACTCTGTAAAGAAAACCCAAGACTTGTTTACTGCAATATATGGGCCTTTGGTCAAACAGGTCCTATGGCAGACAAACCCGGCTATGATCCTCTTATGCAGGCCTATAGTGGATTGATGGGGCTTAATGGCGAGGAGGGTCGCCCACCGGTCAGGGTGGGTACATCCATTATTGATATGGGTACAGGTATGTGGTGTGCCATTGGGATCCTGGCTGCGTTGTTAGATCGACAGAAAACAGGAAAAGGGTCTGTTGTTGATACTTCACTTTATGAAACATCGTTAGGTTGGATGACCTCTCACATGGCCAGCTACCATGCCACGGGTAAATTGCCTGTCCCTCAGGGGTCGGGTGTACAGGGGCTGGCTCCGTACCAAGCTTTTGAGTGTGCTGATGGCTATTTAGTCATAGCGGCACCCAACGATAAACTATTTGACTTGTTAAAAGGTGCTTTAGGTCATCCAGGCTGGATGAGTGAGCACTGTTTTCAGACAAACTCTGAACGGTTTAAAAATAAGACGGAGTTAGCTCGGCGAATGACAGCCATTCTTATTAAACAGAATCGTGCCCACTGGCAAGAAAAATTTGATCAGGCTGGTATTCCCAATGCACCTATTCAGCAGGTTGATGAGGTACTCGATGACTTGCAAACGCAATCTTTAGGTATTATTCAGGAGTCGGTTGAAAATGCGATGAAGCTGGTTGGTCTCCCAATCATGCTTAATGGTAAGCGTCCACCAATAAGAAATGAAGCACCTAAACTGGGTGCTGATAATGACACAATAAAGAATACAGGGGATAACACATGAATGAAATATCAATCCCACTGGGGCGTGACTATGCCGATATTCGTGATGTGGTAGATAAAATATGCGCTAATTTCCCGGGTGAATACTGGCGAAAAATGGATAAAGAAAGTGCGTATCCAGAAGCCTTTGTTCATGCACTGACAGAATCTGGTTTCCTGTCGGCACTCATTCCTGAAGAGTATGGGGGGGCAGGTTTGCCACTGCGTGCAGCGGCAGTGATTGTGGAAACGATTCATGCCTCTGGTGGCTCAGCATCAGCCTGCCATGCCCAAATGTATATTATGGGCGCTATTTTACGTCATGGTAGTGAAGATCAAAAGCAAAAATACTTGCCACGAATTGCCAGTGGTGAATTGAGATTACAGGCTTTTGCTGTTACGGAGCCAACATCAGGCTCAGATACAACCAGCCTCAGAACAAGGGCTGTTCGCCAGGGTGATAAGTATATTATTAATGGTCAAAAGGTGTGGACCAGTCGAGCATTACAATCGGACTTGATGCTATTGCTGGCCAGAACAACACCTCTGAGTGAGGTGGCCAAACCTACAGGTGGATTGTCAATTTTTCTTGTAGATATGCGTAAAGTAGTTGGCCATGGAATGGAAATACGTCCGATTGATACAATGATTAATCACAGCACCACGGAGGTTTTTTTTGACAATATGGAAATTCCGGCTGATGCCCTGATTGGTGAAGAAGGTAAAGGCTTTCGTTATGTCATGAGTGGAATGAATGCAGAACGGGTGATTATTGCCGGTGAGAGTTTGGGGGATGCCAGATTTTTTATTGAAAAATCGACCGCCTATGCAAATGAAAGAAAAATTTTTGGTGGAGCAATAGGAAAAAATCAGGGAGTTCAATTTCCAATTGCCAGAGCTTATGCAGAAACTGAAGCAGCAGAATTGATGGCAAGAAAAGCCGCCGCGCTTTTTGACGCGGGGGAGCCGTGTGGTGCAGAAGCTAACATAGCAAAGATGTTATGTGCAGAAGCCGCCTGGAATGCAGGTGAAGTTTGTATGCAAACCCATGGAGGTTTTGCCTTTGCCCGAGAATATGATATTGAACGTAAATGGCGTGAAGCAAGGCTTTATCTTATTGCACCAATATCAACCAATATGATTTTAAGCTATRTCGGGCAGCATATTTTAGGTATGCCGAAATCATATTAGAGTTAAGTCACACTGACGTGGGTGGATAAAACCTATCTATTTAGCAATAGGAATTTTCTTTTTAATAAAACGGTTATTTATTGGCTTCAATAAAGGCAGCTGAAGTAATAGCCGATTACTCACTATCAAAAAAATTACTTATTCAGGGTAAACATACCCGGGAAATACATTGCTGGTTTAAGGCGTATAAGCGTTAGGAGAAAAGCAAGTGATAATGAACGGTAAGGTTGTATTGGTAACGGGGGCAGGCCGGGGGATAGGCCGGGCAATAGCATTAATGATGGCACAGGAAGGTGCAAAGGTCGTTGTAAATGACCTGGGGGCCAGTATTGGTGGAGAGGGTAATGATATAAGCCCGGCCCAGGAGGTTGTAGATAAGATATGCTCCGCTGGAGGTGAAGCTGTTTTGAATGCTGATAGTGTCTCTGAGTTATCTGGTGCTGAAGCAATGATACAAGCAGCAATTGATAACTTTGGCAAAATTGATACTGTGATAAACAATGCAGGTATTCTGCGGGATAAAATTTTCCATAAGATGACACCAGACGACTGGTATTCAGTGATCAATGTTCATTTAAATGGAAGTTTCAATACTGCACATGTCGCAGCCAAGTACTTTCGACAACAGGAAAGTGGTAGCTTTGTTTTTATGACATCAACCTCAGGGCTGATCGGTAATTATGGTCAGGCAAACTATTCTGCCGCCAAATTGGGAATTGCTGCACTGTCAAAAAGTATTGCATTGGATATGGCACGATATAATGTGCGTTCTAACTGTATTTCYCCATTTGCTTGGAGTCGAATGATTGGTTCTATACCTGTTGATACGCCAGAGCAAAAACAGCGAGTTGATAAATTAAAAGAGATGACYCCAGAAAAARTAGCACCAATGGCCGTTTACCTTGCCAGTGACTCAGCAAGTGAGGTTACAGGGCAAATTTTTGCTGTTCGCAATAATGAAATATTTCTGATGTCCCARCCACGACCAGTACGYTCATCACAYCGCTCAGAAGGCTGGACACCAAAGACCATTGCAGATCATGCMATTCCTGCACTTAAGGGCAGCTTCTATCCTTTGGATAGGTCTTCAGATGTTTTCTCTTGGGACCCTGTTTAGTATTAAATANTNNNTCAGCTAGTAGAARATAGCGACAATRAAGTTKTGAAAAATACTKTATTAAATAGATAAATGAATCGGAGAAATATTGATGAACTATGCTGATTTTCAATACTTGTTGTTTGAGCATAAAGGCAATGGRGTTTTATTAATTACCATTAACCGTCCAGATGTAATGAATGCAACAAATGCCCGTYTGCAYTGGGAGCTGACTAAARTTTGGAAYGTAGTTGAYGAGGATAAAAATACYAAAGTTATCATTATTACAGGAKCTGGAGATCGTGCCTTTTCTGCTGGTGGAGACCTTGAGTGGGTAAGYGAAATKGCAGGAAATCCCTCAAGTATTGAAAATGTTAAAAAAGAAGCAGCAGATCTTGTTTATAACATTTTAAATTGTAGTAAGCCGATTATTTCTGCTATTAATGGTGTTGCTGTGGGTGCMGGATTAGTTGCTGCCYTGCTTGCAGATATYAGTATTATCTCAKCWGAAAATGGTCGATTTACTGATGGYCACGTYAAGYTAGGTGTTTCAGCAGGAGATCAYGCYGCCATTATATGGCCATTRTTATGTGGTATGGCYAAGGCAAAATATTACTTGATGACCGCTGATTTTATTAATGCCGAAGAGGCTGAGCGCATGGGAATGGTCAGCTTATGTGTACCACATGATGAGTTAATGGCTAAAGCTTTTGTAGTTGCCGATAAGTTGGCAAATGGAAGCCAGGTTGCTATTAAAGGAACAAAAAAGGCACTTAATGGTTGGATGCAGATGGCTTCCCCTATTTTTGAAAGCTCATTGAGGGAAGAGATGTTAAACTTTCTAGGTGATGATGCTAAGGAAGGTATTGCTGCTATCCGTGAAAAAAGAGCACCAGACTTCCCCTCAGCCAGGTAGTGTAATTTTACGGTATAACAAGTTACAGCCTAGCTTAGAAGCTATTAGATCAAGATTGCAATAGTGTTGAGCTGCCAATGAAAGCAAGAGGAAGAAATGGTTAAAATTGTTTAACAATTAATTTTCGATTTACTCCAACCTATTAGTTAAATTGCAGATGAAAGTGTCAACTTAAGGAACCTCTGAAAAATACTAATTTTACAGAGGTTCCTTAAGTAATGGACCACATGTTACGAAAAATGGTTATTATTCTGCTGTTTTTTAGAAGATTGTCATCATGATAATAAAACCAACCAAATTGTAGACCGCCAAATAGTTACTGATCAGTATATTGATAGTGTTATGGTAGTTATCGATTAAACCAATAAGACACAAGCGACCAGAACAGATTTTTTACTTGGTTGTAATAGAAGGAACTGCTTGTTTGATCAAAGTGCTCTATGTTTATCAGGCAGTACAGAAATGAAGCCTGCTGCTGGAATCCATGTCGTTAGGGATTCAAGAGAAAAAGAAGTGTTTAAAAATAAGTGGGGATTGTTTATCTCATCGTGATTTATTATATGGTCACCAATATGACAATTCATTAAACTGGAACCCCTTTGAAGACATGCTGTTTTGGATTCACTCCATAGAATGAAAATACTTGTCTGACAGGTATTTTTTCGCCACCTGTACCAGCTCTTTCGGGCGGTAGCGATCATGCATATTACAACCATTACACAGGTCATTAATTGGGCCCATTTTCTCTCGTAAATTCAGTGCCTGGCGCACATCAAGGTCATTGATATGACCAATGGTGTGAGTATGGCTGATGTCGTTGTAGCAATAGAGGTAATGCCCGCTGGATGTAATAAAAATATCACTGTTGCGTGGCATACACATGAACTTGTTATGCCACATTTGTTTTAGAGAGTCACCCAGTGAGGGAATAAAATCCATTTCCTGAGAGTGTAACTGAAAATCAGAAATTATCTGGCGTAAGCGTTGGGTGGATAATTTATGGTCAGTCATGCTGCCTCCACGATCATAAAGTGTTGGTGACATGGTCAGCAATGTGATTCCGTGTGATTTAAACCACGCTATAGTCTCCGGTAATGTATCCAGACACTCGGATAGAGGCGTTAAGCTAATACCAAGTTGGGTGTGCTTTAATATTTTTTTTGCGAGCAGGATATTTTCTTTCACTCGTTCATGGCTGAGATTGATATGTACTCGGTTGTAGACAGAAGAGTCAATGCTTGAAAATGAAATAACCAGCAGTTCGATTTTTCCATCTATGTGTTTCAATCGTGCCTCATTTAGTTCTTGGCCATTACTGATTAGGTCAAAGCGCACTGGGTGATTACCAACTGCTGAAATAAAATTAATAAAATGTGGATGCGTGGTGGGCTCACCGTAACCCGCAATCACCACCCGAAACAAATCATCTGGACTTAGTCGTTCCAGTGTTTTTGAAAARANYTTCTNSGGTCATTARCTGYGGMTTYTTWATTAAGYTYTGCGGGCACATAACACAGCGAGCATTACACTTACTGGTCCATTCCATATTGGCGACGACTTTATATTTTTTCATCAAGAGGACTCCTGTTTTACATCATCCTGATTAAAAATTAATCTTGGTATATGGGCAGAACAATTTGGCACAACTTGTTCTATGGTGACAAGAATAACCCGGTCGGCATCAATAAATAATTTCTTAGCCATATCACCTTCAATTATTTTTGCATGACCATTAATCCGTAAGCGAGCTCCGTCGCTAAAATCGATAAATAAACAACCTATATTTGGGTTAACTAAAATATTCCCCAAACTCATAAATGCACCATTTCCACTAAAGTCTGGAAATGCAAAATGGGTGTCATCAATGAGGCGAATGAGCCCAGGACCCCCACCTTTAAATGAGCAGTCACAGTGGCCTTCATTGTCACTGGTGGCCAGAAAAAAGAATGGGGCAGATTCTATTCGTGGTTGGATCTCTGGAGGAATGGCCTTCCAGAGTAGTTGYTGCTGACGTGTTRWTGTCCAYAGATCTGATGTGYCCCAGCGGGATTGAGCTTGCAGCTCMCCGGGGTGGAAAGGCAATGTATKTTTCATTCCAAGATRCCAGTTTGTTTTTTTACAGGATATATGGGATAGCTTAAGGAAAGGTTAAGGATATTTAAAAAAGGGGCTGTCCTAGATAAGTAGATTTATCTAGGATAGTTGAATGAGAAAAAGCAGGTTAAGTTGGTCCAAACAATCACGATTAATAGAGCTRTTTGTTGCAGGTTCGACAGCGCGAACAGCAGCCCGGCTGGTGAGTGTTAATAAGACAACGGCAAGCTACTATTTTCAACGCTTGCTGCAACTGATTTATGCACATAGTGAGCACTTAGAATTGCTTGCTGGAGAGGTTGAAGCTGACGAGAGTTATTTTGGTGGTCGGCGCAAAGGAAAGCGTGGTCGAGGGGCGTTGGGTAAAGTGCCCGTATTTGGGCTATTAAAGCGGCATGGCAAGGTTTTCACGGTAGTCATACCCAATGCTAAAGCGGATACATTACTCCCCATTATTCGTCAGCAAGTGAAGCCAGATAGCATTGTGTATACCGACACATTTCGTAGTTACAATGCATTGGATGTGTCAGAGTTTAAGCACTACCGAATTAACCATTCGAAGTTGTTTGCTGAAAGCAGAAATCACATCAATGGTATCGAGAATTTTTGGAATCAGGCGAAGCGTCATTTACGCCGATTCAACGGGGTGCCACGGGAGCATTTTTCTCTGTTTTTAAAGGAATGTGAGTGGCGATTTAATAACAGTGATCCAAAGAGTCAATTAAAGCAGTTAACTCAATGGGTTAGAAAGGAAATGGGTTGGTTATCTAGGACAGCCCCTTAAAAAATGTTGGCCCACCGAGGGCCAATCACCAATCAGGTAGTTTAAAAAGATTTTTTCAGTATCCGGTATACCAACTGTATTGATATGCCGGACATTTTTAAGATCATGATTGAAATATGGTTTTATCCATTAATGAGTAGATGAACGGCAATACTTGCGCCATACCCAAGAGCAATGACGGGCGTCCATTTCAGGTGACTCATAAATGTGTACTGGCCTCGAGCCTGCCCCATGAGTGCAACTCCAGCAGCTGAGCCAATAGATAACAAGCTTCCCCCTACCCCGGCGGTTAGTGTTACCAACAACCACTGCACATGAGGCATATCTGGGTTCATGGTTAGTACAGCGAACATTACAGGAATGTTATCAACAATAGCCGACATAATACCAACTAAAATATTGGCATTAGTAGCCCCGAGTTCTCCATAAATATAACCGGAAGATAGGCTTAAATAACCAATAAATCCGAGACCACCAACAGCAAGGATGACGCCATAGAAGAAAAATAGTGTGTCCCACTCTGCATTGGCAATTTTTGCAAAAACATCGAAGTTGTATGGATCATTGGGTGAGCCTGGAGGGTTTTCAGTTGCCTGCGTCCAGGCAATTGATTTGGTGCGCAGATAAAACCCATAGAATTTCAGATAGGCTAACCCTGTCATCATGCCAAATACTGGGGGTATATGTAGAAAATTATGAAAGCAGACCGCAGTAATGATGGTTATTATGAAAAGTCCTACAATGGACATCCCACCATACTTCATTGCGTTTCCTTCAACTTTAGTCTCTGCTGGTTTTCCAGAAGGCACTGCAAATTGCATAATAAATGCAGGCAATACAAAATTTACAACGGCAGGTATAAATAGATGGAAGAATTCCCAGAAATCTACGACACCCTTTTGCCAGACCATTAGTGTGGTAATGTCTCCAAAGGGACTGAAGGCGCCACCCGCATTGGCGCCGACAACAATATTAATACAAGCGATTGAAATAAACTGTGGTTTCCCATCGCCAACCGCCAGTACAACAGCGCACATAATCAATGCCGTCGTAAGGTTGTCTGCAACGGGAGAAATAAAGAAGGCCAGTATCCCTGTTAGCCAAAATAATGTTCGATAACTAAAGCCTTTTGCTACCAGCCAATTACGCAATGCTTCAAATACACCACGCTCCAGCATTGCGTTTACATATGTCATTGCCACGAGCAGAAAGAAAAAAAGCTCAGCGTATTCAAGGAAATTGTGACGAATACCGGTTTCTACAACATGTGGTATTTCCTGAGCGTTATAAAATAATGCGATTAATATCCAGATCAATCCAGCAGCCAGAAGTACCGGTTTGGATTTTCGAAGATGTAATTTCTCCTCCAAAATAACTAGGATATAAGCAACGATAAAAATGGCGATAGCAGAAAAACCAACCCAGCTATGTGTCAAATCTAGCGTAGCACTATGGTCTTCAGAGGCCAGCGTAGGGGTTGTAATTAAAAACCCTAGGATAATGGTAAAAAACCATTTCATTTTTTAGTTCTCCTCTTTTAAACGTAAAATATTTGGGTTGGGTCGGGCAAACAAGAAAATAATACTTGTAAAAAATAACTGACAGCTTGAGACAGTGGTTGATTAAGTACGAGTAATACGGCTTGTATTGATACCATTCGTTGCTTTTGTACTAATTTCATGACGATGTATTCCTGACATCTTTATCGCAGGCCACTTCTTGTAACGCTTCTTGTAAGGTTGAATAGAATTGGGTGAGGTGTTTGATAGGCTTGATATTGGCACGAGCTAGGGTTTTTAGTGGTTGAAACTGTAAGTCAGAAAATATAATTTTAGTCTTATTTTTCTGGCAGTTATCCACTAATTTGGTTATTGCCGCCACCCCTCCAGCATCCAATAAAGGTACACCATCAAGATAAAGAATAATGCCCTTGGCTTTGGTAGAGTAGAGAGAAATCTCAGAAAAAACTCGATCGGCAGCGGCAAAAAATAGGGGGCCATTTATTTTGAATACAAACCAGCCGTCTGGAAGTTTGGTGTTGGTAATACGTTTGCTTAAAGTGATATCGGTCACTTTGGTCATCTCAGCAATTTCTCTCATAAACAGAATTGCCGCTAATAAGATACCCGTGGTAATTGCAATCACCATGCCAAACAATACTGTAAGAGAAAGACAGGTCAAAAAAACTAATATATCCCCTCTAGGTGCCGTTTTTAACAGGTGTACCGACTTGGGCACCTCGCTCATACTCCAAGCCACCATTAGTAGTAGGGCGGCCATAGCAGGCATTGGTAGATAGGCTAAGATTGGCGCAAGCAGCAACAATCCAGCTAATACCACTAAGGCATGAACTACCGCAGATACAGGTGACTTTGCACCCGCTTTAAAATTTGCAGCAGAGCGGGCAATCGCAGCTGTTGCAGTAATACCGCCAAAGAATGGGGTAATCATATTACCCATGCCTTGGCCCAATAATTCACTGTTGGCACTGTGACGCTTACCTGTCATACCATCTAGTACAACTGCACAAAGGAGCGATTCGATTGCTCCCAGCATAGCAATGGCAAAAGCAGCCGGTAGCAAATCACTGATTAACTGCCAGCTCAGTGTCAGCGAGACACCCTTAGGGCCTGGTCGTAACCAAGGCCACTCAAAGTGAGGCAAAAAAGGTGGAATCCCGGTACCACTGGAACCATCGGGTAACCAGTAGCTAAAACGGGAACCAATGGTTTCTATGGCCATTCCATTATGATTGAGTAGTAGTGCGAACAAGCTTCCCAGAACAAGAGCTGGGAGATGAGGTGGTAYGGGAGTTTTAAATTTTGGCCAGACTAGCATGACKRYTAAAGTAAGGGCYRCCACCACAAGGCTGGACCAATCCAGACTGGGTAATGCATGTCCCAATAACATGACTTTTTCAATGTAATGCTCTGGCATTTCTGTCAATGCCAATCCAAAAAAATCTTTGAGTTGTAATGTGGCAATCACAATTGCGATGCCACCYGTAAATCCTAGGGTGACGGACTCTGGTATATATTCAATAAACCGCCCGAGACGGGCATAGGCCATCACAACCAGTAGGGCACCCGACATTACCGTTGCTAGCAATAAACCTGCCAGACCATATTGTTGAACAATTGGATAGAGAATGACCACAAATGCTGCMGTTGGACCAGAAACACTGAATCGGCTGCCACCCGTTAATGCAATGAGTGAACCCGCAATGATGGCTGAATACAAGCCATATTGTGGTGCAACGCCGATGGCAATTGCCAAGGCCATCGCCAGAGGAATAGCGATGATACCTACGGTGATCCCTGCCAGTATATCTTTTATTAGAGACTTTTTATGGTAACCCTCAGTAAAGCACTCACGAATAGCATGCCCAACTCGTAGTGAAAACAGGTGAGCTCGATGCGGCATAGATCCTCGGTGGTTGAAAATGTAAAGGTTGATTTTCAATCAAGCAATGGTAAAGCATTACGCTTTACATGTTAATAGAGTTAACATGTAAAGATAATATAATTACTTTGTAGAGGGAGGTGTTAAAAAAAGAGGCTATCCTAGATAATAGGTTTTATTGTGGGTAGCTGGTTGAGAAAAAATAGACTTAGTTGGCTGGCACTAGCTCGGAGCGATTGATAGAGTTGGTTGGATTCAGGATTCGATCATTTCTCGGCGGGCTCTATATCCCCCTACTTTTCTTGTGATAGGTCAGCGGTCACGTGAGCTTATCGAAAAGGAGGACATTTTTGTTCAGCATAGTATTGTGATATGGCGTCGATTTCTTTGAGCGACAGGCTCTTTATTCTGTCATCAATTGAGTGATCGTTACTGTGTCTCAGTGCGAGCATTCTTATGTATAAATAGCCTCTATTTTGACAGGCAAGGTGAGGCCAACTCTCAGTTTTTGCTATTCCATCTAATCCGTGACACGTTTTACAATTCTTATTAATAATAGGTTCAGACGCTGGCGATACCTGAGATAATGATGAACAAATAACAGCCATTATGACAAGTAACACTTTTTTCAACAGCGATAGATCTGGGTTGCTTAATACTGACATAGAGGAGTACTTCATTATGTAATCATTTTTACTTATGCTTAAGATCTATGTATCTGGCTCCTCGCTTGTAAAAACCTGTTCTCGCCAGTCGGGACCCATGTGTTCCTCGATATAATCACGCATAAATTGGCGTATCTTTTGTGATGGAGTCAGATCTTCAAGGTCACAGAGCTTCTCAAAGGCCTCTTTCTTCTTGGGGTCAACGAGAAGAGTTAATCTGGCCGTTCGTTTTTCCATTAATAATGTCCAGTAAGCTTTAAAAGTTTATCGCACCATATTATAATTCAATTAACATGTAGTTGCATGGTTTTTAATGCCGTTTTTTTACTGCTAGGGCGGCTAAACTTGAGGGTACATCTGTGCGCGATAGTTATTGTTGGGTGACCGGTCTTACTGGCAGGTAGTACATTCTTTATGTGGTTTATTCAACTTTATGCCATCTGTTTGTGGGGGAGGCTAGACAGTCGTATTACCTGTAAACAGTAGACATATCACTATCACTTAATAATCCAATAACTGTATATGGTACCTTTGACCTTTATCTTCAAAAAAACACTAGGGGGGCAGCCAGTGATCAAGCTCCTTGGCAAAGTGTTAGATTCGCATTTACGGAGCATTAGAGATGTTATCAATAGAGGCATTATTCTTTTTTGTAGGCACAACGTTKATTGTCGTGCTATCGCCTGGCCCTGCGGTAATTGCTGTAACATCGGAGGCSATGACTAATGGTTTTAGARGGTCGTTCTGGTTGATTTTTGGTGTTGCTGTTGCCAATGTCATTTTCTTTGTACTATCAGCAACAGGAATTGCAGCACTAATAGTGGCTTCAAGTTCTTTGTTCTCTGCAATCAAATGGGTTGGTGTGGCATACCTTATGTATTTAGGCTCTAAGGCCATGTTTAGCAAATCAGRGCCTATTAAGCTCCATCGTAATAAAAACATCAAAATCAGAAGGTCCAAAAATTTTTACCGAGGTTTTTCATTAGAAATTGCTAACCCTAAAGCATTGTTGTATTTTACTGCATTGTTGCCTCAGTTTATTGATCCAGCCTACCCCATGATTCCTCAATTAGCTGTGTTTTGTATTATTACATTCATATTAGATATTTCTTGTTACAGCTTTTATGCATACATCGGTATGAAGTCTTTAAGATTTAAAAAAAATCCGACAGTAACCAAACTTATGAATCAATTTTCTGGGGCAATGTTGATGTTTGTCGGCATGAGAATGGCAACTATTGAACGCTAAGAAAAATGAATTGAACAAGGCCTTTTATTGGCGGGGCGGATCATTTCCTGCTAACCGTGCCATCGTTATGGTGGCGTGCGGCCAGCGTGATGATGTTCGAAAGGGTTGGCTTGGATAGTAGTGTTTTACCCGTGCTTCAAATTCATGTTCCAATACCCGTTTCCGTAGTTGAGAGAACCGGGTGTTATTAGTGCTATTGCTCGGCAGCTTGTATGAATTGTAACCTAGCAAGGCTTTGGCCCTGAACTAACAAGTGCTGCACCTTGATCAGTATCTGTAAATTGTTCAAAATTCCGGGTGAATTTTTCCGCAAGCAATGTGGCTTTGTCTTGCCAGGTGGATGTCTTTTCATAGGTTTTTCGAGGATCAAGAAGCTTGGTTTCAATACCTCTGAGTGATTGAGGAATCCGGAGTCTAAAAATTGGCAAGGTACTAAATTCTACAGTTTCAATAGACCCATCTAATATGGTATCAATAATAGCACGTGTTACTTTAATAGAAATTCGTTGCCCTGTTCCATTCCAGCCGGTATTTACCAGATATGCCTGTGCATTAGAGTACTCCATACGCTTGTTTAGAACTTCAGCATACTGGGTAGGGTGTAAGCTTAGAAATGCTGCACCGAAGCATGCTGAAAAGGTGGGAGTTGGTTCAGTAATACCGCGTTCCGTACCAGCCAGTTTAGATGTATAGCCCGACAGAAAGTAGTACCTAGCCTGTTCTTTAGATAACTTTGCTACTGGAGGCAATACGCCAAAGGCATCAGCGGTAAGGAAAATGACTTTATTGGCGTGGCCTGCTTTGGATATGGGCTTAACAATATTTTCAATATGATAAATTGGGTAGGATACACGGGTGTTTTCAGTTTTAGTGCTGTCACAAAAGTCAACTTTCCCCAAATTATCTACCACCACATTTTCCAGCAGTGCATCTTTTTTGATGGCATTGTAGATATCAGGCTCATTTTCCTGGTTTAAGTTAATGGTTTTAGCATAGCAGCCGCCTTCAAAGTTAAATACTCCATTATCGTCCCAGCCATGTTCGTCATCACCAATGAGTTGTCGCTTGGGGTCAGTGGAAAGCGTAGTTTTTCCTGTACCCGATAGACCAAAGAAAATAGCAACATTGCCATCTTCATCTACGTTTGCAGAACAATGCATGGGTGCGATACTTTTTTGTGGTAATAGATAGTTCATGACGGAAAAAAGCCCTTTCTTCATCTCGCCACCATACCAAGTGCCACCAATTAGCTGCATGCCTTCTGTCATATTAAAGGCGATAAAATTTTCAGAATTAAAGCCTTGTTCTTGCCAGTTGGGATTAGTAACTTTAGCACCATTAAGTACTACAAAGTCGGGTTCAAATTCCGCTAGCTCAGTATCTGAAGGGCGAATAAACATGTTTTTGACMMWWWSWKMYTRCMAKNGCMACNNCTMWGWAASAWRTMGNAYSWWYMWKSKACWRNGMKRGRWWRKMWCCACAATAAAGGTCATTAATAAACAGCTTCTTTTTGCTGAGTCGTTGACCGACAAGGCTTTTAAGGTGGTCCCAGGTATTTTGGGTGATAGGTTTATTGTCATTGCTCCCTTGATCCGACCACCACAAAGTTTCTCTCGTTGTGTCATCTTTGACAAAATATTTGTCCTTGGGGGAACGGCCCGTAAAAATACCTGTATCTACGGCTACAGCTCCACACTCGGTAATACTGCCAGCATCGTAACCCTGGCGCTCTGGACTGGTTTCTTCTTTGTAGAGAATGTCATAGCTGGGGTTATGGATCACCTCTGTTGGTTCATTGATGCCATAACTTTTAAGTGTTTCGAGTAAGTTGGGGTGCTTCATTTTAAAATTCCGTAGGTTATTGATTTCTGTGTAAAACTTACAACACACGTATTATATTATAATTATGTTAACATTTGGTGTGTGTTTGGGTGAAATTTCTGTGTTTTGATGAAGTAGGTGGTTATTACATGAAGCTAACAGCGATTAAGCAATGGCCCTTTTTTTGGGGAGTTTTTGGGGTGGCTACTTTTTTACTGTCGGCCATTTATCGAATATGGCCAGGTGTTGAGAATATATTTTATGCCCAAAATGATCCTGCGGCCTATTTTTTGTTAGCGGTGTTGACCCCGTTGATGCTCTATYTGGAAGGGTACCGAGGTTTTTATAAGAGCTTTACTCCACGTGTTGTGAGTAGGGCAAAACTACTAGGCCATGAAAGTCCTTTGCACCAAAAAATTATGGCACCACTCTTTTGCATGGGTTTTATCTGCAGCTCATTACAGAGAAAATTTAGTTTATATATGATTATTTTGGGTATTTATGGGTTGGTGATTTGGGTGAAATCTTTAAGCCAACCGTGGCGCTGGGTTATTGATTTAAGTGTTTCTATTGCGTTGTTTTTTGGAGTGTTAACCATTATGTGGGTTGCCTATAGGGAATGGCATAGTGATGAGATGACGTGTGATTCTAAAACACCTAAATAAAGCTCAWGGCATAATTTAATTAAAAGAATTTAATATCAAATGGCTCAGTTATTTCTGTATTTAACCTTTGTCATCTCCTCCATGGTAATTATGAGGGGTGGGTGTCAGTTAAGTTCAGGGAGCATTGTTGAGCAGAGTGTTTTCTTCCTAGGTCAGAGTGATTTTGGTGAGGCTGATAGTCTAGATGAGCACAACACTGTTCAATATGTATTTAGTCATCAAAATTTTAATATAGCCGATTGGTCTGTGGTTGAGTCCTTATTAAAACCTACTTCCTTTGTTCAATATTCCATCCGGGCACCTCCCGGATCTCTACGTTAATTGTACGCAGTTTCAAGTATTTTTTGCCGGAAAAAATGAATTACGTAGGAGCATATTCTAATGATTATATCCATAACGTGCCGTCATGGGACAGAAGATAAAAAATTCCGTCATCACGTGGCTTCGGAGCTAATATTACTCTTGAAATGTATGTCAACTATTACGCGTATCCAAGTGGTTTTCAGCAAAGAAACGCATCATAAAAAGAATGGCGATTTAGTGACATGTCATCTGTCAATTCATGTGCCAAACAAGAACCAGATAGATATTTATGAGCACTGGCCTAATAAGAATATGGCTTTTGATTGGGCGCAGGAAAGAGCGGTATCAACATTGTCTCGTTTGGCGTCCTGTAACTCTAAATTTATAAAAGAAAGCTATGATGTATAATCTTGAGGTTAAGAACAAGAAAGCTCTAATCTTTTTTAACATAGAAAAAATCGATGAGCTAGCATGGCCAACACAACATGAAAAAATTACTAGAGATTCATCTGCGCTGGAAATTTCCACAGATTTCACTGAGTACCGTCCATTAATTATAGAGGCGTTAGCTTCGGCAGTTAATACTAAAATACACTGCTGTCCCGTTAACTTTCATAGCAGCACCATTTGATTAACGTCGGGTAACCTGTTGGGAACAGGATCACCCCTGAGCAGTGCCATCATATCTCTTTTTTCAAACAAATTTAGCTGCAACAGCCGTAATATCTGTTGCATACTTTTATGTAATCTTGAGCTGAACTTGAGAAAAGCCAGTAACAGATAAGCACACAACGCAATCCAAATCTGAGTCATCACTGTATTCTTGCTCGTGCCAACAAATGACTTGATTTTCAGATTCTGCTTTATCCATTTAAAAAACAACTCAACCTGCCACCTTGCTTTATAAATATCGGCAATCGTTTTGGTTGATAATGTGAAGTTATTCGTCAAAAATACATAGCGCTTGCCTGTTTCCTCATCACGGTAACCAATGCGGCGTAATTGAACTGGACACTTTTTAGCTGTTTGCGTACCCGTAAATTCAATGGTGTGGTCGCTAGTCAACCCTTTGCTCTTTATCACCGTTCGGCGAGATACCGTGCGGTATTTGGCATTCGTTTTAAGGCGTGTAACAAAATATATTTCCTTATCTGTCAATTGCTTATACCAAGCGTAGTCATTATAGCCCTTATCGATGGCAACAATACTGCCCTTGGGAAACGTCAACGTTCTACCAACAGTAATGTCATGTGTCTTACCTTCTGTCACTGTGACAAATTCAGGAAGATAACCCGCGTGATTTAAGCCCACATGTAATTTGACTGCACCTTTGGTGGTACGAAAATCCGCCCATGGAAAAATCGACAAACATAAATCAATGGTTGATGCGTCGAGTGAATACAATGGATTTTTAAAGCGAAAATTATGCTTTGGCACTGCGCCCTGACAGCGACTCAATAACTTACCGAACAGTGCTTCATATAAGGTATGTGGCTTATCCTTATTAAGGCGAGAGAGGTTTGAACGGGATAGTTTAGCGCTACCGAGGTGGTAAAGGCGGTGTGATTGCGCTGAAGTATTCTCAATAATATCTCGCAAGCTATTTCTTCCTGATAATTGCGCCATCATCATCGTAACAAACTGCGACCAACGTGATGCCGTTCTGAAGGCTCGACCAGAATGATGTCGCTTTGCCAGTGATTCAAACTCATGTCTCGATACCAATTTCAGCAGTTGAGAAAACACTGTGTTATTATGTGCCACGGCCTGATTTCCTTTTTGTTTTTCAATGACTTGTAGTGACTTCATTGTAACAAAACAAGGAGGTTATCAGGCCTCTTTATTTATCTTTTAACGGGACAGCAGTGACTAAAATACTAATGAAAAGGGTCCATGTCAGGCTTAAATTAATAGTTGGTAAGGATAATCACTTCTTGGGAGTAGTAAGCCTTGAGACTTGAATGATTAAGAGCTTCTAACAAGATTATCCCAAGGATTTAGGCGTGGTGAATTGTTGGTYGCTGATTTTATGAGACCAAGAAGCCAATTAAAAGCATTTGATTATGCTGATCTATCCAGTGCTAAAATTAGCGATGTAGTCAACACGCTTACCAGTGGAATAACTACCTCAAGTTGAGTAGCACTTTTTAGGCTTGCGATGTGCTTGAGGCCCCTAGCTCAGATGAGCCTGATTTCCAGTTTCTATATAAGTTTTGGTTCTCTTGATTGATGATTATTGTCTATTGGTTTCGTTTGACATAGGTTTTTTTACATTTACTTGTAAGAAACGCTKCTGTTGATCGACTAATACATTGCAGTATCTAGTTTTTTTGACGAGGAGAAATRGCATGAGCCAGATTATGGCGCTGGCTCGACCCTACACATTCATTTTGAAAGAGTTCTGTATTGTTTTGAACTGCGTGACTATAGCGTGAAGACCCTTGTTGACCTCGGCATTCGKGCGTGCAATATCATCCATTTCAGGTCTAAAGCCGGCCTAGTATTTGATCTCATGTATGCTATAAGAAATCTTTATGTGACTTTTAGTGGTTCAGAATCAACATCGGGAATGGGCTAGCYATGAGCGGGCTGTATAAATGTCTATTTAAAAAACAAGTTACGAAAAATGCCATTCGGGTCGCACTTGTGGTCGGTTTACTATTGAACCTAATCAATTAGGGCGGCTTGTGGATTCTCGGGCTGGAGATTGTATAGGGTCAAGTTGTTTTGAATTTTATTGTCCCATACTGCGCGGCCTCCTACAGTGCGGCGAAAAACGAAATTGAACGGAATAAGTATGAATGAAGAATGAGAGTCGTGACGATAAAGAGTTCGAGGCTCAGTCAAGCCTAATTGACCCGGTATTCTTGAAGGATCTGCGAGCGCAGATGCTTAAATTCTCCGTGTTGCAATTAAGGGATGAATCTCTTGCTGAGGATGCAGTRCAGGAGGCCTTGATTGGTGCTTTGAAAAATGCCAGTTCCTTCGGTCGTCGTGCGGCCCTTAAAACCTGGATATTCTCGATCCTCAAGAACAAGATCGCTGATATTCTACGACAACGTCAGCGAACAGTAGAAGCCAGCCGCTTGTTGCGCGACGACGAAGATGAGGAAAATCTCAATATGCTGTTTGATACCAAGGGGATGTGGCAGAAAGACGAGCGCCCCAGCTCTTGGTCACAGCCAGCGGAGTCAGTCAAAGATCAACATTTTTGGCAGGTATTCGAGACATGTCTTAGCGGATTATCGGAGAATCAGGCTCGTCTATTTATGATGCGAGAGTATCTTGAACTTGACAGTGAAGAAATCTGTACAACGTTAAATATTACTACCAGCAACCTCCATGTGATGCTATATCGGGCACGCTTACGTTTACGAGAGTGCCTTGAAAACCGCTGGTTTTTAGARGGTGAAAGACCATGATGAATTGCCAGCAAGCCACTCGATTATTATCTGACGCCCAAGAGCGTAAGTTGTCACTGAAAGATCGTGCAGTACTCAAAATGCATGTAATGATGTGTTCGGGGTGCCGTAATTTTTCTCAGCAGATGGGTGATTTGCGGGATATTACTCGTGCGTATGCCAAAGGTACAGAGGCTGATACGGAAATCCCATCTGATTCACGTCCACCCGATAAGGGTGAAGAAGAATAAATAGTGTATCGGCATGAGACCTTAGATCCGAGAAAAAATCCCCGTGGCTTCTTGGTGATTTTATTTATTTTTGGAATGTTGGAGGTCCTAGGTTTTCAAGGGCTATTGTTTGGGTTTGACGCGCAACCCTATCAATTGAGCGGACTTTTTCTTGTTTGGGTAAGCTTTCTGGGCATAGTGTATTTTGTTTGTAGGCCGAGGGGTCATGTTTTTTTTACCAGTTCTCCCCCAATGTTTTGGCTGCTTGCTATTGGCTTTGCGTTACTCTTTCGAGCACAAGCTATCATCGCAATACCGTTTCTGGCCGATGATTATCAGCGCTATATTTTTGATGGAAAACTRTTGTTGGAAGGGGTCAACCCCTACGCAGTTATACCACKGGCACTGCCCGAACTCGGTGGTGCATATATTCCAAAACCTGAAATTGGAACTATCTATCCACCGTTAGCTGAAGGACTATTCGCCATTACCGTATGGTTTGGCGGGACTCTACTGCATTGGCGCCTAATGAATTTGTTGCCGGATTTATTGGGAGCATGGTTATTTTATCAATTACTTAAACAGYTTCAGCTACCGACATTGTGGTTATTACTTTGGTTGTGGAATCCGCTAATTATCAAGGAGGGACTTCATGCMGGGCATCTCGACATCTGGACGCTATTGTTTGTATTTTTATTCGTCTACTTCGCTCACCGTGGCTGTCTTAAACTAGCKGCRCTTTYACTTGCMGGGGCAGTGTTAGTTAAACTCATCCCGCTGCTTATTTTGCCTGCTTGGCTAACACAGTTAAAAACGACGCGTGATCGTATTCACGTGACGAKTATTGTCACGGGGAGCGTGCTGTTTGGATTTGCCTGGTTTTTACCCTGGCACCCCTTCGGCAATATAGCCATTTTTCTGCAGCAMGTGCAGGGCTATGGTGTGCTGTTTTATCCTTTATCAAAAGGTTTCGGTGCCTGGGGACTGAATCCAGAGTGGGCAAAATGGTTAATAAACAGTTTATCTGGAGCCATTTACCTAAACTGGGTTTTTATACAAAAGCGCTACAGCGATAAATCCTCTTTGTATTTGCTGGAAATATTTCTGTTGTTTTTCGTATGTTCCAACATGGGCTTTCCTTGGTATTTGTTAGTGGTCCTGCCTTGGGTACTCATTAATGCCAATAGGCTTTGGCTCGTATTTATTGGGCTTTCACAACTTAATTTTTATGCGCATCAATTTCATCAGCCAAGTACGACTCTGTCTATTAGTTTACTGCTGGTGTTGATTTTGGCAATTTACCAGAAGAAGGAATGAGATATATGTTCAAGTACACACTAACTTTTTTTATAATATTACTGGCTAGTAATCCTGTACTTGCCGATAGTGCCGAGGCTTGGAAGACCTATCAGGACGGTCGAGATCCGATGATGGAGCTTGGYTTGTTGGTGGTGGGTGTGGTGATTTTTTTCRTKRYATTRTTTYTWKYWWKTRWRGCGGTAGACGCGGTAGACGCCAAAAAGAAGCGTGTTAAAAAATCTTCAAAACGAAATTAGTTCCTGTTAGTTGAGCTTTCATCTTAGCGGAAGAAGACCACAGGTAATAAATCGTGCGCTGCAAGCACTGCTCCCCGCCAGGTCCCCGATATTTTTGACCGACCGATTCTTAGCTTGAAGTTAACCGGCACCTCTTGAACCTTTAAGTTTGTCTGAAAAGCCTTCACCTGTATCCCTGCTGTCCGGTTTCATAACCCGCCCTCAAAAAGGGCCGGTTTATGAAACCGGACAGATCATAAATTACTAACAATTATCACCCATAGAATTGATGAATCACTTATCATTGACGACAATATTAAAATCACTATTACTAATCTTAACGGCAATCAAGTGTGTATTGGTATTGGTATTGATATGCCAAAAGACATTCTAGTGATGAGGGAGCTATTTGCCTAATGACAATGTTCAGATGTTGATGATTACGTCTTGTCTGATAATTGACTGCGGAAGAAGGCTGGCCTAGTCAGCTGTGATTTTCCAGTCTTCTTGCTCTTGATCGTCAACCAGAACCTTCATGCCGTCATACACAGCGAGGGGGATGGTGCGATAATCTATAGCAGTGTTGCCATAGAGTGCTAATAAGATTTTATGGAAGGTTTCCACTGTCACCGTTAAAGATGTTGGGTCGACGCCATACTGCTTTTTGTATGCCTTCCTAGCTTCAGAAATTTCTATCAATTCCTTGTTGCTCATCACATTATTCCCATGCTTACACAGCCTTCCTTTTTCTTGCGATAGACTTCACATTTTACTTGTGACAGGAGTGTTTGTTACTACCACTTGTCAATAATATCGACTGTTCACCCTCAAAGGGTCGCTCTTTAAGATTTATTAGCTTTTCGGGGTCTATTTTTCTTTGTGAAATGATATGCCCCCATGCGGGCGGTCTGAATTATTGATGTTTGGCACCAGACAGCTGCCCACATATAGGATAAAAGGGTATTGCGTAGATACAGTGAGTGTTGATGTGGAAATGATTCGTCGTTATGTGAAACATCAGAAAAATATTGACAGGAATTTAGAGATTAAATTTTAAGGCAATGCTGATTAATTTGTAAATGGTATACGATCCTTAGAAACAGCATAGCCTGCTTAAGTTTATCTTAAGGTGCTGAACTTATCGTTATCTAGGTAAGAAAAAGTACTAAAATATGTAAACATCTTGATCAAAACAACAAAAAACAGTGATATGTCAGTGGTGCATGTCCTGAGTAAACACCCGTGAAAAAACCACTTTACCTTTAACTTTGATGGACGTCAGCAGTAAGGTAGTCTGGAACAGTGAAGAGTGCTATTGGGTACGTAAAGCATATATTTTAAATGCCTGTCGGTTTTAGAATTTAGTGTTGGATGGTGTTCTGTAGGGCAGATGGGGGTTGTGCCCTAGCTATCCCTTTCTAGTATCAAGTTTGAAGTGCGACAATAACTATTACATTCCATAATACATTTCCTCTGGTGTTTTATAGTTGTAGCGCYWYMKYGRYCGNGSTRKYCAGTTTGTCTGCAATTCGGTCGCATTGTTGCTGATTTATTTCTGCCATGCTCTCTGTTTTAGGTAAGTATTGGCGGATCAACCCATTGGCGTTCTCATTACTACCACGCTCCCAAGAATGAAACGGATTAGCAAAATAGAATAAGGCGTTACTTCTCTCTTCAATCTTTCTATATCGATGAAACTCCGTACCATTATCGGCGGTGATTGTTTTAAAGCTGAGTGGATCCCGGTTGATTAATGTTATCGTTTTCTTGTTGAGTGAAGCGGTTGATTTGTCAGGCAGTTTTCCAATCATAACGAAACCCGTTTTTCGTTCTAGTAAAGTGACAATACAATCGGTACTACCTCGACCGTGAACGGTATCRATTTCCCAGTGCCCTTTATATTTTCGAGTTTCCACGCTTGCTGGACGCTCGGTAATATGTCGMTTATGGGCAAGTCGACCCCGGCTATCATAAGCGTTGTAGCGCTTTCGTCTACGTTTAGCTGATTGCCGTAAATGCGCCCAGAGTGAACCGCCCTCGGCTTTATTGCGCCAAATATATTGGTAGATGGTTTCATGGCTCAAGCGTCGTTTCATTAGCTTAAATCGCCGTATATGCCCTACTATTTGCTCGGGACTCCATTTCTTGCGAAGCAGCGACCTAACCAGTTTAAAGTCAGCGTGATCATAGTGACGATTACGCCTTGATCTACTTCGCCTTGCCCGGGTCCGCCTTTGTGCTTTACTTGGGCGATAGGCTCCATCCATTTTGTAGCAGCGATTACGGCCTAGTTCACGGTAAAGTGTGGAATAGTGACGCCCCAAAATATGGGCTATCGCCCGAATAGATAAGCCTTGCAGCTTGAGGGTGGAAAGCATTACTCTTTCTTCATAGGTGAGCTGTCGATACGTCATACTCTGTTTCTACTTCTTGGCGGGAGTGAAAAAGAGTCAATATTACAGCTCACCTTCTTAATGATAAAAAGTGTCGCGGTTAGTATATGAATTCGGCCTTCATTACAGCTTAAATAGGGGGACAGCTAAGTGAACAGAAATATAAGATTAAGAGTTTTTTGGGGTGTGCAGTGTTTTCTGATATTAGCTATTAACTATGCCTATGCAGATGACTCACTGAATGGCATCAAAAATAAGTGTTTGTCATGTCATCGCTACCAGGTAGACGGGGTAGTTTTTAGAGGGCCGCAGCTGGGGGGTTTTTCTGAAGGCTATATTCTGGCGCAGCTCTATAACTTCAAGGAAGGTCGTCGCGGAGCAGGCAGCTCACAACCAGCGGCTATGGCGGATGCTGTTAGGGATTTAACAGGGCAAGAATTTAAGAATCTGGCAAAGTGGGCAGCCTCCTTGGATAAAGAAAAGATACAGGGAACTTTACCTCCACGCATGTTTTCCGGTGCAAAGCTATATGCCGATAAATGTCGTGGTTGCCACAATAGTTTTATGGGCAGGCTGATGACGGGTAGTCCACGCTTGGACTATTTAAGTGCAGATTATGTAGCCAGACAGTTAAACTTTTTTGATCAGGGCTTTAGAAGTATTAGAAATCCGACAAAACACCAAAATAAAATGAAGGCTGTTGTTCAAGGGCTTTCACCCGAAGATTTCGGTTTAATTATTGACTACATCAGAGAAATGACAATTTCAGTAAAAAAGTAGGCTAATGAATTGATGTATGTGTGAACCCGCAAAGTCCTAGGACATCTCTGAAAAACGCCCTAATTCTGGCACAATAAGATTTTCCATCAGAGGAGACAGAAAAGTGTTCGTTATGTCTCAAAGAAAGCGCCAAAAAAAGTTGCTGGATGTGTGGTTTTTAGCCCTAACCAATGTACAGCGTACAGTTAGTCATGGGTATGTCTCAATTAGTAATATCCTTATAATGGCGGCATGGGGAACCGTTTTATGCTGCATAGGTATTTTTGCTATTTTGCAGAACAAAATCCATTGATGGGGCGGCCAAGACACCCTCTTAGGGTACTTGAGCTGCCTTTTTTATATACAAAAGAATAAAGACCGGAAAACCGGTCTATCCGCTTGATTCCCTATATCTGGTCTAGTTATCTGGTCTATATATTGAGAGGAGGCATCCGCATGCTTGAAGTAATCGGTTCTTATGATGCCAAAACCAAACTGCCTGAAATTCTTCGTCGTGTTGAAGCGGGTGAATCATTCACTATCACGAACCGGGGCAGGCTCGTTGCTGACGTAGTGTCTAGCAGTACAGGCAACCGTGCAAAGGCTCAGGCTGCTATTGAAAATATTTTGGCTGCTAAAAAGCACCCGGTTTCCGATGAAGCTTTAGCCGATCTTCGGGGAGCTGGCCGTAAATGAGCAGGTATGTATTAGATAATTCTGTTGCTATGCGCTGGTTGTTAGCCAGTCAGAAGAAAACTGACCAGGCGTATGCCGAGGGGGTCTTGCAAAGCTTGGCCGAAGCTGAGGCGATGGTGCCTCACTTGTGGCACTTGGAAGCTGCCAACGTGTTGCTCGGTGCAGAAAAATGCGGGGAGCTGGAGACTGGCGAAGTTGAACGCTTTATTGCCCAGCTTGAAAGCCTACCTATCCTGATTGACCCATTGACAGCACACCAGGCGTTTAGCCGGACGCTCGGCCTATCCAGAGCATACAATCTTAGCAGTTTGATGCCGCCTATTTAGAGTTGGCGATCCGTGAGGGGTTGCCCCTGGCCACCTTGGATAAGGCTTTGAGGAAAGCAGCTAAACAGGCTGGCGTAGAGCTTTACTTGAACTGAAACAAAACCAAAGAAAGGCTCAATTTATATATAGCAAATAAAGACTGCGGAGGGTTTCAAAAAGCATTCAATGCAGCGGCAGATAATAGCGATAGTCAAAGGCGTAGAACTGGCTAGGGCAATGGAGACTTGATGGATTACATTATTTATCATGCAAGAAGTTCAGGGTGTGCCAAGTAATACACATACAAGCCGCTCAAACATCGTTACGGCCGCAAAAGCACGGCCTCCACTGGACTCGCTAACGCTCGCCGTTTAGCGAGGGCGATAATCAAGTTGTGATGGTTAACAAGGGTAACCGGATGGGGTCATCAATAGTTGAGCCTCGTGTCGTTGAATCAAACTAAAGTTACGCCACGAGGCGTAAAGTAACTAGCGGTTGAAAGTATCGCATCAAAAGCGCCGACTCAGCGCATTGATTATCGAGTCTTGAGTCGTTAACGGTAACGTTGATGATTAAGTGTAGACAGAGAGGCTGTAGGCCAAAAGCGTAAGCCTAAGTGATTGAGTTTCGAAAATGATATCGTAGAAGTTGGCTGACGGTTTCCTTATGCCGGAAAGCAACATCAACATTCACGTTACTGAGCAGTGTGTGTTGGCACTTCCGGAATCCTCGAACTTGGCATGCAGTTAAAGCTACTTTATGAACGTGGGAGATCCTAACAGTTCTTTTAAGGAGGAAAGTATCGGTCAGCGTATACAAAAAGGCGGCTGAGATGATTGTTAGGAAGTCAGATAGACCATAGTACTCTGAGTGCGGGAGAGCCGCATACATGGGGAAGGGTCGTAGGTAAAGTCACCCTCGGAAGGGAAACGTAGATGGGAACAACAGAATCCCAAACTGATACGACCACAAAACTGAAGAGGATAGCTTGGCTATCTTCAAGAGATAAAACTCGCCAATTTGACTGCGTCATGCATCATTTTAATGAGTCGTCTCTTGAAGACTGTTTTCACCGGCAGGATGGAAAGAAAGCGGTGGGAATAGATGGTGTTACCAAAATGCAATACGCGGAACATCTGAAACAAAACTTGGACTCGCTCATGCAACGGATGCGTCATATGGCCTATCGACCAGGAGCCGTGCGTAAAGTACTTATTCCTAAGGAAGGTAGTCCAGGAAAGACACGCCCGCTAGGTATCAGCAACTTCGAGGATAAATTGGTTCAGAAGATGACGCAACGTGTTCTTGAAAGTATCTATGAGCCTGTGTTCTTGGACTGTTCCTTCGGGTTTAGGCCAAAGCGCAGCTGTCACGATGCGATCAAGTCACTTCAGCAATATCTATTTAGGCATAAAGTCTCGATGGTTATTGATATCGATTTAAAGAGCTACTTTGATACCATTGATCACCAATTGCTGGAAGAAATGCTACGGAACAAGATCAAAGATGAGCGTTTTATGCGTTACATTAACCGAATGTTCCGAGCGGGTGTACTTTCTGAAAGCGAATTATCGGTGAGTGAGGAGGGGGTTCCACAGGGTAGTATCTGTAGCCCGATCCTTTCCAACATATTCGCCCACTATGTGATTGATGAATGGTTTCAAGCTGTGGTGAAGCAACACTGTCGAGGAGAAGTGGAAATTTTCCGCTACTGTGATGACGCGGTGATTGCCTGCCAATACGAAGGTGATGCGCAGCGCATTGTAAAAGCGCTTGCAAAACGTCTGGCGAAATACAAATTGCAGCTCAATGAGGATAAAACCCGTTGTGTCCGTTTCTCTCAAAGAGAAGCTTCGCAAGGCGTAAGGCAAGAGACGTTCGACTTCTTGGGTTTCACTTTCTATCTTGGGCGTTCTCGTAAGGGACGATATATACCCATGGTGAAAAGCAGTGGTAAACGTCTGCGAGTGAAGCTCAAAAGAGTCAGTGAGTGGATAAGGGGGGCGAGGCACAGATACAAGTCGATGGAGCTGTGGCGAATATTCTGCACCAAATTACGCGGACATGTTCAATACTATGGTGTTTCCTTCAATACTCGATATGTGACCCGTTTTCTCGAAACAGCAAAACGTATTATGTTCAAATGGCTTAATCGACGAAGTGATCGAAGGTCTTTTAACTGGGAACAGTTTAATGCATTCTTGAATGCTAATCCGATCCCTGAGGCTAAAGTGCACCATGCATTATTTTAATACCATTGACCCAGTGAATGGATTTATCGTGAGCCCAGTGCGGGAAATCTGCACGCTGGGATCTAACGAGGGAGAAGTCCGGGTGACCGGCTTCTCTACTCTGTGATGTTTCCTTCAATACTCGATATGTGACCTGTTTTCTCGAATCAGCAAAACGTATTATGTTCAAATGGCTTAATCGACGAAGTGGTTGAAGGTCTTTTAACTGGGAACAGTTTAATGCATTCCTGAATGCTAACCCGACCCCAGAGGCTAAAGTACACCATGCATTATTTTAATACCATTGACCCAGTGAATGGATTTATCGTGAGCCCATTGCGGGAAATCTGCACGCTGGGATCTAACTAGGGAGAAGTCCGGGTGACCGGCTTCTCTACTCTGTGAGTCATTAGATCCGGTGTTGTGGACGCTATGGTTGCTGCGCTGTGTCCTCTTTGTAGTCAGATCGTTCACGAGGTGCGCCTCTTCCTGGCTTTTGACAGCGGTTTTAGTTAAACGCAGGGATTCGGGGAATGAGTGTAAAAAGTTTATTTTTAGCCGTATTGTCGGTTTTTTAACATTGGCGGGATTTTTTTGTTCTTGTTTCTATTTATTTTGGGGCGGGCGGTTTAACCTGGGTGTAGTTGTTTTGATTGCTGGAGTCAGGTCTCTACTCAGGTTCAAGTGATCGCATATGGTATTCACCAAATGAACCTTCAGTCCATCACCAAAAAAAGTTCAAACACACGGCCAAGGTCTATTCAAACAAACGTATCACCCGTGAATCATAGAGAGCCTCTTCGGCATCGGGGTACAACTCAAGCCAGTGTAAAAAGTAGATACGCAGCTACTAAACCGGACAATATTGACGAAGTGGCGGGTCGGGTTCGACAACTTCTCGAATCAACAGAGAGGTCAGCAACATTGTTTGTCAGATAGTCTTTGGCCGCACGGGTGGACAGCCTCATTCATTGATCAAACAGGCTTTGGTGTGAGTGAAAGGATCTTGGTGGGTACTCATATTTTAGTCGAAAAGGGCCATTCTGCGTTCCACCCACGTTCCACGGAAGAGACAATCGGAGACCATGACAGACAAAGAATTGATGCTGTATAAACAAAAAAACCATTTAAGAATCAATGTCTTAAGTGGTCTCTCGTGGTCTTTTGACGTTTTTCAAAATGGTGCCCAGGAGAGGACTTGAACCATCGCGTTTTGAATCTTACGGAACGCCTGTAACATACTGATAATACTAAATATAAAACCCTACCTGACGTTCAAGGTAGAGCCTAAGTGTACCACCCTAATGTTGCCCATGCGAATCCATTTGATATGTTTACAGTATCGACATATTAGGCGCATATGTCGAAGAATAGCAATTATATCAACATATACGTTTAYTGGTGCCGTGGAGCTTGGCATCCAATAATCTACCCGTTTCCATCCGATTAAAACACTCTTTCAGCACGGTATAAGGCATAAAAGCCATCAATATTATAAGCTTATTGTAGGTTGCTCTATTTTGCCCTATTCTCTCACTTAGGCTATTCATTGGATTGCGCTATGAATGATGAAATTTTGACTTTGAAAGATGTCGCTGAGTACCTAAAACTGGCTGAAAAGACGGCATATAGGCTTGCCCAAAATGGCAAGTTGCCAGGATTTAAGGTTGGTGGGAGCTGGCGGTTTAGAAAAGTAGATATTGAAAAGTGGATAGATGAACAGAAAAAGAATAACTAAAGGAATGAAATTTTAGTGATTACCGATTACCACGCAAAATATTATGCTCATGAGCTAACGCTTCAGCATTCCGCTGATGGCGTAGATCGTTTGTCTCAGTCTTTATTTGATGCCTCAGTCGATCTGAACCCACATCAAATTGAAGCGGCCTTATTTGCTCTGGCAAATCCTTTAAATAAAGGTGTGATACTGGCCGATGAAGTCGGTTTGGGTAAAACTATTGAAGCAGGTTTAGTTATTAGTCAGTATTGGGCAGAGCGGAAACGCAAGCTTCTTATCATTTGCCCTGCCTCGCTAAGGCGACAGTGGGCAGCAGAGTTGCAAGAAAAATTTAATCTGCCCTGTCAAATTCTTGATACTCCAACCGTTAGAAAGCAAAAAAAAGCGGGTATTTATAACCCACTGTCCCAAAAGAAAGTCATCATCATGTCGTATCACTATGCGGCACGACTGGAAGAAKWAYTATTAGCTRTCCCWTGGAATCTTGTRGTTATTGATGAGGCRCATAAACTTCGYAACTCAYACAGACCAAAGAACAAAATGGGGCAGGCRTTAAAAAGAGCGTTAGATGGTAGACAAAAACTTCTCCTAACAGCAACGCCATTACAAAATTCACTAATTGAGTTATACGGTTTATCTACGGTTATTGATGAACATCTTTTCGGTGATGATAAGGCCTTCCGAAAGCAGTACATGAGTTCCGCAGGAGATTTGCCAGAGTTACGAGAAAGGCTTGATACTTTTGTGCATCGAACTTTGCGTAAACAGGTACTGGAATATGTACCCTATACAGAGCGTAGAACAATTACTCAGCCATTTATACCAACTGATGAGGAGCAAGCTTTATATGAGTCTATTTCTACCTTTTTATTAAAAGAAGATTCATTCGCTTTGCCACGGCGACAGAGGCATCTYACTTCGTTAATTATTAGAAAATTATTAGCTTCATCGTCCTATGCAGTTGTGAATACCTTGAAGGCCATTAAAACAAGATTGGAGCTACTAAGAGATGACAAGCTCGAAAACGATAACTTTCTTGAACAACTAATAAAAGACGATGACCTTGAAGATGACTATTTAGATGATGCTCTATTCGAAGGTGATAGCTTGGGTGAAGAAGATTCCCCATTCTTATCGGACGAAAATGAAGAAAAAAAAGAAGTTAAAGAGAATATTCAAAAAATAAATAATGAAATTGAAGAGTTAACAGGTTTCATAGAGCAAGCTAACCAGATAAAAGTCGATACCAAAGCCAAATCGTTACTTCAAGCAATTGATGTCGGCTTTAAGAAAATGAAACAAATAGGCGCTTCTCGTAAAATGATCATTTTTACTGAGTCGAGAAGAACGCAAGAATATTTAGATGAGTTTTTATCAGCGAATGGTTATCGAGACAAATTAATCACATTTAGCGGTACGAATAACACGCCAAAAATCAAAGAAATTTATGGGGATTGGAAGGAAGAAAACGAAGGATCGGATGCCCTAACAGGTTCGGCACAAATTGATAAAAGAAGCGCCATTATCGATTACTTTAAATCAGACGCAGAAATAATGATTGCTACAGAAGCCGCAGCAGAAGGYGTTAATTTACAATTCTGTTCATTACTAATTAACTAYGAYTTRCCTTGGAACCCTCAGCGAGTAGAGCAACGTATTGGTCGCTGTCATCGCTATGGGCAAAAGCACGATGTTGTCGTGATTAACTTCCTTAATAAGCGCAATCAGGCAGATAGGCGTGTTTTAGAGCTTCTTACAGAAAAATTTAATTTGTTTGATGGAGTGTTTGGTGCTTCTGATGACGTGCTTGGACGAATAGAAAGCGGCATCGATTTTGAAAAACGTATTCTGACTATCTATGAGACTTGCCGTAAACCAAAAGAAATTGAAAATGCCTTTGAGAAATTACAAAAAGAGCTTGAAAGTAACATCAATGAAAAAATGGAAGAAACCCAAAAATTACTGATAGAAAATTTCGATGAAGATATTCACGACCTATTGCGTATACAGCTCGCTGAGGCGGAAAAACGCTTAGATAAAATTGCTAGGATATTTTGGGCGCTAACAAAGCACCAATTAGTTGAAATGGCAGAATTTGATGATGCTAATTATCAGTTTTTATTAAGCGCAGTGCCTTCACTTAAGTCGCATCAAGTGGAATGTCCTAAAGGGCGTTATGAGTTAATACAAAAAGGAGTAGACCCTGCACCTAATCATCACATATTAAGAATGAATCATGCTTTGGGTGAATTCATTATAGATTCAGCAAAGCTGATTGACTGTGATGGCGGGAATAAGACCGTTGTTTTTAATGTAAGCCAACACCCAACCAAGCTATCAATCGTGGATCAAATAAAAGGTCAGTCGGGATTGCTGATATTGAATAAACTCAGCATCCATTCTTTTCAGGAGGAGGAGCATCTTATATTTACGGCTCTAACTAATAAGGGGACATTGGTTGATCAAGAGTCTTGCGAGCAACTTTTTCAATGTATGGCTGATATTACGGACGATGGCGTTGAAAATAGCTATGACAACATAAGGGTTGGTTCAGGTGAGAAGCTGCAAGATAAATTACAAGAAACACAGCAACGCCAAATAGAGGCAAGAATAAGTCTGGTACTTGAAGCTAACAACGAACACTTCCAAGTAGAGCGAGATAGGCTTGAGAAATGGGCTGATGACAAAGTAACGGGAGCAGAGCAAGCCCTGCTAGACACTAAAGCTAAAATCAAGGCGCTTAAGCGTGAGTCAAGACAATCGCCATCGTTAGATGATCAAAAGGACTTCCAAGAGAAAATAAAACAGGAAGAGCGCAAACAACGAAAACAGCGGCAACAGATATTTGATGTTGAAGATGAAATTTTAGAAAAACGTGATGAATTGATCGAAGCCCTAGAAAAACGCTTAAATCAAAAAACGACAACAGAAAACCTATTTACTATTGGCTGGAAAGTCGTATAGAAATGAGTAAGTGCATTAGGAGCAACCAATGAGTGAATCATATAAGAAATTAATAAAAACTCTGCAAACCATTTTTGAAATGGATAAAGCCGATTTAGATTTTGGTATTTATCGCATCATGAATCAAAAGCGGGATGATATTAATAAATTTCTTGAAGACGATTTATTGCCACAAGTGAAGCAAGCTTTTGATGATTATAGCTCAGAAGGTCAAGGTGATTTACAGCAAGAACTAAGCACCGCTATTGAGCAGGCTAAAAGCTTTGGCGCGCCTGATCCTGAAAATGCCCCAGCCGTATTAAAAATAAAAGCCAAAAGGGCTAATGCCGTTGATGCCACAGCTCTAGAAAATGATGTGTTTTCAAAATTGCATACGTTCTTTAGCCGCTATTATGATCAAGGAGATTTTATTTCCCAGCGTCGTTACAAGGCAGACACTTATGCAATTCCCTATCAAGGGGAAGAAGTTAAGCTCTATTGGGCAAACCACGATCAATACTATATTAAGTCTTCAGAACACTTACGTGATTATGCGTTCTTGGCGAATGATGATAAAAAAAGTGTGCGTATTAAGCTGATGGAAGCTGATACAGAAAAAGACAACATAAAGGCCAAGTCAGGAGAAGAGCGGCGTTTTGTATTGGATGAGGAGTGCCCGTTAAGTGAAGAGGATGGTGAATTGCTGATTCATTTCAATTTCATTCCTGTAGGCAAACAGAAGCAAGAAAAGCTCAATGAGGCCGCGGTTGAAACACTTTTGGCGCAAGTGAATTTTGATGAGTGGCTAACCATTCTCAAAGCGCCAGCCCCGACAGAAGCCAAACCAAATCGTACATTGCTTGAGCGTCACCTGAATGAGTACACCGCTCGCAACACCTTTGACTACTTTATTCATAAAGACTTAGGTGGATTTCTAAGTCGGGAGTTGGATTTTTTCATTAAAAATGAAGTGTTATTTCTTGATGACATAGATGAGGCCGCATTCAGTGTTACTGAACAGCAGTTGCGAAAGATAAAAATCATTCGATCCATTGCGAAAAAGGTTATTCGCATGTTGGCACAGCTTGAAGACTTTCAGAAAAAAATGTGGCTGAAGAAGAAGTTTGTGATTGAAGCAAACTACTGTATTACCTTGGATCGTGTTCCATTTAATGAAGAACTCTTTGAAGTAATATTTTCTAATGAAGAGCAACTGGCTGAGTGGGAAGAACTTTTTGCAATTGATAGGGAGCAGCTTGATAAAGATTACAAGGATTTAGACGAAAAACAATTTTGTAGCTTGCCGTATGTGATGCATTTAATTGTTGATACAAAATATTTCGGAAGTGATTTTAGAGACGCGCTACTTGTGGGGGTTGATGATATTGATAGTCAATGCGAAGGTGTCTTAATTAATTCAGATAATCTTCAAGCAGTTAATTTCTTACAAAAACGTTATATTAATTCAATTGACATTGTTTATTTAGACCCCCCTTACAATACCGATTATTCCAAGATTCTATATAAAAATAGTTTTGAGCATTCCTCTTGGTTATCTTTGATTTCAAACACGTTAGCATCCATGAAGCACATGCTAAGTGATAACTATTCAATAGGGTGGGCAATAGATGACTATGAAATGGTTAATCTAACTAGTCTTCTTGATCAAGCTTTCCCAAATGCAGACCGCTCTATGATCGTAGTGAATCATCATCCGCAAGGTTCAGGCGGCCTTCTTTCCCGAACACATGAGTATTACATTATTCTAAATGATGATGGATCACTTCAATATAAAGGAAAGCCTGTGGATGACGGTGTTGAGGAACGTGCTTTCATGAGAAGTGGTAGAGGGGAAAATAACTGGAGAGAGTTTAGGTGGAGAAGTTTTTATGCTTTATTAGTTGATTCCAATAATAAAGTTGTTGGCGTAGAGGAGCCAGTTCCTCTTGGCAATGATTACCCATTAGATGTTACCGAGGAAGGTTATCAGAGAATTTATCCTATTAATTCAAGAGGAGAAGAGCGAGTATGGCGCTCCTCCTATGTTACAGGCTCTAAAAGAGCTGAGGCAAATGAACTCAAAGTAACAGGTACGAACACCGTTTACCAAATCATACAACATGTTGGAAAAAGAGAAACATTATTTAGCAATTGGACATCATCTGATTTTAATGCTGGGACACACGGGACAGCATTACTTGATTCAATGGGGTTAGGTGGCAAGTTTGACTATCCAAAATCCATAAACACACTAGAGACTGGAATTTGGGCACAATCTTTTGGCAATAAAAACTGTACAATTTTAGATTATTTTGCTGGCTCAGGCACTACAGGTCATGCTGCGATTAATATTAATCGAAAGTATCAGGCAAACCATAAGTATATCTTGGTCGATCAGGGAGATTATTTTGGCGGTATCTTAAAGCCAAGGATTCAAAAAGCAATTTATGCAGAGCAATGGAGTGATTCCAAGCCGATAATTAGGAATGGTTCGCTCAATGGAGTTTCAAGCATGATTAAAACTATAACTCTTGAATCATACGAAGATGCCTTGAATAATCTTGACCTAGCTTCTAATCAAACCAATAAGGACTTCTTGAAAGATAATCAGAGCCTGAATGAAGACTACATGCTCGGCTACTGGCTGGATGTTGAAACTGCTGATAGCTCTTCACTGCTCAATATAGAACAATTTGAAGACCCGTTTAATTACAAACTCAATATTGGTTCTGGCAGTGTCGGGGCGACCAAGCCCACTACAGTCGATTTGGTAGAAACCTTTAATTACCTAATTGGCTTAACCGTCAAGACCATTGATGTGCTAAAAGGCTTTAAGCTGGTAACAGGTACTAACCCGCAAGGTGAAACGGTGTTAGTGGTTTGGCGTAATACCAAAGAAAAAGACAATGATGCTTTAGAATCCTTTCTCGATAAACAGGGCTATAACCCCAGAGATACTGAATTCGATCATATCTACGTTAATGGCGACCATACATTGGAAGATCCACAATCCAAAGTGAAGATGACGGAAATCGAATTCAAGCGATTAATGTTTGATGTGAGCGATGTATAGGGAGCATTAAACATGGCACGTTTTGAAGAAAAGTTGGTACTTGGTCAGTGGATGCTAAAACAATTTGGTGTTCACAAGCTTGAAGTGTTAGGTAAAACCCTATCAGATGACCATTTAATTGGGTTTGATGAAGAGAATAGTAGTCGCTATTTGCATGAGCTAATGAGCTGGATACCAGAAGAGTCCCGTGTAGTTAAAAATGATACCTTACGAGAGTACGATGATAATATCGTTAAACACTGGCGTAGCATTACAAATAAGCGTAATCATGCAGGCAATACTTTGTACCCCCTATATTTTCAGTATTTGTCCATGTTGTTTACGGAGTATTATTTGGAGCGATACTTTTCAGATAAATCAGGTCTATGTGCTGAGTTAAATCATTTCTTGGTTGATTTTAACCAAAACTTGATTGAGCGCGAACGTATTCTTCCCTTTGTAGAATCTGATCTCAATAAACTGGCGGTATGGATTGCTACGGGTGGCGGAAAAACGCTCATAATGCATGTTAATATTTTACAGTTTGAACATTACAGTAAAAAACACGGCAAAGGCCATGCTTTTAATAAAACGATTTTATTAACCCCCAACGAAGGTTTGTCGGTACAACATAAGGAAGAACTAGACGATTCAAATATCAGTTCTGATTTATTTGTTAAAGGTGGCGGTAGTTTATTTACGCAGTCTTCTGTACAAATAATTGACATTCACAAACTGCAAATGGCTAGCAAGGTGGGCAAATCATCGGATGGTAAGTCAGTCGCTGTGGAATCCTTTGAAAGTAATAACTTGGTGTTAGTGGATGAAGGGCATCGGGGTGCCAGCGGTAAGGAATGGATGGCAAAGCGTGAAATGCTTTGTGAAGAAGGTTTTTCTTTTGAATATTCAGCGACCTTTGGTCAGGCTATTAAGGCCGCATCGGGTAGTGATTTGGCACCTGCGGGGAAAGGTAAGCCCAGCAACAAATATCAACTGGTGCAGCAATACTGTAAATGCATCATGTTTGATTATTCCTACAAGTTTTTTCATGGGGATGGTTACGGTAAAGATCACTTTATTTTAAATTTGGCCGAAGCATGGTCAGAAGAGCAAGTACAGCTCTATCTAACAGGCAGTATCTTGCGCTTCTATCAGCAAAAAAGTTTGTTTARGGATAARGGAAAAACTATTTCCGAATATCTATTGGCTGAYCCTTTATGGATATTTGTGGGCGGAAAAGTAACAGCAAAGAACGAAGCGAATGCTGATACTGTGTCGGATGTGCAGGCTATTATTAAGTTTGTTGCCCGCTTTGTTGCCAATACCGCAGGTGAAACCGTTGGTTTTATCGAGCAGTTTATAACGCAACAAGATGATCTTCGTGATGCGAGTTCACGCCTGATTTTTGCTAATGCCTTCCCTTATTTGCATAAATGCTGGAAAACAGATCAAGCGGCTACCGTATTCAACGATGTACTAAAACAAGTGTTTAATGCGGAAGTGCCYGCGAATTTGCATATTGTGCATTTAAAAGGTGGTGTCAATGAAATTGGTTTACGTGTAGGCAGCACTGAAGATAATTGGTTTGGTGTGATTAATGTGGGTGATTCTTCCAAGCTGTACAAAATGTGTGAAACCGCAGTAACAGATGGCAAGTTGCCAAACTGTGTTGCCATGGATCAAAGTTTTTCACAGTCGTTATTTTCTGGCATTAATAAAAAAGGCTCTACAATCAATTTATTGATTGGTGCTAAGAAGTTTACCGAAGGTTGGAGTTCRTGGCGTGTATGCTCAATGGGCTTGATGAATGTAGGACGTTCTGAAGGTTCAGAAATTATTCAATTATTCGGTCGCGGTGTGCGCTTGCGTGGTTATGATTTCTCACTTAAACGAAGTAATCACCTGCCAGGTATAAAACACCCTGAGTATATTGATCAGTTAGAAACCCTAAACGTCTTCGGTATTCGGTCAAATTACATGAAAGAGTTTGAAGAATATCTTGAGGCCGAAGGTGTCGGAGAAGACACGGTAGAGGTCATTACATTACCTGTTATTAAGCGCTTATCTCGCAGTGACCTCAAGTTAATACGTATTAARGAAGAARTYGAACCATTCAAACGTGCGAAGAAACCTTTTTTGGAGACRCAACCRTCRGAGATGCATGGTCGWGTTACGCTCAATTGGTATCCGAGAATTCAAGCAAGACGATCATCTGGACAAACTGCGGTAGCGATAGATACAGATTTGAATGAAGGCATCTTGGAACAGAAGCACTTAGCATTTTTGGATTATAACGAAATATACTTCATACTGGCGCAGTACAAAAATGAGAAATCTTGGTACAACCTACAACTGAATAGACATCAAATTAAAGAGTTGCTTGCTGATCCTAGTTGGTACCGCTTGTTTATTCCTGCKGATGATTTGAAAGTCACMRATTTTGAACGTGTMAAAATGTGGCAAGAAATTGCAATTTCATTACTGAAAAARTATGCGGAGCGTTTTTACAACTTCCGTAAACAGGAATATGAATCGCCTCACTTGGAATATTATGAAGTGACGGAAGCTGATGAAAACTTTTTTGATGAATATAAGGCGACAATTGATAGAAATGAGCAATCATGGATTGATAAAATCAATGAACTAAAGGACAAACTTTCAGATGGAACTTTTAAAGACTCTTGGTCGTTTGGTGCTTTAAAGGCATTTGATTTCTCGCGCCACCAATATCAGCCATTGATATATTTTAAGAATAACGAAATTGTGAAGCTTTCCCCCGTTCCTTTGAATGATGGAGAGAGAGACTTTGTTCAAGATTTAAAAGAACACTTTGTAAATACGCCAGAATATTTTAATGACAAAGAGCTATTCCTGTTACGTAATCAAAGCAAAGGAAAAGGTGTAGGTTTCTTCGAGGCGGGAAATTTTTATCCAGACTTTATTCTTTGGTTAGTTGCTAAAGATAAGCAATATGTATGCTTTATCGATCCCAAGGGCTTGACCAGAATACATGGTTTTGATGATCCCAAAATACGCTTTCATAAAACAATTAAAGATATTCAGAACCGATTAGGTGATCCTGATATTGTTTTGGAATCTTTTATCATTTCGAATACTTATCAGCGAGATATTGATTGGTGGAGTAAAGGGGCATCGGATGAGAAAAAATTTAAAAACAATCATGTTCTATTCCAAAAAGAAGACAAAGCTCGTTATATTGAGAATTTGTTTAAGCTAATAGTACGATGATTGGATTTTAAAAGATTATGACTGATATGAAGGAAACGAAGTAGGTTAAAAATATGGATCAAGGAAATCATTACAAAAAGTGTGATCTTCAAGTACACACACCCAGAGATAGAGGATGGAAGGGCGGTAATTGTGTTACTGAAGAGGAGCGTGAAGCCTATTCAAAATCGTTCGTACATGAATGCAGGGACGCTGGCGTAAACGCAGTAGCTATAACTGACCATCATGATATGGTTTTCTTTGAATATATTAAAGCTGCGGCAAAGGCGGAGCTGGATGATGTTGGTGACACGATTCCAGAAGATCAACAGCTCATAGTTTTTCCGGGAATAGAATTGACCTTTCATCAACCACCGATGCAGGGGTTATTGATACTCGACGCAGATTTTCCAGAAGCTTTGTTCCCTACTGTGCTTGGCTCACTATCGCTCGCTCAGGCAGCAAAGGAAGAGTCAAAGACTATCCAAACAGTTGCAATTCCCAGTGATACCATAAGCAGTATTAACGATATATATAAAAAGCTAGATGGAACTGACGGCGTAAAAGGTCGATATATCTTTTTGCCTCACATAAAGGAAGGTGGCCATAAAACTTTGATGAGAGAAGGGTTTCACGAAGCTTACGCCAAAATGCCAAGCGTTGGAGGCTATGTCGATGGTAAATTTGAAGGTGGTCATCCAGGATATATCAAGATACTTAATGGAGAAGTATTTGAATGGGGATTTAAATCTATTGCTGTTATTCAAACAACCGACTATAGAGCTGATAAAACACTAGCCGAGCTTGATACTGCTACATGGATAAAGTGGCGTGAGCCTACGGCTGAAGCTTTGCGACAGGCATGTCTCGCCAAGGAATCAAGGATAAGTCTTGTTGAGCCAGAGCTGCCAAACATTTATATCGAAAAAATTGATGTCACCAATTCCTCTTTTTTGTCGAAGTTTGATTTAAACTTAAATCCACAACTAAATTCTATTATTGGAGGCAGGGGAACAGGTAAGTCAACGATACTGGAATATTTGAGATGGGCATTATGCGACCAGACTGAAGGGTTTGGAAAAGGTGATGCTCAATCCGACATACTTAGAAGACGTAATACTCTAATCGATAAAACTCTCAAAGATGTCGATGGTGAAGTGAGAGTGTTTTTTATCGTAAATGGCACTAGGCATATAGTAAAGCGCAATCCGAAGTCTGAAGACGTGTTGTTAAAAATTGGGGATGGTGAGTTTCAGTCAGTCAGGCCAAGTCAGGTTCAAGAGCTACTACCTATTCAAGCTTATAGTCAAAAACAATTAAGCAGTATTTCAGTTCGCTCAGACGAACTAAAGCGATTTATTGAACAACCTATTTCAAAAGAAATTGAGGATATAGATTTAAAAGTTGACGGGGCTTTATCTGAAGTAAAATCCGCTTATCAGAAGCTTTCCACAAGTAAGGAGCTTTATACTGACCTGAAAAAAAATGAAATAGAAATTGGGTCTTTCAAATCTCAGATAGAAAAGCTTCGTGGTGGACTGAAAGGAATTTCTGAGGACGACAAAAAAATATTAGATCGTGCGAAATTATATGTAAATGAAAAAAATCGTTTTGATGAAGTTTCTCTGGAGTATTCTTCCGTTCATGATGCTGTTCGACCTTTAAAGGAGCTGCTTGAAACATATAAAAGTAAAAATGGTGATAGTTCCACAGTTTTTGAGAATGAAGAAATTCTCCAAGGTCTGAATGAGTCGCGAAGTAATTTTTTGGAGAGTGCAATAAAGACAATACAAGAGCTTGAGAAACTGCATTCCGATTCAACTATTAAGTATAAGGAAATACATGCTACTTGGCTTGATGTTAGAAATGCATTCGAATTGGATTATAAGAAGGCGAAGGAAAAATCAACATCTAGCCAATCAACTTTAACGGCTATTAAAGGGCTAGAGCAAAAGATAGAAAAGCTTGAGTTATTGATTAGGCAGAAGCGGTCTTTACTGTCAGAAACAGATATGACAGATGAAAAGTTTGGCAGTCTTTATAAGAGCTATGTCGACCTTCAGATATCGAAAATCGATAAGTTAAAAGATTCCACCAAAATATTTACTGAGCTATCCGACGGTCTAATTAAGGCTGATTTTACAAAAACAATTGATGTTGAAAAAATGTGCGTAGAAGTTAATTCTGTGTTCTCTGCATGTAGCCTGAATATTAATAAGTCTAGAACGGAGAAGCTGGCAGAATTAGTCTTGAATTCTTCAGCGCCCTTGAAGAAATGGAATGATGTCGTTTATGAGTTTAAAGCATTGAGCGAATTTAATTCAGCACCTGATGTTCAAGATGAATTGCCTCACACTCCAATTTTGGATAGTACAGGTTTTAGCCCTGCAAATAAGAAAAAAATGTCAGAGGGGCTGACTAGTGAAGGTCTTTTAAGGCTTGTGTCTATTAAACTTGATTTCCTTCCGAAATTTTCTTATCAAACGCACAACGAAATGGGAGATGAAATACCTTTTGAAGACGCATYAGCTGGTCAACAAGCGACCGCCTTGCTTAATGTTCTTCTTAACCAAGATGGCTTTCCTTTGATTATAGACCAGCCTGAAGATGATATTGATAATAKAGCAATCGAGAAAATTATAACAAACTTATGGGGGTCAAAGAAGAAGAGACAAATTATTTTCAGTAGTCATAATGCGAACCTCGTAGTAAATGGAGACTCAGAATTGGTTATTTGTTGTGACTATAATGAAACGAGTGAGCAGACTAAAGGCCATATCAAATACGAAGGCTCTATAGACAAGAAAGAAATTCGAAATGAGATAACATCCATCATGGAAGGGGGAGAAAGAGCCTTTAAACTTAGGAAAGAGAAATACGGATTTTGATGTTGCTTGTTTTCTAATAGCGCCGTTTTCCGCTCACATAGGCTATCTGCTTATCAGAGGAAGCATAAAGTTAGAATTGAACCTATGTTAATTTAAGCTCGAAAAGGAATAGAGGGTTAATAAAAACGGTATACAYTTTGGCAATCATTTTGGTATACATCGCCCTATATGGATTGGGGGTCTTTTGTTGTATTTCAATGGCTTATATCCGCTTAATCCTTATGTTCAAATCCTACTCCCACCACCAAAATTYCCTCTTTAAATATCCGTCATATCCAGTTTAGCCCGTTGAAAACATGGGGTTATATTTTTTTGTTGACCATTTGGCAATAGCTCTATATTCCTTATATGAGCAGATTTGGTAGTCATTTTGGATAACATATTGGTAAACATGAAGAACATAATTAAAAGAGGGAAGTGGTTTCATTTTATGCGCCGTATTCCCAAAATGTATATGAGATTTTATAACCCTCAACAAAAATATATTAAAGTTACGCTGAAAACTGATTCGGAGATTGTTGCGATGCAACGCGCACAAATTCTAAATGCRGAATTGGAAAAGATTTGGTCGCATATGGCATTTAACGGCGATTTAGAAAAGGACAATATGCTTGAAGATGCRGTTTTCCATTCACAGAATAGYTTGGCCTCWTCGCATACAACAAGGGAKGTWGCCGACAAGGGTATCGGTAGCATCGTYTCAAGGGTWTATAGTGTTAGTGATGWACAAGAYCAGAAKAAAAAYRATCTAGCAATTGCATTAGGCTCGAATGAAAGCGAGCRGTATTCRYTTCAACAAGCCTTTACAGATTTTGTTGATTTTGAAAGACCTAATTTAATGGATAAAAGCGATCATCARTTTAGTAAATGGARAAACCCTCGCGCGAAAGCCGTAAGTAATTTTCTAGAGATTATCGGCGATAAAGATGTTAGAGAAATAACACGCGATGACACACTCGATTTTAGGAAGACATGGCACGGTCGATTAATTTCAGAAGGTCTAACAGCTAACACGGCTAATAAGCAATTTTCGTTTATCAAACAGATATTGTCTTATGTCTGTGATGATAAAAGGATGGAGATTGATTTAAGCGGGCTATTTGACAGGTTGCGTTTTGCAGAAGAAAAACGTCGMGGWGTGCCATTTARTACCCRATTTATTACCGATACACTGCTCGACTTAGATAATCTCAGTGGATTAAATARGGAATGCACGTTGTTTCTATACGCAATGGCGGATACAGGGGCAAGAAATTCAGAACTGGTCGGTCTAAGAAAGAAGGATATCAGATTAGATGCTGATATTCCGTTTATAGATATTCGTCCGCATAAAGGAAGGACACTAAAAACGGCGCAAAGTGAGCGAAAAATACCTTTAGTGGGTGCTTCTCTTTATGCGTTTAAACAGCTACCAGATGGATTTGATCAGTATTATTGTAAGGCTGATTTACTTTCAAGTACGACCAATAAATTTCTAAAAGAGAATGATCTATTACCTTCGCCAAAACACAGTGTTTACAGCTTAAGGCACAGTTTTGATGATCGGTTGGTAAATGCAGAAGTGCCTGAAAAAACAATTGCCGCTTTGATGGGGCATAAATATAAAGGTCGGACGATCTATGGCAAGGGCGCTGACCTAGAATTGAAACATACYTACATGAACAAAATAGCCCTAGATATCTAGTGCTTCAAAGGGTGTGTATCTGAAATTTCTAGCGCTTTGGATAACATATCCTTCTGCTTTTGTCGGATTTCTTGCTCCGCATGTAGTCTCTCAAAGATAGGCAGATATTGAATGCCATTTTTCTTAAYGATATGAGCCATTATTATATAACAGTCTTCGATCATGGCATCTGTAACGTCTTCGTCACTTATGTACTGCTGGGTTTTCTTCTGAAAYTCWTTGGATAACCCATGTYTTTTAGGTAAGAGCCGATTAATGTAATCCTCAACGCGCCATTCTACGTCTTTGCCCATATCCTAATTTTACAGCCTTTAGTTTAAGTAAACCTTAACCAGTAAGGGTTTTATGCCAGTTCTATGTTGGGGAAAGGCCTTTCCCCTACTGCAATCGCAATCAAGATTGCGTTTTCCGATACCCCTATCTGCGGGGACACCCCGCAACGCCCCGCTTGATAATGCACCGCTTTTCTAAAGCGGTACGGTTTATTTTAACAAAGATTGAGGGGGTCTTGTTCCCCTCAAAATCAAGAATAATAGATGACCGCCGTGTTGTCGCTGTCGCTCCTGCCCGCGCCATCGGTCACGATTTTTCCTGATTTTTTCACGTCCGCTAGTCGCCCTAGTCGGCAGAGGTTCATGACGCGCGTTTCGCGGGTCAGTGACCCTTAACCGAATTGAAAAGGACTAAGACAATGAAAAAAGACATCTGTCAGGAAATTACAAACTACATCATTAAAGCATTAGAAAAAGTGGAGTTAAGCGATTATAAAGCCCCGTTTGCACAAATCTTTTCTGATCTTCCACCAATGAACCCAACCACAGGAAATTACTACCACGGMATAAACACMGTKTTTTTGTGGTGCGTCCAGAGTGAACAGAGCTTTGCATCTAATGAGTGGGCAACCTATCAGCAGTGGAAAGAGCGAGGCGCACAGGTAAAAAAAGGCCAGAAGTCATCACAGATTATCTATTACAAAAAAGTAGAAAACAAAGAAGAGGCGCAGTCAGGCGGACAGGATGAAAAGAGCTTTTACAATATGCTGAAATCYTACTGCGTTTTTAATGCCGATCAAGTAGACGGTTACGAACMAGARGCCGACAGCACARAGGARRTWTTCGGCACCGTTGAAAARATAGCKGAGATTGARCAATTTGTAGAAAAAACRAAAGCCGTTATTGAGACAGGKGCAAAAGCKTCYTTYTCGCCACTGCTAGATAAAATCACAATGCCWAAAGAAAATCAGTTTTTTGATGGKGARCAGAGCGCRACAGAAAACTAYTATGCGGTGTTGTTGCATGAATTAACCCACTGGACAGGTGGCACAGCACGTTTAGACCGAAAACCGCTAACGGTTAAGGATAAGCAAGGCTACGCCTTTGAGGAGCTTATAGCCGAGCTTGGATCAGCGTTCTTATGTGCCAAGTTTGGTATAAAACAACAGACGCGAGACGATCACGCCATTTATATAAAATCATGGTTGCAGGCTTTAAAGAACGATAGCAAACATATCTTTAAAGCCTCGGCACAGGCTCAGAAGGYGGTCGATTACTTAAACGGCTTATAGAGCTTGCCGATTAT
>NVXH01000003.1:68196-503044 GCA_002746985.1 Porticoccaceae bacterium | reverse complement strand
CCTGGGGCTGAAGCCGGTCCCAAGGGTATGGCTGTTCGCCATTTAAAGTGGTACGCGAGCTGGGTTTAGAACGTCGTGAGACAGTTCGGTCCCTATCTGTCGTGGGCGTTGGAGATTTGAGGAGAGCTGCTTCTAGTACGAGAGGACCGAAGTGGACAAACCTCTGGTGTTCGGGTTGTCATGCCAATGGCATTGCCCGGTAGCTACGTTTGGACAGGATAACCGCTGAAAGCATCTAAGCGGGAAGCCCCCTCCAAGATTAGATCTCCCTGGGACTTTAAGTCCCCTAAAGGGCCGTTCAAGACTAGGACGTTGATAGGCTGGATGTGGAAGCGCTGTGAAGCGTTGAGCTAACCAGTACTAATTGCCCGTGAGGCTTGACCATATAATAGAGATGATTGCATTACGAACAGATGTATATCTTGAATTAACACTCGTTGCTTTAACATTTTTACGACCCTATTTGAATTCGAAGCAAATTACTCTCCCGTTAAGTTGGGAAACAAGAGAGCTTCGCATTCATACAAGTTTTCCTGGCGACCATAGAGCATTGGTACCACCTGATCCCATCCCGAACTCAGTAGTGAAACGATGTATCGCCGATGGTAGTGTGGGGTTTCCCCATGTGAGAGTAGGTCATCGCCAGGATTTAAATTAAAACGCCCTGATTCATTAGAGTCAGGGCGTTTTTTTATGTGTGTTTAGTCATAAGGAACGCCCTGTAACTGGTGCTGAAGGGGCATTATTACGCTATCAATATGGGGGAAATCTATAAGAGGTAAAAGGGCCTAGTTAAAAATAGTAAACTGCTAAGATCCTCGGGCCTATAAACATTAGTAGGGCTTTCTAGTTTTAAGGGGCAGCTAGGTTTGATTTAACTTTGATAGATGCCATGGTAGGTATTCCGTAGTGCCTTTTTCTGAACTTTTCCCATAGTGTTGCGGGGGAGTTCGTCCACAAAGAAGATCTTTTGTGGTTGTTTGAACCGAGCAATTTTATCTTTTAGGAATGCCATTATCTGTTCTTCGGTGATACCTGATTTTACTTCTTTTACAATTACCGCAGTGACACCTTCGCCGAAATCAGGGTGTTGAATGCCGATGACGGCAGACTCGTTAACTCCTTCCATTTCATCAATGGCGTTCTCTACTTCTTTGGGGTAAACGTTGAAACCACCGGAAATCACCAGATCTTTTGCGCGGCCAACGATGCTGATACGACCTTCATCATCCATGGTCGCCATATCGCCAGTGATAAAAAAGCCGTCTTTACGGAATTCTTCAGCGGTCTTCTCGGGCATACACCAATAGCCCTGAAACACATTGGGCCCTTTAATCTCGAGTATTCCTACTTCACCCCGTGGTACTTCACTGCCAGTATCATCGGCAACCCGAGCAGATACGTCAGGAAGTGCATAACCCACGGTACTGGGAACACGATCGCCGCCGTAGGGGTTCGAGGTAATCATTCCCGCTTCAGTCATACCATAGCGTTCAAGTATTTTGTGGCCACTGACGGCCTCAAATTCCTTAAAAGTTTCTGAGTGTAGTGGTGCTGATCCAGCAATAAATAGCCTCATGTTCTTACACATGTCTTTGTTAAATTCTGGATCTTCCAGCAGACGAACGTAAAAAGTGGGAACCCCCATCATGACGGTGGAATGMGGTAGGCTTTCTTTGATGGCAGGTAATGAAAATTTTGATAAGAAAATAACTTTGGAGCCATTTAGCAGCGCACAATGCAAAGCAACAAACAGGCCATGGACGTGAAAGATGGGGAGCGCATGAAGCAGTACATCGCCCTCTTCCCAGCCCCAGTAGTTGTGAAGAACCTTGGCATTGGAGGATAAATTATCATGGGACAGCATTGCKCCTTTGGGGCGGCCAGTGGTACCTGATGTGTAGAGAATGCATGCAGTATCACTGCCTTCAGAGTGTTCAGTATCATTGTTGATGGGTGCAGTGGACTTTGAATCGATCAAGCTACCGTTGCCTTGGYCATCAAGTGTCATAACGTGAGGGATATTCAACTCCTTGGCACAACCGGTAATTGTTTCAAGGTCCTGGGGACGACACACGATCAAATGGGGATTGGCATCCTCCATAAAGTATCTTACTTCCTGGGCTGTATAGGCCGTATTCAGTGGGATAAAAATTGCCCCTGTACGAAGGCAGGCAAGGTAGAGTAATACCGCTTCAGCAGATTTATCCACTTGTACAATGATTCGATTGCCCTTTTTTACATCGAGCTGTTTAAGAAGACCTGCTAGCTGTCCTGTTTCATTTTCAACTTGGCTGTAAAGAAGGTTTCCCTGTTCGTGTTCAAGAAAGACTGCTTTCGGTTCAGCAGGAAACCTGGATCGGAATAACTCATAAATATTTTTGTTCATSGTGTGTCTCCTGCTTGGTTCCATTTGGGCCGGGTGATTAAGATGGGTTTAATTGTCGACCAATAAAGCCAAGCGGTATTGCTTCTAATTCTCAGCTATCGTTGGCGCTGATGATAGGCAATTTCACAAGTTTATCCACAGTCTTTGTTCGTAATATTAAGAAAAGACTAAACCATTTTACGTTTAGCAAAGTGCATGCCGTTGCTCACATTGGTGCCATATCAGGCATAATGACKCTGTTTACTCAWTTGAATTATTATTGGTTTAGAATGGAAATTTATGCGCTCTATCTATGCTTGGGTGTCGTTGCGGGGCTAATCAGTGGTCTGTTTGGGTTGAGTGGTGGCGTTGTTATTGTACCCATTCTGATTTTCACCTTCACGACGCAGGGRTTTTCTCAGGAGATACTCACTCATTTGGCGATAGGTACATCTCTTGCCACCATTGTAATTACCTCTATCAGTTCCATTTTTGCCCATCATAAACGTGGTGCTGTTTTGTGGCCGGTAGTTATTTGGCTGACTCCAGGAATCATTGTCGGAGCAGCTTTTGGTGCTACCTTTGCCGTTAGTATTGGTGGTCCGGTMTTGCAGTTAAGTTTTGGTGTTTTTCTATGTTTGGTTGCAATGACGATGGCTCTCTCATTGCGCCCGGATGGTGCTCGCTCTCTGCCGGGGGTTGTTGGTAAGAGCGTAATGGGGGCTGTGATTGGATTTGTATCCAGTATYTTTGGGATTGGAGGGGGCTCACTATCTGTACCTGGCTTGTCCTGGTTTAAAGTGCCGATGAAAAATGCAGTGGCTACATCGGCGGCCTGTGGTTTGCCTATCGCTGTAAGTGGCGTATTTATATACTTGATTCAAGGTTGGGGAGAAGTGGATTTACCTGCAGGTGCTTGGGGGTTTGTGTACTTGCCAGCCTTTATAGGTATTGTGTGTGCCAGTGCATTTTCTGCCAAATGGGGTGCCAAATTAGCGCATCAACTGCCAGCAGATATTTTACGCATAGGCTTCGCCGTCCTGTTGTTGGTGGTTGGGGTTCGTTTTGTATGGCGAAATGCTGGGGCCTTGTTTTAATAAGTAAGGTTTTAATAAGAAAGTTGTAATGGGAAGAGTGTAGTGGATCGGTTGTTACAAATTCTGAGTGATGGTGAATATCATTCCGGCGAAGAGCTAGGGAAATCGCTCGGTATATCTCGTACGGCTATCTGGAAGCAAATGCAGAAGATTGAGGCCTTGGGATTGTTGGTAGAATCTCAAAAAGGCTGTGGCTACCGCATCCTTGGTGGCCTTGATTTATTGGTGGAGGAGTTGATTTGTAATGAACTGTCGATAACTGCACAGGCGTTACTTGCGAAACTAGAACTTCAGTCCTCGGTGTCTTCCACCAATGAGCTTGCCAGACAGCAAGCCGAGAAGGGTGATGCCTCGGGGTCTGTGATTATTGCTGAGCAGCAAGTGAGCGGCAGAGGCCGCCGTGGTCGTCAGTGGGTAAGCCCCTATGGTTGTAATCTCTATTTATCCCTCGTATGGGGTTTTGAAGGTGGTGTTCAGGCGATAGAAGGATTGAGTCTTGCTGTAGGTGTTGCTGTGCTGCGTGGGCTTAAACGCTGTGGTGCCGAAGGTATTGAGTTGAAGTGGCCCAATGACTTGTTATGGCAACAAAAAAAGGCTGGTGGGATTTTGTTGGAGGTTATTGGCGATCCCTCAGGGTTTTGTCAGGTTGTCGTCGGCGTTGGCCTCAATGTAGGAATGCGTAATCACAATTCTTCAGCCATTGATCAAGATTGGACAAATATTGATGAACTATTGTCTGCCGATGTGGGTAGAAGTGAGTTGGCCGGAGTAATTGTTGATGAGCTTCTGTTGTTGTTGGGAAAATATCATCTAGAGGGTTTTGCTGGTTGTCGGGATGAATGGCTTCAGCATGATGCCTATGCCGATAGGCCGATAAAATTATTGATGATCAATAAGTCGGTAGAGGGAATAGCTAGAGGTGTCGACGATAGCGGAGCTTTGAAATTTGAGGTCAATGGCCAGGTGCAGATTATTAGTGGTGGTGAGATTAGCTTGCGGGCAGCAGAATGATCCTCGAAATTGATGTGGGTAATACCCGAATAAAGTGGCGTACCTTGTTAGATGATGGGGTTCATTCTCGAGGGAGTCTTGTTAAAGAGGATGTTAATAAATGGTTGTGTTCTTTTGGGCAAGAACAGCTGCCCAATAAAATACGATTAGCCTGCGTTGCTGATAGAGCTGTTATTGAAAAAGTAACGCAGCAAGCTGAGCAATGGGGTTGCCCGTTGATAGAGGCCAAAACAACTAAAGTTGTTGCCGGAGTAACCTGTGGTTACGATGATCCGCCTACTTTGGGTGTGGACCGTTGGCTGGCGGTGGTCGCGGCATATCAGCATTTTCATCAGCCCTGTGTTGTGGTTGATGCTGGTAGTGCGATTACAGTAGATCTTATAGATAATAATGGGCAGCATTTAGGTGGGTATATCGTTCCTGGYTTAGAAATGATGCATCAGGCTTTATTTGATGGCACTAGCMAAGTRAAGGTGAAGTCAAAGGGTTCTYCTAGTGTAGAGCCGGGAAGTTCTACGGAGCGMGCGGTGACCCAGGGAAGCTTGCTGATGGTGCAGTCCATGATTAAATCCGTTGTTAAAAGTTTACTGGTAAATGATCAGTTGGTTCAGGTTGTAATAACAGGTGGTGATGGTCGTCACTTGATGGCTGTGCTGGATGATTCGGCATACTTTGATGCAGAATTAGTTTTGGATGGATTAACGTTCGTGGCTCCTTAGGGAAAATTCAAGGGTAAGAAATGCGCTGGCTGTTTTTTGTATTGATACTGGCTAATATTCTAGCTTTCTATTGGTTTAGTTCTGCTGCCGATTATCGGTTGAATAAAAATGCAGATAGATCAACGCTGGTGCGGGAGCGTGATTCTGGCACGTTGGTTTTAGTTCGAGAGCGCGAGGCTCTCCAGCGTGGAGTTACCGTAGAGATTCAAGGAAAAAAACAACGCCAAAACCTCGATGTTGAGAGCTTAGTTATTGCAGAAAATAATTTGACCGAGACCGAGACCGAGACCGAGACCGAGACCGAGRYMGMRRMSGWRRCMGAGRYNNCNGAGGTAGCAGAGGTAGCAGAGGTAGCAGAGGTAGCAGAGGTAGCAGAGGTAGCAGAGGTAGCAGAGGTAGMAARTYTGCAAGTGTCTAGGGTGGAGATTRCAGAAGAATGCCTATCATTGGGGCCGTTCTTTAATGAAAATGAAGCTGCTGGAATTCGAGATATACTTTTAGCTCAAAAAATCAGTTCGGATCTTTTTGAGACAGACATCGTTGTTCATAAGGATTATTGGATGATTATTCCTCCCCAGGAAGGTGAAACGGCAGCAAAAAAACTTTTGGTAGAGTTGCAATCAAGTGATATCGAAAGTTATATCATTGCTGATGGTGAGTATCGCTACGGCATAACTTTAGGTGTATTTGGTGATGAGCAAAATACAAAGAGATATCAGCAAAAATTAATTGCCCAAGGTTTTGGGGTGGAGGTAAAAGTTATACCTCGAAAACAAGTAGCATATTGGCTAGAAATAAAAAAACAAAATGCAGCTGAACTGCCTGCATCCTTTGTGCAGGATATTGATATGGGTAGTGACATATATCCAGTGGTGATGGAGGATGTTGTTTGTGGCTCGCCCAGACGAGTTGATAAAGCATCACCTAATTCTGTATAAAAAATATTCTATTTTTTGGCATACAAAAATAAAATCTGTAAAAACCCATTTTGTTGGCATACCAACGGTTGATTATAGTGCCAACATTCTCTAGAATCGCGCTCCCTATTTAAGTATAGGTTTTGGGCTGGCGTAGCTCAGTTGGTAGAGCAGCTGACTTGTAATCAGCCGGTCGGGGGTTCGACTCCTCTCGCCAGCTCCAATATTCCTCAGAACGACTGCCAAGTAATTGCATTTGACAGCCGGGCTGTAGGTGTGGACAATGTCCAGCCTTTTTCGCAGGGGTTCCCGAGTGGCCAAAGGGATCAGACTGTAACTCTGACGCGAAAGCTTCGGTGGTTCGAATCCACCCCCCTGCACCAAATATATGGTGTGTGCCAATTACTGGTGCTATAGAAGGATTGGCCCCTTCGGAAATTTAGCTAGAGCGTTTGGCTAGCAGGAATCACAGTATCTATGGTTCAGAATGAATCGGGTGATGCTGGGCAGGGTTGACCTGCTTGATAGCGGTTTTAGGCGGGTATGGTTCAACGGTAGAACCTCAGCCTTCCAAGCTGATGATGCGGGTTCGATTCCCGCTACCCGCTCCAGATACTGCCGGCGGTGAAGGTTAATGCTCATATAGCTCAGTCGGTAGAGCACTTCCTTGGTAAGGAAGAGGTCACCGGTTCAAATCCGGTTATGAGCTCCAGTATTCTTCGAGAAAATGTCTCGTTGATTTTAGTTTTTTTAGTGTCAATTTTGATAGAGGAGTGCTTTTTATGGCTAAGGAAAAGTTTGAACGTAATAAGCCCCACATCAATGTGGGCACAATAGGTCACGTTGACCATGGTAAAACGACTCTGACTGCAGCGCTTACCCGCGTATGTGCGGAAGTATGGGGCGGAGAAATGGTTGCCTTTGACGGCATTGATAATGCGCCAGAAGAACGTGAGCGCGGCATCACCATCGCCACCTCCCACGTAGAATATGAATCCCCGGATCGTCACTACGCCCACGTTGATTGTCCAGGTCACGCCGATTATGTAAAAAACATGATTACCGGTGCAGCCCAAATGGACGGCGCTATATTGGTGTGTGGTGCGACCGATGGTCCCATGCCTCAAACCCGTGAACACATCCTGTTGGCCCGTCAAGTTGGCGTGCCTTACGTTGTCGTATTCCTGAACAAAGCAGACTTGCTGGCAGAAGATTGCGGCGGAGTTGGTTCAGAAGAATACAACGAAATGATCGAACTCGTAGAAATGGAGCTGCGTGAGCTGCTGGATGCCTACGAATTCCCCGGTGACGATACCCCAATYATTGCTGGTTCTGCACTGATGGCCCTCAACGGCGAAGATGATAACGAGCTGGGTACTACCGCCGTTAGAAAACTGATAGAAGTTTTGGACTCCTACATTCCAGAGCCAGAGCGTGCTATAGACCAACCCTTCCTGATGCCCATTGAAGACGTCTTCTCCATCTCAGGCCGCGGTACAGTTGTTACCGGTCGAATAGAGCGTGGTATCGTCAACGTGGGTGAAGAAATTGAAATCATCGGTATTAAAGAAACCGTTAAAACGACGTGTACCGGTGTAGAAATGTTCCGCAAGCTGCTTGACGAAGGCCGTGCGGGTGAAAACGTTGGTGTACTTCTTCGTGGCACCAAGCGAGAAGATGTAGAGCGTGGTCAAGTATTGGCCAAGCCTGGATCGATTAACCCGCACACCAAATTTGAAGCAGAAATCTACGTTTTGTCAAAAGACGAAGGCGGACGACACACACCTTTCTTTAAAGGCTATCGTCCACAGTTCTACTTCCGCACAACCGACGTTACGGGTGCTTGTGAGCTTCCTGAAGGCGTAGAGATGGTCATGCCAGGCGACAACGTACAAATGGTTGTTACCCTGATTGCGCCCATTGCGATGGAAGGCGGTCTACGTTTTGCGATCCGTGAAGGTGGTCGTACCGTAGGAGCAGGTGTTGTAGCGAARATTATTGAATAATCGATCTTGTTMGCAATGTAGATGCCTGCCCTAGTGGGTGGGTATMGGATGAAAAGGCCGCTTTTTGGGGTGGCTTTTTTGTGGTTTGGCTGGTGTTGTAGTAGTAACATCGTTAGATCGCAAGAAAACATTCGAAAGACCTAGATTATTGCTTGACAGGGAGGGGGCTCAGACTTAATATCTCGCCTCCTTTTTTCAGGGTCCTAACGGGTAGGACCTGTAGGCTCTTTTGATAGTTGGAGTTTGGTTCCATGCAGGGTCAGCGTATTCGAATTCGCCTCAAAGCATTTGATCACAAATTGATTGATGCTTCGACGCAAGAGATTGTTGAGACGGCTAAACGTACTGGTGCACAAATTCGTGGACCGATACCGTTGCCGACTCGTAAAGAACGTTTTACCATTTTGATTTCTCCGCATGTAAATAAAGATGCGAGAGATCAATACGAGATTCGCACCCATAAGCGGTTGTTGGATATCGTAGAGCCAACAGAGAAGACGGTTGATGCTTTGATGAAGTTGGATCTGGCGGCAGGCGTTGAAGTTCAGATTAGTCTGGCTTAAGTAGTAGAAAGAATAGTAAGCTCTAACAAAAACCCAGGCTCAGCCAGCGTTGAGCGGGTGTAACGCTCTGAAATGGGCGGCCATAGCGGGTAACAGCCCCGTACACTATTGAGGTTATACAGATGGCAATTGGTATTGTCGGCCGCAAATGCGGTATGACACGTGTATTTAATGATGATGGCGCTTCTATCCCGGTCACTGTGGTCGAGGTCGAGCCAAATCGCATTACTCAAATCAAGACAGATGAARCTGATGGTTATACTGCTGTGCAAGTAACCGTGGGCGCTCGTCGAGCTTCTCGTGTCAGCAAGTCTGAAGCTGGACACTTTGCCAAGGCGGGTGTTGAGGCGGGGCGTGGTAGCTGGGAGCTCCGTGTTGAAAATGCTGATGAGAGTTTAGAGGTTGGTGGTAACGTTACAGTTGATCAGTTTGAAGTTGGTCAAAAAGTGGATGTTACTGGTACATCTAAAGGTAAAGGGTTTCAGGGCGTTATTAAGCGTTGGAACTTTAGTATGCAGGATGCTACTCACGGCAACTCCATTTCTCACCGTGCCCCTGGTTCTATTGGGCAGTGCCAAACACCKGGTCGTGTTTGGAAGGGTAAGAAAATGGCTGGCCATATGGGTTCTGAGCGTGTAACGACTCAAAACCTTGAAATTATACGTGTTGATGCCGAGCGCAACCTGCTCCTTATTAAGGGTGCGGTACCGGGTGCGCCGGGTGGCGATGTGATCGTTCGTGCAGCTATTAAGAGCTGAGGGAATCGTCGATGGAATTAAATATTGCAACAACTAAAGGTAATGCTGGAACTGTAGAAGTTTCTGACGTGGCCTTTGGCAAAGAATATAATCAGGATCTAGTTCATCAGGCAGTAACTGCTTATTTGGCAGGTGGTCGTCAGGGCACTCGTGCTCAGAAAAACCGCGCTGCTGTATCTGGTGGGGGTCGGAAGCCTTGGGCGCAGAAAGGTTCTGGTCGTGCTCGTGCGGGYACGATAAGAAGTCCCCTCTGGCGTTCTGGCGGTGTAACATTTGCTGCACAGCCGCAAGATCACTCACAAAAATTGAATCGCAAAATGTACCGCGCTGCACTGCGCTCCATTTTGTCAGAACTTGCTCGGCAAGAGCGTTTAGTTGTTGTTGAGGAGTTTGACCTCGAAGCGCCTAAGACTAAAGCGTTGATTCAAAAACTGAGTGAGTACGGTTTACAGGATGTGTTGATCGTGACGGAAGAGGTGAGCGAAAACCTTTACCTGTCATCTCGCAATCTCCAYAAAGTGGATGTTCGTGATGTGGTRGGTGTTGATCCGGTTAGCCTGATTCGTTTTGAAAAAGTGTTGGTGACTGTGCCAGCACTTAAAAAGATTGAGGAGATGCTGGGATGAATCAAGARCGCATCTTCAGAGTGCTGTTAGGTCCGCACTTTTCAGAAAAAGCTGCGATTGTTGGCGATAAGCACAATCAAGTGGTTTTTAAAGTAAGAACAGACGCTACTAAGCCAGAAGTTAAGGCAGCAGTTGAGCAACTCTTTAATGTAAAGGTGGCAGGTGTATCTGTTGCTAATGTGAAGGGTAAAACAAAGCGAGCTCGTCATGGTATGGGTAAGCGCTCTGACTGGAAAAAAGCATACATTCGTTTGGAGCAGGGTCAGGAAATTGACTTTGCGGTTGTAGAGTAAGGGGTTGTTGAGATGCCAGTTGTAAAGAGAAAGCCAACGTCTCCCGGTCGTCGCTTTGTAGTCAGTATTGTAAATCCTGATTTACACAAAGGCGCGCCGTATGCACCTTTGCTTGAGAAGAAGTCAAAATCGGGTGGCCGTAATAACAATGGCCGTATTACTACTCGCCATATTGGTGGTGGTCATAAGCAGCATTACCGCATTATTGATTTCAAGCGTAATAAAGATGGCATTCCAGCAAAAATTGAGCGCCTGGAATATGATCCAAACCGCACTCCGTATATTGCATTATTGTGTTATGCCGATGGTGAGCGACGTTACATTATTGCACCTAAAGGCTTAAAAGCGGGTGATGTGATTCAGTCCGGTATGGATGCACCAATTAAGGTGGGTAATACCTTGCCGTTATCAAATATGCCGGTAGGTAGTATTGTTCACTGTGTTGAGATGAAACCTGGTAAAGGGGCACAGATTGCTCGCAGTGCTGGAACATCAGCTCAGCTTATTGCCAGAGAAGGTCAGTATGCAACCCTGCGCTTGCGTAGTGGTGAAATGCGTAAAGTGCCGGTGACATGTCGCGCAACGATTGGCGAAGTGTCTAATAGTGAGCACAGCTTGCGTTCGCTTGGTAAGGCTGGCGCAAGTCGCTGGCGCGGAGTTAGGCCTACTGTTCGTGGTGTTGCGATGAATCCGGTTGATCACCCGCATGGTGGTGGTGAAGGCCGTACTTCTGGTGGTCGTCATCCCGTATCACCTTGGGGCACGCCTGCTAAAGGTTATAAAACACGTAAAAACAAGCGCACGAACAATATGATTGTTCGCCGTCGCGGTAAGTAATTAGTAGAGAATGAGGAAACAATAGTGTCACGCTCTCTCAAAAAAGGCCCATTCCTTGACCWGCATTTGGTYAAAAAGGTTGAAGAGGCATTGGAAAAAAATGATAGGCGTCCAATTAAAACTTGGTCTCGTCGTTCAATGGTTAGTCCGGACATGGTGGGATTAACTATTGCTGTTCATAACGGTCGTCAGCATGTGCCCGTTTTGATCAACGAGGAAATGGTTGGACATAAACTCGGTGAATTCGCCCCAACGCGTACCTATAGAGGTCACGTGGCGGACAAAAAGGCCAAGCGTTAAGCCGGCGGATTGAGAGGTAAATTACTGTGGAAGTAGCAGCTAAATTGCTCGGAGCTAAATTATCAGCTCAAAAGGCTAGACTCGTTGCCGATCAGGTGCGTGGAAAGCCCGTTGAAGTCGCTCTTGATATTCTGGCTTTTAGCCCTAAAAAGGGTGCGGCCATGATTAAGAAAGTGCTGGAGTCTGCTATTGCAAACGCCGAGCACAACGAAGGTGCTGATGTAGATGAGCTACGCGTATCAACCATTTTTGTTGATGAAGGTACGACCATGAAGCGTATTAAGCCCCGYGCAAAGGGTCGCTCWGATCGTATATTGAAGCGTAGCTGTCACATTACTGTGAAAGTTGCCGACGAGGAGACCGTTTAATGGGTCAGAAAGTACATCCAACTGGTATTCGTCTGGGTATTGTTAAAAAGCATACTTCAGTTTGGTACGCAGGTCAGAAAGACTATGCCGATAAATTAAATAGCGATCTTGAAGTGCGCGAATTTATCAATAAAGAATTGAGTCATGCCTCTGTGAGTCGGATTGAGATAGAGCGTCCAGCCGAAACAGCTCGTATTACCATTCATACTGCACGTCCGGGTATTGTAATTGGTAAGAAGGGTGAGGGTGTTGAGCGCTTGCGCAATCAAGTGTCGGCTCAAATGGGCGTGCCGGTGCACATTAATATTGAGGAAGTGCGCAAGCCTGACCTTGATGCGATATTAGTGGCMCAGAGCGTTGCTCAGCAGCTGGAGCGTCGTGTTATGTTTCGCCGTGCAATGAAACGTGCGGTTCAAAATGCAATGCGCCAGGGTGCAAAGGGTATCAAGATACAAGTTGGTGGCCGCTTGGGAGGTGCAGAAATTGCACGATCAGAGTGGTATCGCGAAGGTCGCGTACCCCTGCACACATTGCGTGCAGATATAGATTATGGTACCGCTGAAGCTCTAACTACCTATGGCATTATTGGTGTCAAGGTATGGATCTTTAAAGGTGAAGTTATTGGTGGTGAAGAGGCGGCGCAAGCGCCAGCCAAAAAAGCACCGACTAAAAAGAAGTAAGTTTTCGAGTTAAGGGTCAAGCGAAATGCTGCAACCGAAACGTACAAAATTCCGTAARCAACACAAGGGCCGCAACCGTGGCTTGGCGTTGCGCGGTAGTAAGGTAAACTTTGGCGAGTTTGGTTTAAAAGCCACTGGTCGTGGGCGTCTCACAGCGCGTCAGATAGAATCTGCTCGTCGTGCGATGACTCGTCATATTAAACGGGGTGGTAAAATTTGGATTCGGGTTTTCCCGGATAAACCAATAACCAATAAACCTCTTGAAGTAAGGATGGGTAAAGGAAAGGGCAACGTTGAATATTGGGTTGCTCTAATCCAGCCGGGCAARATYTTGTATGAGATGGACGGTGTTTCYGAGGAATTAGCTCGTGAAGCATTTGCTCTGGCCTCAGCCAAGTTGCCTGTGCAAACCACCTTTGTTAGACGGTCGGTGATGTGATGAAAGCCAGTGAACTACGTGAAAAATCAGTTGATGAGCTGAACCAGGAATTGAATAGTCAGCTGGAGAAGCAATTTAAGTTGCGTATTCAAGCGGCGACGTCTCARCTTGGACAGAGTCATCAAATTAAAGATACGCGCAAAAATGTTGCGCGTATCAAAACAATACTGAATGAGAAAGCGGGTAACTGAAATGACTGAATCACAGAGCAAAGCTAGTACTTTGTCAGGTCGTGTGGTCAGCGACAAGATGGATAAAACAGTGACGGTTCTCGTTGAGCGCCGTGTGAAACACCCTATGTATGGCAAGATCGTCAATAAATCTTCCAAGATTAAAGCCCATGACGAGCAGAATGAATGTCGTACAGGAGATGTTGTAACGATTGCTGAAACGCGCCCACTGTCCAAGACAAAGTCTTGGACGCTGGTCAACATTGACGAGCGTGCCGCCGAGGTTTAAGCGGGCAGGCAACAGTAACGGGTTCGGAGAGATACGATGATTCAAACAGAAAGTTATCTGGAAGTGGCWGACAATAGCGGTGCACGTCGAGTGATGTGTATTAAAGTGCTAGGCGGCTCCCACAGACGTTATGCCAGTGTAGGTGATATTATTAAAGTCACTGTTAAGGAAGCAATTCCTCGCGGTAAAGTTAAAAAAGGTCAGGTGATGACCGCGGTTGTGGTTCGCACCAGGAAAGGTGTTCGTCGTCCAGACGGCAGTCTGATCAAGTTTGATGATAACGCGGCAGTTTTATTGAACCAGCAGTTGGCTCCTATCGGTACACGCATTTTTGGGCCGGTAACTCGCGAACTGCGTACTGAACGTTTTATGAAAATTATCTCTCTGGCACCGGAAGTGCTTTAAGCCAGAGCCGAGGAAAGGGTTATGTTAAAAATTAAACGTGATGATGAGATCGTCGTTACCACCGGTAGAGATAAGGGTAAGCGCGGCAAAGTACTTAAAGTACAAGCCGACGGTCGCCTGATGGTTGGTGGTGTCAATATGATCAAGAAACATCAAAAACCAAATCCGCAATCAAATGTACCAGGCGGAATTATTGAAAAAGAAGCACCTATTCAGGTTTCTAACGTAGCTATCTTCAATGCGGCCACCAGTAAAGCGGACCGTGTTGGTTTTAAAGTACTTGAGGACGGCAAGAAAATTCGCGTCTTTAAATCCAACGGCGAAGCCGTTGACGCCTAATTTGACCGGAAATTGACATGGCAAGGCTGAAAGAAGTATACAAAAATGAAGTTGCCCCCAAGCTTAAAGAAGAGCTGGGGTTGGCTAACGTGATGGAAATACCCAGGATCACCAAAATCACTCTGAATATGGGTGTAGGTGAAGCGCTTGGGGACAAGAAAGCGTTGGAACATGCTGTCGCTGATATGACGAAAATTGCAGGCCAGAAGCCTATCGTCACTAAGGCTCGCAAATCTATTGCAGGGTTTAAGGTACGTGAGGATTGGCCGATAGGTTGTAAGGTGACTTTACGCAGTGACCGTATGTACGAGTTTCTTGAGCGTTTGATTTCGATTGCTATTCCGCGTATTCGTGATTTTCGTGGTGTTAGCCCAAAATCTTTTGATGGTCATGGTAATTTTTCTATGGGAGTGACTGAACAGATTATTTTCCCAGAAATTGATTACGATAAGGTGGATACACTGCGTGGTATGGATATTACAATTACAACCAGTGCCCGTAACAACGATGAAGGTCGCGCACTTCTGCGTGCTTTCAACTTCCCGCTGAAGGGTTGAGGTTAAACAATGGCAAAAGTATCTATGGTCGAGCGTGAAAAGAAACGCACTCGCACAGTTGCAAAATATGCTAAAAAGCGTGCAGCACTTAAAGCGGCTATCGGTAATATTGAACTCTCTGATGAGGAGCGTTGGGAAGCCCAGTTGAAACTGCAGCAGTTGCCGCGTGATGCGAGCCCATGTCGTCAGCGGAACCGCTGCCGTCAAACTGGTCGCCCACACGGTGTTTACCGTAAATTTGGTTTGTGTCGCAACAAGCTGCGTGAAGCTGCTATGCGTGGTGATGTCCCTGGCTTAGTTAAGGCTAGCTGGTAAGCGTCTCGAATTGAGGAATTGAACTGATGAGCATGCAAGATCCAATAGCTGATATGTTAACCCGTATTCGCAATGCGCAAATGGCGGAAAAAAAGACTGTTTCCATGCCGAACTCGAAGCTAAAAGTAGCATTGGCAGAAGTGCTGAAAAGCGAAGGGTATATAAGTGGGTTTAGTATAGATAACGCCGACAAACCACAGCTTGTTTTAGAGCTTAAGTATTTTGAAGGTAAGCCTGTTATCGAAGAAATAGATCGCTATAGTCGCCCAGGTTTGCGCCAGTATTCTGGTTCATTGAAGTTACCAACCATTCGTGGTGGTTTGGGTGTGGCCATTGTGTCTACTAGCAAGGGTGTTATGACCGATCGTGCTGCTCGTGCGGCTGGTATCGGTGGTGAAGTCCTCTGTACAGTATTCTAAAGAGATAGTAGAGATGTCTAGAGTTGCAAAAAGTCCGGTAAATATACCTTCTGGTGTTGAAGTAAAAATCACCGCGGGTGAGATTTCTGTAAAAGGTTCCAAAGCTGCTTTGGCCATGCCGGTTCATGCAGATATTGAAATCATTCAGGAAGATAATGTTCTGACCTTTGCGCCAAAAGATGGCAGCAAAAAAACCGATGCTATGGCAGGTACCACTCGTGCTCTTGTTAATAATATGGTCATTGGTGTGAGTCAGGGTTTTGAGAAAAAACTGCAATTGGTTGGTGTTGGTTATCGTGGTCAGTCTAAGGGTAAAGTGCTTAGCTTAACGTTGGGATTTTCACATCCAATTGAATTCGAAGTGCCTGAAGGTGTGACTGCGGAAACGCCTAGTCAAACTGAGATTGTTCTGAAGTCGGCGGACAAACAATTACTTGGTGCGGTAGCAGCGAAAATTCGCTCTTTCCGTCCCCCGGAGCCCTATAAGGGTAAAGGCGTGCGCTATGCCGATGAGCATGTACGCCGTAAAGAAGCCAAGAAGAAGTAGGTTAGGATTATGAAGAATAAAAAACAATCCCGTTTGCGTCGTGCGCGACGTGGTCGCAGCAAAATCAGTGAACTTGGAGCTAACAGGTTGTGCGTTAACCGTACGCCTCGTCACATTTATGCCCAGGTTATATCACCAGATGGTGGGCAAGTATTAGCGTCTGCTTCTACTCTCGATGCTGCGTTGCGTGATGGTTCAACTGGCAACGTTGATGCAGCTAAGAGTGTAGGTACTCTGGTTGCTGAGCGTGCAAAAGAAGCGGGTGTCACAGTGGTTGCATTTGACCGCAGTGGATTCAAATATCACGGTCGCGTAAAGGCACTTGCTGATGCTGCACGCGAAGCCGGTCTTAAATTCTAAAGGTTTAGCGATATGGCTAGAAATCAAAGAGATAAAGAAGCATCTGACGAAGGCTTGCAAGAAAAGCTTGTTCAGGTAAACCGTGTAGCTAAAACCGTTAAAGGTGGTCGTATCTTCGGTTTCACAGCATTGAGTGTTGTGGGAGATGGTAATGGCAAGGTTGGATTTGGTCGTGGCAAAGCACGCGAAGTGCCACAGGCCATCCAAAAATCAATGGAAGCTGCTCGCCGAAACATGATTAACGTTGATTTGAAAGGTACAACTATCCAGTACCCTACAAAGGCAAATCACGGTGCATCTAAGGTCTATATGCAGCCGGCTTCAGAAGGTACCGGCGTTATTGCTGGTGGTGCAATGCGAGCAGTGTTAGAAATTGCAGGCGTGCAGAATGTATTGGCCAAATGTTATGGGTCTACTAACCCCGTTAACGTGGTCCGTGCAACCTTTAAAGCATTGCAAGCAATGAGCTCTCCAGAAAGTGTTGCTGCTAAGCGCGGCAAAACTGTTGAAGAGATTCTGAATTAAGTTTGGCTCTTGTCGAACGAATAATAACGGAAGCTTTACCATGGCGAAGGCTAAAAAAATAACGGTTACCCAAGTACGTAGTACTAATGGRCGCGTGGCATCCCATAAGGCCTGTGTAGCAGGCTTGGGCTTGCGTAGAATTAGACACAGTGTTGAGGTGGAAGATACCCCGGCAGTTCGTGGAATGATTAATACTGCGCACTATTTGGTTAAGGTTGAGGGAGAGTAAGATGCGTCTTAATACGCTAAGTCCCGCACCGGGCAGAATTAAAGAAGGCAAGCGTGTCGGTCGTGGTATCGGTAGCGGCTTGGGCAAGACTGCTGGCCGTGGTCACAAGGGACAAAAGTCCCGTTCAGGTGGTAGTGTTCGTCCAGGTTTTGAAGGTGGTCAAATGCCACTTCAAAAACGTTTACCTAAATTTGGTTTTACATCACGTATATCGCGTGTAACTGCTGAGATTCGTTTAGCAGAAATGAATAAGGTTGAAGGTGATATTGTTGATATCAAATCTTTGCGTGCAGCAGGATTGATTACTAACAACATTATTCGAGCCAAAGTCTTTTTGTCTGGTGAGCTGAAAAAGCCTGTGACAGTGAAAGGGCTTCGTGTAACTAAAGGTGCTCTAGCTGCTATTGAAGCTGCTGGCGGAAAGGTTGAAGAGTAATATCTAATGGCCAAACCGGGTACCCAGCAACAAGGTAACGTGAAAGGTTTGGGTGAGCTGTGGGCTCGCCTTCGCTTTTTGCTTCTCGCACTTGTTATTTATCGTATTGGTACTCATATCCCTGTGCCTGGTATTGATCCTGATCGTTTGTCGGATTTGTTTGGCCAAAATCAGGGTACGATTATTGGCATGTTTAACATGTTCTCTGGTGGTGCGCTGGAGCGCATGAGTATTCTTGCTTTAGGCATTATGCCCTACATTTCTGCCTCTATTATTATGCAGTTAATGACGGCTGTAACTCCCTCGTTGGAACAGCTAAAAAAGGAAGGTGATGCTGGGCGTCGTAAGATAAACCAGTACACACGGTATGGAACGGTTATTCTRGCAACCCTTCAAGCTATWGGGATGTCCGTAGGGCTGGCTGGTCAAGGGTTAGCCTATACAGTAGATTTTAGTTTTTATTTTATTGCTGTTGTTTCTTTAGTCACTGGTGCAGTGTTCCTTATGTGGCTGGGTGAACAAATTACTGAGCGTGGTGTTGGTAACGGCATCTCAATGTTGATCTTTGCCGGTATTGTAGCGGGAATTCCCTCTGCTATTGGTCAAGCATTTGAGTCATCACGTCAGGGCGAGTTACATATTTTAGCGTTGTTGTTGGTTGGTGTTCTTGCTGTTGCTGTTGTGTACTTTGTTGTATTTATCGAGCGTGGTCAGCGTCGAATTACGGTGAATTATGCACAACGTCAACCGGGTCGAGGCCCCGCGCAAGCTAGCCATTTACCGTTAAAGGTGAACATGGCAGGGGTTATCCCCGCAATTTTTGCCAGTAGTTTACTGTTGTTTCCTGCATCGATAGCGCAGTGGTTTGGTCAGGGTGCTGATTCGCCAGAATGGCTACAGGAAGTTGCACTCTTTATTGGCCCAGGGCAGCCGCTACATGTGCTCTTATTTTCGGCATTGATTATTTTCTTCTGCTTYTTCTACTCGGCGTTGATGTTCAACCCCAGAGAAATGGCAGATAACCTAAAGCGTGGCGGTGCTTTCTTACCAGGAATACGTCCTGGTGAGCAAACTGCAAAGTACATAGACGGTGTKATGACAAAATTGACMCTGGTTGGCGGGCTTTATATGACCGCGGTTTGTTTGATGCCACAGTTTTTAAATGTTTACCTAAATGTGCCGTTTTATCTGGGTGGTACTTCTCTGTTGATTGCAGTTGTTGTGACAATGGATTTTATGTCTCAGGTACAGTCACATTTAATGTCCCATCAGTATGAGTCACTGATGAAAAAATCAAATCTGAAGGGCTATGGCGGCAGTGTCCGCTAGTTGATGTTGAGGTTTCCCTATGAAAGTGCGTGCTTCTGTAAAAAAAATGTGTCGGAACTGCAAGATTGTTAAACGTAAAAGCGTTGTTCGCGTGATCTGCAGTGCTGAACCCCGCCATAAACAGCGTCAAGGTTAATTRCACAGAGTTATTGATTTTTATTGCAACCAAAGTTATCCTCTTGCGCCTTTTTGGTAGGCTCCACTTCTAGTTGAAGAGTGGAGTATTGGGATTGTTAAGGTAGCAGACAAACATTAAAGTGGAGTGAAGTGATGGCCCGTATTGCCGGTGTCAACATCCCCGATAACAAACATACCGTGATTTCGCTCACGTATGTTTTCGGGATTGGTCTCAGTACTGCTAAAGCAATTTGTGCTCAAACAGGTATTGCTGAAGACGTAAAAATTTCTGATCTAACGGATGATCAGGTTGATGTTCTACGTGGTGCTGTTGGTGAGCGCAATGTGGAAGGTGACCTCCGTCGTGAAGTTAGTATGAATATTAAACGGTTGATGGACCTCGGTTGCTATCGTGGTCTTCGTCATCGTCGTGGCCTGCCGTTACGTGGTCAACGCACTAAAACAAATGCGCGCACCCGTAAAGGCCCTCGCAAGCCCATCAAGCGATAGGAAACCATAGATATGGCAAAGCCTGCACAAAAAAGTACTCGTAAAAAGGTCAAAAAGACCGTTGTTGATGGTGTGGCGCATATCCATGCGTCTTTTAATAACACCATTGTGACAATTACTGACCGCCAAGGTAACACCTTGAGCTGGGCTACCGCTGGTGGTTCTGGTTTCCGTGGTTCTCGTAAAAGCACACCATTTGCTGCGCAGGTAGCAGCAGAGCGTGCCGGTGCAGCTGCACAAGAATACGGGTTAAAAAATCTGGACGTTGAAGTGAAGGGCCCAGGCCCTGGCCGTGAATCTGCAGTTCGTGCCTTGAATAATGCAGGTTATAAAATTACCAATATTACCGACGTGACGCCGATCCCTCATAATGGATGCCGTCCGCCGAAAAAACGTCGCGTATAACGAGGATACTGGACAAATGGCAAGATATCTCGGACCGACATGTAAACTTTCCCGCCGTGAAGGCACGGATCTATTCCTAAAGAGTGGAATTCGCTCGCTTGAATCTAAGTGTCACGCTGACAGTGTTCCTGGGCAGCATGGTGCGCGCAGGGGACGTTTGTCAGACTATGGCGTTCAGCTACGTGAAAAGCAAAAAGTACGTCGTATTTACGGTGTTCTTGAAAAGCAATTTCGCAATTACTACAAAGAAGCGGCTAACATGAAAGGTGCTACAGGTGAAAACTTGCTGCAACTTCTTGAACAGCGTTTAGATAATGTTGTGTATCGTATGGGTTACGGTTCAACCCGCTCTGAATCACGCCAACTGGTTGCTCACAATGCTATTCTTGTTAATGGCACAAAGGTTAATATCGCTTCATTTCGCGTAGCTGAAAATGATGTTGTCAGTATTCGTGAAAAATCAAAAAATCAATTGCGTATTCAGTCTGCTCTACAAATTGCYGGGCAGCGCAGTTCGGTTGAATGGGTTGAGGTAGATACGAGCAAAATGGAAGGCACCTTCAAGCGYGTTCCTGACCGCAGCGATCTGCCCTCTGAAATCAATGAAAACCTCATTGTTGAGCTTTACTCCAAGTAAAGCCCTGCAGAATTGAAGGCCAGTTAAGCGACACGAAACAGGTACGGATATGCAAACATCAGTAAATGAGTTTTTGACACCACGTACAATTGACGTGACCGAATTAAGCCCCACCCGTGCAAAGATTGTACTTGAGCCTTTAGAGCGTGGTTTTGGGCATACTTTAGGTAACGCATTGCGTCGTATCTTGCTTTCTTCTATGGCTGGTGCAGCTATTGTTGAAGTTGAGATAGAAGGTGTGTTGCATGAATACAGCAGCATAGAAGGTATACAAGAGGATGTTATTGAGATCCTTTTGAATTTGAAAGATGTTGCCATTGTCTTGCATGAGAAAGACGAAGTTACTCTGACATTGCATAAAAAGGGTAAAGGAGTTGTAACTGCTGGGGATATCCAAGTAGACAGCACCTGTGAAATTAAAAACCCTGACCATGTCATTGCTAACATTACAGGTAAGGCTGAACTAAACATGCAACTGCGTGTGTTAAAAGGTCGGGGTTATCAGCCCTCCACTCTTCGTTCTAATAATGATGACGATGAAACACATGCCATTGGTAAGTTACAATTAGATGCTACATTTAGCCCTGCTAGGCGTGTGGCCTATGTTGTGGAAAGTGCTCGGGTTGAGCAACGTACAGATTTGGATAAATTAGTATTAGATCTAGAAACAGATGGAACTATTGACCCAGAAGAAGCGATTCGCCGTGCAGCAACTATTTTGCAACAACAGCTTGCTGTATTTGTAGATCTAGAAAGCGAAAGCTTGGTGGAACCAGCAGAGAAGGAAGAAGAGGTTGATCCTATACTTCTCCGTCCAGTGGATGATTTAGAGCTTACTGTACGTTCAGCCAACTGTTTGAAAGCAGAAAGCATCTACTACATTGGTGATCTTATTCAACGTACTGAAGTGGAACTGTTGAAAACACCGAATCTGGGTAAGAAGTCCCTCACTGAAATTAAAGACGTACTGGCATCACGTGGTTTGTCTTTGGGAATGCGCCTTGAAAATTGGCCACCTGCTAGCCTGCGTTCTGAAGGCGAGTTAGTTTAATTATTTATCCAACGCCTAGTTTAAACGGGTTGGATGTAAAGAGATTATTGCTGAGATAGCAACACTTTKAAGGAAGTAAAATCATGCGTCATCGCCTTAGTGGTCGCAAATTAAGTCGTACAGGTACTCATCGTCGTGCCATGTTCCGTAACATGACTACATCTCTRGTTGAGCATGAGTTGATTAAGACAACATTGCCTAAAGCAAAAGAGTTACGTCGTTTTGCTGAGCCATTGATTACCTTGGCTAAAAAAGACACTGTTGCCAACCGTCGACTTGTATTCAGCCGTTTGCAAGATAAGGCTGCTGTCGGYAAGTTGTTTACTGAACTAGCTTCAAGGTACGAGAACCGTCCAGGTGGCTATATTCGCATTTTGAAGTGTGGTTTCCGCTCTGGAGATGCAGCACCAATGGCATATGTTGAGTTGGTTGACCGGCCAGATGTAGAAGCAGTTGACGTTGAGGAAGAGGGCGAATAACACTTCTACCTCCAGACTTACTAAACTTAAAAAGCCGGGCTTATGTCCGGCTTTTTGTTGTTCTGAATTAAATATTTTACTTGGTTTTTATATGTATGACTTTGTGATAGTTTTCCTATCAACTATTTTTAGCTATTTTATTAGACAGGATGTTTTATGAATATTTTGGTTACTGGTGGTGCAGGCTATATAGGGAGTCATACGTGTGTAGCTCTGCTTGAACAAGGTCATGATATTGTGGTGTTAGATAATTTATCTAACAGTTCCRYARCATCACTTTCTTTGGTKACTAAAATTACAGGAAAASATTTYCCTATAATTATTGATGAYGTTCAAAATYGTGAAATTTTRGATAAAATWTTCACAGAYTATCAGATTCAGGCMGTGCTRCATTTTGCTGGAAAGAAAGCAGTGGGTGAATCTTGTGAGCAACCTCTTATGTACTATCAAAATAATGTTGCTGCTACGTTGGTACTTTGTGAGTCAATGCAGAAAAATGGAGTCAATACACTCGTTTTTAGTTCTTCTGCCACAGTTTATGGTGATCCACATACGACGCCCATTACAGAAAATTTTCCGCTTAGTGCCACTAATCCATATGGTCAATCTAAATTGATGGTTGAGACAGTTTTACATGATCTTGTCAGTGCGGACATATTGCTTGGCAAGTCATTTTGGAACTTTGGTATATTGCGTTATTTTAACCCTGTAGGTGCTCACAAAAGTGGGTTGATCGGTGAGGATCCTCGAGGTGTTCCGAACAACCTACTTCCCTATATATCTCAGGTTGCGGTAGGAAARTTAAAAAAACTTTYAGTCTTTGGTGGCGATTATCCTACCCCTGACGGTTCTGGAGTTAGGGATTATATTCATGTGATGGACTTAGCCGAAGGGCATGTGAAGGCTTTGGAGATGCTTGTGGCGACAGAAAAGCTTGACTGCCACACATGGAACCTAGGAACGGGTAAGGGATACACAGTTCTAGAGATGATTGYAGCCTTTGAAAGTGCGTCTAAAAAGYCTGTTCCCTATGAAATTACTGCCCGTCGCCCAGGTGATATAGCCGAATGTTGGGCAGATCCCTCAAAAGCTGAAAGAGAGYTAAATTGGAAGGCTACMCGTGGGCTAGTAACCATGATGGAGGATTCATGGCGTTGGCAAAATCAGAACCCCGAGGGCTTTGATGATTAAGACAGCGGCAGTTGAATATGAAAKGTGGTTCCTACTTCTAAATCTGAGGTTATTGCCARTTGSCCTCGATGYTGCTCGCTAATAATAAAGTGGGAAAAYGATAGSCGKTTACCTGCTTGRTAGTCAYTRTCAGATRYTTTATTAGAAAAAAAYGGTTCAAATATAAATTGCTGYTCTTCTTTRCTGATACCTACACCATTATGCTGAATTTTGATCCATAGGGCTTCATAGCATTCAATTACCTGAATTTTTATTATTGGGGTGTACTGATCTTTATTTACTTCTCCTAGTGCATGGCAGGCATGGCGAAATAGGCTGAGAAACACCTGCTGGAGTTCGGAGGTAAAGCAGGGGATATCGGGAAGGTTTTCACCATAATCACGTTCTATTGTAATGTGCCGAAACCTTAAACCTGAAGGAACAGAGAGTACATCATTGGCCAATGTCAAAGAATGATCGATAATATTGGGGATGTTTGCTAGCTGTTTTTGCCCCCCTCTACTGTGAGAAAACTCCAATAGATTGTTAATAATGGCCAAGACTTGCTGGCCTTGYTTGTTGGCACTGGAGAGCAGGGTTGTTAGTTTTTGTRCTTCTTGTTCCCGAGCAGTGGCTTTAGAGGCTTGTTGTTTTTCAGAAGCTGCAATTTCGAGACCTGATTGCAAATTTTGTAATATGCTTTGTAAGGGGGCATTGATATCGTAGGCCATGGTTGAGGCAAGCTCACCCATTGAAGACATTTTGTCTCTTTGTATTAGCATGTTAGCTGCAAGGATATGCTCTGTGACATCATCAATTAAGATGACTAGGCCTGTTTCCTTCTGTTCTTGTAGTGGATAAATGGTGATGTCAAAATAATATTGTCCCCGCTGGCTGTGTTTGATCGTCGTGGGCTTGTTTTTGATTAGGGCCTGCTCAACCTGACCTGGAGTAATGGTGATGGTTGGATATGTTTCCCAAAGGTTCTTTCCTAATGCTTGCTGGGATGAAACTCCCGTAATATTTTCTGTTTTCTGATTCCATTGAGTAATTTCTCCATGTTGATTTAGCCCTATCAACATTAGAGGCATGGAGCTAAGAATATCTGTGATGTAGGCTTCTGATGATTGAAGACGAGCTGTTGTTTTTTTGTGTTGAGTTATCTCGCCCTCTAAAAGCTGATTAGTCTGTTGCAGGAGCTGATTCGATTCATCCAGTGTTGCTGTKCGTTYTAATACACGCTTTTCCAGTTCATCGCGAATAGCTTTCAATGCTCGATTGGATATGCGTGTCTGCCTACGGCTAAAAAATAGAGTTATGGCTGTAAATGAAAGAAGAAGTATTAAAATACCGCTGGACCAGTTGGCCACGTGTTGCCAATCGGTATGTCCATCCTCAGCTATAAAGTGGCTTGCTATTCCCGCATACAGAGGTTGGCTTGAGGCCAAAATGAGTGCTGTAAAGAAATGCTTTTTCATAACAAAATAGAGCCTTGAAAAGGGATGATGCTATTCCCCCCCCTAGGGTTATTTGGAGGATGAAAAATGATATCCCGAATTAAAATATTATAGTGCTAAATCAGAGATKGTTAACTTYATTCAAATTGAACTCTGAAGAGCCTTCACAATTTTATACTAACTATGCATCACACGTCGTGCGCAGATTGCTTGGGTGACTCTATTGGGATTTGACTCTTTGCCTTGGGTAAAATCTATGATCTCAAAATGTTGGCTGAAAGTATTCAGTAATTCATTTTCTTGAAGTAAAAATTCTGAGCTTCGCGGTCTACCAAATTGTTCATTACCGCTAGCAAATGTTTTATAAATAAGGAGTCCTCCGGGTTTTAATGCTGTYAGTAGGTTTGGTAATAAAGGCCTGTGCAAGTAGTTAATGATAACAATACCAGCAAACTGATTTTTGAGAAAAGGCCATGGGTTGTTGTTCTCCAGATCATATTCCATCAGCTGAATTTTGGGGTGKGAGAGCAAGTCYACTACCCCGGAAATATCMCGATCTAAAAAAGTAACAGAATGCCCCTGGGTAAGAAAATATCGACCATGCCGTCCTTTACCACAGGCTAAATCGAGAACTTGGCCTGGCGGAACYTGAGAGGAAAATTTTAACACCCAGGGTTCGGGTTGTGCTGCTACTAACATTAGAGACCTTACCTCAATAGAAAGATCATACCTAGTGAATACACTAAACCTGACCAGAGTAAAGCTACCGTACAGTAGCCCATGATATCTTTGATGCTGAGCCTTGCTATACCGAGCAATGGAAGGGCCCAGAGAGGTTGAATCATATTGGTCCATGCATCTCCAAAKGCCACYGCCATAGCGGCRTGATTCAAGGGAATCCCYAGAGATTGTGCTGCAGGAATAACGATRGGGGCTTGAATCGCCCACTGGCCACCGCCCGACGGTACAAAAAAGTTGACGATCCCGGCACTAAGAAAAGTGAAGAGGGTAAAGGTGTCGGCACTAGAAATACTGATAAACCATTCAGACATGGACACAGCAAGTCCAGATTGCACCATCATGCCCATAATTCCGGCATAGAGGGGGAATTGTAGAACGATACCAGATACACCTTTTACAGCTTCATTGAGTGCTGAGAGATAACTGGCGGGTGATCGGTGAAGCAATAGGCCCACGACTAGAAAAATAAAGTTGACCGTGTTTAAACCTACCTTGCCTCCACCGATAAAATAATCAATCAAATAATAGCCACCGAGCAACCCGAGCAACAGCGTAGGTAAGCGATGGTTTTCGATCCACTCTGCTGGGGTGTTTGTGTGGATAGGAATGTCTTCCTCAGTCCCTAACTGTTGCGGATTGATTTCAATAGTCTCATCAGGTTCGGGCATCATCATGCGATTGATAATGGGTAGGGTGATAAACAACACCAGGCAGATAGTGAGGACCTGCCAACTGAAGATGGTTTCAGAGAGAGGAATAGTTGTTCCGTTCATCAATGTACTCAGTACATCGCCGTCAGAAACGGCGATTTTTAACGGGATAGAACCGGATAACCCCGCGTGCCAAATCAGCATGCCTGAGTATGCTGAGGCAACTAAAAGAGGGTAGTGGACACCTTTTACTTGTCGTGCAATTTCTCGAGCCATTAGTGCACTGGCGATTAAGCCAAACCCCCAGCTAATCCAACAGCAAATCAGGGCAATGACGGTCATCAAAACAATAGCTTGGCCAGGTGTTTTGGCCAAAGAAGCCAGCTTTTTTAGGATTTTTTTTACTGCGGGCGATTGGGCTAAGACACTTCCAGTAACCAGCGTGATGATGACTTGCATGGAAAACACTAACAGGTTCCATACGCCGTCACCCCAAAATTGGGCCATTTTTGCTGGTGTGTGATCCTGGCCTAATATGCCTGCTATCAGTACGACAAAGGTTAAAATAATAGCAATAATAAAGGCATCCGGTAGCCACCGYTGCATGATGCTGGTAAAAAAACTGGAGAGGGATCGGATCATTTCTGTTCCCTTATTGTTGTCGWTAAATTTGTAATTATTAACGTTATAGTTRTTCTGACTTTCGTTATTAATAGYGCTTGTGGTGTATGAATTTAGCACTTTTTCTATGGATGTGCTGAAGCTGAAGAAATCAGTATTTTTTAGTTATAACTATCATTATGTATGGGTTAAAGGTTTGGGTCAGGCTTTCTGTATTGGTGGTTATATTTGTTCTTGGTGAATGTRTTYCTTCGTTTCAAGGTTCATCAGCCGTAAAGGRCCYCCCCAAACATAGCCAGTATCCAGCGGAAATAAATTATTGCCATAAGGCTTACCTTCCATAGCTGCCCAGTGGCCAAAAATAATTTGAGTCTGTTTTGTTAGTCTGTTGGTATGCTCAAACCAGGGGGCGTATCCTATTGGAGAATTTTCTGGCAAGGTTTTGCAGGTGAGCTCAAGATGACCTTGTGCGGAGCAAAAGCGCATYCGGGTAAAGTAATTAGTGATGACTCTCCAGCGTACAGGAGGTACTAGGCTATCTTGCCAAAAATCGGGTTCATTGCCGTACATCACATTAAAAAATTGCGATGATTTTGTATTAGACTGCAAGGCAGAGCTTACTTCCTCTGCCAATATTTGAGCCTTATCAAGGGACCATTGAGGCGGAATTCCTGCATGGACCATGGTATAGCCATGGTCTTTTATCATGAGGGGCTGTTGTTGTAACCAGTAAAGGAGCTCGTCTCTGTCTGGTGCTTGGAGAATGTCGTTTAGGGTATCGCTTTGGCTCGGTGAGCGAATACCATGAGATATGGCGAGCAGGTGCAGATCGTGATTGCCCAGAACCATACGGAAACTATTGCCGAGGTTGTAGCAAAAGCGCAGCGTCTCAAGTGAGTCTGGTCCGCGATTCACGATATCACCCACCGACCACAAAAAATCAGTGGTGGGATCAAACTTTACTTTTTCAAGAAGTCGTTTCAGTGGTTCTAAGCAGCCTTGGATGTCACCGACAGCATAAGTTGTCAATGAATGGCGCCAGGTACGGATAACAAAAAGGTGGGGATGGGAACATCAAACTCCTCACCCGTATCATTGACCATATGGTAGCTGCCCTCCATGGTGCCCACTTCAGTTTCTAGGGTGACGCCACTGGTATATTGATGGGATTTCCCTGGGGCAATCAAAGGCTGTTCGCCGACAACCCCTGCACCCTGTACTTCTTTCACATGGGCGTTGCCATCGGTAATAATCCAGTGGCGACTTATGAGTCTGGCGGGTTGGTCACCATTATTTTCAATACTGATGTGGTAAACAAAAGAATACTCACTTTTGTCCGGGTTTGATTGTTTCGGTAGGTAATTTGGGGTCACAACAACAATAATATCACTCATTGAAAGGCCTCTATCTGATTGCTGAGCTGGACAAAAGTGGCCACACTCAAATTTTCGGGCCGAAGAGTCAAGTCGATATCCAGCTGATTGAGCTGTTCTGTATTGAGAAAGAGTTTTAGTGAATTTCGGATAGTTTTACGACGTTGCTGAAAACAGGTTCTTACCAGTTTTGATAGTGTGGAAAGACTTTTCGCTACATGCGGAGGTTTGGTGTAGGGGCGCAGTTGAACAATGGCTGACTCTACTTTTGGGGCTGGCCTGAAGGCCGTAGGTGGAACCAGAAATAATGGATGTACTTTACAGTAATATTGCACCATAACACTTAACCGTCCGTAGCTTTTTTCGCCAGGCGATGCACCTAAACGATCCACCACTTCTTTCTGTAGCATAAAGTACATATCAAGAATTTGTTCATTGAATTTGAGCAAATGAAATAGTAATGGTGTGGAAATATTGTAGGGGAGGTTGCCAATAATTCGCAGGGGCTGTTCATCAATATAAAATTGACTGAAATCAGTTTTTAGCGCATCACCCTGATGAATTTGTAGGCCTGGGAAGTGCTCAAATTTTTTCTCAAGCAGTGGAATCAGGTCACGGTCTAGCTCAACCACATTTAATCGATCGCATTTTTCCAGCAGTGGTCCGGTGATGGCGCCTTGGCCAGGCCCAATTTCTATTAAGTTCTGACCGGGAACTGGTGCKACAGCRGCAACTATTTTTTCAATAATATCCTGATCGATTAAAAAATTTTGRCCAAACCGCTTTCGAGCCCTGTGTTTGCCCAATTTATTAGACAGGGTCATTGACCACTCCTGACCATGTTGATTGCATAATCAATGGCTGTGGATAAACTGCCAATATTTGCTGTACCTGTGCCGGCCAAATCAAGCGCGGTGCCATGGTCAACAGAGGTTCTAATAATGGGTAGCCCCAGTGTTATATTAACGGCAGCCCCAAACCCTTTGTACTTTAATACTGGTAACCCCTGATCATGATACATGGCCAAAACAGCATCGCAGTTTTGTAAATATTTAGGGGTAAATAGGGTGTCGGCTGGAAGCGGTCCCTGGAGAGAGATACCACAATCTCTCAGTTCATTTAGGCAGGGTTCTATTATTTGAATTTCTTCTACTCCTATATGTCCATTTTCTCCAGCATGGGGATTAAGTCCACAAACCAGGATGTGAGGCTGTTTTATACCAAACTTCTTTTTCAAATCATTGTGTAAAATATGGATGACTTGTGTCAGTAATTCTCCAGTAATCGCTGAGGGAACCTCTGATAAGGGTAGGTGGGTGGTGGCAAGAGCAACTTTAAGCCCTTCAGTTGCCAGCATCATAACCACTTTTGGTGTGTGCGTATTTTCGGCAAGAAATTCAGTGTGGCCAGTAAAGGGAATTCCGGCATCATTGATAACCCCCTTGTGCACTGGGCCGGTCACCATGGCCTGACAATATTTTTGTTGGCAGTCAGCTAATGCTTTAGACAGAGTCTCCAGAACATAAGTGGCATTGTCGGTATTGAGTACCCCCGCTATGGTCGGTGTTCTTAGAGGAATTGGTTGTATTGTCAGTTCCCCAGGACCAAGTGGTTTGGGCTGATTGGCGGTTATGGGGTGAAGTTTGAGCGGTAGGCCTAATTGTTCTGCACGTGTTTGAAGCAGTTCAGGGTCTGCATAGGCAACTAACTCAATATCTTGAGGTTGTTGGACGAGTTGTATAAGTAGGTCTGGGCCAATACCAGAGGGTTCTCCAGGTGTAATGGCCAGTCTCATCACAATTTAATTTCTACGAAGGCCTCGTCACGAATTTCCTGGAGCCATATTTGTAGTTCTTCTTGAAACTTACGTTGTTTGAGAATATTTCTACCTTGTGAGCGTTTTATTTCGTCACTAAAATCTTGTTTACGGCGTTCAGTTACCTGCAAGATGTGCCAGCCAAATTGACTATGAAAAGGCTCACTGATTTGACCTATTTCAATAGCACCCATAGTTTCTTCAAATTTGGGAACAAATTGACCCGGAACGGACCAGCCAAGGCTTCCTCCCGACATGGCAGATCCAATGTCTTCAGAATGTTCTTTGGCTGTGGCAGCAAAATCCTTGCCCGCTTGTAGCTCTACTCGAAGTTTGTTGATTTCATCCAGTGTTTCTTYATCGCTACGAATTTCACTGGGAGATAACAATATATGCCGAACATGGTGTTGCAAGACCAATTGTCCACTGCCTCCACCCCTGCGGCCATACAATTTTAGCAGGTGGTAGCCAGCATCACTGCGTATAGGCTCGCTGACTTGTCCGGGGGATAAATTTTCGACAGCTGTAATGAAAAGGTCGGGTAGCTGGGTGGCTTTTCTCCAGCCCAGATCTCCACCTTGAAGCGCCTTTTGGCCTGAAGAGTTGGCGATGGCAAGACTTTTAAAGTCTTCACCGTTTTGAGCCTGAGTATAAATGGCCAGTATTTTCTCCTGAATTCGGGTAACTTCATCCCGGGGTGCCCCAGCAGACAGGGCAAGGAGAATATGACCCAGTGCAACATCGGGCGATGACCAAGAACGCCCTTCTTCAGTGTTGAGAAAATTTTCTACAGCCTGCTCAGTAATAGAAATTCGGCGATTAATCGAGCCTTCTTGCACACGATTAATAATCATTTCATTACGTATTCGCTGACGAAGAGTAGATAGTTTGGTGCCGTTGTTATGTGCCTTTTCAACCAATTCAGTCATGGTTATATTTTGGCGTTTTGCCATATTTTCTATGGACTGGTTAACTTCGGCGTTACTGAACCGAATACCCGCCTGGCGGCCTTTGAGTAATTGGATACGCTCTAGAATCAGTTGCTCTARAACTTGAGGGATAAAAAYGTCTCTAGARGGKGTCTGAGTACCACTTTCTTGTAGCCGACGATAGATTTCTGCAGCTCTACTTTCCAGTTCGCTGGCCATTACTACTTCGTCATTGATCACAGCTACAATTTTATCTAAAAGAATCTCTTCTGCGGCTATTGGCAGAGAAAGAGCAACAAGCAATGTTGCTACACTTAATCGCTGAAAGAACTTTCTACTTGCACTCATTATTTTGTCTTCATGAATTAATTGGGGGGTGRCTCATAGCCGTAAATACCATCTTTGAGAATGGAATTTACCTTAGAGCCGTAGCCTGCAAGGCCTTTGAACTGGAATTGGATGAAAATACCTTTGTCTTCCGTGAGATCATCTTCTGGCAGCACAATATTGTCGTCACGATCAATCCATTTGCGGCCTATAATACTCAGTCGCCAACAGCAGCTTTCATATTGGATGCCTGCAAAGGTTTCAAGGTTTCGGCTGTTGGTTAGGTCATAGTTGTAACGGCCGATAAGGTTCCAGTTTTTTGATATGGGGAAAATAGTTGAAAAATCTGCCTGCTCAATATCGGCTTCATAGAATTCTGAACTTACTTCCCTCGGGATTTTGTTAATAAAACGATAACCAAGATTAAAGACTTGGTTGTTTTCACCACGATAACGCAAGCTGGCACTTCCTCGATCCAGTTTACTGTTATCTTCGTCGTAGAGCATGTCTGCCTGAAGCCGGATATTATCCCATAGTCTGAGGGAGAACTCGGCGGCATAAGCTGACTCATTTCYTAATAAGCCATCGGCCGCTTYTYGATCGTTCAGGTCRGTCAARTCATMTGGGCTGTTCAAACYGTCCAATACAGAYTTGGTMAGGGCGGTATTTAGAGAKACATAACGGTCATCTAAATAGAAAATTTGYCCCAGGCTAGCTCGYAGACGTTCAACTCCCGTTGATKGGTCAATTARTCGTGTGGTYAAGCCAATAGATAYKTGYTCAGTATCKCCGATRCGGTCACCRCCAACAAAACGATCATCCCTRAAAAGTTGGCTATAGCTAAAGGTTGTTTCTGATGTATCAAAGTCTGGAAGATCACTTTGATCTTCATRYTTGGAATACACCATATACAGTCTTGGTTCAAAGGTTTGTGTATAACCGCTGAGCCADGTGGTATCACGRTCAAAATAAATCCCGGTGTCGATAACKCCGACAGGAACSGTYACCGARGGGCTGTCGTCATTYTGGCCAAGTAGMGGGTCATCCAGGTCATARGTAATATGTTTAACCTTGGCKGAAGGRCGRAAATAGCCCCAGGMCCATTGTTTGTCCCAAGTGGCTGCATAGTCCAATCTGAATCGATCACCTGTTACATAGGTGCCYTTGTCATCAGTGGCGAATGTGGTGCTTGGTGTCAGGTTGCCGTCATCATTGTGATCAAAACTGCTGAACTGGTTGTCGAGTTCAAATTCAAAATCACCTAGTCGGTAGTCACCATTGGCCTCAATTCTGGGCAATAATTTATACTGGTCATCATGGTCTTCAATAATTGTTTGGTATTCCCTTCCCATAACACGGAAGAGCCAATTGTCTGTGTAATAGTTGGCGGAGGCGAGTTGTCGGAGGTGTGTTTGGCTATTGACTTCCAGGGTTGTATTGTCCAGATCGCGGAAGTAGTCGTCATCACTGACTCTGGTGTAGTCGATACGTGTTGACCAGGGCTGACCAAAGCCTCCATTGTGATCAATACTGGCTACCCAGCGATCCTCACCTTCGTTGTCTTTGTCTCCCGTGATGGTGTTGGGTTCGTCATCATCGTCATCGCCGCCGTCATCACTGGATAGGAATGCACCGCCAAGAATCGTATTGGTCAAGCGTGACAGGTGACGGAATTCCACTTCTGCCATKRCCCCTCGTTCCTGRAYATAACGAGGRGTAATGGTGGCATCGTAGTTAGGTGCCAGGTTGAGGTARATAGGYTGYGCATAATCAACCCCRTTATCCTSGCTAAMACYAAWRCTKGGGAATAGCAGGCCGCTTGCTCTACGATCATCAATGGGAAATCGTATCCAGGGTATATACATAATCGGTATATCTTTTACTTCCAGCCGTACGTGCTTGGCATGGGCAATCCCTGTGCCGGGATTAATATCTACTTCAGAGCTGACCAATTTCCAAGCATTACTTCCTGGTTCGCAGGTAGTGTAGGTGGCGTTATCAATATAGAAGATGTCACCACTAGGGCGTGTAAGTTTACCCGCAGTGCCGCGAACACCAGACTCATGAAACAAATAGGATGCATCATTAATTTGGATGCCTCGGGTGTCCATGTCGATGTGAGCTGTACTTCCTGTAACCAGAAGCCCTGGCTCACGAAGCTCTACATTACCCTCTAAATCAATGGTGCGCTCACTTTGGTTGACTGTGGCATTGTCACTGCGGGCTTGACGGTAACCTTGGGTGAGGTGGACGTTACCTTTGAGGTGAGCAATATTTTCTTGCAGAACTTCCGTGGAGGTCGAGACTACTCTTAATGCAGCATCTTCAGGTTTAAGGTCGGAGTCAGGGTAATCTCGTTTTGGCGCAATATAGGCACCACAGCAGCCTGGCGACATTTTGTCAATTTCTTCTGGGGATAATGCATCTTCTTCTACCCAGTCAAGATTTTTAGCCAGCATTACTTGTGGAGCTTTTTCTTTGAGCAGCAACTCTGCTTCGACAATTTTGATTTTTTCTGGTCTTGGGTAAGCCTTTCCTTGCATGGGTTGTTTATTACAAACCCAGCTGCCATCTTCGCCAGCACTGCACCCCCATTGGAAATGCGTATCATCTGTTTCTGCTACAACGGCTTCAGCTATAACGTAGGTAGGTATTAATAGGCTGGACAGTATTAATATAGCTGTCTTGGGACAATAAAAGCGCAGAGCTTGAAGGAGCCTGTTACAGGTATGACTCGTGTTTTTTTGCATTCTTATTGTCCGTGCTCTCTATGGTCAAACGGTGGTCAATATTGGGACGCTACATTTTACCCATTCTGAGGCATCATGCGAGGGTTTGGGGTAGAATCACGAACCTTTTTTCCAATTGTTCACAAAATATGAGCGATTTCGTCTGCCTGCAAGCATGGGCCGAAAATTTTTTACCGGCTTCGAGCATTATTAAGGCTACTGTTAAGGGATCAACTGATTCTCGGCAAGGCCTGCTACTCGAGCCTCTTAATGGGGATGCCGGCTTTCGGAAATACTTCAGRCTCAATACTGAGCCGTCGTTGATTGCKGTGTCGGCACCACCCAGCCAAGAARATAATCCAGCTTTTGTGAATGTATCTCTTTTCTTTCAGCAATACGGTCTTCGCACACCATTGATTATTGCAGTGGATTATCAGCAGGGATTCTTGTTRTTGGAGGATTTTGGCGATCAACTATTGTTGCCACAACTGTCTTTAAATACAGCAAATGAACTTTACGATACGGTAGAAACAGAGTTRCTTAAACTACAGCAAGCTCCTCTTCAGCAACCCTACAGAGGCTCATTAATATTTCCAGATTATGATCGCCAGCGGCTACTGGATGAAATGAACCTTTTTACAGAATGGTTTATTGGGCAATTACTTGATATTGAACTACAGTCTGTTGACCGCCAATTACTGGATGAGACCTTTTCGATTCTGGCAGACAGTGCCCTGAGTCAACCGCAGGTAATAGTGCATCGTGATTTTCATTCTCGAAATCTGATGTTGTTAGCGGATGATTCTGTCGGTGTGATTGATTTTCAGGATGCYGTTACAGGTCCATTTACCTATGATTTGGTCTCGCTGTTGAGAGATTGTTATATTCGTTGGCCGACTGATTATGTTTCAGCGCGAGCGATAAATTATTATCGGCGTGCCGAGGCTTTGGGTATTGTGCCCCAAGCACAGGATTCACAAGTACTTCGGTGGTTTGATCTTATGGGATTGCAGCGACATATTAAGGTGTTGGGTATATTTTCTCGGCTTTGGCTGAGGGATGGTAAGGCGTCATATTTGGATGATTTGCCGCTGGTTATTCGTTATACACTGGAGCAGTTAGAACCTTATYCGGAATTGAAAGATTTCAAAGAGTGGTTTGAGCAGCGAGTGCTACCGCAGTTACCAAWGCAAGCCTGGTATCAGCCATGGGAAACAGCGGGCGATAAAGTGTTAACAACTGTTATTGAACGGGATTGATGATGAAAGCAATGATTCTTGCTGCAGGCTTTGGTGAAAGGTTGCGCCCTCTTACTGAAACAACACCCAAGCCATTGCTCAAGGTGGRCAATAAACCCCTGATCCAGTACCACGTTGAACGACTGGTTTCTGCAGGCATACGTGAGCTGGTCATCAATACATCCTGGTTGGGCGATCAGATAGAATCATTTCTCGGCGATGGATCACGTTTTGGTGCCAACATCGTGTGGTCTAGGGAGAGTGAACCCTTGGAAACCGGGGGCGGCATTCGCCGAGCACTGCCACACTTGGGCAGTGAACCCTTCCTGTTAATCAATGGTGATGTTTGGACAGACTTYCCATTACAAACATTGGTRGGGMGGRCGTGGTCTGAAGAGATCGAYGCTCAYTTGGTTTTGGTGCCTAATCCCATTCACCATAGTGYTGGGGATTTCACCTTGGRYTCTYAMCAAACGGTGGGTTATCCGGATCAAGYCAATAGYACATTTACATTYAGYGGGTTGAGCGTTATGCGTCCGGAGATTTTTGCTATGCATGCATCTGCCAGTGAAAAATTCCCCCTACGAGATGTCCTGGCTGCTGGTATTAAAGCGGGTTATGTCAAAGGCGAGGTGTATCGTGGTGCTTGGTGGGATATTGGTACCCTTGAGAGGCTGGAGGCACTTAATTCTTTAGTCATGGGCAAAGAGGTAACCCCCGGAAAAAAGCCGAGAGTTAGGGCCAGCTGAGACCTATGTACTTTTCTGGACGCACATTGCCACGAACAACCATTGTTTGGCGCATCTTTTTTATCTTTTCCCTAATAACAGTGATGTGGTTGGCCCTTATTCCTATGGGCGGTACAGGAGGGTTTTCTGGACAGGATAAACTGGCTCATTTAATTATCTTTGCATCGTTATTTGTTATCGGTGTGCAGGCTTTTCCGTGCCAAATTATCCGTTGGTTGCCTCTGTATTTGGGGTTGTTTCTGTATGGTGTATTGATGGAATATCTACAGGGGAAAACGGGTTATCGCAGTATGGAAGTATGGGATTTAGTGGCAGATTGCTTAGGTTTACTGTTGGGTAACTTCTTGTGGGTATTTTACGTCAAAAAGATATCCGGCTAGTGACACTCCGTTACTAAGTTGTTTCCTGTAAAGCTTGTCGAAGGTTGCTGGGGTGTAGTGTTTGTTTGCCACAGAACATCAATACAAAAGTTGTAAGGTCATCCCAGGGTGACGCTGTTCTCATTCCTTTTATGGCTCGATCAATGCCTCCAGCCAGTTTTAGCATTTGTCGTAACTGTCCTGCAGGAATGCGGCGAATAGCATTTTTTATTAGGGGTTTACGTTTTTCCCAAACCCCCARATTTTTCAATACCCAGTCCAGGTGATCACCCGTGCTCAGGGCATCATTTGCTTTAATCAGAGTGCGAAGTTCTCTGGTTAGAGCCCACAAAATCACCGTGGGCTCAGTGCCTTCATCACGTAAACCTCGTAGCGTACGGCAGGCACCTTGAGCTTCTCCTTCCATGGCTTTGTCTACCAATGAAAAAACATTAAAGCGGGCGCTATCGGCAACAAGGGTAGACATTGTGTCGCTATCAACCTCGCCCTCTGGGACAAGCAGCTTTAGTTTTTCAATTTCCTGGACAGCAGCTAACAAATTTCCCTCGACACGTTCAGCTAGAATGGAAACAGCATGGCGACTAGCCTGTATCCCTGCTTGTTTTAACCGTTGATGAATCCATTGTGGCAGTTGCTTGGTGGTCACTGGCCACAGTTGTATAAATACACCTTGGTTTTCTATGGCTTTGACCCACTTGCTGCGAGTAGCAGAGCCATCTAACTTTGGGGTAATAATGAGTGTGAGTGTGTCGTTATTGGGGTTGGCAGCATATTCCTGCAGTATTTTTGAACCCTTGTCACCAGGTTTTCCATTTGGAATTCGGATTTCRAGAATTTTCTTTTCYGAGAARAGYGACAGGCTATTAGCTTCGGTTAAAACAATATTCCAATCAAATCCTGCTTCTGCATGTAATAGCTCTCGCTCGGTATAACCTTGTGCTCTTGCCGCCGTTCGAAGTGTGTCGGCAGCTTCCTGTACCAGCAGTGATTCATCGCCACTGATAAGGTAAATTGGGGCCAATGACCCCTGTGTCAGGTGTGTGGCAAGTTGCTCAGCTTTCAGGCGCATTTTCTGCGGCCGTTGATTCTGAGGCACGGCTGTGATTACTCACAGCATTGAGGCGAAGGATAATTTGGCGAACCAGGTCATCGAGCATTTCTCKTTTYAGTARTKCAGCTTCTTCATTTKTTGATTGCACATCRTTTTCGTCAAAATCAAAGAATCGCTCTGTACTTAAGGTGGTTTTYGGCAGTAGTTGYGTGCCATCTGCGGCGATAATGAGAACATCCACAARTTCTGTCARTTGATAYTCAGAGAYTCTGGCRCYAGAGCTAACAGTAGCAGTACGGCGAGTACTTCTTTGGTTTCGTRTGATGATGCTGAATTGTGCCTCAGCAGCACTATCCATAATTGTTATGTCATTTGCTTTCAATGAGCGGCTAAGAGAGCGATAGAAACGACTATGCTTATCTTGACCACTGATATGGACACTGGAAATCCCAGCAACTTGCCCGCTGCCTCGCAAGTGCCAACCACAACCTGTGACCATCACTGCCGTAAGCAGGCTTGCGATAGCGATGTATATCAGTTTTTTCATTGTTATTCCTTTCTCTTTGAAAGATAGGCCTATTAGTGAGGCCTGTCTTTCCGGTGTTTGCTACCCCAATACTTTGTATTTAGGTCTTCAGTCTTTAATTGGCAACAATATTAATCAGCTTATTGGGGACCACGATTACTTTACGGATGGTTTTTCCTTCAGTAAAGCGCTGAACATTTTCATGCTCTTTAGCCATTTTCTCAATGGCTTCCCTGTCGGCTTCGGTGGGCACATCCATTTGAGCGCGAAGTTTACCATTTACCTGAATCACCATTTGAATYGTGCTTTTTACCAAAGCAGATTCATCYACCTGAGGCCAGGGGGNCATCGAGCAAGCTCTCTTCATGGCCTAGTTCAAGCCAAAGTTGGTGGCAAATATGTGGTGCAATGGGAGACAGTACCAAGATAGCAGTTTCCAGAGCTTCTTTCTCTACTGCCAAGTCATTTGGTGTATCCCTGTCGATATTTTTCCCCACCTCATTGAGCAATTCCATCACCGCCGCTATGGCGGTGTTAAAGGTTTGCCGACGGCCAAAGTCATCACTGACCTTAGCAATTGTTTCATGGATTTTTCGACGTAAATCCTGTTGCTGCTGGTTGAGTTCGGCCGGATTTAGCAGAGTAGTATTTGAATTTCCTGACGAAAGGTGAGCATGTACGGCTTTCCATAATCTGCGTAGAAAGCGGTGTGCGCCTTCAACAGCGCTGTCATTCCATTCCAGTGATTGTTCGGGCGGCGCTGCAAACATGGTAAACAAGCGTACGGTATCGGCACCGTATTGTTCGATCAATGCTTGTGGRTCGACAGTGTTGCCCTTGGACTTCGACATTTTAGTGCCGTCTTTTAATACCATTCCCTGGCAGAGCAATCGKGTGAAYGGYTCGTCAGAATCCAGYARGCCTTCATCACGCATCAATTTATGAAAAAATCGGGCGTAGAGMAGRTGCAATATCGCATGCTCGATACCGCCCACRTATTGATCCACGGGYARCCAGTAATTGGCAGCTTCTCGATCAAGCATGCCTTCACTGTAATTGGAGCAGGTGTAGCGGGCGTAATACCAGCTCGATTCCATAAAGGTATCGAAGGTGTCGGTTTCGTGCTCGACGGGCTGACCATTTAATTCAGTTTTGCGCCACTCGGGGTCAGCTTTGATTGGCGATTGAATACCATCCATTTCTACATCTTCGGGCAGTAATACGGGCAACCGATCAGCAGGTACGGGGATTTCCCCACCGTTGCTGTTAAGCATGGGGATGGGTGAACCCCAGTARCGCTGGCGAGAGACACCCCAATCACGGAGACGGTAGTTGATTTTTATTTCACCGCAACCGAGTTCAGCTAATTTGTTGGCAATGGCATCAAAACCTTCTTCTGGGCTCATGCCATTAAATTCTTCTGCGTTCATCATGGTGACTTCGCTGACCACTTTTGATGCGTACCAGCTTTGCCACACAGTACTACTGAAGCTGGAGTCTTCACTGGGTTTGATTTGCTCAAAGACTTGCTTGATAGGCAAATCATGTTTGTTCGCAAATTCAAAGTCACGTTCATCGTGAGCTGGGACGGCCATAATGGCACCGGTGCCATATTCCATTAACACGTAGTTAGCGATCCAAACAGGAATTTTTTCACCGGTAATAGGATGAATGGCTTCAATCCCTGTGGCTATGCCTCGTTTTTCCATAGTAGCCATATCGGCTTCGGCAACCGACTGACGTTTACATGACTGGATGAATGTTGCAATTTCTGGATTATTTTTTGCCAAGGCAAGAGCAATGGGGTGCTCCGCTGCAAGGCTGGCGTAGGTRACGCCCATAAGGGTATCTGGGCGAGTAGTATATACAGCAAAATTGTCGATCGTTTGATCGAGTGTTTCGATAGTTTGAGATAACTTGAAGCTAAACTCCACGCCACGGCTTTTGCCAATCCAATTACGTTGCATGGTGCGAACTTGTTCGGGCCAGCCCTCAAGTTTGTCCAGACCCTCGAGCAGTTCTTCTGCATAGTCAGTAATTTTGATAAACCACTGGGGGATTTCTTTCTTTTCTACTACGGTGTCACAGCGCCAGCAGCAGCCGTCAATTACTTGTTCGTTGGCTAGAACTGTTTGATCTTTGGGGCACCAGTTGACGGCAGAAGTCTTTTTGTAGACCAACCCTTTTTCAAACAACCGGGTAAAGAACCATTGTTCCCAGCGGTAGTATTCCGGTTTGCAGGTGGCCAGCTCTCGTGACCAGTCATAGCCAAAGCCCAGTTGTTTAAGCTGGGTCTTCATATAATCAATATTTTCGTAGGTCCACTTTGCCGGTGCGGTATTGTGTTTGATGGCGGCATTTTCTGCGGGCAGACCAAAGGCATCCCACCCCATGGGTTGCAAAACATTTTTGCCCAGCATTCGTTGATAGCGAGAGATGACATCAGCAATGGTGTAGTTCCGAACGTGCCCCATATGTAACTTTCCACTGGGGTAGGGGAACATGGCCAAGCAGTAATATTTTTCTTTACTGGTRTCCTCTGTTACTGCAAAAGTTTGGTTTTCAGCCCAAAAGGTTTGTACAGCGTTTTCAATTTCCGCGGGATGGTATTGGTCTTTCATTAGTCTTCTTGATCAGGTTAGGGCTCTTAATTGTTACACTGATGTAACAAGCGTGCCGGAAAAGCAGGCAATTATAGGCTAAAGGGCACCGTAGACCCAGACAGATTTTACGGATTAATGAGAATGAATCACAGGCTTTGGTTGTGAGTGTAGTCTGTTTTRATTTGAAGAAGTTTTGCTCAGGCTCTTTCGAAACAGGCCAAACAGGATCAGCAAACATGACAGTAGTAAAATAGGATAGGAGCCGAACTTACCAAAGGGGGTGAGCCCTTCATGGGGTTCTAGCATCCCTTCAAGGGTGTTTCTCTGGAAGGATGGTATGGTCGCACTAACCTGGCCGTCAGCGGTAATGAGGGCGCTGATGCCATCATTGGTGGCTCGAATCAATGGTTTGCCGTTTTCGATAGCTCGCATTCGGGCGATTTGGAAATGTTGTTTTGGTCCAATGGACTTTCCAAACCAGGTGTCGTTACTCAGGGTGAGAATGAGGTTGGCGCCAGCTGCTGATTTTCTGACGAGTTCTGAATAAGCAATTTCGTAACAAATTGCTGTGGCAATAATTGCACCCTTGGCGGTTATGTGCTGCTGTCCCTCTGGTCCTGGGCTAAAGGAAGACATCGGCAGGTCAAAAAATTCGATAGTCCCGCGCAGCCATTTTTCGAAGGGTACATATTCACCAAAAGGCACCAGGTGTTGCTTGTGGTAGACCCCAGAGGCTTGGCCTAGGCCGATGACCGAGTTGTAATACTTTGAATAAAAACTGTTGGGTTTGTTTAAGGCGTTATCTTCACTCATTTCGGCAGTAGGTATGCCTGTTATCAGTGCTGTTTGGGTTTCATTTRCCATTGCAATAATGGGTTCTAGATAGCCCATGACCTCATGYTGAAATCTTGGGATAGCGGACTCTGGCCAAATGACCAAATCATTGTGTAATAGGCTCTCTGTGTCAGCACGGTATTGAGCAAAGATAGCGGGCAATTGATGGGGGTCCCACTTGAAGGACAATGGCATGGCAGGTTGCACYAGCCCTATGGACAGGGGTTTGCCTGTGGGCTGTGTCCACGTAATCGTTTTCAAGTAAGCACCGCCGAGCCAAAATAAAGTAGCGACAAATAATCCTCCGGCAATTATGAGRGTAGAGGGYCGGRGKGAAGTAATATTTTTGCCTGTGATRTTCTTCGRTTTGATCTCCCGGCTTAATATGAAKACAAGCCCTAATAATGCACCGCAAAAAGTGRTTATCCAGCTAACACCGAATACACCCAAAATGGGTRCCCAACCTGTCAGCCATGTATCRGTGTGGCCGTAGCCTAAATAGAGCCAGGGAAAGCCGCTGAATGCCCAACCTCGAAACCATTCTCCSATAGTCCACAGGCTGGGAAATATTAGTAGCATAGTGATAGCGAGTGCTATRGATGTATTYTTTTGGGTGTTTGYCGCAGGGGTATTCAACAATTTTCTAAAAAGKACGAAGGGTGTGGCCAGTAACAGYGCCATAAAAAAAATGAAGGGTGTAATGAGCAATAAAGACAGCGCAATACTAGCTTGGCCGTAGTCATGAATGCTGACGAATATCCAGGAGGCACCTACAGYATATAACCCCAGGCCATAACTGAGACTGCGAAAGAAAAGCCGTTTGACCGAAATATTCTGCCCGCAAATTAGTACGGATAAGCCAGCAGTAGAAAGTAATCCTAGAGGCCAGAGGTTGAATGGTGCCAGGGAAAGTGGCAGTAACAACCCAAGTACAAGGCAAAAGAGCCTGGCTTTGATGTCGTATTTAAAGACTAAAGTGTTCACAGCCAGGTGGTGTCCAGAGGTGTATGTTTTTATATGACCTGATGTTTATGTGTTCTGTGCCGGGGCTTGCATCTCAAGCAGTTTTACTTGCCGGTTATCACCCTCAGCAATGCGGAAGGTAAACCCGTTTACATCGACGATTTCATCTACCATTGGCATTCTGCCAAAGGCCTGAATAATGATGCCACCAATGGTGTCGAACTCCTCGTCATTGACCTTGGCATTGAAATATTCATTAAAGTCTTCGATGGGMGTGAGTGCTTCAATTAAGTGGCTGCCGTCCTGCTGAGGGCGAATCATCGTGCCATCTTGTTCTTCTTCATCGGTCTCATCTTCTATTTCGCCCACAATTTCTTCGAGGATATCTTCAATAGTGATAAGACCAGCGATACCACCGTATTCATCTACGACAATAGCCATGTGGTAGCGTTGTTCACGAAATTCCCTGAGTAGAACGTTGAGACGTTTGCTCTCGGGAACAATGGCCGCCGGCCGGATTATATTATTGATATTGAAGCTGTCCCGGCCATTAAGGAGCAACGGCAATAATTCTTTTGCCAATAGAATACCTGTGACGTCATCGGCAGACTCACCGACTATMGGGAARCGTGAATGRCTTGATTCAATGACGAGCTTGAGAATGTCTTCCAGGTTGGCGCTTTGTTGTATGACGACCATTTGTGAGCGAGGGATCATGATTTCACGAACTTGCTTGTCGCGTACGTTCAGAGCACCTTCAATGATTTCTAGGGCATCTTGATCAATGATGTTRTTTTCATGCGCCGCACGTAACAGTAGGGCAAAGTCATCTTTTGATTGTGGCTYAGAGGAGAAGAGATTAGCCAGTTTACCCAGCCAGGATTTTTCCTGCGGGCTACTYGAATCGTCGTCTGTCATGGGCTGTYAATTGCTCCGGATGGTTACTCGTAGGGTGGGGGRAAATKAAGGCTGGYRAGAATTTTGGTTTCCAACTGTTCCATTTTTTCAGCATCTTTATCATCAATATGGTCGTAGCCAATCAAGTGTAGACTACCGTGTATCAGCATGTGTGCCCAGTGTGCTTTTGAGGACTTATTTTGTTGCCTGGCTTCACTTTCGACTACCGGTGCRCARATGACCAAATCACCSAGCAGAGGCAATTGCAGTGATTCTTGTATGAACTCTGGCAAATCTGCTGGAAAGGATAATACATTGGTGGGGCCTTGTTTGCTGCGATATTGCTGATTGAGTTCAGTGCTTTCATCCTCATCTACTATGCGAAYACTTAGCTCTGCATTGTCTTTGCGCCCTGACAGTGCAGCACTTACCCATTGGTGAATGGTTTTTTCATCAGGGATTTCCTTGCAACAGGAGGCATTATCTATATCGATAGTGAGGTTCATAGGGRTGATTATTTATTCTTGATCATTTTGCTCATGGGCATCGTAGGCATCGACAATTAAGGAGACCAGCGGGTGGCGTACCACATCTTTTGAGCTGAAGAAGGAGAAAGTTATGCCTTCAACATCTTTGAGTACATCACAGACATGTAAAAGCCCTGATTGGTCACGCCGGGGTAGATCGATTTGAGTCGTATCTCCGGTGATGACGGCTGTGGAGCTGAACCCTATTCGAGTAAGGAACATTTTCATTTGTTCGCGGGTAGTATTTTGGCTTTCGTCGAGAATAATATAGGCATTGTTGAGGGTGCGCCCACGCATATATGCAAGGGGGGCAATTTCTATAATACTACGATCAATCAGTTTGGCCACTGTTTCTACACCCAGCATTTCATAGAGTGCATCGTAGAGAGGGCGGAGATAGGGATCCACTTTTTGGCTTAAATCACCAGGTAGAAAACCCAGTTTTTCACCCGCCTCTACGGCTGGGCGAACCAGTAAAATACGTTCAACYTCGTCTCTTAGCAACGCTTCAACDGCACAGGCAACGGCCAGGTAAGTTTTGCCCGTACCTGCAGGGCCTACACCAAAATTAATATCATGGGTATGTATGGCACGAACATATCGCTGCTGGTTGATTCCGCGTGGTTTGATGTTCCCTTTCTTGGTGCGGATGACCGGAAAATTCTCTACATTCTCTGTGTTGGGAGTTAGTGCCGTTGTTTTGATGCTGGATTTATCCATAGGTGGCTTGAAGCTCGCTTGCTGAATGGCTAAGTGTACTTGGTCTGGCGTTAAATCACCGTTTAGGGTGTTTTCTTGATAAAGATTGCTTAGAAGCTCTCCTGCAGTATGTGCATTGGCATAGTCGCCGTAGAGAGCAAATATATTGCCACGACTTCTTATTTCAATGTTKAGGCGTTGTTCGATTTGTCTGAGATGTTCGTCGAAKGGGCCACACAAAGTGGCTAAGCGTTTRGTATCACTAGGTTCGAGAGTAATAGTGTGAACGGCTATTTGTTTATTCAAATTTTCCAATAGGCCGACCTCTGCGGCAATGATGGCTGATATGTTCTTAGCATATAACCTTTATTCGCCACTGAACATACTTTTACGGGAGCTTTATATATCAAAATATGACTAATTATATTCATTCTTATCGTTAAAATTTATGAGTGTATTGTGTCATCAGGTGTTAGAGCTTAGTTTGCCGCGTAGTGAGTTGGGAAGGGCTTCAGTAATCRTTACTTGGGTAAAATTGCCGATCAGGGTATGGTCTGTAGAAGAAAAATTAACCACGCGGTTATTTTCCGTGCGRCCCTGAAGTTGTCCTGGGTCTTTTTTGGAAATACCCGTAACYAAYAAAGTTTCCACTTTRTTYACCATTCGGCGGCTAATAGACATAGCATRTTGGCTGATGCGATCTTGTAAAATTTTCAAACGTTGTTTTTTCAGCTCATYGGGGGTGTTGTCGGGCAAATCGGCTGCAGGAGTGCCAGGGCGAGCACTGTAAATAAAGCTAAAGCTATGATCAAAACCAATATCACTAATGAGCTTCATGGTGTTTTCGAAATCATTCTCAGTTTCCCCGGGAAAGCCCACGATAAAGTCAGARGARATACTAATGTCCGGGCGAATTTGYCGTAGCTTRCGAATTTTTGATTTGTATTCGAGAACRGTATGYCCTCGYTTCATGGYGGCAAGTATGCGATCCGATCCGCTYTGAACAGGCAAGTGTAGATGGCTGACCAGTTCTGGCACTTCTGCATACACAGCAATTAAACTGTCAGAAAACTCTATCGGGTGCGATGTGGTGTAACGGATACGGTCAATGCCATCAATTTTTGCTACATAGGTAATAAGCTCTGCCARGTCACATACATTATCGTTGGGCATGTCGCCAYGGTAGGCATTCACATTTTGTCCCARAAGATTGATTTCTCGTACATTCTGGCCAGCCAGGTGAGCTACTTCTGCCAGAACATCYGMAACAGGGCGGCTAACCTCTTCACCTCGGGTATAGGGGACAACACAAAAAGTACAGTATTTGGAGCAACCTTCCATGATGGAGACAAAGGCTGAAACACCATCAGCATCTGGTTGTGGTAAATGATCAAATTTTTCTATTTCAGGGAAACTGATATCGACAATCGTGGTGCCATCATGTTGTTTTTTTTCTTGCATCATTTCAGGCAAGCGGTGCAATGTTTGTGGTCCAAATATTAGGTCCACATAGGGTGCTCGCTTGGCAATGGCATCACCTTCCTGGCTGGCAACACAGCCACCTACACCAATGATTACATTTGGATTTTTTTCTTTAAGGTGCTTCCAGCGACCAAGTTGATGAAATACTTTTTCTTGCGCTTTTTCTCGTATAGAGCAGGTATTAAGCAGTAATACATCAGCTTCTTCGGGGTTTTCTGTTGCCACCATTTGGTGACTATCACCCAGCAAGTCACGCATTCTTGCCGAATCATATTCATTCATTTGGCAGCCATGGGTGACTATGTGTAATTTTTTAACCGTTTTATCCGACATAGCTATTCGATAGTAAGTTGAGTGAATTTTGAGAGATTGGGGGGAAGCTGCTTTCAGGTCGCGCATTATAGCTGTAGTGGTAGCTAAAGCCCATCCTAGGAGTTCCTGTGTGGGTAAATAGAGGGCAATTTATGGTATCATTAGGGTGTTCGCTTCACTACCCCCAAACAACTTAGGTTCCAGGCTACTCGTATGTCTTCAAATGCAATTTATAAGATTATTTTTTTAAACCAAGGAGAGGTATATGAAATGTATGCTCGCCAAGTTTATCAAAGTGATCTTTGGGGCTTTCTGGAAGTCGAAGAGTTTGTCTTTAATGAGCGCAGTCAAATGATTGTTGATCCTGCAGAAGAAAAACTGAAGAGTGAATTTTCGTCGATAAAACGCAGCTTTATTCCATTGCACTCTGTTGTACGTATTGATGAGGTGGAAAAAGAAGGAACGTGTAAAATTACCGAAGTGAAGGGAGGTGGTAATATTGCACAATTTCCTCTTCCTGGTGTGGCGCCAAAGCCAAAAGGGTAGTGATTCTGGCGAGGTTGAGTGACTAGGCTGAGAGTGATGAATCGAAGCTTGGGTAAAATTAAGAAGTTATGGTGAAAGAATTTGATTCAATAAAAAGGGCAGCTTAAAAGCTGCCCTTTTTTTGCTTTCTACTTATCCATTATTCTTAAGCATGTTCAGCCAAGCGTTGTTGCACCGAAGCTAATTTTACAGAGTTGCAGAATATAGCCATAGCTGCATCGATGTCCTCTACAGAAGGAAAGGAGGGTGCAAGTCTAATATTCTTGTTATCTGGATCTTTACCGTAAGGGAATGTGGCTCCTGCAGGTGTAAGTTTTACACCTGCTTCGGCAGAAAGTTTTATTACTGTATCGGCAAGCCCTGGCCGGGTATCGAAAGAGATAAAGTATCCACCTTCAGGTGTGTTCCACTGTGCTAAATCAGAGTCAGAAAAATTCTTCTCAAGGTGCTGTAAAACACAGGAAAATCTTGGGCGCAGTAATTCTGCATGCTTCTTCATGTGAGATTTAAGGTCTGCCAGATTTTTAATTACATTCAGGTGTCGTAATTGATTCACTTTGTCAGGGCCAATACAGAAAATCCCCAGATGTTTTTGGATGATGTTTAGGTTGTCTTCTGATGTGGCCATAAAGGCAACCCCCGCGCCGGCAAAGGTTACCTTGGAGGTAGAGGTAAACTGAAGCACGCTATTTTCCGTGCCATGTAGGCGGCAATATTCCATGATATTTGGTAGGTCTGGTGAGTGCTCAGCGAGGTCATGAACAGCATAGGCGTTGTCATAAAATACGCGAAAGTTAGCTGGTGCAATAGCGCCCAACTTTGCCAGTCGTTCAACGGTGTTCTGGCTATAGACGCAGCCAGTGGGATTGGAGTATTTGGGCACACACCAAATACCTTTGATGCTCGTGTCATTTTTGATAAGAGTTTCCACATAATCCATATCGGGCCCATTTTCATCCATGGGGATATTGATCATTTCAATGTCAAACTCTTCACATATGGAAAAATGACGATCGTAGCCTGGCACAGGACATAGAAACTTAACGGTGCCTTCATTGCGCCAAGCAGATCCTTTGCCATTGGGGCCAAATTGCCAGGCGAATAACAGGTTTAGGTACATTAGTGTCAGGCTGCTGTTGCCACCAACCAAAACTTCTTTTGGGTCAACTCCCAGTATTTCTGCACCGAGAGCTCTCATTTCAGGAAGGCCGGAAAGTCCCCCATAGTTGCGTGTGTCAGTGCCATCTTTTGCAATGTAGTTGCCTTTCAGGGCACCATCCAACATGTTTGCTAAATCAAGTTGGCTGGTAGATGGTTTTCCTCGGGTCAAATCTAGATTGAGGCTATTGGCCTTAAAAGTATCGTGTTTAGCTGCAAGCTCTTCTTGCCATTGTTGTAATTGCCCTTGGGTTGCCTGGTCGACGTGCACGTTACATTCCTCATAAATAGATTTTGTAACAAGATTTTACCCGTTAGTTGGGTGGGTACAATACCTAATCGGTGTAATGTGAAGATAAACACACTCCCGCTTGATCTGTGTGTATTTTATTAATGTTTGGGTGGGTATGAGAGATCGGAGTTGATTTCATGACTTAAGTATTTCTTGATCTAAAGTCAGGTTTTATTCCAGAATCTTCTTGGGTACTTGAGAGATCCTCCATCATCTTTGCGTCTTCCAGGGTTTTGTCTTCGGTCCTGCTTATTCGGTTCAAACCTGAGTTCGTTGCGCCGCTCTTCACCTGAACGCCTTTCACCTTTTCTTGTATCTGGGCCTTTATGGGCTTTTTCAGTTTCTGGCGTAGCTACGTTGTAGAACGCTTTTGTTGGAGGTGGAGTGACTTTAGCTTTTTGAGACGAAGTTTTAGTAGATTTTTCTTTTCGTGTCTTTTTTGTGGAGGCCCTAGCTACATTTTTTTTTTAGGGCTAGCCTTTGGTGCCGAAGAAATTGTTTCAACGGATGCGAGATCAGGTTTTTCATAGACATCTGGTACATCAAAGTCGATATCTGAAGGGATATTCTTGGCGGTTAACTGCTCATATTGAATTTCAGTCAAGACAATTTTTGCATCATTGATACTTAGTTTGTGTAGTTCTTCAACACAGCCATGTAGAAACAGGCGGCTGCATATCATATTGATTCTTCGGGGGATGCCGTGGCTGACCTTGTGAATTACAGGGTAAATTGCTTCACTAATAGCGGGGTCATTTTTCCAGCCAACTTGGGTGAGCCGGTGTTTAATAAATGCTTTGGTTTCTTCTTCTTTTAATGGCTCAAGGTGGCATGCGGCCACAAGGCGTTGGTGTACTTGTTCCATATTCGGTTGTTGCACCATGTCCCGAAGTTCTTCCTGGCCGAGTAAAAAAATCTGAAGTAATGGCTGCCTGTTAATTTGTAAGTTGGTTAGTAATCGTAATTCTTCTAGTGCAGATGTGGACAAGTCTTGTGCTTCATCGATAATCAGTAATGCTCGACGCCCCACTTTGTAGCCGTCAGTAAAAACTTTGGTTAATTTTTGAAGAATGGTTGATTTTCTGTCTGTGTCTGAAGGAACTCCATAGGCATCGGCAACCATTCTTAGGAGATCATCAGCTTCCAGTTGAGTGCAAACCAGCATGGCTACATTGACTTGACTTTCCGGTAGGCTTTCAACTAAATCACTAACCAGCGTGGTTTTCCCTGTACCTGGCCTGCCAGTAATCATGACAAAGCCTTCCGCCCGCTGAAAGGCATATTGCATATATGCTTTTGCTTTTGCGTAGCTTCTGTGGCTAAAGCAGAACCGGTGATCGGGACTTAATTTAAACGGCTCTGCTTTTAGGTTATAGAATTGATCGTACATTAGTTGTGATGCCTCTAGGGCTGGCTGCCATGACGGTAAGTATAAAATGGTAGCAATATGGGGGCAATGTATAGAAGGAAGGTTTGTCGGTTAATTATACCGTTCATCTATCAGGCTTGGCTTTATAGGCTAGTTATTAACACAGCAATTATTATTGTTGGGTTAATAGTGCGGCACATGGACGTGTCAGCCGCTGGCTGAAAGCCAGCGTGAGTCCGGCAAAATCAAGGGGTTTCACACAACATCGCAAGATTTTTCCGGACGATAATTAAATAGGTCAGGATGATCTATTTAATGGCCAGGTTAATAGTTGTGGATATGTACGGTTTTGTGGCTTAAGTGGTGGGCATGCGGTGTATATGACTATGGCATCTTGTTGGTATAAGGTGAGCAGAATGGTTTTAAGCTTGTTGTATATTGAGATGGGGATAAAACGTGAATTTACTAAAAACAGTATCAGATATTTTTGGAATGTTGGCAATTCTTGTTTGTCTGGTGGCCGGATTGGTTAGAGTCAGCGGTAATTATTATCTGTCTGGATTTGAAGTTTTAACATTGTTTAATACAGGGGTGGCGTTGATGGTGTTTGCATGCCTTTTAAAGTTACAGTTCTTGCAAATGAAATCATAAAGTTATTCATTTTTAAGTGCTTTTTTTGTTAGGTGGGGAATCAGTAGCCTCAATGGCATTCTTAGATAATGAGACCTGACAAAAAGTATGAAATTGGCAATGCCTGCAAAAGGTGATGGGTAGTTTATGCAGATTGGCATCATGGCTTTTAGTAGCATTTTGTCCATGGCATATTGGTAGATATAAGGTGGTGCTCCATTAGTTGAAACTTGTTTGTAACAAGCGTCAGGTATTGGAGTATCTAATAATTTTTTGCAATACCTGAGGCCGTAAAATAGTGGCCTGGAAAGATCCAGGTCTTGAGCTCTGTCAGATAGTTCTTGCCAGAAGTTGTCGTCTTTTTTTGAATGCTCTTTGAGTAATGAGTCTAGATCAACTAAATCTCGCAACCCTTGCCCAAAATCACCCTCATGAAAAAGGTGTGTAGCGCTATGTAAAATCATATCGATAGGAGATAAGACAAAGATTCCAGGATGATTTGGTACAGGTTTAACTTTATCCCATATTTTTTGGATGTTTGGTTTTAATGCAGCGGTAGGTGGGATTATTGTGTGGTGAACATCCAGTTCTGACTGTCGTTTAAGATTTCGCATGGGAGGGAGTTCATGCATCCATTCTCTGTAATATTTTTGATCGTAAGGATCTAGATTAGTGCAAATCCAGCCGTGTTTTATGAGAGTTTTCTCTGCATTGCCAAGCTGTGCCTTTTTTACCATGATGTCTACATCAAAGAATAGGCGACCATTGGCTGCATCACAATTGCTCATTACATAGGCTGCTCCTTTTAAAAGTACAAAGGGGGTTTTAATTTTGCTTAGAGCTTCATGAATTTTTAATACTTCCCATCGGACTGATCGAAGATTGCTGGAGGCAATAGTATTTGCACCGTCTAGATGAAAGTGGAGTGGTCGAGGTATTTGGTCGAAAAGACTTTTTTGCTCAACCAGAAAGGCAACTCTGCTAAGTAAATTTGTACGTCTGGCCTGACGAATCAAAAGTTGCCAGTCGTTAGCCGAAAAATCTTTGCAGGCACTTTCAGCATCTTTGAGAAATTGAACAAGACAAATTGACGATAGTTGTTTATGCATTTATTAGGTTGTCCATCGTTGCGTATGCATTATCCAGGTGCTGATAGGTGAAGTTATAGCATTGGCATTGGTCTATCATTTTTGTCAGAGCAGCAAATGCAATTTCACCTAGTACATGATAATTAAAACTGTTTTCTGCCAGAGCTAAAAAAGTTCGACCCTTACTTAATGGAGATAGGTCGGTTTTGGCTCCACTACGATATTTGGGAAATATTACTGCTGTTGGCTTTGCCAGCTCAGCACTTCGTTCTACGCTGTTTTTTGGTGCGCTCATGTGCGCTACCGTCCCTTTAGCTGTGTCGTGTACCGGGGCTCCTATAAAAAAATCTCCAGATATTGATTTAATAATATCAATGGATTGATTTTTAAGGCTGATAGGTCGTGGTATGGGGGTGATCAGGCCATTATTCAGTGAAAGTAGTGCCATTTCATCTGAAAGTAACCGCCAGCCTTGTGTTACAAGTCCTGCGCAAAGCGTACTTTTACCACTCCCTGGAGTGCCTGGGAAAATAAAGGCCTTACCTTGTTTTTCAAGGACTGCGGCATGAATGATTAAGTAGTGATGTGCATTGTTGGCAACACACCAGTTCAGCCCCCATTCAAACATGGCAAAAGCCTGAAGCTGAGGAAGTGGTTTGAATGGAATGTGGCCATCAAAAGAAAATGTTACTTGTGGTCTTAACCATCGGCGAGTGAAGCTTGGTGCATCCAGGTTAATGTAGAAATCAGAGAAGTCTTCATTGGAGGCTAAATCATATGCTCCGTAGTGTGTTCGTAAGTTGTGAGCAATACTGGGTAATCGTGATGAAAGGCAGATAGAAAAGGGGCCTATTCTGATATTAATACCACGTTTGCGAAGCTGTTGGGCTAGCTGATTAGTGGTTAGGTCAGAAATTTTCAATGTGTGGTTCTCGCTTCAATAATAATACTTTTGTGCTTAACAACTTTTTGTTGTTGTCGCCAAAAGGTTAGCTAGCAATTGGAGCATACTTTTATCACACCTAAAAGAGTCAGATTGACACTTAAGATGTAGAGAGCGTGGTTGGGTAGGTTTTTGTAAGGTTTAGTTTGAGTTTGCGGGTTCACTTTCCAGGTCTACGAGGTTTAATTCTTGAAAGTGTGCAAGCGTATTATCAAGGTAGTTTGCGATTTCTTCACAAGAGATATCACTGGAAGCGGCAGTTAACCTGTTGAGTAAAGATTGGTAGCTCAAAGGCTGTTCTTGTATGGATGAAAGTAACTCTGCACTATTTTGCTCTAATAGGTGAGTTTCACCGGACATATTATTGTAAACGACTGATTCTCCATCCCAGTGTTGGAAAAGAAAGCAGGCTCTGGCCGGAGTTTTAATGGTGCATTGATCAAATACAGAAGTATTACTCAAAATGCATGCTCGCTAAAATGTTTAGATATTAAGTGAAAAGGCTACCTGGTGGCAGCCTTGAGTGTTGAGTTAGATCCAGGTGGAGTCAAGGAAATTGTTCAATGACAGGCCACCAGGAACTGGAATAGAACCATTACAAAGACCGACAACCTGATTCACGGTTAAAACGTAGTTAAATCCGCCCGTATTTTCACTTAAACTGGCATTTAACAGCGCTGTAATGCAGTGTTTTTTGATGTCATTGGTTCCTAATATCTCAATGAGAGTTCTGGTATCAGATCCTGGTAATGGGGTGTCTGCGTATACAGACCCGCCGGAGTAGCACTCTCTTTTATTTTTGATTACGCCGTTGCCTTTAACGCAGCTTGATTTGTCATTGCCATCCAGTTCGCCATAGTAGTAACCGGCAGCGGCCCAGGCATCCAGTGTGTCCATGCCATTAATTTCACCGACGGGATTTCTCCAGCCGCCAGGACTCCAGCCAGGACCACATTGCCCTCGGTCTGGGTCGGATAGATTGCCCGACATCATGTTGGACAGGCAGTTGCCACCAAAGACGGGCCTGCTAGCCAAAGTTAGGAGTATTGGTGTAGCTGCGCCAAGGCGAGAAAAATGCCGACGTGATACATCTACTTTTGAGTTATCTTGCTGCTCAACCGAAAAATTTTTTGTCTCATTTGAGTCGTTTTGTGAATTTTCCATCATTCTTATACCCAAGAAATTATTTAGTCACACTATATTAAGTACATTCAAGCAATAACCATGCCTATTTTTTAGTTATTGTTTTTATTGGTAATTTTTTATTTCAGTTGTAATTTTTGTGCCTAATGTAAAAAAACCTGACATTAAAGCGTTTTAATAAATAATAGCAGTAAAACACCCTGCCGCTTATTGGGTTAGAGCCTCCAGATGTCAGCTGTACTGTTGGCAAACGCACCGCGATCAAGCAGAGATTTTACATCTATCAGAACAGAATTTTCTGCCATGATAGCTTGAAAGTCAGAAGGCTGTAGTTGGCGGTAGTGATTGTGGGCGACAGCCAGGATAACTGCTGATGCATTTTCCAGCTTATCCCAAGGAGTTAATGTGACCCCGTACTCTTTAACCGCCTCTGCTGAGTTGGCCATCGGATCATGCACAATGATATTACATTGGTATTCTCGTAGTTCTGTGATGATATCTTCTACCTTGGAGTTTCTCAGGTCTGGGCAGTCCTCTTTGAAGGTTAGGCCAAGTATCACAATATTGGCACCATTTACGGCATGGCCCCGTTTTACAAGCTGTTTAACAGTTTGTTCGGCAATATATTTGCCCATACCGTCATTGGTTTTTCTTCCCGCCAGAATCACTTCTGGGTGGTAACCTTCTACTTCCGCTTTGTAGGTTAGATAGTAGGGGTCGACACCGATACAGTGGCCACCCACCAAGCCCGGTCGAAAAGGTAAGAAATTCCACTTTGTTCCTGCAGTTTCCAGTACGTCTAGAGTGTCGATATTCATCTTATGGAAGATAAGAGATAGCTCGTTCATTAATGCGATATTTAGGTCGCGCTGGGTATTCTCAATGACTTTGGCGGCCTCTGCTACTTTGATGCTTGGTGCTCGATAAACACCAGCAGTAATAATATTTTCATAGACATTGGCAACTTGTTCCAAAATTTCTGGGGTGTCGCCAGAAACGACCTTGACGATAGTCTCCAGCCTACGCTCCTTGTCACCAGGGTTAATGCGTTCTGGGGAATAGCCGATATGAAAGCCCTGAATATCAGGTGAAAGTTCTTTCTCTGGATTTCCACACCACGGCATTCCGGAAATGGATTCTAAAATAGGGACGCAAACCTCTTCGGTGCAACCGGGATACACCGTTGATTCAAAGACCACAATAGTATTTGGTGATAAATTAGAAGCAATGGTTTTGCATGCACCCTCAAGTGCCCTTAGATCAGGTCTGTGGGCTTGGTCGATGGGTGTGGGGACAGCAACAATAATGACATCAGCATCTGCAAGTTTGCATGGATCATTGGTAAATATGAGACCCGTGGCAGCCTTTAGATTTTCAGGTTCCACTTCTCCGCTAGGGTCAATGCCTTGGCGATAATTATTGAGCTTGTTTTCGTCGAGATCAAAACCAATGGTTGGACCCTTTTTTCCAAATGCGACAGCGAGCGGTAGTCCGACATACCCTAAACCTACAACAGCAATTGTCTTCACAGTAATCCCTTATGTTCGTCTAAATTAGTTGTCTATATTTTAATTATTTAAGCTGTTTTTTATGAACCATTTGGCGGTTTCTTTTAAGCCTTGCTGGGCGTTATGGCTAGGCGCATAACCAAGCAGGTTGGTGGCTTTGGATATATCCGCTAAAGAATGGCGTACATCACCTGCACGAAAATCCTGGTAAACAGGTTTAGCCGTTGCAATATTACTATCGTGTTCAGCAAGAACAGCGCACATGGAGCTGTGGAGTTCATTGAGTGTGGTGCGATCACCAAATGCAACGTTATAGATTTGATTGGTGGCATCGGGGTGGTTGCTGGTTGCAGCTAAAAGGTTAGCTTGTACAGTGTTGTCGATGTAGCAAAAATCACGGGAGGTTTCACCATCACCGTTGATCTGGCATGGAATGCCTAGCAAAAGGTTGTTGATCCATTTGGGGATCACGGCAGCATATGCCCCATTTGGGTCTTGTCTGGGGCCAAACACATTAAAATAGCGCAAGCCAATAGTTTCCAGTCCATAGGTTTTTGCAAATACATCGGCATATAGCTCATTCACATACTTTGTGACGGCATAGGGTGAAAGAGGTTTGCCAATTTTATCTTCTACTTTGGGTAAGCCCGGGTGGTCGCCATAGGTGGAAGAAGAGGCGGCATAGACAAACCGTTTTACTTTTGAGTCTCTTGCTGCAATGAGCATGTTAAGAAAGCCATTGATATTAGAATCATTGGTTTTAATTGGATCCTCAATCGATCGAGGTACGCTACCTAGCGCAGCCTGGTGTAAAACAATATCGACATTTTTACAGGCTTTTTGGCAGCCTTCCAGGTCTCGAATGTCAGTTTGATAAAACGTAAAATTATTCCAGTTGTTGCCAGATTTTTTTTGTACGGCATCAAGGTTTGATTGATGGCCCGTTGAAAAATTATCAATGCCAACGACGGTTTGATCCAGATCTAGTAGTGTTTCGAGTAAATTGGAACCAATAAAGCCAGCTACACCAGTGATTAGCCAGGTTTTTGGGCTTTTGGGGAGGTTTTCTTTTATAAGGTTGTAGGAGGACAACAGTCATTACCTTTCAGTTGGTCTGGGTGTTTGGTCATATGCAGCTATGATAGGGCGATTAGAGCCTGCTTGTATGTGATGAGATTATCATTTTTATTGCCAACAGGTTCTCGATGAGAAGAACAAGTGGTACAAAAATGACGGCAGATTGGTTCTCATGCGCAATAGCTGTTGAGTATAGTGTTAATATTTGGAACGATCTAGATATAGGGTAGGTGGAAGAAGCTGTATAACGTAAAATTTTAAGCACATAAGTTAAGCACATAATAATCTGGTAAATAAGAAGAGTCTAAAGGAATGTTTTTAGTATGTTTATGAGCTGGTCGATCCTCACGTGAATATTGGTGGCGTCAGTTACTTTTTTGCCTTTGTTGCATACCTAGTGTTAACGACATTATTGATGATTTCCTGGCGAGGTCGGTCGCAGGGCGTGTTGATTGTTATCGCCAGTTTTGCCTCGGTAATTTGGGCGGGCATAATTGCTGCAGGGGAGTTAGGTGTTCCGGTAACATTTGAGGTTATGCAGCTTGCCGAGCTGGCAAGAAGTATCTCGTGGTGTCTTTTTTTACTGGGTGCTATGGATGAAAAGGCGGGGAAAAACACTACACATTCACACTTGTTTCGGTGGGCGCTGGGGCTTTCCATACTCCTTCTCGTTGTAGCCACATTCTTTACAATTCCGGCTTTTTCAGAATTCCTTAATATTCCTGGAGTGTTGTTGAGAGATTCTGTACTGATTATCTGGGTGGCGCTCTCAATCGCAGGTATGACATTGATTGAGCAAATTTTCAGGAATTCTAGTGCCAGTCAGCGTTGGGCCGCAAAATTTCTTTGTCTTGGAATTGGTTGTATTTTTGCCTACGACTTTTTTATGTATTCCGATGCACTTCTATTTAAGCGCATCAGTTTAAATCTTTGGGAGGCTCGCGGTCTTGTTAATGGGATGGCGGCACCGCTGATAGCGATAGCGATAGCCCGAAATCCGAAGTATGAGCTCGATATTCATGTGTCCCGCTATGTGGTGTTTCATACGGCCACTATCATGGGGGCTGGTACCTACCTTTTGTTAATGGCTATTGTTGGGTACTTTATTCGTTTTTATGGAGGAACTTGGGGTAGTTTTTTTCAGATAGTATTCTTCTTTGGTGCAGGCCTTCTACTATTAATCTTGCTGTTTTCTGACAAAATTCGGGCCAGGTCTAGAGTTTTTCTGAGTAAGCACTTTTTTTCTTACAAACATGATTATCGTGATGAGTGGCTAAAATTTACCCAAAACCTTGCAGGTAGTGTAGACAGTGTTCCAGAAAGGGTTATTCAGTCAATTATTGCCCTGACAAGTAGCACCGGTGGAATGCTTTGGGAAAGACTGGAGACAGGCCGTTATGTTTTGACCACAAGGTGGCATATGCCAGAGGTGGATTCTACTAATGCTGCATCATTGTCTTCTTTGACCGCCTTTATGGCACGAACGCAGTGGGTGATTGATTTTGATGAGTATAAGCGAGACCCAGACCTTTATGAGGGTCTTGAGATGCCCGATTGGTTGCTGTCGGTACCTAATGCCTGGCTCATAGCACCTTTGATGTTTAAGGGGGCGTGCATTGGTTTTATATTGGTGAAACGTTCGGAATTGCAGGCGACAATTAATTGGGAAGACCGGGATTTGTTGAAGACGGCAGGCCAGCAGGCAGCAAGTCATTTGGCGCAATATCAGGTGGATCAGGCACTGATTCAGTCTCGCCAATTTGAAGCATTTAATCGTTTGTCTGCTTATATTGTTCATGATTTAAAAAATATTTTGGCACAGCAATCGTTGATTGTCACCAATGCTGAAAAGCACAAACATAAGCCGGAGTTTATTGATGATGTTGTCGCAACAGTAAAAAACTCGGTTGCCAGAATGACAGGGTTAATGGCTCAAATGAGAAGCGGGGAAAGAGGTGCAGCGGCACAGTGTGTAAATCTCGGCGAGTTATTAGTGCGAGTTGTTGGTGAGGCAAAAGGGCGGGAGCCTGAAGCTGAGTTGGAGTCAGTTGTCGGTGAGGTTTTTGTTAATGCAGACCCGGAACAATTAGCAACAGTCTTTGGGCATATCATTCAAAATGCACAGGATGCCACAGATAAAATGGGTCGTGTATCCGTGCGAATTCAGCCTGAGAAAAGTAGTATTGTAGTAGAAGTAGCGGACACGGGTATAGGGATGGAGCCAGATTTTGTTCGAGTGCGATTGTTTAAACCCTTTGATTCCACTAAAGGGCTTACAGGTATGGGCGTGGGTGCTTTTGAGAGCCGGGAGTATATCCGTTCTCTTAATGGTGATATTTCGGTCGAAAGTGAGCTTGGTATTGGTTCCACGTTTAGTATAGTTTTACCTTGTTCTCATGCTAATGAGGGTGAAGGTGAGGACATGGATTTTAGAGGAGTTAGTGGTGAAGGAATCGAATAAACGGCTATTAATTGTCGAAGATGATAAAGGTCTACAAAGCCAGTTGCGTTGGTGCTTTGATGATTATGATGTTGTCGTGAGCGGGGATAGAGAGACAGCGATTGCACAGCTGAGGCGGCACCAACCCAGTGTTGTTTTGTTGGATCTTGGGCTCCCTCCTGATCCGGGTGGTGTAACAGAGGGTTTGGCTACGCTGGAGGATATATTGTCTCTGCAGCCAGAAACCAAGGTGATTATTGTCACTGGGGATAACGATCGGGCAAATGCTGTTAAGGCCATTGGTTGTGGTGCCTATGATTTTTATCAAAAGCCGGTTGAGCCAGAAATCCTGGAATTAGTTGTTCAGCGGGCTTATCGAGTCTGTGCGTTGGAGATGGAGAATCGAAAGCTTCAGGAAAGTGGTCTTAAGTCTCCATTGCAGGGTATTGTGGCCTCGAGTCCTGAAATGCTCAAAGTTTGTCGTACCGTAGAGAAGGTAGCGCCTTCTGATATCACGACTTTGTTGCTAGGTGCTAGTGGCACCGGTAAAGAAGTAATAGCGAGAGCGTTACATGAGTTAAGCCCGAGAGCTAATCAGAAGATGATCACTATTAATTGTGCTGCAATTCCAGATAATTTGCTGGAGAGTGAGCTGTTTGGTTATGAGAAAGGTGCTTTTACTGGGGCTGTTAAGCAAACACCGGGTAAGATTGAATACGCCCATGGTGGAACATTGTTTTTGGACGAAATTGGTGATTTGCCGTTGGAATTACAGGCAAAATTGTTACGCTTTTTACAAGAGCGGGTGATTGAGCGTGTTGGCGGGAGGAAGGAAATCCCCATTGATGTGAGAATTATTTGTGCGACTCACCAGGACCTGAAGCAGCAAATCCAGGATGGACGGTTTAGGGAAGATTTATATTATAGAATTAGTGAAATTACGATTCAAATTCCTACAGTAAAAGAGCGGACAGGCGATGTTCTCTTGCTCGCAAAATCATTTTTAAATCGGTTTAACAAGGAGCTGGGTAAAACCATGCTAGGCTTTGATAAGCAATCTGTTGCCGCTATTGAGGCTTACGATTGGCCGGGAAATGTGCGGGAGCTTGAGAGCCGAATTAAGCGTGCGATTATTATGGCCGATAACAACCATATTACGGCAGAAGATCTAGAGCTATCCGCCTCTGATGAAGAAGTAATGCCTTTTAATTTGAGACAAATTAGAGAGAGCGCTGAAAGGCAGGCAATACAGAGAGCCTTATTAAACGCAGACGATAATATCTCAGAGGCAGCAAAACTGTTGGGTGTAACTCGGCCAACCCTCTACAATTTGCTGGAAAAATATCATATAAGATCTTAGGTTGTCGCGGTGCCAAGCAAGCAAGTTAGGCTTTGCTTGGTTTGTGCGAGCTTCCTGTTTTTGGGTAGGGATTATCTATCATTACCTGCCTTTCCCAAAAAGCACGACCTCTACCGTTCTGATCAGGATGTTTAGATCAAGAAGAAAACTGCGGTGTTTTATATAGTACAGATCATACTTCAGCTTTTCTTGAGCATCTTCTTCTGTAGCACCATAGGGGTATTTAAGCTGTGCCCAGCCGGTAAGACCAGGTTTAACGTTATGCCTTTCGTTATAGTACGGGATTGCCCGTATTAGGTTTTGAACAAATTCTGGTCTTTCTGGTCTAGGTCCAACAAATCCCATTTCTCCGAGTAAGACATTGTAGATTTGTGGTAGTTCGTCGATACGATATTTGCGAATAAAATTGCCAATTCGAGTGGTTCTATGGTCATTGGTTGAGGCCCAAACTGCTCCGTTAGCCTCTGCATCTGTGTGCATGCTGCGGAACTTTATAATACGGAACACTTTTCCGTCGAGACCAACTCTTTCCTGGTAGTAAAAGACAGGTGCCCTAATACCATCCTCAATTTTAATAATTAAAGCAGTGAGCAACATTATGGGCCAAAGGAAAAGCAAGACAATGGCTGCCATTGAGGCATTAAAGATCCAATCCAGCGCATTTCTAAGATAGTGGGAGGAGGCAAAGCCATTGGAGTAGATAACCCAGCTGGGGTAGATCAAATTGACGGCAACCTGCCCTGTTTCTCTTTCAATGAAGTCGAGGATGTCGAGTATATTGATGCCGCGGATTTTGCAGGCAAATAATTCATCCAAAGGTAAGTTATTGCGACGTTCATCGCAGGCTACGACAATTTCGTCGATTTCATTTTCGATAACAAAAGAAACTAAAGCTCCTTTTTCGATAATGATTTTTTTCTCTTTTTGTATGCCTGTTGGTGAGTCACCTTCTATAACTGTAAACCCATGTATGGTGAATCCATGGCGATCAACTTTTCTGCGCATTCTTCTTTCAATAATGGATGCTCTCTCTCCTGCGCCCAGTACCAGTACATTTAATTTGTTAAAACCCAGTAAATCGAAAGTGATGATTAGATATCGCAGTATCCCTGCTATAGCAAAGCCCAGAAGTGCCGCTGTAATCATAATCTCAGTTGTGAAGGGTTGTTCAGCGGTAAAGAAAGAAGTGATGATGGTAAATTCTGCGGATCCAAGGGTGACAGCAAGCACTAGTCGGCGAAATACACTGCGATAGTTTTCGCGCATCCTTGGGTTGTAAAGCCCCAGTGATAATGATGTGAGTAGTACAAAAAGGGCAAAAACAATGGCATATATAGCCGTAATGTTTTCGGGTGGTGTGGTCTGTTCAGACCACTTAAACCAACTGTTGAGCTCTATGGCGAGGAATGCAGCACCACAGTAAATGCCTAGCTCTATAATGACTAATATCTTGAAGCCTGTAGAGATATCGCGGAAGTTCGTTGTCGTCATTAACCTTTTCCTTGGGAGCCTGGCGAGCTATAGCTTAAAGCTATACTCCGCCCTGCTTGATGTGTAGCAGTTTCCGAACTGCCATATTACTTCACTTGGTGTTTCCTATATACATTATTTCTTTTGTGGGTGTGATGGTTGGGGTAATACACTGTTTTGTGTTGGTGTTTTCATGTGTTCTGTCTGTTATTTTGAATTATTAAAACCTCTCTTTAGTCGTTGCTATCTATGAATTGTCTGCTTTTGGAATGAGGTTTTATATATTGCCCAATATTAACAATAAGCCCTGTTGTTTAAGGTAAATTGGTCTTTGTTTTTCTTCAGCGGCTACTTGAGATGTCTGAGCGGTGATTATTACTTTCAGGTTGCTGTTAAAGTTGTGGTTAGTTTAAAGGGTTTTTACGCCCGCGATGGTTGCTGGCCAACGGTTTCTGGTGCGTGGTACACTCGTTAGCGGTTAGTAATCAAAGCACTCAATGGAGGGGCTGTACAGTGTCTGATTTGATCTCTTTTTCATTAAAAAATTTGCGAGTAGTTGGTTTGGGTTCTCTTGTGGTAGCACTTTTTGGTTGTGGCTCTAATCCGCTTCCTCTGGTTCCTGAAGAGCAGCGGAATATGCAGGCTAACTATACTTATGTCATTGGTCCAGGCGATAGTATGGAAATATTTGTCTGGGGCAATGAAGAGCTGACAGTTGGTGATGTTACGGTGCGGCCGGATGGGAAAATTTCAACCCGTCTTGTAGAAAACATTGAGGCAAGTGGAAAAACACCATCTGAGCTTGCGCGGGATATTGAGGAAGCTTATTCAGAATATGTGAAAAGTGCCGTTGTTAGCGTCATTGTTGATGAGTTTGAAGGTGTTCCGTCTCAACAGGTTCGAGTTGTGGGGGCGGCGTCTAAGCCGACAAAAAGCCCATTTAGAAAGCATATGACGTTGCTTGATCTTATGATAGATGTGGGCGGGTTAACCGAATTTGCCGATGGCAATAAGGCGGTCCTCATACGTAGCTCGGAAGGCTCTCAGAATACTTATATACTTCGTTTGGAAGATTTGCTTGAAGATGGYGACATCTCTGCGAATATTGCACTTTTCCCCGGTGATATCATTATTATTCCGGAAGCCTGGTTCTAGCCAGCTAGCATCATTGCCAAGTATTAGGGAAAAGTAGACYATGCAAGATGTATTGGCCCAGTTATTTTCTTACCTTTCAGGCGTTTGGCGCTTTCGTTGGGCCGGGTTGTTGGCTGTTTGGTTGATTGCAGTTTTGGGGTGGGTTTGGGTTTCCCAAATGCCACAACAGTACTCGGCAACTGCACGTATTCACGTGGATACTAATAGTATTTTGCGCCCTTTGTTGAGAGGGTTGGCTGTGCAGCCTGATATCAATCAGAGGGTGCAGTTGATGAGTCGCACCTTGCTGAGTCGGCCCAACCTTGAAAAATTGRTGCGCATGACKGACCTTGATCTGCAGGTSCATACGGAAAAGGAAAAAGAGCAGCTTTTCTCAGAATTAAAAAAAGCCATATCATTGACTGGTAGTAGGAGGAATTTTTCTCTTTACACAATTTCTTACTACCATGCTGACCGAGCTGTTGCCAAGAAAGTTGTGCAGGCATTAATTACGGTATTTATTGACAGTGCTATGGGGGGGAAGCGCGGTGACTCCAGTGACGCGCAAGAGTTTCTTRGTCARCAGATAGCTGGATATGAAAAGCGTCTGGTTGATGCAGAAGCACGTTTGGCAAAYTTTAAGCAAAARAATGCCGGGGTRCTGCCAGGAGAGGCGGGTGGCTATTACGTGAGATTACGTATTGCAAAGGATCAATYGAGTCAGGCTCGCTTACAGCTGAGTGAGATGAAGAATAGAAGGAATGAGTTAAAGCACCAGTTGTCGGGTGAGCAGCCAGTATTTTTTTCGAGTGGTGCAGGTGCACCTAATCCCTCTTCTTTAGACGGCAGAATTCAAGGGCTGATAGCAAAGCTTGATGATCTGTTGTTAAGGTATACCGAGCGTCATCCTGAGGTGGTTCAAATTAGAAGTTTGTTGGTTACTCTGGAGCAAGAGAAGAGTGTAAAGGTTAAGAAGGCTATGGCTGGCGAAAAGACCGATTTGTCAGGTTTAAATAGTAGTCCTGTATACCAACAAATGAGAACAATGCTTGCCGAAGCCGAGGCAAGCGTGGCGGAGTTAAATGTTCGTGTCAGCGARTATGCTCGGMGAGTGAAGAAGCTTGATGATATGGTGGATAATATCCCTTTAATTGAAGCTGAGTTAAAGCAATTAGATCGGGATTATCAGGTTATTTCTCGTCAACATACCGAGCTTTTGGAACGGCGAGAGTCTGCGCATATTTCTGAGGATGTGGAGCAGCAAGCTGGTGGWGTGRTATTYAAGGTAATTGAYCCRCCKTTTGTACCKYTGAGGSCAAATAAGCCAAAYAAATTAYTATTRAATGCRRGTGTTTTAGTTGTTKCTYTKGGYGYWGGYRTTGGYTTGGCRTTGTTACTGTCAATTATTAAGCCRGTMGTTTTTGATCGTAGAACMYTGGGTAAAGTGACGGGTCTTCCTGTTTTAGGCAGCGTGACGTATATACCTACTTCAGTACAGTTAAGGAGCGCTTTTGTTCGAAAGCTCCAATTTTCAGCATTGGTTTTGTTGTTGGTCTGTGTCTTTGCTGGATTAAATTTTGGCCAACAGTGGATGTTAGCTTAAAGGTTGTTCTTACGTTGTAGAGGATTGATTCCACAATGATGTTTAAAGGGATTGTATGAGCACAATAGAAAAAGCAGTTGAAAAGCTAGGGCGAGGGGTCTCTCAGAATATTGAGAGGGAGTCGACGCTTTCTGTATCTCAAAGTGCTCACTTGGAATCAGACTTTTTGTTTGATAATAAAGATGTTGATGATGCAGGTACACTTGAAAATGCTATGGAAATGGCGCAGCCTGAGCTAATTCAGGCTAACTCAGATCAACCTGAATCGAATAAAAATACTCTTCACCTTCCACTTACAAAGCTGGAATCTATGGGCCTTGTATCTCCCAATAATCCTAGAAGCCAGATAGCAGAAGAATTCAGGGGGATAAAGCGGCCTCTCTTAATGAATATTGACGGTAAGGGAGTAGAGCAGGTAGAGAATGCCAATCTCATCATGGTGACGAGTTCTGTTCAGGGTGAAGGGAAAACATTTTCTGCCATTAATTTAATGCTGAGTATATCCATGGAAAAGGATAAAACGGTCCTTTTTGTAGATGCAGATGTTGCTAAAGCGTCTGCAGGAAAGATGCTGGGTGTTTCTGATGATGCTCTTGGCCTTATTGATGTTATTGAGCATGAAAATATTGGTTTTGAAGATGTTATTCTTCCAACCAATATTCCCAACATAAAAGTGATTCCCGCAGGCAAGGTTAGTGAGCATTCAACAGAATTACTTGCCAGTGAGCGTATGCAATATTTAATGAAAGAACTGTCCATGCGTTACCAGGACAGAATAATTATTTTTGATTCCCCTCCTTTTTTACAAACCAGTGAGGCGAGTGTTCTGGCGAATTCTATGGGTCAGATTATGTTTGTGGTGGAATCTGAGAAAACATCACCTGATATGGTAAGCCAGGCTGTAAGTCAGATTAAAGACGATAAAATTATTGGTATGGTTCTTAATAAAACAAGAAAGTATCCTTGGGATCAGCATTTACATGGCTATGGCTATGGCTATGGCTATAGCTATGGAAATGATCGGGTTCGAGCAACAGAGAGCCAGGTTGGTTAGGGAGCAATTCTGATGTTTACTTCATATTTTAATATCGCCAGAACTGGGGTAGCTATTGCGGTTGCATGTGTTGTTATGGCGTCTGATGTGACGGCCGCTGAATGGGAGCGTAAAGCAAGTCTAAGTGTTAGGGAAACCTATACGGATAATGTTCAGTTAGAAGAAAAAAATAAGGATAGTGAACTTATTTCAGCTATAAGACCAACTATCTCTTTAACAGGGAAGGGTCGTAGAGCAAACCTTGCATTAACAGCAGCATTTGAATTTAATGATTTAGGTGGTGATGCAGACCCCTTTAACCCGAGAATTAGAGCAGATGCGGATGCCGAGCTTATTGAAGACGTCTTTTTTATAGACGCTGACTTGTCTTCAAACCAATCTACCATTGATCCATTTTCTTCAACAGGAAGTAGTCAGTTRAATGACAATGATAATGTTACAACCACCTATAATTACAGTGTTAGCCCTTATGTTGTTCGGCATTTTGGTCAGGTAGCCGATTTTCAGTTGCGTTATACCTATGATGATCAAATAAATCGGGGTGATGAGCTGTCTGATAGTGTACAACAGTCAGTGTTGGCGACATTAGAAAGTGGGAAGGATTTTTCCCGTATATTTTGGACCTTAACAGGTGATTATCAAGAAACAGAATTTGATGATAATGATTCAACGGGGCAGGATGGAAATAATGAAGAAGTGTCTGGAAATATTAAGGTAGGCTACCAGTTAAATCGTAAACTGCAGCTCAATGGAACCTTGGGTAAAGAGTGGAATAATTATCAGACATTTGATGATGATGATACCGATGGAAAATTCTGGGATGTGGGGATATTGTGGGAGCCAAGTAAAAGAACATCTTTTGATGTTGGCTATGGTGATCGATTTTTTGGTTCAACTCCTCGCTTCAAATTTTCTCATAAAACTCGCCGGACAACATTTTCTTCAAGCTATTCTCGGTCACTTACAGATACACGTTCCGAGCGTGCAAATACCGATATCTTTTCAGATGAAGAGCAGGAGGCTATTGAGTTCCTGGAGCAAATATTTAATCAGCCACTTTTTCTAACAAATAACGCTACCTTTAGAGATCAAGGTATTTTTATAAATGAACGTTTTGAAAGCTCTCTTGCTCTTAAAGGGAAGCGCACTACAGCAACATTTTATTTGCGAGAATCCAAGCAAATCAGGGAAGATGTTGATGAGGATGGTGTTTTTACATCCTATGGCTTAAGGGTGGAAAGAGACCTGTCTTCCARGCATACATTTAGCTCCCGCCTCTCTCGGGATGAACGTAAAGATCAAGCAGGGTTAACATCAGATACCTTGAGGTTTTATGTGAGCCTTAAAAGAAAGCTGGGTACCCGAACAGCGGTAACGATTGATTACAGCTTTTCTGATAGGGATTCTGAGCGTGTTGATGATAATTACAAAGAAAACCGGATAAGCCTGAATTTCTCGATTGACCTATAGGGTGTTTCTGTAAATGACTTCTGCCAATAAGTCCTCACAGATCCTCTGTGTTGTTGGGGCAAGACCAAACTTTATGAAAATTGCCCCGATAATGCGGGCACTGAACAGCTCAGCCTTGGGTCTTTCTGTTCGTTTGTTACATACCGGGCAGCACTATGATGCTGCAATGAAAAAATCATTTTTTGATCAGCTGAACATTCCTGAACCGGATATAGATCTTGGTGTTGGTTCTGGAAGCCATGCGGTGCAAACTGCAGATATCATGAAACGATTTGAGCCAGTTTTAGATAAAATGCAACCCGATGCAGTTTTAGTGGTAGGTGATGTTAATTCCACCATTGCTTGCGCGTTGGTCGCTGTCAAAAAATCTATACCAGTGATTCATGTTGAAGCGGGGTTGCGTAGTGGTGATCGTGGTATGCCAGAAGAGATTAATCGGATTTTAACGGATCAAATTTCTGATTTGTTATTTACTACAGAAGAGACGGCTGAACCTAATTTAACCAGAGAGGGTATTTCTGCAAAGCGTATCCATTTTGCTGGGAATGTAATGATTGATACCCTGCTGTTTAATTTGGATCGTTGCATCCCTGCTGCCAAAACATTAGAAGAGCTTTGTGGGTCACAAGTAAATTTATCCAAAGGTTATGGGTTGGTCACATTGCATAGGCCCTCTAATGTGGATGATCCGGAAGTGCTAGAACGGCTAATAAATGTATTAAGCCAAGTTAGTAAGGATATCCCTTTAATTTTTCCGGTGCACCCGAGAACACAGCAAAAAATTGCTGAAGCAGGGTTGCAATCACTTATTTCCAATTCGCAATTCTATTGCCTGCCCCCTCTTGGTTACCTGGAAATGCTTGGCATGATGAAAGATGCTCGGCTTGTTCTTACTGATTCGGGTGGTATTCAGGAAGAAACTACCGCACTAGGGATTCCTTGTATTACTTTACGCGAAAGTACGGAGAGACCTATTACTGTAGAGCAAGGGACTAATACCATTGTGGGTAGTGATCCGGAAAAAATTCTTGCCAGTGTTTCCAGTATTTTGGGCGGTGGTGGTAAATCAGGTCGCGTCCCCGATTTGTGGGATGGCAAAGCGGCAGAACGAATTGCCCAAGTAATTAGTACCTGGGTTAAAACTCTCTCGTGAAAAAACAAAATTCAATTTGTAATGCGATGACTGTAGATGTAGAAGATTATTTTCAGGTGTCTGCATTCGAGAAAAATTTTGAGAAGTGTGATTGGGATGATATTCCCTGTCGAGTTGAAGCAAATATAGAAAAAATTCTTCATCTATTTGAGCGTAAGGATATTAAAGCAACGTTTTTCACCCTGGGGTGGATAGCTGAGCGTTATTCGGGAATGGTCAAAAAAATTGTCGACCATGGCCATGAGTTGGCAAGCCATGGTTGGGAACATACTCGTGTTACCCAGCAAGGGCGGCAAGACTTTATGCAGGACATAATACGGACTCGTCACTTTCTGGAAGATTTGTCCGGCAAAGTGGTAAAAGGCTACCGTGCTGCGAGTTATTCCATATGCAAAGACAATCTCTGGGCTTTTGATTGCTTGGCGGATGCGGGGTATGTCTATAGCTCAAGTATTGTGCCAATTAAGCACGATCTCTATGGTATTCCTGATGCACCAAGATTTGCTTTTGCCTCAGCAGATGACCGGTTACTCGAAATTCCAATTACCACGATCAACCTAGCTGGACGCAATATTAACTGTGGGGGTGGGGGCTGGTTCCGGTTGTTCCCGTATAGTTTTTCTCGTTGGGCAATTAATAAGGTAAATACTCAGGATAAGCAGCCCTGTATTTTCTATTTTCATCCATGGGAAATAGATCCTGAACAGCCCCGTGTGGTTGGTGCCAGCCGTAAAGCAAAATTTCGGCATTATTTGAATCTCACAAAAATGCATGATCGACTGGAGGCCCTGACAGATGATTTTCATTGGGGGCGAGTTGATGACGTCTTTTTGAATGGAAATATAAAAAAGGCCGAGAACAATCAGTGGAGCAATAGCAGTGCTAGAAATTCATCAGCTGTCTGAGGCAGATTTTTCAAGGTGGGATGACTATGTTGCGAAGTCTGAAGACGCAACATTTTTTCATCGTGCGGGTTGGAAAACGGTGTTGGAACGTGCTTTCGGCCATAATTCGTATTTTCTTTATGCTGAGTGTAACGGTGAGATAGCGGGAATTTTACCCCTGGCACAGAACAAAAGTGTTTTATTCGGAAATATGCTGGTTTCTACTCCTTTTTGTGTATATGGCGGGATTGTTGCTGATAATGAACTGGTTGCTGAATCCTTAAGAACCGCGGCCTGTGATCTTGCTCATAGCCTAGAAGTTGATGCTTTGGAGTTAAGAAACCTAAAGTTGTCCAATGCCGGCTGGCCATTAAAAACAATTTATTCGACCTTTCGAAAAAGTATTGATAGTGACCCTGACGTCAATATGAAAGCGATTCCTGGCAAGCAGCGAGCCATGGTAAGAAAAGGCATTAAAAATGGTTTGGTTAGCGAAGTGGGTGATCATTGGGATAGAGCTTATCGGGTCTATTCTGAAAGTTTGAGAAATCTGGGCACGCCAGTATTTTCCAATAAATATTTTAAAATTCTAAAACATGTCTTTGGTGATGATTGTGGTGTGATGATGATTTCACATCAGGGAAAAGATCTGGCTGGAGTTGTTAGCTTTTATTTTCGAGATGAAGTTCTGCCTTATTATGGCGGTAGTATTGCTTCTGCTCGGGCTATCAAGGGCGTGAATGATTTTATGTACTGGGAGCTTATGAGGCGCTCGGCAGAGCAAGGGCTTAAAACTTTTGATTTTGGGCGCAGTAAAAATGGTACTGGTCCGTATCACTTTAAAAAACATTGGGGATTTACTCCAGAGCCCCTGCATTATGAGTGTGCTTTGATAAAAGCGGAGAGCGCTCCTGATATTAATCCGTTAAATCCTAAATATCAGTTGTTCATTAAAGCGTGGAAAAAACTGCCTTTATTTGCGGCTAATTTAATGGGGCCTGTGCTGGCCAAAAATCTTGGTTAAAAGGCTGCTGTATCATGAAACCACCCCTGCTTTTTCTTTGTCATCGTATTCCTTATCCTCCCAATAAGGGTGACAAGATACGCTCATTTCATCTGTTAAAATTTCTTTGTGAACACTATCAAATTTATTTGGCAACATTTATTGATGATCCTGAGGATTGGCAATATGAGCCACTGGTTGCTGGCCTGTGTGCTGAGAGTTGTTTTATTAAGCTAGACCCTCGTAAGGCAAAATTGAAAAGTATGGTGGGTTTTATCACCGGTCAAGCACTGACATTGCCCTATTATAAAAATAGGGAGCTTGGCAGCTGGATAAAAGAGAAAACGTTACAGCATAAAATAACTAATTTAGTGGTTTATTCGTCGGCTATGGCTCAGTACACCATGACATTAAATTCAAGTTTTAAAAATACAGTCATTGATTTTGTAGATATTGATTCTGACAAGTGGCAGCAATATTCAACACGCAAGAAATGGCCCTTAAATTGGGTGTACCGTCGCGAGGCCAAAAAGCTATTGGCTTTTGAGCAAAAAGTTGCGCTTAGGTTTGATAGCAGTCTGTTTGTTTCCTCAGCAGAGGCCGCAATGTTCAAAAAGTTGGCTCCAGCGGTTGCCCATAAGATCAATTTTTATAATAACGGAGTGGATTCCGAATATTTTTCACCGGATATTGATACTCATATTCCCTACCAGTCGACAGAGAAAGTGTTAGTTTTTACCGGTGCAATGGACTACTGGCCCAACATAGACGCTGTGACCTGGTTCGCAAAAAAAGTGTTCCCTGGTCTCAAAAGAAGGAATCCTGAGCTTAAATTTTATATTGTGGGCAGTAACCCAACGGCAGAGGTACAGCGATTGGGTAATAATGACGGAATTGTTGTTACTGGCCGAGTGACTGATGTACGCCCGTACCTAAAGCATGCAATGGCGGCAGTAGCGCCCATGCGAATTGCCCGGGGAATACAGAACAAGGTGTTGGAAGCAATGGCAATGGCAAAAGTAACAATTGTTACTCGTCAGGCTCTTGAAGGTATTAAAGCTGAGCATGGATCAGAGGTGCTGTTAGGTGATGAGTCTGATGACCTTCAGAGTTTGGTTCAACAGGTTGTGGATGGTGAGTACACAGAGCTTGGTTTAAATGCAAGGCGTAAAGTGATCAGTGATTTTAGTTGGGAGGAGAATCTTCCCATGGTGAAAGAACAGCTTGATGTGGCGATCAAATTATCAGGATGAATAAAGCAATGTATGACGGCCAGTCTTCTCAAGTCAGTCAGCAGGTAAGGGTCAACGGCATGACCTTTTCTGTTGTTTCTATTTCTCTATTACTGTCTATTCTGGGTATCTTTTACCAAACTACGTTTTCAATGGTGTCCACTTGGGTTCGCTCGGAAACCTATACCCACGGGTTTTTGATATTGCCCATTGTTATTTGGTTGATATGGCAAAAAAGAGAGTTGCTGTCACATTATCCGCCTACTCCTAATTATATTGCATTAATTCCCTTATCCATTGCTGGCATGGTTTGGATGCTAGGGTATTTAGTGGATGTTTTAGTTGTACAGCAACTGGCGCTAGTTGCCATGTTGGTGCTAAGTTTTTTGGTGATAATGGGTTTGCGACTTTTTAAGGTTTTATTATTCCCTCTTATATTTTTATTTTTTGCGGTACCTATGGGGGAAGGCCTGGTTCCTACCATGATGGAATATACGGCTACCATGACGGTTGCACTCGTAAAACTATCAGGAATCCCTGTTTATAGAGATGGCATGTTTATCTCATTGCCCAGTGGTAACTGGTCGGTGGTAGAAGCTTGCAGCGGTGTTCGTTATCTCATTTCCTCTATAACCTTAGGCTGCCTTTTTGCCTACATTAATTATTCTAGTTACCGGAAGAGATTCATCTTCATTATTGTTTCAGTCATTGTTCCCGTTGTGGCGAACGGTTTGAGAGCCTACATGATTGTTATGTTGGGCCATTTGAGTGGTATGGAGCTTGCTGTGGGTGTCGATCACCTGATCTATGGTTGGGTCTTTTTTGGTTTGGTTATGTTGATTCTATTCTCCATTGGATCGAAATGGAGAGATTCAGAAGATCGTGAAAAGGTAATTTTAAATAGCTTAGAGCAGAGCCTGGAAAGTGCCAGTACAACAATGTTTATTCATAAACATTTGATGACTTCTTTCCTTGTAACACTGGTTGCAGTTTCACTCTGGCCAGCCTGGGTTTACGCTCTCAACCAATACCCGCGTATGGATACATATGCTGAGATACAAATTCCCAATGGCCAAACTAATTGGCAGAAAAATAAAAAAAAACTGTGGGAATGGACACCACGGACTGTTGGTGCTGATCAGAACATTAATCAGTTCTATTCTTCTACCCAAAATCGTTCATCAGGACCTGTTGGCTTACATGTTGCCCAATATCCTGAGCAAAAACAGGGTGCTGAAGTAGTAAATAGCCGGAATAAGCTGTTTAACAACACAATGCCTCGTTGGCGAGTAACCAAAAAAAGTACAAAACAGGTTGTATTAAATGGTCAAGAAATCACCGTGATTTCAGCTGTTGTTATTGGGCCAAGAGAAAGTTTACTTGTTTGGTATTGGTATAGAGTTGGTCGTTATTACACGTCAGATAATTATATGGCCAAATTTAGAGAGGTTGAGGCAAGACTGTTGGATGGAAGGCAAGACGCAGCGATACTGACAATTTCTACTCCTATTAATATTGGTGATGATGAGGAAGAGGCCGCTGTTGCTGACAAGTCTTTGCAGCTGTTTTTAACAGAGATGTTACCGAGGGTTGAGCATTCTCTGGATCATGTTGTGGGACAAGCAGGGAACAGCGACTAGTGTCATTACCACCAAAGGTTGTTCATATTATCTATGCACTGGGAACTGGTGGGTTAGAGAATGGCCTCGTTAATATTATTAATCGGTCACCACCTGACAGGTATCGCCATGTCATCATTTGTCTTACTGATGCCACTGATTTTGCTAATCGAATTACCGTGCCAGATATAGAAGTGATACAGCTGCATAAAAAGCCTGGGCAGGATTGGGGTTTGTATGGTCGGTTGCTCAAGATACTTCTCTCTCTACGTCCTGATATCGTCCATACGCGCAATTTAGCGAGTCTGGAAATGCAGGGGTTAACACTTCTCTTGCCGGGGGTTAAATGTGTTCACGGTGAGCATGGCCGTGATATCCATGATCTTGATGGCACTAATAAAAAATATAACTTTCTGAGAAAGATATTGAGGCCATTTATACATCGTTATATTGCGGTGAGCAAAGACCTGGAAGGTTGGTTGAGAGACACCGTTAATGTTCCAGAGCCCAAGCTTCGACAAATTTACAATGGTGTTGATAGTAAAAAATTTCATCCGTACCCAATAAAAGAAACGATACCAAGCATACAGAAACAGTTAGTACCAGAAGGATTTCTTCCCAATAATCCAGTAGTTGTTGGAACTGTGGGCCGTATTGCCGAGGTAAAAAATCAGAAATTATTGATTGCAGGCATCAAGTGCTTACTCAATTCCAGGCCTGATCTGAAAGATAGGTTGAGGGTGGTTTTGGTGGGAGATGGCCCTTTATACAACATGCTTCAAGCATATGTGGCAGAGCTGGGATTGTCCGACTTGATTTGGATGACGGGTGATCGAGAAGATATTCCAGAGTTAATGCAGTTGATGGATATCTTCGTATTACCCTCTCTTGCTGAGGGTATTTCCAATACGGTGCTGGAAGCCATGGCCACAGGGTTGCCTGTTATTGCTACAAACGTTGGCGGTAATCCAGAGCTTATCAGTGAAGGTGAAAATGGTCGGTTGATTACTGTAGGTGACGAACAAATGTTGGCCACAGTGATGGGTGACCTCATAGATAATCCCGAGGCTCGAAAGCTGATGGGGCAGAATGGTCTGAGTAAGGTTAAAGCAACCTTTAGCTGGCAAAAAACAGTGGGTGAATACCTGAGTGTTTATGATGAATTACTGGGTAATTCTCAAGTGCCATATAAAGCAAACAGTAACTAAAATAAATAATAAGTTTTTGGAAAAATAATTCATGTGCGGTATAGCGGGTATTTTTGACCTTGTGGGGCAACGAACATTTGATGAATCGTTGATTTCAGCAATGAACCAAACACAGTTTCACCGTGGACCTGATGAAGGGGGCCTGCACCTGGAATCAGGTGTGGCTTTAGCACATAGGCGCTTGTCTATTATTGATCTGTCTTCAGGCCAGCAACCGATGCTGAATGAAGAAGGTAATGTCTGTGTTGTCTACAATGGTGAAATTTATAACTTTATGGAATTGGCTGAGCAGCTTAAAGCCAAAGGCTATCATTTCCGTACCCGCTGCGACACCGAAGTTATCCTTTATGCTTGGCAGGAGTGGGGGCAAGAGTGCGTCAACTATTTTCGTGGAATGTTTGCCTTCGCTATTTATGATCAACAACGGCAATCACTATTTTTAGCTCGTGACAGGCTGGGCATTAAACCACTTTTTTATTCTATTCTTCCTGATAATCAATTGATATTTGGTTCAGAGCTTAAAGTGCTAAAAGCACATCCTGAATTACCCCGACAGTTAAACCCTCAGGCCGTAGAGGATTATTTTGCATTAGGTTATATCCCTGAACCCAAGACCATTTATAACGATGTTTTCAAATTGTCACCGGGTCATACGTTATTGCTAACACGAGGCCAGCCTGTACCTGAGCCTTATGAATATTGGGACGTACCATTTAATGTGGTGGATATCCCATCTGACGAAGCATTACAGAAAGACCTTTTGGAAAATCTAAAAGAGGCGGTGGATATTCGCATGGTGGCCGAGGTGCCGTTGGGTGCCTTTCTCTCGGGAGGCGTAGATTCCAGTGCCGTGGTAGCCATGATGGCAGGATTGCAAGATGACCCGGTGAATACGTGTGCTATCGGTTTCGATGTAAAACAGTTTGATGAAACAGAATTTGCCACCAAGGTGGCAGAACGCTATAAAACCAATCATTTTGAAGAAACGGTGAGCAGTGATGATTTTGATTTGATCGATCAGCTGGCGGATCTTTATGATGAACCCTATGCCGATAGCTCGGCAATCCCGACCTATCGTGTTTGTCAGCTGGCCAAAAAGCATGTGACTGTTGCACTCTCAGGTGATGGTGGTGATGAACATTTTGCCGGCTACCGTCGTTACCGTTGGCATATGAATGAAGAAAAACTGCGTTCTCGACTGCCGCTATGGTTTCGACGTGTGTTGTTTGGTTTTTTGGGCCGCGTTTATCCCAAGGCTGATTGGGCACCCAAATTTTTGCGAGCCAAGAGTACTTTCCAGTCATTGGCTAGAAACTCAGTTGAGGCTTATATGCACTCGGTATCATTGGCGAAAGATGACCAGCGTGAAGCATTGTTTAGCGATAAGCTGAAGCAGCAACTGAATGGTTATAATGCCATCAGTACCTTTAACCATTATGCCGAACGGTCACCCACAGATGACCCTATGTCATTGATTCAATATATCGATATTAAAACCTACCTGGTTGGCGATATTCTCACAAAGGTGGATCGGGCAAGTATGGCTCATTCACTGGAAGTCAGAGTGCCATTGCTGGATCACAAGTTTGTTGAGTGGATCTCTAGCCTGCCGCCAGAGTACAAGTTAAAAGGGAAGGAAGGAAAATATATCCTCAAGAAATCATTGGAACCGTATTTGCCCAATGACGTGTTATACCGACCAAAGATGGGTTTTGGTGTGCCGTTGGCTAAGTGGTTCCGAGGCCCGCTAAAAGAACGGCTACGTTCACGAATTGTTGAGGGTGGGCTGGCTGATACAGGGCTATTTAATCAGCAATACCTTGAAAAATTATTTAATCAGCATCAGTCGGGCCGACGAGATCACAGTGCGGTACTTTGGTCACTGTTGATGTTTGAAGCCACCACTAAAAATGACAATATCCAACTGAATTGATGCCATGAAAATTCTCCATATACTTGATCATTCGATACCGTTACAGAGTGGCTATACCTTTCGTACACGCAATATTTTGCGTCATCAACGGGAGCTGGGTTGGTCTACCATCCATGTGACAGGCCTGAAACATAAAGCAGAGACTTCGGCATTATCTGAAGAGGTCGATGGGCTGCATTTTTACCGTACACARGTTACCGGTGGGTTGATGGCCAAATTGCCYGTACTKAACCAATGGCATGTGGTTCARACWCTGGCAAAACGAATTGAAGAAGTGATTAAAAAAGAAAAGCCGGATRTWTTACATGCCCATTCTCCTGCACTTAATGGACTGGCTGCGCTCCAGGCCAATAAAAAATTCAATTTGCCGCTTGTCTATGAATGTCGTGCTTTTTGGGAAGATGCGGCAGTGGATCATGGTACCAGTAAGGAAAAAGGCCTTCGTTATCGCTTAAGCCGAGCACTGGAAAGTAAGGTRTTTCGGCAAGCAACTGCCGTTACAACTATTTGTGAAGGATTACGGCAGGATATCGTTGCTCGAGGAATTCCTGCCGRCAAGGTGACAGTGATTCCTAATGCAGTAGATATTGAGCACTTTAGTGTCGGTGGTCRGGCTGACCCGGTAATGGAAGAAAAACTGGGATTGTCGGGTAAAACAGTGTTGGGTTTTATTGGTTCTTTTTATGCTTATGAAGGCCTYCCTCTATTRCTWGAGGCATTGCCARAAATGGTTGMAAACGATCCAAAYCTTCGGTTATTACTGGTTGGTGGYGGTCCTCAGGAAGCATTAATAAAATCAAAAATTACTGAAYTAGRGTTACAAGAYATAGTGGTGATGACAGGCCGGGTGCCTCATTCGGAAGTTCAGCATTATTACAATCTGGTRGATGTWTTYRTYTATCCRCGCCTTTCCATGCGCTTAACCGACCTTGTAACCCCCCTAAAACCKCTGGAAGCTATGGCCCAAGGTAAATTAGTGGTGGCCTCCRATGTTGGYGGCCAYAAAGAACTTATTACTCAYGGTCAGAATGGCTGYCTGTTTCAGGCTGACAATGCCAATGARCTTGCCCGGGTTGTTACTGACTTGTTAGCAGCCAAAGACAGTTGGCCCGACATGAAGAYAAATGGACGYCGGTATGTYGAGGAGGAAAGRAATTGGGCGAACAGTGTGAGTCGATATCAGAAAGTCTACGGTGATATTCAAGCATGAGAGCATATGAATAAATCCACACAAACTTTGCGTCTAGGTGTTGTTGGCCCGTTRCCWCCTCCTGCTGGTGGTATGGCAACCCAGACCCGTCAGYTAGTCAACTTACTTCGTGAGGAGCAAGTTGATGTTTCTTTGGTGCAGAAYAATAAGCCCTATARCCCAARATTTATCGAAAAGGTMAAAGGTGTYAGAGCACTGTTTAGATTAATTCCTTATCTGTTTGAAGTTTGGAAATTGGCAGGYCGAGTGGATGTGATTCATTTGATGGCAAATTCWGGYTGGTCGTGGCAGTTGTTCTCTGCGCCTGTGGTYTGGCTGGGTTGGTTTAGAAAAACACCGGTTATCGTAAATTATCGAGGTGGTGAAGCAAAAAGTTATTTCGAGCAATCTTTTAAATGGGTCCAGCCYACYTTAAACAAGGCCAGCTTAATTGTCGTGCCTTCGGGTTATTTAAAAAAGGTCTTTGCTGAATTTGGTGTAGATACACAAGTGGTTCCCAATATTATTAATCTGAAACGATTCAAGCCGGTTAATACTRAAGAGCCAAAACAGATATWTAAGCTRATTATTACCCGAAATYTGGAGGCTATTTATGGTATTGAAACAGCCATAAAAGCCATYGCTATTGTGAAACARCAACTGCCGAATATTAGCTTGGAYATTGCGGGCTCMGGCCCGCAACAAAAACYCTTGGAAGCTTTGGTTGAAAAGCTGGGGYTGGGGCAACAGGTTACATTTGTGGGGCGAYTGGATGCGAAGAAAATAGTAGAGTTTTATCAATCTGCYGATGTGATGCTRAAYCCTACTACCGTAGACAATATGCCCAATTCGRTTTTAGAGTCATTGGCCAGTGGYGTGCCAGTGGTTACCACRGATGTGGGTGGAATACCGTATATTGTTGAGCATGAAAAAACAGCGCTGTTAGTTTCAGTGGGTGATGAGCAAGAAATGGCRAATCAGRTRTTGTCGCTAYTGCGAGACGATAAAATTAAAGAAAAGCTCATTTCAAATGGRCTGAATGCAGTGCAGCCCTAYGCMTGGCCCAGAGTTAAGGGYCTATGGCAGGCGCTGTACAGTGRKCTAAAGGCAGARCAATGARCTTATACACAAARYTKGTRTCCAGMGTTATTTTTCCTCTTCAYGAGAAGTTAAAAAARCATTCTACRGTGCAAGTTCACAAAAYAATGGAGCGGAATCAGTGGCTRTCCTCAAYAGARCTKCAGGATATTCAACTGGAAAATCTAAAAGCTTTTCTTACGGATATTGGTACCAGTGTTCCTTATTATCGTGATCTTTTTAGATCCACAGGATTTGACCCGGGTAAGCTTTCTTCTATAGAAGATTTACAACAATTACCCCTTACGGGTAAGCCAGAAATAAGGGAAAACCAGGATCGATTGAAGGCTGATGATGCCGTGGGTTTAGCCCGTTTTAATACGGGTGGTTCCAGTGGAGAACCGCTTATTTTCTACATTGGTTCAAAACGTGTGAGTCACGATGTAGCGGCAAAATGGCGTGCTACCCGTTGGTGGAATGTTGATATTGGTGACCCGGAAATTGTAGTTTGGGGTTCACCCATTGAGTTGGGTGCACAGGATCGTGTGCGACAAATCAGGGACAAATTATTTAGAACACAATTATTGCCAGCCTTTGAAATGTCAGAGGAAAAACTCGATCAATTTATTGCCACCATACAACAGGTAAAACCACCGATGTTGTTTGGTTACCCTTCTGCTCTGGCTCATATTGCCGGCCATGCTCAAAAGAGAGGTGTAGATCTGAGTAATATCGGCATACGTGTGGCATTTGTTACTTCAGAACGACTCTACGATCATCAGCGTGAGGCCATTGAGCAGGTGTTTGGTTGTCCAGTGGCTAATGGTTATGGTGGCCGTGATGCAGGCTTTATTGCTCACCAATGCCCTGAAGGCAGTATGCATATTACATCTGAAGACATTATTGTTGAAATTATTGGTGATGATGGGAAAGTGCTGCCAGTGGGTGAATCAGGTGAGATTGTAGTGACACATTTGGCTACCCGAGATTTCCCCTTTGTGCGTTATCGTACGGGGGATGTGGGTATATTGAGTGATTCATTATGTAATTGTGGCCGTGGTTTACCCGTACTTAAAGAAGTACAAGGGCGATCAACTGATTTTCTTATTGCCCAGGATGGCACTGTACTGCATGGTCTGGCCCTCATTTATATCTTGCGTGATTTACCTGGTATAGCGTCCTTCAAAATCACACAGGAATCCCTTGACCTCACATGTGTGGATATTGTTCGTGGCGATGAATACGAGACGACTAATGAAGCAGCAATTACAGAGGTTTTTAAGCAGCGTCTTGGTGATGCTGTTGACGTTAACATTACCTATTGTAATGAGATAAAACCTGAAAAATCAGGAAAATTTCGTTATGTGGTTAGCAAGGTTGCATGCTGATGGGAATATATTTGATAACGGAAGAGCAAAGGTGAGCAGCTGACATGCGGGATATTCTGGTCACATTATTAGTATTTGGTAGCCTGCCATTTATATTGCGTCATGCCTATGTAGGTGTGTTGGTCTGGTCGTGGTTAAGCTATATGAACCCACACCGGTTGGCGTGGGGTTTTGCCTATAGTATGCCCTTTGCACAAATTGTGGCCATTACATTATTCGCTGCGCTTATCTTTAGTAAAGATAAAAAAGATATGCCGTTAAATGGGACTATTTTTGTCTGGGTTTTGTTCATTTTATGGATGTTTGTCAGTACCTTGTTGGCTGTTTTTCCTGATGCGGCAATGGTGGCATATACCAAGATTTTCAAAACTCAAATTGTCATTTTTCTCACCATGTTATTGATCACTGATCAGAAAAAAATGAATCAGTTACTTTGGGTAATTGTTGGTTCCATCGGTTATTTTAGCGTGAAAGGGGGGCTTTTTACTATCATGACAGGTGGTGCTTTTAGAGTGTATGGGCCACCGTCAAGTGATATTTCAGAGAATAATGCATTGGCTGTAGCCATATTAATGATTATCCCGTTAATGGTTTATTTACATCGTATAGCTATAGATAAGTGGGTTCGCCGTGGTCTTGTTTTTGCCATAGTGATGAGTCTTGCCTCTGTGATGGGCTCACAGTCTCGGGGTGCATTCCTGTCCATTATAGCGGTAGCGGTTTTCTTCTGGCTAAAAACAAAGTCAAAATTAGTAAGTGGTATGGCTATCCTCTTTATTGCAGTTTTAGGCTTTGCATTTATGCCTGAAAGCTGGCACGAGAGAATGGATACTATTCAAAACTATGARGAAGATGAGTCCGCCATGCAGCGGATCAATTCATGGGCYTATAGCATTAATGTTGCAAGTGATCGAATTACGGGCGGCGGGCTGTCCGCCTGGAGATCAAAAACATTTGCCATGTATGCCCCAGACCCTGATACGGTGTTTGCTGCACACAGTATTTATTTTTCAATTTTGGGTGATCACGGTTGGCCAGGTTTAATTTTATATCTAATTATTCTTGGGTTAACCTGGCGAAGTTTATCCAGTGTTATAAAACAGACGCGGTCGGAGGTTGATTCCCACAAAAACCATTTGGCTAGAATGCTTCAGGTCAGTTTGATTGCATATATGTCTGGAGGGGCCTTCTTAAGTTTGTCTTATTTTGACTTGCCGTGGCACTTGTTTTCAATAGCACTTTTGCTTAAATATCAGATGGTTAATACTAAAACTGATGATCAGCTAAATAGTAAAAATCGACCAACATTTGTTAATTCTCGAAGCCTGCAATAATAATAAAATTTTGTAATATTTTTATTATTTTGACAGTTTTTAGGAGGTATAAATTTGAAGAATTTAGTGGAGTACTTGAGAGATATAGATGACCTTATATTTGATAATGTAGGTCCAATCAGAGTGCTTTTTATTATCAGAAATTTTATTGGCTATCAATGTTTATTGCCGATAATAAAAAAAACTATAGTAGATAATAGTTTTCACATAAGGTTAATCACCGAGCATGAAGGCTGTTTTCAGTTTCCTGATGATTCAGAGTCACAGCGTATAAGAAATAAATATTTCATAAACAAACATAATGCCATCAATAGAAAATGGCATTATGTTTTTCTGACAGACCAGTCAGAGCTATATTTTCGTCGGCATACTACCGTTATTAATACTGGGCATGGGATGGCTTTTGGTAATGCTTGTATCAATAAAGATGTCGATAAAGTTATCATGGGTGGTGGGCATGATTACCAGGCAGAGTCCGCAGCAGCTTCGAATGTATCCCTTTGTTTTTTTGATACAAAGGAAAGGCTGGATTGTTCCATGTTGCAAAAACTACAAATTAAAATAGATAGCAAGAAATATGATTATCTTGTGACAGGTTCTGCTAAATCAGATGATTTGGTTAATTTTAAAATGAGTGATTATGAGAAAAAAANTACTATTAAAAAAGTTGTATATTAATTCAGAAAGAAAGAATGTGGTTRTTTATTCTCATTGGACAAAGACAAGTTTTTTAAATAATTTTCAAGTGTCAAATATTAAAAGTCTTTGCTTGAAATACCCCGGATATAATTTTATTACTCTTGGCCATCAGAGGTTGTGGAAGAGTTATGATGGATTGAATATAAAAAGCCAATTATTTGGTGGTTTAGAAGAATTGGCAGAAAGGGTGGGGAATTTTTATTTTATTCCAATGCCAGAGATGACAGTAAGTGCAATAAAAATTGCAGATTTTTTTATTGGGGATAATAGTTCATTTTTTGTAGAATCATGTCTAATTGATAAGCCTATATTTTTATATAACCATCAGAGCAGTGAGTTTTTAAACCCTAAAGTTGGTCTTTTATATAAAAAAGCAGCAGTTAGTTTTTCGACAATTAACGATTTGGTTGATAGTTTTGATGAAGTAATAAAAAATGGTGATGTTTTGGCTAAAAATAGAAAAAAGGTTGTCGATTTCTTTTTGTTTCAACCTGGAAAAGTAACAGACTATATTGTTAGATCACTAAAAATAATGGGGCGTTCGTCAGGACCAAAATCTAAAAGTTGGCACAGAGTTTTGCGTTATTGTGCAATAGAAAGGGGTAAGTCTTGATGGTAAGGCTGTAGATACTGTTATTTTGGACCATCAAATAATCATTTCTAAAAATTGGAAATAGAAAATGTCAGAAACAGAACCGTTTATAAGTGTCATTGTTCCAACACGGAACCGAATTGATTGGCTGCGGCGCTGCTTGGAAGGAATTGCCGAACAAGATTACTCTGATTATGAAGTGATGGTTGTTGATGATGGCTCAGCGGCTGATGTTATAACGGCCTATGAGGCGATGATGGTAGAGTTTGGCTCTCATTATCATTTAATTAAGGCAAATGGCGCTGAAAATCGGCGACTGGGGCCATCAGTTATACGTAATATTGGTATTGCTGAGTCCAGAGGAACTTATATTGCCTTTTGTGACGATGATGATTATTGGTGTAAATCAGATTTACTGTCAGTTGCTGCTGACTGCTTAAAAAAGACGAATTTAAATCTATACTTTTCTAACCAAAAAATCTTACATAATGATGAGGTTGTATCGAATACCAGCTTTAAACATGTTCAGGCTACATTGGGGGAAGGTCAGCGACTTGATAATCAGAAAGTCTATAATATTACCAGAAAACAAATACTTAGCTTCCCTGATTATGCGCATTTGAATATAACGATTGCAAAAAAATCTTTGTTAAAGAGTGTCGGTGGGTTTTGGGAAGAAACGCGATATGCCGAGGACGTCGATCTGTTTGTGAGGCTGTGTTCTGCTACTGATAGAGTTCTATTTCGTCCTGAAGTTTGTTCAGCACACAATGCTCCAGTGAAGCATGACCGGGAGTCGGCATCAAAAATTATCGGAGATGTTAACAGAAGGTTGTTAGAAAATTCGGTATATTGGCATTTGCTGGCAAGTTGTCAGACACCTGAAGCAATAAAGTATGCATCTTTGTCTCTTGCCTCCAATTCAAAATTACTGACACAGGAGCTAGTGGCCAAGAAGTCTTATAAAGCAGCTGCGGCAGTTGCCCGAATGGCCTTTGGYGTTAAACCTTCGGTTAAGTGGGGCTTGTACACTGCAATGTTAAGTGTGAAGGCCGTATTTATACGGTCGAAGATAGAACACCACGGATTTACTCATGGATGAATGAGTTTCACAAAACTCACTAATAGAGTTTTGAGTTTTTATGTCATTTCAGAGAAATTTAATAGAAAAAACCCTAGATTTATCTAGGGAAATCTAATTCTTAGTTAAATAAAATTTTTATTTTTGGAAGCTAAATATGCGTAGAGATATACAATTTCTTCGTGGTGTTGCTGTTCTTCTGGTGGTACTTTTTCACGCGGGTGTCGAGTTTTTGGCCAATGGTTATTTGGGCGTGGATGTTTTTTTTGTTATTTCTGGATTTCTAATAACGAAGATAATATTAAAAGGACTTGAAGATAAGACCTTTTCATTTTCCAGGTTTTATCTTCGTAGGGCCATGCGGCTACTACCAGCACTTTATTGTACCCTGATATTTACAACAATCATTGCCTATCAATTTCTAACATTGCGGCAGTGGGATGACTTTATCAGTCAGTTAATAGGGAGTGTTACCTTTACTGCTAATATAGTACTTCCCTTTCAGGTTGGTTATTTTGAAGAGGCTTCTGAAACAAAACTATTATTGCATATTTGGTCTCTCTCTCTTGAAGAACAATACTACTTTTTTCTTCCTCTTTTTCTTTTTCTTATACCTCATAGTTGGAGAAAATGGGGCCTTTCTCTTGGTCTTGTTTTTAGTTTGTGCTTGTGTCTTTATCTGGTTAGTTTTCCCTTTTCTTATTGGCGGTTGCCAGGAAACAGTGCTGAGTGGGCTTTTTACTTATTTCCTTCTCGAGCATGGGAGTTGCTTGCAGGGTCTTTGGTAGCTTGGTTTATGCTTAGATACCCCTATTTTTCTTTGTCTAGGTATATCAAGATTGTTGCACTTGCGGGCTTGTTTTTTATAGTTTGTATTTCTGTTGATGATCTTCATCCCAGAACGGGGGCATTAATAACTGTAGTTTTAACATCTTTGATGATATTGGGGCGAGATAACTGGTTACCCAACCACTTGTTTGTTAGGGCTGTTGAGAGGGTTGGTGACTGGTCGTACTCACTTTATCTTGTGCATTGGCCGTTATTAGCTTTTTCTCAAATTTCTTTTCTAGGCAATGTTCCTACTTTATTGAAGTTTTTATTGGTGGGATTTTCACTTATTCTGGCTTATGTTCAATATCGATTTGTTGAAGAATATTTTCGTCATGGGTTTAAAAATAGAAAAATCTCTACTGTTCGTTTTTTCATAGCTGCGACCATAATAGTTATTCTCATGCCGTTGCCTATGATTGTTTCAAGTAGCGTAGGAGAGGTGTCAAAACAACAAAACTTCAATTTTCTTTACAGACCAAATTATGGTTTGGGAGAAGTTTGTGAGCAGGGTGCCTCTCTATCCTTATCTGACAAATGTATGACATCTAAAAAACCAAAAATAGCAGTATGGGGAGACAGTTTTGCTATGCATYTGGTTCCTGGGTTGTTAAAAAATAAGAATATAGAAAATAATCTTGTACAACTTACAAAAAGTGCATGTGCTCCTATTCTTGGTCTTGCACGGGTTACAAAAAAATACCCAGAATCATGGGCAAAGGGTTGCAATAGTTACAATAGAGACTCATTAGAATATATTGTTGATAGTGATTCGATTGAATATGTAGTAATGAGTTCTCCTTTTACTCAATATTTTAAAGATGTTGGTCAGTTATGGTTGTATGAGAAAAATGTGATTAAACCGTATTTTCGGTTAGCAGTGGCTCAACTTACAAAGACTATACAGATATTACAAAAATCAGGTAAAACACCTATTTTGGTTTCACCACCACCAAGAGTTAATTTTAATATTGGTGGTTGTTTAGAAAGGGAAGCTTTTGATGTCATAACATTGGGTAGAGAGAACTGTGATTTTTCTCGCTCAGCGTATGAAGAAAGTATGAAGGAAGTTATTTCTGCCCTTACTGAGATTCAGAAGGCTACCAATGTGAAAGTGTTATGGATTGATGAACTTACCTGTGATCAGAAATTTTGCAAGTCGAAAATTGGTGATGTTTATCTCTATAGAGATGGTGGACATTTGTCCTATTCTGGATCTGAGTTTTTGATCCAAAAGTTTAAGGTTTTCCAAGAAATGTAGGTATTTATTTGTGTGTGATGCGGCTGTTTAGAGTGAGCATGTTGTTGGGTGTCAAATTAAAGYTTTAAYATTAGYAATTATGAGAGTGCCGWGGTGGTTGAATAGGTCTATATTATYGGTGRWTTAYCATTTGTAAGYATGAGTTGGGTAATATGGGCTAATGACAAAAAAATCGGTASGTTATTTTTATTCTTTAGTGGTGCMTCTATGTCTTGGGGTGAGTTTTGGGGTTTTTTTTCTGCAAGCTCCAGCTCCTGCGGAGCAATTGAATTTTCAGTATGAGGATTATTCCGTTCATGCAGGACTGCTTCCTTTCGGCTCTTTTTCGGTTAGTTCATGGGATAAGTATCGAGATATAAAATTAAAAAATAAATCCCCTGCTCAAAGTACCCCTTCAACACCTAAAGCGAAAGCGTCTTCAGAAGATTCTGTTGATAAACGTGCTGTTGTTGAAAGTGCTCCAATTATTCTCCCCGATTTTTCTAAGGCGGTGACCTGCCCTACTGAGAGATCTAAAGGAAAAGGTACATGGAGTTGGTACCGCTGTACGCTGAACGGTGTAAATGATCCATACATAACACCTCATGGCATTGACTTCCCAATGTCGTATATGACTCCGGCAGAATCGCGTTTTACGCCGGAGAATCCTGCACGTATCAGAATGTATATGCACCCTGATGATGGAGGTATAGGACACTTTGTAACCGGGGCGTCTTCATTTGCTTTTAGTAAAACGCTGATTGAAATCCATAGTCAGGAAGAAAAGTACAGCAAGAAAGGTGGGGGCTGGTGGGGTTTTAGCGGTAAACCTGTCGAAAACTATAACGGCAGGCGAATGGCCGCAAGTCTTGATTATGTGCTAGATAAGTATGGAGATCGAATAGACCTTGATGCCGGTATCGAATTAGTTGGTGTAAGCCTGGGTGGTGCGGGCGCCTTTCACCAAGCCATGATTTTGCCGAAGTACCAAAATAAAATTGCGATTGCTAACAACATCATTGGGTTAATGATGATCCCAAAAAATCATCATGCACAGGCCCCGATGTGGGGTACTCGATACGATGAGGCTGATATTCGAATTCAGTGGGAGAAGGTTCAAGATGTGCATTTTATCTGGCGCGGTGGTGCGAACGATAACTATGAGAGATTTGATACTGAGTTTATTGATATTTGTGAGCAGCGGAAAATAAGCTGTTCTCTTGCATGGCTGCAATCAGGTCACAGCACAGTAGAATCAGGTTATTCGCTTAAGATGAATAAATTTACCAACCTGGATCAAAACGTTGCGTTAAATAAAATACTGCCGGTCATTACTAACAACTCATCAAATCATCACGGTGTTCTTCGTGGCCATCATAACCGTAGTGTTACGTGGAATTTTGAGGGAATTACAGATACTGAAGATGAGATTAAAATACCGTTACAGTACGTTGCAGAAAAACATATAGGGAAAAATTTTCCAGACCAGCCCAATATGGCTACTTTCTCGGTAACGCCCAGGCACGTTAAGAAGTTTGATTTGTCGGGCGATATAGTCTGGAGCTTTGGCGATCAGTCAGGGGTTGCACAATTAGGTTCTGATGGGCTTCTGACAATTGATGAGCTGACGCTGAATGATGGTGCTGGTTATAAGGTGTTATTCATAAAAAAGTCACTTCCTCCCATAAAAAAGTTAGTTCCTCTGGGGAATAACCTCCGTAGTATAGTTTACACACGAGTACCCAGAACCACAGAAACTTATACCGGCAAATACAGTGACGGAACAGCCTATACCATCGGCAATATGGATTTTATGGATTCGTTGCCAGAAGTTTCGAGGATCACTAGTAATTTCAATGCACCGGGCCAGCTTGTCATTAGAGACCCAAGCGGCGTAGAAACGGTTATCTATGATTGCATGAACACCGCCAGGCCGTGTGTACCTGTTGATCCGTCTGTGTCGTTGGATGGAACAAGAATAGCGTTCACAGTAATGAGCGCTAATAGTTTAAAACCGCCGTGGCCCGAGAACAGAAACTACCCCAATAAATTATTGAGTGGTAAGGGTTCTGAAGCACAAATATATATTTATGATATTGCCGCAGAGTCGTTAACAGCGTGGCCTCATACGTCCGGTATTAAAGATATTAGTCCGATTTGGTTGCCTGATGGCCGAATGATGTTTGGCTCTACCCGTAATGGATTTTATGGCCCCAACTTGCACCAAATTGGATCAAAAAGACCGAAGCCAAGATTGTTTATTGCTGATGTGGACGGTTCCAACATTGTCGATGTATCGCAACATGAATTGTCCGGCGCTATTCATCCATTTCTGACCGCAGGTGGAAGGGTCGCATTCTCGTCGTTCTGGATGAGCCACAACCTGCCCTATGTCAGCACAAATGGGTCAATCAATTGGCCCGGCACCACAGACAATATGTGGGTGCTGATGGATACTGATCGAGCAGGTGGGGATATCACCTCGTTGCTTGGTGGTCACAAATCTTACATGGGTGGTGCTAATTCTTTTGATCAGACAATGAAAGCAATGCACTTTATCGGCCAAAGAGAAAACGAGGACTTATGCGTAACAAACTACTATCGAGCTAACAATTTAGGGTTAGGCAGTATCATCTGTTTTCCACTCGAAGCAAAGGGTGTAGAAGGCCCGATTCCTTCATTTGTACCTCGGAATCATTATAGCGTTGCAGAATGGTCAACATCTGAGGACAGTCGATCACGGAAAGAAAATGGTATGTATCTCGGTAAAGTGGGTTGGCCAGAGGGCACATTGGACGGGCAATTAATAATGAGCGTTGGCAGGGGATATTGCACCCAGGTTGCTACGAGTATACCCAATACTCCAAAAAGCATTGGCCACCATAAAGGTTGTGATGTCGGTATTTACAAAACAACAGTCATCCCCAGTAAAACCCCAAATGATTTGGCATTAATTGTTGATGAGCCCGAATGGCATGAATTCGGTGCGAGAGTTGTGAGGGCAAGAGCAGTTGCTATGCCCCAGTTGTCAAAAACAGCAGATGGAGATTGCCAAATAGCCAGTTCTGATGCAGGTAGTACGGATGCCCATAATTATAAGGGCTACAAATTCAATTACAATTATTCGACAACAGCTAATAATGGCAGTGAGATAGATGGTTTAGATCACAGGGAGTTAGTAGCGATTCGTTTTTACGAGATTCTACCCAACAAAACCAAAAGCCAGTCATTTAAAAACAGCATTGGCAACAAAGTAAAACTATTGGGTGATGTGCCATTACTAGCAGATAACTCATTTAAAGCACAGTTACCCTGCGATACTCCATATTTAATGGCCGGCATTGATAAAGATGGCCGAGTAATCAAGCGTGACCAGATTGCTCAGTCATTAAGGCCGGGTGAGAAGCGAGTATGTGGTGGATGCCATTTACACAGTAAAGAGGGGCGGCGCTACGAACAATCATTAGCGTTCAGTGCGACAGCTGTACCGCTACTAACTGCGACAAATGTCCCTACATTTACCAATGACATTTTGCCCATATTCGAATCGCGTTGTACGTCATGTCATACAGACGACGTGCCTCTCACTAACTATAACAAACTGGTCTGGGACTTCCTTCAGAAGTACGTTCCAGCAGATAAAAAGCTGCAGGTTTCAACGAAGGCCGGAAATAAAATGTTTGGATTACAGCGCCCCTATACCAGTAAATATGTCAACAATATGTACGCTCGAGAAAGCCTGCTGTATTGGAAGGCTGCCAATAAGCGGACTGATGGCCGTGCTGATGATACCTACGATAACGATATTGATTTTGGTGCGAATCATCCAACAAAAATTACGCCAATAGAGCTTAAAGCCGTTGGTGATTGGCTGGATTCCGGGGCACAAAAATAATTCAGGTTAAGGTGTTTTCTGTGGTGAATGAAGGGCTTCCTGGCTTGAAATAAGAGGTGTGCCTATAAGGTATCCTTCTTCTATCAAAAAATTATCCATTGCTATTACTGTTGCACTGCGCCAGGGTTCCTGGGTGAAAAATCCATGTCTTTTGTTGGGTGCAATAAGCATTTTTGTATAGACACTTTTTTTGGTTGCYTTTTCGACAAAGGATTTTCCCTGCTGAATTAATGGATCGTTGTCTCCAAAAATTAATAAGGTATGGGGTGCTTGTTCGGTGATGTGTTGGTTGGGTGAGAGTGCGTGTGCAGTTTTATTGCCAATCATCTGGATTAACGTGAGTTCTCTTGCACTAAACTCCAAGTCAGAACTGGCATTGGTTAAATCTAGCACGGGATTAAATAATACCAACAGGTTGGGATGTGGAGCTTTGTGTAGTCCGTTAGTTGGACGGTTGCATAATGCCAGGCAGGCTGCAATATGGCCACCTGCTGAGCCTCCTGATGCAACGATGTGTTGAGGATTGATGCCTAGTTGTGTGGCATGATCATGTAGCCATTGCAGGGCATCTTGCCCATCTTCTACTGCTTTGTCGGGTGTTGTATGGTGTTTGCTATCTATACGATAGGAAGCACGCACAGTTACCATGCCTCGTTTGGCAAAATAATCAGCTTGCCAAGCAAAGTGACTGATATTGCCGTCAATCCATCCKCCACCAAAAAAAAACAGAACGGCAGGGCGGTGATCATTTTTASTCCAGTCRTGAGGAAAATGAACCTGAATATCCAGCTTACCTTGTGGTGTGGTTTTGTATATGTAGTGTTTAACCGAAGGTTTGTTAGAAAAAAAGACCCAGTACAATATGAATAAAAGCAGTGGTATTAACATCAGGCCTGTAGTCCAGGGCCAGGATGCTTTTATCCAGTATATTGCTTGTGTCAGGTTCTCAGACATTTGTGTGGGAGTCTAATTTAGCCAGGTTGGCGATGCAGCGATGAACCTTCTCATAGATGTCTTGGTATACGGGGAAAGGCTTGTTGTATGGGTCGTCAATCTCAATGGCTTTGCCCTTTTGGTATAACCCTCCTAATAAAAAGGCTTTTTCTGCGGAGGCGGAAGAAAACTCTTTTAGCTTGGTCATATGTGATGACTCCATAACAAAAATTAAGTCAGCCCAATCTGCTAACTCTGTTGTTATGACTGATGATAAAAAATTATCCATATCAACATGATTGGCCTGGGCAATTTTTTTCATTTGTGGATCAGCAGGCCTGTTGCCATGAAGGTGAAACCCGGCAGATTTAAATTCATATTTGCCAGGCTCCTTCATTGTTGTGTTAGCGAGCGCATGAGCTACCGCACTGCGGTTTATGTTTCCATAACAGAGGAAAAGGATTTTCTTTGAATGTGTTGTACGGGCTTTTATTTGTGTGTAATGGCTGTTGGTCATTATAGTGTTGCGATATTTTTTTTCTTGCCGTTGCCCCAAAAATCTTTCCAGATAAGAGCAAATGGTCAGTTTTAGGTCTATTAATCCAGGTTTCAGGTCTGTGAATGACTGGGCATCAAAGTAGTGTTTGGAAGAAAAAACAGGCAGTAAATCTTTTAAAGCGCTACCGACAGTTGGAATGCTGACTAGCCTTTGGTCGGCATCCTTACGAATAACGGCTTCTAGCCAGCGAAGGTCACTTGAGAGTTTGCGGCAGCTTACTTCTCTTCGGTATGGCTCGTTTGCAGTGATATTCCCTGTAGTATAAAGCTGAAAAAGCATGAGTGGAAAATCTGCTCCTGCTGCAACAGCCAGGGGCAGGGAGCCCCAAAATCGGCCATTTATCTCAATTAAAATAAATGTACCGGAGTCTGGGTCTTTTTTAAATTCAACCATGGCAACACCATGCCAGTTAAGAGCTCGTATTAAATGACGACTGGCTTCGAGTAGTTCTGGGTCAATTTCTACACTTTTTCGATAACTGCTGCCGCCTCCGGAGAGTGGCATTTCATGCTGACGTTGATGCTGGAATGCATAGAGGATTTCACCTTTACTGGCGATCAATTCGATACCTACTCCAATGCCTGAAAAATAGCGTTGTAGTACCAGGTGGGTATGTTGTAGTTGTTCGCTACATATTTTCAGTAGTTCTTCAATACTATGTGCATAACTGACGGTGAGTGACACTCGTTGTTGTGTGTCTGAAATAGATCGCCCGGGTTTGATAACCATTGGGTAGGTAAATTCGTGTTTATGGCATTCTATATCGGAGGCGTTCTCTATATTCCAGCAATCAGGTAATGGGACACCACATTCATTGGCTAGCTCCGTCGTTTTAGCTTTATCAAGTACTTGTTCTAACGCTTTTAAAGGAGGAATGGCAATTAGGTGTTCATGGCGTGAACCGGAGAAATGTCGAGAGATAGAAACTAATGTTCGCTCAGTAGCCGGGATAATCAATTGGTATTTTTCTTGAAGTAGCTGCTCCTCTACCCATTTAAGAAAGTCTTTAGTTTGGTTAAGAGGATGTGGATATTGGCAGGTATTGGATGAAAATTTGGAAAAACTGCTGATRGGYTTRTCYTGGTGGGATGCTGTAGTGACAGTGATRCCCTGACGGCCAAGGGAGCGGGTGATAGCGAGTGCTGGCAGGGTATCGCTATCGAGGATCAGTACATTATTCATCTTTATTGTTTTATTACTCATAGATATTGACAGTATTGGGTATGGTTATGTTTTTTTCTTTGAGGAGTTGTATGAATTTTTTCAGCATTTGTTGTGTGAGTTCCTCTGGCAGAGGTGAGATCTTTTTTTGGTGGCTCCGGGCATGGCTTTTCAAATTGTGGACATGCTTGATGAAGCCTGAAGGAATGGGTATCTCAAGTTGCTTAAATAACTGTGAAAGTTTTTCCTCATTATTAAAGTCTTCTGTCATAAAAAAGATGAAAGGAACCTGAGGAAGTTTTTTCTTCCATGCTGCAATTCTGGCTTCAGTTTCAAACCAATACCATAGTGCTTTGTAGTAGGGGTGCTTGAACTCATCATGGTTTTCTAGTATTTCAGGAATGGATATCAAATTGGTTGGTGCGTGATAATCAAGCCACCARCGGTTACCTTCTGTTGTGCCGGGTTGATCCTGTAATGAATAAATAGAATTAGCCACYTTTGTTGGGTTTCTAACTAAGTGAACGACCTTGAGGCGAGAGCCAAAATCTTCTGCAGCATATTTGACAAATGTTTTTATAAACAGGTGATTAGCTTCAAGATAGTATTCTGCACCTATGGCATCTCTTCGTATATTGACAGACTTACGAATATGATAAAAATTTTCAACCAGACGATGATTCCCGTTGGCGGCGGCATTTAATATGTTGTCATGCATTGCCGGATAAGGTTCATGCAATGCGATGCAGTGATCTAATTGGTTAAAGATGTCGACAAGAGTCAAGGTGCCACTACGTCCRGTRGTYGCAATAAAGATAAAACTCTTTAGTTTCTTAAGTTTGGTTTCATAGTATGTATTTATTAGTTTTGCCGTATATTTGTTGTGTATTAAGTGGTTAATTAACTGTTTCATATTTATTGATATTTTTATTTGACGAAGAGATATTTTAGCCTGTTAGTAGAGGTTAATCATTTTTGGAGGCTGTTTTATATACGTCAATATAACCCTTGTAGAATTTAACTTTACAGTGAGTTGTAAACTAGTTGTCAAAGTTTCTASTAAGTTTGTAATATACTGATAATTCAACTAAATTTCTATAGGATCGACGAATAGAGGAATTTTTTTATGCGGCCGAAGATAGAACGCTGAAGATTTATCCGGAGGAATCTATGTGCGATGTTATTTTGTGGTAAATATAGCCATGGCTTTTAGATATAAAATCCTTAGTTTGGTTGGAACTGGTAAGTCGGACAGTTTTATTTTTTTAGATAATTGTTTTTGTATGTTGTACTGGCGGTTATAAAACGCGGAGAGTACGGCCGTATTTTTTGTTGTTTTAATAGCGGCTAAAGTATCTTCTATRTMTTCTTTGGGTGTTAGTCCATTAGTAATATGATCACTAAGAATTTGTATTTTTCCCAATAAATTTTCTGTTTCAATACTGGACATATTTTGTTCATGGCGACGTTGCTTGGCTGTTACCTTTGTATCACAGCAGACGTTGCCAACAGCGATTGCTTTTCGAGTCAGGTCAGCATCTTCTGCGGGCATCCGACTGTATTTTGGGTTAATGCCGCCAACTTGGTCGTACAGCTCTCTTGTCATCAAAATTGTGGGTGTTGCAACAGGGTTAAAGCTTAGAAATGTCCGGTATGGACTGTGGTTTAAGTTAATAAAACCGTGTTGATCCGGCTTTCCCAGTTTTTYCCACCAGYYCGSTGGGGCRTCACTAAAATAMGTTCGGTTTGGTARAGCTGCTGGGCCAAAGGGAAGCATGTCTGAGAATGAAAAATTGGTGTCAGGGTATTCAGATAAAAGCTTAACCCTTCGTTCTAAATGGTCTGGCAACCAGATATCATCGCTGTCACAAAAGGCGATCCAGGGGTAAGATGTAGCTTCAACACCGATTCTTCGGGCATTTCCCGCTCCTGAGTTCTCTATTCTTAGGGACTTTACTCTTTCCTTGTAACTATTAATTATTTCCAATGAGTTGTCAGTAGATCCATCGTCAACAATAACAATTTCTGAAGGTGGGTATGACTGCTGTAATATAGAATCCAGACTTTCTCTTAGATAGTCTTTGCGGTTGTAGACAGGCACAACAACAGAAATTTCTATATTCTTCATATCATATACATTTGTTCATACTTGGGCTAAACGGCCTCAGGGTAGATTCCTAAGGTGAATTAAACAGTGTTTGCTGACGTTCTAATGTAGAGTATTTGTTTACGCCTAGCTCTTTATTCTCAATAATAGTTTTAATTCATCATAAAAANCATGCTTGCTGAGGGCAATGCCCGCTAGCCACCCCACAAAAGAGCATGCCATAAGCATTGGTAATCGAATAAAGATATTTTCAATACTATTTCCTATAGTCATATCAGCGATTATGGCAGGTACTATCGTCAGTGCCAGGGTTGGAAGCGCTTGAATGCCTAGCAGACCAAAGTTCTGTGGTTTTATATGGAGGATAGATTTTAGGTTTTTTATCATTAAAATCAGCCGGATAAATGACGCTATAACCAAGGCTGTGCAAACGGCTTCAAGTCCTATGAAACAAGCGGATACAACAAATGTTAATTTGCAGGTATTGGTTATAGCCAGAATTTTTAATGTTGTATCAGGCCGTCCACAGGCTAAAAAGAGGTTTTCGGCAAATAGCATGGGTGGAAGAATAATGCCACCAACACATAGAATTTTGACGAGAGGAATCGCCCGGTCCCATTGTGTTCCATATAAAAAATGGATAATTTCACTGGTGTAAAAAAACAGGAAGGTAAAAAAAGGCCATGCAAATATAAAGGCAATCGCGACTGTTTTTAGGTAGCTTTCGGCTAACTTTTCCAAATCTTTATTGTGGCTGGCAAATAGTGGCAAAATGACAGGCCGAATACTGCTCACTAACAGGTTGTCAAATAAAGCTGATGTTCCCGTAGCTCGGGAGAAGAACCCGAGTGAGCTAAGGCCGAGCACACGAGCCATCACAGCTTGAATAGCACTGGTCGTAAATTGTGTGATTATATTGCTGGCACCGACAATAGAGCCAAATTGAAAGATTTTTTTAGCCCCTTGTAATGTTAGGATGAATTTTAGTTCTTTGGGCCGAAAGAAGCGGGAGAGGAAGACGATGCTTGAGGTTTCAGCAATAGCTCCGTAGGCCAAACACATATAGCTCGCACCTTCATACGCCGTCCATAGGGCGGTGATAATTCCAACTAATGTGGCTAAAAATCCAATACTGGCGGTGATATGAAATTTGAGATTTTTTCGAAGTAGAGCCAGAGTGATTGAGCCAAAAGGAATAATAAGAAAATTAAAAGACAAAAAATGCATCAGCCGTTCAACACCGTCTTCACCAAAAAAATCTGCTGCTACCCCGGCAATCAAATAAATAACCAGGCCTAGTGACCAGGCTATGATCAAGCTAATTGTAAATGTGGTACTAGTTTTGGTTTCATCAAGGTCTTTTTCTTGAATGATGTATTGGTTTAGACCAAAATCACGGAACAAATGTGCTAGCGCTACAATCGAAAACCCTGCGCTGTAGATGCCAATATCTTCAGGCGTTAGTAGCCGGGCCAGAAGCATGGTGGAAACAAACTGTAATGCAAGAGTAAAATATCGCCCGGTAATACTGAATGTAACAGCAGAACGAGTTGTAATCTTCATGTGGCTATTTAGTACCTTTTTTTGACTCGCGTGCTTTGGGCTAATAAACGTGTAATGTATGGTAACTAGCTGGCGAGGACAGAGTTTAACGATTTATAGAACGAGTCTAAAGCCTGAATACATGTTTATGGGCTGTGTAGTCCATAAACATGGATGATTTGATGTTGGCTCGTACTTTTGAAGGCGTAAAAAAAACCGACAGTTGAGACTACCTTGACTGACTGGCAGTATTGCCACTAACAGTTGTAATTGTTTTAGGGTAAAGCATATGAAAAATTTGTTGCATAGTGCGGTTGCAACGATATTGCCTATTTTATTGCAAACCCGAAATAAACAGCGTCTTTCCATTCTTACCTATCACAGAGTATTGCCAGCATTTGATTATATGTGTCCAGCTGAGCCAACAGTGTCGGACTTTGAGTGGCAAATGGAACTCTTATCGCAACAGTTTAATCCTTTGTCATTATCAGATGCGCTTTCTTTGCTGGAATATGGTGAGTTGCCCGACAGGGCGGTTTGCATAACGTTTGATGATGGGTATGCAAATAATGAAGAGCTAGCATTACCGGTATTGGAGCGTTTTGGTATTCCTGCCACTATGTTTGTGTCTACTGACTTTCTTAATGGCGGTCGTATGTGGAATGATACGGTGATAGAAGCRCTGAGAATTGCCGAGGGMRYGGTTTTAGATCTCAAAARTYTGGGYYTGGATRTTCATGAYATTAGTAGTGTAGAGGCRCGGCGTAGGGCGGCCGGGACCATTATTCGAGARATYAAGCATTGGCCACCAGAGAAAAGGTCTCAAGCTGTACATGCGATTGAGTCAATGGTTGGGCCTTTACCGGATGACATGATGATGTCGGATGATCAGGTGCGGCACCTAAGTRAAAGYGGTRTTGAAATTGGAGCGCACACTAGAAGCCACCCAATTTTGTCTACATTGTCACTAGATCAGGTGCGGGATGAGATTATTGGTTCACAAGCCTATTTGGAGCGAGTGCTTAATTCCCCTATCCGTTATTTTGCTTATCCAAATGGTCGACCTGGTATTGATTACCGTATGGAACACCGTGATTTAGTTGAAATTTCAGGATTTAATGCAGCTGTGTCAACAAACTGGGGTGTTGTATCGGGTTTAAGTGACAAATGGCAGTTACCAAGGTTTACGCCCTGGGATAAGACACCATTGCGTTTTATGGTGCGGTTGTTATTGAACTTCAGAAATCCGGCTTGATTAGGAAGATGTTTCTTGTTCGTCAGCTTTAGTCCAGTGTCCCGCCTTTTTCAACTTGTTTTTTAAGCCTGGCAGCGGGTACCCTCGTGAATAAAGCTCAAGAGCATACTTTTTTGCTTCTGAATAACTTTTGAGTTCTATTAGTAACAATCCAAGATTATATTTTGTTTGAACGTTAGATGGATCAATATCATAGGCTTTTCGGTATTGTTTAAGAGCCTGTTCTTGATGATTTGTTCGGTGAAGTAGAATGCCGTACAGCATATGAACAGTAGCATCTTTGGGGCTAAATTTTATAGCCCGTTGTAACCAGCATTCTGCTGGAGAATATCTTAGATATTCCTTAGGTCTAGAACCCCAAGTCCTAACTCGGTGGCGGAGCATACTGTTTAGTGCTCGATGATGGTTTGGCCAAGCCTTTAGAGTATAAGAAATCTCTCCTAGTACATGAACAGATGATACAGGGGCAATCAGTTGTTCAACTTGTGGTGTAAAGTGGTATCTCTCAACGATGCCGAGCTCATTAGGTAAATTTTTTCTTAGTAAATAGTCAAATGGACCAAAATTCTCTTGCACCTGCATACAAGGTGCTCCATAGAAAGTGTTACCAACTGAGGGAGCATGTCCAATAGGGCGCCCATGAGCTGTAGAGCTTATCCCTAGGAGTAAAAGAATAATTAAAATGTGATAGGGCATATTAAAGACAGCAGACATTTTATGGCCTGTAGTAAGTTGTGAACATGCATTATTGAACTACATAATGATGAAAAAGGAAAATAGCCTGTAATTCCGGGTATTTTTTTGTTGTTAAATATGCTTTTTGCCTGATATATAATTTATCCGGATACTTAACAGCTCACGTTACATAGAATAAATACTGTTGACTCAGTATTATTAAGTCCAAATATTTATTTAAATAGATTCATGAAACAAGCTATCTATACATTATCAAAATATATTGGTCTATTTGCAATTTGCAAGTGGCTTACCCGCAAGCATGTTCGTATCCTAGGCTACCATGGAATTTGGCTGGGTGCGGGGCATTTCGGTAACTTTCTTTTTATGAGCCCGGAAAAATTTGCGTTAAGGATGCGTCAACTGAAGGAAATGGGAGTGCCTGTTATTTCTCTCAGTGATGCGGTGATAGGCATGAATGAGGGAACGCTTCCTGACTGCGCTACAGTCATCACCATTGATGATGGCTGGTATGGTACCTATAAGCATATGCTTCCCGTACTAGAGAAGCATCAGTTTCCCGCGACACTTTATGTCACCACTTACTATTCGGATAAGCAAACTCCTATTTTTAACGTAGCATTACAGTATCTATTTACGGTTACAGATGTCCAATCTTTGGATGCAAAAAAGCTTAATGTAGGAAATGAAGCGCTAGTTAATTTGGCATTATCAACGGAAAAATCAAATTTTATTGCTTTTTTACAAGGGTATGCAAATCAATTGGCGAGTGAGCAGGAGCGTCAACAGCTTCTGGAATTATTGGCCGTACAACYAGGCCTAAATTACCAGACGATAGTAGAAGATAAGTTATTTCACTTGGCAAGTGAAGGGCAGCTGGAGGAAATGGCCAGGCAGGGTATGGATATTCAATTACATACTCACCGGCATAGAATCTCAGTCGATGGTCTAGATTGCCTGGAACAGGAACTATTGGATAATCAAGCTAGGTTAGCCCAAGTGTCGGAACGTCCTTTGATACATTTTTGCTACCCAAGTGGTATTTACGATGAAACAGTTTGGCCAACACTCAAGAAGTTGGGTATGGTCACGGCTACAACTACAGAGTCAGGGTTGGTGAACAAAAAGGCACACCCGTATGCTTTGCCTAGAATTTTAGATGGAGAGAATGTGTCGGATATCGAATTTGAGGCAGAAATGTCTGGTTTTGGTGAGGTAAAAAGGTCATTTTTCCGTAAGTTCCTGAATAAATGAAAAGAGAGCGCACATAATGAACAAGATCAAAGAGTATTTCGATCTTGCATTGAAAGCAGCACAAAATCCGAAAAACAAAGGAGTTACAAGACAAATTTTTGAGCTTGTGGCTCTTTTTTGTCGTTCTCGGCTAGGTCCTGGCTATTATTTTAAAGCCCAGATGTGTAGCCGAAACTATAGGTTCCTAGAAGTGATGGGTTTTCTTAGCCTTCGTCAATATGAGCGGCAAGTTTATCGCTTAAATAATCGCCTCTATCATAAATGCTCCCAGAATAAATCGGTTGAAAAAGCCATTTTGTCTACTTATGGGATCCCTACCCCTGAACTGTTGGGACACTTTCATGGCATTCGTGGTTTGACTACCCAAGGTGACGGGTTTAGAACAAAAGTACAGTTGCAAGAATTGCTCTATCAGCAATCAGTCGGAGATAGGCTGTGTTTTAAATTAATCGATGGATGGGGCGGTATAGGGTTTAGAGCGATAGAGTGCTTGCCCGGCAAGCGCTTTTTAGACCTTCAGAGTCAAAAAGAAAGTGATTTTAACGATCTTTATCAAAGCCTAGGTAGCCCTGAAAAAGAAGGACTTATTATTGAACGTTACCTTGAACAGCATCCTGTGTTTGCTTCCTTCAATCCAAGTAGTGTGAATACTTGTCGTGTATTGTTAAGGGTAAAGGAGGGCGAAGTTATATGTTTGTCTACCTACCTTCGAGTAGGTAGAACAGGTTCGCTGGTAGATAATAGTACGTCAGGCGGTGTCATTTTTCCGATAGATAAAATGACAGGTATCATGAAACCGGGTTTCACCAAACATGATAGAGGAAATTTTTATGATGTTCATCCTGATAGCGGTGTTCGGATGAATGGTGAAAAGTTGCCCTGCTTTGATGAAGGTATGATATTGGCGAAAAAAGCCATATTGGTCTTTCCCGGTATTAATTTTGCTGGTGTTGACTTGGCATTTTCAAAGGATGGGCCAGTTATACTGGAAATTAATATTCAACCAGACTATAACGATTTTGCAGATACTAGTTTGCCGTCTCGCAATGCATTGATGTAGGCAACTTGTATATCTATAAAATTAGATTAGATAATTTTTGTTATTTTAGGAATGTTTTACGTTACTTTTCAGTATGAGGCTGTTTTTGGTTTAAATTACAGTATTTTGGCAATAAGTTATATGGATAATAAGTGTCGGATATCAGATATAAAAGTACTATCTAAAGATGGGTATAATGAACTCAGTGGTTCAATAAATGGCTCACAAATTTATTTTCGTGTGCCAGAAAAATTTGACCTTTACCCTGTGGCGGAATGTTTTCTTGGTCTTGCACTCTTGGATGCAATGGCTTCGAATAGCACTATTGTTATTGATGATTCTGTCTCTATATCTAAAGAGCTGTATGACCGCATTCGTGAGATTCAAGCTATTTATTCATGTTGGAATACAGACCTTCATATCGTGGAGTTAAAGGCAAAAGTTAGCGCTGAGCCAATTACTTTTTATCTGGTCGGATCATTTTTCTCGGCAGGTGTAGATAGCTCTCATACTCTTTTTAGGAATAAAGAGGATATTTCCCACTTGATCATGTTTCGTGCATTTGATTCAGGCAATGATGAGGCTTCATGGCAGAAGCGTGTTGTTAAACAAACGCATTTTGCAGAATCAATAGGAAAAATATTGATTCCGGTTGATACCAATGTAAAGGAATGGACAGAAAGCCGAAAAATCTCTTGGGAGTTTGTGCACGGTTTATTTTTATCCTCGGTTGGTAGTATTTTTGGAATGAAGCGTATTTATATTCCGTCATCTCATACCTACGACGAGCTTTTTCCTTGGGGGTCTCACCCTTTAAGTGATCCTATGTGGAGTACAGAATCTACAACAGTTCTCCATGATGGTGCAGGGTTTCGTCGTGGAGAAAAAATAAGAGATCTACTTACAGAGCAGGTTTTAGCTGATAACTTGCAGGTTTGTTGGCGCAGCACGTTAGATAATTGTGGCGAGTGTTCTAAGTGTGTGAGAAGTATGGTCGCTACTAAACTACTTGGTGGTAAAACAAAGTCATTGCCTGATTTGGTTGGTATTGATGAATTAAAGGTTTTAAAAGCTACGGATGAAAGTGGAGCGACATTTTTGGATGACGCGATGATCTTGGCTAGAGAGTCCGGCAATAAAGAAATTTATAAGGTCTTAAATCGTTACTATCGTCGTTATCAGGTCGGTTTGATTCTGCCACTAATTGATCGTTATTTATTTGGAGGTTTTCTGCGTAGTTTATATCGGAGGCTTTTCAAGCCAGATTGGTTGAATTATAGAGTGACATTGCGTGGATCGAGTCGGTTGGGTGATTGTAGGCCGCATAAGCCTTGATCTTGTTATATGTTGATATTTTTCTTGGTAGTTAAGAGTTTTAATCTAAGAGTTATAGCTAGGTGTCATAAAGAAGAGTTATGAATGCAGCGAAGATTTTGGTTGTTGGTGTTAATGCAGTAGGGATGATAGGCGTTCTCAGGTCTCTTGGTAGAGCTGGGTATGAGACTTTTGCTATTGCAGAAAAAGAGGATGCTTTAGGATTATATTCAACCTATGCGAGACACGTGAGTTGTTGTCCTTTTATGGATTCATCAGAATTTCTTCCTTGGCTGCGAGAGTACCTCAAAGAAAAAAGTATAGAAGTAATCATCCCTAACGAAGGATTTCTTCACGCAATCAATGAAGATTACCACGAATTTTCTCATTTTCTCCCGGATGCAGTAAGTATTGAGGTATGGCAGCGGTGCTTGAGCAAGGTGGCGACACAACAAACGATTACAGAGAGTCTCCCTGAAGCCTCTTGGCATCTTCCTGTTGCTGGTATTGTGAGAGATAAGGCCAGTATGCCTGTAGTCCATGAATTAACAGCATGCAAGGGCCCTTTTTATGTGAAAGCAGATGCAGGGTTATCCCGGGGGGCTAAGGATGCTCATGTGATTCGTTGTGAATCAGTTGCTGARATGGTTGAGTCRATTGAAYATTTATTGCCTGGGTACGATGCCATCCTTTGGCAACATTATGTTCCCGGAAGGAAGGTCGGTGTAAGTTTGTGGAGGCATAACGGAGAAATTATCGCTCAAAATATGACATTGGGTATACATATGCAGCCATGGGAAGGTGGGATGATGTCGCTCAGGGAAAGYTTTTGGCACGAACAGTTACTAATTGATGCYATAGAAAAAATGGAAACTCTTGGATGGCARGGTGTTGCCATGATGGAGTATAAATGGGATCCGGTGACCGATGAATTCTGGTTTATAGAAATCAATGCACGATACTGGGGTTATTTACATCTGGATCTTTTTTCTGGAAAAGACTTTCCTAAGCTGCAGGCAGATGCTTTTTTTGGTGAGATAAAGAAAGACTTGGAGCGCCCATCAACACATGTAGTATGCCGTCATACAGTCCCTGGGGAAATTGGATACATGCTGTCRAAACTGAGGTCTRATGATGTKARTWTRTRCAGAAAAATGGTCACAATTTTTGGGTTTTTTCTAAGGTTTTTTGATTTTCGCATAAAATCTGATCTTTTGTTCCCGGGTGACAGGTCTCTTTATTTAAGATGTTGGCGAAATTTTATAAAAAATTTCTTTTTATAAAAACTATAAATTAATTTTTATTTTAAAGTTATATGCTGATTATTTATTAGTTTCTGTACAGTTGAAATTCAAAAATAATTATTATTAGGACAAAATGGATGTCTACTAGTAAGAAAGTTTTTTTTTCCATTTTATGGGCTTTAAGTGCATTAGTTATAGTGGAATTGTTGTTGCAGGTTCGCTCACATATYCGYTATGGRACAAGTGTATTTAACCTCCTMKCYAAACAGACAACCTATGARTTTRATGAGTCRCTAGGTYTRMAATTACTCCGTYCTAATTCAATTATTRAAGGGTCTCAGGCCATYATTGAGRCAAATAGTCTAGGTCTTCGCAGTCCAGAGYTRCAGGATAAGAGCCAGGGGGARATTCGTRTTGCGATTATTGGTGCCTCTAGTGTTATGGGGACTTATACACGCAAYAATGAGGACRTTATTTCCTATCGCYTGGAGGATTATCTGGAGTCAGCATATCCYGGYGTAGSTATAAATGTGATCAATGCTGGAATTGCTGGGTATGGATTAGGGGACCAGCGTCRGATGTTTGARCGARTYATYCAGCCMATGRAGCCAGACCTGRTTATATGGTACTCCGGATTTAATGATATCTCGGGTTACTGTCAYAAGCCTTCYTTAAAAGTCACCAGTGGRCTGCCTCAGATTAAATTACCATCGTGGTTGTTRTCTATTGAATTGGTGACAAAGAATACYGTCTGGTTGAGAACGGTYAAGGCAGGTAAACAGGGYATGTTGGATCCTGCTTTGCTGGATGTTGGAGCTTACCTTGKTCGTGTRAACCAATTTTTGGACACYRTTAGGGATGCAMAKAYTCCKTTGATGATGGTTACCAATGCYMGGGCCTTTCGAGAAGATATGCCTGTTCATGARCAGATAWCRTTATCAGAAACRGCYAGRTACTATAATCACTGTTTTGATCTTGAYGGTCTTCATRGYGYMTACAATMTTCACAATGACTTACTTGCAAAGAGTGCAAYTGAGYATGGYMATTCRGTATTRCGTYTAGATMAARTTATGCCGGGTRGTAGTAAGTATTTTGGTGATGCTACACATTTTTCAGTGGTAGGRAGTGATTATGTTGCACGCCTATTCTCTGAGCATATTTTWTCTCWAGRTCTYMTTTTTAATGATCRWGATAAYCAGACTGYTGCCRAAGGGARCTTGGARMAATGAATTTTCAATCKTTCCATTTTTTGGCRTTYTTTCTAATARYCCTACTAACTGTCAGGTGGTTACTAAAAGAAAGATTTGAAGCTAAAAAAAATGTTCTATTAATTGCCAGYTACTATTTTTATATGTGTTGGGATTGRCGTTTTGCTGGGCTRATTYTRACRATTACGYTAATTAATTATGTTGTTGGRCCAAAAATAGTAGARGCACGAGATAGTAGAGCTAAAAAACTTTGGTTGGCCGTGTCCCTTGTMTCTAGYCTGGGAATTTTAGCGTATTTTAAATACGCCAATTTYTTTATTGATAGTATGAATGTGTTGYTAGTGGGYCTGGGGGTTGATAGYGACCTGCCATTACTGAATATATTACTTCCTGTCGGTATTTCTTTTTATACATTCCAGAGTATYAGTTATACCCTCGATATTTATCGTAATCGTACGGAGCCAGTTTCTAGCCTAAGGGATTTTGCATTATTTGTAGCATTTTTCCCACAGTTGGTTGCCGGTCCAATAGTTAGAGCCAGTCATTTTTTACCGCAGTTAAAAGGTGAAYATAAAGAAGATTCTAATGCGATAGAAGCAGGCTTTGCACTGATCATTCGAGGTTTTATYAAGAAAGTAGCAATAGCRGATGTGCTTGCCTTACATATTGTTGATCCTGCATTTGCTAATCCCTCYAATTATTCCCCCTTGTTCCTKCTTGTGGGTATCTATGCATACAGTTATCAAGTGTACATGGACTTYTCTGGATACACAGATATTGCTCGAGGGGTAGCAAAAACACTTGGTTATGAACTACARATAAATTTTAATCGCCCATATAAAGCAGTTAGTGTGTCTGAGTTYTGGCAGCGYTGGCAYATTTCTATGTCTTCCTTTTTTCGGGATTACCTCTAYTTTGGRCTTGGAGGYTCTAAATATGGMAATGTGTAYTTCAATCTTATTCTRACCTTTGTTGCCATAGGAATATGGCATGGTGCTGGTTGGAATTTTATAGTTTATGGTTTGTGCCATGGGGGTTTTGTTTGTTTTGAACGCTGGCGTCGCGTACAGCGAAAACGTAAAGGATTGTCTGAGCCAAGCTATCAAGGGTTTGGTTTGGTTTTACAAATTTTTGTTATATTTAATGTGATTTCATTTACTCGTTTATTATTTCGAGGAGGTTCGGTCGAAGGGGCTATTGAATACGGACAAGCTATGATGAGCTTCAGTAATACTTCATTGCCCATAGATTTTGTTGGTCTTACGGTTCTTTTGGTTGCGGTGGTCTTTCATTACACTCCAGACAGATGGACGTTTGATTGGAAAAGTRCGTACTGCCGAATCCCTGCGATAGTTCAGGGTGGATTGATTGTTACTACRGTATTTCTGCTGGTAGCAATTTCAGCRGGTGAGGCCCCATTCATTTATTTTCAATTCTAATAAAYCTTAWTNTAGGRMAGVTTTAGRTGTGTGCTTCCAKCCACATTTCCARCACCATTAAAATCCAGATAAGYTCACCATAATAAGCYGCATGCTGRTTGCGGTGRAGRTGAATGGTTTGRTCAATAAATTCTGGTTTAAAGTAAGATCTTTTCTTTAGGCTTATCAGRCTATCGTAGGCCATTTCCTGTAAGGGTTTGTGCGTTTCCATCCAGATACCAAAGGGTAGGCCAAACCCTTGCTTCTTCTTGTTTATCGTGGCGTCAGGCAGCCAGCCTGTAAACGATTGTTTATAGAAATGTCGTAAATCACGCCCTTTGATTTTCCAATTACTGGGAATTTGGCATGAAAAATTGACCAGATCATCGTCAAGCATTGGGTAAACTACTTCGACGCCTGCTAAGGAGCACATGTGGCTAACTTTTCTCAGGTCGTTGTCCGCCAGTGTGTATTGCCAATCAAGGTATAGCATTCGATTAAGCGTAGAAGCATTCTTGGGTTGCTGATAGGTATTGCGTTGAATCGACAGGGGAGAATTTTCATCCACATAATTCAAAAAATCGTCATTAAAAATCTCATTGGGTGCATGTTGATGAAGAAAATTATAGGTTTGCAATCTGTCTGGTAGCGGTATATTGGCTTGCTCAATATAACTTCTGGCTTTGCCCGATAGCGGAACAAATGATGGCAATCCTTTTACTAAGGGCTCTATAATAGTTGTTCGCAAACCTCTGGGGATTTTTGCGTAGGCTTCAAAAATATCCTGCTTTATGTATCGTTCATTACCGGCAAAAATTTCGTCCCCTCCATCTCCTGCCAGAAGCCGTTGTACACCATTTTCTGCTGCAACTTTTGCGCAAAAGTAGGCGGGAAGTGCAGATGAATTTCCAAAAGGTTCATCGTAACTGGCCGCAACAAGGGGTAGGGCATCCACCACATCTTCGGGGGTGACATAGTATTCATTCAATTTGACGCCGAAATGTTTTGCGGTAATTCGGGCAAATTCCATTTCGTCATAGCCTTCAGCCGAAAATCCAATTGAATAGGCTTCGGCTGTGGTCTCGCTAACTTGAGCAAGCATGCCCGTCACACTAGAGCTATCTAACCCACCGCTGAGGAAAGCTGCTGTTTTAAGGCTTGGGTCATATACATGGCTAACGGCATTCTTGAGTTGTGCTCTAAGTTCTGCACCCATATCGCCAAAGCTTTTTTTGGACGTTTCTTTAAAGGTTGGAGAATAGTAATTACTGGTTTCAATGGTATTACTTGTATAGCTGAGAAAATATCCTGCAGGCAGTTTTTTAATGTATTCAAAAATAGAATGGGGGCTGGGCACCATATGAAAATACAGATAATCATAAATACCCTGGGCCTGTACAGAGCGTTGCACTTGAGAGTGGGCAAGAATCGTAGTAACTGAAGAACCAAAGATTATGCCATCATCTGTTTTGGTGTAATAAAGAGGCTGTTGTCCTAGACGGTCAGTTCCTGCCAGTAGCTGCCCTGTTTGCGTATCAATGAGGGAAAAAGCAAAGGCACCTTGAAGGTGGTCTATAAATTTTTTCCCATATTTTTCATAGGCCAAACAAAGTGCATAGGCATGATTTTTTTTTGAGGCTGCAGCTTCCAAAGTTTTTTCTATCCATCTAGGGTAGCCAGTAATGGTGGCAATATATGAGTTTTCTTGATGAACAGAGTCAGTAGATGTGCAGGCATAATTGTTGGTGCAGAGGTCTTTCATTGGCAGTGACGTGTTAATGGCCCGTTGCATTGCCTTGATATTAACGTCAGTGTCGATTGTTGTTTCAGAAGAGCAAAACCAGCCAGCAATATGTGGTGTTAGCATCTGTTTAGTTGATAGTTTGTTTTCATCTTCCATCATTGCTTTGGCTCTATTGCAGTATTTCTAAAATATGATTGATTTCAAGTGCGACAGGTTAGCAAGTTGCTAGTCGCAAAACTGGTCTTGTATCCATTGCTCTGTATTATGAAAAAGTGCTTCCCTCCATTCAGGTTTTGAGAATGTATGGTTTGCATCTTCTATTTCTTTAAACAGAATTTTTTCATCTAATTCTGAAGATTTCCACTCTTGAGAGTTGGATCTGAAATCTTTAAATTCCTGCGCAATATAGTCATTTCCACTGGTTAGAATATATAGCTCACCACTAAATAGTTTTAGGCTTCTTGTGAGTCGGATTGGCAGTGATAGCGAAGATAATGTGTCTGAGTCAGRTTTTYCCCCRCTGGATGGRGTTTTTTGATCAGGTTTTCTTTTTGCATGAATCAGGAGCTGAAAGTAGGCTTTGATTGAGCGAAAAATYGAAAAYTGTCCTGATCTGATTTTCTTCCAGAGTTCTGGGTCGCGCAGCCTATTCCAGTAATAATGTTTGAGATAGGTTTTGGCTTGTCCAGCCTCTGTTCTGATCCAAGGGTTGACCATAAATACACCAGCTACTCTGGGGTCGGTATGGGCGTAGAACCCTCCGGCAGAAGCAGACTCGCACTCTCCCCAGAGCACTACTTTTTTGAGGTGAGGGAATTTGTTGAATAGGGTGTCTATGGCGGCGGCAATGTCCTCACCCATGTCCAGAAAACCTCGGTAGTCTCCACCACTGTCTCCTGTTCCCCTATGGTCAAACCTTAAAACCGGCATGCCTAGTTTAGCCATACGCCGACTGAGGATAACAAATTGTCGATTTGCACCTACTCTAAATTGAGGGCCACCTGCGACAATGATAAGAACCCCAGTTGATAAGGGTTCTTTGGGTTGGTGGATAATTCCCATCAGCTGATCCTGGCCACAGGGAAAGACGACAGCGTGTTCATTCATGGATGCTGTCTCCGATGATGTAATCCATCGTTGCTGTTATAAGTTCTGGTGCTAGTGTGCGTTCATGGGCTTGCCAAAAGGCTGGGCCAATGACTGTGTGGTGATCAATATGTGCTCCCTCAGCACGCCACTTTTCTATGGCCTGCAGGTCGCCCCTCGGGGTTTTTCTTTCAGCACTTGCTAGCAGGGTAAACCAGGCTATAGGTACAGAGTTGGTGTTCAGGTGATTATTATAGTGTGCAGCTTGAATGCCTTTAAATAATGTAGGGGACACATCGTACCCTGCTACTTCAATATTTTTCCCTTCATTTAACAGGGCCTCAAGATGGGTTGTGGTTTCTGCTTTCTCATCACGCCCCATAGACGCTGCAATCTTTATACGAAGGAATTGATTAAGTGTTGTTTTGCCATTAAGAACCGGTTGCCAGAAGATAATACGCTTAAGGTCTTCGACAAAAGGTGCTGCTGCCATAGCCAATAAAGTGCCAAGACGCACGGCTAAAAAGGAAATGTTTTTATAGCCTAATTGTTTGGCGTAGTTGGCTGAACTAATGGTATCTTGTATCCACTGATCCCAGTCCGCTTCAACAAACTGCCCGGAACTGTCTCCGGTGCCATAAGGATCTACAGATAGCAAAGCATGGCCTTGCTTGTTTAATGCCTGGGCAAGCATGGTTTGCATATAGCGGCATCGATTCATTTCTTCTGCAAAGGGTGGAATCACGATGATGCATTCTGTTGAGTCATCAATCTGTGCTGGTGCATGATGAAGTGCAAACAACGGGCCTTTGCTTCCTTCAATAAAAGCCGGATCTAGACGAGCGTTTGTTTTCATCAGTTAAGTTTTTGTTCAAGTACTTTTGTCAGGCTGCCAATGGTGGCAAAGACGTCAGCATTGAGCTCATCATCGTCAAAGGTACAGCCAAATTCTTCTTCCAGTGCAGTAACCAGTGAAACAACAGCAACTGAATCAAATTCTGGAATAGACCCGAGTAGCCCTGTGTCTGCATTGAAGTGGTCTACTTGGCCATCCAGCATCAATACATCATCAATAATCTGGATGGTTTCTTGTTGTAAACTCATAGTCAGCTTTCCATCTTTATTAAGAGGTTCAATTTATTTGTCATCATAAGTGGCATTTTGCCACCTCTTTAGGTAATTGAGTAGTGTGCCGTTTATGGTCAAAAAGTTACGTGTTCAATTCCACTAAATAACACATTTCATCCTGAATAAAGAAGGTGGTTAAATTAGAATTTCTACCGGTACCGGGTGACTTAAAAAGTGATGAGGGCTGGCGGTAAACCCGTAAGCACCTGATTGAAAAACAACAATTAAATCACCGTTTTGTATGGGCGGTAATTCGTATTTATCTGCCAATATGTCTAATGGTGTGCAGAGTGGCCCAACAACATTTATTGAAGATAGCTCGGTGCTGTGTACTCTATTTCCTATGCACACGGGGTAATTTTTACGAATGACCTGCCCAAAGTTACCCGATGCGGCCAAGTGATGGTGGAGCCCGCCATTAGTAACGGCGTAGATTTCACCCCTGGATTCCTTTATATCAACAACCTCGGAAACATAGATACCCGCTTCTCCTACCAAATATCTTCCTAGCTCGATGACGATTTCGGCATCGGGTAGTTTTGGTTTGTATTCAGTGAGAAGCTTTTCAAGGTTGTCTGCAATAGGTTGTATGTCGAGTCGTTGTTCTCCCGGAAAATAGGGAATACCAAAACCACCACCAATATTGAGCCAGTTAATGGGTGATGGTGCATGTTCAGCTAACTGTAAAGCAAGAGCGAAAGTTTTTGTCTGGGCTTCAATAAGAGCATCGTACTTTAGATTTTGTGAGCCACTAAAAATATGAAAGCCCTGAAAATTTAAGTCTAGCTCTCCTACCTGTTTAAGCATTTTCGGAACACGTTCAGCATCCACACCAAAGGGTTTAGGGCCTCCAGCCATTTTCATGCCGGAAGTTTTTAGCTCAAAATCCGGGTTAACTCGTATGGCAACATTTGGTTGTATGCCTAGGTCATGAGCAATATTGGTGAGGCGTTCCATCTCACCTTCAGATTCCATATTGATGATGATTCCAGCTTCAATAGCATCCTTTAATTCGGCATTAGACTTCCCTGGCCCGGCAAAACTGATATTTTTGGGCTCTGTGCCAGTTGCAAGGGCTACTTTGAGTTCTCCTCCCGAGGCAACATCTATCCCATCCGTTAAAGAAGCCAGGTGTTGAACAACCTCTGGCATTGGGTTGGACTTCATTGCGTAATGCAGGTGTATGCCTTCTGGTAATACTGACCGTAATGTACTAACCCGATCACTCATCAGCTTTTGGTCATAGGCATAAAAAGGCGTTTGCCCAATCTTCTTGGCCAGTTCAGTAATGGGCATGCCCCCTACCTGAAGGCAATTATCTACAATGGAAAACTGATCCATAGGGACATGTTGTGGGCGCTTGTTTTTCAAACTTTCAACTCCTGAAATAAATCACTGTACTCAGAGGACAACAGTTTGCGGTCTATTTTTCCATTTTGATTATGGGGCATGTTGTCGAGGAAGATGATTTCCTGAGGCACCATAAAGCTGGGGAGTTCTTTTTTACAGTACTTAAGAATAGCTTGGGGCGCCATATCTTCGGTCAAGCTGACCACCAGTAAAATGGCTTGTCCCAATGTCGGGTGGGTAAGGCCAATAGCCGCGGCTTCTTTGATGGGTGCTAGTGCATAAACAGCCTCTTCCACTTCGGAGGGGCTAACTCTGTAGCCTGAGGTTTTGATCATCTCATCCATCCGGCTGATGAAGTATAGAAAACCTTCTTTGTCTTTCTTGACCTGGTCGCCGGACCAAACGGCAATTTCGGTTAAGGGAATGCCATCAGGTTTCGTGGGGCTAGGTTTGAATCGTTCGGCTGTTTTCTTGCGATCATTCCAATACCCCATTGCTACCAGTGAACCCCTATGTACTAATTCTCCGGGTTCTTCTGGGTCACATTCTGTACCGTCAGGTCGAACCACGAGCACTTGGGCGTTAGGTATGGCTTTACCCATGGAGGTGGGGCGGATATCAATTTGGTCAGGAGGTAAATAGGTGGACCGGAACGCTTCTGTCAGGCCATACATCAGAAATATTTGGGTATTCGGTAGTGCTGCCCTTAATTTTTCAGCGGTTGCCTGTGGCATGGCACCGCCACTATTTGTCAGGTACCGTAGTGATTCTGCAGTTTCTTTAGGCCAGTCTAACTGCACTAGTTGGTTCCATAATGGTGGAACGGCGGCAAGGCCAGTAACGTTATATCGCTGTATTGCCCTGATGACATCTCGCGGCATGAGGTAGTCCATCAAAACTACTGATGCTCCAACGGAAAAGGCGGTTGTTAGCTGACTGAGGCCGTAGTCAAAACTAAAGGGTAATACGGCAAGAAGACAGTCTTCCTGGGTATTGTTTAAGTATGAGGCAACGCTTTTTGCACCCGTGGTCATGTTCGTGTGGGAAAGTACTACGCCTTTTGGGTTGCCGGTGCTGCCTGAGGTGTAAAGAATTGCCGCCATATCACTATTAATACGTATGTGTGGCGGAGAGCTATTTTTGGGGGACGTAAATTCAACCCAGGATAATCGTTGGTACTGTGATTTTTGTTCAAGTGGAGGGAGCTCATCTTCTACTACAATGACTACTTGTAATTTAGGGCAGCAAAGAAGCGTTTGTTCAAGAACCTGTAGTCGTTGAGCAGAAGTGATGAGCACTTTTACATCACAGTCATCCAGTATGTAGGCCACTTGCTTTGGTTTTAGCAGCGGATTTATGGGAACAAAAACACCACCGGCATGAGCAGCGCCAAATAAGCTAAAAACTGTCTGAGGTAGCTTGGGTAAATAGGTGGCAACCCGGTCATCAGGCTCTAGCCCCAAAGCCATCAAGCCATGAGATACTCTTTGAAGATGGTTTTGTAGTTCAGAGTAACTGTATTGGTCATCCTTAAATAATAATGCAGTTGCATCAGGTGCGTGAGTAGCCTGATGGCTGATCAGTTGATGGATGAGCTCTGACATAGAAGGTACAGTCCATTATTCCATTGTGGTGAATTAAGTAAGCTTGGGCTGGTTGCCGATTATAGCGATTTTTTTTAAATCAACGTAACCTGTTCTGACGAATGGCCCCTGAAACGGATGAGAGCACTTATGACAAGAACGCCTATGAGGATGATATGGAGAAGTTTGAGCGTATGTTTGCTGACATTAATTCTGTCAGGGGGAAGTTTATGGGCAGGGTTGCCAGACACTATTGATAAGGTGCGTGGTAGTGTTGTTGGTATAGGCTCGATATTTCCCGTTAAACGTTTAGGTGGGTCAACGCCACCATTAACCTTCAAAGGGACAGGCTTTGTGGTGGGCAATGGTCGACAAGTGGTGACAAACTATCATGTGATAGAGAAGCCGTTGGATGATAAAAAGCGTGAAAAGCTTGCGATATTTAGTGGTAAAGGAAAATCAGCAAAAGTGCATATGGCCAAAATAGTGGCGACAGATCCAGACCATGATTTGGCATTACTCGAATTTGTGGGTCCGGCACTACCTGCATTGACCTTGGGTAATAACAAGTTGCTTCGCGAGGGAGAAAATATTGCATTCACCGGGTTTCCCATTGGTATTGTGTTGGGTTTAAATCAAGTGACCCATCGGGGCATAGTTTCAGTGATTACACCTATTGTCATGCCAGCATTGTCGTCAAAAACACTCACAGCTGAGCAAATAAAGCGTGCCAGGGCACCCTTTAATGTTTATCAATTAGATGCCATGGCTTACCCAGGAAATAGTGGTAGCCCTGTGTATGATGTTAATACAGGTGTTGTTATTGGCGTGATTAATAGTGTTTTTGTGAAAAAGACGAAGGAGGCAATGTTGAGAGATCCGTCAGCAATTAGCTACGCTATTCCTGTGAAATATGTGAAAAAGTTATTGAATGTAAAATAAATATTGTTCATAGAGAAAGAAAAAATATTTGGGATAAATACGTTGAAAGATAGGCCGTTAGAATTTTGGTTGTTTTGTATAAGTTGCTTTGGTGTTGTCTATGGCTCCTTATTTCCTTTTGAATTTAAATTTGATGTGGATGAGTCTACAGTTAATGGTTTTCTGCATTCCTGGGCGTCTGTTAGCAGTTTGGGCGATATTGTAGGAAATATTGCCCTTTTTATTCCATTTGGTTTTTTTGGTGCTGGCCTAAAAGTTGGCGTAACAGGTTTTAGTGGTAAAAGAATTATTGCACTATGGTTTTTAATAGCAGGGGGGAGTCAGTTAGCCCAACTTTTCATTCCAAGCAGAGATCCATTACTGTTTGATTTGTATGGAAATGCAGCAGGAGCCGTGCTGGGCTGGTTTGTTGTGAAAAAAGTGCCCGGGTTAGCAAAATTTTTTTCTGAGCCGTCAAGTTTTTATGTGTCTCTTCCTTTAGTTCTGGCATTGTCTTGGATTGCATCTCATCTGATACCCTTTATTCCTTCTTTGGACCTTCAGTCCTACAAAGATTCAATAAAACCACTGTTTTTTAAGTYTGAATTYYYTTTRCCTGRYTTTGTTTTAGAKGTGACAGCYTGGGTGATTTTTTTTCAGTTATTAAAAGATAATTTTAGTCATTATTTTAGAGTTAAATATTTAATTTGTTTCACTGTATTTTTTGTTATTTTAAAAATAATAATTGTTTTAAATTCAGTGTTGTTRTATGAAGTTTTGGCCTTGTTGGYGGCGGGCTTTYTGTGTTTAAAAAAGAGYACTTGTTTTTCTCCGAACCTTCTTGCTTGGGCATTGTTACTGTGTCTARTTGCGGACTCATTACTACCATTAAACTTTAGGGGCGCATCCATTGGATTTGAGTGGTTGCCATTCTCAGGGTTTTTAGAGGGGTCAATGCTTGAAAATTCAGAAGTTATTTGTAGAAAGACATTTTTTTATGCATCAATGGCTTGGTTATTCTTACTTGCTAAAAATAATTTTTCTGTAAAGGTGTGGTTTGTTGCGGCATGTCTGTTGATTGTTGAAATAATTCAGAGAAATTTGACGGGAAGAACACCAGAGATAACGGATCCATTGATATTCTTRTTTCTTGCATCGTTAGTATGGAAGTATAAGGGTATGGATTACAGTATTGCTGTTAATACGACTGTTGGTGGGGGTAGCGGATATATGAACAATAATCGTTCAAAAGCTATTGGTATTATCAATAACGTTAAACAGCTTTTTAGTAATGGCCGTAGTGGTGTTCTGTTTAGTGTCAGTGTCTATTGTGCAGTTGTTGTTTTCTTMTTGAGCATACTTTTAAAACTGCCAARYATCCCTTAYAACGTAAAGGAAATGTTTCGGTTTGATGCCAGTGGTGTCGATCTTGTTTTCTTTGCATTAACGATTCTTTCTTTGGGCTGGTGTGCTGCCTGGGCGGGTAGGAAGCTTGCCTATAGCTCGCGGGTTTTTAAAGATATTCCCATCGTTTTCTTACAAATTTCGATCATAATATTTTCTTTGTTATGGTTGAGTGTGACCCGGGAAAGTATCATGGATATTGCCGGGTCTAGTGTGTTTGTTCATAGGGTAACTGAAAAAGCTGTTCTTGGTAGTTTTGGAATAGAGTTTGTGGGKTTTTTTGGGGCGAGTAACATACGTTTGATTAGTGATTTTTTCGAACCTATTGTTAGATTCGGCGCTCTTGTWGGTCCATTACTTRTTTTTTTAGGTATTGCACACGCTCTTTTTTTTGCAGCCAGGAGTGTTAGTCATATTAGTAGGTTGGCTAAACAGTTTTTGGTCTTGATGCTCTATGTGTTGCCCTGGTTGTATTTCTGTAAGGTTATTGCTTTTGACTGGTCTTCAACTGACAACTTAAATGAATTGATTGCACGTGATGGTTCCTGGGGGATCGGCGGTGGTGCTTATTTGTATGTACTTGTCTTCATTATTTCTTTTTTAAGTGCCTTGATATGTTGGCAGATATCCAATAGTACAAAGAAAAATATTTTTTTACTTCTAACACTAATTCTTTGCGTTCCGCTGGGATGGGTTTTACTTAATYATGGACTTGAAAATAATGTTAATAAATATGGGTTAACCTATTCCGGTGTTAGTTTTTTGTTAGGCCCAGATAGGGCAACGGTTATCAGCGAGTATGCTCTTTTTTGGAGGTGGTTTTTGGTGCAAATAGCTGCTGTTTTAGGTTTGGCTTGGGGGGCTAAGCTGTACCTTCAGTGGTCTGAAGGTAAGAGCCAGAAAGTACTTTCTGTATTGATGGTCTGTCGGCACAACATATGCCGCTCTCCTATGGCTGAGGGGATGCTAAAGTATTATCTCAAGAAGGTGGGYCTGGATAAATTGATTGCAGTCGATTCGGCRGGGACTCATGGTGATATGTCSGGTGCTMGGGTGGATGAGCGTGCTCGTAAAGTAGCATTAAACTTTGGTATTGATTTAGGGCGAAGAAAATCAAGGAAAATCAAACCAAAGGATTACATAAAATTTGACTACATTCTGGCGATGGATCAGGACAATTATCAGCTGCTGGTTCGACAATGTCCGGAGGACTGCATTGAAAAACTTGTTTTGATTATGTCATTTTCAGATGCAATTGATAGTCTTGATGTTCCAGACCCTTATTACGGTAGTCTGAATGGTTTTGATAGAGTATTGACTTCTTTAGAAGCTACAATGGATAGTTTGATAGAGTATTTGGTTATAAAAATAAAGGAAAATGGAATTAGGTTCTAGCGAAACCTGGCTAGTTTTATTGGTAAATCAGTCCCTAGTTTTTAGCCTGTCTATATATATACATGGTCACTTTAGCTAAAAACCTCCAATTTTGTGAAGGAGGTCAACAATTTGTAATAAGTCACACTAAGTTTGATAACTGTGTTGTGGTTTTTCTGCGATGGGCTGGTAACAATAAGGGTGTAATAGAATTTCTAAAAATGATCAGGCCAAAAGATGGAAAAAAAAATACCATTAGCTGAAGCGTTTAGCCAGTATTTTGATGTGAGCCTAGCGACTAGTGACGAACTTAAAAAAGAAGTCTATAAGCTACGTTATCGTGTCTATTGTGAAGAGTTCGGCTATGAGCCTAGAGAAAATTTTCCGGATGGGCTGGAAATTGATGAGTTTGATGATCGCTCACTTCATTTTCTGGTTACACATAAGCAAACGAAGCTACCGGCTGGTTGTGTTCGACTTGTTTTTGGGGCTGAAGGTAAGTTAATGCCTTTTGAAAAATATTGCCCCGATAGCTTGGATAACTCATATATTGAGAAAATGGGGATAGATAGGGGCAGTATTTGTGAGGTCTCACGTTTAGCGGTTGATACCGCTTTCCGGCGGCGTGCGGGTGATGCTCGAACACGTTTTGGTGAAATCGATGCCATTGATTTTTCCTATCAGGAGCGCAGAACATTTCCTCTAATTACTGTTGCAGTTTTTCTTGCAGTAATAGGGTTTTCAGAACGATCTGGTAGAGGGCATGGTTTTGCCATGATGGAGCCTTTTTTGCCAAGATTGTTACGAAAATCAGGATTAGACTTTGTAAGGGTGGGTAAGGATGTTGACTATCATGGGTTGAGAGCTCCCTATTATGGTAGGACAGATCATGCATTGAAAAATATGCATCCTGACCTTCGTTCTCTCCATTCTACGATCGCAAGTCGTATTGGAGATCAATACAAAGATTTGGTTGCTTCAAATAATCAACACTTCATGTCACGTGGTCATTCATCTACAAGTGAAATTGCCGTCTCCAGTTGGTAGCGTTGTGTTTGTTGAGGTCAGGGCATCATTTCTGTTGATCGTTCTGCTTGATAGGGGATAGTGTATCCTCCTATTTATAAAGGTTGAGTGTGAATCCTGTATATTGTAGTTATTACCCTGTGGGCCAAGCCTATAGTGTAGGTAGCTAGTGTAAGGAAAAGTTGCACTCGATCATGTGTATTCATCGTTATAGTTCAGCTGCTATAGTTCAAGACTAAACAGGTATTAATTCAAAAACGACCAAAATCAGATGTGAGGCAGGTATCAATGGCTGTGGTTCAGGAAAACCCTTTTGATTATCAAGAAGCTTTTTCTAGAAACATTGGCTGGGTTACCGAAGAAGAACAAAATATTTTAAAGGCCAAACATATTGCCATTGCAGGGTTAGGTGGTGTTGGCGGTGGTCATTTATTGACCTTAGCTCGATTAGGTTTAACGCGGTTTAATATCTCCGATTTTGATAAGTTTGAGTTACCCAACTTTAATCGGCAGGCTGGGGCAAGCATGTCCCATTTACGCCGTCCTAAGCTTGATGTCTTGGCAGAGATGGCCAAGGACATCAATCCTGATCTTGAGATCAATACTTTCCCCCTTGGTGTTAATAGCGATAATCTGGATCAGTTTTTAGAGGGCATTGATCTCTATGTGGATGCGCTAGATTTCTTTGCTCTAGATGCTCGTAGGGCCGTCTTTGCAGCCTGTGCTGAAAAAGGTATTCCTGCTATTACAGCGGCCCCGCTTGGCATGGGAGTGGCGCTGCTCTGCTTTTTGCCAGGTAAAATGACGTTTGAGCAATATTTTCAGTTGGAAGGCTGCTCTGAAGGTGAGCAGCTTGTTCGTTTTTTATTGGGTCTTTCTCCCTCCATGTTGCAAGCAAATTACTTGGTTGATGCAAGCCGAGTGAATTTTGCTGATCAAAAGGGACCTTCTACGATAATGGCCTGTGAGCTTTGTGCGGGGGTTGCTGCTACCCAGGTGCTAAAAATCTTGTTAAAGCGTGGGAAGGTTCAGGCTGCACCTTTTGGACTTCATTTTGACGCTTATCGAAACAAGATGAAAACAACCTGGAGACCGTGGGGAAATCGTAACCCCATACAGAAATTAGGCCTAATTATAGCTAGAAAAAAACTGGGCTTATAACGCAACTAAATAAACCTCTTTCTTGGTTTGATACCCGGTTAATTATTAGAGGTGTCAGTAAATATTACATCTTCGGGTAGGCGTAAAGATTGGGGAGGGGTTCGCTTTGGATAGCCTGTTCTTAACAGCATATGTAATGTTTCGCCTTCACCAAGAGAGAGAGCTTGAGTGCATTCCTGCTTAAGATAATGTGCTTTTTCGATGAGGTTTTCGGGAATAGTACCGGCTTTAAGTCTTGTTAGTTGGTCTGCTATAACGTAGTACGGATGTACTGCTATTCCTTCTGTATTGAGGTAAGTCCAGCTTCTACAAAGCAATCTGCCTGCATCAATGGCTCCTTGTGGCGTGGGTGGCGCGATGATTGCCACAATAGCGGGCGCTACTTTAACTGGAGCGGCATCTATCTTGGCTAGTAGTCGGTAGGCCCCAATGCGATTCAACACTTTCATCCGATGCCAGCTACTAATAAATTTTAAAAACATTGAGCCACCTGGGGGAAGTGCTAATGTGCGGATATCAAGGCCGTCAGCTTTTTTTACATCCTCTTTTGTGAATCGTAGGTTCTGTCCTAGCCATTCATGTACTTCTTTTGTTTGGAAGCGGATTTCTGATGCAACCTTAACCAGTTGGCCAAGTTCCTGAATAAGAGATTTTGAATTAATAATCAGGAGCCGTGCACTTCCTTCTGATAACTGAGTTGCCTCATTAAGCACTTGTTTGGGGAGCGCTGTTTTGTGGTAGGGGAAGCGATTGGTGTGTCGTTTAAAGATGGGGTGGTTTATAGGATCTGTTGATGGTTCAACAGAATTTATAGGTTGGAGGTTAATTTCTGCACCAGCAGATTCCTCCGATATCATGTCCGGAGACCAGGAAAACTTGGCAGAAATATTGTAACTTTCTGAAATATATAAAATATTCTCTATTACTGTTCCAAGTGATAATAGAGTTGCAGGGCTATTGGCGGGAAATGTGCGGTCTTTTACCCTTACAACATCATATTTCACAGACAATACACTACCATCCCACTCAAAATGCCAAGGCTGGGAGTTGTCAGCTGAAGGCGCTTTGAGTCCACTTTGTATAAGGCGTTTAATCGTATCTAGGTTAATCATCATGATGATTATGCTGTGGGCAAGGGGTAGCGTCAAAAACCAAATCACAAATATAGCTTTAAGTTTATTCTTTTTATAATGCTGGTTGGCTACCTTTAGTATTTCAAAGATAGGTGGAATTGTGGTGTCAGTTATATTTACACCTCGTGGATATTTGATCTGTATATTGGTTGTTTAAGGTTTGACGTCTGGAGTAAACACGTTTAAAAATAGGTAGTTAGTTGTTTTTTTTGTTCTTTGGCACGGCTTGTGCATTGTGTTAGGTAAGCATGTGCTTTAAGCAAGATTTTTACATATAGATGTAAAAAACAGGTTTAGTTTATCAAGGAGATAGAAAATGAAGGTATCTACGTTATTTAAGCAATTGGCTATTGGTGTTGGTGTTGGTGCAGTATTCGCTGGCACTGCAATGGCTGCTCCAGTTGCATCTTTTGACTTCACGCAAGAGTTTGAGTTCGTTGAACCCATTGCACCTGCTGGCGTTAATAAAGAAGGCACCACTGACACTTTAAATAATGTCAATGGTTACACTAAGTTGAGTTGGGGTACGGAATCTAATTCGTTTGATCAAATCAGTAGCTTGGTAATTAATGCGGATCCTACGGATTCAACATTACCATCTGGTGATTTGTCACAAGGTAGTATTGTTGTAGCGACTAGCGTTAATGCTGTAACTTTAGTGGCAGGCCCTAGCATTACTCATAATAACTTTGTTATTACCGGGACTTCTCTAGATAGTACAAATGCRCAGGATAATGTGATTCTTTCACCTTTTGGTGGCGGAGCTGATCAAGTACAAGCGATCACTTTTGGTRTTGACTTCCAAGAAACTAMTAACAATCCGTCTARTCCTGGAGCTTGYCCTSAAGGCGTAGCTTTCAATTCATTCGGTTGTGGTGATATCTTTTCTCTGTCTGGTGGTTTACTTGGYGTACCAACTCTTTTGAATGGTTCTATTCTGGCCTTCTTAATCGACAGCTTCCTTCTTGATGDTTATATTTACGATGTTTACCTTGCTGCCGACGGACTTGGCCTGCTWTCTGATGAAGCTTGTATTGCAGTTGGTGGTGCGGGTAATGAAGGTTGTATTGGTTTTACTACCTTTGAAAATGAAWCAAACWCTACTCAGTTTSARTTTGCTATTGTAGCTACTGAAAAYATCCCTGAGCCAGCGACYATMGGTCTTTTGGCTRGCAGCTTGTTGTTAATGGGYTGGGTACGTCGTAGAAAAGTGAACACTCTTTCTGCRTAAAARTTTRKAAGTAGTGACCTGTTTARACGGCGRCCAATTGGTCGCCGTTTTTTTATGTGGGTTTAGCTGATTRCGGTACTTGTCCTAACTATTTTTATTATCGCCTTATTCATTAAATGCGCACTTTTCTRCATATTTCAGTTTGTTCATTAAGGKTGTTTGTTTTACTCTTCTTAGTACATTTTGATGGTGTGGTTTTATCCAAGCTTGAAATCTTGGCTRTTGAGTTATAATAARKTTTTTGTAGACGATATTTTGTGCTGATTCAAAGGGARTTTTCTATGGGTATTTATCTCCGGAATGGTTTTTTAATAATGATGATGGGGCTTCTGTTGGCATGCTCTACAGAYTTGTCAGGTGACAAGCATGTAAGCGAGGCTAAAGGCTATTTGGCGGAAGGAAAGAACAAAGCTGCCATTATTGAGTTAAAAAATGCACTGCAAACGAATGGCAATAACCAAGAAGCACGCTGGCTTCTTGGTGAGGTGTATTTTAATAAAAGCCAATATGCAAATGCTGTTAAAGAGCTGTCTAAAGCCCGYGAGTTGGGTTGGYBYGAAGATGATGTATTGCCRTTGTTGTCTCAGTCATTTTTAGYCCAGGGTGAAATGGATAAGCTYAAGGAGCTTCCAATAGATGGTTTATCAGATACGTCTAAATCCTATGTTCTCGCATCACAAGGAATGGGRCTTCTCAGAACAAGAGGGGRAGCTGAGTCTGCGACACCCCTAATCAACCAGGCTGTTGAGTTTTCTGCCACAGCATATGCGTTAGAAATAAAAGCACGCTTGATAGGYTTAACATCAAAGGGGAATTGGASMKYTGTCAGASAKCAATTRCAAAAAGTTTTTGAAGTGRATCCAAATTATGCYCCGGCCTGGAGCCTTCTTGGGGATATTGAACTACGTAGTTTGAATACAGACATGGCCGARMAAGCRTTTACAAAGGCTATAAACAACAGTTATTTCCGCTTGGATGACTATTACAAGCGTGCATTAGTTCGTTTGCAAATGAACAATGATGAGGGTGCAAAAGAAGATATTGATRTATTACTCAAGCGTGCACCTAAGAGTTCAGGAACCCATTATTTACAAGGGCTTTTGYATTTCCGTAACSGTGACATGAAAAATGCTGTTTCAGCTTTTGATTTAGCACAAATTAATGAAGAACGTTACCCTATGTCGTTATTCTATTTGGCGACAGCCCATTATTCGGAAGGAAATCTTTCATTAGCTGAGGACTATGCGTACCGTTTTTTAGCGATTKCACCMAATAATGTAGCGGGACGAAAGTTACTGGCAACGATGAAGTTAAAAACAGGGGATGTAGCTGAGGCTGAAACCCTGATAAGACCTATCGTAGACTCAAATGGTGACGATRTTAATGCCCTGAATTTATTGGCAAGTGCATTGTTAAAGCAGGGCAAGGTAGAAGAAGGCGTCGCTATATTGGCAAAGTTGGTTGATTTGCAACCTGACTCCCCTGAAGCTCAAGTGAGATTGGGTGCAGGTTTGATGGCAAGTGGTGAGGTTGCCGGAGGAATGGAGCATCTTGATGAGGCATTAAAGTTAAACCCTCAAYTTCAGCAAGCTGAYGSACTGTTAATTGCTGCCTTTTTGAGGCAGGGAGACTATRTTCGAGCTTTAGAGGCTGTTGATCWGTTTGAAAAGAAAAACCCTGGTACKGTTGTTGCYCAKAGCYTGCGYGGTGARGTTTATATGGCCGCAGGTCAGGCAGATAARGCAAAGGTTGCACTTRAAAAAGCTTTRGAGTTGTCGCCAGGGGATCCMGGAATTAATCAGAATCTTGCATTTTTGGCTATTAAGGAAAACGATCTGGACCGTGCCAGAAATTATTATCTCGCGGTATTGGAGCATAATGAAAATTACCTTCCAGTTTTGCTAAAGTTGGCAGCATTGTCTGAGGTGCAAAGAGATACTGCTGGGATGGTTAACTAYTTAGAGCAAGCAATAAAGGCATATCCTGAAGAAGTGCAGCCCAAGGTTATGTTGGCTCGGTATTAYTTGAATTATGGGAACCCGGAACAAGTCCCGGTATTACTTAATGAGCTTGACTCTGAAGCTATCAATCAACCGGATGTATTAAACGTAATAGCYTTGTCTCATTTGAARCAAGGGMAGTATCATGATGCYGTGGCAGTTTTTAAGAAGCTGGTTTCGTTGAGAGATGATGCCCCTCAACCTCATCATCATATGGCACTTGCATATCTGGGGTTAGAGAAGAAGTCAGAGGCAATATCAGAATTTAAACAAGCGGTAGAGCTTTCCCCCGCATATTTGAAACCACGYATAGAGCTAACACGATTRCTTCTYCAGGAAAARGAAAGRGRYGAAGCARTTGARAATCTTTYRGTYCTTAAYAAGTTGGCTCCARAAAACCCTGAARTACTTCAATTAGATGCGGTACGTGCCAGGCTGGATGGTAATCAGCAGGAGGCATTGGCTTTATCTAAAAAGGCTTTTGAAGTATCCCCTACTACCCGTAATGTGTTGATTCTATCTCATCAACATTGGGCAATGGGTGATGAAGACGCGTCGAAGAATATATTGAATGGCTGGATAAAAGAGCATCCAAAAGATGTATTGGCTAGGTTGGAATTAGCTAATATGTACTTAGGTAAGGGTGATGAAGACAAAGCTATGGAGAAATATTCACAAGTTCTGGATGTTCAAAGTGATAACACGGTGGCGTTGAATAACTTGGCTTGGTTGTTACGTGATAGTAAACCGAAGCAGGCATTGAMGTATGCAAAACAGGCGGTGGAGCAAAGYCAGGACTCGCCATTGGCATTGGACACTTTAGCCGTTGTTTTGTTTAAGAATGGCGATGTAACTAAAGCCCAGCGTACGATTGAACGAGCTTTGGAGAAGGSCTCTAAAAATCCTTCTCTTAAATATCACAGTGCCATGATTAATGCGGCTGCTGGTGATAAGGCTAAGGCAAAAAAATCTTTGGAAGTATTGTTGTCTGGGAAAGAAGATTTTCCGGAAAGAAAGGATGCGGAAATGTTACTGAAAGAACTCTAATTAATTATTTTAATAAATAAAAAACCAGCCGATTTGGTTGGTTTTTTTTGGTTTAAATTCTTGGTTTAATAAGTTTGGGTGGAATCTTCTTGGTACGAAAGAGCAGTATTAAAAGTGCTGGTAGTAACAGCAAGTCAAAAACTAATGCAGCTAATAATCCTACGCTAGTTAGAATGCCAAAATGTCCCATAGGYACAAATGCACTAGCAAGTAATAAAAGAAATTGAGAGCAGAGGATAATGGTAGTGGTCATTACTGCCCTGCCTGCTTGATGGTAAGTACGCGCGAGGGCATAAACGGGGTGAATGCCTTTTCTAACCCGGYGAATAAAACCGTGGTAAATATGGATTGTATCATCAACGGCAATGCCAACAGCAACGCTGGCAATCATTGCTGTTGCCATATCAAGCCTAATACCTAGCCATCCCATAATAATAAAAATAAGCACAATCGGTGACAAGTTGGGAATCATACAAATTAATGTATCTTTTACAGAACGCCACAGCACGAGCATGAGTATAAAGATAAGAGCTAATGCTCCACCRAGGCTATAGATTTGCCCTTTAATCAATAGTGTTTCCTGGTCGGCAAATAGTCGACCGGCACCAGTAATTCTCCATTTAGCACCTAGTGGAGGATTTCTAGCCAGGTARTGTTCTATTTTACCCATCAGTTCACTGATTTCATTTGCACCATGGACATTGACATTCATGGTCAGTCGAGCCTGTTGATAATCTTCGTCAATAAAATCAAACATATCTTCGCCATCATAAATAAAGATATATTGGCTGATCAGGTCAGGGTCATCAGGGATAGTTAAAAAATYATTTTGTTGTGCATGAAAGCCCCAGTTCATTTCYTCTACAAAATCAGCAACAGAGACGGTTTTATCGACTTCCGGTTGTTTTTCAAGCCAGTGCTGAAGGTCTTTTAGGTGATGGAGTGCGGCAGGTTGAATTAATGTATCCGGTTGTTCRGCGCTGAAAATAATTTCTAGCGGCGTTGTACCAACCAATTTTTCTTCAATATGATTTGTTGCCACTCTAAGWGGRTGRGAGGGWGGRAAAAATTCCTGAATATTTGTTTCAACYTGAATTTTTGCTATGTACGGTGCAGTTAAAGCCAATGCCAGAAGAATTGTGGCTACTATTGGTATTGGGTATTTGATGCCTAAGTGAAAGAGTTTTTTTACCATTTCATCCATCAGAGCTAATCCTGATTTACGACTTGGCCAGTCACGAAGGTCAAAACGGGAGAAAATGGGGGGAAGTATATGAATGACGATCACATAAATGAGTAATACRCCTACCGCTGAAGTTAGGCCAAAAACACTGATGGGGGGGATTGGGCTGAGCCCTAGAGATGCCAAACCCGCCGATGTTGTCAGTGCACTAAATAGGGCGGGCCGTCTAATTTCAGCGAGCGCGGCATTGACGCGCTCTCTTCCTATTAATCCKCGTTTAGAYGCATAGTGGAGAGCATTAAATAAATGGACTAATGCCGCTATCGTTAAGGCGGATAACAGGGGTGGAATAATCCCTGAAATAGAATTAAAAGGCTGCTGAAAAAGCACATAAAATGCAATGGTAGAGCTGACCACCGCACCSGTGGTTACCCCGGTGACAATTACTGCGATCATGCGATGAAATAACCACCAGACCAGCAGAAGTCCCAGGATAACCGTGGCTGGAATAAATAGCATATTGTCCCTGAGTATGGCCCTCATCTGTGCTACGTCTGTAGCAATCTCCCCAGCCATGACGGAGAGGTAACCCTCTAGTTGGTGAGTTTTGATAATACTGAGAATCTCTTCTTCAAGTGCCAGGTGTTTAATACTGTCATTAAGGGCTTGGGGGATAATGACCATGGCAATGGCGGAGCCATCTTCAGCCACTAATGAGTTTAGGGCAAAGCGGTCTGAAATCGCAYGCTCCAAGCGCTCAAGAGGYCGTGAGTCATCTAGCGAGTCAATATCAATCAGGGGGTCGACAAGAAAACCATCATCAGAACCACTGATATGATCTTGGCGGGTTAGGCTAATAACGTCGTCGATGAGCTCRTGGTTGGCAAATGTTTCGCCAAGTTCGTGGTAGGCATTTAGGAATCCGTCGGAGAAAAGAGCAACACCTTCAAATAGAAGAATAATGACTTCATCATCAGGAAATGTTTCACGGACCTTATTRTCAAAAACAACCGATGGTTGATCGGATGGTAAGAAAGTTTTTGGTGCGTTATTGATATTCAGATTGGGGAGGAGGATATTGGGTAAGATGGCAATAATCAGCAGACATAAAAAACTGAAATAGAGTTTCCAGGGTAGTCGTGTAACACGGCTCGTTAATTTTAGGTCATCTTCTGTGAGCAGTTGTAGCTCGACAACATCTTCACCTTCAAAGCGGCTACGGTGTGCATGTAATTCTGCTTTTTTCTCCCCTCCAGTTTCTTGTTGGAGTCTAATTTGAGTGGTGGGGATATTTTTTTCGTATTKTTCGGTCAGTTTGGCTTTATTCAGATAATCGCGGAGCTGCTGTTTATTCAACCCCTCTACTAGGTCAAGCAGTGGCATTGACTCAATATCTTCTGGTGCGTCATAGCCTAAGCGTGAGGCAAAAGCGCTATTGGCAAAGACAACAATACCGTCATCCACTATGGCTAACGCTTTACGTTCGTTGCCCAATTTTTGGCGGTCTTGTGATGACTTAGTATTAATAGTGATTGCCCATGATTAATCAATAAACACCACGGAACCTCCGAATTAACCAGGGGTTCTAAATATCGTTATTAAAAGGTTATTCGCCAACCCAGTGTAACAACAGAATTATCTTCATAAAATCCTCCGGGTGTTCCTTTATCTCCATCAAAGAAATGTAATTCAAGGTAGAGTTCTTGGGATTCCCAGCCGATAAAAGCGATTTCAGGGTTTAGGTAAATATCTTTTTCATCSAGRCCTACATARAAACGTGTTTTTGCCCGCCAACGGTTATTAYTAAATGGAACTTCATAGGTACCATTGAAYGTGTACGATTCTGCGCGATCCATAACGGAGGGAGCACGTATGAGCTTTGTGCCCGTCAGCTGCAGGTTGAGCCTGCTATCACCATCTCCAGGGAATAATTCGAGGGCCGCCCCCCAATTAACACTTTTAACGGTGGTGTAGACGCCGTTCTTCTGTGTGGCCGGAGTATCACTTAACCAGGTTCCTTCAAATTTTACGGTGCCACCCAATGCTTCAAACCCGACATCRCCACCTACAATCCAGGTTCGTGGATATTGGCCTTCAATGATATTGGTCGTAGGGTTATAGCTGAAGTAGGGGAGTGTTTGGCGGCCTTTTTGGACAGACAATGCATAATCCAATACGGAGCCAATACTGCTGAAACGTATGCCAAAGCCACCTTCAGAATCTGGTGTATTTTCCTGAATAGGCGTATTTTTTACGATAGCTTCTGCGGTAGCGTTGGTTTTTAGGCCAAGAATTTCACCAGAATGGCGATTTACCGGATACCAGGTACTGTCTTTATCTGGGAGCTGAGCTTCTCTAAAGTCGGGATAAAAAACGAAATCAAGCTTCTTGTCATCAAAAAAGTATTCCATTCTAAGAGCTAAAGATGCGAGGCGGCGATCCTCAAGATCATCAATAATAAAGCGTCTTAAGTCCTGGGTGCTCAGACGGTCCGTCGGTGGAAACTCATCGATACGACCCCAGAGAACTTTTTGTGTGCCGACGGTAACGGTAGATTGCTCTCCGTTGTAACGGACGTAAACTTCATCATAGTCAAGCTCCATGTCTCCCCAGTCATCACGGCCAGTTTCAAAATAGCCGTCTGCACGCGCGGATATTTTAATTTCCCACTCTGGTGATGGAGACCAATCAAAGGAGGCAAGACCATGACCATAGCCTTGGCTATTCTTATTAGAGTGGCTCTGGGTGAAGAGGCCATATTCAAGCCAAAGACGTTCAACCTTCAAGCTTGGCGACGTGGAGGCGTTATTATCAATGTTCGCTAGAATCTCAGWGCCTTCATCCATAGGTGTTATAGCATCATTTATTAATTCCAGACTATCTTGTTCATCTTCCTCAATAGTTAGAAGCTCTTCTTCCTCATCATCATTAATGAARAAAGTGTCGTCATCATCTTCAGCCAAGTCCAACAAGCCATCTTCATCATCCATAATTATCAGCTCATCATCCTCAATCATCAAAATATTTTCATCAGCCTGACTTGTGGTACAAAAATTAAGCACCAGTAGGGTGAAAATAGTTGATGTGATTTTGTAATGGATGGATTTCATTTAATCTATTCCTTTAATTTCTTTTCCCGTTGAGGGCGAAACCGCATTTCACGGCTATCATCCGACAAACCTCTTTGGCTGAAAAGAGAATCGGGAATACCTTGATCATACTTGATATCAGTAGTGAATAACTTGGTACTGTGTCCTGTTTTCAGGTTATGCATGGTACTGTCAAATATTGTCCAGTAACCCTGAACTTTCTTTATTTTTTTTGCTTTTAATCGTTTAACGGGCTGTTTTTTCTTTTTTTCGTAGTAATCAATACGTAAGGGAACAAATATTTTAGGGTGTATACAGCTAATACGTTTTGAGTAGATAGAGTTGGCTTTTTTAACCGGGATACTTTCGAGCAGGGTGCATTTGATACCGCCAACTTTGTCTGCGCCAAGAATACGGTGGTTATCCATACGGACCTCTCGGTCTGTCAAATCTTCATATTGAAAGTCTGACCCCACAAAGCGGCCACCTTTGCGTGAGGAAGAAATACGSCGAACCCTATCTAATGCGGGTAGGTACAACCACTGGTCACTTTCATCACCAGAATAATCTTTGGTCAGCAACCCAGTTTTGGATACATTATTAGGTTTGATAAARCGCATCAGAGTCCAACGTTCTGCATTACCTTTATCTTTTGCATAACTGTATAGAATACGTTGCCTGGGTTTTTTCCCCTTTCTTGTCAATAGCATGACAATTCTTGAGCTGGCATCATCACCCGAGGCTTGATCATAGACAGCCTGAGCAAGTGTCTGTGCATCAAGGTGGGCGTCMGGGGGCTCAGTTGTTGCTTGCACTGCACTGGTAACACAAGATAACAGTGCAGCGGCATAGAAATATTTGTAAAACGATAAGGCCATTATGGCAATACTCACTGCATCGCCCTTGGTGGGCTAATGTAGGCTATTCTATCTGCCAAACCTGTTTACTGGAACTCTGGTTTATCGAGCCATCATATTTAGGGTGTATCGATTATGGCTATTTTAGTTGGTTGTTTCAGGGGCGGTGGGATCATCTGGTGATATTTGGCCAGAATCTGGTGCAGTATCTCCGGTCTCAATCCAGAGGCGATATTCAGGGAAGGCTTCACATACAGCTGTAATGTGGTCTTCATTCACTTTTTGCTTGGCATAACGAACATTGCGCCAGGTATCACGATCAATACCGGTCTTCTCTTCCAGCTTGTTGGGCATGCCTCTAATTTCTAAAAGTCCTCGAACTCGATTGCCAATACTCATAAAATATAAATAATACCCTGTATTATTAACACAATAAATATGATAATGTGTAATTGTTACAACATGAGTTGTTGTGATTTTTTTGATTCTATTTGACGTAGTGATAAATCACAAATGGAACTTGATAAAAAAATAAACCTTGTCGCTATTCCGCCTCTTTTGTCACAGGCTAGATTTGCCGAACTCATTGGAAAAGAGCCTAAAACAATCCGTTCTTGGGTTATTACCAAAGCCATACCTACCGTTAAAGTGGGTGGGTCTCGTATGGTTAATGTTGAGCRGTTGAGAAATGATCTGGGAGGGGGCAAGAAAAGTTTTATAGCCGGTGATTATAAAAAYGACTAATNCTCATGTGTGTGACGTTTGGTGAAGGATGACATTGAAAATACAGGAAGTATCACGATGGAATTTATRGTTTTAGTGCTCTCGATACTGGTTTGTTATGCCGTTTTATTTCTRGTTTCAGATAGATACCTATTTCCCAAACTAGACAAATACCTGGATGCTCGCAATAAGAGGTCAAATAGAAAGTAATTTTATTTACCCTAAATTATGGYGARTGTTGTGACCAATGATATGAACAAATAAGAGTGGATCGGCGTAGTATTAGAYAAGAAAAAGGGCTGCCAAATGGCAGCCCTTTTTGTATATGGTAGCTACGGGTGGACTTGAACCACCGACCCCAGCATTATGAAATTGGTTGTAAAATATTAACACATTGTTTTTATTAAACTTTATTGTGGGCGCTCACAGCAGATTTACCTCACAAATCATAACAATGCAGGACTATCTCCCGCAAATCTCCCGCAAATCTCCCGCAAATCTCCCGCAAGTATTCAATCCGGTAATTCGATATAAGTAGTGCCGTTATGTCGAGTTGACGGTCCGTATTGGATATAATAAGGTTCTTGTGTCGATTTGCGAGTCGTTAAGGAAATACTGTGGATATTTCAGCCTTTAAGGCAGGTACGTTTGAGCAACAATACGAGTATAAAAGCTTCCTTCCCGAGCTTATAAACCATTCCTGGGTGTTGAATGATGCAAAAACCTTGATGATGCTTGACGATGCAAGCCGTACTTTAGGTGAATTGAACGCCTTTTCGCAATTGATACCCAATGTGGATTTTTTCATCCGCATGCACATCACAAAAGAAGCTACCACATCGAGTCGTATTGAAGGCACGCAAACCAATATGGATGAAGCTTTGGTCAGCGAGCAAGACATTAATCCCGAAAAGCGTGATGATTGGCAAGAGGTTCAGAATTATGTTCAAGCCATGAATGAGGCTATTACTGCTTTAGATGAACTGCCTCTTTCAAATCGCTTACTAAAGGCCGTGCACCAGACATTGATGCAAGGTGTCCGAGGTAAACATAAGCAGCCTGGAGAGTTTCGGCTAAGTCAGAATTGGATAGGCATCAGTTTAAAAAATGCTGTTTTTATCCCACCCCACCATGATCGACTTATAGCATTAATGAGTGACTTGGAGTTATTCATACATAATGATCAAAATTATGTGCCACAGCTTATTAAAATAGCAATCCTTCACTATCAATTTGAAACAATTCACCCTTTTCTAGATGGTAATGGTCGGTTGGGCCGCTTGCTCATAGTACTATATTTGGTCGATTGCGGTTTATTGGCAAAACCAGCATTGTATTTGTCTGACTTTTTTGAGCGGCATAAAGGCGAGTATTACGACCATTTGATGGCCGTACGAACCACCAACAATCTAACAGCGTGGATTCAATTTTTTCTTGAAGGTGTTCAGGAAACTGCTCAGCAATCCATCACGGTATTCAAGGCTATTATTAATCTGCGAGCGTTGATTGAGCGTGAAAAAATGCCACTATTTCATGTACGAAAACAGCAAAATGCAAATAAATTAATGCAGGAACTCTACCGCAATCCGGTTCTTAATTTAAACCAGATTAAGGACTTATTATCCATACAACACAATACAGCAGCTGCACTTGTTAAGGATTTTGAGGGGGTGGGTATTTTGAGAAAATTGACTAGCCAAAAACGGAATCGTATTTATATCTTTGAAGACTACATACAGTTATTTAGATAAAGGTAGGTAATATCGCCTGCCCATTTTTTATTGGGTTGATCCACAATAAAGTTCTGACCAAGCAGGTTTGGTGCCACAGGCAATCGAGGATTGCTGTCCGTAGTGACCTTAAAGTTACGGGCTGCTTTAGCGACGAGGTTTTGGCGTTTCATGCTTCGACCAATTGTTTTAATACCATGCTGAATGAATTGGTACTGTGTTATTTTTGGTTTTTCGCGAAGTATGTGTCCGCCTTTTTTAGGATTTCAAGCTCCTCCGCTTGTTCGGCTAATTACGCCTGAGCCGAGCATTCTCTGTCGCTAAACCGGATTCTCGCTTGCTGGTGGAAGCCTTCTTTTGGGCGGGCTGGTCGCCAGCTATAAATCTGGGACTGATAAAAACTGAGTTCTCGAGCTGCTTTTGTTGTACCAATTTTACTGGCCAGCCTCAGTGCTTCTTCTTTGAACTCAGTTGTGTATTGTTTGCGGGTTTTGGATATTGTCATTGTTTACCTCGTGGAGTGATTTTACTCACTTAACAAAGTGTCCGAAATTGGTGGGGCAGATCAGCCATTCAATATGAGCTATTAATGAACCGTTCTCAGATGCGCCAGGCTGTCTTCGAATACATTGAAGTTGATTGCAATCGAAAGAGAAGGCACAGTACTCGTGGCTATCTCAGCCCTGAGCAATATGAAAAACTAAATGTCGCTTAGGGACGTGTCCGTTTTAGGTGGAGCAGATCAGTTTTGCAAAGGGCTCACATAGATACTTTAATACCCACCCATACAGCTCGTGGTGCGCCAGCGCCGACAAAGCGTGGGTCATTAAGAGCGGCTAGACCCGGCGCTTCATCTGGTTCGCCATATATGCCAAATGTTTCATATTCTTTATCAAATAAGTTATCTACTTTAACAAAAAACTGAACATTTTCATTTATTGAATAACGGCTATGAAGGTTAATTATGCCGTACCCATCAAGCCTGTCATTATTATTTGCTTCATCTCCACGGTAGTATTGTGATGAATGATATGACGCATCAAACCCTAATGAGAATGAAGGCGTAAAAGCATAGTCCACACCTAGTTTCATATTGTGTTTTGGTATACCCGGCATGCTGTCACCCTTTGAAACCGCGGTGGTGTCACCTGCAGGGTTGTTTGCATTAAACACATCGAAACCATCTTCAAATGTTGCGTCAACATAAGAGTAGTTTGCAAACCACGTTAAATTATTACCATTTAAAAGACCGTTAAGCCCTAGCTCAACTCCTTTTCGCTGCGTTTCACCGACATTATCAAAGAAGCCATTATTCAAGTTGCCCGGACCGCCTTCATCAACAGGGATAAAGATAATGTCATCTTTACTGACGGTATGGAAAACACCAGCTGTCCAAGAAACCGAATTAAACTGACCTCGCAATCCAGCTTCCCATGTTTTTGCGACAACTTGATCCAACGGAGGGTCACTTAAAAATGAATTAGGTAATTGACACGGGTCTGATTTATTTGAACACGTTAATTCTGAGGGTGTAGGTGCTCGTGACGATTCACTGTAACTACCATAGATTCCTAAATTATTATTTACACTATATGCTAGCCCAACAGATGGGTTAATTCGGTGAAAGGTATGCGTGCTGCCCGATTCGTTCAAATTAGTATCGCCACCTCGACTTGTACCAGAAATATCAATATGGGTTAGGTTATAACGCGCCGATAAGGTTAATGCTAATTTGTCCGTCACCGCCAAGGTATCTGTAACAAATAGGCCCAATGAATTACTATCAATATCACCATCAACGACTGATTTTTTAATAATTGCATTTGYGCCTGTAGTGCCCCGATCAGCCTTGAATATAGCCACTTCACTTTGGGCGTTGTATTTCATTTCAGCTTTATCATAACTCGCACCGACTATTAGCTGATTGTCACGATCAAACAAGTCATTAAGAAATGTAAATTGAAGATTAAAACCGTAACCATCTTGTTCAGTCGTRCTGGTATTGTTCAGCGCAAGGTCATCGCCATCCGGGCKGCCTAAGGAGGCCTCGGTAATTTCATTTCCGTTGATATCTTCTATKCCATCTCCTGCACCGCCATAAGCTTCACCTTCTTCAACCAAAAAGCCACGATCAAAATCTAACTCCGCTCCATCGCCGTTAAACGTATCACGGTCATTATTTCTATAATAAGTATTGGCAGAAACAAGCAATGAATCAGATAGCCAATGTGAACCGTTTAATGAAAACAAACGTAATTCATTTTTAGTATTATCAGGGTGAGTAAAAACGGCTTCACGGTCRCTTTTTGACAATTCGATAGGAGACGCGCCATTACCATTCAAGTCACTATCCACTGCCGTAAGCGCCAAGTCTAATGTACTGTTTTCGTTGCGGTAGCTAACGTTGCCAAAAAATTGYTCAATATCTGATGGCGATTCATCTCTCCAACCATCTTCGTCGGTAAGAGACCCCGTTATAAAATAACCCCATGCGCCATCATTAGCACCACTTTCAAGTGTCTGTGATTTTCTACCGAATGAACCGGTATAAGCTTCTATGTTATGGCCTTCATGAGTGAAACCATTTTTAGTCTGAATAGAAAGCGCACCGCCAAGCGTATTCAAACCAAATARTGGGTTAGAACCAGGAATTAGATTCATGCTGGCAATGGCAGATTCTGGAATTAATTCAAAGTTAACCGCATCGCCAAAAGGCTCATTAATTCTCACGCCATCTTGATAAATAGATAAGCCCTGTGCCACACCGRTAAGGGGTGATGCTGTAAARCCACGAAACTGAAGATCGGGYTGAAATGGGTTGTTTTGTGCAGCATTAAKRCTAACACTGCCTAATGTTTTATTCATAAAGTCTGTAATATCCAGACTTTGACTTTTTTCAAGATCTTTGGCAGTTGCAGATTGTATATTGCTGGCAATTTGATCGGCCGGCAAACCAACACCGTRCAGTGGTGTTRTGCCAATAACCTCAATWTCAGTTAACTCAACGTTCTGCTCTGCGGAAGCAGCCGTTGCTGCTATTGTGCTCATTAAAACCAGCCATAATACTGACCGTTTATGGGGTGAATTCATCATTTGCAACCTTACTCTCTCTTATCTTTAAAATTTATTATAATTTGAAGAGAGACAGATGATATCAAAATAAATTATCGTTGCAGTTAGGAGAAATTCCCTTTATTRCTAATTAAACAAGCTAYCCTATTCGCTCGTTTTTGTAACATAAACCAACTCTGCTACRGTATTGACAGCAAATCTATTTTTAATTTTCGTTGTATAGTTAGCGACTGTTTTTATGCTTAAAGATAAAGACGCCGCTATCTGTGAACTCGTTTTTCCTTTGAGCAACTGACAATAAACATCAAATTCACGCGGCGAAAGGCTCTTCACTGAATCTATAGACTTATTATCTATCGTTAACTTTTTTTGTTGCCATTTTTGCTCAATTAACGGCTCAATATAYTGGCCGCCCTGWGCCACTTTTTTTATCGCAATTAACAATTGATCAGGGTCGCAGCTTTTTGATAAGTAACCCTTTGCACCTGCTATCAATGCTCGTTCCAAATAAATCACTTCATCATGAATGGAAAAGGCAATAATTTTAGCGTTTRAATGCTCTTTGACAATTCGCTGAATCGCTACCAAGCCACTTATTCCAGGAAGTCCTAAATCCATAATCACTACATTTGGTCGTTGTTCCTTATAGAGTTGGCATGCTTGCTCACCCGTGCCCGTCTCAGCAATGACATTAATGTCACTAAATTCCGAGATTAATTGACGATATCCAGCTCGWACAACAGGGTGATCATCCACTAGTAATAATGAAATTTTATTATTCATGAGCCGACTTTAGAGGTACGTTAATATGTATTTGACTACCGGTGTCCAACATTGACTCGATGGACAAGGTGCCGCCTAAACTGCTTACGCGCTCTTTAATACCAGCAAAGCCACTTCCCCAATCAACACTCGATACGTTGAAACCAACGCCATCATCAATAATAGTTAGCTGAACAATGCTGTGTTCTTCATTATCAACCCGTTTAAGGCTTAACCGTACATTATCTGCACGAGCATATTTAAGAATATTCGTTAACGACTCCTGAATAATGCGGTAATAATGGATAGCATTATCAGCCAACAAGATATCTATAACAGGATCAASATCTAAGACAACATTTGCATCACCATCCCACTGTTCTACCAACTCTTCAAGTGCAACAAGTAAACCAAATTCATGTAATAGCGGTGGGGTTAATTTACGCATTCGGTTTCTCACCACTGAAAACAGGTGATCACAAATCGTTAAAACCTTATCAAAATTTGAYTGYTCGGGAGGYTGTTGTCTTTTACTCAAAACAATCAATGCCTTAATTGCTGTCAGTGATTGCCCCATCTCATCGTGAAGCTCTCTTGCAAGAAGTTTGCGTTCATTTTCACTCGCGTTTAACGCATTTTTACTTAACCGTGCATTATCGATTTGTGCAGTAGCCAACCTATAGGTCATATGGTTAAATCCTTGTGMAATTTGCGCAAAYTCTGGTAACTCAAACACTTCAAGTCGTTTTGAATAGTCGCCTGCTTCTATGTCTGAAAATGCCTTTAAAATCACATCAACAGGTTTTAGCGCGCGCCCAATAACAATAAAAACACCTATAAAAATCATCGTGGTAAGTARCAATAATAAACTTAAAAATARYTTTACCTCACGCCACGCTTCAATTATTTCGTCACTGGGATCAGCCACTATATTAATACGTTTATGTTGCCCACTAACGTCAATAGAAAGACTTAATGTTTGCATATTGGGGTGAACAAATTGAACAAACACGTCGGGGACACCATCCACACTGTATTTTGATGCGTTGTCATTAACGCGTCGACCTATTGTAGACACTTGCAAATGCCGAATGCTCTGAATACTTTTTAGCTGCGCTTCTGAAACAGTATCACCCATTAATTTATGAACTAATGACAAGGACGAAGAGACTTCATTAATAACCGATTCTTTTGAATTAATAATAGTAAAGACAGAACCAAGTGCTAAGGATATACAACCGATAATGGCKATAATAAGGTTTAAGTGAGAACGTAAACTCATTAATTAATATCCYTGTAGGAAAAATAGTCGCGGATTMAAATCTGAAGTRCATCAAAGTTTTACGCTGCTAAGGCGGCCATGTGTTCACTCATTAATTGATCRGGTATTTTGTAACCTAGACTTTTTCTGGGTCGAGAGTTAAGCCGTCTCACGGCTCGTCKTTCCCCTTGCTGTTCAACTCTTTTCAAGGCTGTATTTTTTGGAAAATATTGTCGCAGCAGGCCATTRGTATTTTCATTCAGYCCTCTTYCCCAAGAGCTATAGGGGTGGGYAAAATAAACATCGGTTGATAGTGCCTTGCTAATYTTYTCATGGTACGCAAACTCTTTTCCATTGTCAGCCGTAATGGTATGCACTACTGTTTTAAACGGTTTGAGCAGGCCAATCATGGCCTCAGTCACTTTGTCTKCACTCTTGCTGTCGACYTGGGCGGAGACCGTAAACTGCATCACGCGCTCGACAATCGTTACCAGCGAGCYACTGTGGCCTTTGCCAATGATCGTATCAATCTCCCAATCACCGAAACRGGTTTTCTCATCAACWACATTTGGACGTTTATCAATATCCACTYGATTTATTATCTGCCCGCGGGTGGATTTACCATGACGCCGTTTGTCGTATTTTTTGCCCTGACGACGGAGTGATCCGCCCCACCAATTTCGCACACTTCGTTAAGTGAGTAAAATTACTCCACGAGGTAAACAATGACAATATCCAAAACCCGCAAACAATACACAACTGAGTTCAAAGAAGAAGCACTGAGGCTGGCCAGTAAAGTTRGTACAACAAAAGCAGCTCGAGAACTCKGTRTTTNTCMGTCCCAGATTTATGGCTTGCGATCAGCCGCCCAAAAGAAGGCTTCTACCAGCAAGCGAGAATCTGGTTTAGCGACAGAGAATGCTCGGCTCAGGTGTCAATTAGCCGAACAAGCGGAGGAGCTTGAAATCCTAAAAAGGGCGGCCACCTACTTCGCGAAAATCCAAAAGTAACACGGTACCAATTCATTCAGAAACATCGTGATAAGTTTCGTCTAGTGCGAATGATTGCGGTGTTCGGAGTGTCGCGAAGTGGGTGGGGATATTACCTATCTTTACACGAGTGAAGGTTGGCTTTATCTGGTGGTGATGATTGATCTCCACTCGCGTGCTGTTATTGGCTGGTCGATGAGTACACGCATGACAGCTGACTTGGCGTGCGATGCTTTGAGTATGGCGCTGTGGTGTAGAGGATTCCAAAAAGGTGTGATTGTTCATAGCGATCGAGGTAGCCAGTACTGCTCAAAGGCGTACCGGAAAATTATCGACAAGCATCAACTCAACCAGAGCATGAGTCGCAAGGGCAATTGCTGGGACAACGCTTGCGTGGAAAGCTTCTTCCATTCGCTTAAGGTGGAGGCCATTCAATATTAGCCGTTGATGAATCGAGAACAAAGGCGTCAGGCTGCCTTTGAATACATTGAGGTTGATTACAACCGAAAGAGAAGGCACAGTACTCTTGGCTATCTCAGCCCTGAGCAATATGAAAAACTAAATATCGCTTAGGCGACTGTCCGTTTTAGCTGGAGTAGATCACAAAAAATCAGGACTGGTGTAACGGACTTGGAGACTTTAATATAATCATTTAAAGGCAAAGAAATATAGATTAATCAGACTAATAATGTTGAGTGTAGTACAAGTATCACTAACAAAATTGTCTACCTATCTATAGGTAACTACGTAACCAGTGCTAAGGAGTTTTTATGCTATACCCAAATCCAAATATGCCTGATTCAAAAATCCAATTCAACAAACGCTACGAGAATTATATTGGKGGAGAGTGGGTAGCTCCTGTAAAAGGGCAATATTTTGAGAATATATCACCCGTCAATGGTGAAGTCTTTTCTGAGTTCCCCCGCTCTACWGCAGAAGATATTGAGCTTGCATTRGATGCTGCACATAAAGCGAAAGATGCCTGGGGGAAAACATCTGTTACTGARCGCTCAAATATTCTTTTAAAAATTGCCGATAGAATTGAAGAAAACCTCGAGTTATTGGCCATTGCAGAAACATGGGATAATGGTAAAGGAATCCGTGAAACTCTAGCGGCTGATGTTCCTTTGTCAGCCGATCACTTTCGCTATTTTGCTGGCGTAATACGTGCACAAGAAGGTACTAAYAGTGAGATAGATGAAAATACTGTCGCCTATCACTTCCACGAGCCMCTAGGTGTTGTCGGTCAAATTATCCCATGGAACTTTCCATTATTAATGGCAGCATGGAAAATCCCCCCTGCTCTTGCGGCAGGTAATTGTATTGTATTAAAACCTGCTGAACAAACGCCTCTATCAATTACACTCTTGATGGAAATCATTGGAGATTTATTACCCGTAGGTGTTTTAAATATCGTTCAAGGGTTTGGCCCAGAAGCTGGTCAAGCACTTGCAACCTCTTCGCGTATTGCTAAACTTGCATTTACAGGTTCTACGGCTGTTGGTCAACATATTCTAAAGTGTGCGGCTGATTCGTTAATCCCTTCAACAGTAGAACTTGGTGGCAAATCTCCCAATATTTTCTTTGAAGATATAATGAACTTTGAAGATTCATACATAGAAAAATGTATTGAGGGCGCGGCGCTTGCCTTCTTTAATCAAGGTGAAGTATGTTCCTGCCCATCACGTATTCTCGTTCAAGAGAGTATCGCGGAAGAATTCACGGTTCGTTTAATTGAAAAAGCCAAAACCATTAAACAGGGAAACCCCTTAGATACCGACACTCAGGTCGGTGCACAAGTATCAAAAGCTCAGTTTGATAAAATCTTAGACTATATACAAATCGGTCGTGATGAAGGCGCTAGCGTATTAACAGGTGGTGGCATCGCTGAAACTACCGACAGTATAAATAATGGCTTTTATATTCAACCTACCATTTTAAGTGGCACTAACAATATGCGCGTCTTCCAAGAAGAAATTTTTGGCCCCGTTATTAGCATTACCACCTTCAAGGATGAAGCAGAAGCTATTGCTATCGCCAATGACACTGAATATGGCTTAGGAGCAGGACTTTGGACTAGAGATATGAATCGTTCTTATCGTGTTGGTAGAGCCATTCAAGCAGGACGAGTGTGGATAAATTGTTATCACCTATATCCTGCTCATGCAGCATTTGGCGGATATAAAAAGTCTGGTATAGGTCGTGAAAATCATCGAATGATGCTGGATCATTATCAGCAAACCAAGAATCTTCTCGTCAGTTATAGYCCTAAYCCACTGGGRTTTTTCTGAGTGATTTACTTCAGCTAAAACGGATTCTTGCTTGCTGGTGGAGGCCTTCTTTTGGGCGACTGATTGCCAGTCATAAATCCGGGACGGAAAATACCGAGTTCTCGAGCTGCTTTTGTTTTACCAACTTTACTCGCCAGCCTCAGTGCTTCTTCTTTGAACTTAGTTGTGTATTGTTTGCGGGTTGTTGACTTTGTCATTGTTCACCTCGTGGAGTAATTTTACTCGCTTAACGAAGTGTCCGAAATTAGTGGTGCATATCAATACGCTTGCCACGGAGGGTTTCAGTGTAAATTGGAGTTCCTTTAAATCGCTAGACATTCTTATACTTTAAGTTAAAGCATGAGCGAGGGCTCAGTGACAAAGAATAAATTTGCAACAGAATCTTAGTAAGAAGTGGTCCAGCGAATTGTCGAACGAGGTTATACGGTCTCAGATATAGCCAGGTAATCCACCAAATGGCTGCATTGATCACCTAATTAACATCAGAAATCATCTTTCTTATCCCAGAAGGACCATACCCTACCAAACTTGTGTAAGTTTGAACCAGTGAAGCCCCTGCCACCAATACCTGTTTTGCATCATTCGCGGTCCGTATCCCCCCCACAACAATCAAAGGGAATGATGCTATCGATGTCTTTAATTTACKGGTATATTCACAAATTTTATTAATATCTTGCCAGTTCTCAAAGGCAATTATCGCACCGTCATAACCCTGCTCCTTGGCCAGTAACAGAATATGGTTAACAGCCTCATTATTCGCGTAATCAATGGCTATCTTAATGACAATCGGAACTTCTTTTCCATTAGATAACAATGAATTAACAGTATTTTGTTTTATGTTATGTAAAAACTGAGTCAGCACCTTAAAATCTGGAGTTAACGCTCGCACAGGACTGCCAGGACGACTTAGGTTGATCACAATGTAATCCACATAAGGTGAAAATAAAGCTATTCCTCTTGTGTAGTCTGCAACCGTATGTTCATCCAAAGTATTTCTAAGGCTGCCTAGACTAACACCCCATAGCTGCCGATTTTTTGTCTCTTTATATTGATCCCTAGCCTTCTTCAAGTTTTCAATAATTGTCGTTTCTTTATCACTAAGCTCTGGCTTTATTTCTTCTCCTGCATCTATGTTCACCGTACCAACTTCAACAAAACCAAAGCCAAGCACCTCTGAGCAGCACAATAACTGAGCATCGCGATCAAACCCAGCGGCAAGTCCAACTGGGTTGGGGAATGATAAATTCATGATCTTTACTGGGGATAACGGGAGGTGATTTTTAAGTAAAGCAGATTTTTTTAGCTTACAGAACATAATGGTGTATAAGTAACAGAATTTATGCACATAACTGTCATTTATTATCGCAACAGATTTTATTAAAAGACGATAGAACATCTGTTAGCTTAAAGATTCTTACAGTCGTTTTTGTTAGGTTTTATGGAATGCTTTTCTGAGTAATTCTTCATAAAACTGATTAAAGCATCGACCCCCTCGCTAGGCATGGCATTGTACAAGCTCGCACGAATACCGCCTCGCACACTGTGTCCTTTAAGGTTGATGAGCCCCCATCTACTTGCCTCATCAAGAAAGTTATCAGCTAATGATTTATTAGTAAGTTCGAAGCAAATATTGACGATTGAACGGTCATCCGGATCAACTATACAGTGAAATAAACTGTCCCGATTTATAAAGCTATAGAGCCTTTCCGCTTTACCTCGATTACATTGTTCAATATCTTTTAAGCTACCTTTTTTTAACAACCAGGAAAACATAAGACCTGCGATATAAACACTATAGGTTGACGGTGTATTAACTCTGCCATTATTTTTCACCTGATACCCATAATTAAAAGGCGTGGGAACAATGTTCATGGCCTGCTCTAGCAGCTTATCGTGGACAATAACGATAGTTAAACCTGTAGGCCCAACGTTCTTCTGTGCACTGGCATAAATTAACCCAAATTTCGAAATATCAATCTCTCGTGTCAGGAAATCTGAGGTGACATCCGCAACCAGTGGAACCTTACCGGTATCAGGCAGCTGGTGAAATTGAACACCATTGGCTGTTTCATTGGTTGTTATATGGCAGTAGGCGGCCTCTGGATCCAAGTTCCAGTATTTAGGATCAGGGATATGATTAAAACCAGATTGCTCAGTACTGGCAGCAATGTTGATCTGTCCATAGCGTTTAGCTTCATTTGCCGCTCTTGTCGACCAGTGCCCTGTCTGCACATAGTCCGCAGACGCATGTTTGCCGAGCAAATTCATGGCAACCAGTGAAAAATGTGCGTACGCACCACCTTGTAAAAATAAGACATGGTAATCATCCGGCAGGCCTATCAGAGCACTTAAGTCTCTGAGGGCACCGGAAGCAATCTCTTTGTATTCGTCAGATGAAAATGGCATTTCCATCACCGACATTCCACAGCCATGCCAGTCCAGCATATCTTCTTTTGCTGTTAACAAAACTTCATTTGGAAGTTGTGCTGGCCCTGCAGAAAAATTATACATAATTGGGATATGCCCCTAGTCAGACATATAAAAAGAGTCCATGAGCACCGGTAATCATAAAAAAGAGTGTGGCGAATGAGAGAATGGTATTAGTTCTGGACGACAGAAAAGTAATACGAGAACAGCGAATACGCTCATCATCTGTGGCAGCAATAAATCCAAGGACTTTTTTCTGATTTGGCCAAAGAACAAACCAGAGATTTGCCACCATAATACAACCCATCCAAACCCCAACACCTATCACAACTGAAGGCCCTGACAGTGTCAGTGCTTCCACAAGGGCATCCCTATACCAAAGCATATAAATGCCAGTTATTAGTACCACCAGTGACGCATAACGAAACGTACCATGCTCACGCTTCATAGCCGCCAGCATGGAACCGGGATCTGATGGTTGTGCTGGTTTAAACATTGGGTTTTGGATGACATTGGCATAGTTATGCCCCATCCAAACAAGTATCCCCACTATATGTAATAAGCGTGAGATGACATCAATTGACGCAGTAAGAGTCATTCAACAACCATTTTTAGAGATAAGTTATTCACAGAGAGCTACTGATTAGCATTTGAGCTAAAACAAACAATGCGCTGGTCAGGACGACGGCTGCCGTGACGCAGCCATACATGCTGTCATGCGGTAACATCATGACTAGGACTCAAGAAATTCTGTGGTAATTGCACCCTTTCTCCGAAATACCAATGGTTTTTCAACCCGATATTCGCAGGTTGAATTGGACACGCAGGATTCAACAACGCGATGTAATGGTGATTTAGAGCACACGGGGTCAGTATTTGCCGCATCGCCAGTCAGGAGAAACGCTTGGCAACGACAACCACCATGGTCGTCCTCTTTTTCATCACAGCTATTACATGGCTCTTTCATCCAATCGTTACCACGATAGGCATTAAATACAGGTGAGCTATTCCAGATCCAATCCAGTGAATGTTCACGTACATTCGGGAATTCAAGCCCTTTGATGACACGCGCTTCCTGACACGGCAACGCTGCACCATCCGGCGCAATGGTCAAATGAATAGCACCCCACCCATTCATACAGGCTTTAGGACGATCAGCAAAATAGTCCGGAATAACAAAATAAATTTGCATATCGTTGCCAAGACGATCCCGATATTCCTTAACTACATCTTCAGCAGCTTCCAGTGCTTCACGTGTGGGCAGAAACTCTTCGCGATTCAACAAAGCCCAGTTGTAATACTGAACATTGGCAAACTCAATGAATTCAACCCCAAGCTCTTCGGCCAACTCCAGCAACTCTCTGGTTTGTGAAATATTTTGTTTGCACACCGGGACATTCAAGACCATGGGAAAACCCTGGGCCTTGATGTTTTTAGCTGCCTCCATTTTCTGATCAAAGATATCAACACCCACTAATTTATGGGTTAACTCTCGATCACTGGATTGCACACTTAGTTGAATTTGCTTAAGGCCCGCATCTTTCAATGCTTGTAGGCGCTTCGGGGTCAAGCCAACGCCCGATGTAATAAGGTTCGTGTAATAACCCAAGCTGTCGGCTTCAGCCACAAGCTCTTCTAGATCATCTCGTAGCATTGGCTCTCCGCCAGTAAAACCAAGCTGTAATGCACCCATTTTACGACCATCAACAAGAACTTTTTTCCATTCTTCTGTTGAAAGTTCATTTTTATATTTATCGAAATCAAGAGGATTACTGCACCAAGGGCAGTGCAGAGGACAGCGATAGGTTAGCTCTAGAGTGAGCCACATTGGTATTCCTAAACCATCAAGGGTTACACCCGAACTATTAGGACTTAATTCTGATCCATCCTTTGGCATGGGATACCTCCAAAAATTTGTAGACGCTTTCACTAACTTCTGTGGTATAGATTGCATTTAATTGAGTGATGATCTCACTAGCAGTTTGAGACCCATCACAATGTTTCAGTATTGCAGCACCTGTATCGTTAAGCTTCACCACGCCTTCCGGGTAAAGCAGGATGTATGCCTTTTGTGGTTCTTCCCAACGGAATAAATACAATGGCGACATTTCAATTACATCATTGCCAGCTATAATCTCGTTCATTCAATAACCTACAGGCATAATCAAAAATAAATAATGAGGTAGGACGTATAAATATGCCCTACCTCATTTACACAGGTTTTTTTACTTAGCGGACGTAAACGTACGCTGTAACTTCAAAACCTAAACGCAAGTCACAATATGCAGGATCTTCCCATTTCATATTAAGTTCTCCATTGAGTTGGTTAATACTATTTGAGGCATCCCAAACAGCATGACTGATGCTACTACCGCAATGAAAGATTTCGCCTCAGGATTTTCCTGAATAAAGTTTTAGAACTACCAGCAACCTTCGTTGCCATGACGTAGATCACAACAACCAACATTAACACCCCCGATTAAATATTTAATTTATTGATTTTAATCAATTTTTCYATTTTCTCATGTCAGGTTCTAAAAACAGCATAAAAACCCTTCAGAGGATAACAGGAAGAAATTAGCAGGTAAGTAAAGCCTGATATGGCAAAGCCAATACATGTGATTTGGACTTCAGGTCTTGTTAAACATCAAATTATTCTGATCAAGCCTCACTGGACTCTATCATTGTGCCATTTCAAATTTTATGGATGATAAATCCCCGTTACTTATGTAACTGTTCCACATTGTAATAACGCGTATAAGTAGTTACATGTTGCTTCATACATTCCGGTGATGGACGGGTGTATTTTCAAAAGCCTCTCATGCGGGGCTACCAAAGAATTGATCCACACCTGCATTATGATCTGCCCCACTAATTTCGGACACTTCGTTAAGTGAGTAAAATTACTCAACGAGGCGAACAATCACAAAATCAACAACCCGCGTCTGAATTTAAAGAAGAGGCTCTTCGGCTGGCCTGAAAAATTGGTGTAACTAAAGCTACAAGAGAACTCGGTATTTRTCCGCCCCAGGTTTRTGGCTGGAGGTCAGCCACCCAAAAAAAGGCTTCCACCAGCAAGCGAGAGTCTGGGCTGACGACTGAGACGCCAGCTCGCCGACCAGCCAAGGTAGTTGACGCCTGATATCGGCCACCTACTTCACGAAAACTAAATAACAATTCATTCAGGAGCATCATGATCAGTTCCACCTTGTGCGGATGATTGCGGTGTTCGGGGTGTTGCGAAATGGGTATTACACCTGAGTTAAAAATCACCATAATCCTTCTGCAAGGTAATTGGCTCAACAAGCGATGGGCACGCAGGCAAAACCAGCTTTTGACAGCAGTAAGCAACGAGACGGTACTCGCCGTATTCAGGTGGAACTTGAAGAACAAGGCAATCAATACGATATTAAGACGATTGGTCGAAGCATGAAGCGCCAGAACCTTGTGGTTAAAGCCGCTCGTAAGTTTAAGGTTACCACTGATAGTAATCACCGATTACCTGTGGCACCCAATTTACTTGGTCAGAACTTTGATGCCGACAAGCCCAATCAAAAATGGGCGGGTGATATTACTTATCTTTAAACGAGTGAATGATGGCTTTATCTGGCAGCGATGATTGATCTTCACTCTCGCGCGGTGATTGGTTGGTCAATGGGTACTCGCATGGCGGCTGATTTAGTCTGTGATGCGCTGAGTATGGCGTTGTGGCGTAGAGGCTTCTCGAAAGGTGTGATTGTTCACAGCGACCGAGGTAGCCAGTATTGCTCAAATGCTTACCGGAAGATTATCGACAAGCATTGGCTCCAGTAGAGTATGAGTCGTAAGGGCAATTACTGGGATAATGCCTGTGTGGAAAGTTTCTTCCTTTCACTCAAGGTGGAGGCCATTCAATATGAACCGTTCTCAGATGCGCCAGGCTGTCTCCGAATACATTGAAGTTGATTACAACCGAAAGAGAAGGCACAGTGCTCTTGGCTATCTTAGCCCTGAGCAATATGAAAAACTAAATGTCGCTTAGRGAAGTGTCCGTTTTAGGTGGAGCAGATCATTTTAGAATTATTGACAATAAGTGTACAAATTTTTTTGATCGTTTGTAGTTAGAATTAATTACATCATTACCATTTCAAAAAAAAAGTAAGCGAAATGTTTGAAGATGGTTGCATTGTAACCATCTTGGTTTTTAATATATAGACACTTACCCACTTCATTGTACAAGCAGTGGTGGAGTCGGTGTGCGCCTTTGAATACCAGAAGGAGCACTTCCGAATTTAGGTTCAAGCGAGATGGTTTGGTTGGCTGAAAATTTTGCTGTGCTATTTGTGATGTGAGCGTACAAATTTGGATAAAGGTGGCTCTGTAAGATCCATCTTTATATTAGGGAGATACTTTAGTAAAGACCAGTTAACACCCAGTAAAGAATAAGTGGGGTTGCTGTGGGAGTAAAGCACAGCATGAGTAAAAAATAAGATGAAATAAGCTCTAACACGCTTAAACTGGCTATCTATGGTTATAAAATATACATCACAAGAAGTAGTCCAATTCTGCCAAAATATTTTAACTACAATGGCCCTGTATGACAGCCAGGACGAGCGGTTCTTAGAAAATAGTGGTGAATTATTGCCGTGGGTAGAGTCACTCGGAAGCTGGGGGTATCTGTATGATAAGCCTGCTGGGCAATTGTTTTCGGAGATGATGACTTTGATGGGCTTGTCAGCGGAAAGCCTGATGCCATCAGTCATAAAGTTATCTGAGGCTCCATTAGACATTGGGTCTGAAGCATCTATGGCTGCCAACCCAGAAGTTAAGGAGGAGGCCGCCGGTTTAGTTGCCTTGATGGTTCTCGCTTGGCGCGGCCATATGAAAGCAATTGATATGTTCAATCTGAGTATCGATGAGCTCTTGGACAAGGCATTTTCTGAAAAGGGTGATGACGAGGCTTTGTTCAAGGCTATATTGGCTGATCGGGCGGTCTTAGGTTCTTACGATGTTCAGATTCGAATAGCTGAAGCTACATTGGTTTCTGATGAAACATTTTTTGATTCTCTCTCAAAAGCACTCACTCAAACTAAACCCAGAAGGCCAAAACTAGAATATGACAAACTACGGTTTTTGATTGGTGTTTTGGATGAGCATCAAATGCTTGAAGGCTTTACTTGGAATAAGGTGGCGGACTTTTTTATTGATCAACTTGCACTTTATCCAAATGATAGCGAAGACCCGGTAGCTGGGTTAAAGAAATTGATTATTAGCATCCGTGACTCTCGCGGGAAGTGAAAAGCGTTTTTTAGGTTCTTAGAGAACATTGCCTCAGGGAATAAGATGTTTTGCGTTGACACATTGTGAACGCTCATACAGCCGAGGGAACCCTATGGCCCACCACCAATCCAACGTTCAGCCCTTTCTTCCAAGATTGATTCGGTTGCGTGATGTCCCGTATTACTTGGGGATGGATCGCAATAGGTTCAACCGAGAGGTACGACAGCATTTGACTGAAATGCCTATTGGTAAGCAGGGTATTGCCTTTGATCGACTTGAATTAGATGACTGGGTAGAGGATTATAAATCCCGCTGTGGGCGTTCGCAAAAGCATAGAGGAGATTTACTATGTCAAAGCGAATCCCAGGCCTCTACAAGCGAGGCAAACAGGGCATCTGGCACATTGATAAATGCGTCAAAGGATATGGACGACTTCACGAGAGCACTGATACAAGTGACCTCAAAGAAGCCGAAACGTACTTGATTCGACGATTGGAAGAGATGCGTAAAGCAAGTGTTTATGGCATTCGGCCTGAGCGGACATTCCGGCAAGCGGCAACTAAGTTTTTGTTGGATTACCAGCATAAACGAAGTATTGATCGCTATGCACAATCCTTGAAGATTTTAGACCCGATTATCGGTGATTTGCCGTTAAAACAGGTACATCAAGGGACGCTGGAGAAGTTTATCCAGTATCGTCGAAAGAAGGGTATGAAGGCCAATACCATTAATCGGGATTTGGCTGTGGTCAGGCGGATATTACTTCTTGCAGCACGATTGTGGCGGGATGAATACGGGTTAACCTGGCTGGAAACCGCCCCTTTGTTGCAAATGTTAGATGTAGATGATGCTCGAAAGCCATATCCCTTATCATGGGAAGAGCAAGCGCAATTGTTTGAGCGCTTACCGGAACATTTAAGAGAGATGGTGTTATTTAAGGTCAACACAGGAATGCGGGAGCAGGAAGTCACTTGTTTGCGATGGGGTTGGGAAGTTTCGATTCCAGAGCTTAAAACCAGTGTTTTTGTTATTCCGGGCGAAGGTGTTAAGAATGGAGAAGACAGGCTGGTAGTTTTGAATGCCGAGGCGCGGGCAGTAATTAACCGTCAGCGCGGCAAGCATCCAGAATTTGTGTTTACCTACACCAATGGTAAGCCTATTGATCGGATCAATACTAAGGCTTGGCGTCGGGCACGAGAGGAGGTTGGACTTCCTCAAGTGCGAGTGCATGACTTGAAGCATACCTTTGGCAGACGGTTGCGTGCTCGAGGTGTAAGYCATGAGACGCGACAGGTATTGTTAGGCCATAAAAATGGACAGATCACCACGCATTATTCTGCGGCTGAGATCGGCGAATTGCTGGAAGCAGTCGAGAAGGTGAGCTGGTCAGGTAGCTCGACACCGACCTTGACGTTACTGAGGAGTGAAAACTCCCGCAATTTCCCCGCAGTGGGGAGAAGAAAAAAGGCCTGCATCGAGTAAGTCGACTGCAAGCCTTTGATATGTGTGGTAGCTACGGGTGGACTTGAACCACCGACCCCAGCATTATGAATGCTGTGCTCTAACCAGCTGAGCTACGTAGCCACAATTATATCCTACGTCTTACAAGAAATAGGGGCGCGAATTCTCTCGATTTTGCCCGGTTTTGTCAAGACGTTTTCTGAGCTTGGGGCCTTGATACTTCAGCTTTTTGAGCTAAATTCATGGTCCCGGTAATGGGCGTTGAGCCAGCATTGCGGAAGTGGTTCGTTGGAAGGGAAAATAAGAGCTTCTTTTGCGATGGCCTCGGGCTCCTGAACTTCCTCTCCATAGTGATACCGGCCTGAGACATGGYTGCGAAATGGGTCAAAAAGCTCCTGGAGCGAGATGATCTCAACTAGATGATTTGTGGCCTTTTCTTTTAGGTACATGTTGATCTCCTTGAGCGTCTATCTATTTATATAGCACACGATAGATAACCCCGGCATAGTCATCGGAAATATAAATACTGCCATTTGGACCCTCCTCAATATCTACAGGTCGCCCAATAATTTGTTGGTTGTCTTGCAGAAAATTAGTCAGGAAGTCATTGCTGGTAATGTTGCCTTGTTCATCCCAGTGCAGAGCGATGACTTTATAGCCATCGGGAGTGCTACGATTCCAGGAGCCGTGCAATGCAACCAGTGCTGTATGTTGGGGGAGATTGGGGTGGCGTAGGAAGTGAATGCCCAAGGGTGCATTGTGGGCGCGGAAGCCAAAGCTGGGTGAGATACTGTTGCTCAGTAGAGAGTCTTTTCCCTGCCCGTAGTCGGGGTCCAGTTTGCCAAAACCGTTGATATAGGGCCAGCCGTAAAAACCATTATGTTTGATCAAATTGAGTTCACAGGGTGGGAAATCATCACCTAGGAGGTCGCGTCCGTTATCTGTGGCATAGAGGTTGTTGTTCCAGGGTGCCCAGTCAAAACCCACGCTATTACGTAATCCGGAAGCGTAGATATGCCCCTCACTACCATCGGGCTGAAAACGCATCATGGTGGAGCGGCGTGGGTCTTTTTCCTCACAGACATTGCAGCTTGAACCACCGGTTAGATAGAGCCAGCCATCGTGTCCAAACCGGATGGTTTTGGTCCAGTGTCCTTTGCCTGAGGGTAAGTTAGTAATAATTCTGTGGTATTCCCCTCGAACTTTGCCTGTTTGCCAGTCAACAGCAATACGGCCAATAGCGTCTGTTTCTGCGATATAAAGCCAATGGTTTTCGCCATCTTTATATAGGTCGATACCGTGAGGTCGATTGAGGCCATTTACGAGAGGAATGGTTGAGTCTACACGTCCATCTTGATCGTTATCTTGTAGTAGAAAAACAGTGCCTTTTCTTGGTGAACTCACGAGTAAGTCACCCGTCGGTGTAATTTTCAGTATTCGAGCTTGAGGAATATTATCGGCAAAGAGGGAGACTCGAAAATCTTCTGCGGTAATTAAATGGTTGATTTGTTGCTGGCTCGGTGAATCCACACCTTGACCTGTCAGGGTATTAAAGAGTGCACGATAGCTGCTGATTCCAAATCCGGGGATAGTTTGGGTGACTATGGTAGCCAGTAAGGTTATGACTATCACCACAATGGGTAGGGCAATAACAACTTTAAAGAATCGCATGGTGGCATTATAGATGTAATTAGAAAGTGGTAGGGCTGTGCCAGGGTTTTTCCTAAGTGCAACTAATGTCAGGGTAGAGGTTGGGGTGAGAAAAGTTGTTGGTGGTGAATTGGAAGTTTTGTCGAGAGGCTTAATAGGGAGGCTAGAAATGAATGGGGCCGACTATTAATAGTCGGCCCCAAGCGTCTTTTGACGTTATTTGTGGGGATAGAAATTACAGGAATTAGACATTAAATCTGAAGTGAACGACATCACCATCTTTAACAATGTAATCCTTACCTTCTAAACGCCACTTTCCAGCATCTTTGGCGCCTTGCTCACCTTTGCCAGAAATAAAGTCGTCATAGGCAACCACTTCGGCACGGATAAAGCCTTTTTCAAAATCYGTATGWATTTTACCTGCAGCCTGTGGTGCTGTGGCTCCAAYAGGGATGGTCCAGGCACGAACTTCTTTAACGCCCGCAGTGAAGTAGGTGTGTAGCTCAAGTAAATTGTATCCAGCACGAATAACACGGTTGAGACCAGGTTCTACCATGCCCATTTCTTCCAGAAATTCCAGCTTTTCATCATCGTCCAGTTCAGCGATCTCTGCTTCCAGTTTATTGCAGATGGGTACTACAACAGCATTTTCTGATGCTGCAATAGCYGCAACCGTATCGAGGTAAGGATTATTTTCAAAGCCATTCTCATCAACATTGGCAATGTACATGGTGGGTTTGAGTGTCAGAAGATTTAAGGGCTTAATGGTTTTTAATTCATCTTGATCTAATTCCATTGAGCGCAGTGGTTTTGCCTCATTTAGATGTGGCTGAATTTTTTCAAGTACCATCATGAGCGCGAGGGCTTCTTTGTCTTGACCCTTGGCGGCTCTGGTTGCACGCTGTAGGGCTTTATCAACAGTCTCAAGGTCTGATAGGGCCAGTTCGGTATTGATTACTTCAATATCAGACTCGGGGTTAATTTTCCCCTCTACGTGAACCACATTTTCATCATCAAAACAGCGGATCACATGGGCAATGGCATCGGTTTCACGGATGTTGGCAAGAAATTGATTGCCCAGTCCTTCACCTTTGGATGCCCCTGCAACGAGCCCTGCAATATCAACGAACTCCATAGTTGTAGCCATGATGCGTTCTGGATTTACAATTTCAGCCAGTTTGTCTTGGCGGGGATCAGGTATGGGGACAATGCCTGTGTTTGGTTCGATCGTACAGAATGGAAAGTTTGCCGCATCGACTCCGGCTTTGGTTAATGCATTGAAAAGTGTAGATTTTCCAACATTGGGAAGGCCGACAATACCGCAGTTAAAACCCATTGCTTATACTCTCAAATAGTCAGTGGCCGCCTATGTAACGRACCGGCAGGTTGAATTGTTACTGAGGCTTCAGCATAACGACTGCGCTTGCTACGTTATGCTGAAGCCTCTTACTGTGAATGCAGCTCTTTCATGGCACTGTTCCATTGCCCGGTAACAGCTAAGGGCATGATACATACAGCATCATCAATACTGTTATTAATTAGTTGTTGCTCACTTTGTGGTGCTTTTCGTAAAACAAAATTGACCACTTCGCTTGAGTGTCCTGGGTGGCCAATACCAATGCGTAGTCGGGCAAAATTACGACTGTTACCTAATGCTCTAATAGTATCTTTYAGGCCATTGTGTCCCCCATGCCCACCRCCAAGCTTAAATCGCGAGGTTCCKGGGCTGAGGTCAAGTTCATCGTGTACCACCAARATGGCTTCTGGGGGTATTTGATAAAACCCGGCCATCGCAGCAATAGCTTTGCCGCTAAGATTCATAAAGGTTTCAGGTAGTAGTAGTCGAACAGCCTGGTTGCCAAGGATAATTTTACCTGTGGCACCAAAAAATTTGCCTTCGGGCTTTAGCGTGATGTTGCAGTCTTTTGACAGGGCCAAAACAAAATCGGCCCCGGCATTGTGACGGGTTTGTTCATATTGTTGGCCGGGGTTTCCCAGGCCAACAATAAGTTGAACAGGTGTGTCCAATGTCGGAGCCTCTTTGGTAAAAAGGGTGTGGCTAGAGATAATTACTCGTTGCCGGCCTCTTCTTCGCCTTCGCCCTCAGTTGGAGCTTCGGGGGTGTCTTCATCAACTTCTTCAACTATAGCCTTAGGCTTGTTGACAGTGAAGATAGGTAAATCATGCTCTTCACCGTGGCTCAGTTCAACACTTTCAACACCTTTAGGCAGTGTGATATCTGAAATATGCAGGATTTGGCCTATTTCTACTGCGGCAACATCCACTTCTAGGTATTCAGGCAGGTCGGCTGGCAGACAAGCAATATCCAGCTCATTCATGCTGTGAGAGATGTTACCACCTCCTAATTTAGCGCCCACACATGTATCTTCATTGATAAAGTGAATAGGTACTTTAGTGTGAAGTTTTTGGGTTTTACTAACACGGAGGAAATCAACGTGAAGAATTACCGGTTTGGCTGGATGACGTTGCAAGTCTTTTAAAATCACTTCTTGCTTTTTACCTTCCACATCCAGAGTAATGATGTGTGAATAGAATGCTTCATTATCCAGAGCACGTGCTAGTTCGTGTTGACCGAGACTGATGTTTTGTGGAGCACTTTTTCCACCGTAAATGATAGCTGGTACTTGGTTGGCCAAACGACGCAGGCGGCGGCTCGCACCTTTCCCCATGTCATTACGGACCGTTGCATTTAATTGAAAATCATTGGACATTGCCTTGACTCCTGGTGATTCCCTCGTCAATCCGCGACCAGAATTGATGGGGAAATTATAAATAGCCCTTATACAATCGATAGTTAGGGCAGTTAGTTATCCAGTTACTATGTTAGGTGACACTATTTGAGGTCAAATAGGTTCTAGTCAAACATAGCACTGATGGATTCTTCATTGCTGACGCGGCGCATAGCCTCTGCGAGCATTTGTCCCAGACTCAGGACTCTTATAGATTTACTTTTTCGAGCTGCTTCACTTAGTGGGATACTGTTTGTGACTACCATAGTATCCAGTGCGGACTGTTCAATGTTTTCGACAGCATTGCCGGAGAGAACAGGGTGGGTGCAGTAGGCAACCACTTTTACAGCACCGCGTTCTTTTAGAGCGTCAGCAGCTTTACACAGTGTGCCAGCAGTATCGACAATGTCATCCATTAGGATACAAGTGCGACCTTCTACATCGCCGATAAGATTCATAACTTCAATTTTATTGGCTTCTGGGCGACGTTTATCAATAATAGCCAGCTCAGTATTTAATTGTTTTGCCATGGCGCGTGCACGAACCACCCCGCCAATGTCTGGCGATACTACCGTAGGGTTTTGGTAGTTTTGGCGCTCTACATCGCTGAGCAATACCGGTAAGCCGTAAACATTATCTACTGCGCAGTCAAAAAATCCTTGAATTTGTTCGGCATGTAGGTCGACTGTCATTACCCGGTCGACGCCAACATTGGTAATCATATCTGCAACAACTTTGGCGCTAATAGGTACCCGGATCGAACGTACACGACGATCCTGGCGGGCATAGCCAAAGTAGGGGACTACCGCTGTAATACGGCCAGCAGAGGCGCGACGCAAAGCATCGACCATCAAAATCAGTTCCATTAGGTTTTTGTGGGTGGGCGCACAGGTGGGTTGCACCACAAACACATCACGACCGCGCACGTTTTCACGGATCTCAATATTGATCTCACCATCGGAGAATTGAGATACCACTGAATTGCCTAACGGAAAGCCGAGGAATCGGGCGATTTCGTCTGCTAGCTCCGGGTTTGCATTCCCGGAGAAAACCATCAAGTTAGCCACAACATTATCCTGATTTAGATATAATTTCTCTGACGTCTCAGCAGAATATGGCTGGGGTGGGAGGACTCGAACCTCCGAATGGCGGCATCAAAAGCCGCTGCCTTAACCGCTTGGCCACACCCCAGTAATTTTATTTAGACGGTAGACTGTGCAACAGTGGGGACTGATTTACCCCTTTGGCGACAAAACCTTTCCATGGTGTCGGCACTTGTTTAAGTACTGACCTCGCATCAGCCTCTGAAGCAAAATGAGCAAAGAGACTGGCACCTGTTCCCGTCAATCGAGTATCAGCGAATTGAGCCAGCCATTTGCGGGCTTTTTTCACTTCAGGATAAAGGGCTTCAACCACCAATTGGCAGTCATTTCGGCTACCCTGCTCGAGAAAGGCGCGTATTTTGATCGGTGGAGAGTGCCTTGTCAAACCCTGATTGGCAAAAATCTCTGCTGTGGCAATATGGACGTTTGGTGTCAAAATCAGATACCAGTGATTTGGCATTTCCATGGRCGTAAGTTGTTCGCCAACCCCTTCAGCCCAAGCGGTGTGTCCGAGTATAAAAATAGGAACATCAGCCCCTAGTTGTGCTCCGATCTCCAAGAGTTCTTTTTGTGGTAAATTCAGTTGCCACAGGGCATTGAGTCCCAGCAATGTGGTGGCGGCATTACTGCTGCCGCCGCCTAGCCCGGCCCCCAAAGGCAATCGTTTGTGTAAATGTATTGTTGCGCCCAATTTGCATCCACTGTGTTGCTGGAGAGCTTTGGCCGCGCGATAGATGAGGTTCTCTTTGCTGGGCACCCCTGGTATGGAGGGAGAGAGTTGAATATTGCCGTTTTGATGGGTGGAAATATCCAGTTGATCGCCATAGTCGAGCAGTTGAAACAGGGTCTGCAGGTTATGGTAGCCATCTTTTCGGCGGCCAGTAATATGAAGAAATAGGTTAATCTTTGCTGGAGCGGGCAATGATAATGTCATAGGGATAGCTTGCCGAGCTGCCAGTTTTTGATCACCAGGGTAAATTGGTAATCACCATTTTGGCCTTTTACTTTACCTGGAAGCACCCAATGACCGATTTTTTGGTAACGAGAAAACTGTAATGTCCAGTTGGACTGCTCGAGTTGGGCAAGGGTGCCATCCAGGTTATGGCGAATGTTGTTCTTCGATATCATGGGTGCAGGGATACCACGCACCCAATATTGCAATTGTTCCACAGGCCATGGCCAGCCAAATAATATTTCTGTGAGTGCTGCGGCTGATTTGGCGCTAATATTTTCATGGTTTGCCCGTTGTAGCTCTGCATAATTGTTGTTGCCGACAATGCGGGTGGCGCCAGCCCCAAAAGGGCCATTTAGCTTGACTTCAAAGCTACTTGAATTTTGGTTCCAGTTGACCCAGGCACTACCGCCATCTTTGCCATCACGGTACCCTAGCTTTCCTTCGAGCAACCATCGATCCAGCTGCTCCAGTTGGCTCACATGCTGCTCCCAATTGGAGACTGTTGGAGTCGGTTGCAGTGTTGTTGTACAGGCGCTGACCAATATGACCAGTAATAGCAGAATAATCAGTCGCATGGGGTTATTCCGCTTTGAGGCGTTCCATAGTTTGTTTAATAGTGGTGTTATCTGGATCATTTTTCAGGATTGTTTGCCAGATTGAAGTTGCTTCTTCTTGCTGTCCTGTTACCCATAGCACCTCACCAAGGTGAGCTGCAACCTCTGGATCAGGTAGTTTCGACAAGGCATTACGAAGATGTTTGAGTGCTTCATCATACCTTCCCAGTCGGAAGGAAACCCAGCCTAGGCTATCAATAGTGGCAGGATCGCCGGGGTTTAGTTTAAGGGCTCTGAGTATGAGTTCATGTGCYTCTTCATAGCGAGTGGTATGAACGGTTAGGGTGTAACCCAGAGCATTAAGCGCCATGGCATTATCAGCATCTTGTTCTAGAATAGTGCGAAGGTCTTGTTCTGATCGGACAAAATCATTTTGCCTCTCGCTCAGTAATGAACGTGTATAAAGCAATTGAATGTTATTGGGTTCTTTGAGAATGGCCTTACTGAGAACGTTGTGTGCCTCACCTAACAGCTGTTGTTGCGCCAGAAGTTCAGATTCTATTTGGTAGAGGGAGGCTGCTTGTGTTGGATTATCCAGGCGTAGTTTTTGAAGATATAGGCGTGCATCCTCTAATTGGCCATGATCGGTCATAAATTTGCTGAGGCGTACTGCTGCGGGTAATAACTTTGATCCAGTTTTCACCGCCCTATAGTGTGTGAGTACAGCTTCAATATTATTRTCCTGTTCGGCCATCATGCCTAGGTCAAAATGAGCAGAGTAGGCAGTGCTAGGGTAGTGGGTGAGCCGGGTAAGCAGTTCGAGAGCTTCAACGCGGTGCCCAAGTCCTTTGTTTGCAAGTGCCAGAGAGTACATTAGTTCAGGATCATTGGGGTATTGCTCTGTCAGTATGGTCAGCTGGTGGTGAGCACCCTTTAAGTCTTTTTCTGCTAGAAACCTTGCGTATTGAAGCCTCATACGTTTGTTATTTGGAGCATTGACTAAGGATTGCTCCAGAAAAGTAGATGCTTCCTGCTTTTCCCYCAACTGATAGAGCAACTGTGCTTTAAGCATAATGGCTGGTTGCATTGTGGYATCACGACTTAATAGCTTGTTGGTAACCTCCAGAGCATCAGTTAATAACTTCTGTTGGCGTAACAGCATGCCCTTGGTTAACAAGAGAAATAAGTTGTCAGGCATCTGAGCTTCTAATTTTGGGTATTGCTTAAGAAGTGCATTGCGCTGTTCTTTGTTGGCTCGATTGGCGGAGACAACCAGGCTCATCAGTGGCTCATTATTACCGCGTGCCATAACAAATTCGGCATGGGTAAGTGCTTCATCGAATCGACCATGCCGACTTAGGGATATAGAGGACAGGCTGTGGGCATCCAAGTTGTCTGGTTCAACCTCTACCCATAAAAGTGACATTTCCAGTAGTCTGGATTTGTTTTCGGTGTAAGCAGCAATTTGGGCCGCTCTAGCGACAACACCTGGGTCGCGAGTGAGTTTTGCCTGGATAAAATATTTTTCCTGGGCGACATCAAAGTTATTACGAATACCCGCTAATTCGCCGACTAATAAGTCGTACAGTGTGTCCGTGGGAAATGAGCGCACAGGGTAGTTAGGTTTTGTGGGTAGGGTGGCAGGCTTTGGGCCAAATTTAGCTTCAGGTTTTTCCTCAAGTACATTCTTGGTGGGAGCGGGCGAGCTGGCTCGTTCCACTGTCGTATCTACTGTCTGAGTGGCGCAGCCATAGCTCAGCAGGATAGACAGCATTAGAAAGAGCAGTGATAGGTGTGGTTTGTTCATAGGCTCGGTTTGTTCATTCCTGGTTAGTCCAAGGGCACTTATATTTAAAGCTATTTATCGTATCAAGCGGTGTCTGCAAAGGGAGTGTCCATGTAAAACTTCTCAGTAAAGCCACTTTGGCCAGTACTTTTCACCAGTAATGATATTGTAGCTAAATACTCTGACAATAACGAAAGCTGTGGATTCCAATTTATTGTTGTTTCGATACTACTTGTCTTTGGACGTCTAGAATTGGACAATTGCGGGCTCACCGTCACGCATTGACCTAATGACCATTTTTGCCCTTGGAATCAATCATCGTACCGCTTCCCTTGATATTCGAGAGAAGGTCGCCTTTGCGCCTGAACAAATGATTGAGGCGCTGCAGCATGCAGGTGAAGTGGCAGGTGTTAGTGAGGTGGCTATTCTATCTACCTGCAATCGCACAGAGATATACGTTGCTGATGGTAGTCCTGAGAAAGTACTGGACTGGCTCGCACAGTATCATCAGTTATCACGTCTTGAATTGGATGACTGTTACTATGTTTATCAGCAAGAGGATGCGGCTCGCCATATTATGAAGGTTGCCAGTGGCCTTGATTCCATGATTTTGGGTGAACCGCAAATATTGGGACAGTTAAAGTCGGCTTATGCTGTGGCCCGGGGCGCGGGAAAAGTGTCKACACATCTCAATCAACTTTTTCAACAAGCKTTTTCTATYGCAAAGCAAGTGCGTACAGAGACCGCCATYGGTCAGAAYCCCGTATCTGTTGCKTATGCCGCCGTYAGTCTTTCTCAGCAAATTTTTTCTGATTTGAGAGATGTACATGCACTGTTAATCGGAGCCGGTGAAACAATTGAGCTRGTGGCMAGGCATTTACGGGATAAACAAGTTGGTGGTATTACCGTTGCTAATMGAACCCTGAGYAGGGCTCAGGAATTGGCTCAAAAATTTGGTGCTCAGGCGATTTTATTATCTGAGATTCCAGAGTTTCTTCGAAGTGCTGATATGGTGATATCTTCGACGGCAAGCCAATTACCGATTCTAGGCAAGGGTGCAGTTGAGTCTGCACTTAAGCAACGCAAGCACAAGCCGATGTTTATGGTGGATATTGCTGTTCCTCGTGATATTGAACCCGAGGTTGCTACGCTAGATGATGTTTATCTATATACCGTCGATGATCTTCAGGAGGTTATTTTAGAAAATATGCGTTCCCGAGAGAACGCCGCAAGCAAGGCAGAAGAAATAATCGAGGCGGGTGTAAAAGCCTGGCAGAGCCAGTTGCAGGCTCTTGATGTGGTAGATACCATTCGTGCATTCCGCAGTAGTGTTGAAGAAACCAGAGATTTGGAAACGGAGAAATCACTGATTGCCTTGCGTTCAGGTCAGGACCCCGAACAGGTACTGAGAAGCCTGGCGAGAAACTTGACCAACAAACTTATGCACACTCCAACGATTCGGCTTAAACAGGCGGGAGAAGAGGGGCGGACAGAAAAAATTCATTTGGTTCATGATTTATTTGGATTAACAAAGCCAAATAAAAATGAATCAGAGAAATGATCAAAAATTGTTTAAAAAATATAATTGGATAAAAACGTAACGGGTAGAAAGAGTATTAATGAAAGCATCTATTCTGGAAAAATTACAGAACATAGCTGACCGACATGAAGAAGTTGGGGCGTTATTAAGTGATCCTGAGGTTATTGGTGACCAGAATCGTTTTCGTGATCTGTCGAAAGAATACGCTGAACTTGAGCCTGTGGTACAAGCCTATATCGAATACACGCAGGTTCAAGAGAACATCTCTGAAGCAAAATCATTGCTCAAAGATGCAGATACGGATATGCGAGAGATGGCCCAAGAGGAGTTAAAATCCGGAGAGACAGAGTTATCTGCCATCGAAACCGAACTACAAAAATTACTACTGCCTAAAGATCCTAATGATGAAAAAAATGTCTTTTTAGAAATTCGGGCGGGAACGGGCGGCGATGAAGCAGCCATTTTTTCTGGTGATTTGTTTCGTATGTATTGTAAATATGCGGAACGCCAAGGATGGAAGGTAGAAATTATCAGTGAAAGCCTGGGTGATCACGGCGGTTATAAAGAAATTATTAGTCAGGTTGTTGGGAAGGGTGTGTACTCTCAATTGAAATTTGAATCAGGTGTGCACCGTGTTCAGCGTGTACCCGAGACAGAGTCTCAGGGCCGGGTGCATACCTCTGCTTGTACCGTGGCAGTTATGCCTGAAGCAGATGCTTTGGATGAGATTGATATTAAGAAGAGTGATCTTCGGATTGATACTTTCCGCGCTTCCGGTGCGGGTGGTCAGCATGTTAACAAAACGGATTCAGCCATTCGTATTACACACATTCCCTCGGGGTTAGTGGTTGAGTGTCAGGATGAGCGCTCACAACATAAAAACAAGGCTCGAGCCATGGGGTTACTATCGGCACGGTTGAAAAGTGCCCAAGAGGAAGCTGCTGCTGAAAGTATTGCGGAAGAGCGCCGTTCTTTGGTGGGTAGTGGCGATCGTTCCGAGCGTATTCGTACCTATAATTATTCTCAGGGCCGTGTCACCGACCACCGAATTAACCTGACGTTGTACAAGTTGGGTGAAGTGATGGAAGGGCAGTTGGATGAAGTAGTTCAGCCTTTAATTAATGAGCATCAGGCAGAATTGTTGGCGTCACTGTCTTCATCATAAGGTAGTCTCATCAGCTGTCGGGATAAATTGATATATGTCCAACCCTGTAAATTTCCCTACAATTTCAGATGTTCTGATACGGAGTCATGAGCTGGCCGAGTTGAGTGATTCGGCAAGATTGGATGTAGAAGTATTGCTCAGTTATGTTCTGGGTAAGGATCGAACTTTTCTCTACGCTTGGTCAGATACATACCTGGATGATCAACAATGTCGTCAATTTGAACTGCTTTTTAAACGCCGTCTTCAAGGTGAACCTGTGGCTTATCTCACGGGGTGTCGTGAATTTTGGTCTCTTTCTCTTAAGGTGTCTTCTGCAACTTTAATCCCAAGGCCCGAAACAGAATTACTTGTGGAGCTGGCACTTTCTCTACCTTTGAATAATCAATCGTCGATATTGGATTTAGGTACTGGAACCGGGGCTATTGCCTTGGCACTTGCCAGCGAAAAACCTGGTTGGAATATTACCGCTGTAGATGCAATGGCTGATGCGGTGCAATTGGCCGAAGAAAACCGGCAGCAGTTTGGGTTTGATCATGTGCAGGTATATCAGAGTGACTGGTTTTCCAATGTAAAAATACAACAGTTTGATCTTGTGGTGAGTAACCCTCCCTACATCAGTGCTAAAGACAAACACCTTCAGCAGGGGGATGTGCGATTTGAGCCAAGGTCAGCATTAGTGGCGGATGATTTAGGTTTGTCTGATCTTCGCAGTATTATCGTAAATACACATTCATACCTAAAGCCGGATGGGTGGTTGCTGTTGGAGCATGGTTGCGACCAGGGTGAAGCTGTTCGTCATATTATGTTACAGGCAGGGTTTCATGATGTTGTCACACATTCCGATCTTGCGGGCATGGATAGAGCGAGTGTTTGTTGTAACCGTTAACTCTTTTTAACTGGATTTGGATAGCTTGTTATTTGAGTTCCTGATATTTCCCACCGTGAAAAATTAAGGGGTCCATTGGTTGGCTGGTAAAATCCAGAATACGGCCAATCAGAATACAGTGGTCACCACCTGAATAGCGATGCACGATTTCACACTGCAACTGACAGTGACAGTCATCTAATAACGGCAGACCATTAATGCCTTTATGCCAGGGTGTCTGCTCAAATTTATTTTCATCAGGATTAGCGAATAATTGAGATACAGACTGTTGTCCGCTGTGCAAAATGTTGACAGCAAAGTGAGTGGTTGTTTGAAATAAATCATACAACCTGGATTCTCGGCCGACACACCAAGAAACAAGGGGCGGCTCCAGCGATACAGAAGAAAAGCTATTCGCTGTCATACCTTTAGGTTCATTGCTCTCGTCCAATGCCGTTATGACAGTGATTCCTGTTGCAAAATTACCCAAGGCATTACGCAGGTCACGAATTTTCTCATCTGTCATGGTTGTTTATCCGTCATGGTTGTTTATCCGTCATGGTTGTTTATCCGGCGGCGGTAGGTTAACTCAACAGGCGTTAGTTTGAAAATTACTTGTTTCTGAAAGCAGCTTCTTGGAAGCAGAGCGTATGATGTTGCCAGGCTTTAATATCGTCAGACCAAAAGCCAGGGGGAAGCTCTGCCTTCAATTTTAGTTGTTCAAGAAATTCAATTTTTCCTGGAAGGCGATTCCAAGCAGTGGGTAAAAATGTAGCGCGGTGTGCTCCCATTTCAATGGTTAGGCCATCCTCATTGGGTGCCAATTGGTCGAGTAATTCTTGCTCGCTGGCAAATGAAAGAGGTACCGGGGTGGTTAAAACAGAGATCTTGATTTGTAGTGTTGATTCTTCATCTAGCGTCACTGCTGGAAAGCGTGGATCATCAAATGCTGAGGCCATGGCATGATGAACGACATCTGTAACCAGGGGCTTTGATGCCTGGTCGCTGCCAATACAGCCACGCAATTTGTCTTTTTTATGGAGGGTAATAAAACTGGCGGCTTGTTGTTGTAGTGCGGGACTGAAGGCTGTTTCATCAATGCATAAATCACGTTCAAACAGAAGCCGTACCCGGATACTTTCTCTGGCTAATGACAGTAATGTTTGTTGGTCGTCCATTGATAATTCAATAAATGGCATAGGCCTAAATCCTAGCACGAGGCTTGCATTGTACGTCTAGAATCATAATGACCGAGGTTAGGTTGGACTACAACCCGTGCTTCTTGCGTGGATGTATATATCTGATCTGAGGTGCTTTTTTTAGGGATGTCGGCATTGTTACAAAACTTTTTCACAAAAGAGGGTCTAAGCAGTTCATATTTAACCGTATGGTCCAATTGAATTGTTAGCCAATAGTGGCAGTCTTATTTCTACCACTGAACAAATACTAGTTAAAATAATAAGGACATCGTTATGAATGCTCTCACCCAAGGTGGCTGCCAGCTGTATCAACGAGTTATCGGTTGTTTGCGTTGTTTTGAAGGAGTCGCTCCATTGTTGTTGCGGGTTTTTCTGGCACCTATTTTTATTCTGGCGGGTTATGGGAAGTTACAATTGGGTGCCGAAGATGTGGATTTTCTGGATCGATTAATGGCCGATCCTAATGTGGTGGCCTGGTTTGGTAATCCTGATTGGGGTTTGGGGCTGCCCATGCCTGATTTACTTGCCGCACTAGCAGGTTGGACAGAATTTCTTGGTGGTTGGCTGTTACTGTTTGGCTTGTTGACTCGCCTTATTAGTATTCCCCTGATGTTGACGATGGTTGTTGCGGCCACTACAGCACATTGGAGCAATGGCTGGCATGCATTGCCGGAAGCAAAGTTGACGGTTCCCTGGGAATGGCGGACAGATTTGATTGAAGAAGGCCTTGATCGAAAAAGTCGTGCTGTGTCGATTCTCGAAGAACATGGTAATTATGATTATCTGACCGAAGCGGGCTCATTTACTGTATTGAAAAATGGTATAGAGTTTGCCGCTACTTACTTCATTATGTTGTTTAGTCTGTTGTTTACTGGAGGTGGTCGTTTTACCAGTCTGGATTATTGGTTGTGCAGACTGTTTCGACGGAGTGAATGATTGCCGTATTTATACGTTTTTAGCTATTTATTCATCAAGGCCGCTAAAGGTAGTGGCTAAAGTCTCAGCCAGTTCTCGTGGTCTTTATTGTTGTTGTTTTTCGCTAACGGCGGGGTAATCCCGTAGATTGTTTACCGTGCTATAATCCACGCCCTTTCTAGTCCATGGTCCTATTAATAGTAGGACTTCTTCTACCGGCCATATATATGAGCGAACAAAAGAACCCAAATCCTGGGCAAAATGCCAAGGATAGTCAGCAAAATCATTCTGGACGTCGAGGGCGTCGCCATCATAGTGGAGGTGAAAAGAAGCCGACTACGGCCTGGGATTTATCACAGTTTGATGTAGAGCCAATTGCAGGAAAAACGCGTTTTCATGATTTGGATTTGCCGGTCTCTTTAATGCACGGTATTGCTGATCTAGGTTTTAAATACTGTTCACCCATTCAGGCATGCTCATTACCATATACTTTGCGAGCTCACGATGTCGTGGGTAAAGCCCAGACTGGAACGGGGAAAACAGCAGCATTTCTGGTGACCATTATTACTGAATTGCTGAATAATCCTATTGAGGATGAACGTTTTGCTGGAGAAGCGCGCTCACTGATTATTGCACCTACACGTGAATTGGTTATGCAAATAGCCGATGATGCCAAGTTACTGTGTAAGTACACCGAGCTAAAAGTACATACCTTGGTTGGTGGTATGGATTACGATAAACAGAAACGCCATTTGCAAGAAAGTATGTGTGACATTTTGGTGGCAACACCGGGCCGGTTGTTGGATTTTGCCGGTAGTCGTGATGTTTATTTGGACCGCACAGAAATTTTAGTACTTGATGAAGCCGATAGAATGCTGGATATGGGCTTTATCCCTCAAGTTCGGCGCATTGTTCGATTGACGCCACACCGTGAAAGTCGCCAGACATTGTTCTTTTCAGCAACATTTACACCTGAAGTGATGAATCTGGCAGAACAGTGGACTATCGACCCGACAAATGTAGAAATTGAGCCGGAGAACATTGCAACGGATACAGTTACCCAGAAGGTCTTTATTACTTCGGCTGCTGAGAAGTTTCAGTTGCTGTACAACATTATTCATCAGGACGATGTGGAGAGTGTCATTGTTTTTGCTAACCGCCGAGATCAGTGTCGTCGGCTTCAGGAAAAGCTAAAGAAAAAAGGGTTCAGTGTTGGCCTGTTGTCTGGTGAGGTGCCTCAAGGTAAGCGGGTCAGAACTCTTGAAGATTTTAAATCTGGTAAATTAAAAGTATTGGTGGCTACTGATGTGGCAGGCCGAGGCATTCATATTGATGGAATCAGTCATGTGGTGAATTACACTCTTCCAGAGGAACCTGAAGATTATGTCCACCGTATTGGTCGTACAGGGCGTGCTGGAAAAACTGGTATATCGATCAGTTTTGCCTGTGAAGATGATGCCTTTTTATTAGAACCAATTCAGGAATTACTGGGTAAAAAGCTTAAATGCGAATTACCTGACGAATCATTGTTACAACATTAATTCGGTAATTTTAATGACATATTGGGCCTCTACCGAGAGGCCCTAATTTTTAGTGCCTCGATTCATCGGCATCCGTTCAAGCCAAAATACTGTGGCACCAATAACGGATGCCGGCATGGTAAATAGGTTAAGGATTGGAATGGTGGTGGCGATGAGCACGCTGCCTCCAAAGCTGATTGATATTAGCCGTTTTTCTCGCAACTGTTTTCGTAATTCCCTAAAATCTGTTTGATTATTATCAGCTGGATAATCAATATATTGTAGAGCCAGCGACCAGGCTCCCCAAAAAAAGGCTATGGCTGGTCCCAGTAAATTTAAGACGGGTATAAAAGAAAGTATCAGGGTGAGAATTAAGACACCGATGATTCTTGGTAGAAAATAACCCAGTTTAATAAACTCCCTTGTTATCGACCTTCCGGCAAGAGCCAGTGTTTGTTTCGCTGTCTTGGTGCTTGTGTGTTCATTCCCAGTTAATAGTTCTTCCACACGTTCTGCCAGCGGGCCGTAAAAGGGTGATGCGAGAATGTTACCAATAATGGCGAAACTATAGCCATAGATGAGAAGTAAGAACCCACCAAAAAATATCCAAAACAGCCAGGCAATAAAACTTAACCAGCTGGGAATTTTATCGGTCATCCAGATTAATAAGCTACTAAACTGATCAATGGCAAACCATGTCAGTAGTACAAACAAAACAAGGTTGATCAGTATTGGGCCGAGAACAAACCAGCGAATTCTTGGATGGTTAAGTAATCGAAGCCCCTGAAGTAAATATCCGGGGCCACCGTGAAGTGGCGTGGTCATTGGCGATCCTCTTTGGGGGGGGGCGATCAGCTTCTTAAATAATGCTATTGTAAGGTTCTATTGTAAAATTGTGGGCCTTAAATCAATAGATAGGAATCCAATAGAGAAAGATTTATCTTTTTAACGGTGAGCAACAATTAAACGGAGAATAGCAATGAAGACATTGTTTAAAATTTTTGCTGGTTTGGTCGTAATAGTATTAGTTGTGTTGGTAATCGTAGTACTTAACCTTGATAAAGGTATAAAAGCAGTTGTAGAAACCATGGGTCCTGAGCTTACCAAATCAAGTGTAACATTAAGTGATGTGGATCTTTCTCTGACCTCGGGAGAAGGTTCGTTAAAAGGGTTAGTGGTAGGTAACCCTGCTGGATTCAAAACACCTAACGCCTTCTCTCTGGATGAAATTTTTCTGGCCATTGATACAGAGTCGCTGACTACGGATACCATTGTGATCAAAAGCCTTCGTATTATTGCACCAGAAATTACCTATGAGTCAGCGAAAGGTGGCACTAACCTTGAGCAGTTACAGAAAAATGTCGAGCAAGCGATTGGTTCTGGTAATGATGCCTCTGGTGATACAGCTAAAGGTACTGATAGTGACAGTTCTGCAGCCAAAAAATTGATTATTAAAGACTTTAGTATCACCGGTGGAAAGATCAGCTACAGCAACCCATTATTAGGAAACAAACCCATTATATTGCCTTTTCCGCCCATTCAGATCACAGGGATTGGTGAGAAAACAGGTGGTGCTACTGCTGGTGAAGTGGTTAAACAAATTCTTGAAGCAGTTAATAAAAATGCGGCGAGTGCGGTGACAAACTCGGGTGCTCTAAAAGATATTGGTGATAAGCTGAAAGAGCAAACGGAGGGGCAGATCAAAGAAAAACTGGAAGGCTTAAAAGGCCTGTTAGGTCGGTAGTACTTTGATAAAAAATTGATGCCTTGAAGGTGAATCACTAACAGGTTGTCGGTCATGATTTTAAGTTTGCACTTAAAACATGATTTGGCAGCTTGTTTTTTTATGGGTTTCTAAAACATTGCTCATAACAGATAACTCCTGATTTTTGCTAACGATCTACGGTAAACGTTGTCCATACATTCAACACATGTGTGGGACTTATGTCATGAGTTTGATTCAGCAATTTACCAATAAGAAGATCAGCCGAAACAGCCATGATCTAGTCGTCGCGGCTAAAAAAATCAAAGGCGCCGCATGGGTGACTGAAATCCGAGAAAGGATAGAAATACGGCTCTTGGTGTTATCAACACTTTTTTGTCTGTTATCTATTCAGGCTGCGGGCTCAACCATTGAGCGCAATGGTTTTATTATTGAAGATCCACTGATTCCTATGAATGAAATTTATAGTGGTGGCCCTGCTCGGAATGGCATCCCCTCACTGGACAACCCTATTTTTATTAAGGCCCATGAAGCTGATTTTTTGATGCCTGATGATAAGTTGATCGGCATTTCTCTTAATGGCATAGAAAAAGCATTTCCCATTGCTATCCTTAATTATCACGAATTGGTCAATGACCACTTCGGTCGTCAGTCTATAGCCATTAGTTATTGTCCGCTTTGTGGTACCGGTATGGCATTTAATTCCAAGGTGAAAGGTGACTCTCTGGTCTTTGGTGTATCAGGTCTACTTTATAACAATGACCTACTTATGTATGACAGGAATACCCAGTCACTGTGGTCGCAAATAGAGGGAAGGGCTATTAATGGTCCCCTTAAAGGTGAATATTTACAGCAGGTTCCCGTAGAGCACACCACTTGGCGAGCTTGGTATAAACGTTACCCGGATACAGTAGTGTTATCTAACAAAACTGGATTCCGTCGTAATTATGGTTCTGACCCTTACCCACATTATGAAAACAGCAGTCGGTTAATATTTCCACTGACTAACTATGATCGGCGTTATTCAACCAAAGAGTTGGTTGTTGGTCTTAAGGTGGGTGGTAAGTCTAAGGTTTACCCTTTTTTAGAATTGGCTCAGGGGAAAGCTTCCTTTAAGGACACCTTTAACGGTCAGACTTTTACGGTTGAATATCATGACAAAGATAAAAGTGCTCGAATTCTTGATAGTAGTGGTCATATTATGACATCGGTAACAGCTTATTGGTTTGCCTGGATGGCATTTCACCCAGAGAGTGAAGTGTACACATTTAAAGACTACTAACGCTCTAAAAATGAAGGGGTCTCTTATTTATCCAGACTAATAAGAGGTTTAGGTTGCGCGGGGAAGTCTTTCTATTCTCAGCCTTCCCCTTAGGTAAACGTCTCTTGGTTAATGAAAGTCTGAGTTCTAACCAAGAGTGTTGCGATTGGTTTTACCTTCTGGTCTTGGATTCTTATCTGTTGGACTTGTTTGAGGCCCCCTGTTATAGTCGCGCACCTCGTGGTGCCCTTCGGTCGGCACCCTATTTGTTCTAAGTAGTGTTACCGGTAGTTTCTAATAGAGATTCCAAGACACCTTATTAATGGCTATCAGCCCAAGACCGTACCCGTGATAAATACATGGGCCAGGTTGATGCCGGAGTTTTATTCCTTATGTTATTTACTGATCTCGGCCTATCGGCCGATATACTTCGTGCTGTGTCTGAACAAGGCTATAGCGAACCCACACCCATTCAGGCTAAAGCTATTCCTGTTGTACTTGAAGGGCGTGATGTCCTGGCGGGTGCTCAAACAGGAACGGGTAAAACAGCGGGTTTCACACTACCGCTCTTACAGCGGTTAAGTGAAACAAAACCGGCCAAAGGCTATCGGCCTGTTCGGGCTTTGATACTAACACCAACCAGAGAGTTGGCGGCTCAGGTAGCTGAAAGTGTTAAAACTTACAGCAAATATTTGCCTATTCGTTCTGCCGTTATTTTTGGTGGGGTAAAAATAAATCCTCAAATTGCAACTTTGCGTGCTGGCGTTGATATCCTTGTAGCGACTCCCGGTCGTTTGCTTGATCACGTAAATCAGAAGACACTGGATCTCTCTCAGGTTGAAATTTTGGTGCTCGACGAAGCGGATCGTATGTTGGACATGGGTTTTATTCACGATATTCGTAAAGTGTTGGCACTGCTGCCAAAGCAGCGTCAGAGCCTGCTATTTTCTGCTACCTTTTCTAACGATATTAAGCGTTTGGCCGATGGCTTGCTGAACTCTCCGGAACTGATTGAAGTCGCTCGTCGAAATATCACCTCTGAGCGTGTGGCGCAGGTTGTACATTATGTGGATAAGGGCCGTAAGCGTGAATTGCTCTCCCTTCTTATTGGCTCAGGTAACTGGAAGCAAGTATTAGTTTTTACTCGTACAAAGCATGGCGCTAACAGGCTGGCTCAACAATTGGAGCAGGATGGCCTAACGGCTGCTGCCATTCATGGCAATAAAAGTCAGGGTGCACGTACCAGAGCATTAGCTGACTTTAAGCGAGGCAAAGTACGTATATTGGTGGCGACAGATATTGCTGCTCGTGGCCTTGATATTGACCAGTTACCTCACGTAGTAAATTACGAGTTGCCTAATGTGCCTGAAGACTACATCCATCGTATTGGCCGCACGGGTCGTGCAGGTAATGAGGGAGAGGCTGTATCGCTGGTATGTGTGGATGAACATAAACTGTTACGTGATATTGAACGTCTGCTGAAATCAGAAGTGCCCAAGGTTGCTATTGATGGTTTTGCGCCAGACCCCTCTATTAAAGCTGAACCCATTCAAAACGGGCGGCAGAATCGCGGTGGAGGTAAGCCTCGGTCTGGAGGAAATTCCAGATCTAGAGGAAACAACGGAAGTTCCAGCCAGAAAAATGTTTGGGGAAGACAAAATACTAAAGCTGGTAGTTCTAATGGAAACAGGCGATCTCGTTCCAGCGCTCAGTCACGTTCACAAAGTGCTTGATCCGGGTTGTTGTAGAAGCAGCGAGTAGCTTGAGTGTTAGTATTTAGTGCCTTAATCGTTAGGCAATAAAAAAGGGCAAGACGGAGGTCTTGCCCTTTTTGTTGTCTCTTAAAACCTTAATTAGGGTTTAGAGTACAGTGATGTTCTCAGCTTGAGGACCTTTTTGGCCTTGAGTAATAGTGAACTCAACTTTTTGGCCTTCAGCTAGAGTTTTGAATCCGCTAGCAGCAATTGCACTGAAGTGAGCAAATACGTCAGGACCAGATTCTTGTTCGATAAAACCAAAACCTTTAGCTTCGTTGAACCATTTAACAGTACCAGTAGTAGTAGACATAGTCATATCCTTTAAATCAATAGTAATTTGTAACCTTAAAAAACAAGGCAGTTTTGCTGAAATGTGTTGCTATTACTTATGAAGAACCGGACGAGCTACTAAAGACGAGACATCGAAATGGTGTGCATAAATATAAGACGTACTTTCAAGCTGGATCGAGTATATACCAGTTTGCCCCGGAGTCAACGCATTCTCGACGTCATTGATGTAATGCGAATCAACTTAAATACCAATGACTTGTAACAATTTTTTCATCTAGCCTTCTGGGTAAATGACTAAAAGTACGCAGCCTGTTTCTGAGCGAGGTATATGGGCAGAACCTGCTGGATTATGGATAAAATCCCCTGCTTTAAAGTTTTCTCTGCCATCGTTAAATACACCAGAAATAATAAATATTTGCTCTGGCCCGGGCTCGTGTACATCAAGGCCTGGAAATACAGCTCCAGGTTGAAACTCAACAACTACGACTCTTTTATCGTGGTCTCCTTGCCATAGATTCCGAATAGTAATACCAGGAGCGGCTTCTTCTGGTTCTATATCTTGCCAGTTGCAAGAAACAACACCTTCAAAATTCATTTTATCTGTCATGTGTAAACCCCTTATTATTTTTTAATTTATAGTGAGACTGAGTTTCTACTGGTGGGTTCATTATAGATGGAGGCACCTTGCCAACAACTTTCTGTTGTTGAAAATAGCCGTAGAGTTTGCTCTGTGGGTGAGTCTAGTGTTTTGGGTATGCCTCTGTACATTGTAACCTCTGAATTAATTAGAGGCTTCTAGGATGCTTATCAAACCACCCTTAGGAGCGTGATAACTCGACTTTATATGTACATAATTGTCCGTCCATAGGGTCGACGGTTTCTGGCGTTGTATAAATGAGGCGATTGTTTTCAAAGGATATAAAGCGTGTTTGTAATGTGCCGGTCCATAACTCGTTCCAGCTTGCATCCAAGTTGTGGACCACTCTATCTAGCTCGACAACATAAGTTCCTGCATAAGCAAACATGGAATCAAAGAGTGCAATTTTCTCACTTTCTGTGGGAGGGTTTTCTGAAGGACGGAGCCTGTTCCCTTGGAGAACCAACACCATAAGGCGATTGTCGGGGGCATAATTAATGTAACCCGTTGGATTGGGTCCAAAGGCATCGGATTCTTCGCCAGATTTTACCAGTGTACGTTTCCAGGAAAGTATGTTCCAAGTACCAAGGATGCGTTGGCGAAGGGATGTTTTGGTATCTTCTTCAATGTCCATTAAGTGATGTTCGTGTCTAGACTATTTTGCAGCATGTTTACGCAAGCTGTCGACATACTCATCACCGTGGCGGTGCGTGTTGGCAATAATTAGCAGAGTTTTTCCTTCTGGGTTTTGGGCATTAATGTCACGGCCTTCTTCCAGAAAAAAGGTGAGGAAGGTATCGAAGTTTTCTATATTCATTCCTCGATAAGCTTTTTCCAGTAGGTGGAAGTCGCGATTTACACCTTTGGGCGCCTCAAATTGCAGAAAGGTTTTTATACGCTCATCGTCGAAGACTTCGCCGAGAACTTTTTGTTTGTCTTTTTTAAGTGCCATAATTTTTTAACTGTTATTTAAAGATTAAAGTAAGTTGTTTTAGAGCTTCCATTATCAGAGCAAGTCGTTAAGTTTCTTCAGCAGAATTTCATTCACCTGCTGTGGGTTAGCCTGACCTTTTGAGGCTTTCATTATCTGCCCCACAAAATAGCCAAGCATTTTTGGCCGCTTGCTTTCATCGGCATTACGGAAGTTGACCACTTGTTTGTCGCTGTTAGCGATGACCTCGTCGACCATGGCTTCAATGGCACCACTATCTGAAACTTGTTTTAAACCCTGGGCTTCAATAATACTGTCGGCATCACCGTCGCTATTCCACATGCCCTCAAATACTTGTTTGGCCATTTTGCTGGAAATTGTGCCGTCTGCAATGCGCACAATCATACCCGCAAGTTGTTTCGCACTCAGTGGGCTGTGTTTAATGGGGAGGTCGGCAGTATTTAGTTGAGCGGAAAGTTCTCCCATGATCCAGTTGGCAGTAAGCTTTGGATCACCGCTGATTTTAGTGGCCGTTTCAAAATACTGCGCCATGCCGGCATCATTACTGAGAATATTGGTGTCATAACTGGAGAGGCCATACTGTTCCATAAAGCGGTCGTGGCGAGCATCAGGTAGTTCTGGCAGTTCTTTGCGAATACTCTCGATGTAGTCGTCATCGAAAACTACGGGCAGCAGGTCAGGGCAGGGGAAGTAACGGTAGTCATTAGCTTCTTCCTTGCTGCGCATGGAGCGGGATTCTTTGGTGTCACCGTTGTACAGGCGGGTTTCCTGAATGACTCTGCCACCATCTTCGACGAGATCAATTTGCCGCTCAACTTCCAATTTGATGGCATCTTCCATAAAGCGGAAGGAGTTGAGGTTTTTGGTCTCGGTGCGAGTACCGAGTTTTTCTCCCGGCTTTCTGATAGAAATATTCACATCAAAACGCATGGAGCCTTGGGACATTTCTCCATCACAGATACCCAATGAGGTGATAATACTGTGAAGTTTTTTGGCAAAGGCAACGGCTTCCTCGGCATTGCTCATATCCGGTTCGGAGACAATTTCCACCAGGGGGATGCCAGCTCGATTCAGGTCAATGCCAGACATTCCTGCCTCAAAAGAGCCTTCATGTAACGATTTTCCGGCATCTTCTTCCAGGTGAGCGTGGTGAATACGAATAGTTTTTTGGGTACCATCGGCCAGCTCAATATCTATATGCCCTGGTCCAACAATGGGTCTGTCGAGCTGAGTGGTTTGGTATGCTTTGGGAAGGTCTGGATAGAAATAATTTTTTCTATCGAACACTGAAATTTTGGCGATTTCGGCATCGATGGCCAAGCCAAACATAATGGCATAGCGGAAGGCTTGTTCATTGGGGACGGGCAGTGTGCCAGGCATGGCTAAATCCAGTGCAGAAGCCTGAGTATTGGGTTCTGCTCCAAAAGTAGTACTGGAACCAGAAAATATTTTAGATTTGGTGGCCAGTTGAGCATGTACTTCTAGGCCAATGACTGTTTCCCATTCCATTACTCAACGCCCTCCACTTCTATATCTTTTGGGGCCTGCTGGTGCCAGTTGGTGGCTTGTTGGAATTGATGTGCCACATTCAGCATGCGTGATTCATCAAAATAGTTGCCAATAATTTGCAGGCCAACGGGTTTGTTGTCTACGAAACCACAGGGGACGGACATGCCGGGAAGCCCAGCCAGGTTGGTGGCAATGGTGTAAATATCTTCCAGATACATGGCAACGGGGTCATTACCCTTTGCCCCAAATTCAAATGCGGGTGAGGGTGAGGTAGGGCCCATGATGACATCAACTTTCTCGAAGGCATCAACAAAATCCTGTTTGATCAGGCGTCGTACTTGCTGTGCTTTGCGGTAGTAGGCATCGTAGTAACCTGCGGATAGACAATAGGCGCCTATTAAAATCCGTCGTTTTACTTCGTCACCAAAGCCTTCGCCTCGGGTACGCATATACATATCACGCAAGTCTTTGGGGTTTTCACATCGGTGACCGTAACGCACACCATCAAACCGTGACAGGTTGGCAGAGGCCTCAGCGGGTGCAATGACATAATAGGCGGGAACCGACAGTTTGGTGTGAGGCAGGCTAATGTTGACCAGGGTTGCACCCTGTTTTTCGAATTCAGTCAGTGCATTTCGAACGGCTTGTTCTGTCCCGGGATTTAGCCCTTCTTCAAAATACTCTTGGGGAACGCCCACTTTTAGGCCGTTTAATGGTTGGGACAAATTTGCGGTGTAGTCCGGGACATCTCTATCAATGGAGGTGGAGTCTTTGGGGTCAAAGCTCGCCATGACATTCAGCATCAATGCACAGTCTTCGGCAGTACGGGCCATGGGGCCACCTTGATCCAGGCTGGATGCGAAAGCGATCATGCCCCAGCGAGATACTCGCCCGTAAGTGGGTTTCAGACCAGTAATGCCGCAGAGTGCGGCTGGCTGTCGAATAGAACCACCGGTATCTGTGGCGGTAGCGCCGGGAGTCAAATGAGCGGCAATAGCAGCGGCTGAACCGCCGGAGGAGCCGCCGGGAACGGTATTGGTGTCCCAGGGATTTTTCACTGGGCCATAGAAACTGGTTTCATTGGAGGAGCCCATGGCGAACTCATCCATATTAGTTTTTCCCAGAATGACGGCACCCGCGTCGGCAAAGTTTTCTACCACGGTGGCATCATAGGGCGGCACAAAATTGTCGAGCATTTTAGAGCCGCAACTGGTGCGAATACCGTTAGTGCAGAAGATGTCTTTATGGGCAATAGGTACACCACAAAATGCTGGGGTATTGCCCTCGGCACGACGCTTGTCGGCAGCTTCTGCCTGGGCCAAAGCGGTTTCTTCATTCACAGTAATGTAGCTGTTGTAAGTACTATCCAACTGTTGAATACGTTTTAGGTAGTGCTGAGTAATCTCGACACTGGTAAAGTCACCTGCATCCAGGCCGGCAATAATTTCGGCAATAGTTTTGTTATGCATGATTGATCTGTCTATTATTGTATTGTTCATGATTGAGTCAGTCACGATTTGTGGTATTCCCTCAATCGATCACTTTGGGGACAAGGTACAGTCCTGCCTCGGTGGCAGGTGCAATGGCCTGGAAATCGTCCCGGTGATTGGATTCCGTGACCTCATCGGTTCGTAACCGTTGAATGGCATCCATTGGGTGGGCCATAGGCTCAACGCCTTCGGTGTCAGCAGCCTGTAATTGGTCAACTAAGGCCAATACGTCGGCGATACTTTGTGTTGTTTCGGCAATGGTCGCTTCATTGATTTCAATACGTGCCAATTCTGCGAGCTTTTCGATGTCTGCGCGTTCGATAGTCATGGTATAGTTTCTGTACTTTGAACAGAGAGAGTCGGGCTTTATTTTGCCCTGACAAAGTGAAGGGCGCAAGGTATCACATTCGCCTTTATAGGGGTACTCCACAACATGGCAGGTAAAGCAATGTTGGTACAGTTTTTTTGGCGAACTTCTTCTCTCAGATCAACCATTGAAAACTTGCTCTAAAACCTTGTGGTTGTTAGAGTTGCGGGTTTTCGGGAGGGGCTTTCCCTGTGGCAGCCAACTCCCTAATGATGGCCACCCAAATATAAGGGGCCGGTCAAGGAAAAAGGTAAATGTTAAAAAGACTGCGTGGTATTTTTTCGAACGATCTTTCCATTGATTTGGGTACTGCGAATACACTGATTTATGTTCGGGATAAGGGCATTGTGCTCAACGAGCCATCGGTTGTTGCTATTCGGCACCATAACGGACAGAAAATTGTTGATGCTGTGGGTGTGGAAGCCAAGCGAATGCTGGGGCGTACGCCAGGAAATATCACGGCTATTCGTCCACTGAAAGACGGTGTTATTGCCGATTTCCAGGTGACCGAAAAGATGCTTCAACACTTTATTAAGAAGGTGCATGCCCATAGTTTAATTCCACCAAGCCCTCGAGTGTTGATTTGTGTGCCTTGTTTGGCGACAGAAGTTGAGAAACGAGCAATTCGTGAGTCGGCATATAGTGCGGGTGCTCGTGAAGTATTCCTTATCGAAGAGCCCATGGCTGCGGCTGTAGGTGCTGGCCTGCCAGTAGATGAAGCCCGTGGTTCCATGGTGGTGGATATTGGTGGTGGTACTACTGAAATCGCTATCTTGTCTCTTAATGGTGTGGTTTTCTCTGATTCTGTCCGTATTGGCGGCGACCGTTTTGATGAGGCGATCAGTAATTATGTACGCCGCAAGTACGGTAGTGTGATTGGTGAAACTACAGCTGAGCGCATCAAGATGGAAATTGGCAGTGCTTACCCAGCCAATGAAGTCCGCGAGATTGATGTTCGTGGTCGCAACTTGGCTGAAGGTGTACCCAAAGGCTTTACCTTGAACAGCGATGAAATTCTGGAAGCATTACAGGAGCCGTTAGCTGCGATAGTGCAATCGGTAAAACGGGTGTTGGAGCAATCACCTCCAGAGCTGGCATCGGATATTGCAGAAACAGGCATTGTCCTGACGGGCGGCGGCGCACTATTACGTGATTTGGATCGCTTGCTGACCCATGAAACTGGGTTGCCAGTGATCGTAGCTGAAGATCCATTAACCTGTGTAGCCCGGGGCGGTGGCAAGGCTTTGGAAACAATGGACAAGCGTCGTATGGATGTGATGTCATACTGATGTTTTTTTAGATGACATGATTAGCGGATGCTCGTTGCGTAGCTTTTATAAAAAAATTATCACTATTTTGTTATAAGTATGACCACTGTGGGGTGGCAACATAAAGAACCTCTTTTCTAAAGGCCCCTCATCTGCGCGACGTATGTTGTTATTGATCTTTGTCGCCCTATTTTTACTTCTTATCGATACTTACACCCGGTGGTTGCAGCCTGTTCGTCCATGGTTGGCCGAATTAACAACGCCTATTTATTGGGTTAGCAGCTTGCCCCAACGAATCAGCGAGCTGGGTGATGAAATCGTGATGGGGAGAGCCGAATTAGAGGAAGAGAATAAACGGCAAAAAACTGAGCTGTTTATTCTTAAGGGTCGACTACAGCGAATGGCAGAACTGGCGGCTGAAAATGTCCGTCTACGAAATTTATTGAATGCCACTGAACTGTTGCAAAATAGTGTGCTGGTATCTGAGCTTATTGGTGTTTCTCCTGACCCCTCCCGTCATACTGTTTTAATTAATCGTGGTGAAGATCATAGTGTCTATATTGGGCAGGCGGTACTCGATGCAGATGGTCTGATGGGGCAAGTGATTGAGGTATATCACAGCAGTAGTAAGGTGTTATTGATTAGCGATACCTCTCATGCATTGCCTGTACAGGTGCTGCGTAATGGTGTTCGCTCTATTGCTGAGGGAATGGGAAACTACAAGCAACTTAGTCTGCGTTATGTGACGCCAACTACGGATATCAAGGTGGGTGATCAATTGGTGAGTTCAGGGCTGGGTGGTCGATACCCGCTGGGTTATCCCGTTGGCACGGTCACTTCCGTCAATATGATTAGTGGCAATCCTTATATGAGTGTTGAATTAAAACCCTCTGCCCGGATAGATCGTAGTCGTTATCTATTGTTAGTGTTCTCTACTATGGAAAAACTTGGAGTGGGCGAGGATGCCCGAGAGTAGCCAAATGGTTTACCTTTGGAGTGGTGTCTCGGTGGTATTGGGGCTCATACTTCAAATCCTCCCGATGTCCGCGACAATGGCCCACTGGCGGCCACAATTTGTCTTGTTGGTGGTGTTTTACTGGTTATTCCGAACTCCGTTTCTACATGGTATTACCTTTGCTTGGTTAGCAGGGTTGTTGCTGGATATATTTGTGGGTGAATTGTTTGGCCGTCATGCGATGGCCTTTGCTCTTTGTGCCTATTTACTGCAATTATTGCAGCAGCGTTTACACCATTTCGGAGTTTTTCATCAGGCACTGTTAGTGTTGCCCATGGTGCTGATGAGTCAACTACTGCTGCACAGTATTACACTGATATTYCGRTCTGRCTGGGATGGTGATWTGTTAATTGCTCCGGTAATAACATCTGCTCTTATTTGGCCGCTGTTAGTGTGGCTGGCAAATCATTTRTTGAGAATGCAGCAACTGGATCGGTCTATTTCTTMAAAGACTTAGCGGTTATTGAAAACACTGAGATAGCGAGGCCAAATGAAATCAAGTAGGCCYGTTTGTTCGGTTATATAAGGTTGCCATTTGTTTATTTTTTGTAATAAATCATTATCTAATACAGCAGTTTATTATGTCTCCAAACCCTGACTTTATCCTTGCCTCGGCTTCGCCGCGGCGTCGTGATTTATTGCAACAAATTGGTTGTCGCTTTCTGGTGTCCCCGGCAGCAATTGATGAAGTTGTATTGAGTGGGGAGGCTCCCATTGAATACGTGAAAAGAATCGCTTTACAGAAGGCGCGGGCTGGTTGGGTTGATAATAGTGAGAATGAACTCCCGGTTCTGGCTGCTGATACTGCCGTCGTGTTGGGGCGAGATGATCAGGGTGCTAAAATTTTTGGAAAGCCGCGGGATCAAGAGCATGCCGTATCAATGTTGTTGCAGCTCTCAGGTACAACACATCGTGTATTGTCGGCGGTGGCTATGGTGCGGGGAGTAGAGCAGGAAATTAAGCAAAGAGAGAACCGATCGATATTGTTATCTGAAACCCTGGTGACATTTAGGTCAATAAGTAAAACTGAATGCGAGCAGTATTGGTACACAGGCGAGCCTCAAGATAAGGCTGGAGCCTATGCTATTCAAGGGCTTGGTGCAGTATTTGTGGAGTCTCTGAGCGGCAGCTATTCYGGTGTTGTGGGCCTGCCGCTYGCCGAGACCTGTGAGTTRTTGGCGAAATTTGATATACCCTGGTGGGTAGGGAGCTAAAAGATGAGCTCAGAAATTCTAATAAATATTACCCCAATGGAGACCCGTGTAGCGCTGGTTGAGGACGGTGTATTACAGGAAGTCAGTGTAGAGCGGACACAAAACAGGGGTATTGTTGGAAATATATATAAGGGAAAAGTGGTCAGGGTGCTGCCCGGKATGCAGGCAGCTTTTGTCGATATTGGGTTAGAAAAAGCCGGGTTTCTGCACGTGGATGATATCCACAAGCCGGATAACGATCAGGGTCATAATAGTGGCAATGGCAAGAATCTAGACATAAAGCAATGTCTGCAAGAGGGGCAGTCAGTCATAGTACAGGTGATCAAAGAGGCTATTAGTACCAAGGGTGTTCGACTTRCTACGAAGCTTTCAGTRTCTTCCCGGTACTTAGTTTATATGCCTGGTGTGAGCCATATAGGTATTTCACAGCGTATCGAAGGTGAGGAAGAACGATTACGTTTGCGACAACAGTTGGATGCTGCACTTGAGGGATGCCAGTCCGGGGGTGGTTATATCCTTCGTACGGCRGCAGAAGGTGCGGATAAAACTGACTTAGCTAAGGATGTTGAATTTCTTCAACAGCTCTGGGGGTATGTTTTTGAGACGTCTAAAGCACTGAAAGCTCCAGCGTTAGTGTATGAAGATTTGCCCTTATTTTTACGTACTTTGCGTGATATGTTATCCCCAAAAATTGAAAGGGTGAGGGTAGATTCCAAACCAGCACATAATGAACTGTGTGAGTTTGCCCAACGGTTTAACCCCGCAACGGAATCCATTATTGAATTTTATTCTGAGATACAGCCACTTTTTTATCTCCATGGTGTGGAAGCTGACATTGCCAGTGCTTTAGAACCAAAGGTGCCGCTTAAGTCGGGTGGCTACCTGATTATTGAACAGACCGAAGCGATGATTACGGTAGATGTAAATACCGGTGCTTTTGTGGGACGCAAAAATTTAGAAGAGACARCGTTTAAAACAAATCTGGAGGCGGCATCTACCATTGCCCGTCAGCTGCGGCTGCGTAATTTGGGTGGCATCATTGTTATCGATTTTATTGATATGATGGATGAGGAGCATCGGCGTCAGGTCTTGCAGGCATTAGAAAAAGCGTTGTCCAGTGATCGTGCCAAGACAGGAATAGCCAGTGTTTCTGCATTGGGGTTAGTAGAAATGACTCGCAAGAGAACCAGTGAGAGCTTGGGGCGGATACTTTGTCAGCCCTGCCCCGTTTGTGAGGGNMAAGGGNCAATTAAAATCCGTCGAAACCATCTGTTATGAAATAYTGCGAGAAGTRCTTCGAGAGGCKCGGRCCTTTAACAGCAAGAAACTYCAGGTGTTAGCGGTYGAGGCAGTAATYGATCGGTTGCGGGGAGMAGAATCATCCTATGTGGCGGAGATGGARRCCTTTATTGRTAAAACATTAGARCTTTGTGTGAAGTCCRSRTATTCCCCGGAACAGTTTGACATTATTCCTGTCTAGTATTGATAGTGAGACTAAGATTGAACATTCAGGCTCGARATTATAAGGGTGATAACCCTGTGTGTGATAACGTCAKGTATCGTTTTTTATTTRTTCGTGGCTCGCGTATYATTTCGTCTAATATRTCCTTGTTTTTGCAGCAYCTTATTAAGGGCACCTCTAAAAATGCACCTTTTCCGCGATTACGGCGTCAGCTCCGYGCTCAAATCCTCATGTACCCCGTGTACACTGCGGTTCTCCGCGCGGTGCTTCCTGGCACTCACGAAAAAAGCACTATTTTTAGAGGTGCCCTTAAGTTCATCTCTTGGTTTAGGGTTGCCCTAATGGATTGGGCTGTACCTCCAAGTATTACATGCAATATCAGGCTCGGGAGTGCCTTTTGAACGGAGTTCAATTACAAAAAGCTATTTATTGGCTAAAGAAAGTCACTCGACGAATTTTGCTGCTRTCAGCATTTTTGGTGATTGCACTTGCCCTATTGATATCCATTGGTCGTGAAGTCATTGATGACCTTGACMGTTATCGCCCGCAAATTAATMTCTATGCCTCTGARGCACTAGGGYTGAATGTAGAGAGTGGTAAATTAGAGGGGGATTGGTATCARTTTACCCCRAAGGTTACCGCTGTTGATTTGGCTATTTATGCTCCAGGTCAAAACAYACCTGCTATTACGCTGGATTATGYAAGCCTTGACTTGAATCTGGTGCARAGYATTTTGTCCCGTCGATTGGTATGGCGGGARCTCCACCTRGGTCAAGTTAATCTTACKGCRAARGAAGGTGCCAGTGGTGACTGGACGATTGCAGGRCTACCTCTTAAAAGTAGTGGGGATGGTAGWGGTGTATTAGATGTRCTGCTTTACAGCGCGTATCTTGACATCAAGTTAGTCTCTTTGACGTTAGAGTTTTTCTCAGGCACAGAAACGGTGCTAGAAGCACGTCATATCCTGTTAGAGAACAGCGGTGATTTCCACCGTCTGTTAGCTTCGGTCAATCTGGCTGGAAAGGAACACTCGGCTCAGTTGATTGTTGAGGGGCGAGGTGATCACCATGATGCGRAAGGTTTTGATGCCTTGGCATACCTAAAACTTAATCGCATTAATTTTAGTGGTTCGCTCAATGCTTTGGCCAAAGGCTGGTTCCCAAAAATAGTGGAACGCATTGGCGATATTGAAACTGACATTGATGGTGAAATATGGATCAAAGCGGTAAAAGGGGGGCGGGCCAATTTGGTGGGACGTCTTTCTGCGGCAGAGATTCCCTTGAACTGGCTTGAAGATTCGGCCCCAATCACAAATTTTAGATCAGATATCACCGGTTGGTTTACCCCTGGGAAAGATTGGGGTTTACGCTTGCAGGAGCTTGATTTTGACTGGGGCGATTTACATATTGACCCTCTTAATATCAATTTGCTTCAAAAAGTAGGTGCTAAATGGGGGATTGGTTCGCTGGCCGTTAGCCAGATAAACCTGGCATTATTAGATGATCTGCTGGAAAAAACTCGTCTTGCTCCTGAGAAGATATTGAAGATTGTTCAGCAATTACGACCTGCAGGAACTGTACGTAACCTTCACTTAAACCTGTCTCTGGAAAACGACAAGCCAGATGTTCGCTTGAGAGCCAGCTTGGATGATATTTCAGTAGAATCCTGGCGGGGTGCACCAGCTGGCCGTCAGATATATGGGTATATCGAAGTACAGAATGCTTCCGGGTTTGTAGAGCTAGACAGTCCAAATGGCCTTGCCYTGCATTACCCTCAGGTGTTTGATGAGTACATGGAGTATAGCKCCAYGAGAGGTCARGTGCGTTGGCASTGGGATGCAGACAGTCGATCGGTAAAAATAGCCAGTGGYCCACTTGAAATGGATGGAGAGGAAGGTCAGGBGCGCGKTTACBTGTATTTAAABCTTCCTVTTGGDCAGCCAGARCTCAAGCCGGAAVTGTATTTATBAGTCGGTGTTCGTAATACCCATTCCCGMTATAGAAGCCGCTATAYMCCRGACAAGCTTAGCCCGGGWCTATTRGGTTGGCTTGACCAGTCTATTGGCGATACACAGATTCCTGAAGTAGGTTTTATCTGGCGTGGCCCATTAGTTAACGATAAAAATGGTGCGGGTAACTTACAGTCCATCCAACTTTATTTACGCACCATTGATGGTGAACTGAAATTCCAGCCAGATTGGCCAGCATTAGAAAACTTGAATGCTGTGGTGACATTAGATACCAGCGAACTGGATGTTGAAATTCTTACCGCTAATCTAGGAAAGGCTGAAGTAGAGCGTGCCGAGGTAAAAGTTCGCCCAGGAATAACGAATAAGGGAACGACTAAGACCTATAACTTGTTAGTTACAGGTGAGGTAACAGCGGACCTTGGCGATGCTGTTGATATATTGGCGCAATCCCCCCTGAAATCCCGTGTGGCGGGTTTARSSAGNCKKSSAGWTGNNTCTGGAAAAAGTAATATTCATCTTGATCTAACTATCCCATTGACAGCAAATGCGGCGGGAGGCTCTTACAAAGTTGATACACAAATTAATCAGGGTTTGATGTCACTGCCAAAAACAGATATTGCYATTAAACAATTACAGGGTGTCTTGAGCTATCGAGATAAAAAGGGGTTGTTTTCCCCTGAGCTTAAGGGTCGTTTTTGGGGYGAAYCTGTGGTGGCCAGCCTGGAAACACAAAAAAAGGACCTGTTAATTAATGTGAAKGGCCGTTTTTCCATGCCAGYACTTGGWMAGTTTCTCAAYYTGCCATCAGATCAGGTGTTGTTAGGCAAAACTGATGTTCAGGCTAAAGTGTTTGTTCCACTGGAGGACATATCTCTGCCCATTAAATTGCAAGTAAATAGCAATTTGAAAGGTGCAGTGATCAATGTACCTGCACCATTTGGCAAAGAGGCYAATAGTGAGAGAAGTACTGARATCAAGATTATTTTTGCTGACACTATGGATATTCAGATAGACGTAGGCGGAAGTATTAAATCACACCTTCAGTTAAAACAAGGTTCAATTTCCCGTGGTTTGTTGGCTATTGATAGTGAGCACATAGGGCTCCCTGAAGAGGGGCAATTATTAGTGGCTGGACATTTGAAATCATTTTCCCTGGCTCCGTGGCAAGAAATGTATCCAAAATTACTGGATAYCAATGTTAATGGTAAAAGTAATGTGTCTAAGCAGGCTTTAACTCCAATATTTAACATCACTATTGATCAGCTCGATATCGCCGGGCTTACTCTGGAGSAGGCAGTGGTAAATGGAGGCTATCAGGATGAAACATGGATGATTGGTATTGAGAGTGACCGAGTAGAAGGGCATGTGTTGATTCCTCAGGATACCACTGCCCCCATGTGGATTGATCTRGAAAGGCTCTCTTTACCTACACCTACARAGKCGGGTGGAGATGCAGGCGCCYTGAAYCCAACCTCGCTGCCACATATGCAACTGTCTATTAGAAACTTTAGTGTGGGAAACAAACATTTTGGTGGGGCCAATTTGTTAATGGAACCACAGCCAAATGGTGTAAAAATTTCAGGTATCGATGCAAATCTTCTCGGCTTGCAAGTGGGTGATAAAGATCATGAAACCTCATTGGAATGGACGGTAGATAATAATCGTCACCATACTATTTTTGATGGATTATTACGTGCTGGAAACGTGGGCGAAGTGATGAAAKCYTGGCAGTTACCCACTATTTTAGATAGCAAAGAGGCACACTTCTTTGCTGAGTTGAACTGGGATGGCAGGCCCTGGGAAATATCGCCCACCGCTATGAATGGCGTTATGTCTTTGCACCTTGAGAAGGGCCATTTTTACAAAGCACCGACAGGTGCCGCAAATGCATTAATTCGTTTAGTGGGCCTGTTTAATTTTGACAATTGGGTTCGTCGGTTGCAACTTGATTTTTCAGACCTGTTTGAGAAAGGTATGAGCTACCATGAAATGCACGGTGGTTTGGTCTTTGATCATGGTGARCTGACTTTTGATGCACCAATGGTTGTTAAACTACCCTCTGGTCGTATCAGGTTRGAAGGTACTGCAAATTTGATTTCAGAGGAAATTGATGCCCAGCTGGTTACCACATTACCCATAGGTACTAATCTTCCTTGGGTGGTGGCCGCCATTGGTGGTTTACCCGCTGCTGCTGGAGTGTATCTCACCAGCAAAGTATTTAAAAAGCAGGTAGATAAACTGTCCAGTATCAGTTACAGCATTAAAGGGTCATGGAATGACCCGGAGATCAAAGTACAAAAAATATTTAGCGACAGTACAACCAATGGTAAAAAGTCAAAAACTCAATCGAAAGGTTCTAGTGCCAATACTCGTCTAGAGGAGGCTAGCCAGTGAGYGTGGTGGCAGCTTTGCAAATGACTAGTGGCGGGAACCTGGAGACTAATTTGGCACAGGCAGAGGGTCTTATTGAACAAGCCGTTGAGCAGGGYGCCGAGCTATTGGTGTTGCCCGAATATTTTGCCTACCATGGTTGCGGAGATGTCGTAGCTATTGCTCATCAAGAGCAGTTTTCCACAGGCCCTGCCAGGCAGTTTTTAGCAGAGCAAGCAAGTCGTCATAAAGTATGGATTGTTGGGGGAACGATCCCCGTTGCAACCTCAGTAACACCTGATAATAAAAAAGCTGCGGCTAGCTGCTTTGTGGTGAATGGTGACGGTGTCGAAGTCGCCTGTTATCAAAAAATACACCTTTTTGACGTGCAGGTGGATGATGCTCATGGTAGTTATCGGGAATCGGATGATTACTGTCACGGCAATCAACCCGTGGTGGTGGATACACCATTCGGCAAACTGGGATTAACGGTTTGTTATGACCTGCGCTTTCCTGAATTGTATCGTTATCTAGCCAGTCAGGGTGCTGAGATAATTGCTGTGCCCTCTGCTTTCACAACAAAAACTGGAGAAGCCCATTGGCAGCTATTACTGCGGGCCAGGGCCGTAGAAAATCTCAGTTATGTTGTTGGTGCGAATATGGGTGATCGGTTTCATCCCCAACGACCCACCTGGGGTGGTTCTGCTATTGTTGATCCTTGGGGGACTATTCAGTCTGAAATGAATGAAGGTTCCGGTGTTATTTCTGCTGATATTGATCTCAATTACTTAAAAAAACTTCGTCAGAARATGCCGGTATCTGAACACCGGCGGTTTAGTGTGGTCAAACCYTCACATTAAAYMTTTAGGCTAAAACATGAAYCGTCTTCTTTCTCCGACGCTAACAACACTGGCCATTCCTGCACTATTAATAGCGRCATTATTAGTATTCCTGTTAGCGATGCCTTTTAACAGCTTGTGGGCCAAAGAGGATTCTCAGCAGGCCGTCGTTACTGCTGATCAGGCTCGGCAATTGATTAAAGAAGGACGCGATTTAGATACCATTTCCAAAGATGTCTGGAAGCAAATATTGACGCCGAAACAGTTCAAGATTCTGTGGGAAAAAGGGACTGAGCGGTCTTTTACGGGCAGCCTGCTGAACAATAAACAAAAAGGCACCTACGTGACYGCYGGGTGTCAGYTRCCGGTTTTTCACTCCAGTCAAAAATATAAATCTGGCACAGGTTGGCCCAGCTTTTGGGAAATGGCTCAACCAGAGAATATCTTGTTAGAAGATGAYTGGTCATGGATGGGTAAACGCACAGAAGTAGTTTCCGCGTGTGGTGAGCACCTTGGCCATGTATTCGAAGATGGCCCCCAGCCCACAGGGCTTCGTTATTGTATTAACTCTGAAGCACTGTTATTTATTCCTGACGAAGAAGAGTAATRGTGYACRGRTTTTTGTGTATAACTGCGCCKTCAATATATCTTTTAGGGCTGGCCCCCACTATTGAATRGCTATARTATCCAGCCYCRCCAGTTAAGGCTCATATGTAAGCAACAANNNGTAGCGCAKMMGSNATAGCAAGCAAACCCCCTAAAACTTCCATTACGTGCTTTTTAGAGTATTGGACTTATATTTGGGTAAAGTGTTTTGTACTGCTGGATAGTCAATATAAAGGTAACTAGTATGGCAACAGAATTTGAATGTACATCTTTCGACGACCTGGTTTTTATCATTGGTGACATCGAGTTTAAATATTCTGACTGTGAAGTCCTGTCAGAAAGAGAGCACAAAAAATACCCACATGTAGAGCTGATGCTCAAATCACCCTGTGGCCATTATGCAGAATTACTAGTGACCTCCCATGATAAAGAGCCCGGTAAAGATAATTTTGTTCGTGGTGAATATGACGGCTTAGTGCTAGACGAAGACGTTGTTATTAGTATGGCTAAATTGGCAAAGTCTTATTAATTGCACCGTCGGCAGTTATATCAAAGCGAGTCACGCTTGTGGTTGCACTGTTGTGTAGATTGTTTTGATAGGCCCCTACTTTGAATATCTGGCCTTTATTCAGGGCAGGGGTATCCTTTTGCCATGCGAAGCCATTACTTATCCTCTCTTTAATTCTGTTAAAGCTAAACTATGATGAAGGAAACGCTGATTCATTCATGGATTAATTAGCGCTTCCTTACGTGACGTGGTGTCTAAAAGTTCCGCCACCATGGTTTTGTTTCTTTCGTTGATGAATGCCGGGTCTAAATACCCCTTTTTTAAATTCTGACATTTTTCATCTACACTCTACGGGTAATTAAAATAAGCATATAACGCCCACGAGCAATGGTACTGAGCAGGATATGGCTGACCTAAAATCGCAGATTAAAAGTTTTTATCGGTGGTTTATTGCAGGATCGCTTTTTGGCTGTGTTGAGACCGCGTTGGCGACTGAGCCTATTGCAGAAATAGGCAGTGCTGCACTTCTCCAGCAAGAAAAATCAGATGCAATGTTTTTACTGATAGGATTCGTCAGTATGGCGTTGGTTATCTCGTTCCTCTGTTCCGTAGCCGAAACGGTATTGTTGAGTATTACCCCTTCTTATATCGAGGGTTTGAGAGATAAAAATCCCGAGCAAGCGAGACAATTAAAATTACTTCGCCAGGAACAGATAGACCGTTCACTCGCCGCTATATTAACCATGAATACCGTTGCTCATACCGTGGGGGCCATAGAAGCTGGTGCACAGTCAGCCGTAGTGTTTGGTAGTACTTGGGTTGGTATATTCTCAGGGGGTATGACCCTGATGATTCTCTTCTTATCTGAAATTATCCCTAAAACATTAGGTGCCGTTTATTGGCGAAAACTGGTGGGTGTGACTCAATTATTTATTCGTATCCTGATTGTGATTTTGTACCCGTTGGTAAGAATATCTGAGGGGCTAACGAAACTCATTACCAGAGGAAAGAGTGTTCATCAGTTTAATCGCGATGAATTTCTTGCGATGGTCGGGTTTGGGCAAAAAGTGGGTGAAATTGATGAGCATGAATCTAAAATAATTAAAAACCTGTTTCGCCTTAGATCACTTAAAGTCACCGATATTATGACTCCTAGAATTGTTATTACAGCACTACCTCAAGACATGCTCGCAACAGAAGCGCAAAAGGCCCTGCGTCACTGTCCATTTTCACGGTTACCTTTGTATGGGCAGAGCATCGACGATATCACCGGTTTTGCCTTAAAAGATAAAATCATGTTGTATAAACCATCAGATAGAGAAGAGCTTACACTGGCATCATTTAAGCGAAAACTACATGCAGTTCCCGACTCTATGTTATTGCCAAAGCTATTAGACTTTTTTCTTAATAACCGTCAACAGATAGCCATTATTGTCGATGAATATGGCGGTGTTAAAGGACTGGTGAGTCTTGAAGATGTAATCGAGACATTATTGGGTATGGATATTGTCGACGAGACCGATAACGTGGCAGATATGCAGGCACTGGCAAGGCAACAATGGGTCAAGCGTGCTGAGGCTCTGGGTTTTGAGCTTCCTGAAGAATTGCTTGGGACTGATGAAGATAAAGAACTCAGAGAAGGTGAGGGCAGTGATAATAACTAGGTTCGTGACGCCTTGTTTTGGGGCAGCCGAATAGTGGCGGACAACGGCAACTTGTTATGTTTCATGCTTAGATACCACTAGGTGTAACAATTAAAATTACAAAGGTCGTAAAGAATACAGTTGCGAACACGGCCGTTTTGATTGCGCCAGCCTCTCAGTTTGTATGAGCGATACCAAATTAGCGCAATTGCCACTAAACCTGTAAAGAATGCCAAATAGATGAAATAACGACCAAAAAAAAGGTAGAAACTAGCCAAAGATGGAACAAATAAAAATGCGGTAATAATGGTACATATACTACATGCTAGCACCCATACAAATTTATCTATTTTCAATTCTATCATTGTTCTAAAAACATAATATTTGTATATGGATCCAGCTCACTTTATCATTTTTTATATCTTGAGATAGGCTTTAATTTATTGATTTTAATAGAGTTTTTGCGAGAAAAATTACTGATCAATACGACTAGCGGTGATAAGGATGCCCGGCATTAATAGTTCCGGCACGGTAGATTTGTTCTACTAATAAAATTCGTACCAGTGGGTGGGGAAGCGTTAGAGCAGACAGTGACCATTTGCTGTCGGCGCGTTTTAGACATTCTGGGGCCAGGCCATCGGGGCCGCCTACCAATAAGCTAAAATTGTCTCCAGAAAGCTGCCATTGTTGCAGCTTTCCCGCCAATTGTTCGGTGCTCCAGGGTTTGCCTAATACGTCTAGAGCAATGACATGGTCGTGTTTGCCAATGGCTTTGAGCATGGCTTCACCTTCGCGGGCCATGGCTCGGTTTATATCCGCACCTTTTCCTCGTTGCCCTAATGGTAACTCGATAATATCGAGGTTAAGTTCCGCAGGCAGCCGCTTCAAATATTCATTGCAGCCGGCCTCAACCCAGTCGGGCATCTTGGTACCGATGGCAATAATTCTGAGGCGCACAGAGGGTTATCCTTTTCTAAAGCTAGTTTTGTCTAAGCTTCGCCGTCATTGAACGTATCGCGGTCGCTGGGGCGAACAGACCAGAGTTTTTCCAGGTCATAAAATTCACGGGTGGCGGGTTGCATCAGGTGGACAACAATATCGCCAAGGTCGACCAATACCCATTCGGAAGTATCCATGCCCTCGACACCTATAGGTTGAAATCCTGCCTTTTTGCAGTCTTCAATCACATTGTTGGCCAGTGCTTTGACCTGGCGATTTGAGCTGCCGCTGGCAACAATAATGGTGTCCATAACATCGGTCATATCACTGACATCCAGTGTGGCGATATCTTTACCCTTGACCTCTTCGAGGGCGTTCATCACGATATCTATTAGCTTTTTACTCATTGAGTTTCCTGTTTGGGGTTTGCTTTGTTATCTAAGTACAGCTGGTGCTGTCTAATGTAATCAATAACCTGGTCGGGCACCAGATAACGGATAGAGTCTTTCCGCTGTAGTGCCTGCCGAATACCTGTGGCCGAAACTGGCAACAGTGTCATTTCCATAATTAATATTTTTCCTGCTGGTGTCTCTTGAAGTTGTTCGGTACTGGTTGCACGGTGCGCCCGAACAAACGCCAGTACTTCGCCACTTTTGGGTAGATGCCAGCCTGGTCTTGCTGTCACCACAATATGGGCAACATCGGTGAGTTCACGCCAGCGGTGCCATTGGTTGAGGTTGACCAGTGCGTCCATACCAATACAGAGATAAAGTGGTGTTTTTGTGCCTATTTCAGCACGAATCTCTGTCAGTGTGTCCAATGTGTAGGAAGGACCTTTACGATGTAACTCTCTATCGTCGGCAACTAGTTCCGGTGCTATTGACCCAGATTCTATTAATTCTACTTCACTACATTCTGAGCTATGATTCAAGGCCAGATGGAGCATTGCCATGCGGTGCTCGGCACTGGCTTGCGGCTGTATCCGGTGGGGGGGGGAGGCACTGGTAATTAACCGCATTTCATGAAGGTCGAGTACTTTTCTGAGTTCAACGGCTGTCCGTAGATGGCCGATATGAATAGGATCAAATGTGCCACCAAAGATGCCGATGCCGTGGATGTCAGAAGTTAATGTCATGGCTTACTGGCGTATCTCGCCATGACCATAAACGACCCACTTCTGTGAGGTTAACCCTTCCAGCCCGACTGGGCCGCGGGCATGAATTTTGTCCGTAGAGATTCCAATTTCGGCCCCCAAACCATATTCAAATCCATCGGCAAACCGAGTTGAGACATTGTGCATCACTGAGCTTGAATCGACCTCTGCCATAAAGCGGCGTGCTCTGGTTTCATCATTGGTGACAATAGACTCGGTGTGTTGTGAGCTGTATTGGGCAATGTGTTCCATAGCCTCATTCACGTCTGTAACTACTTTGATGGAGAGAATGGGTGCAAGATACTCCGTACCCCAATCCTCTTCGGTGGCCGCAGAGCAGTTGATGATATCACGAGTTTTTTCACAGCCTCTTAGTTCTACGCCTTCTGTTTCATAAGCTTTGGCTAAGCGAGGCAGAATATCTTTGGCAATGGCTTCAGCAACCAGTAAGGTTTCCATAGCATTGCAGACACCATAACGGTGAGTTTTGGCGTTGAAGGCTATATTGAAGGCCATGTCCAGGTCAGCCTTGTCGTCAATATAGACATGGCAAATACCGTCCAGGTGTTTAATGACGGGGACACGGGCATCCTTGCTGATTCGTTCAATTAGACCTTTGCCGCCACGGGGGATAATAACGTCTACATAATCGGACATGGCGATTAATTCACCCACTGCAGCACGGTCAGTCGTTTTTACCACCTGCACAATGGCTTCGGGCAACCCGGAGGTCGACAGACCTTGCTTGATACATTCGGCAATGGCTTGGTTCGATTGCATGGCTTCACTGCCGCCACGCAAAATAGTGGCATTGCCGGATTTCAAACATAAGCTAGCAGCATCAATGGTGACATTGGGGCGAGATTCATAAATGATACCGATGACGCCGAGAGGAACACGCATTTTTCCAAGCTCAATACCGCTGGGACGTTTGGTAAGATCGGTGATCTTACCAATAGGGTCTGCCAGCTCGGCCACTTGCCGCAGGCCTTCAATCATGGCATCTATTCGGTCATCGTTGAGTTCTAATCGATCGAGTAGCGCAGGATCCAGGCCATTTTCGAGACCGTTTTTTAGGTCGATAGTATTCGCCGCCAAAATCTGTTGACGGTTGTGGTTGAGTGCGTCTGCAATGGCTAATAATGCCGAGTTTTTGTTCTCGGTACTGGTTGCGGCAATTACTCTTGAGGCGGCACGTGCTTGCTGTCCCAATTGTTGCATGTATGATTTGATATTCATGAAACCCAATATATTCAAATTTCCAGAACTGCCCATTATACCGTCATAGCATCGGATGTGGCAGAAGCTGTCGGTGTCTTTTAATGCCTTTTAGTTCGGTTGTGGTTGCTCGACCTTTGTTTTTCAAATAGTTCTGGCGGTGTTAACAGCTTAGATTTTGGCACTAACCGCGTTTTGTTGTTTAAATTACGGTTTTTATCGTGATGTGGGTGAGGCCTGTGGTGGCGGGGCCAGTCGCGTCTGAACAGGTTGCGCCCACGAAAAGGATAGTTCGAATAATAATGTTCTTCTTTGTAGATTAAAGGCGGAGTTAACTGCTGGCGGGCAAGTTCCAGCTCTTTCTCCGCCAGACGTGCTTCATTTCTTTCTTTGCGGTCCTTTTTAAGTCGGTCTGTTACCTGTGACATTTGTTCAATACGTGCTGCGGACTTGGCGGCAGCATCTTCTGTAATATCAGTTTTTTTAAACTGGAGTGTTTCGATTAACTCTCCGGTTATGGCGGGTTCATCACTGTAGGTTACGGTGCCGTCGGCATCTACCGACTTGTAAACGGTTTGCCCATAGGCTGTTGTGGCCATTATCACAAGGCACAGAACTGCACGTTTCACGATTACCCTCCAAGYTGGGCTCATAGACAGTGTATTTGACACTATAGAAYATCCAAAGTTATTCCTTTGTGGCAACTCATCAAATGGTTATTTTTAGTGCCCCAGATTGCAACAGTGATTACTTATTATCTGGGGATTATAGATACAGAAAGGCTGTTAAATACTCGGCTTTATAAGTACTAGGCCTAGAGCTTTAGGATATAGGCTAAATTGGGTGTGGAGTGTCGAAATTTTTTACAGTTACGTTACATTTAAAAATATGTTTTTKTATCTKCATGATAAATAAGATTTTTTTATTTTGGCATAAATTTTGCTTGACTAGTATTTAGATGAATGATGGCCCGGTGAGTTGTAGTTCGACTAAGCGTATTTTTTTGAAGGTCTGAAGATTTTGTAAGGAGAAGACAGAATGAATACTAGATTATGTAAATCAATGATGTATGTGATGTTGCTTGTGTTGGGGGCCGTTTCTTTGCCCGCTTCTGCAACATTGATAGTTCGCTCTGCAATTCAGGATGCAGCAGTATCTGTTGATGCTGCCTCAGATGGAGTGGGTGTTTTAAATGTGGATACCCCTTCAGGGGCAACAATCGCAAAGGCGTATCTTTACACCACAAGTGTTTGGAGTTCAGCAAATTCAAGTTCTGTAACTCTGGCGGGCAATACTCTTAGTGTAGGTGGTGCGGAGGATTTGGGTATAACACAGCCCAATGTTAATCCAGCAACCACTCGCGTATTCGATGTAACCGCTTTATTGAAGCCACTTATTGAAGGAACCAACGGTCTTCAGAGCTTTAGTTATGCCGAGGGTGGTTTTTTGGATGGTGCTGTACTGGCTGTTATATATAGCCATGCAAGTACTGTTGGTGGTACAGCCATTATAATGGATGGTGAGCTTTCGTTGACGGGCGACACTACCACACTGGCATTCGACTCTCCCTATACAGGTGGTGATGTGTTTATGTCTGTGGCATCCAGCTATAGCTATAACGGTAGCAGCAGCGGTACTTCGGCTTCACCCATAGGTCAAGTTACTGTTATCGATGTAACCACCGACTCTACAACATCAAGACGTTTGAGCAGTTGTGCGGGTGGTAATGATGATGGTAATTTCGCTAATGCTAACGGTCAGTTAATTACTGCTGGYGGTATCGGGGATGAYYCTTCTAACCCTCATCCAAATTGTACRGGTGGTGGYGGAGATGATGAATTTTATAATCTCGGTGAAGGTAATGAGCTAGATTCTACTGCATTCCTGCAGAATGGTGATACCTTTGTAAGCCTTGAAACAAGGAACCCCAGTAATGATGATAATGTCTTCTTTATCGCGTTTACTTCTAGTTTCGCTATTTCTGAAATAGATGGCGAACCCGTTGACCCACCTAGTGATCCTGTTGATCCACCTACAAATGTTCCAGAGCCTGCAACACTGATCATTTTTGCCTTAGGGTTACTGATGTTGGGTTTGGTTCGTCGCCGTAGACCGTCGTAATGAACTGCTAATATCACAGTAAGTGATTAGTCTTAATCAAAACGCCGCTTTTAAAGCGGCGTTTTTGGTTTGTGGGTCAGTATGTTTTGATGGTGTTGATTTAGCTTTTGACGATGGGTAAATCATTCCAGTCAGTGGTGTAACAGGGTGAGCGGTGTTGCTGGCGCATTGGCCAGCGTTTTCTTATACCTTCTGCGGCTAGAAATGCTGATCCTTGTCCATAACGCTGATTAATATTGTCTAGAGTCTTCATTAGCGCATCGCTATTTTCTTTTTGTGGTGCCTGAAAAATATCCTGTTGTTGGTATTTTTTTGGTATCAGCTCAATGAGCCCTACGCCGGATTTAAGGTAGTTGTATCCAGGCCGAAATAACGATCGAACGGCCTGTCGGGCCTTGGCTGCGATAATACGACTGTCATCGGTGGGGTAAGCAAGTTTGATCACAGTGCTATTGCTGTAGTAGTTGGGTTGGTAAGGTGATGTATGAATAAAGACATGGATGGTCAGTACTAAATGCTTTTGTGCCCGAAGTTTTTCTGCGACACGGCAAGCATATAGGCCGACCGCTTGCAGAAGTGGTGCCAGTTCAGAAGGTTTTTGGCCAAAAGAGCGGCTACAGTAAATTTGTTTTTTATCTGAGGGCGTATCTTCCAGTTTCAGGCAGGTGGTGCCATTAAGCTCTTCAATAGTTCTCTCCAGGCAAACACTAAAATGGCGTCGAATGGCTTTTGGGTTACTGCGGGCTAAATCTGCCGCAGTATAAATGGACTGATCAGCCAGCCGTTTTCCAATACGTGAACCTACTCCCCAAATTTTTGTGACAGGGACTCGTTGCAATAGCCATTGCCATTTGTTCGGGCTATCCAGTAGACAGACACCCTGACATTTCTGAATATTTTTAGCGGCATAATTGGCCAGCTTTGCCAGTGTTTTACTGGGAGCTATACCAACACTAACGGGCATTCGAACCTGTTGCCACAATGTCTGTTTCATTGTTTGACCATAGTCATGGAGTGAGAGCTTCATCCCTGCAAGGTCGAGAAACATCTCATCAATACTATAAATTTCAATATTGGGGCTAAAGTGACACAGGGTATCCATTACCCGCTGAGAAATATCGCCATAAAGTCGAAAGTTGCTGGAAAATACAGCCACACGATGTCGTTTAATCAGGTGTTTAACCTTGAAATAAGCATGAAGGTCRGGAATGCCCAGCGCCTTGGCTTCTCTGGAGCGGGCAATAATACAACCATCGTTATTGCTTAAAACGATGACGGGCTTTCCTCGTAAGTCGGGTCGAAAAATTTGTTCACAACTGGCGTAGTAGCTGTTGCAATCTACTAGCGCGAACATCGGTGATAGCGTATGGAATGAATCACCACACCTTCAATTAATAATTCGGCATTATCATGTAACTCRATRGGCAGGTAACGRGCGTTGCCAGAGCGCAATACTTTTTCATGCATATCCAGCATCTTGCAAGTGAGCTCACCGTCAATGGCGGCGATCACTACATCCCCATGCTGTGGTTGTAGTGCGCGATCCACAATCAGTAAATCACCACTGAAAATACCAAAGCCTGTCATGGAGTCRCCTTCAGCTCGGGCAAAAAATGTGGCCGAGGGGTGTTTGATAAGATGTTCCCGTATATCCAGAGGYGTTTCCACAAAGTCATCGGCCGGGCTGGGAAATCCAGCACGGACMGCCACACTAAATAATGGAATGGGTGGGAGTTGATTGATGGGGGTGTRTGGCTGAGGRTAGGTTTTCATTTTTACAACAATACTGTATATAAAAACAGTATTCAAGTTGAATAGTAAAGATAAATACCCGATATGGTTTGGTGGATAAACTTAGACTAGCTCTAAATTTACCAACACAGATTTAAACGCCGGTGTTTTACTGCGGTGGTCAATTTCACAGCCGATCAGAATATTAGCCTCAGGAAAATAAGCCATCAAATTATTGTCRGGCAAATCGAAGGGGTAGACTCTGACGTGATCCATTCGGCCATACGGAGAAACCAGGTTGACCACATTATTGTGGATGCCTAATTTTTTTATGGTGTCTGGGTTTATTAACACTGACCAGCGGTCTTGCGTGTTGCGATAGCTGTCTTTTTCTTCATAAATGATGGTATTGAACTGGCCTTCGCTGCGTACGGTTGTCAGTGTAAAAGGGAAGTTTTGGTTTGGCGGACTCAGTAATTGAGGTGGAAGAGGTTGGACCTTAAATTGCGCTCTACCATTTGGCCGRTTAAATTCAGGCTGGTGTTTTAGACGTCCTTGAACATAAAACTCCTGTTTTGCCACATCAATATTAGCCAGTTTTTCCATGCCGGGTACCACTTTACTGATGGCCGCTCGAATATTCTCGTGTTGCTTAAATTGGTTAAAGTCTATTGGGCAGTTTTTTAGTAATTTGTGTGCAAGGTCACTCAGCACAACCACTTCGGGGCGAGTGTTTTTGTGGCGATCAATACCACCATCACTGAGTCGTACAAAGTTGAACATGGATTCCTGTGTGGTAGGTTGCCATTCTTCGTCTCTGGCGGTGACAGGCAGAATTAAACTCTCACTTGAGTCACAACCGTGCATATGGCCAAGGTTTAATGTGGTGGTTAAAAACACTTTAAAATCGATGTTATCCAGTGCTTGTGCTGCCCAAGTGGAGTTAGGGGTGGCGCCATAAAGATTGCCCCCCATCATTAGGGCCGCATCTATGTTGTTGTTGTGTGCTGCGTCTATACAGGCCAAGGTGTCCAGCCCTTCGGCGTCAGGTAGTTGAATGCCTAGTTCAGATTCCATTCGTTGGAAYACATCGTCAGTCAGTACAGGTTTGACRCCGATGGTTCCGATACCCTGAACATTGCTGTGGCCCCTTAGGGGTAGTAGTCCTGCRCCGGGCTTGCCAATCATCCCTCGTAATAGYGCCAAATTAGAAATGTATTCAATATTTTCAACACCATGTTGGTGGTGKGTTACACCCATACCCCAAGMAAAAATTACATTTTTTGCCGTAATATATTGGTCGGCAACGTTGTGAATTTGTTCGACGGAAACTCCGCAGGCATCTGTAAGAGTTTGCCATGGAGTGTTTTCAATATCTTGCTTGAAGGCATTAAATCCCTGAGTGTACTGRTTGATAAAGTGGAGATCTGTACCCTGATTTTCCAATACTGATTTGGCGATGCCTTTTAACAAGGCAATGTCACCACCAATAACAGGTTGCAGGTATTCACTGGCAATCCAGGTGCCACCCGTAAGCATGGATTTGGCACTCTTTGGTACAGCAAAACGTACTAATCCGGGTTCTTTGGCCGGGTTAATGATGATGACTTTGCCRCCGCGATCACGCACGCYCTTAAGTTGATGGATAAATCGTGGGTGGTTGGATGCGGGGTTGGCTCCAATCACAAATACCATGTCACAGCGGGACAGATCATTTAACTCTAYCGTGGCTGTGCCGGTRCCAATGGTTTCACCCAAGGCAACACTRGTGGCTTGATGGCAATAGTAGGAACAGTTATTTACATTGTTGGTGCCATACAGGCGTGCTAATAATTGTAAGACAAAGCCTGCTTCATTAGATGAGCGTCCAGAGGAATAGAAAAAAGAACGAGAAGGTTCAGTGGTAGAAAACTTTTCTACAGCATAATTTAATGCCCAYTCCCAGCTGACTTYTTGAAAGTGATTAGAATTTTTGGCTTTAAAAATGGGGTTACCTAGCCTGCCAAGATGTTCTAATTCATAACCACTTAGTTCTCTTAATTCAGAGAGTGAATGCTGAAAAATTTCCGGAGGAATAGCGGGTTGAATATCTGTTGATTGCGCTTGAATACTTTTATTGCAGACGGAGGGAAACTCTCCCAACTCATTAGTCATCCCTCCCTGTTGACCCCCCATGCCAAGTCCGCAGGCCTTGCAGGTATTTTTTGATGATAGGGCTTTGGATGAATTTATAAGACCAATTTTACGCACAGTGTTGAGTGTGTAGAGCACTTTTTTTGTGCCGCCGCCGATAATGCTTTTTGAATCTGGGATGCTTTGGTCGACAGTCATTTAATGATTATCCATATTTAAATAAACCTACAAATACTGTGCATGAAACCTTATATGCTCTTCAATAAAAGAGGCAATAAAGTAATARCTGTGGTCATAACCAAGCTGTATACGAATATCCATGGGGTAGTTAGCAGCGTAGCAGGCGTCTCCCAATAGTTTTGTTTTCAGYTGTTCCTGAAGRAAGTTATCTTGATCACCCTGGTCGATCAAAATGGGCAGCTGTAGAGAACTTTGTTTGACGAGTTCTGTACAGTCATATTGTTTCCAGGTTTCTTGATCGTCACCAAGATACAGGCTTAATGCCTTCTTGCCCCATGGGCAGTTTATGGGTGAACAAATGGGAGCAAAGGCGGAGGCTGATTTGTATTGCTCAGGGTGTTTTAGGGCAATGGTCAAAGCACCATGGCCACCCATGGAGTGGCCGGAAATACAGATTTTTGTGCCATCAATGGGAAATTGTTGGTTAATCAGTGTAGGTAGTTCTTTAGCCACATAGTCGTGCATGTGGTAATGCTTATCCCAAGGAGCTTCCGTGGCGTTGACATAGAAGCCTGCGCCTAGCCCAAAATCATAGTTACCTTCTGGATCATCGGGTACACCATTGCCGCGGGGGCTGGTGTCAGGCGTAATAATGGCTATGCCATATTTTGCTGCATACTGCTGTGCTCCGGCTTTGGTCATGAAGTTTTCGTCGGTACAGGTGAGGCCAGATAACCAGTACAACGCTGGAACGGAGTATTGTTCTGCTTGAGGAGGCAAATAAATAGAAAAGGTCATTTCACAGTTAAGTACGTCTGACATATGACGAAAACGGAGCTGCTGTCCATCAAAGGATTTATGCGCGTCGATTTGTTCCATGACTTTCTATTGTCCTCCAATAAAGTCGTTATCTAATGAAGTAACTTGTTAATACAAAGCTACTCATATAAAACGACGGAACGGATACTTTTTCCTGCATGCATTAGGTCAAAGGCCTTGTTTATGTCGTCTAATGGCATGGTGTGGGTAATCAAATCATCAATATTGATCTTGCCGTCCATATACCAATCGACGATTCTGGGCACATCGGTGCGGCCTCTGGCTCCACCGAATGCAGTACCTCTCCAGGATCGACCGGTCACCAGTTGAAAAGGACGGGTTGATATTTCCTGTCCCGCGCCGGCGACTCCYACAATACAACTTTGCCCCCAACCCTTGTGGCAGCATTCCAAGGCCTGGCGCATGACATTCACATTGCCAATACACTCAAAACTGTAGTCCACACCACCACCAGTCATATCAATAATATGATCCACCACATTTTCAACGTCATGTGGGTTGATAAAATCAGTCATACCAAATTGTTTTGCTAACTGAACTTTGCTTGGGTTCATGTCGATGCCAATAATTCTTGTGGCTCCGACCATCTTGGCACCTTGAACCACGTTGAGGCCAATGCCACCTAAACCAAATACGGCAACGGTTGAACCTGCTTCSACCTTCATKGTGAAGGCAACAGCACCAATRCCCGTGGTGACACCGCAACCGATGTAGCAAACCTTATCAAAGGGAGCATCTTCTCGGATTTTGGCCAAGGCTATTTCTGGCAATACCGTGTAATTAGAAAAGGTAGAACAGCCCATGTAGTGCAGAATAGGGGTGCCATCCAGAGAGAACCGACTGGAGCCATCAGGCATTAAGCCTTGACCCTGAGTAGCCCGAATAGATTGGCACAGGTTGGTTTTAGGATTCAGGCAGAAGTTGCACTCTCTGCATTCAGGGGTATACAGCGGGATGACGTGATCGCCCGGTTTTAAGCCTTTTACCTCTGGGCCTACATCAACAACGATACCGGCTCCTTCGTGTCCTAGAATCGCAGGAAAGGCCCCTTCCGGGTCATCGCCCGACAGGGTAAAGGCATCCGTATGGCAAACCCCCGTTGCTTTGATTTCTACCAAAACCTCGCCAGCTTTGGGGCCTTCCAGATCAACATCCACTACTTCCAAGGGTGCACCTGATTTAAAAGCCACTGCTGCGCGTGTTTTCATCCCGAATCCTCTTCATTTGGGTCATTGTTGATTAGCTGATCACTATAGTAAGTTGCCCCACTGTGTGTAAACAAAAGCTGAGGTAAATCGGAAGTAGGGGAATAAATAAATTAAATGGAGGCGTAAGTATTAAAAGCCAATGTTTAAAGGGGAGTTTTTAAGATTTAGGCTCCGTGAACAGGGGGCAGAGTCTTCATAACACTTGTTGAAACAACATAACTCCTTGATTTTTAAAGATACAAAGTTATTAACAAGGGACCAAAGGGATGTCAGGATAAATTAAGGAAAGTCTCACTATGTCGGTCAAGAAAAAACCTTTTCAAGCCCAATACATTGTTTTATATAAAAAGCTGAAGTCTCCGTCTCTCGAAATCTGGGAACAAGGGACCAAAGTGATATAGTGCCCGAGTCTTTATAATAAACTGTTATACATCTCTAATCGGAGAGGCGAGTGATAAATAATTGGAAAAGCTRCRTGGTATCGAAAGGCGGCTGAACAGRGRTTTKCGAAGGCTCAGTACAACTTGGCTNNTACACACTATTGAATAGATATAATATTCGRCCTCATCATTACGTCATAACTAAAGGCAATAGCAGTAGATTATTGCAAGCTAAAAATTAATGATTTGGTGTGAACTTAAAGCGAATAAAAGGTAATTAATATAATGACAAAGTTTAAATGCACTTCTTTTGATGATCTTATTCTTGTAGTAGACGACATAGAATTTAAATATTCCGAATGCAAGGTTATGTCAGAAAAAGAGCATCAAAAATATGCGCATGTAGAGTTAATTCTTAAGTCGCCCGGTGGGCATTACGCGGAAGTAGTAGTTACTTCTGACGGCAAAAAGCCGGGGAAAAATAATATTATTTCTGGGGAATACGATGGCATGCTTGTTGATCAAACCGTAGCCGCCGCCCTAGCAAAACTTACCCAGGCATTCGAGGAAGAGGCGTTAAAAACAAAAGAACTGGGTGAGATTAATCGTAAGTTTAAGCAGCTAGCACGGCCGACTTAATGTGGAGCTTTTTGTTAGCGACGATAGGGATGCCCAATATTAATAGTTACTGCGTGATAGATTTTCTTAACCAAGAGAATGCGTGCTAACGGGTGAGGAAGAGTGAACGGCGAAAGCGACCATTGGCTACTTGCTCGTTTTATACAATCTTGCTCCAGCCCATCTAGGCCGCCCACCAACTAGAAAATTAAAGGGGTCTGACCTCTTTAATTGCGGTTCAATATTTAAAGGGTAGCATTATAGTTTGGTGCCGTAAATTTCTAACAAGCGCATGTTGTCTGGCTGGTTTTCCACTGTGCTTCAAGTGGCTGATTTTATACGATTTTAGTGGGATTTATACAGCAAGAGTATGTATGGATATCAAACAGTATATTGATTACTTCGATGAAATTTCCCATTTAAAAAGGGAGCATCAATTTACGCTGCTTGAGCGGGCGCGCAATGAAATTCATGCAAGTTCAAAATTTCCAATACTTGCCTTTATCCCATATTTTTTTCGTTTAACGTTGGTACTTTTATTTACTGGTGGAAGTTATTTTATTTTTGGCTATTCAGGTTGGATACTTATTCTGTCTTTTTTTCTAGGTTTACTTTGCTCAAGGATCGTAATAACAGAAATCAACGACTCGTTAATGCTAAAAGCTCTCAAAAGAAATTTGAGAAAAAAGGTCGTATAACAAATCAACAAGAACTAAAAAAGTTTGACTAAGTTTGTTCTTCGCTATTTTAGCCAAATTCCCGCAGTGTTTGATGCGCTAGCATTTACCGATTGATATTGAGCAATGATGAACGAGGAAGACCTATTTCTTCGTTGTTTCTATCATGGGTAATTAATGGGTGGAGCTGTCATAGAATTGATTAGCCCTTAAGGTTGGAAATACATAGTGTGGGTCTCGGTTTTTCTTTTGGATCAACTTATTTTTGAATCAAAGTAATACTAAAGAGTTTAGAAAAAAGTGCGAAAGCTGGGGAGAGAATAAGGGCTAGCTGGATGGTTTAGTTGAAATATGTCATGGGGTTGGGTATGGGTAGCAGGGCTTTAGGTTACCGTACCGAGAGCCTCGTGGGGCCCCCGGTATTGTCAGTTGTATCGTTACTTTCCTAATGGTTTAAAGATCAGAATTAACTTAGGCAGTAGCGTCATTGATCCGAGTAGTGCCGCACACATAGCTAATGAAGTGAGCAGCCCGAAATAGACTGATGGCATAAAGTTGGACAGTGCCAGAATGGAGAAGCCAGCAATAATAGTGATTGCTGTATAGAACAGTGCCCGTCCAATGCTTGCATGAGCCCGATGCATGGATGCAATATAATCACCATCGATTTCAAAYTCCCGTTTGAATCGGGTGATGTAATGGATGGCGTGGTCGACACCAATACCCACCGTGATGGCAGCAATTGTGATGGTCATCATGTCGAGYGGAATACCTGCAATACCCATTCCTCCGAGSACCACACCTGCTGCTAAAAAGTTAGGCAGTATGGCAATCAAGGAAATGGATATTGACCGGAATAAGACCAGGAACATCGCCATGATGCCTAGGAATACTGTACCCAAGGTCATAATCTGAGAGTGGAACAGGCTCTGTAACATATTGTTATAGAGAACTAATAAGCCAGTAAAGTGGACTTGTTCTTCTTTGAACCCGGCTTCAGTAACAGCAAACTGATGGATTTTTTCCAGTAGTTCTTTACGGTTTAGTTCACCCTGGGTTTCATTCACTCGCACGGTAATCCGCGCCTGATTATGTTTCTCATTGATATAGGGGTTGAGAAGCAGTTCGGCATTTTCTTCGGATAGCATCAGTGACATAAAGGCCAACTCAAGGTCGTTGAGTTTATGGCCGGATAGGTCAGAAGCCACATCGGTTACGGTCACCAGTGAACTGACCTTACCAATTTCAGGCAGAGACTCGAGGTAAACATGGAGTTTTCTCAAGTCCTCTATGCCGGCACTGGTTAACCAGTAGCTGTTTTCAATTACCTCGAATTCCGAGTCCTCACCAAAGTCATCGTCGGCAAAGTCGTCACCAGCAAAAGGGTCGCCATAGGGATCGTCAACTTCATCAGTTTGTACATCTTCTTCGCCACTGTTGGCATACATGCCTGCAAAAGGATCGCCATAGGGGTCGACGACTTCTTCAGATTTGGCATCAGCGACGTCTTCACCGCTGTCTGCATAGGCACCAGCAAAGGGATCACCATAAGGATCATCGATGGGAGAAGATTCTGAGTCCTCTTCATCAGCGAGCAGTTCTTCGAAACTGACAGAGCCATCGCCTATGGATGGAGGAGCATCAAGAATAATTTCCAGTGGTGTTGTACCGCCCAATTTGGCGTCAATTACTGATAGCCCTCGATAGATTTCAGTATGAGAGCGGAAGTAGTCGATAAAACGGTTTTCTACCTGTAACTGGGATATACCCCAAGCGCTGGTTATAAACGCTAGAAGTGCCAGCACCAATACTAGCCCGCCATGTTTCTCGGTAAAGCGTGAAAAATAGAGTGTTAGTACTGCAGAGTTGTCACCCTTGTCTGTACTTTCTCCTTTACCCCAAATCATCATTCCAGCGGGGATAATAATAAARGCMAGAATTAGGGCTAATACAATYCCCATKGTCATCATCCAGCCAAAGTCGATGACAGGGCGAATATCGCTGACCACCAGAGAAACAAATGCAACCACTGTTGTTAATACGGTATAGAGGCATGGGCGTGCCATATAGGTGACGGTATCGCGTACTAAATCGATCTGGTCACGTTCGGGCCCCTCGCTGTGTAGCTCCCTGTAGCGAACAATCAGGTGAATGGTCAATGCCAAAGTAATAATTAATAATAGTGAGACAAAATTGGAGGAAATAACGGTTAGGCGCCAGTCAACCCAGCTTAAATAGCCGAGGATGATTTCTACGGAGAGAACACAGGTCGCTAGAGGCAGTATAACCCAGCGGAGCTGACGGAAAATAATGGCCAGAGTCAGGATAATAAARAGTAGGATCCCGAGACCAAAAACACTCAAGTCGCTTTTAATAAAGTCGACCATATCAGCGGTGATCATACTGGGGCCGCCTAAAAAGACCTCAGCTTCCCCTTTAAATGCGGACATTTTTTYACGTATTTCTGCGACTCTTCGATGCTCTTCTGTGGCACGAAGGGTTCGATAGTCCAGGAACTCTTTGCTTGTTTTTTCAAGCTCGACCACCTCTTCAGCAGATAAGCCTTCGGTATCCCGTTTAATTCGTAGGGTATCCCGGGCACTAACGAGCTCAAGGTATTTTCTATCMAGCTCCATGGTTGCCAGTAGGGCTGTRGTTTGGCCATCTTTGCTGAGAATTAAATCTCGGTAGATAGGGCTCTCGAGGAATTCTTTGCGGGCCATATCACGGTCAACATCAGGTTGTAGCAGTGTACGTGGCGCATCTTTGAGCTGTGAAACAGAAATTTTTGGGCTGTATAACAGAGGTACATTGAGCATGGATGTGACATTGGCTACGCCGTCAATATTTGATAGCACCTCATGCATTTCATTGAGGGTTTCCAGTGATTTGTCATCAAACAGGTCGCCTTCATAAGGTGTATAAGTCACTACTAGAAAGTCACTGCTACCATAGCGTTGTAATGATTCTCGAAAATAAGTAAGGGAGGTATCATTTTCGAGAGTGAGGGAGTCTGCGGAGGCATCCAGTTTAAAGTTTGGCAGGCCAAAGGCCATGGCGATGGCGATTAATATGACCACCAGTATGGAGGCCATTGGGTGGCGCAAAATGAGTTTTTCATAGATTCCCAAAAACCGCTCAGACATCTGGCTATCCCTCTAATTTTTTATTATGAAGTCGCGCATTATGACAGAAGAGAAGAGGTCAGTACTATAGCGGCTGTAGACCTTATTTAAGCCCTGAGCTTAGTGATCAGAATGGCCCAGTGATCGGTCTGGGTCTATACAGTCCCGCACGCGTTGTTTTAGTATTTTGGCCTCTGGAAACCCTCCATCACTTTTTCGCTCCCAAATGGTTTGGTGATCTAATCTGATTTCAAATGTGCCACTTTGTTCCGCAGGCTTYAGTGCCACTTCATCGAGGTCATCCRTAAATGTGGTCAGYAATTCCTGAGCCAGCCAGGCAGAACGCAACAGCCAATTGCAGCGGGGACAGTAAAGGATGGTAATGCGTGGTTTAGATGACATGGGGTACACTTCCTYACGGTTNTTTTTAACAATTGTKACSRCTARYAAAATGGTTTCMAGCTTAAYGGGCTTCAAGCCAACTAAATTGATCTTCAAGATAGTCTCAAGGYAGAAAAGATGAAAGGTGTAATTCTCGATGCGGATAGCCTCGGCCCTGATGATGTGGATCTTGGGCCAATTTTAGGACTGCCGGTTGAATGGACCATTTATGRTACATGTCCGCCTGAATTGGTGGCTGAACGTATTCTGGGTGCAGAGATAGTTTTAACCAATAAAGCCCCYATTGGTGACRCAGAATTTTTGGCAAATCCAGCACTGCAATATATYGGGGTTCTGGCTACCGGTACTAATGTAATAGATATARGTGYGGCTAATACGCATGGTGTAACAGTCTCTAACGTAGTGGGGTATGGCACGGCATCTGTTGTACAGCATACTTGGGCGTTGATCATGGCGCTGACGACTAAGCTGCCAGAGTACAATGTGGCGGCTCTTGATGGTCGATGGGCAGAAAGCCCGTTTTTCTGTTTACTRAGTTTTCCCGTCAGTGARCTGGCTGGGAAGGTGTTGGGTATTGTTGGTTATGGCCAGTTGGGTCAAGGTGTAGCAAATGTTGGTCGAGCCTTTGGTATGGAGGTGAAGGTTGCAGCATTTCCCTGGCGACATAGTGACAAGGTAGACAGAATACCTTTTGATACATTATTAGCTGAAGCTGATGTGATTAGTTTGCATTGTCCTCTTACCGAAGAAACTCRAAATCTTATTGGTCATCAACAACTAGCCATGATGAAAAGTACGGCACTATTGATTAACTGTGCCCGTGGTGGAATTGTGGATGAGCAGGCGCTAGCTGATGCGCTGGAAGATGGTGTTATTGGTGGTGCGGGGGTAGATGTTTTGACAGAAGAGCCACCTCGGAATGGTAATCCATTGTTAAATCCTGAAATTCCTAATTTGATAGTGACGCCTCACAGTGCCTGGGTGGCAAGGGAGTCACGTCAACGCTTAATTGCTCAGGTAGCTGAAAATATTCAGGCATTTGTGGCAGGCAAACCGCGTAACGTGATTAAGATCTAGGGAGTTAAAGTATTTATGTTAGGTTTGATTCAACGTGTCAGYCACGCCAGTGTTGGGGTAAATGGTGAAATTGTCGGGGAAATTAATCGTGGTATTTTACTGTTGCTTGGCGTGCAACGAGAAGATACGGAGGCGTCTGCCAGAAAGCTGTTACACAAGGTCATGCACTACCGAATCTTCCCGGATGAAGATGACAAAATGAATCTTAATGTACAGCAGGCGGGAGGAGGCTTATTGGTTGTTTCCCAGTTTACCTTGGCGGCAGATACGCGTAAGGGGTTGCGTCCCAGCTTTACTTTGTCGGCACCGCCAGAGATGGCTGAAGTGTTGTATAACTATTTTGTAGATCAGGCCAAACAAATTTGCCCACAACTGGCCACCGGGATTTTTGGTGCCAATATGCAAGTGTCCTTATGCAACGATGGACCGGTAACCTTTATGTTGGAAAGCTAGGCTTACTCTAATGACACCTTAAAGGTTATACATCAAAAGGTGTGTTGAGCTTTTTCTCCACAGGAACTTTTGCCAATTTTGCATACAGGGGAATACCGTTTTTATACGGTGGGTAGTCTTCGCCCTGAATCAGCGGAGACAAATAGTCACGTCCTTCCTGGGTAATGCCATAGCCATCTTCAGTAATATAACTGCGGGGCATCATTTTTTCCTGGTTGGCGACTTGTTCTAGTGGTACCTCTCCTAGACTCCAGGAATACTCCGCACCTTCATTACGTTCAATGGTAACCATTACAGCGTTTTTCCCTGCCAGTGCATATTCCACTGCGGCACGACCAACAGCATAGGCCTGTTCCACATCGGTGGCTGAAGCGATGTGTCGAGCTGAACGCTGTAGGTAGTCGGCCAGTGCCCAGTGATATTTGTATCCCARCTTTTGTTTAATCAAGTTGGCCAATGTGGGGGCGACGCCACCCAATTGTTGGTGACCAAATGCATCTGTGGTAATGGAACCAGAGATTAATGAACCATCAGCATATTTCGTACCTTCAGAGGCAACAACTACGCAATACCCTTGTTCGGTGACTGTTTTTTCTACACGGGCAAGAAASTTTTCTTGAGAAAAGGGGATTTCTGGCAACAGGATAATATGAGGTGGATCACCGGCCTCTTCAGAAGCCAGAGCGCCAGCCGCAGCAATCCAGCCAGCATGACGGCCCATTACTTCAAGGATAAATACCTTGGTGGAAGATTCACACATGGAGGCAATATCCAGGCTGGCTTCTTTGGTGGACACCGCTACATATTTAGCGACGGAGCCAAAGCCAGGGCAATTGTCGGTATAGGGTAAATCGTTATCCACTGTTTTTGGGATATGAATGGCTTGAATGGGGTAGCCCATTTGTTGCGACAGTTGAGAAACTTTAAGGCAAGTATCGGCAGAATCACCACCACCGTTATAGAAGAAGTAGCCAATATCGTGTGCCTTAAATACTTCAATCAAACGTTCATATTCAGCTTTGTTTTCTTCAAAGCTTTTTAACTTATAGCGACAGGAGCCAAAAGCACCCGAAGGAGTGTGGCGAAGTGCGGCAATAGTGCTGGGCGATTCTTCACTGGTATTAATTAAATCTTCACGCAGTGCACCGATAATGCCATTGTGACCGGCATAGACGTGACCAATCTTGTCGCTGTCTCGTGCGGCTTCGATAACGCCGCAGGCACTGGCATTGATAACGGCTGTTACGCCACCAGATTGGGCATAAAATGCATTTTTCTTTGACATTATTTGTCTCGTATAAGCACTGCTTTTGAAGAGCCGCGAATGATACTGGAAAGTAGTCTGGATTTCATTTTTATGTCATTTTTTGTGATTTTAGGCACCTTTTGTACAACATGAGATACGCCATTAGGCATCTTTGAAACACCAAGGGTTGCATGGTGGTGAAATTAGGCTATGTTGTYCTCAGAATTTCCATATACCTCGGTGATACTGTGTGGCTGTTGCCATTTMGCTATCCCACTGATTTAACAGGTTGTTGTTGACGAATGCATATTCATATTTTAGGTGTCTGTGGCACATTTATGGGGTCTCTGGCTCAGTTGGCTAAAGCCTCCGGTTTTCGGGTTTCAGGTAGCGATACCAATGTTTATCCCCCCATGAGCACRCAGCTCGAAAAGGCGGGTATTGAATTGATWGAGGGTTATGACCCTTCGCAGCTCAATCCTATGCCTGATTTAGTGGTGATAGGGAATGCYTTGTCTCGAGGTAATCCTGCGGTGGAATATGTACTGGATAACCGAATTCCCTATACCTCTGGYCCACAATGGTTGTGYGACTAYYTTCTAAAGGAAAAATGGGTGCTGGCRGTGGCGGGKACCCATGGTAAAACGACGACTTCCAGTATGTTGGCCTGGATTCTGGAATATGCMGGGATGAAACCMGGGTTTCTTATCGGAGGGGTACCCAGTAATTTTGATGTATCGGCYCGCTTGGGAGATACCCCYTTTTTTGTGGTGGAGGCAGATGAATATGACAGTGCCTTTTTTGACAARCGATCCAAGTTTGTMCATTACAGRCCCCGTACGGCCATTCTCAATAATTTAGAATTTGATCATGCCGATATTTTTGCTGACCTTAATGCCATTCAAACCCAGTTCCATCATTTTGTCAGAACGATTCCARGYAAAGGYTTAATCATAGCTCCGTTGGGTGATGCCAATATACAAGATGTGCTAGACAGGGGATGTTGGTCGGAGTTGCAGTCTTTGGGAGAAGGCGGTGATTGGGAAATATCGCTGACAGAAGYGGATGGTTCAGTTTTCTCTGTCAGTTTTCAGGGGGAACGGCAGGGGAGTGTTCGTTGGGGGCAAACGGGCGTTCACAATGTCTCAAATGGTTTAGCGGCCATTGCTGCTGCGCGTCATGTGGGCGTGAAGCCGGCTATAGCCTGTGAAGCTTTGTGCCAGTTTATGGGTGTAAAACGTCGTATGGAAAAACTGGCCACTATTAACGGTGTTTCTGTTTATGATGATTTTGCTCATCACCCCACGGCAATTTCGATGACCTTGGAGGGCCTTCGCAACAAGGTAGGCAGCGAGACAATTATTGCTGTTATAGAGCCTCGTTCAAATACTATGAAGTTGGGTATTCATAAAAATACATTGGCAGAAGCGACCAAGTTGGCAGATCAGGTGTTGTGGTACCAGCCGGATAATATCGATTGGTCGTTGGCCGAAGTTGTGAGTGGCGGTTCTGCTCCTGCCAAGGTTGTAGATGACATTGACGTACTCATTAAGCAGACACTTAAAAGGACTGATGGTTTGACRCACATTGTAGTGATGAGCAATGGTAGTTTTTCTGGTTTTCACGGTAAGCTGGTGAAGGCTTTAGAGAAAAGAGCTAGTACAACTGGGGAGAAAAGAGCGAATGCCTGAGTTTAATCGTTCCGTTACATTAGCAATGACAGGTGCATCCGGTGCTCAATATGGTTTAAGGCTACTGGATTGCCTAGTTCAGGCAAATTGCCAGGTACAGTTTTTAATTTCTGAAGCTGCCCGGGTTGTAGTGGCGACAGAAACAGAGCTGGATTTACCCAGTGATGACGGTTTGGAGGAGTTTCTAACCTTAAACTTTGATGCTGAACCRGGACAAATTGTAGTGAATACATCTCGAGATTGGTTTTCAGCAGTTGCTTCAGGTTCAGCATCTCCCTCTTCGATGGTGATCTGTCCGGCCAGCGGTGGAACACTTTCTGCCATTGCCTGCGGTGCCAGCAACAATCTTATTGAGCGTGCTGCGGATGTGGCCATAAAAGAGAAACGCCAGTTGATTGTAGTGCCAAGGGAAACACCCTTGTCAGAAATACATCTTGAAAACATGCTTAAACTGGTTCGACTGGGGGTAACAGTGTTACCTGCTATGCCTGGTTTTTATCAAAATCCTGAAACCATTGATGACCTGGTGGATTTTATAGTGGCGAGAATACTTGATCATTTGGATATAGAGCAGGGATTGATTCCTCGTTGGGGTGATTAGTTACACGCTAATATTTTCAGAATTTGTTGGCGTTGATTTAGCTTTAGTGACAGCAGGGGTGGATTAAGTGGCAGACACAAAAGAATTGCTTCTATTACTAGCCCTGTTATTTCTCACAATGATTTGGTCCTGGGTTTCCCCCTATGATCGTCTGACTTGGTGGCTGGAAGCGATTCCTGTCATTATCGCGCTGCCACTCTTGTTGTATACCCACGACAGTTTTCCTTTAACCCGTATCAGCTATTACCTGATTTTTGTTCATATCGTCATTTTGTTGGTGGGTGCGCACTATACCTATGCCAGGGTGCCACTGGGTTTTTGGATACAGGACTGGTTTGATTTTTCTCGTAATCATTACGACCGTATTGGGCACCTGGCCCAGGGGTTTATTCCTGCCATTTTGGCCAGGGAAATTCTGTGGCGAAAACAAGTGCTGAATATTGTGAATCAGAACAAAGGTAAAGGTTGGTTGTTTTTTCTTGCCACCTGTTTTTGTTTAGCTTTTAGTGCGTTTTATGAGTTGATCGAATGGTGGTCTGTGGTCATTGGTGGCGATGGTTCCCTGGACTTTCTCGGTGCTCAAGGTGATGTTTGGGATGCACAGTGGGACATGATGTTGGCATTGATTGGTGCTGTGGCAGCACAGTTATTACTGAGTCGTTGGCATCACCGACAAATGGTTGCTATAGGTTGAGAGTAAAGGTTGCTAGGTTTGTCGGTACCAGTTAATTCCACGGTCATCCTTTTCCATACAGAGTTTTCCACGAGCCATAAGACAATGCAGGTGTGCATAGCTTTCACCCGCAGCGAGCACCAGYGTGGAATGATTAATGGTTGATTTAAAGATCAGAGGAAAGATGTCTACCACCCGCTTTGGTTCGAGACAGTTGTTATAAATAATTTGTAAATCTTTTTCATGTTCATCAACCAGTTTTTGTAAGCGTGGTCTTGCACCTCTGAAAGGTAATCCGTGGGAGGGTAGTACGAGTGTATTTTCCGGCAAAATTGATTGAAGCTTGAGGCAGGATTCCATCCAGTCTTTCAGAGGGTTGCCTTGAGGTTCAACAGGCCAGACACTGACATTGGAAGATATGGTGGGGAGTAGTTGATCGCCAGCAATAAACAGTTCGAGCTCAGGGCAGAAGAAGCAGGCGTGCTCGGGAGAGTGGCCTGAACCCATGACTACCAGCCATTGGCGGTTGTTAATGGTTAAGCTGTCACCGTCCTTTAGCCGGCGATAGGTATTTGGCATTCCTCGAATCATGCCACCAAAAGATCCAAATTTTGAACGATAGTAATTAAGTTGTTCTTCGTTAAACCCTGCAGCTTGATAAAATGCTACCGCTTCATCTGGTGCTTCTCTATTGTTGTCTTCTAGGAGTATTCGGCAGTACATATATTCACTGCGAGACATCCATAATTCTGCACCACTTCGACGACATAGCCAGGCTGCCAGGCCGATATGGTCTGGATGCATATGTGTGGCTAACAGGCGTTTAATGGGTTTATGTTCAGTAATTTTTTGGTACAAAGTCTCCCAAATATCGATGGTAGCATCTGTGGCTAGCCCCGTATCCACGATGGTCCAGCCATCCTCCTCCTCAAGCATCCATAGATTGATGTGATCAAGTTTGAAGGGCAGGGGCATACGCAACCAATAGACCCCTTTGGCGACTTCCATGGGCTCCCCGTGCTTGGGTGGTTGGGCATGAGGATATTGTGGTCTGGTAGGGCTCATAGTTTTTACTCGGTGCTGTCTTCGGTAGTTTCAGGCATATTATTTATGGGTTCAAGACTGTCTGTATCCAGGTCGAGATAGCCTTTATTTCCTCCATACAAACTGCATGTTCCATGGGGAAGGTTTTATAATTCGGTTCAAACCCTAATGCGGATAAAAACTTTACGCTATTTTGGCCATGAATTTCGGGGACAACGTCATCATTGGTGCCGTGAAATATTTGAATGGGCAGGTTTTGGTTGGCCTGGGCAATAGTGATGGAATTAACCGTGGCAAAATACGTAGATAATGCCAGTAACCCCGCCAATGGTTTGGAATAGGTTAAGGCGGCATGAAAACCTACKGCGCCACCTTGAGAAAATCCTGCAATAATAATTCGCTTACTATCAATGCCTCGATCGATTTCCCTGTCAATAAGGGCCTGTATCGCGGAAGCAGATTGTCGTAATTGTTGTTCATCAACCTTGCGATCTATCGACATTTCCAGAATGTCGTACCAGGCAGGCATAATACAGCCACCGTTGATGGTCACAGGTATTTCTGGGGCATGTGGAAAAATAAATCTAACGGCCATATTGATGGGCAGATTTAACTCAGGAACGATGGGCTCAAAATCATGACCATTAGCTCCCAACCCATGTAGCCAAATGATGGATGCGTTTGCTGCTACCGCTGGCTCGATTTCAATGTGTGGTAGAAGATTCATAAGGTGGGTTCTCGGAGTTTTGTGCCAGAGGCGGAAGCGCTGTGATGAGCGAGAGTCTATTATAAGACAGCACTGTTACAGAAAAGCGTTATTTTGTTACTCTTTGCTTCTAAACTTGCGTCTCTCATTTATARTCAGCCACGGTTGTTATGTTACCGATACTTTACTCTTTTCGTCGTTGCCCCTATGCCATCCGTGCTCGAATGGCTCTTCACTATGCGGGTGTTCAGGTGGAGTTGCGTGAAATATTGTTACGAGATAAGCCAGCTTCGATGTTAGCAGCATCGACCAAGGGGACGGTRCCGGTATTGATTTTACCTGAGGGTACGGTGTTGGATGAAAGCTACGATGTTATGCATTGGGCTATAGAGCAATATGACCCTGATGGTTGGTGGAGTGACAGTGTGGAARCYGAGATCAGTGGGCTRATTCAAGAGAATGATGGAAAATTTAAAACTCACYTGGATCATTACAAATATTTTGATCGTTACCCTGAACAATCTATGGAATATTATCGCTCTCAAGCAGAGAYTTTTTTAGCTGTTTTGGAGAAAAAATTAACGACTGGAAGATATTTTTTAGGGAAKAGTATCAGTATTGCTGATGTAGCAATTTTCCCCTTTGTTCGTCAGTTTTCTTTTGTGGATAAAGATTGGTTTGATGGTGCYCCKTATCCAAAYCTTCAGMGTTGGCTGGACAATTTTTTGGGGTCAGATMTTTTTCTCTCGGTGATGGGTAAGYAYGCTGTTTGGCAGGAATAATAYTGTGTRATCWGRGYKRTTAAKNTRTWRAYYAWYKGNNARCTNNNTTNTNGGTGGGAATTTTTTCAGGAAAAAATTTAATAGAATTTTTGTCTTTTAGTAATAGTCCCCAAAAGGAATTGAAGGGATGAACAAATTGTGTAGGCTGCCCATTTTGAATTAATATTCGTTGTTCATTTCGCCACTGAAAAATACCGCCTTTTAGATTRTAAATTTTATCKGCACCCTGTTTTAAAAGTAACGGTTGGAGATGTGCCGCTAGCGTAGAAGAGCGCCAGCCTACTGAACAATAGAAGACAACATTTTGGCCTTTTATCTGAAGGCCAAACTTGTCCATAAAATCTTTATTGGTAATGTTGGGGTCAACACGAATAGCTTTTTTTATATGACTGACATCAAATTCATTTTGTTGTCGGATATCAAAAATAAGGGTTTTTTCGGTGTTTAGTTTTAAGAAGTGGCTGCCATCAATGTGGTTTATATTGCTGTATTTTTTTTCAATGCTTTTCTGAGTGGTTTCAAGGCTGAAGCCAAAGGCGGCAACGGTACTTGGGATTAGTCCTGCAATAATAACAAGCATCATAAGTATGTTTGGCCTGAAGTTCTTAGTTGATCGGCGATACATATTCATGGTGTTAAGTTTCTAATTTTAGAATAGTGTCATTAATTGTTGCCATAAATAATACGTCCTCAAACTGCCAGGCACAGTTAATAGAGTAATTATGTAATGAGAAGTTTAGTTTAGATGTGCAATAAATGAGTTATTTTTTATGCACATTCTATCTCTAGATTCGACATGGTGGGGTAGTCGAATAATTCATTTCTTTTGAGGTGAATAAACAGCGTCCTGTTGGCAGCTCATGTTTGTAAGCCAGTTATATTATAATTATGACTTAAATCCATGCTCTGTTGTTGGGAAGGCCCCGGAGCGGACTTCATCGGCATAAGTTTTCAATGCAGATTCTATATTGCCGGTATCCTGCAAAAAGTTTTTTGCAAATTTAGGTTGGTGCGGTGATAGCCCCAGTATGTCGTAAATGACCAGTACTTGAGCATCGGTATCTGGCCCGGCACCAATACCTATGACGGGTATATCGAGTTCACGGGCGATTTTGCTAGCCAGCGGTGTGGGAACGCATTCAAGGACGAGTATATCGATGCCGGCTTGTTCAAGTAGGAGAGCATCCTGAATCATTTGTTCTGCCGCTTCGCTGGTGCGGCCTTGCACCTTGTATCCACCAAATTTATTGACCGATTGTGGAGTAAGGCCCAAATGGCCACATACAGGAATGCCCCGCTCACTGAGCATCAGTACTGATTCTTCGAGCCATGCACCACCTTCCAGTTTTACCATGTGAGCGCCAGCTTGCATAAGCAACGCGGCATTTTCCATGGTTTGTTCTTCTGTGGCGTATGCCATGAAGGGAAGGTCCGCAATAATCAGCGATTTGTTGTTGCCTCGACATACAGCCTGAACATGATAAATCATGTCATCCATGCTGACGGGAACGGTGCTGCTATGGCCTTGGATAACATTGCCGAGTGAATCACCTACTAATACAACCTCGATGCCTGCATGTTCAACAAGTCGAGAAAATGATGCGTCATAAGCGGTGATGACAGGAAATTTTGTACCTTTTTCCTTTAGTGCATTCAGAGTATTAATAGTGACCGTCTGCATGTTTGATATCCTGTTTGCGCTAATTAAAAAGAGGAGTGAGCATTGTAGTAATGACGACCAGACTTAATGTTAAGCATATATTTCACCAAGTCTTGATAATCCTGCTCACTGTTAGCTAAGTCAATGTCGGTGGCATTCACTATTAATAATGGAGCGTCATCGTAATAGTAGAAGAACTGGGTATAAGCATCATTTAATTGGCCGAGGTAATCGGCATCAATAGGTTTTTCAGACTGAATACCACGACGCTGAACACGTTCTAGTAATACCTCTGTGGGGGCCTGAAGATAAATCACTAAATCAGGTTTAGGTGCATCAATGGTAAGTTGCTGGTAGATGGCCTGATAGAGCTTTAGCTCTTCATCATCTAGTGTGACTTGAGCAAATAGTTGGTCTTTTTCTATGAGAAAATCAGCGACTTGGACCTGTTGAAACATGTCACCTTGGCGAATTTCCTGAATTTGTTTGACCCTTTGGAACAAAAAATATAGCTGGGTGGGCAATGCGCCAGCTCTGCGATCCTGATAAAAGCGCTCTAAAAAGGGGTTGTCTTCAGCGTGCTCTAACAGCATTTCGTAATTGAAACTGTTTGCCAGCCGTTTGGCCAAGGTTGTTTTGCCGACGCCAATAGGGCCTTCCACAGCGATAAAGCCAGGTAGCCGGGTATCCTCAAGTACTAGGGGCTGGTTATTGGCCTGTTGTGTCACGGGTATCTCCTGATGAGATGCGAACGATACCTTCTGAAGAGCAATTTTCCAAGAGTGTTTTGAGGTTGATTCCATTAGGTAATATTAATTGCGGGTCAATATCTGCCAGGGGTATTAATACAAAGTTACGTGTTGTCATCCCGGGGTGGGGCACCTTTAAGTTTTGCTGGTCAATAACGTCTGAGCCGTAAAGCAAAAGATCCAAGTCAAGTGTGCGAGGGCCCCAGTGTTCGAGCCTTTCTCTGTTGTGTCTGTTTTCGATGTCTTGCAGTGCGCTTAGTAATTGTTGAGGGTTTAGTCCTGTACACAGTTTGGCTACACCATTGACGTAATCAGACTGATTCTGTGGTCCCATGGGTGAACTGCGATACCAATGAGAGATAGCGGTTACCTTTGTGTTGGCAAGGTTGCCTAGCTCGGTGATGGCAGTTTTGACCTGTTGYTGWGGGTTGTCTAGGTTACTGCCAAGAGCGATATAGACAGTTTTAGTCATGAACAGGTTTTTTTGGTTGAGAGGGTTTTTTACGACGGCGACGTTTACTTTTTGGTTGCTGAATGGCATTGACCATTTCTTGTTGTTTGCCCTCATCAGCATCCTGAAAAATGGTCCACCATTGGCCTAATTCTGATTCAATTTCTCCTGCATCCTCGCGCAATAACAAGAAGTCATAGCCGGCGCGGAAGCGTTTGTTTTCCATCAGGCGAAAAGCTTGGCTGCCTGCACGTCGTGGCAAACGAAGTTGAAGCTCCCAAATCTCCCGCATGGGTAATGTAAACCGGCGTGGTATGGCTACTCGCTGACACTGGCGAGTGGCAACTTCCCCAGCAGCTTTTTGTAGTGAGTAGATCGGGGAGTCGTCCTGTTTTGTATATTGCTGCTCCCACTCTTTTAGTGCCGGCCATAGTAATGCTGCAAAGAGAAAGGCTGGTGTTACGTGCTTGCCGCTACGAATGCGTTTGTCCGTATTGGTCAGTGCTTGTTCTACAAACCTAAGGTAATAGCCTGGGTCTTTGGCTAGGGCATCTTCTGTTGCGGGAAACAGAATGCCAAACAGTTGGTATTGGCGAAGTAGGTGAAAGGTTGCCAAGGCATGACCATTTATTAATAGCTTGAGAACCTCATCAAACAACCTCGCTGGAGGTATATCTGCCAGTAATTGGTATGTTTTACTAATAGCGTTAGCGGTGTTTTCTTCAAGTTTAAAGCCTAGCTTGGCGGCAAAGCGCACAGCTCTGAGCATTCTGACGGGGTCTTCCCGATAGCGGTCAGTAGGGTTGCCTATAATCCGTATTAACCGTTGTTCTATATCTGGCAGGCCGTTGGCATAGTCATAGACACTATTATCCTGAGGACGATAATAGAAGGCATTCATAGTGAAGTCGCGACGACTGGCATCTTCATCAATGGAACCAAAAATATTGTCTCGCAGTAGCATGCCTTTGGCGGAGCGTTGAGCTTTGTCTCGATGGATTTTTTTGTCAGTGTGATGGGCTCGGAATGTTGTGACTTCGATAATCTCAGGACCCATTCTGACATGGACGATTTGAAACCGGCGGCCAATAATTCGAGAGCGCTTAAACAGTTGTTTGACTTGTTCGGGGGTGGCGTCTGTAGCGACATCAAAGTCTTTGGGTTTAAGCTCCATCATCAAGTCACGAACACAGCCGCCGACCAAGTAGGCTTGATAGCCATCACGACTTAATTGTTCGACAACTTTTCTTGCCCCAGAACTTATTTTTTGGGGTGATAGCGCGTGTTGTCCCGAACGAAGTATATGGGGACCCTTCGTGGTGTCGAGATTGTTTCTCCTGAAAAATTTAGAGATTTTTTTTAGCATTATATGAGAGTCGTATTTGATATTGTGGTTCGAAAGTCACGTTTAAGTATCACCGCTATACGGGTTGCTCACGAAAGAGGCGATTCTAACATAGGGATTTGGAAAAGACTTTTTATGATCGACGGTGGAAAAGGTATTAAAAAAGGAAGCCCTTAGGCTTCCCCTGTATCCCATGTGCTATCGGCCTCGAGGTTAATACCCTTTGCCCGCCTAGCAATATATCCAGCATTGTTTTTATTATTTATTTTTATTGTTTGTTTACTGCRCACATAGTGTTACCCGGAAATCAGCTGGATGCAAGCCTTTCCATCACTGGCGGTATTAATCCTCGTTGCCAGTGTTGTATTGCCCAGGCCAAGAGATCATTGCAATTGTTGTGGTGTAACTTGGGTAGTGGCAAGCCAAGCCAGCGTATAGCTGTTGCTACGTTCATCGCAGGGGTATCGTAATTAATGGGTGTGGCCAAATTTTGCTTACTGAGTTTATGTCCTGTTGAATTTATGGCTATGGGGATATGACCATACAGTGGTGTATGTAGCGCCAGTTGTTGTTGTAGATAAATTTGCCTGGGTGTGGAGTCCAGCAAATCACTGCCCCGAATAACATGGGTTATGTTTTGAAACGCATCATCAATGACAACGGCAAGTTGATAGGCAAACAAGCCATCTTTACGGTATAGCACCATATCGCCGACGAGATATTTAATGTCTTGTTGCTGTTGGCCCTGGAATAGATCTTTGAATTCAACCTTGGCATCATTAGAAATGGCTAATCGAATGGCTGATGGTTTGGCCGGGTTGCCTGGCAAACAAGGGTGGTTATGAACCCCACCTTTTTCTTTCAGTTGTTGCCTGCTGCACTGACAGGGATAGGCAAGGTTTGATTGCTTTAATTTTTCCAGGACGGTCAGATAAGCTTTAGACCGTTGGCTTTGGTGTAGGACATCTCCGTCCCAATAAAGCCCGTGTTGTTGTAGCTGTTGGAGAATGGTGGCAGCGGCGCCATCAATTTCCCTTGGCGGATCGATGTCCTCCATTCTTACAAGCCATTTACCATGGTGGGCTTTGGCATCGAGATAGCTGGCCAAGGCGCTGACCAGCGAACCAAAATGCAGGGGGCCAGAAGGTGATGGGGCAAAGCGCCCTATATAAGGATGATGGGGGTAAGAATAGCTGGGTGAATTCGTCATCATGGTAATACGGGGCACTCAGAGAGCCACCCCGACAAATTGTCAGCCACCAGTGAGCTGTCGTTCCCTAATTTCATCCAGTGTTTTACAGTCCACACAGAGATTTGCTGTAGGGCGAGCTTCCAGCCGGCGAATACCGATATCGACACCACATTGGTCACAGAAGCCGTAATCATCGCTTTCTATGCGTTCAACGGTACTGTCAATTTTCTTGATCAGTTTACGTTCACGATCTCTGGTGCGTAATTCCAAGCTGAATTCTTCTTCCTGGGTGGCTCTGTCTGCTGGGTCTGGAAAGTTGGCAGCCTCATCTTTCATATGAGATACCGTGCGGTCTACTTCTTCCATTAATTCCCGTTTCCAGGCCATCAGGATGTTTTTGAAGTGCTCTTGGTGCGCTTCATTCATGTACTCTTCACCTTTTTTCTCGGTGTAGGGTGCAAAGCCGTGGAGTGCGGCGACTGTGGCTGTTTCTGCTTTTTTTGGCATGTGTTCCAACACTCGGTGATTTACGAGACCCGCGTTTATAGTGCTAGTGGAGCTTTTTTTCAAGTAAAAAAATACAATTTTTTGCTGTAATTAGCTAGAAAAGCCATTTTTATGACTTTTTAGCCATAAATAAGCATTGTAAATTGCTGTAACAAGGTTGACCGTAAGCCATTGTAAAAGAGGTAAATGACCAATACATTACGTTTGTGTATAACAAGTGAGATTGTTTGATTGTTGGATTAATCGAGCCATAATGCGCGATCTTTATCTTTATTCGTTTTATCTGGCATCACTTTACGGACCAGAGTGATAAGAAGGAGTGAAAGCACGTGCGCTTAGCTGATCGAACCCACAATTTGACATCATTTAGAGCCGTGGATTTTCTTGAAGCAACGGTTGAATTGCAGTCCCAAGGGCAAGATATTGTCAGAATGGGGGTGGGTGAACCAGGGTTTGCCACTGCTCAGCCAATTGCTGAGGCAGCAAAAGTGGCCATTACTGAGGGAAAAACATCCTATACCCCCCCCTGTGGCATCCCTGAACTTCGTCAGGCCATTGCGGACCATTATTTACATCAGTACGGTCTAAAGATTGACTCCCAGCGAGTTATTGTCACCACCGGAAGTAGTGCAGCTCTTGGTATGGTTTGTGAGTTGCTGTTAAATCCTGGAGATGGTTTGTTGATGTCTGATCCCGGTTACCCCTGTAATCCTAATTTTGTCAGGCGCTTAGATGCAGAGCCTCAATTTGTTCCTGTTGATGCGGCAGATCATTATCAATTGACAGCCGAGCTGGTGGCGTCACATTGGAAGGCGAATACCGTTGGTGTAATGGTGGCATCACCGAACAACCCTACGGGTGAAGTTATCAGCAGAGAGAATCTGGTAGCTCTACACAAAGAAGTATCGCAGCGTGGCGGAAGCCTAGTTGTTGATGAAATTTATCATGGGTTGATTTATGACGATGAGTCCGTAGTTTCTATTCTTGAGATTACAGATGAGGCTTTTGTTATTAACAGTTTTTCCAAATTTTTTGGGATGACCGGTTGGCGTTTGGGTTGGATGGTCGTACCAGAAGGTATGGCCAGTATCATTAATGTCATGGTGCAAAATTTTTACATCTCAAGTCCCAGTATTGCTCAGTACGCGGCATTATCTGCTTTTGAACCGGAAACACTGAGTATTTTGGAGCAGCGGCGAGCCGAGTTTAAGCAGCGACGAGACTTTTTGGTGCCGGCTTTACGTGATTTGGGCTTTGGTATCAGCCATGTCCCTTCCGGGGCATTTTATGTGTATGCAGATGTTCAGCGGTTTACGGATRATTGTGAAGAGTTYTGTTGGTGGTTGCTRMGRGAGCATGGYGTGGCYTGTACGCCAGGAACAGACTTYGGRAAGCATCGAGCCASCCACCATGTGCGTTTTGCCTATACGGAGCCTTTAGAKAGGTTGCAGCTAGGTGTYGARCGTATGAGRAAGGCWTTGGCATGATATTGTCCCCRCATTTTGAGAAAGCTACGTTGCTCAARCGCTATAAACGKTTCCTTGCAGATATCAGRYTRGATGRTGGYGARGARCTGACCATTCATTGCCCCAATACGGGTTCCATGAAAAAYTGCTGGGAAACAGAAACACCCTGTTGGTTTTCYCGYTCGGACAACCCAAAACGTAAGTTGCSRGGTACRTTGGARATAACGACTACCCCGGAYGGCTTTCTTTGTGGTGTGAATACCCAGCGCCCAAATCACTTAGTTCGTGAGGCCATTGAAAACGGCACCATTACTGAATTGCAAGGGTACGACAGCATTCGTCCAGAGGTAAAATACGGCGAAGAAAAAAGTCGTATTGATTTGTTGTTAAGTAAGGGTGATCAGTTGTGTTACGTAGAAGTCAAAAATACCACGTTGGGAGTGGGGGATGGCCGTGTATTATTTCCCGATGCGGTGACCACACGTGGAGCAAAACACCTGCGTGAACTGATAAAAATGGTTGAAGACGGGCATCGAGCTGTATTGGTTTTCTGTGTGCAACATACAGGTGCTGAGACCGTTGGTCCCGCTGATGATATTGATCCTGGGTACGGGTTAATTCTGCGTGAAGCTATCGCGGTGGGTGTTGAGGTTTTGGCCTATGGTTGTAAGCTAACACCAACTGAAATCGTTATTCAAAAAAGGTTGCCTTTTACGTACTAGTCTTGGCAATTTTTTCTCTTTTTTACTCCTAGTATTTTACCCTACACCCAGAGATGCAGCCAATTCTGATGCTTCACTGACAGTAGAAAGTAGTAATTTTGCCAATGCTGCAGGGGGTAAAAATAGACCGCTATCTGTAAAGTTGGAGAGAGCGCCCTTTACCATTGTTTCAACATCACTTTCTTCCAGTGTGTCGATMTCCGGGTTTAACTGGATTATTTTGCTTAAAGCRGTGGCGACAGAAAGCACTTCACCAAGGGTGTGCGACTCAGTGTCTAATGTRTCCATGCCAGGTATTGTTAATAATTCAGCAGGGTCAAAGTGGTCGGCTATTGTGTTCAATAAATGTGCAGTGATCGCACTGGTAATGGCATCAGGTATATGCCAAGCCTTTAACGTATTTATGGTCAAATCAATACTGTTGTAACCAAATATTACTGTTTCCTGAGCTATGAGTTCGGGGCCCATGGCTTGAAAAGCTTCAGGCAATTGGTCAAATTTTTCAACATTAGATGTTAGAAGAATAAATCGGCCAATTTCATGGAGTAGTCCGGAAAGATAAGCTTGTTCGGCATTTATTCGATTTAATTGAGCAATTTTTGTTGCGGCTAAAGCCACTTGTAAAGAGTGCAACCAAAGATTGCGGTGTGATTGATGCGTGGGTTTAAATGATTTGGAGAGAGAGATGGACGTGATTAGTGTAGAAACCTGATTAACGCCAACACGAACGACAGCTTGTGTCAGTGTTTCTGACGTCGTTCTGCCTGCAAGGGCGGCTGAATTGGCCAGATGAATAATTTTTGCGGCAATAAATGGGTCTTCCGATGCTAGGGAAAGTACATCTTCGTAGTAGTCCTCACTATTCTTGTCCAATACCAACAGTTTGGAGACAACACTGGGTAAGACCGGGGCATTAGCCAACAAAGTATCCAGTGCGCCTTTATCTCTCCCTAGTACAAAAATACTGTTCATCATTATTACTCCGTAATCTATGGGGAGTATTTTGTTTATACGACGAATGGCTGTAAAGCAGTTTTACCGAAAGTAGTGTGAAGTCTGTTGCAGAAACTTGTCAATTGCCTTGGTTACTTAAAAAAMNAGGCCTGGAAAAATAAGTAAGGTAAAATTAATCAGGCAAATAAACCCTTAAGGGCATCTAATGATTTCTGTCCTTTCTCTTTCGCCGCTTCAGGGTTATCGTCACCAAAGCCTTCTCGTTCTAAGTTGTCCTGAGGTAGCTCGTCCAGAAAGCGACTGGGGGTGCTGTTGATAATTTCACCAAACTGTTTTCGTTTACTGGCCATGGTTATGATCAGGCTTTGYTTGGCTCGGGTAATACCYACATAGGCTAATCGTCGCTCTTCTTCTATRTTGCCATCATCAAYGCTGTTGCGGTGGGGGAGAATACCTTCCTCTACACCCATCAGAAAGACATGGGGGAATTCCAGCCCTTTTGCCGCATGCAGGGTCATTAATTGTACTTTGTCATCGGCAGACTCTTCTTCTTGTCGGTCCAGTAAATCTCGTAGTAATAGTTTGGCAATGGCATCTTCCATCTGGTTTTCATCTGAACCTTCATTGAAATTCTCACCAAAACTATCGRCTATGGCCATATCATCTTTTTCAAGTAAWTTTTTTATTTGTTCAAATAAAAAGTTAATATTTTCCATACGTTTTTCGGCTATTCTGGGGCTGCTGGCATTCTGATGAAGCCATCCGTCGTAGTCGATGTCAGTGACCATCTCGCGGATGGCATCCATTGCATTGTTGTTACTGCAATTGCGYCCTATATTTTGTAGCCACAGTTTAAATCGTTGTAACCGTTCTAGGCTTTGACTCGGGACTTGAGATTGAAACCCCATTTCATCAATGGCATCCATTAATGAGATATGTCGTTCGTTGGAGTAGTGGCCGAGCTTCTCCAGAGTGGTGGTACCTATTTGGCGGCGAGGAGTATTGATGATTCGAAGGAAGGCATTGTCATCATCTGGATTTACTACCAACCTAAGGTAGGCCATGATGTCCTTGATTTCAGTCCGTGCGTAAAACGAGGTACCGCCACTGAGATGGTAAGGTACACCCTGGGTTTGTAATTTCATCTCGAGCAATTTTGCTTGATGGTTACTTCGATACAAGACAGCAAAATCACGAAAATGGCAGTGTTTGCGTATTTTCATGTCCAGGATTTCATTGACTACACGTTCGGTCTCTACCTCTTCGTTACTGGTGCGGATCAATCTAAGTGGCTCTCCTGGGCCCAGTTTACTCCACAATGATTTGCTGATGACATGGGGATTGTTGTCGATGAGTTGGTTGGCAGCTTTTAGAATACTGCCAGTGGAACGATAATTTTGCTCCAATTTAATAACCTTCAATCCAGGAAAATCATCGTTTAATTGTGTAAGGTTTTCTGGGCGAGCACCACGCCATGCATAAATAGACTGATCATCATCGCCCACTACTGTAAGGGCATGGCGTGATCCTACTAATAATTTTACTAATTGATATTGCGCATGATTGGTGTCTTGATATTCGTCCACCAGTAGGTAGCGAATACGATTTTGCCATTTTTCCAGAATTTCTGGATAGTCACGAAATAGACATGCAGGAATCTGGATTAAGTCATCAAAGTCCACGGCATTGTAGGCTTGCAGTGCCTGGGTATAGCGCTYATAGACTATGGCTATGGATTGTTCGCCACTATTTTCTGCTTTAGACAATGCCTGTGAAGGGGTGAGCAGGTTGTTTTTCCATTGGGAAATCTGATGTTGTACCAGGTCGATGTGGTCAGCATCCAAATCTGAATTCTTCAGCATTAACTCTTTAAGCAGATTCTTGGCATCGTCAGCATCAAAAATTGAGAATCCTGGCTTGTAACCCAATTGTTTAATTTCACGCCGGATAATGGTGAGACCCAAATTGTGAAAAGTAGATACTGTTAGGCCTCTTGCCTCCTTCCCTTTAATCAGTTTTCCCGCACGTGCTTTCATTTCACGGGCAGCTTTGTTAGTAAACGTGACGGCAGCAATGTTCCGGGCACTGATGCCGCATTGATTAATCAAATAGGCAATTTTCTGGGTAATYACACTGGTTTTACCACTACCTGCGCCAGCCAGTACCAGTAGGGGGCCGTCGATATATTTAACGGCAGCCTTTTGTTGAGGGTTCAGTTTGTTCAATAGGTAATCTGCTCATTTGGGTTATTGCTGGTGAGCTTGTGAACCATACTTGGGTCATAAGAACGCCTTGTAAAAAAGCGAGGGATTGTAGCAGGGCCAAAAGCTGTCGTCAGCGATGTTTGTCCTAACCGAGCACATAGTCGCCGGGAGCATCACGAAGYGCTTTGTAACCCTTCTTACTTGCGCCCATTGTACGTTTGGGCGCTTCACCAATACTTTGCTCATTGAGCCAGTAATCCCATAATGGCCACCATGAGCCCTGCTGGGTTTCTACTGTTTCTACCCAGGTATCAGGATCAATATACTTGTCCATTGGGTCGTGAGTCATAACCTGAAATTGACGGCGGGGGTGCTCTGGGCCGCAGACGATACCGGCATTATGGCCACCTGTAGTGAGCAGAAAAGTAACTTCTGACCGACCAAGATGCTGGATTTTATACACGGATTTCCATGGGGCCACGTGGTCTGTGGTCGTACCAATAACAAAAAAKGGTACACGAATATCCTGAAGTGCTATTGGTTTGCCATCCACTATAAATTTGCAGGAAGCCAGTTGGTTTTCCATAAACAATGCTTGCAGGTAGCGGCTGTGCATGGCTGCGGGCATTCGAGTGCCATCTGCGTTCCAGGCCATTAATGCATTGGGTTTTGTTTCCCGGCCAAGGTAATAGCGTTCAATGGCCGGGTTGATGATCATATCTTCAGCGCGTAATGCCTTAAATGCATCCCCCATACTGGCGGCTTCAAGATAACCATCTGTCCACATTAGGCTATCGAGAAAAGCCAGTTGGCTGGCACCTAAAAAGCGTTTGATTTCACCGGGTTCAGTAAAGTCTACCTGAGCTGCGAGCAGGGTAATACTGTTAAGACTGTCATCATTTTCCCGGGCTAAAGTAGCGGCACCGATGGACAGCAGGGTGCCACCAATACAATAGCCTACGGCATTAATCTTAACGTTAGGAACAATCGCTTTAACAGCGTCCAATGCGGCAAAAAATCCCGATTTTAGATAGTTCTCCAGGCATAACTCCCGATCTTCTTTATCAGGGTTTTTCCAAGAAATCATAAACACAGTTTTCCCCTGATCTACCAAATATTTTACCAGTGATTTCTCTGGTGAAAGGTCGAGAATATAGTATTTCATGATCCAGGCAGGAACGATCAATACTGGTTCCTGGGCAACAGTTTTGGTTGTCGGTTTATATTGAATAAGCTCAATTAAATCATTTTGAAAAATAATTTTTCCGGGTGTGATAGCCATATTCTCGCCCACTTTAAATTCACCCATTTCAGGTTCATTTTTCTTGAGCAGGTTTTTTTGAATATCTCGTTGTAGGTGGGAAATTCCCTTCAGTACGTTTTTTCCTTTTTCATCCCACGTGGTTTTAAGTACTTCTGGATTCGTTAGAGGAGAATTCGATGGTGCTAGTAATTGAAATAGTTGCTCATTGATAAAGCTGACCAGGTCGGAGCTAGAAGACTCCATTCCAGGTACATCTGTGGCCATTTCCTTCAGCCAGTCCATGGTAGTTTGATGACCCTTTGCCAATATATTAAAGGGTGGCTTGTTCCAGAGCTCATGTTTGAACAGAGGTGATGAGTGTTTAGTGTCCTGGGTATCTTTACCCGTGAGTGATCTTGCCGCTGCCGTTGATAATTTGAGTATTTTTTCTGCCAAACTTTGTAGCAATTGAGTACGTTTTCCTGGTGCCAGGGACAAGTGCCCGAGCCAATCTGAATACGCCAGGGCCAATTGCATGGGCGATATACCCTTGGTGATCTTGGTGATATTTGCCCGTAATTTTGAGTCAATGCCTTCCGCTGTTTTATTACTCAGCTGGGGTATTTTCTCAATCAAGCCATCCAATAAAGCGAGAAAATCTGTGGTTGTGCTACTGGCGGCATTGGCATTGTTATCATCAGTGTTGTTATCAATAGGGGTAGTCATGGCAAGATCCTCTGTATGTAAGRAACTATAACACTCGTGATCGACGATAATTTGTCAATGTGATGACAATTTCCCCTACTAGCTCTTTAGGTGAATTATTTATCAAATATGCTGCCAGTTTAATTGCTTTAAACACCATAAAGCTCCCTTCATTAATGGCCAGATCTAATGCATATCATTAAGAAAAAGATGTATTTCTCTTGCATTAAAATATCARTGTTAGTRCGGGTGAGTTAATGCTTAAGGGTGYATCTGATGAAGYATGAGTTTAAATTAGGGTGTTTTGGTTAATATATAGACATWTTATATTAAYGGATAATTTGAAAAGGGTGGTTAAATCAAAGAGACAAAAAAATAGGGAAAGAAGACTCTTTCCCTATTTTAGAAGAAAAACTATCTTCGTATACTTACTAGCATTTTGCTTTTCTTCTGAGAAGCGTCAGCATAAATGCACCTAAACCAAATATCATAATACTTGATGGCTCAGGAACGTTTGAAGGGGGGTCTTGGGGATCTTGGGGGGTGTCGGGGTTATCAGGATTGTCTCCGGGATCGCCCARGAAGAAGCTGTCAATACCTACGTCAGTTCTACGACTGTCAGTATCACTCCAAGCAAATACTTCAAGCGTTTGAATTGTAGCCGTCGCAGTAAAAATCATCGTTTGCCAGTCCCAACCCTCGAAAGCATCAATGTTTGGAAGACTCATAACGTCAGAATCCTGAGTTTCATCACCAAACTTGATACGCCAGTAACCACCTGTTTGTGACCACTGATTTTGAGTGATACTTTGTTCAAAGGAGATTTCGTATTGTTGGCCAATAACTAGACCATCGAGTCCTACTTGAAGAGCACTTTCGGTATAACCTGGTTGATTGCCAATGCCATGCAAGAAGTCACCACCGGTACTACTTGCTCCCCATGTATTGCTTTGGAAAGTGGTGTTTTCATTAAAAACATCTGGTGTACCAGCAGTGGTTGTCCAGCCAGGAGGAACAGCGCTATTCCAGCTATTCGTGTTGCCGGTAAAGCCTTCAAAACCACCGTTTTGGAAAGCTAATAAGGCTGCACTGGCGTGTGCTGCCATAAATAGTGGGCCAGCTATCAGAATAAGTGCTTTTACCAGCAAAGCCTTTTTATTCGCTACTTTTATCATTTTGGTTTACTCCCTTAATGAAACCTTGTTGTTAAAGCAGATTGGTTACGCATTTTGTTTTTAATGTGTAGACAATCCGCTAGGTTAATGATAATGCAAAAAGTAGGCCATATTTYTTTTATTAACAAAAACAAGTAGTTAAGATTGTGGTAAATGCAAATGTATAGATTTTGTAAAGAATTCTGACATTTTGGCCAATATTTTAAGGCACTCCAGATAAATTGTATGGCCTACGCTATATTGCTAATTGAGATTAACAAGACATTTACATGGAAAGTCGATAACTCAATGCTTCAGAAAGATGCTCTGACTTAAGTGTTGCTTTGTCTTCCAGGTCAGCAATAGTTCTGGCTACTTTTAAAATACGATGAAATCCTCGAGCCGTAAGTCCCAGTTGTTGTATGGCTCGATYCAGTAGGTCCTTCTGTTTAAGGCTTAGGGTGCAGTATTTTCGGATTTCCCGGTTAGATATGTGAGCATTGAGTTTCCCTGCCCGGTTTAGTTGGTGTTGTCGAGCTGCCAGTACTCGTTGATAGACAATCGTACTGCTGTCACCTTCAGTTTTACCATTAAGTAATTTCTCTCCTGATAGGTGGGGGACTTCTATCTGAAGATCAATACGATCTAAAAGTGGGCCGGAAATTTTATCCTTATAGCGGCGTACTTGGTCAGGAGTACAGCGGCAGCGATCACTGCCAAAAAATCCACAGGGGCATGGGTTCATGGCTGCAATTAGTTGAAAATTTGCGGGATAACAGATTTGTGCATTAACCCGGGAGATCATAATTTCTCGGGACTCCAGAGGCTCCCTTAATGCTTCCAGTACTTTGCGAGGGAACTCTGGTAGTTCGTCTAAAAATAACACTCCGTGGTGAGCCAAAGATATTTCTCCAGGTCTTGGGATACTGCCGCCACCGACCATAGCAATTGCCGAAGTCGTATGGTGTGGTGCGCGAAAGGGTGGTTGCTGAAGTTGGTGTCTTAGGCCAAAACCGGCGACCGAATGTATGGCCGCCACTTCGAGCATTGCTGGTATTTGTAGAGGAGGTAATAATCCAGGAAGCCGGCTGGCCAGCATAGTTTTACCTGTTCCGGGAGGCCCRCTGAACAACAGGTTATGCCCCCCTGCAGCGGCTATTTCCAGAGCACGTTTGGCTTGATATTGCCCGATAATTTCATTGATATCATCACAAGGGGTGGTGGTTTTAAGTGGTTGCGGGCATTGATGCTGTTTAATAGTTTGGTTGCCGTTCAGGTGCGCACAAACGGTGAGTAAATGGTTGGCAGGGTAGACTTCAGTGCTATGGGATAGCGCGGCTTCATCCGCATTTTCTATGGGCAAAATAAGYGCTCGGGATACCTTGGCACARGCAATGGACGTGGGTAGAACTGCATTCACCGGACGCAGTTCCCCTGAAAGCGCTAATTCACCGATAACCTCGTAGTTGCTCAGGGTATCTTTGGGTATTTGCTTTGATGCGGCAAGAATCCCCAGAGCAATGGCAAGATCAAAGCGACCGCCTTCTTTTGGAAGGTCGGCGGGTGCCAGGTTGACGGTAATTCGCCTGGCAGGGAACTCGAAATGTGAATTTAACAGCGCGCTGCGGACACGGTCTTTACTTTCTTTTACCGCGGTTTCGGGCATGCCGACAATAGATAAGCTTGGCAGTCCGTTGGACAGGTGAACTTCTACTGTGACGGGGGGTGCTTCAATGCCACATTTGGCACGTGTGTGAATGACGGCAAGAGCCATTGATACCCTCCATGGTATTTAGGCAGAAGATTAGCTTCTGCTTTTTAGAGATAGAATCCTGCCCATCCCTGTGTTTTAAAATATGGTTTTTTAAATTTTAGTGTTTTTAGATTCTAGGGTTTTAACGGTAATTTTTTATTAATCTTTAATACGGGATTCTAGTTCAGCTAGCAGCTTTTCCATTTCTTCGAGTTTTTCTCGGGTGCGGCTGAGTACCGCTCGTTGAGCATCAAACTCGTCTCGCGTTACCAAATCAAGCTTATCAAAAGCAGCTTGTGCTGCGGCGCGCATTTTTTGTTGAAACTCGCTTCCCAGTGCTTCGGCTCCGGGTGTGATGACACTATTGAATTGGTGTAAAAACTGGTTCAGTAATTCATCTGGTTTCATTRNATSANTARCTCYAWRRRRWATKTYGSTNAKTYTAGYMWWMANAYTTACCCCBGTGTACAAATAATCAATTCAAATCCTTTGTCGCTTAGATATTAATGAACTTAGYCTAATGTTCTTTTATTTTCTTCACATCGATATATTTGCAACAGATACTTTTTGGTGCACTAATAAACTCTATACAAATTTTATGCACCAAAAAGGCGCGCCAATATGAGTCAGTCTTTTCAACTTCCTGCTAACAAAGGGTTTTTAAGTCTTGGCACGCCAAATGCATTATTCAATGTGAGATAAAGAATTTAGTTACTTTTATAGTAGATGTTTAATTTTTAGTTGTTGTTTATGTTTTGGAGAAGCACATATGAACGCCTTAAAGAAAACCCTAGCTKTAACCTCTCTTGTACTGACGTTACCKGTCATTGCCACCACTGCGCAGGCATTTGAGACTTCGGGAAACGTCACATTGACCACTGATTATAAATTCCGTGGTATTTCACAAAATGACACGAGTCCAGCTATTCAAGGTGGATTTGATGTTGCCTTTGAAAACGGCATTTACCTGGGTGCTTGGGCTTCTATGGTGGATTTTCAGGACCCTGATAGCTCTGATGCTGATATGGAGCTCGATTACTATGTGGGTTATAGCGGAAACTTCTCAGAAGATGTTTCCTATGATGTAAGCTACCTGTACTACGATTACCCTTCTTCTGATTCCACCGAGTTTACCCTTACCGGCAAGCGTGATCTTGATTATCAGGAAATAGCCGCCAGTGTTTCTTATTCAGATGCAACATTGGGCTTTGCTTATTCCGATGACTATTGGCTAGAAACGGGTGAATTTTTCTACGTCTATGGTGACTATAGCCTGAGCTTGCCTCAAGAGTTTTCCTTAGACTTCCATTATGGATATAACTCCTTTGAGCACGATAGTGAAGATAGCAACCTCAAAGATGCTGAGGAAGCATTCCTTGGTGATGGTGAAGATTCCTACTCTGATTACTCTATTACACTCAGCAAGTCTTACTCAGGATTAGATTTCTCACTGAGCTGGATTGATACCGATCTCGATAAAGATGAGTGCTGGGGCACTGACTGGTGTGACAGTTCTGTCGTTTTTGCTATTAGCAAAAGCTTGTAATTAATCGAATGGCGATTTTTGTTAACAAGTACATTCTTTTAGCAGATATTACTCCAGAAATGGAAGCGCCGTTTATCCCTAAGGAGCAATGCGATGAAAATGATCACAGCAGTTGTTAAGCCCTTCAAACTTGATGATGTGCGTGAAGCTTTAGCCGCCATCGGTGTTCAGGGTGTGACTGTATCCGAGGTGAAAGGCTTTGGTCGTCAGAAAGGTCATACCGAACTGTATCGGGGYGCTGAGTACGTAGTGGATTTTYTGCCTAAGGTAAAACTTGAGTTAGCCCTGGCAGATGAGATGGTTGAGGGTGCTATTGACGCGATTACTACAGCAGCCCATACCGGAAAAATTGGTGACGGTAAGATATTTATTTCCGATCTACAGGAAGTGATTCGAATCCGTACTGGTGAAGTTGGYTCAGAAGCCATATAAAAAAACAGGAGATTGAACAATGAGTCCTGAATTAATTGAAGTCAAATACGCRCTGGATACGTTCTATTTTCTCGTATGTGGTGCTTTGGTTATGTGGATGGCTGCTGGCTTTACCATGTTGGAAGCTGGGTTGGTTCGCGCCAAAAATACCACAGAAATTTTGACCAAAAATGTAGCGTTGTATGCTGTCTCTTGCACTATGTACCTGTTGATGGGTTACGTCATTATGTATGGCGGTAGTGAGGGTGGTTTCTTGCCCGATGGCTGGTTTGGTAACGCGATAGCAAATGCTACGGCAGAAGAAGTCTTGGCCAGTAATGGTGATACCTATTACTCCGGCGCAGCAGATTTCTTCTTCCAGGTTGTATTTGTTGCGACGGCAATGTCCATTGTGTCGGGTGCCGTTGCAGAACGGATGAAGCTTTGGGCATTTCTGGTTTTTGCTATTGTGATGACAGGCTTTATTTACCCTATGCAAGGCATGTGGAAATGGGGCGGTGGTTTCCTTGATGCCGCAGGTTTCCAAGATTTTGCAGGTTCTGGGGTAGTTCACCTGTGTGGTGCTGCCGCAGCACTTGCCGGTGTTTTACTACTGGGAGCACGTAAGGGTAAATATACTGCTGATGGTCGTATTAATGCGATCCCYGGTGCCAATATGCCCCTTGCGGCAATTGGTATGTTTATTCTATGGATGGGCTGGTTTGGTTTTAACGGTGGTTCTCAGCTGAAAGTGTCTGATATTGGCGAAGCGAATGCTGTAGCAAATATTTTTGTTAACACCAATGCAGCAGCTTGTGGTGGTTTGATTGCCGCGTTAATTACAGCACACATTGTATTCGGTAAAGCTGATCTAACCATGGCTGTTAACGGTGCTTTGGCTGGTTTGGTTGCGATTACCGCCGAGCCACTTCATTGGGGTGGTATTGGTGCAACACTCATTGGTGCTGCGGGTGGTATTTTGGTGGTGTTCTCCGTAATGACCATGGATAAATTGAAAATCGATGAYCCTGTYGGCGCCATATCTGTTCACGGTGTTGTGGGCATTTGGGGCTTACTCGCCGTTTGTTTATCAGGTAACGAGGATGTTACGTTGATAGGGCAGCTCACAGGTATTGGTGTGATATTTGCTTGGACGTTTGTTACTAGCCTGATTGCCTGGTTTATTATTAAGCAAGTGATGGGCATTCGTGTTGGTGAGCAGGAAGAATACGAAGGTGTAGATATCTCTGAGTGTGGTATTGACGCTTACCCTGAGTTCACTGGTGCCAAGTAATTTTATCACCAAATAATTTCTTTTCTTTTATAGGGAGTGGCCAATTAGGCCATTCCCTATTTTTTATTTGTGATTCAAAGGCCTGCTTATATTAATTTTCTTTGTTGGCAGTCGTACTAATGGTGAAGGAAAAACCCAAAACCGGGGTGCAATTCAGTAACGGAACGTGTATCTTTTCCCAGATAAATTGAACGTTAGTTGAGAGCTCATTGATTGAGTAAAGTTATATTAAGTAAAGCTATATTAGTAAGGTAGTCATATGAAGCTTATTACAGCGGTTGTAAAACCTTTCAAATTGGATGATGTTCGTGAAGCTCTGGCCGATGTAGGTGTACAAGGTATTACGGTATCAGAAGTGAAAGGCTTTGGTCGTCAGAAAGGTCATACAGAGTTATATCGTGGTGCAGAGTATGTGGTGGATTTTTTGCCGAAGGTTAAACTGGAAATTGCTATTGATGATGCTCAAGTAGATACGGTGGTAGAGGCTATTACTAAATCTGCCCACACCGGAAAAATTGGTGACGGGAAAATCTTCATCACCAACCTTGAAGAAGTGATYCGTATTCGTACCGGTGAAACGGGAAGTGATGCAGTTTAAGGGTTAGTTTTCACCGATTTTTTTGTGTAACCGATAGCATTTTTCTACAAAATTACTACATGCCTGAATGTCACTGAAATGGCTTTCTTCCACAATGATTAGGTGGGGGAGAGCCTTTTTTAGTGCTGCCACAAAGAGCCCGTCCCCCACAAGCTGTTTACCTGTTATGTCGTAAATGGGCGTGGAGCCAGAGCCGCAACTTGGTGAGCGTGCTTTTACAATATACGCACAGAAGTTATTACAACGGCTGCTTGCCAGCCGTTTTGAGGCATTAGTTAAAGCCTTTGTTACGTTAAGTGTTTTGTCTTCTACACCTAATGCACAAATGCCTTCCGGTTTTTTTATCAGTTGTACCGGGGGGCGAGGTATTCCCAGTCCGGCTTCAACTTCAGGGCAAATGCTTTCCAAATGGAGCCAAGGAGCTATTTCCTGTTGGATGAGTGCATGGTGTTTATTAGCACCATCATAGCGAACGTTTTCACCTATTAAGCATGCGCTTATACCCACTCTGGGTTGTTGTTCTTGTATCCGGGTGTACAAATGGGTCGAGTACAGTGGGGCGGACATTTGAAAATTAATCCGTGTTCTTCTTTTGAGCGCGGGGATGGGCTTTGTCATAAACCTTGGCGAGGTGTTGAAAGTCCAAGTGTGTATAGATTTGAGTAGTAGAAATATTTTCGTGCCCTAGCAGTTCTTGTACTGCACGTAAGTCACCACTGGATTCTAATAGGTGGCTGGCAAATGAATGCCGCAACATATGAGGGTGTACATTGCCCTGCATACCCTGTTTTATACTGATTTTTCTCAGACGATCCTGAATGGCTCGAGGAGATAAGCGCTTGCCGTGTTGGCTTAGGAACATGGCTGGGAGGCCCGTTTGTTTTAATTCCTGGCGGCGTTTTAACCATGATCTCAGGGCACTCAAAGCTTGCCTKCCTATGGGAAGCTGTCTGGTTTTATTACCCTTGCCCGTTACAGTRACGGTGGCCTCTCTGAGGTCAATATCCGTAAGGTTTAAATTGGTTAGTTCGGCTAGCCTTAATCCCGAAGAATAGAGTAGTTCGACGATGGCGTGGTCACGACAATCGATCCAGCTGCTTTCTGGTAGAGATAAAAATTGATTGATCTGATCTACATCCAGGGTTTTGGGTAATTTTTTAGGAGATTTTGGTGCGGCAATGCCCTTTGCTGGGTTAGATGTGAGCCATCGATGTTTTAACCCGTAATTAAAAAATGTGCGCAGGGAGGATAGCCAATGTTGAATACTGCGGCCACCTAAACCACTTCTATGCAGCATCGCCATACATTGACGAATATGTTGGCTGTCGAGTTGTTCAGGTTGTTGAATGGCTTGTGCTGAACACCAATCTTTGAGTTTATTGAGATCGCGTATATAGCTGGTGACGGTGTGGGTGGAGAGCCTGCGCTCGGTGCGCAGGTGTTGTTTAAACTCGACAAGTCGTTGAGTGAGCGAATGGCTCATGGGCCAGTATTATGTTTTGTGTAACAGGTTGGGGGTGACCCGGTTCAGTACTTCTGCAATGTAACTGAGGAACAAGGTACCCATACTGCTACGGTAATAATTAGGGTCAGAGTTACCAATGGCCAAAAGGCCATACGTGGARCCATGGGAGAGCGGTACGGCGGCYACAGARCCTACTTCTGCAGCTTGATCTCCAAATAGGAAGTTCAGCTCACCACTACCTAGCACACCGCAGAGGGGRCGGTTAGTACGTAACAGCGTACCTATYTGRCTGTTGGCYTGRTCCAWTCCAACAACTCTAGTGTTACAGKTRGGTATMGATGYCTTATCACCAAATAGAATCAGGCTGTGGAATTCCACCTGAAAATCAGTGCCAAGRCTTTCGGACARMGTGTCGACAATGGTTGCCAGATCAKTGGCATCAAGYAGYGAWATGACTAATCGTTTGGTTTTTTCAAAGAGCTTGTCATTAATTTTAGCGGMATCYAGTAAGCTATTGATCCGTTGTTTCATTTCCTGGTTGCGCTCCCTTAACAGGGATACCTGACGTTCAACCAGAGAAATGGCTGCRCCACTCTCGTGGGGTAAGCGGATGAGTTCAAGTARATCKGGRTAGTCATCAAAGAAACMMGGATTATYTTGTAAGTAATCTTTGATTTCGKTGGCACTTAAACAAAGGYCAGCGTTTGGGGTATCAGTATCTGTYGTCATATTTTTATTCGTCCGTGGAACACAGTTGTTGCTGGCCCGGTCATCATTACTGGTTGYCCATCACCTGCCCACTCAATTACCAGGCTTCCTCCTGGCAGATTTACTTTTACCTGAGAGTCTAACAGGTCTTGTAACTGACCTGCTACCACTGCGGCACAGGCTCCCGTGCCACAAGCTAATGTTTCTCCAGCACCACGTTCATAGACTCGCAAGTTGATTTCATTTCGGCTCAGCACCTGCATAAATCCAACATTAACCCGTTGAGGAAAGCGGAGGTGGCTTTCTATGGTTGGACCCAAGGTAGCTACTGGTGCGGTGTCAACATTGTCTACTTGCACTACTGCATGAGGGTTGCCCATAGAAACTGCACTAATCGACAATGTTTTGTCTTCAGCATCAATGGTGTAGCAGGTATTTTGTTCGCTGGCAGTGAAAGGGATATTTGAAGGTTCAAGGATTGGCGCACCCATATTTACCCGTATTTGGTGATCTTGTTGAATACTGAGTTCGATGATGCCACTGGCTGTTTCGACCCGAATGATATTTTTGCCTGTAAGGCGGCGATCTCGGACAAATTTTGCAAAACATCGAGCGCCATTGCCGCATTGCTCAACTTCACTGCCATCCTGATTGAAAATCCGGTAGCGAAAATCAACATCTGGTTGATTGGGTGGTTCGACCACCAAAATTTGATCGCAGCCGATACCAAAACGACGATCCCCCAGCTTGCGGGCCAGGTCAGGTGTGATGGTAACGCCTTGGGTGACAGCATCTATGACCACAAAGTCATTACCCAGGCCGTGCATTTTTGTGAATCGTAGTAGCATTATCGGTGCATTATGTTGTTGAGGTTCTAGTATAACTATTGCAGTTCGCCAATACGTTAGGCTGAAGGCTCTCGTTATTATTTATTATTTATTATTTATTATTTATTATTTATTATTGGTAACCACGCTGGGTTCAGTTTTCATCGTCAGGCAATAAAGATTCTCCACGTATTAGATCTTCAAAGGTTTCTCTTTGTCTAACTTCGTGAATATTAAAACCATCGACCATAATTTCTGCCGCGCGACCTCTACTATTATAGTTTGAACTCATGGTAAAGCCGTAGGCACCTGAAGAGCCGATACAAAGTAGATCGCCCTGGGCAATCACGAGCTCTCTATCCTTACCTAAAAAATCACCCGTTTCGCATACAGGGCCGACGATATCCCAGGTTGAGATTACCCCTGTTCTTGGGGCGACTGGGTCAATGGTTAGCCATGCCTGATATAGCGCTGGCCGAATCATATCGTTCATGGCGACATCAACAATGGCAAAATTCTTTTCTTGCCCGGGTTTAAGGTATTCAACGCGAGTGAGCAGTACTCCGGCATTGGCGGCAATGGAGCGGCCTGGCTCCAAAATTAGGGTGATATCCCGGTTATCCAAATGCTGGCGCAATTCAGCAATATAGTCGGCCGGAAGGGGGGGCTGTTCATCTTTGTAGCAGACACCCAGCCCACCACCCAAGTCCAGATGTTTCAGCTCTATGCCATTTTCTGCCAGCTTATCCACCAGAACCAATATGCGCATGAGTGCATCGATAAAGGGTGCTGTTTCAGTGATCTGAGAGCCAATATGACAGTCCACACCAACAATATTGAGCGATGTCATTTTCTGGGCACTGAGATATACCTCAAGAGCCCCTTGAATATCAATGCCAAATTTATTGTCACGTAACCCAGTGGAAATATAAGGGTGGGTATTGGCATCCACATCCGGGTTTACCCGCAAGGAAATATTTGCAACTTTTCCACAGGCGCGGGCTACTTTGTTGAGTACATGAAGCTCTGCTTCAGATTCAACATTAAAACAATGGATGCCTACTTCGAGAGCTCTTTCCATTTCGGTAGGTTGTTTGCCGACGCCAGAGAAAATAATTTTTTTCGGGTCGCCACCAGCAGCAAGAACACGTTCGAGTTCTCCAATGGAGACAATATCAAAGCCGGCCCCCAGTTTTGCCAGTACATTGAGAACAGCGATGTTGGAGTTGGCTTTTACGGCATAGCAGATTAGATGAGCGCAGTCTGATAATGCATCTTGATAGGCGAGAAAATGTTCTGTCAGTGCGGCACGACTATAGACATAGGTCGGCGTACCATAACGTTCTGCTATGGTAGTCAGTGCGACATCTTCGGCAAATAGTTCGCCGTTGCGGTAGTGGAAATAGGACATGTTCAATCTTTATTCTGGTGTGGTGGTCTCGGGGTTTTCAGTATTCGTAGCTTCTTCAGGCTTTGGGTTTTTTACCGGTTCATTCGACACTGAAATAACTTCCTGAACAGGCTCAGGGGGAAGGTATAACGGACCTTTGTTGCCGCAACCTGTCAGGCTAAGAGTGGATGCTACAAGTAGCAGTATCAATATACAAAAACGTTGCGTGGCAAAAACATGTTGCATGAAGAGAAACCTGTATTTTGATTTTTTTAAGATGTCAGCGAGTATACGGCTGACACCTATAACACTCAATCGCATATACTCCATACCAACATTAAATGTGCCGATGTGGACCTGTAAACCATGAATGAAAGTGAATTTAGTCAATGCTGTGACGAGATCATGCTGGCCATAGAAGAGGCGATTGATAATAGTGGTGTGGATATTGATTACGAAACATCGGCGGGGGTGTTAACACTTACTATTGAAGAAAATGCTTCGAAGGTAATTGTTTCACGGCAGCCCGCTTTGAGTCAGATATGGTTGGCTGCTAAATCTGGAGGCTATTACTTTAATTACAGTGACAGTGATTGGATTTGTACTGCCACTCAGGAGTCTTTGGGTGAATTGTTGCAGCGAGTCTGCAAGGAGCAACAGGCTGGTGATGTTACATTTGATGTATGACGTGTTTTGTGTGGAATTGTTATATTCTTTGCTGATTTAGTACGTGGTGTTTTGCATACTGCTAATTTTTTTGATGTACGGGCTAAAGCGTTTCATCGCTTCTGGTAATCCTTCTAACTGCTTTTTGGCCGCATCAAACCGGATAAACCCACCGAATGTGACTGCGTAGAGTGTTTGATTGTTTTTTGTAACGGGTTGAATAAATAACTGCTCTTCAATTGATTGCCCTGTGTACCCACGTAAAAACTCTTCAAGTTCACTTATATCTCTAGCTTGCGTCGACATAATCTGAATAGTGTATACCTTACCTTCGGGGTTATTTAGCCATGCCTCTGTTTTAGACAGAATCTGGTTTAACAGCGGTGTGTTTAATAATACGGTTGTATCAGGAAGATTGTCTTTAGGTTGATGATGATGCGGTTGAGCATGAACTTGTTGTAATGGTAATTCTTTTTTTGGCTCTGTTGATAAAGCTTTTGTGGTGTCAGTTTGTGTGGTTAAGGTAGTTGTTGAGTTGGTAATATTTGATGACGGAGTATTTTTTTCATCACTGACTGATTGGGGGTCGACAATAGTATGGCTATTAGCGGAGCTGGTGTTGATAAAAGGGACGTCCAATTTTTGGTTCAACACGAACAGACCAATACAGAGCATAAGTAGTATTGCCGTAAAACCAAGCCAAGCTGACCATGTTGTACGGAGAGGTTGGTGTCTGCCGTTATTATCGCTATAGGCAATACGAACATGTACTTTGGATACGGTTCGCAATTGTGCAGCAAAGGCAGCCAGCATACTTTTGTCTGCCAGAATACTGAGGCGTCGAGGCAGGCCGTCCGAGTATTTTGCAAGTGCCTTGAGTGCTGATCGAGAGAACAGTGGCGACCCGTTATAGCCAGCCTTGTGGAGCCTGAATGCTAAATATTCGGCCACCTCAGTCTGGCTGAAAGGTTTAAGGTAAAGGTTGTGAATAATACGTTCTTTAATTTGTCGTACGGATGGGTGGCTTAGGTGTTCATCGAGCTCTGGTTGACCAAATAAAACCAGTTGTAATAGCTTGTCTGTCTCAGTTTCCAGGTTAGTCAGAAGCCGCAATTCTTCCAGAGTGTCGAGGGGCATACACTGGGCTTCATCAATAAAAACAACTACACGTTGATTGCTGGCGTGGAGCTCCAGTAGTTTATTTTGGATAGCCAGTAGCGCATGGGTTTTGGTTTGGTTGCTCTCCTGTTCAAGGCCTAATTCAAGTCCCAGTTCGTGCCCTATGGCAAAGACGAGGTCTTTTGCCGCAAGACTGGGATTTGGTAGATATATGATGGTGACACTATCGGGCAACTGTTTTTCAAGCATCCGTGTGAGCATGGTTTTGCCACTCCCCACTTCACCGACAACTTTCACCATGCCGTCACCATGCGATATGGCATAGACAATCGCGTTTAGTAGTGCCTCTCGTTCACCCCCGGCATAGAAAAGCGAGGTGTCTGGCGTGACACGAAAAGGGGCAGTTTTTAGACCAAAAAAATCACAGTACATGCCAGCGATATTCCCACAACGGGTTATGTTTTAGTGCTTGAGCGCGGTAAGTATACCCAGCTTTGAGAGAAAGGGTGAAGCTAACGAATTTAGTCTTATTTCTAAGGTTTACAGAGAGCTTGAAATGGTTTTAATCGGGAATAGAAATTTGGTCAAAACTGGCACCAACATACTCCAGTACATCTGTTAAATCATGTGATTGTTCGCCGGTAGGCAGTTGGTACAGGTATTTTTTGCTGTTATCAGCGTCAGATTTAATTGTGGATATAGAAAACCGAGCTACCTGGTTGGTATCTGAAAGGGCCGGGAAACTAATCTCACCATGTGGGCCAATAATGAGGGTTTTCTCAGGTGTTATTTTGGCACCGGTTTCATCCTTAATGATCAGGCCCATTTCACCCAACCGAGTAGCCATGGCCTTAACAGCATCTAGCATAAGTTGGTTTTTTTTCTGTAGTTCAGTATCTGTTGCATCAGAATTGTTCTGATGAATAAGGTGCTCTGCCATCGCTTCACCCAAGCGCTTAGCTTGCTTTGTAGAGAGCATAGGGCCATTGAGTAGTTGGTCTATTTCGGCATTAGCTTTTATAAACAGCAGGCCATATTTTCGTTGGTGGCCTTGATCGCTTACATAACAAACGATGGCGCTGCCAGAAACTCTTTTTCCGTCCAGTGAGAGTTCGAACTCTACCTTGTTTAGCGTGTTGAGAGACAAGCTATTGGAGGTAATAGAAATGCCGCTGGAACTGACATTGACCAATAGTGGGTCATCAGTCCAGCGATAAAATCCAAACCCTCGTTTGCGTATCCTTACACTCACAAGGGGTGCGCTAATACGAGGGTCCTGTCGGCGATTATTGGATAAAGTGTTCAATTTAAAGTCTCAACCCCGTAACAAATACGGTGTAGCAGTTAATGGCCTGAAGCTGGCCATTAACATTGGTATAAGCATGTTATAACGTATGCTTACAGTGCGATAACAACATTCTGGAGTCCTGTTGTATAGGTTGAACCAGAGCCACCAAGACGTGCAATATTTCCACTTGTGGCATCRCCATCATCCTGTTCATCATCATAACGTTGGGCAACATCACCCGGGACGGATTGAAGCAGAATTTTATGTTCAGTTATTCCATTCCCCCAATTACCTGTTGAAAATGAACTGACTGGGCCGCCATACGCATGAGTGGGACGAGACGTGGCATCATTTAATGTTGGGTCACCGGGTATTAGTTTGGCATAACGTAAATGTGACCATACCAGACAGGCCTCTTCATTAGCCGTGCCACAGTAACCGCCAGCAATTTGTCCATCCCCATTCCCAGCGGTTGCGGCTGCATCAAGAGAGGATACGTTCCCCAAATCTCCTGGTAAGCCACGCTGCATGTCCTGGAATGTATGAAATGCCGCACGATAGCTGTCCATTTCTTTAGCAAACTTTTTAAATTTGGCGTTTTCAATCATTGTTTGCCCTTGTAAAACACCACCTAAAATTAGACCAATAATGACTAATACAATGGCAATTTCTACCAGAGTAAAACCTCTTTGTTTGGACTTCTGTGTCATTCGATAATTAGTTTTCATTCCCTAGATTCCCTTTTGCGCTGCCTAATTTATTTGTTTGGTGCTTACTACTGTATATTTTCGCACATTAGTATGCCACTAAAATACTTGAAACTTATAATATAACCTATTAATTACAAAGAATTATTATRTTTTTTGAGATTGCTGTCACGGTAATCGTCCTGCAGATACCATTTTAGTTTTTAGTACATTAGGAGAAACCCAGATCACCTGGTCGTCAAATGTTGGGGCGGCCGTTCTTGAATATGTTCTATCGACAAAGGTTGTATCGTTATCRGYRTTTTCATTTTCATCRGTGCTGGTTGTGRTYGCCCAATTTTTACCATGTGAAATAACCATTGCGGGTACCTGGTTTGCAACGGGATTGCCTGCCGTAGCATCAAGGATATTTATGTCTGCCACTGAACAGAGCTCAAATGAAACGCCAACCGTAGCAGTTCCACAGCCGGTACCATCAGTATTGTCGGCAAAGCTACCGGTTACGCGATAAGTGAACGGCCGACCCCAGGCATCTTCTTTACCTACCCCCAGATCTACCCAGGGAATAGTGCCCTGAACATTGGAGCATGTACCACCCATATCAATAATACCGTCACCATCTGTATCGGGGCAGGGTAGGCGGCCATTGGCCATAGCATAGCCAATCAATGCATCTTGTATGTCTTGTAAAGTGCGTTGGGTTTCATCACGGTCTTGTTTTTCCATTTGTGTAGAAAGTGGCATTAGCATTCCACCCAAGATCAATCCCAGAACAACCAATACTATCGCCATTTCCAGTAGCGAGAAGCCCTGCTGGGCCTTATCGTGTGTTACAAATACTTTTTTAGTCATCTTCAAATTCATTGTATTGGTTGGTTGTGTAAATACTACGTCATAATAAAAGCCATATGACTATAGCTCTGTTCGTACAATCCAGATAGCTAGATCATTAAAGGTAGTGCTATTGCCCTCAGGAGCCACGATAAAATCAGGAGCACTGGCATTGGAAATTCCCGCAAGGCTATCAAGTAGRTTTTGACTTTGGTTGATAGCACTACCGGGAGCGGTGCTGCCGCACTCTGTTGGGCTTCCTGGTTCTGTCCCCCTTATTTGTCCTGCTAATACTGCGTTAGGTGCAAAGATGATGGCGACAACATTATTTGAGATAAGCTGGTCGGAATTGCTTAACGTAAATTCTGCAGGTGGTAGGGCGGATGTCAGGGGTGGTACTCCCGTACCTTGTTTATATTCGCTCGAAATGTAGTATCGAAAACAACTGCCACTGGCATCTCTTAGTGGTGGTAGTCCAAGGGTTTGCCAGGGTAGCCAGCCTTCTGCTGAGGGGGTGCCGCAGGGGGTTTCTTCCAGTCCATCGCCATCTGTATCCGGGCAGGGAAGATACCGGTGTTGTAACCCTGTTGGTGACTTGTCTGGGTCTGATAATCGTGCGTAGGCAATGACCGCAGTTTTTGCTTCTGCCAAATTGGAGAGGCTTTGTGCCGAGCGAGCTAGTTTTGTGTGAGTGGAGCTGATACCTGTCAGCAATGCCGTAGAAAAAGCTAAGACCATTAAAAGTATCAAGACGATAAGAACAGCGCCACGCTGATGTTGTTTAGGTGAACAGCTTTTTGCCGAGAGCTTCATTCTGTCTCCAGGGAAGGGACTTTAGGCTCCTCGGTTTTAGGGGGATATTTTGTTTGCCCGATATCTTGTGAAGAATTTGAAAGTGACAGTTTTTTTAAAGCAGACTGCCGAAAGGCTTTTTTATCTTTATAGTGTTCGGAAATTTCCCCAGTATCCAGATTAAGATTTTGACCCGGTTGTAAATGAACAGGCTTTGATGCARCTGATRYTTTTACCGGTACAGCCGTTCCCTTAATRYGATTAAGATTAGCTGATACRCCCTGTTGTCCCRYMTTATCATTTTGAAGTATTTTATTATTTGCCCAYGCAGTACTTGGGCCRGATTTACGTATCACATAGCCATTAAAAAATATTTTGTCTTGTTTTTGCGTGTAGTTTAATGGAGAAGGCGCTTTTGGCTTACTAGATAATGTGTGGCCCATAGAACGTTGTAGATTGAAGGTGGCACGTTGCTGAGGAGTGGTAAAGAGTGCGTCAAACCCATAGCTTTCTACAGAGACGGATAACAATAAGCCACAACAGGCTAATTTAATCCAATGTTGAATAATCAGGTTGCGGGTAATCATATTTCGTCTTCCAYAAAATTACCGGAGYGTTCATCGTARGTTGCTGTRTACCAAAGRGTAGAGCARCTRGCYTGRAAATTATGGTTTGATGCYTGGTTAGGRTTARYGRTGGTTCGCTCWATTTTRCARYTGTCCACAACAARCARWCCTGAGTYTAATTTAKMSAGTTCATTGATYAARTTKATTAARTCGCCTTCATGGACAAGCCCWGATTCCARTTTAAGGGTTGAWACAAATAAGGTRATGYYGGGTGARRGTGTYAGWTYMTCATTKGATRGRGTTTTTCTKACTTCAATTTGATASYGTAAATTATTTAAACCMARRYGRTTGGCGGTATTTTCTAATGACTCTATCCATGAAAGCCTTTTCTCTTCTTGCAAAAAGCCTTTAGTTACGTATTTTTTATAACCTGTGCTGTAATTTTCAAATAGTGATACAAGATTATTTAGCTGTGCAATTTCTTGTTTAGCATTGTTCACATCTAGTTGTGTTAAATGYAAAAGACGTTCTTGTTTTGATACGTGTGAAAAACTCAAAAACAATAGTAGAAGACATGCTACAAGTACAGAAACACATAAAATAATTCGTGTTTTAAGCAGAGAATAATTAAGCGTTCYCATTACAGTACCCCTGGTTTGAGTTGTATGTCCAGGGTGAAGGCTGGTGCTGTTTTATCGGCTACAGATCGGTTGACACTCGTTGTTGGGCTAATATCAAGGGGAAGTTTGTGAACGGTGACCAATGCAATGCTGGAATGKTTTYTGAGCTTGCTAACAAAGGACTGYACTCGTTCTATAGCGCGTCGATAATTGCCGTCAAAGTCGATAACTTCGCCCTCTATAGTGATAAGGACAGAGTTAGTTTTGGCGGGTAAATTAAAGTTGTTTTTGTCATTATTTTCTGACRMAGAAACTATTTTCCACTCAAGTATGTTGAGAGAAAGATCAGAAAAGTTYKTGTAGRCYGTACTGATAATTTCAAATATTGGACGAGGTARTGGATTGGTATTTGTGAGWTYTCTTGCTGTTGTCACCACACTTTTCATCTTTTTGGGTGAGGTTTGTCGATCTTCAAACCARCTCTGAAGGGTGGATACTTCAGTACTATTATTCGACAGTGTTTGTCGGAGTTGTTGGTTGTTTTGGTCAATTTGATGACTTTTTATAAAATTATTTGTTGTCAATCCCAGTGTTACAATACCCAAAATAATGCTAACAGCTAATAAGTATCTTTTTAGCTGTTGGTGCCTGCGAATAAAGGCAAGTTTTTCTGGCGTGTAATGGGGTGCTCGATGGGCTTTATTGCCGAGTAAAAATGCCGTCAATGATGCAAAATTAGGTTGCTGTATTTTGTTCTCTGCTTGGTGATGCTTAACGAGTTCATCCAGCTTCACAAAAATATATTGGCACTGAGGTGTTTCTGGTTGTCTTTTTAATGCGGCTTCAACGGATTCAGGAACAATTAGTATAACTTCTAAATTAAYCCCCGATTTTAATTCKCGCCGGTTGTTGAGGTATTGCCAGGTTCTCTGTATTTCACGATGGAATTTTGTAGCTAATTCCTCTGGATTGCCGGATAACGCGATGGAAGTAAGTCGGTTGAAGCGGATGAGACTATCATTAAGGAATGTTTGGCGAAATGGTAGGCTATCTTCTGCGGGTTTACCGGTAGCGATGACCAAAACCTGAGATGCATGATTCAGTGGTTTTATAATGTCATTAATAATTAGTGGTGTAGAGTAAACGCCAGATATTTCTATTTGAAATTCGGTTAGTACATCGATATAAGGGTCAATTGCMGCTGTATCAGTTATTCCAGATAATAAGAAAAGGTCGTCTTTCCGCTCCGCTTGTTGGCGTCTTAGAAAGTTGTAATGAGTGTAATTACTGTCAGGAAACAGTTTGTTTAACTTCCGCTCCAGCATGAGCTTACGGTCTTTCCCTAGAATATGAGGAAACTGTTCTTCGTGATATTCCTCACTGGATAGATTTAATAGCACATAGCAGACAAAACCGTTCCAGCTTCGAACAGTTTGGGTGAACAGCGTGAGGTCTTCATCATTGTTTAAATAGTAGACGGAATCCGTGTGCAGCCCGGTACTTGACCACTGATAGACGGTTAGGGTTTTGTCAGTAAACTGAAAGATTATTTTTTGTTTATTCAAAACTGTACCGTGCTAATAACGTCATAGATGGGGCCAAGTACAGCTAGCATTATCCATCCTAAAATTAATCCCATAAAAACGGTCATAAAAGGTTCTATCATCGATTGTATTTTGTCGATCAAATCGGTCACATCTCGCGAATAAAAATCACTGACGTTAGATAGCGACTGTCCCAATCCACCGGTCATTTCACCCACTTGAATCATTCTTAATACCAGCGGGGGAAACAGCTGTCCTCGAGAAAACGCATCGGCGATAGTAGAGCCTTCTTCAACTTGCTTACGTATATATTGAAGCTCTCCGGCAAGGTAACTATTGACGACTGTTTCCTCACTGATTTTCAGGCAATCAAGTACGCTGATACCCGCTTCATATAATAGGGCGAAATTACGGGTAAAACGTGACAGCATAAGCTTTTGCATAGCCTCACCGAGAAGTGGCACCTTGAGTTTGTATTCATCAAACCAATACCGGGCGGGCCTGCTTTTCTTTAAAAGGGTTTTACCTGCAAAGTACAGCACCGGTGGTGCAAATAAGATAACGCCCCAATAATTAACAAAGATATCTGAAACAGCAATGAGCAATTTGGTCATCAGTGGAATGTCCTGGCCCATGGACAGAATAAAGTCCACCAGTTTAGGTACCAGATAAATCATTAAAAARCAGATCACGGCAAATACGATGACGCCCACAAAAAGTGGATACATCATGAGCTTTTTGGTTTTACGTATAACGTCATCTTGCCACCGCAGGGTATCCCTTAATTCGCCAAAAATATGCCCCATATCACCCGTTTTTTCACCGGCAATAATTAACTTAATCATCATGTCACTGAAGATTTTTGGGTGGCAAGACATGGCTTCAGACAATGTTTGTCCATTGGATATACTATCAACTAATCCGGCAGTGACTTCCCTCATTCCATGAGACGAAGCGCTGTCACGCATTTCAATAAGTGAATCAACAATGGGGATGCCAGCAACAGCCATTTGTTCGAGGTCAATAAAAAAGACAATTAGGTCTCTGCGGTCTACACTTTTTTTAAGAGAAATTGTCCAGTTTTTGCCCTTTGGCTTAGCACTGATGAGATCGAGGCCATGTTTATCCAGCCGTGACTCTAAGTCTTCAAGGCCCAAGGCCTCGTAGTATCCGGAGATTTTTTTCCCCTTACGGTCTATGGCTTTATAGGCATATTGCGCCATGATTAAAGGCTCAATTTGCTACTAAAATCAACCACGCGAGATAGTTCATCCAGTGTGGTTTCACCCAATTTTACTCGTGCTATACCGTCATCTACTAGGCGAAGAAAGCCCTTTGATGTTGCCATTTTTCCGAGCTCGCCAATAGATGCTTCCTTGATGATGAGCTCATCAAGTTCTTCATCCATTTTAAGTATTTCCAGTAGTGCTAGGCGCCCCTTATAACCTCGTTGTCCACAACGCTCACAGCCAACTGCACGATAGATATGTTCTGGAGTGTCACCTGTGGCTTCAAATAATTTTCTTTCGATCTCATTGGGCACACTCTGTTCGCGGCAATGCATACATAACTTACGAATCAGTCGTTGAGCCACGATACCAATGATRTTACTTGCAATAAGCCCAGGTTTTATGCCGATATCCAGTAAGCGAGGGAAAGCTCCGAGTGCTGAGTTTGTGTGTAGGGTGGAGAAGACCTGGTGCCCTGTCATCGCTGCCCGAAAGCCCATGCTGGCAGTATCGAGATCCCTCATTTCGCCAACTAAAATAATATCTGGATCTTGTCGCATAAGTGACCGGATGCCGTCGGCAAAATTCATTTTTACTGATGAGCTGAGAGATGTCTGACGGATTAAGCTAATAGGGTACTCAACAGGATCTTCCAAAGTCATGATGTTGACTGTTTCGTTATTTAAGTAATTAAGCAACGAGTAGAGTGTTGTTGTTTTACCACTGCCGGTAGGCCCGGTCACCAGAATAATCCCCTCTGGCCTTGCCATCATAAGCTTTAGGGTGCTGCGATGGTGCTCTGGAATGTCCAGGTCTTCTAGTGGGATGATGGCTTTGCTTCGGTCAAGAATACGTAGAACAATATTTTCGCCATGAATGGTTGGCTGAGTTGCGACCCTAAAGTCTATGGGGTGCCCGGTAATTTTTAGAGATATATGCCCGTCTTGTGGAGCCCTGGTCTCTGCAATATTCATGTCCGAAAGTACTTTTAGCCGAACTACTACCGACGGCCAATATTTTTTGTGAAGGCTTCTTACCTGGCGCAATACACCATCGATACGGTAACGAACTCGAAGAAAACCTTCCTCAGGTTCGAAATGAATGTCTGATGCATCCTGCTTTACTGCATCTGTGAGAAAAGCATCTACTAGTCGAACGGTGGGGTGGCTATATTCTGCATCTTCAAGGCCTGCAATTTTGGTGGTATCTAYTTCGCCTGTTTCAATTTCATTGAGGATGCCATCAATAGAGAGTTCGTAGCCAAAAAACTGATCGATAGCAGTGATGATATCTGAGCTGCTGGCGAGAACAGGCTCCACATGGATGCCTTTAGGYAGTGCCGCAGTAATACGATCAAGTACCAAAATATCAAAAGTGTCGGGCATTGCGACCATTAAGATCTTTTCATCGGCTAAAAAATTGAAGGGCATGACATTCAATTTTTTAGCCAGTGATTTATCGAGTAATTTGATGGCTTCTATATCGGGTACTATTTCTTGGAGGTTGATACTCTCCTGACCCAGTGATTCACCTAAGGCTTCATTAAGAACAGATTCGGTTAAAAACCCTAATCGAACAAGAATTTCACCCAGTTTATCCTTCGARCGTTGTTGYTCGAGTAGTGCRATTTTCAACTGATCCGGGCCTATTACACCCTTATCTATCAGCTGTTCACCGATGGGTTTGCGTYGAGGGGYCKGAGGRSTCACKGGGCATTTCCTTTTAGTTCATTYAKCCGTCGYTCTACATCGGCTTTGATAAARCGAGAGGGGSTTTTCTCARCTAATTTAAGTGCCTGTGCATAATATTTTGTGGCAAGCTCCGGTTTACCTATTTGATCCAGGCTAATGGCCAGGTTAAAGGCRTAATCCGGGTTTTYTGTATCGAGAGCAAAGGCTTCAAAATAGGCYCCCTGAGCAGAAGCCCATTCATTTTTGCGAGCATAAAAGTTGCCAAGACTGGCATGTAAATAGGCTTGYTTTGGGTGTTTTGTCARCAATTGTTTGAGTTGGCTSCCAGCAGATAAATTGGAGGARCCGACAGCARWGAGGTTAATTAACCCTATGTTTGCCAATAARTTTTCAGGGTCTTTATCYAATACKTTGTAATACATAGCTTGTCCTTCCTTGAGTCTCCCTTGTTGTATCAAGGTCGTTGCCAGGCCGGCCATTGCTGTTACATTACTGGGTATTTGTTTTAGTACCTTACGGTAGGTTTTCTCGGCGGTAGCTAGGTCGCCTTGTTTTAGTGCGTCTGATGCAACAGAGAGTGAGCTTAAGCTACGGTTTGATAGCTGTCGTTTTGTTATCTGAAAGTCAGGATTGGATGGTGACATATTGTGGCTAGATATGGAGCCAGAGGTAGGTTGATGACTTTCTGTAGGTGTGGAGGMTTTTCTTTTATTTGTAGCCGGTGCTGTTACTTGTTGTGTGGATAAAGATAAATTTTTCTGTGTAGGGTTAATGAGCTGTTTTTCAGATGTAGTTGATACCTTTAAATTCATATTTGGCAATTTTATAGTGCTATCTATGGCGCTTTCTACAGTCCTCTCTACACTATTTTGGTCCAGGATTTTGGTTAGATCAGGCTGTGGTTCTACCGAAGAGGATAATTCATACTGAGAATTTAYTCCGAGCCCTGTGGATATTGAGTCTTCATTATTCATAACGAAGAAATASATAGCCAAGAAGCCTAATAGTAAGAGCAGTAATASGAGTAACAGTAGTGGTAATCGAGATTTGGTTTTTTTATTGGTATTTTTTCGATTTTGAAATACGTCGGTAGCAACACGAGTATTCTGTAAAGAACTGTATTGTAGAGTGGGTTTTATTGTYGGTTTTGGCKYTGTTRCATGGGTTGMMGGTGAGGTTGTTGTATCACTCCTSCTAGAAGGATTATTTGCTAGCGGRGTTTTCTCTCTAGATGTTTCTTCYGAAGGTAGTTCRGGAGGTGATAYTTGAGATTTAGAAACCTCTGATGGATTCAGCTCGAGATCTAGAACTATAGGTTCTTCTATGGCYGGKRTGAYCGGAGTTGGSTCGRGTGCAGCCTCAAGKCCTTTTCGGCTTTTTTCAGCCTCCTTTAGAGCATCCAATAAAAGGCTCACGATAGYTTACTCCGYGCCTGCTCTGCCTTGCTGAAGGTTTTCAGGCAGATATTTTTTATAGCTTTTAAGTTCTCGGCTGTTTAGGCTTGCCTGCTTAATAATTGTTGGGCGAATAAAAATAATGAGCTCAGACTTGGTATAGCTTTTGTCTTTATAGCTGAATAAACTACCAATCAAGGGCAGTTTGCTTAAACCAGGAACTCCTGATGTATCATCACCATGCTGATCCTGCATCAAACCACCGATAATGGCGGTATCACCATTATTAATTTGCATCACGGATTCCATTTCACGAACAGATATTTCAGGTATCAGACTGACCGTACCACTGAGGGCCAGCGCTGGATTGGGGTCTTCCACAAACCTTAATACCCGAGAAATAGTAGGGCGGACATTGAGTGTGACGGCATCTGTACCAGAAATTTGTGGGGTAACACTCATGACTAAGCCAACAGGGACACTGTGAATTTCTGAGGTAAAGGTTCGGTTAATAATGTTCTCCTGTACATCTTCTTCCACATCAATGGTGAAATAGATCAGGTTATCGACAACYTTTAACAGYGCTGTTTGATTGTTGAGAACCATTAGTTTTGGTGTTGATAATACTTTGGCGTTACCAAATCTATTCAGCAGCTTAACGGTAGCATTCAGACTGTCGGGATTTGAACCGGTATAAGTGAGTGTTGATACTGGGGCTTTGGCGAGATTTGTGCCAAGTAGACTTTGAGTAAAACTGAAACCGCCGGAGCCAGATTCAACTAATTTAGACCAGTTCACACCTGCTTGGTATTCATCGCTCAGTTGGACCTCAACAATACTGGCTTCAATTAATACTTGCCGCTGAGCACCGCTAAGTACTTTATCCAAAAATAGCTGAATTTCCTGATGTTTCTTTTGTGGTACTTTAACGCTCAATGTACCACTTTCAGCATTAGCAATAATGCTGATACCTRTTTGACGAGCTCTTTYTGTTGATGCACTTATATCAYTAGCATGATCGTTATCAACAGAAATGGACTGAATACTATCACCGCCATAGACGATGGCTTCTATATTTTGAATGAGTGTTTGCCAGAAATTATAGTCAGACTTATTTTCAATAGTTGTTGCTGAGTTGTTATTGCCACCGCCACTATTGGAGCTGCCTTCTACCGCGCCAACACCTGTTGTGGCAACCTCTGTAGAAATAGAAACGAACGACTGACTAGAACGTTCCATGTTGAGATAGCCAATATCGTAGTGTACGAAGTAGGGGCTATCCTTTTCGATGGTCAGCACATCATTTTTTATGCTGTAGCGAATGTCTGCAAAGTTAACAATACGATCAAGAATTTGTGGCAGAGTTTGATCCACAGCATTGAGCGTAATAGTGCCTTCTATATCAGGAGCAATATCAATGTTCAGGGAGGCGTCACGACTCAGAGCAAATAACAGTTCTTTTAAACCCACATTATTGACCACTACAGAATAGACATCTTCTGTTTTTGTAGGAGCACTTAAAGATTGCGGAGTGTGATTGAGGATTGGTTTTGGTATGTCCCCAGCCGGGACTGTACTATTTGAGGATATATGTTGCTCTGAAATATCGAGGGGCATGGGTGCGCAGGCGGATAACCCAAATATTATTAAAATCCATGTATTGCTTATTATTCCGTGCTTGATCATATTTTGAGTAGTATCTGCAATGTTAAATAGGCGTAACTTACCACAAAAATGTAAAGTAACACATTAACTTTGCTGCCACTAGAGAGCAGCTATTTTAAAAAGTGCAATATTTGTACAAAAATTAAACAAGCAAGACTTGGGTTATTTTTTTGGGAATCAGTGTGAACTTCCCCGCGTAGAGCGGGGGGTGGGTTGAGTTTCTGCTGCTATAAACTCTTTAATGTTTCTCTTGCTGCGGTGATCGCTGCTCTAACTTGGTTAGGGGCCGTTCCGCCAATATGATTTCTGGCTGCTACAGAACCTTCTAATGTCAGCACATCAAAGACATCATCTTCGATAATCTCTGAGAATACTTGAAGCTCAGCCAGCGTCATCTCCGATAAGTCTTTATTTTCGGCTAAACCATAGGCCACTGATTTGCCCACAATTTCATGTGAATCCCGGAAGGGAATACCTTTGCGGACTAAATAATCGGCTAGGTCGGTGGCTGTCGAAAAGCCACGGAGGGCTGCTTCATTCATATTTTCAGGTTTTGACTGGAGGGCAGGTATCATGTCGGCAAAGGCTCGCAGACAGTCTTTGACGGTGTCAACTGTGTCAAACAGCGGTTCCTTGTCTTCCTGGTTATCTTTATTGTAAGCCAGAGGCTGTGACTTCATTAATGTCAGCAAAGCAATTAGGTGGCCATTTACTCGCCCGGTTTTACCACGAACCAGTTCTGGTACATCAGGGTTTTTCTTCTGCGGCATAATAGATGAGCCAGTACAGAAACGGTCAGGTATTTCGATAAAGTTAAACTGGGCTGAGGTCCACAGTATCAGCTCTTCAGATGCTCGGGACAAATGGGTCAACAGTATGCTTGCGAAGGCACAAAATTCAATGGCAAAGTCACGATCGCCCACAGAGTCCAATGAGTTTTTTGTGGGGGAATCAAAGCCTAGTAGCTCTGCTGTCATTTCCCGATTAATGGGATAAGTAGTACCTGCTAGAGCGGCGGAGCCGAGTGGAGATTGGTTAAGTCGCTTGCGGCAGTCTTGTAATCTGCCAAAATCGCGTACCAGCATTTCAAACCAGGCCATAAGATGATGGCCGAAGGTAATAGGTTGTGCTGTTTGTAAGTGGGTGAATCCGGGCATTATGGTATTGGCTTCACGTTCTGCCAAATCGAGGATACCCCGTTGGAGGCGAAGTAACTCGGCGTTGATGGCATCAATTTCATCACGTAGCCAGAGACGAATATCTGTAGCCACCTGGTCGTTGCGTGACCGACCAGTGTGTAATTTTTTACCGGCAACCCCAATTTTAGCCGTGAGGGCGGCTTCCACGTTCATGTGGACATCTTCTAATGCTATGGACCATTCAAAGGTGCCATTTTCAATTTCAGTCAGTATTTCACCCAGGCCGGCTTGGATGGCATGGAGTTCATCCTTGGTGAGCACACCTATATGGGTCAGCATGGCGGCATGGGCAAGGGAGCCTTGAATGTCGTGGTGGGCTAGTCGTTGGTCAAAATTAACGGATGCAGTGAACCTGGCTACGAAGGCATCGGTAGCTTCACTGAAGCGGCCACCCCAGGCCTGGTTGGTGTCTTTTGGGTTGCTCATGAGTAAACTGACTCTTTCTTTGTAGGTGTGGTTAGCTATTTATATGTATGCTAGCGATAAATAAAGCAGCGAGATTATAGCAAAGCGCGGGGTGCTGTGTATGAACAAGGTTGTTGTATATGGCCAAGATGCCAGATTGTCTGGGTGGAGGTTATTTTGAAAGGGAATATTGAAAGGAGAAAGCCTGCAGCGGGAGTTGTAAGTAGCAGGGATTTTTTTCTGCCAGATCTCTGTCGGGGACAGGGGTTAGGTGCAGTTTTAATTATTTCTGAATTGCTGGCATTATTGATAACCATTGCTGATAGTGGTTTGCAAGATTTTGATTGGGTACAAATGTCAAAAGTATCCATGTTGTCCCTTTGGATTGCATTACTCAGCGCTGTTGTCTTGTGTCTTTGCAATCGTCGGCTTTCCAGGTTAAGCCATGTTAGTGCAGCATTTGTTGCATTTTTCTTGATTCTACTGGTAACGATGTTTTGTGGCGCTGTTTCTGAAGCTGTGGTGTGGTGGTTTTCCTCACCGTTGATCAGCCGTAAATATAATGCCGAGAATATTTTTGAATATTTAGTCATGGTGGCCATTCCTGCCAGTATTCTTTTGTACTATTTATATTTACAGCAACAATTAAGGATACAGGAGCGTGTTGAGCTGGAGGCTAGAATTCAAGCCTTACAGTCGCGTATCCGGCCACACTTTTTGTTTAATTGCATGAATATGATTGCAAGCTTAATTGGTTCTGACCCAGAGAAAGCTGAGCGGGTTGTAGAAGATATGTCGGACCTGTTCCGCTATGCCTTGTCTGATACTCAAACATTGGTACCGTTGAGTGAAGAGTTGTCATTGTGTCGTCGTTATATGGCGCTGGAAAAACTGCGATTAGGTGAGAGGCTCTCAACTCGGTGGGAAATTGGTGACTATGGCCATGGTGTAGAAATTCCCTCTTTGATGTTGCAGCCGGTACTAGAGAATGCGGTCTACCACGGTATTCAGATGCGTCAGGATGGTGGGGAGGTTTTTGTTTCTGTCAAACGGATAAATGATGAGATCGAAATTGTGGTGACAAATCCTGTACAGAGAGGTAGTCAGCGTCATAAAGGAAATAAAATGGCGTTACAGAACATTCGTCAGCGATTGTATGCCCATTTTGGGCCTACAGCCAAGGCCACTGTGGAAGTGAAAGAAAATTGTTATATTATGTCTATCAGGTATTCCACGGGCTATGGAAAGGTTGAAGAATGAGAGTGCTGATTGTTGATGATGAACCCTTGGCGCGTGACAGGCTGCGAAGGATGCTTTCTGCTATAGATAATTGCACCGTAGTGGGTGATGCGGGCAGTGGCGAGCAAGCTTTGGCTGTGGCTAAAGAGGTTATTCCTGACCTGGTGTTTATGGATGTGAGAATGCCGGGAATGGATGGCTTGGTGGCAGCCCAGCATTTGGCAAAAATTGAGCCCCCTCCAGCGGTGGTTTTTTGTACGGCTTATGATGACTATGCTGTGGAAGCTTTTTCTTCTCAGGCCATTGGTTATCTCTTAAAACCAGTGAGGCAGGCTGAGCTGGAAAATGTCATTTCTCGCACCCGGCGTGTCAATAAAGCTCAATTAAATGAGTTGCAGGATTCACAGGTACTGCAAAATGGTAAGCAGAGCCATTTGGCGTCCAAGAGCCGCCGAGGCATTGATCTTGTGGCGATCAATGATATTCGTTTATTCCAGGCTGATGATAAGTATGTAAGGGCGCATCATTCTCATGGTGAATCATTATTAGATGAAACACTGAAATATCTGGAAGAAGAATACGACGGACGTTTTGTCAGAATACATCGTAATGCACTGGTTTCCATTCCTCATATAGAGGGGTTGGATCGCAATATAGACGGTCAGTATTTCGTGCGCTTACAAGGGCTGGATTTTCGCCCTCAAGTTAGTCGTCGTCACGTCTCATCTTTACGTAAATTACTCGATCAGATTTAGATGTATTAGACACAGTTTTCAGGCTGCCGGCTTCTGGTAGCCATGTTTGTACGTCGGGCAATCTGCTATGATTTCTCCATTATAATTTTGGTTATTATTATTCATGATGTCTTCTTCTCTTCGTATCGCAACACGAAAAAGTCCCTTGGCGCTTTGGCAGGCAGAGTATGTAAAAGCTCAGTTGCAGAAGCGTTATCCAGATTTAGTTGTTGAGCTGGTTGGTTTTACTACCCGTGGCGATAAAATTCTTGATACCCCATTGGCTAAAGTTGGTGGCAAGGGCCTGTTTGTTAAAGAGCTGGAAGTTGCTTTGCTGGAAGGTCATGCAGATATTGCTGTGCACTCCATGAAAGATGTGCCCATGGATTTTCCAGAAGGACTTGGGCTCAGTGTTATTTGTGAACGAGAAGATCCCACAGATGCATTTGTATCAAATCAATATCATTGCCTGGAGGATTTACCCGCAGGAAGCCGTGTTGGAACCTCCAGCTTACGTCGACAAACTCAATTGCGAGAGCGCTATCCAGCACTGGAAATTCTGGAACTGCGAGGTAACGTTAATACACGCTTGAACAAACTTGATCAGGGTGGGTATGACGCCATTATTCTGGCAACAGCAGGTTTAGTGCGTTTGGATATGGTGGACCGTATTCGCCAACGTATTGCACCCGAGCAGTCACTACCGGCAGGTGGGCAAGGTGCTGTGGGTATTGAGAGCCGTCTTGATGACGAGCGAGTGCAAACATTGCTTCAGCATTTACATCATACTCCGACTGCCCAATGTGTTATCGCAGAAAGGGCAATGAATCGCCACTTGCAGGGCGGGTGCCAGGTACCTATTGCCTGTTATGCCATTCTTCAGGGCACAGCAGAAGAAGCAGATGAACTTTGGCTGAGAGGCCTGGTAGGCTCTCCCGATGGCAAGCAAGTTATACGTGATGAGATTCGTGGTAAAGCCACTGATGCCGAAGTGCTTGGCGTAGCATTGGCTGAGAAACTACTGAACCTGGGTGCCGGTGATATTCTCAAGAAGGTTTACGGAGATAACTAACAGGTGTCTAATCTTAAGGGGTTGCGGGTTTTACTTGTTCGTCCTGGCTCTGCATTTGGGCAGTCTGAAACTCAGGGCAGAGATCACTTTTCCAGCCAATTGATTGATGATGGTGTGGTGCTGCATCATTATCCTGTGATGACAGTTTCACCGTTGATTAGCTCGTCAGAAATTGATCAGATTAAAACGTATATTCTTGATTTTTCCCTTTATGACAAGGTGCTTTTTGTTAGTTGTACAGCGGCCAAGCTTGCTCTGGATTGGTTGGATCGTTATTGGTCGGTTCCAGAAGGGTTGCCTGTTGGTACACGATATTATGCTGTGGGAAAGAGTACTGCTGCAGAATTGAAAAAATGGCATATTGAGGCAGAACTTCCTATCCAGGCCTATAGCAGTGAGGGATTATTAGCACTTCCGTCCCTACAGAAATTGCCGGACGAGCGAGTGCTCATTTTTTCTGGTGTAGGTGGCCGTCAATTATTATCAGAAGAACTAAGCTGTCGAGGGGCCGCGGTCAGCCAATGTTCACTCTATCGTCGTCAGCCAACAGATGTCTATGCGGGTAATATTAATAGTTTGCTGTTATCCACTGAATTGGATTTAGTCATTGTTCATAGTGGTGAATTGTTGAGTAATTTGATGTCGTTGGTTCCGAAAGAACAACAACAAGTACTTTGGCAGTTGCCTTTATTCGTACCTAGTGAGCGAGTTTGCGAACTTGCACGGGATGCCGGTTTTAATAATGTGATCTGTGCTGGTTCCGCATTGCCTGAAGACATGGTTTCAGCATTGCGAGGGTGGTACAGTAATAAAATTAAGTAGAAGGGCCTAGGTGTGCCGGTATATCCGGCAGCTGGTAAAGCATTGTTTTGGTATAAATCTCGATAGGTATTGAGGTTGAACGTGTTAGTAGTTACCTGCCAATCCATCAATAGATGGGTAAAAATAGGCTAGATAGTAATCGATTATCTTCAGGGATTTGGCCAGTGGACAATAACAAAGACAATAGCCAGGAACAGAATAAAAAAACCGGGGACAAGTTTACTGAGAATAAGTCTGCCGAGAAAATATCTCAAAAGGGTGTAGATAAATCAGAGACTATATCTACTTCAGAGCCGGTGGAGGCATCATCAAAATCGTCTCCAGAACCAGAAAAGCCAGCAGCCACTGTATCAAAATCCCCTTCTCAACCTAAAAAACCAGCATTAAATAAAAAATTGTCAGCCAAGACTTCAACGGGGCAGGTCTCACCAAAAAAAGGTTCACTGGTGAAGTGGCTGCTTGTCCTCTGTTTATTATTACTTATCGCTGTCACCGGCACTGCTGGTTGGTGGTTTTATCAATTCCAGCAGCAGCAACCGGTTGCGCAACAAAACCTCGCTAACCAACAAGTAGAAATCCAGCACCTGGAGCAGCGTTTAAATGAAGACCGCCGTGAGAGCCAGCAACAGCAGGCTGAGTTAAGTCAGGCTATTAGTGGGTTCCAATTAAAAATCAATAGCCACGCTCGTCGTTTGCGCGAGTTATCTACAACTTCTAGAGCAGATTGGTTGTTGGCGGAGGCGGAATATCTTATTCGTCTTGCGAACCAACGTTTGATTACAGAAAGAAATACTAAAAATGCTACTGCCCTGTTGGTAACAGCGGATGGTATTTTAAGAGATTTAGATGAAGTAGATTTGCTGGTTGTTCGGGAGGCATTGGCCAAGAGTATTACTGCGCTACGCTCTGCTTTAATGGTTGATAGAGAAGGGCTGTACCTTCAGTTGGATGCGCTGTCAGATGAACTAATTAAATTGCCACTGATAGCACTTGATATAGAAAAACCTGAGCTTCCCGTTCTTGATGCTGATGAGCCGGAGGCAACAGGATGGAAGGATCAGCTGGTTCGGGGGTTTCAGGCCGCATTGGATAGTACTGGTGAGTTGATCCGAATTCAGCGGAGGGATGCTCCCATTGCGCCTTTGCCTTCGGCAGAAGAGAGCCAACAATTGCGATATAACCTTGCTGTTATGTTGGAGCAGGCACAGATGGCTCTGTTGCGAGAGGAGCAGGTAATTTATCAGGCCAGCTTAGGGAAAGCCCAGCAGTGGCTTGGTGATTATTTTGAATTAAATGAATCAGCTTCATCGCTTGTGGAGCAACTTACACGTCTTGAACAACAGAATGTGGTGCAACAGCTTCCTGATATTTCCGAGGGGCTGGAAGCTCTTAGAGATTATATTGATAGCTGGCATAAGCGGTATGTAGTTCAGGCGCCGACTAAAGAAGTTTTGGAAGGAGATCAGCAGTGAGACGTTTACTGTTGATTGTTGCCCTTATTTTCGTGGTGGGTGGGCTGCTGGCCTGGCAGATGATAGAAAGTGGTGCTTATATTCTGATTGTTTACGGAAACTATACGATTGACATGAGCTTATGGGCCTTGCTGCTAATGGTGATCGTGTTGTGGCTGATTTGGAGAGTTATAAGGGGCCTGTTGCATGCGCTTATTGAGCCAAGTCAAAAGTACCTTAAAGAACGAAGCACCATAAAACAGCAGCGAAATCGAACCCGAACAGCTAAAGGGTTACTTCAGTATATCGAAGGCCATTGGGACCAAGCCCGAAGAACGTTAAGAGGGGTGGCTAAGCATTCTGAAATGCCGCTGGTAAGTTATTTGGCAGCAGCAAATTCTGCTTATGAAATAGGTGATCAGGAAGATGTCGATCGGTTGTTGGCAAAGGCTCAAGAGGTAAATTCTGGTGGTACGTTAGCCATTGGTTTGGTGCAGGCTCAAATGTATTTGCGAGATGAGCGTTATGAGGAAGCCCTCGCTATTTTACAGCGTCTTTATTCCAAGGCACCAGAGCACCCTCTTATTCTGCGTTGGCTAAATAATGCTTACCGAGGTTTAAAAGATTGGGCTAGCTTAGAAAAACTACTGCCTGACTTTAGGCGTTATAAAGTGTTTAACAAGCGGGCTATGCGGCGAGTAGAATCAGAGGTGTATTCCTCTTTATTGGAATCCCTTGCGGTACAGGCAAAACGGTCTGGTACTTCAGCAGACACTGATGAGCTGATTCGCTTGTGGCATGAAATGCCCAAAAGTGTGAGATCGATTAAGCGGGTATTAATATCGTATATTACCAGTTTGCATCAAGTTGGTGAGGCCAATAGAGCTGAATCATTACTTCGAAAATCCTTGAAGACCAATTGGGATGAGGCTTTGGTCAGGCTTTACGGTATTGTTGATGGGGAGGATCCACAAAAGCAGTTAATAACAGCAGAGAGTTGGTTGCGTCAGCGCCCCAATGATCCAGGTTTGATGTTAGCACTGGGACGTTTAAGTCAACGTAATCAGTTGTGGGGTAAGGCGCGTGATTATTTGGAGAGTTCTATCGCTTTAAAATTACAGCCAGAGGCCTTTGTGGAATTGGCTCGTTTAATGGTGCGCCTGGGAGAGCATGAAAAAAGTGCAGAGTATTATCAAAAAGGTTTGGCTCTGAGTGCTAATGGTTAAGACTGTTAAGTGAGATTTATAAGAGATAAAAAAAAGGCGGCTATTTAAGCCGCCTTTTTTGATGAAGTTATTTTTACATTAAACTTGTGGTCCAGCTTTTAGGACTTTCTTCGAAACATTAAATTTCTGAATGTTCTCAACAAAGAGTGTAGCTAGTTTGCCAGCTTGTTCATCGTAAGCTGCTTTGTCTTTCCAAGTTTCACGAGGGTTTAAATAGTGGCTATCCACACCCGGTACACTGGTTGGGATTTCCAAATTAAGGCCAGGCAGGCTAGTGGTTTCTGCGTCTTCTAGATCACCATTTTGAATTGCAGCAATAATGCCTCGTGTTACAGGGATAGGGAAACGTGTGCCATCACCATCAGGTGCCCCGGACCCACCGGTCCAGCCAGTATTGACAAGATAGACGCGGCTACCAAAGTCTTCTACCTGCTTCATTAGCAATTCTGCGTATACATTGGCTGGGCGTGGCATAAAAGGTGCGCCAAAACACGTAGAAAATGCCAGTTGAATACCTGCAGCACCACCCATTTCGGTAGAGCCAACACGGGCAGTATAACCACTGAGGAAATGATAGGCCGCAGCTTCTTTGGAAAGAATGGAAACAGGTGGTAATACACCTGATACATCACAAGTTAGGAAAATAACATTTTTGGGTTCGCCGGCACGGTTTTCCTCACTGCGTAATTCCACATGTTCCAGCGGGTAGCTACAGCGGCCATTTTCTGTAAGGCTTGTATCATCGTAGTTTGCCGTGTGTTGTTCATTGATAACAACATTTTCCACAATAGCGCCAAATCGAATGGCATCCCAAATTACGGGTTCATTTTTTTGACTCAGGTTGATTGTTTTTGCGTAGCAACCACCCTCCATATTAAACACAGCACCTTTGCTCCAACCGTGTTCGTCATCACCGATCAGGTAGCGATCAGGGTCAGCAGATAATGTAGTCTTGCCTGTACCGGAAAGGCCAAAGAACAGGCAGACATCACCTTTCTTACCAACGTTGGCAGCACAGTGCATGGGCATGACATCTTTTTCCGGTAGCAAAAAGTTTTGCACGGAGAACATTGCCTTTTTCATTTCACCTGCATATTTCAAACCGGCAATCAGTACCTTGCGTTGAGCAAAATTAATGATACCAACCGCTTCGCTGTTGGTGCCATCGCGTACTGGATCACAGGTATAGTTGGCAGCATGAAGAATCTTCCACGGCTCTTTATTCGAAGGGTTGTATTTTTCTGGACGAATAAACATGTTGCGTCCGAACAAATTGTGCCAAGCAGTTTCTGTGGTTACTTTTACAGGAAGGTAGTGCTCAGTATCTTGTCCAACATGGAGGTGGGATACGTAACGGTCTTTTTCTGCCAGGTAAGTTTCTACTCGATCCCACAAGGCATCAAATTTGTCTTGAGCAAAGGGGCGATTGACTGGCCCCCAATTAATATCATTTTTGCTGCTGGGCTCTTCAACAATAAAGCGATCGGCAGGTGAGCGGCCGGTTCTTTTGCCGGTAACTGAGAGAAAGGCTCCAGTATCTGTGAGGCGGCCTTCTCCATTTTGAAGCGCTCGCTCTATTAGCTCAGCAGAGCACAAGTCGGTATATACATTCACAGCAGAGTCTTCGATTTGTGTCATCAGTATCAGTCCTGTCAGGGTGGTTCTATTCGTAAGTTCTGTCCATTTTTGGGATCGTTGTTCGTGATCCATGCTTTCGCGAAACCTGGCGAACTAAAAAGGGGGGCAATTATGCCAGAAAAATATCCACTAGTGGAGTGTTGGTGGATTTTCTCCAAACAGTTTGGATATCTTTTTCTGATCAAACCGATATTGTTGGTGACAGAATTCACACTTGATCAAAATTAGGCCATTTTCTTTAAGTATGTCGAGAACTTCTTTTTGGCCCATTGAAACCAGAGTCTTGGAAAAACGCTCTTCAGAGCAACTACAAAAAAATTGTACGGGGCTTGGTTCGAAGAGACGCAACTCGTCTTGATGAAATAAGCGAAAGAGCTGCTCTTCATGATTGAGTGATAGTTGTTCTTCTGCCGTTATGGTGTCAGCTAACTGAGTTGTATGTTCCCATAAACGCAGGTTTTCTTCTGGTGTAGATTCTAGCTGATGAGGCAGTGCTTGTAAGAGTAGCCCCGCAGCCTTTGGAGAATCACTTTGTATTTCTGCGCTAAGCCAGATGCGAGTCATTAGTTGCTCTGAGCGGGCAAAGTAGTCTTCCAGGCATTCTGCAAGTGAGGCGGATTCAAGTGGAACGACACCTTGGTAGCGCTCACCTTGGCTGGGGTCAATTGTCAGTGTGAGCGTCCCTTTTCCAATCAGTTCTGTAAGTGGTGTATTGTTTTCGTAAGAGAGCTTAGGATCGAATTTAGCGATGGCTCTTAGGTTATGGTGACGAGTGCAGTCGGACATAATTAATGATAGAGGGCCGGTGCCCCGTGCTTGAAGGGTAATGACACCCTCAAATTTAAGTGTCGCACTTAATAGTCCTGCCGCTGCAAGAAATTGGCCAATAAGCTGCTGGATGGCTTCGGGATAGCTGCCATTTGCAAGTACGTCTTGATAGCTTTTTTCCAGCGTCAGTATTTCGCCTCGAATATCTGAGCGCTCAAAAATAAATCGTTGGAGCTGGTCACTGGTGGACATGAGTGGGGATCCTATGCAAAGTGCGCGGAATGTAGGGTACTGTTTAAGTTTTGTCTACACTTCTTATACGTTGCCTATGACCAAGAGCAATAGTTCAGAATTTGCTTTTCTAGTTTCTGAGCCCTTTTTTCACGCTCCTCTTCGCTGACTGTGATCTCATCACCATTTTTATCGACAAAATACACGGGGCCCTGAAGTGTGCGCAGTTTTTGCTTTGCCTGTAGGCAATTTTTGTTGGTTTTCTGGTCTCGCTGTTGTTGCTGGGCTTTTTGCTGCTGCTGAAAAGCCTTTTCTTCAGGGGTTTCCCCTTGGAAAACCTGCTGTAATTTCTGTATTTCTTGTGTGCTGGAATCCTGGTTGATGGGCGATAACTGATTCGATACTTCAGCAGCAACTTGTTCTTCTGGTGGCTGATCTGAAAAATGGGTTTTTCCCTGTGCATCGGTCCAACGATATATGCCTGCAACTGAGTGTGTTGAGGCTGCGATTAACAGTCCAAGTGCTAATAGTCTGAGAATTACCTGCTTGGGGTTAACGATCATCGAATATTTCATTATTGATTCTCCTCCTTGAATCGATGAATTTGCCGCCGCTGTTTTTTGTTGGGGCGTTGGTCATGGAATGAAGCGGCATGATTTGATGCTTTTCGTTCGGCGGCATGTTGTTCTCGTAGGGTAATGCTTTCTGGAGTTTCGTTATATAGCGTGGCTGCTTCAGTTGCCCCCCGTCTCTGGTTAGACAGGCCGTTAACATGCACTGTCTTTTCGTAGAGGCCTTGCCTGATTCGAAGTACTGCTCCAGGAGTTAAGTCCTTACTGGGTTTTGCTCGTTGGTCATCTATATGTACTTTGCCGCCTTCAATGGCTTTTTTTGCTAAAGCGCGGGTTTTGAAGAAGCGCGCAGCCCATAACCATTTGTCGAGCCGAACTTTTTGTAATGTTATTTCCGGTTTAGGCATTTGGCAGAATTTCATCAAAATGGGTAATAACGGTAAAGCCGTCTACGGGTCTAGAGGGCTGTCGGCTGTCTGGCTGGCTGATGCCAAGTAGGTGGCCAATGCCATATTGCTGTGCTGAACGAAGTACATCAATAGAATCATCAATAAACAGGGTTTTTGCTGGGTCAAAATGCTGTTGTTGTGCCAGTGCATGCCAGAATTTTTGAGATTCCTTGGGTTGGTTGAATTGATGTGAAGTGTATATGTGGTCGAGTAATGTGCTAATCCCTGTAGCTGCGAGCTTGAGCTCCAGGCTTTGAGGGTGGGCATTGGTAATCAAAATCCGCTGTTTTCCATTATCACCCAGTTGCTGTAGGAATTTCTGAACATATGGCCGTTCTTGAATTAAATGGCTAATTTCTTCCTTTAGTTGGCGAATATTTACTGATAGCTCTTTGGACCAATATTCAAGACAATACCAGTCAAGGGTTCCACGTTTTTCTTTAAAGCGGTTAAGTAGTTCGTTGGTGGCTTTATCTGGGCAGATGTTGTGATGTTCGGCGTAGCGTTTAGGTAAATGAGTCAGCCAAAAGAAATTATCAAAATGCAGATCCAGTAGCGTACCATCCATATCAAGCAAAACGGTATCAATGTTATTCCAATCAATTTTCACGGTTTATATTCATTGCTTATCGATGTTCAGTGTTTTTGGATACAAAAGTGTTCCAAGTATGCCCGGAAATCATGTAGTCCCACTATGTAATTCCACAAGTTGCCCTAGAAAGTAATGATGCTGAACGAGATATCATATGCTACTAAGGCGAGGGGATTATGAGGTAATACTGAGATTAAAATAAGTCCTCAGGAAGAGGGGTGCTCTGGGAACCAGCCTCTCCATCATCATTTATTCCCGGACTTTTTTCAGCCATTGGAGGAACTTGTTCTTTACGAAAAATTTCAAACATGGCATTCGTGTGCTCTGGCCCTACTCTGAGACCTGTGTTTGGGTCTATTCGAACCATGACAATACCCTCTGGCTGGGGGCGAGTAATGACAGCCTTTCCAGCCAAAGCGTTTTTCATGAAGTCAATCCAGATGGGTAGCGCCGCTGAGCCACCATATTCATGGCGACCAAGTAATAAGTTCCCATCAAAGCCAAGCCAGGCTGTAACAGCAATGTGTGTACTGTAGCCAGAAAACCACGCATCTTTGGGGCCGTTTGTGGTGCCAGTTTTTCCTGCAATGTCAGGTCTCTCTAATACCCGAGCGCGCTTCCCGGTTCCTTTGCGAATAACGTCCTTTAGTATGGAGTCAATAATGTAGGCTACCTGAGGTGTTATTACTCTGGGAGCTATGGGTAACTCCTGAATGAGTGGCGTGCCCTGAACAGCGGTACTTTGTTGTGCCGGGGGTGTAGTTGTATCCGGCTGTAAGTTATTGTTCGTTGTTTTACAGTGTCGGCAAACAGTTAAAGGTGCGGCTTTATAAATCAGGTTCCCCTCAGAATCTTCAATTCGTTCAATGAGGTAGGGTTTAACGCGGAACCCGCCATTGGCAAGAATGGAATAGCCTGTGGCTATTTGTAGCGGTGTTACAGCATGGCTACCTAATGCCAAAGACAGGTTGCGTGGTAGTGCCGAGGCCTCAAAGCCAAATCGTTCCAAACCCTTTATGGCAGTTTTAATGCCCAAGCTGCGCAAAACACGAATTGATATCAGGTTGCGGGATAGATACAGAGCCTTACGGAAACGTGTAGGGCCGTAGAATTTACCGCTATCATTTTCAGGTCGCCAAGTGTTTTCGAGTAGTTTATCTTCAAAGACTACTGGCGCATCATTAATGATGCTGGCTGCCGAGAAACCATGTTCCAGTGCTGTAGTATAAATAAAGGGTTTAAAGTTGGAGCCAGGTTGGCGTTTTGCTTGGGTGATTCGATTAAAATGACTTTGTCGAAAGTCGAAGCCCCCAACTAAGGCTTGAATACTGCCATTTTCCGGGTTTAGAGCAACGATGGCGGCTTGGGCTTTGGGTAATTGGGTCAGTTGCCAATGGTTATCTTTTTGTTGAATTCGGATCATGTCACCTGAAGAAAATATTTCGCTAGCAGTTTTGATGGGGGCAGAACGACTATTAGGGCTGTTGTATTTACGTAGACCCTTTAGGCCGTGTTCCCAAAGAATTTCAATTTCCTCACTTGATCCAACAAGAGCTTTAAGGGATTGTTCGTGGGTTTCTGTCACAATCGCCGGAATTAGGCCTCCCAGCGTAGGTGTTTTACGCAGTACAGTTGCCCACTGTTCTGGTTCTGAAATATTCGTTTCTGGACCGCGATAGCCATGCCGTTGATCGTAGGCGAGCAACCCTTTTTTAAGTGCCTGTTGTGCGCTGCGTTGTAAATGGCTGTTGACGGTGGTGTAAACGCGATAGCCGTCCATATAGGCAGAAGGCCCAACCATCTCCAGAATTTCTTTACGTGCAATTTCAGACACGTAGGGTGCATCCAGTTCCACGTTATAGCCATGATAATTGGCCGTAACAGGTTCAGCTGTCGCCAATTGATGGGTTTCTTTGCTTATATGGCCTAAATTCAGCATACGTTTGAGAATCCAGTTGCGGCGCAGCAAGGCTCGATCTGGGTTGGCAATAGGATTGTAAGCAGAGGGAGCTTTTGGAAGACCGGCAAGCATCGCCAGTTGTGCCAAGCTAAGGTCTTTGATGGCCTTGCCATAATAAACATGGGCAGCAGCATCGATACCGTAGGCTCGGTTGCCTTGATAAATCTTGTTGGCATACAGGGTCAGTATCTCATCTTTGGATAGCTCGTCTTCGATACGAAGTGCCAACAATATTTCGTTAAATTTACGAGTAAATGTCTTTTTTTGGCTCAAGAAGAAGTTTCGAGCAACTTGCATAGTGATGGTGCTGCCACCTGTTTTAATTTTCCCGGACGTGATGAGTTGTGAGGCTGCACGTAATAATCCAGTTATATCCACTCCCCCGTGGCTATAAAAACGGTCATCTTCTGCGGAAAGTAATGCCTTTACGTAGAGGGATGGAATATCGGAAAAAGGAATAGGTGTGCGGCGTTTTTCGCCAAACTCCCCAAGTAATTGTGAATCTTGTGAATAGATTCTCAAAGGAGTTTGCAGTTTTACCGTACGGAGGCTTTCAACAGAAGGTAATTTAGGACTAAGGTATAGGTACAGGCTGCCGCTAATAATTAGTATGCCACCTAATGCTGCAAAGGTAAGCCATAGAATATAGCTAAGAATGTTTAGGTGGATTTTGTTCATGATAAGGCCAGTTTTGTGACAGCCTCGTATTATAGAGCGAAAAAGTAGCGGTACACTACTTGCAAACTTGCAGAAAATAGTTAAGGTTGCATATTAGATGCTTTACGTAACTCCGGGAAAAGAAAACAAAAATGGGAATTTTTAGCTTTCTAGATCAGCAGCCTAAAAGTTTGTTAGGGCTGGATATTAGTTCTTCGGCAGTTAAGTTGCTCGAGATCAGTCGAAATGGCAGCCGCTACAAGGTGGAAAGTTATTTGGTGCGACCTCTTCCGCCCAATACGGTTGTTGAAAAGAATATTAGTGATGTCGAAGCATTAGCCGACACTATACGTAAAGTTGTTAGTCAAGCCAAAGCTAAAGCAAAGGATGCGGCTGTTGCAGTTTCGGGGTCATCGGTGATTACCAAGGTGATTGAAATGCCTGCTGATCTCAATGATCAGGCAATGGAGACCCAAATTGCTTTAGAGGCTGACCAATATATCCCCTATCCCTTGGATGAGGTCGCGCTTGATTTTGAAATAATTGGACCTTCAGAGAACAACCCTGAACAAGTTGACGTTTTGTTGGCGGCATGTCGACGAGAAAATGTGGATTCCAGAGCAGAGGCCCTTGAGTTAGCAGGATTGAATCCAAAGGTTGTTGATGTTGAAGTGTTTGCCGTGGAGCGGGCATTTGAGTTGCTGGCAAGCCAGATGGAAGGTCTAGGTGATCAGGTTGTTGCAATAGCTGATGTGGGCGCAACTATGTTGACCCTAAGTGTTCTGGTTAATGGCAAAACAGTTTATACCCGAGAACAATTGTTTGGTGGTAAACAAGTAACGGAAGAAATTCAGCGTCGTTATGGTTTGTCTGTTGATGAGGCTGGATCTGCCAAGAAGCAGGGCGGGTTACCAGAAGACTATGTTACTGAAGTTCTAGAGCCATTTAAGGATGCTTTGGTTCAGCAAATATCTCGATCATTACAATTCTTCTTTTCATCCAGTCAATACAACTATATTGATCAGTTGATCATGGCAGGAGGAGTGTCGGCAATGGATGGACTAAGAGAAGAAGTAGAAGAGAAACTAGGTTTGTCGACATTGGTTGCAAACCCATTTGCTGATATGGAAGTCTCGAATAAGGTAAATGCGGTTGCGCTAAGTAATGATGCTCCTGCCATGATGATTGCAGCAGGGTTAGCATTGAGGGGGTTAGAGTAATGGCCAAGATTAATTTACTCCCCTGGCGTGAAGCCCATCGCGCAGAGAAGAAAAAAGAATTTGTAAGTCTTGTGTGTGTAGTTTTAGTCATAGCGGCACTGGCGGCACTGGGTTGGGATCGAGTGGTAAATAGCCAAATTGAATCCCAGCATAACCGCAACCAACTGCTCCAAAGTGAAATTGCTAAACTGGATAAGGAAGTTTCGGAGATAGAAGAGCTTACAAAACGGCGCCAAAATTTACTTGATCGCATCCAGGTTATTCAGGAGGTGCAGGGTAACAGGCCAGAAATTGTCAAAATTTATGATGAATTTGCCCGTACGGTGCCGGGCGGTGTTTACTTCACTGAGATGGTTCGGGAAGGGGATGAAATTTCTCTGATCGGTTTTGCCAAGTCAAATAGCCGTGTATCTGTACTGATGAGGCGTTTAGATGCCTCTTATAAATTTACTGAGCCTAACCTCACAAAGGTGGAGGCAAACGATGCTTTGGGTGAAAACGGTAGCCAGTTTGAGATGCAAGTGAAAATTGTACAGCCAAAAACAGAATTGAGTTCAGAGTTGGGAGTAGAAACAGCGGCTGGGGGAGAAACATAATGGCGTTAAATGATTCTTTACAGCAGTTAAAAAATCTGGATTTGGCAGAGCTTGATGTCGAAAGTATTGGTGTGTGGCCCCTGCCTATTAGAGCATTTTTACTCATTGTCGCATTTTGTTTGGTGCTTGTAGGGGTTTATTATTTCCATATTAAGGATTTAGGGGCCAAGTTAAATACTGCACAAACTCAGGAAGTAGAGTTAAAGAGAACTTTTGAGAAAAAGGCTTTTCAGGCAGCTAACCTAGATGTCTATCGCCAGCAAATGGTAGATGTTGAAAAGCTTTTCGGTGCACTGTTGGCTCAATTGCCCAGTGATACAGAGGTTCCTGGATTGCTAGAAGATATTACTGAATTGGGAAATGGTGCCAGCCTGAATATTACCAGTATTACTCTTCAGCCAGAAAGGGCAACAGAATTTTATATAGAGTTGCCCATAAAAATTGTAGCCGAAGGCGCATATCATGATGTGGGAGCTTTTGTCAGTGGCATTGCGGGCTTGCCACGGATAGTGACACTGCATAACTATAGCCTAACTTCTAATGATGAAAATGGTATGCAAGAGTTTGAAATTGAAGCGAGAACATACCGCTACAAGGCGCAGGAAGATTGAAAATGGCTAAAATAATAGGTTTGATTGCCTTAATTGGTGTGGTTTTAAGCTCTGGTTGTAGCGGAGGAAGCCAGCACGGCGATTTGAATGACTTTATGGCGGATGTTAGGGCGAAACCGTCAGGAGAGGTAAAGCCATTGCCCACGTTTCGTTCATATAAAACTTTTAGTTATAGTGCGATGGCAATGCGCAGCCCATTTGAGCCGCCAATGGAATTGGCTGTAACCAATTCGATTTCAGGTGAAGGTAAGGTTGATCCACCTGATGAGAATAGAAAAAAAGAATATTTGGAGAGATATAACTTTGCAGCACTTTCGATGGTGGGGACTCTATCAAAAAGCGAACAGATATGGTCGTTGGTGAATGATGGTAGTGGTGGCATTCATCGTGTTGCCACCGGGAATTATATGGGTAAGAACCACGGGCGCATTATTTCAATAACAAATTCCAAGATTAATGTGATTGAAGTTGTACCTGATGGCAAAGGTGAATGGGTAGAACGTCCACGCACCTTAGCTTTGAAAGAGAAGGACTAACCATGTTTGGGGAAACAGCAATGAAAGGGTATCTGAAGAAGAGTGTGATGGTTCTGGTTGGGTGGCTTGCCTTTCTGGGTGCTTCTTCGCATGCCTGGGCACAGGTGCTGCTTGAAGATATTAGTTTTGCGACACTTCCAGGCGATAGGTTTGAGGTGCAAATGTCTTTTTCGGGTACCCCGCCTACTCCGGAGGGATATACCATAGAAAATCCGGCTCGTATCGTTCTGGATTTACCGGGTATTGAAAATGCACTTGCACAGAAAAAGTATGCATTATCATTTGAAAATGCTCGCAGTGCCGTGGTCTTGGGAACATCAGATCGTACCCGCCTGATTATAAATATGTTGGCGATGGCCCCTTATGAAACGGTAGTAGAAGGTAATGTCCTTAAAGTGCTTGTGGGTGGCGAAGATGGAGCAGCCATTATTCAGAAAAGGTCTACTTACGTAGAAGCTACTTCAACGGAAGAAGATAGAATCAGTAAATCTGAATATAGTATAAAAAGTATTGAGTTTAATCGCGGTGAGAAGGGCGAAGGACTGGTGTCTATCGAGCTTTCTGATCCATCGGTCAGTGTCGATGTTTCCCAGGTAGGTAAGGGTATTAAGCTTAGTTTTTTTCGCACAGCATTGCCCAAATCCTTGGACCGGCGATTGGATGTGGTGGATTTTGCAACACCAGTGAAAGAAATTGATGTGAGTTATGACGGTTCAACCACTGTTGTAAGCGTGGATGCTATTGGTGAATATGACTATATGGCTTACCAGGTGGGCAACCGTTATGTTGTTAGTGTTAAGCATTTAACGGCTGCGGAGCTGGATGAGAAAAAATCAAAATTTGCCTATGTGGGTGAAAAACTCTCATTGAATTTCCAGGATATTGAAGTCAGATCAGTGTTGCAGATAATTGCAGATTTTACAGAACTCAATCTAGTCGCTAGTGATACAGTTTCAGGCAGTATCACCTTGCGCTTGGAAAATGTCCCGTGGGACCAGGCACTTGCCATTGTGTTAAAAGCCAAGGGTTTGGACAAGCGTCAAGAAGGTAATGTCTTAATGGTTGCACCAGCAGCAGAGATTGCCGAGCGTGAAAGGCTGCAGGTTGAAGCCAATAAACAACTTCAGGAATTAGCACCATTACGTACAGAATTTATTCGTATTAAATATGCTGATGCAAAAGAGCTATTTGAATTGTTTGATGTAAGAGATGGCGGTGGCGGTGGCGGTGGCGGCGGTAGTGGTAGTGATGACCGGACTGCTACAGATAGTATTCTTTCCGAGCGTGGGTCAGCTATTGTTGATGAGCGAACGAATACTGTGATCCTGACGGATACAGAAGATAAAATTTTGGAGTTCAAGCGTCTTATTGAGCAAATTGACATTCCCATTCGTCAAGTATTGATTGAAGCAAGAATTGTTATTGCCAATACAGGTTTTAGAAAAGAAATAGGTACACGTTTAGGTTTGCAGGGCGCACGTACACCTGGTGGCGATGACTTTGGTTTTAGTGGGTCACTTGAGGGTTTTGTAGACCCCAATAATCCTATTGATATTTTCAATAATGGTGTAGGTGAAATTTTGGTAAATAGCTCTGCATTGGGTGTAGATCTAGGAGTTACAAACCCTAATGGCAGTTTTGCAATTGAGCTACTTACGGGTAATACCTTTTTGGATCTAGAGTTAAGTGCATTAGAGAACGAAGGTACTGGTGAAATTATTTCCCAGCCTAAGGTACTAACGGGCGACAAACAAACAGCGATTATTAAAACGGGTACAGAAATTCCCTTTGAAGAATCAACATCCAGTGGTGCCACTTCCATTGAATTTAAAGAGGCTGTACTTAAGCTAGAAGTGACTCCTCAAATCACCCCTGATGGTCGAATAATTATGGACTTAATTGTGTCTCAGGACTCTGTCGGTGATTTGTTGCCTAGTGGTGAACCGGTCATTGATATTACTTCGATTGAAACTCAGGTTATCGTGGGTGATGGGCAGACGCTAGTGCTTGGTGGTTTGTTCCAGATGGAAACTATTCATCAAGTTGAAAAAGTACCCCTACTTGGTGATATCCCTTATCTGGGTCGTTTGTTCAGGAAAAATATAGATAGTATTCAGAAGCGAGAAATCCTCATTTTCATTACACCTAAAATTATTGATGAAGCCCTTCTGGATTAATGCTCAAAAACAATAATCTCTTTCTTGTCGGCCCCATGGGGGCTGGCAAGACAACCATTGGCCGGTTCCTGGCCGATAGTTTAGGCCTCGCATTTGTAGACCTCGATACTGAAATTGAAGATCGGTGTGGTGCGGATATTCCCTGGATTTTTGATGTGGAAGGGGAAGCTGGATTTCGTAAGCGTGAATCTCGTATGTTGGATGAGGTAACATCTAGGTGCGGAATTCTTTTGGCTACGGGTGGTGGTGCCGTTCTTGCTAAAATCAACCGTGAAGCACTCAAGCAGAGAGGGTATGTCGTATACCTCAGTGCATCTGTTGGGCAGTTATTAGAGCGTACGGCCCATGATCGTAATCGTCCTCTGTTACAGGTTGATAATCCACGGGAAGTGATAGAAAAATTGATTTTAGAGCGTGATCCGTTATATCAAGAAGTGGCTGATTTGGTCATTGTTACTGAAAGAAAAAAGCCCCAAGTGGTGGCCGAAGATATTGTGAGTGAAGTTCGTCAGCATATGGCGTGATGTGATACATTCCCCGCTCAATATTCAATATAGTAAACATTAGAATTATTCATCGTGGAAAAAATCAGAGAACTTACAGTCGACTTGGGTGAGAGAAGCTACCCTATCTTTATTGGTGAAGGATTGTTACAGGCGCCACGCCTATTGGAGCCATTTATCCATGGTCAGCAAGTATTGGTGGTGACCAATGAAACCATTGCTCCGCTATATTTACACAATGTTATAGAGGGTTTGTCTGCCTATCAGGTCGAATCAATAATTTTGCCAGATGGTGAAATCTACAAAAATCTTGACACCTTGAACAAGATTTTTGACACCTTACTTACTAAGAAACATAACCGTACTACAACTCTCATAGCTCTTGGGGGCGGTGTCATTGGTGATATGACAGGATTTGCTGCTGCCTGTTATCAGCGTGGTGTTCATTTTATTCAAATGCCAACAACGCTACTTGCTCAAGTAGATTCCTCTGTCGGCGGAAAAACTGCGGTTAACCACCCTATGGGCAAAAACATGATTGGTGCTTTCTATCAGCCCCAATGTGTTATTGCTGACACCACGACGCTGAGGACACTGGATGATCGGCAACTAAGAGCTGGATTGGCCGAAGTGATTAAATACGGTTTGATTGCAGATACAGAGTTCTTTAGTTGGCTAGAAGATAATATTCAGTTGTTGTTGGAACGTGATTCTACAGCCCTTGCTTATGCCATTGAACGGTCATGTGAGAACAAGGCGCGTGTTGTTAGCAAGGATGAGCGAGAAGGTGGTATTAGGGCAATTTTGAATTTAGGACATACTTTTGGGCATGCCATTGAGACATTCCAGTCTTATGGTGATTGGTTGCATGGTGAAGCGATTGCTGCAGGCATGGTAATGGCAGCAGAACTTTCTCATCTAATGGGTTGGGTGTCAGAGGAAGATGTTTGTCGAACGAAGAAGCTATTTACTCTGTGTGATTTACCTATTGCGGCACCCAAGACAATGAGCTCTGAAAAATTTCTTACACTCATGTCGGTTGATAAAAAGGTTTTAGACGGCAGCCTTCGTTTGGTGCTGCTTAAGTCTATTGGCTGTGCTGTAGTAACGGCTGATTTTGATCAAAATCTTCTCGTAAAAGTACTACTACGTAGTGAATAATTACTAGGATCTCATCTCGTTTTTTTGGTTGTTTTAGTCCATAAATCCGCTTTTTCACTTTGAGATATTTGTGGCGTTGGCTGCGGATGTGTAAAATGTGTCTCCTTTTGCGCTAGTGCGGCCAATTTTATTGGAGTTGTATGCTGTAACTAGTTGTTTTTAATTGTATTTTACCTAGAGTTTTATTATGCCAACTGGCCTCTACCGGTTAGATGAATTCAAAGATAATTGTGGATTTGGCCTGATTGCCCATACAAAAGGGCAGGCCAGCTATCGTTTATTAAAAACAGCAATTGAAGCACTAACGTGCATGACTCACCGGGGCGGCATTGCTGCCGATGGGAAGACCGGTGATGGTTGTGGCTTATTGTTGCAAAAGCCAGACACCTTTATGCGTAAAATAGCCAAAGAGCTATTTGATACTCAATTGCCCGATTTGTATGCCATTGGTTCAGTGATGTTGAGTCAAAATGTGACTGAACGCGATCATGCTAAAAGTGTTGTATCCAGCGCTTTGTCTGCACAAGGCTTGGGCGTTGTTGGTTGGCGTGAAGTTCCAACAGATGACGCCTGCCTGGGTGATATTGCTTTACAAACATTGCCTGCCTTTGAGCAGGTGTTTATAACAGCGGGCAACCATGACAAGCAAAACTTCAATGCTCGACTTTTTATTGCCAAACGAAAGGTTGAACTGGCATTAGTAGATGATAGTGCTTTCTACATAGCTAGCTTGGCAGAAAATGTGATCAGTTATAAAGGGCTGATGATGCCGGTGGATCTGCCAAAGTTTTACCTGGATTTGGCAAACCCTGAGTTAGAAACCGCTATTTGTGTATTTCATCAGCGCTTTTCAACGAATACTTTACCCCAGTGGCCTCTGGCTCAGCCGTTCAGAATGTTGGCTCACAATGGTGAGATCAACACTATTCCCGGAAACCGTAATTGGTCTGTGGCTCGTACCCCTAAATTTAAAACACCGTTGTTGCCTGACTTGCAAGAGGTTACCCCGTTAGTTAACCGTACCGGTTCTGACTCTTCCAGCTTAGATAATATGTTGGAGGTTTTGGTGGCGGGCGGCATGGATCTACACAAAGCCGTGCGGTTATTAATACCGCCAGCCTGGAATAATAATCAGGACTTTGGGCCCAATGAAAAGGCTTATTTTGAGTATATCTCCATGCATATGGAGCCATGGGATGGACCAGCAGGACTGGTTATTACCGATGGTCGTTATGCTGTTTGTACTCTGGATAGAAATGGTCTGAGACCTTCTCGTTGGGTCTTAACAGATGACGACATTATCACCGTTGCGTCTGAGGTGGGCGTTTATAACTACCAGCCTGAGAATGTTGTAGCTAAAGGGCGTTTGGGGCCCGGGGGTATCCTGTCTATTGATACACAGACAGGTACTATCTTGAATACTGAGGAAGTAGATAAGCAGCTGGCATCAGGTAATCCTTACCGAGCATGGTTACGTGACGGAACCGTTAAAATTATGGCCACTATGGATGATGAAAGCATCGAGGTAGAAGGTGCTTTAACCCGTGGTCAAATTCGTAAATACATGAAAATGTTCCTGGCTTCACAGGAGGAACGAGATCAAATTTTGCGGCCTCTGGCTGAAGCGGGTCAGGAGGCAGTGGGTTCCATGGGTGATGATACCCCAATGGCGGTGCTGTCCAGTAAACACCGTAGTCTCTATGATTATTTCCGCCAACAGTTTGCCCAGGTAACCAATCCACCTATTGATCCACTACGTGAAACATTGGTCATGTCTCTGCAGACTCAGTTGGGGCGAGAACGTAGTGTTTTTGTCGAAGACATAGATCATGGTAAGCGTATTAATCTGACCAGCCCGGTGTTATCTCCGCGTAAATATTATGCGTTGAAAAATAGTGGGACAGATGAGTATCAAATTAAAAAGCTGAGCATTAACTATGATCCGGCATTGAGTAGCTTAAAACAGGCTATTGAAAATTTATGTCAGGATGTAGAGTCGGCTGTTCGCGCAGGTGTAGCCTGTTGTATTTTATCTGATTCAGACATTGAAGAAGGCAAGCTGCCTATACAAATGCTGATGGCTGTTGGTGCCGTGCATCACCACTTGATAGCTGCAGGCCTTCGTTGCGATACCAATATTATTGCCAGTACGGCATCTGCTCGAGATTCACACCAGATCGCGACATTGATTGGTTGCGGTGCTTCGGCAGTTTACCCTTACTTGAGCTACCATATTCTTTCAGACTTAATTGAGTCGGGTGAATTACTGTGCGATTTAGATTCGGCCTTTAAAAATTATCGTAAGGGTATTAACAAAGGATTGTTGAAAATCCTGTCTAAGATGGGCATTTCCACCATTGGTTCTTATCGTGGTGCACAGTTGTATGAAATTATTGGATTAATGTCTGATGTCGTCGATTTGTGTTTTATTGGTACACCAAGTCGTATTCAGGGTGCCACCTTTGAGGACCTGCAGAACGATCAGCAGCTTCTGGCAAATGAGACATGGAGTGAGCGCAAGCCGGTGAGTCCTGGTGGCATATTAAAATACGTTCACGGGCAGGAATATCACGCATTTAATCCAGATGTTATTCAGGCACTTCATCGCTCGGTTCAGCATGGTGATTATGCGGCCTGGCTTGACTATGCTGCATTAGTGAATGAGCGTCCGGTGGCAACCTTAAGAGATTTACTGAAAATTCGAGATGATCTAACGCCTATATCGATCTCTGATGTCGAACCAATAGAAAAAATTCTACAGCGTTTTGATTCTGCAGGAATGTCCCTGGGTGCTTTATCACCTGAGGCACATGAAGCATTAGCAGAAGCAATGAACAGCCTAGGTGGCCGATCCAATTCTGGTGAGGGCGGTGAAGATCCTATCCGCTATGGCACTATAAAAGTGTCCAAAATTAAACAGGTAGCTTCCGGTCGCTTTGGTGTGACACCTCATTACCTGTCCAGTGCAGAAGTTATTCAGATCAAAGTGGCTCAAGGTGCAAAACCGGGTGAAGGTGGTCAGTTACCAGGAGGTAAAGTGAATGAGCTGATTGCTAAGTTGCGGTTTTCAGTCCCGGGTGTAACACTCATTTCGCCTCCTCCTCACCATGATATTTATTCCATTGAGGATCTGGCACAGCTTATTTTTGATCTAAAACAGGTTAATCCTACGGCACTGGTGTCTGTGAAACTCGTGTCTCGACCTGGTGTGGGTACTATTGCTACCGGTGTGGCGAAGGCTTATGCAGACCTGATCACCATTTCAGGTTATGACGGTGGTACAGCAGCGAGCCCATTATCCTCTATTCGATATGCTGGATCTCCTTGGGAATTAGGGCTTGCTGAAACACATCAAATGTTGCGAGCTAATGATTTGCGCGACAAAATACGGGTTCAAACGGATGGTGGGTTAAAGACTGGTCTTGATGTAGTAAAAGCGGCTATTTTAGGTGCAGAAAGCTTTGGTTTTGGCACAGGACCGATGGTTGCCCTCGGTTGTAAATATCTCAGAATATGTCACCTGAACAACTGTGCAACAGGTGTTGCTACACAAGATGAACAACTCCGTGAGGATTATTACAAGGGGACGGTAGAGACGGCCAAGAATTTCTTCCGCTTCATGGCAGAAGAAACCCGAGAGTGGATGGCCCGATTAGGTGTTCAGACATTGGGTGAACTGGTGGGTAGAGTAGAACTACTGGAAGTCTTGCCAGGCTACACCGAAAAGCAAAAAAAGCTGGACCTTTCTCCTATTATTTATACGGATGATTTATTGCGGAGCAAACCGCAAACCTGTCAGGTAGCGAAAAATGATCCTTTCGACAAGGGATTGTTGGCGGAAAAAATGGTGGCAGAAATATTGCCGGCTATTGAGGCGAAACAAGGCGGTGAATTTAGTTATACAGTGAACAATCGAGACCGCTCTATTGGTGCTCGTTTATCCGGTGAAATTGCCAAGCGTTATGGTAATCAAGGAATGGCTGATGCACCTGTTAAGCTGATGTTAAATGGTGTTTCAGGGCAATCACTTGGTGTTTGGAATGCAGGTGGTCTCGATATTTACCTACGAGGTGATGCTAACGATTATGTTGGTAAAGGTATGGCTGGCGGTAAAATTGTAATTTCTCCACCAGAAGGCAGTACTTTTGCTTCCAAAGATGCGCCTATTGTAGGTAACACCTGTTTATATGGGGCGACGTCAGGAAAATTGTTTGCTGCAGGTTGTGCGGGTGAGCGCTTTGCTGTGCGTAATTCTGGTGCACATGCTGTTGTTGAAGGTGCGGGTCACCACTGTTGTGAGTATATGACCGGTGGTGTGGTAGTGGTCCTTGGCTCAACGGGTTCGAATTTTGGTGCTGGTATGACAGGCGGTTTTGCCTATGTTCTGGATGAAAATCGCAGTTTTGTTGATCGTTACAACATGGAATTGGTTGAAATTCAGAGAATCACCAGTGAGGCTACAGAGGCTTACCGTCATCACCTGGAAACTATAATTACTGAATTTGTGGTGGAAACAGGTAGTGCTTGGGGCCAGGAAATTTTGGATAATTTTGAGTATTTTATTAGCAAATTTTGGTTAGTAAAACCCAAGGCTGCAAGTTTGCAGCAATTGTTGGCTCATACCCATGCAGAGCCACAGTAAGAATAGACTTGGTGATACCAAGTAGTAACATACAGGTCATTTTCCACAAAAGAATGTAAGTTTATGAGTTTATATTTATGAGCGAAAGGTTGAACAACGATTTCCAGTTTATCCAGGTAGACCGCGAGGAACCTAAGAAAAAGGGTATGCAAAGTCGTACCCGGGAATTTGTTGAAATATATGAACCCTCTGAGCAAAAAGATGAAGGTGCCCAGGCTCATCGCTGCCTTGAGTGTGGCAATCCCTATTGTGAATGGAAGTGCCCAGTACATAATTACATCCCAAATTGGCTGAAACTGCTATCCGAGGGGAATATCATGGAGGCGGCAGAGTTAAGCCACCTCACCAATACACTGCCTGAAGTTTGTGGGCGTGTATGTCCTCAGGATCGTTTATGTGAGGGTGCTTGCACACTTAACGATGACTTTGGTGCTGTGACCATTGGTAATGCAGAAAAATATATTACTGATACGGCCTTTGCTATGGGCTGGCGTCCGGATATGTCCAAGGTGTCATGGACGGATAAGCGAGTAGCTATTATTGGTGCTGGCCCCGCTGGTCTTGGTTGTGCAGATGTCTTAGTTCGTAACGGTGTGAAGCCGGTCATTTTTGATCGTTACCCGGAAATTGGTGGTCTGCTGACCTTTGGTATTCCYGAGTTCAAGTTAGAAAAGTCAGTGATGCAACATCGCCGCACYGTGTTTGAAGATATGGGCRTAGAGTTCAGATTAAACACAGATGTTGGTGTTGATGTGGAAATGAGCGAATTGATAGAAGAGTTTGATGCGGTATTCCTTGGAATGGGCACCTATAAATATATGAAAGGTGGTTTCCCMGGAGAAGACCTGCCCGGYGTACATGATGCACTGCCGTTCCTGGTTGCCAACGTCAATAGAAACATGGGTTGGGAAAAAGAGCCGGGTGAATTTATTAGTGTTGCCGGGCAGCGAGTCATTGTTCTTGGTGGTGGTGATACGGCAATGGACTGTAACCGAACGGCTATACGACAAGGTGCAGAAAGTGTGTCTYGTGCCTATCGGCGAGATGAAGCYAAYATGCCGGGTTCGCGCCGCGAAGTACAAAATGCTATGGAAGAGGGTGTTCAGTTTCTGTTTCATCGTCAGCCTATTGAAATTGTCGGCAATGGTCGTGTCGAAGGTATCAAAGTGGTTACCACTGAACTAGGGGAGCCCGATGAGAATGGTCGTCGACGACCAACTCCTGTAGCTGGAAGTGAAGAAATATTGCCCGCAGATATTGTCTTAATTGCCTTTGGCTTCCAGCCAGATCCGGCACCTTGGCTAGCTGATTTTGGTGTTGAATTGAATGACTGGAAAGGTGTTATTGCACCTGAAGAGCAGCCATTTAAATTTCAAACTAGTAACCCCAAAATTTTTGCTGGTGGTGATATGGTTCGAGGTTCTGATCTCGTGGTAACAGCTATTTGGGAAGGCCGTCAGGCCGGTGAAGGTATTCTGGATTATCTTCAGGTTTAAAGTCTTCAAATTTAAGGTGGTTTCCTGATGGTTGAGTTGAAAAATGACCGTTTCTTGCGTGCATTGATGCGAGAGCCGGTGGATATGACTCCAGTGTGGATGATGCGTCAGGCCGGTCGTTATCTTCCAGAATATAGGGAGTGTAGAGGTAAAGCCGGTGATTTTATGGCACTTTGTACTAACCCTGAACTAGCTTGTGAAGTGACGTTGCAGCCATTGGAACGCTACCCTCTGGATGCTGCCATTTTATTTTCCGACATTTTAACGATTCCTGATGCTATGGGTTTAGGGTTGTATTTTGAAGCGGGTGAAGGCCCTCGTTTTCGTAAACCCGTGCGTACGGAAGCTGATATTAATCGCTTATCTGTTATTGATCCGCTGCAAGATCTGCCCTATGTAGTCAATGCTGTGTCCACTATTCGGCGTGAACTTAATGGTCGAGTTCCCTTAATTGGTTTTTCTGGTAGCCCCTGGACCTTGGCGACCTACATGGTAGAGGGCGGCTCGAGTCGTGATTTTGCACGTTGTAAAACGATGGCGTACAACCAACCAGAGTTGATGCATCAATTGCTTGATACGTTGGCTAAATCTGTGATTGCCTATCTGAATGCCCAAATTGAAGCTGGAGCTCAGGCTGTCCAGATTTTTGACACCTGGGGTGGCGCACTATCCCATGCTGCTTATCGGGAGTTTTCGTTGCAGTATATGTCCAAAATTATTGATGGTTTGATACGGGAGCGTGAAGGTCGGCCGGTTCCTGTGATTCTATTTACCAAGGGCGGAGGCCAATGGTTGGAAGATATTGCTGATTCGGGTTGCGATGCTGTGGGTATTGATTGGACCACCCATATTGGAGATGCTCGCCGAAGAGTGGGTAACCGAGTTGCTCTGCAAGGTAACATGGATCCAGCCATACTTCGTGCTTCACCCCAGCGAATTCGTCAGGAGGTAAAGACTATTTTATCGCAGTTTGGGCCTGGTGAAGGCCATGTGTTTAATCTTGGTCATGGTATAACACCTGATATCAATCCAGAACATGCAGGAGCATTTATTGATGCAGTTCACGAATTTTCTGTGAAAAGTCATCAAAATTCTAAATAACTTAAGCAGTTAGCCTTTTTTTTATCCACTGAGACCGTAGTTTTGCTATTGTTTATGGTCAGCACACTGTTGTGATTTTTTGACAAAAGACAAAGCGGCATAGATTTCGTCAGAACAGTTGATTAAAAAATGGGTGCCATACTGTAATGAGTATCAAGCAGGTCAAAGTTTTCACGAATGATGTTAAGGTGGGGATGTTTATCTCATGCCTAGATCGTCCATGGGGCCAAACACCGTTTCCCATTCAGGGCTTCCTTGTTCGCGGCCAGCAAGAAATAACGGCACTACGTTCACAGTGTAATTATGTTTTTATTGATATAACCAAAGGTAGTGATGGTATATCCGGTACGTTATCACCAAAAATTCAGCCGGGTATCAATAATAAAAACACTCCAGATGCATTGGAAAATCAAGCAAGGCCATGGCGCAATAGTGTATCGCCTATAGAGGTTAAGCCCAATGTGTACTCGCAGGTTGTACCCCTGACCAAAGAGGTAGAACATGCGGATAAAGCGTTACTTCATTTGCGTGGGCAATACACACTAGCGACCAAACAAATTTCCAGGGGCAAAGACTTTGACTACCGGAGTTTAAAAGACTCCGTGGCCGATATGGTCAATAGTGTTGTGAGGTGTCCGGATGCGTTCACTTGGTTGTTACGGTTGCGCTTAAAGGATCAGTATACCCATGACCATAGTATGCGGTCAGCACTTTGGGCAGTTCAGTTTGCACGCCATATCGGTATGAACAAAGAAGACATGTCTGTCCTTTGTATGGGTACCTTACTGAAGGATATTGGCAAGGTTAAGTTGCCCAATAGTTTATTGCGTAAGAAAGATCGTAGTGATAAGGAAATAATAGAATATCAGAAGTTTGTGACCTATGGCGTTGAGATGCTGAAGGCTTTCAAACGTATCGACCCTCCGGTGATCTCAGTCGTTAAGTATCATTGTGAGCATCATGATGGCACGGGTTTTCCCGAAGCTCTGCAAGGAGGAAAAATTCCCTTGTTAGCACGTATAGCCGGCATTGCTACAGTTTATGATGCGTGTTCTAACCCTCGAGAAGCAACTGATCCTGTCGCACCATCACGGGCCGTGAATATCCTCTATAAAATGCGAGACAAGCAATACCAAGAAGACCTTGTGATTAAATTTATTCAGTCAATTGGTCTTTATCCCACGGGGACCTTGGTGGAGCTTACTACAGGTGATATTGGGGTTGTGGTTGAACAATATCCCGACTCCCGCTTGACACCTAAAGTGGCTGTTCTCAACCAGGACCAGGTCTCTGAAGGGTATATTTTGTTGGACCTTCAGGATGAAAGCGCTTCTCGAAAAGCACTAAGAAAAGCGGGTCAACGCAAGGCTGAATCAGTTGAGGCTTTAGCCATAGCGAAGGATCTCGATCCCTCACGTTATGACGTAGATTTATCGTTTGTATCAACTATTTTTATGAAGAACACTCGTAAAATTTTAGGTAGTATTTTATCCAGCGGTATGGGAAAAAATAGTAACCAAAATACTAACTTTATGGGTAGGCTAAAAAGCTATTTACGTCTTACAGGTTAGCCGGTTTTTGTTAGTATTTTTGTCGCCAATAACTGTCCTAGTCGTGTTGTGGTCCCTGGAGAGTATTGTTCTGACCATTCAATTTTTCCTGGCTCAAACATCAAAATTGCAGTGGAGCCAAATTTGAAACGTCCCACTTCTTGACCCTTCTTTAGAGCAACCTCTCCAGTACCGAATTGATTTACCATGACCGTGTTGGGTTGGTAATGTCCGTGCCATACGGATTCAATACCGGCCACCATCATAGCGCCTACTAGAATAACGGCACAGCGCCCCACGGGGGTGTCAAACATACAGACCAAACGTTCATTTTTTGCAAACAGGCCATCTACATATTGAGTCGTTGTGTCGTTCACAGAAAATAGTTTTCCTGGAATATAACGGCTATAGAGTAACTCTCCGTTTATAGGCATGTGTACCCGATGGTAATCCCGGGGTGAGAGATAAATAGTAATAAAATTACCATTCAAAAAGCGTTGGCTATCTGCGTCATTGGCTCCGAGTAGGGTGGCCGTAGAGAAGGATTTACCTTTGGCCTGAAAAATATTGCCCTCTTCGATACTACCCAATTGACTGATAGCACCATCAGCAGGACAAACAATGGTATGTTCGCCTTGGTCAATGGGGCGGACGCCATCTTTTAGAGCTCGGGTAAAAAAATCATTAAAATGCAGATAATCATCCAGGTTACTGGAAACTGCTTCATCCAGATTTACATTATAGGTGCGAATAAATCGTTTAATTAATGCATTTTTAAGCCAAGGAGTTTTAGCTTCGGCAAGAGATGAACCCAGGCGGGATAATCCATGTTGTGGGACTAATCGCTGGAAAGCTACAAACCATTCTGATTTGAAGTCGCTCATTAGTTATAGTTCTACCGGGGTATCTTCACGATTCCCCCATTCAGCCCACGAGCCGTCATAGGCCCGAATACTGTCAAAGCCTAAAATTCTTCCCAGTAAATAAGTAAATCCGGAGCGGTGATGAGTTTGGCAGTGGGTAATCGTTGGTTTGTTTGGTGAAAGCCCAAATTCTGCCAGGCGTTCCAGAGCATTTTCATGAATTCTTTGATTCCGTTTAAAATCCATCATGTTGGTCCACTCGCAGAGAATAGCACCAGGAATATGACCAGCTTTATCCGCAAAAACTTTTTCGCCGGTATATTCGGCTTCACTTCTGGCATCCCAGATTTGTAACGTATTGTTGCTCAGGCTGGCCATAATTTCTTCGGCATCGATCATGCATGAGCGATCAATGGAGACTTCACGTTCAACGGCTTTGGTTGTGGGAACGTCGGTGGTAGTTGGATGCCCTTCATTGTGCCAGGCAATAAGACCACCATTTAGATATGACCAATTTTTGTGACCGATAACATCTAATGTCCAGATAAAGCGCCCGGCCCAGCCGCCGCCTTCGTCATCATAGACAATCACATGCATGTCATCAGTTAACCCAATGCTGTTTGCCATGGCTTCTAATTTTTCTTGAGGCGGTAGTTTATTTGGGGTTGGCATAGACCCGCTCATTAATTCTTTCGGCGAAATATGGACAGCACCAGGGATATGCATACGGCTATAAAGGGAATCGTTACATAGATCTACAATCAATAGGTTGGGTTGATCAAGGAGTTCAACCAAGGATTCTGGTTCAAGTAATTTGGGTATATCTGACATGGTGATTCTCTATTTTCTTGATGATTCTATGAGTAATTTTAACTAGGGTCTGTTAACAGGCCCTAAGTTGGCTATCAATGTGCGGGGATTTTACCATCTATAAATTCAAGTACCATCCATAAGTTCGAGTACTCCCTATCAACGCTGGTTTTGCCAGATAAACTTTGGCTCGAGACTTAAGTGCGGGCATCAATTATTAACCAGGTGCGGGAGGTGGTTAGACTTGATCGAGGCTGTGAACGATATGCCAGTAGCTATCAAATCTTTCTTGTTGAATATTGCCATCATCAACGGCTTTTCTAAGTGCGCAATCGGGTTCTAGTTGGTGCTTGCAGTCCCGAAATCTACAGTGACCAAGAAAAGGTCGAAATTCAATAAACCCTTCAGCAATTGAAACAGCATCTAGGTGCCACAATCCAAATTCACGGATACCCGGCGAATCAATGACATTGGCCCCGTTTGGAAGGTGAAAAAGCTGTGATGAAGTTGTTGTATGAACGCCTTTTGCTTTTGAGGCAGAGAGTGCGCCAACGGCAGTATTAATTTCGGGCGAAAGTCTGTTGAGCAAAGATGATTTGCCGACACCAGATTGCCCAACAAAAACACTGGTTAATTTTTCCAGATAATTCTCAAGTTTTTCAATACCTTCGCCACTTTCTGCGGAAGTGAGGAAACAGTCATAACCCAGTGTGATATAGCGATCAAGTAGTGTTGTTAATATATTGTTGTTGTTATCGCCGATTAGATCCGCTTTGTTCAGAATAACTATTGGCTGGATGGATTGATGTTCTGCTGCAACCAGGTAGCGATCAATAAGGTTGGCATGGGGTTCCGGATAGGGGGCAATGGTAATGACAATTCGATCAATATTTGCTGCTACAGGGCGAAGTTTTCCCCGATTGTCGGGGCGGCATAATTCAGAGTGTCTGGGGTGTTGTGCGATAACCACACCATGCGTGTCGCCATCTTGCCATGTGACATTATCGCCCGTGATGATGGTGGGCAAATTAGCCCTTAGATGGCAGCGACGCACACTATTTTCTAAAGGAAATTCAGGCTCTACATCGACCTGTGTGCGGTAACTAGCGATGACTCTACCATTTTGTTCTGGACCAAGGCTGGTGGAAGATGATTGTTTGTCTGTCTCCCGTTGAATATTGGCCTCGGCTCTAGCATTTGCCTGATTTTGTTGTATACGTCGGCGTTGCTGCTTTGTCAGGTGGCGCTTGCTCAACACTTCTCCTACTGGACTGGCTTACTGAGCAGCAAGGATATAGCATATGCGGAAAGAGGGACAGGAACGGTATATGTTTAATCTGGAAGGAATTTACCAGTCATTAGCCCAATTTGTGCCCATGTTGGTCACAATTGCCATTATTGTTTTGGTGTTATGGTTTGCCAACTGGCTACTTTTGCGTCGAGCTGGCTTAACAACCGAATCCCGTTTGCCGGGTCAGGTCATTATGCTGCTGTTAACCGCTACCGCACTGATTGCTCTGGTTTTGGCGCTGCCTGTGGGTGACTCCACCCGAGGGGATTTGTTGGGCTTGCTAGGCTTGGTTCTTACCGGTGTTATAGCATTGTCATCGACAACTCTTGTTTCGAACGTCATGGCTGGATTGATGTTGCGTTCAGTTAAAAGTTTTCGAAATGGTGATTTTATTCGTACGGGTGAGCACTTTGGCCGGGTGACCGAACGGGGTTTATTCCATACGGAAATACAGTCTGAAGACCGTGACCTAATTACCTTGCCAAATTTATTTTTGGCGTCCAATCCAGTAACCGTGATTCGTTCCTCGGGGACAATTATTTCTTGCGAAATGTCATTGGGTTATGACGTTCCTCATCATCAGTTGGAACCATTATTAAAAGATGCAGCAGTATCGGCAGGATTGCAGGAGCCCTTTGTTCAGATTTTGACCTTGGGTGACTTTGCCATAACCTACCGTATATCTGGTTATTATCCAGAAGTTAAACATCTGCTGACCACACGGAGCCGGTTGCGACGTGAGGTGCTGGATAAACTCCATAGTGCAGATATCGAAATTGTTTCTCCCACATTTATGAATCAGCGACAGTTTAATAATGGGGAGAAATTTATCGCCTCACCCAAAATACATGATTCAGTTGAGGCAAAGAATGTAGCACCAGAGTCATTAATTTTTGATAAAGCTGATCGAGCAGAAAAAGTCCGAAACCTAAAGGATGAGTATCGTGTTTTGACGGAGCAAATTGAAACGTTAAAAGAACAACTTGAGGGGCAGGAAGAGTCTAAAGTTGCAGAGATTCAGAGCGAAATATTCAAGTGTGAAGCGCGGATAGAAAAACTCAAAAATATTATCAAAATAGCTAAAGAACAACCTGACGAATGACATTAATGATGATGTAAAAGGCTCATTGAACATGCATGATTTATCGAATATAAAAAGCCCGCTAAACCTTATCTGGATCGATTTGGAAATGACTGGGCTTGATACCGAGAACGACGTTATTATTGAAATTGCTACGGTAGTAACGGACAAAGACCTTAACATCCTGGGGGAAGGGCCTGTTTTTGCGATTCATCAGCCAGACTCGCTACTTGAGGGTATGGATGAGTGGAATACCCGGCAACATGGTCAGTCTGGCTTAACGGAGCGGGTACGTAACAGTACTACCTCCATGGTGGAGGCAGAACAGGCGACCGTCGAGTTTCTTGAGCAGTTTGTTGACGCACGGGTATCGCCCATGTGTGGAAATTCAATTTGTCAGGATCGCCGGTTTATGTCACGACAAATGCCAGTACTCGAAGCCTTTTTTCACTACAGAAATTTAGATGTTAGTAGCATAAAAGAAATAGCTAAACGCTGGCGGCCGAGTGTATTGAAAGGGTTTAAAAAACAGGGTTCACATTTGGCGATGGATGATATAAAAGATTCGATTGCAGAACTGAGTCATTACCGTGATGTGTTTTTTAATCTGGCAGAAGAGCAAGGTTAAGAAGTTGGGATTGTAAGGAATAAAATTTATGTGGCAGATTTATCTTTCGGGTGAAATTCATACGGATTGGCGGGAGCAAATTATTAGAGGGGTTGAGACGCTCAATTTGCCGGTCGAATTTAGCTCAGCAGTCACTCATCATGATGCCAGCGATGCCGCCGGAGATGTATTGGGAGACGAGACCACACAGTTTTGGCGTGATCACAAATCAGCGAAAGTGAATGCGATACGGATAAAAACCCAGCTAGAGCAGTGTGACCTCGCCATCATTCGTTTTGGTGATAAATACAAACAGTGGAATGCGGCTTTTGATGCAGGATATTGTGCAGCTTTAGGTACGCCTTATATTACGTTACATGATGAGAGTATTATTCACCCATTAAAAGAAGTGGATGCCCAAGCCATGGCTTGGGCACAAAATACTGATCAAGTGGTGGAGATAATTCGTTATTTAACAGAGCAGAAATAACGTGCTCTATAAGGTCTCGGGTCGCTTGATTTTTCGTTTACGTTTTTTCTTGCCCGTTGTGCTTTTCAGATGTTGCTCTTGTGCCCAGGTAACATGTTCCTGAACCAGCACTGAGGGATAATTTTCTCGTGTTTTTAAAGCATTAAGAATAGTGCCAGTAGTGGGTGCATTACCCAGGCCTATCGCCAGATTTCTTAACCATCGTTCATAACCGATGCGGCGGATGGGAGAGCCCTCGGTAAATTTCAGAAACTCTGCTTCTGTCCATAAAAACAGCTCTGCGAGTTCGCGGTTATCCAAATTATGCCGGGGAGAAAAATCTTTCTCCTGTGTGGGAGTGGCTTCTTTATTCCATGGACAAACGGCCTGGCAATCATCGCAACCAAATACGCGATTACCCATGGGTTCGCGAAACTCCTCGGGAATACTGCCTTTATGTTCAATTGTAAGATAGGAGATACAACGGCGAGCATCCAGTACGTAAGGTTCGGGGAAGGCATCGGTGGGGCACACTTTAAGGCAAGCTTTGCAATCTCCACATTGGTTCTTCTCTACAGTCTGGTCTATGGGTAAGGGCAGGCTAGTATAGATCTCACCCAGAAAAAACCATGATCCCGCCTCACTGTTGATAATCAGGGTATGTTTTCCCATCCAGCCCAGGCCTGCTTTTTCTGCCAGGGGTTTTTCCATCACCGGCGCACTGTCTACATAAGGTCGCTGGATCACACTGCCTGGTACGGCGTTCTCAATTTCCTTACTGAGGGTTTTTAGTCGCTGGCGAATGACCTTGTGATAGTCACGCCCCAAGGCGTAGCGGGAAATGTAGGCTTTATCCTCATCTTTAAGTACAGCGATCATATTGCTGTTATCGGGGAGGTAGTCCATCCGCACACTGATGACGCGCTGAGTTCCCGGTAAAAGCTGTTCCGGGTGATAGCGCTTTTCTCCGTGTTTAGACATCCACTGCATATCACCCTGATAACCCTTTTGTAACCATTGATTCAACCGCTCACCCGTTTTGGGTAAATCGATACCGGTGATAGTGACCTGTTGAAAACCCAATGATTTACCCCACTCCTTTATCTGTCGGGAGAGGTGGTGGTAATCAATTTCTTCCATTGTGAGTGTCATAGTGGGTGGTATTGTCGAACAGTCGTCTGAAGTTGGCGTATAATTTTGACAGATATTGACTGAATAATCGGAATTTTATGCTTCAAACGTTACCAATAGCCTTATATACCACTGAACAAGCCCGAGAACTGGATCAAATTGCCATTCAAGAGAGGAATATTCTCGGTATTAAATTAATGAAAAGTGCTGGACGTGCTGTATTTGATCAGATAAACCATCGCTGGCCGGGTTCACCTATCACCGTGTTTTGTGGTGCCGGTAACAATGGGGGCGATGGTTATATTGTGGCGGCCCTGGCCGCGGCACGGCAATTACCCACACAAATTATTCAGTTTGCACCGCCAGAGAAATTAATGGGTGACGCACGCACTGCTTATGAATATGCCTTGTCTGCCGGAATAACAATGACCCCATTTAGTGATTGTCTGAATCTGCAGGTGGGTGTGATCGTGGATGCGCTGCTAGGTACGGGCTTTGTCGGGACAGGTATAGGCAGTCAGGTCCGTGAGCCTTATGCTCAGGCAATACGACTGATAAATCACAGTGGTATGCCGGTAGTGGCGGTAGATATTCCTTCAGGGTTAAACGGTAATACAGGTGCTGCGGCTGACCCAGTGATTGAAGCTGACATAACAGTCACCTTTATTGCTTTAAAGCAGGGTTTATTGACGGGCAGGGGGCCAGCACTCTGCGGTGATTTGGTGTATCACGACTTATTCGTGCCACCAAATATCTTTGATGATATTCAGCCGAATGCCACTCGAATACAGCGTAAAGACCTTATCAATCACTTGCCTGCCCGCCATCGGGATGCCCACAAGGGGGATTTCGGGCATGTGATGGTTATTGGTGGTGATATTGGCTTTGGCGGAGCCATTGCTATGGCCGGAGAGGCGGCACTAAGAGCTGGCGCTGGCCGGGTGAGCGTGGCTACACGACCAGAGCATGTCACAGCAATTTTGGCACGTCGTCCAGAATTAATGGTAACTGGTGTGTGTTCTGGGCAGGAGTTAGCCCCGCTGATTGCAACAGCATCCGTTTTGGTTGTTGGCCCAGGGTTGGGGCGAAGCCCTTGGTCTGAACAAATGTTACARCAGGCATTGTYATCAGGATTGCCARTGGTRCTGGATGCCGATGCTCTTAATATCCTCAGCGAAGGGCGGCTGGTTRCTACTGAGAGTACTCATTGGGTCATTACCCCGCATCCTGGAGAGGCTGCCCGATTATTAGGAATGACCACTGCCGAGGTTCAGGCAGATAGATTCAAGGCTGTTAAGTTGTTACAACAAAAATTTAATTGCCCTGCCTTGTTGAAAGGGGCCGGTTCTCTGGTTTGTTCGGCTACAGAGGTGGGTGATATCCCTGAGGTAACCATTGGCCTATGTGACGCAGGAAACCCGGGCATGGCCGTGGGCGGCATGGGTGATGTCCTTAGYGGCATTGTGGGCGCACTGCTAGCTCAGGGGCTATCTTCAGATATTGCCCTGTCACTGGGTGTTTGTCTTCATGCCGAGGCCGGAGATATGGCCTCCAGTCGGGGGGAATGCGGTGTGTTGGCAACCGATTTGTTCGAGCCCCTTTTTGAATTGATCAATACATCCGTTGGTAAATGAATGAGCCAGGTATTTTCAAAAGAAATAACGGGTGAAGAGGCTATGGTTCAGTTTGGTGAATCCCTGGGTCATAGCTTGTGTATAACACCGATTGAAAATGTTCCTGGAGATTTTGCTAACGGAGCACTGATCTTTTTTGATGGTGATCTAGGCGCAGGAAAAACAACACTTTGTCGTGGTGTCTTACAGGCTTTCGGCCACAAAGGTGCAGTAAAAAGCCCTACCTATACCCTRGTAGAGTCCTATATATTAGGTGCGGCGCAGCTACACCATTTTGACCTCTATCGACTCGGTGACCCAGAAGAACTTGAATTTATTGGTATTCGGGATTACCTGCAGCCAGGGAATTATTGTTTGATTGAATGGCCTAATCGTGGTGCGGGAATATTGCCCATACCTGATTTAAAAGTGAACATTGGCGTGACAAAGGCTGGCAGAGACGTAAAGATAACGGCAGAAACCGAGGTGGGAGAATTTATGCTGTCCCAGTTGGCTGAAAGAGAGAGAAATTAATTTGTTGCGGACATTTCATAAAGTACGTTTTTTACAAACTTCTTTGTCTCTTATAGGGCGATTATTTTTTGTTGCGCTCGCATTTTCAGCAGTCACTCATGTTAAAACAGTAAACGCCGCAACAGTAGATGGTTTAAGAATATGGCGYGCSCCRGATCACACACGRTTGGTTTTYGACCTCAGTGCCGCAGTAACTCACAAAGTCTTCCCTCTAACAGACCCTGATCGGTTGGTTATTGATATAGAAAATGTCATTCTCCAGGCGGATGCTTCCACGCTGGATTTTACGGCATCACCYATAACCTCTATTCGYAGTGGTGTTCATGAGAAGAAAAAYCTTCGCATTGTTCTGGATCTAAAAGAAGCCGTACAGCCTCGTAGTTTTCTYTTGGYMCGYAATGAACAATATGGTGACAGGTTRGTRGTGGATCTTTATGACCATGATAAGGAAACGATAAAGACCGTCGCCGATGTGACCGCTAAAAATAAYCGGCGGGACATTGTTGTAGCGATCGATGCCGGACATGGGGGGGAGGATCCTGGAGCCTTAGGCCCYCGACGTATTCGTGAAAAGAAAGTGGTRTTGGCTATTAGCCGAGAATTAAAAAAAATGTTTGATAGGACTCCGGGTTACAAGGCGGTTTTAATCCGCAATGGTGATTATTATATCCCTCTGCGTAAGCGCACCAGTATTGCCCGTAAAGAACGTGCAGACATGTTTATCTCTATCCATGCAGATGCCTTTAATAAATCCTCAGCTCATGGGGCCTCAGTATTTGCACTCTCCCGGCGTGGCGCTACCAGTGAAACAGCACGTTACTTAGCAAATCGTGAAAACCGTGCCGATTTAATTGGTGGTGCAGGTAGTGTGAGTCTTGGTGATAAAGACCGCATGCTGGCCAGCGTGTTACTGGACTTGTCTATGACTGCGACCCTAAGCAGCAGTCTTGATGTCGGAGCCGAAGTACTTAAATCCATCGGTGGTATCGCAAGACTGCATAAAAAAAAGGTGGAGCAGGCCGGATTCGTGGTGTTGAAGTCTCCCGATATCCCATCAATTCTTGTTGAAACCGGTTTTATTTCCAACCCAACAGAAGCAAAGCGGTTGGCCAGCAAATATTATCAGCAAAAAATGGCGCGAGCTATTTTTCAAGGAGTCAGTCGGTATTTTTCTAAAAATTTACCCGTAGGCACCTTGTTGGCGGCAAACAAATCTGGAATAGGTACACCGGGAACCTATGTGATTGGCCGGGGCGACACCCTTTCCGGTATTGCGGTACGTTACAATATTTCGGTGAAAGAACTGCTTCACCATAATGGGTTGAGCAGCACCCGAATTAGGGTGGGGCAACGTCTAAAAATYCCCACCACATAAGATTACCTGGATAAGACAATCCGTATAAAAAGTGGTCATATAAGACTATTTATATAAGAACAGYATCAATTTATATAAGAACATAATCAATGCTAAAAATTCATCTTCTCAGTCCTCGACTGGCCAATCAGATTGCTGCTGGTGAAGTTGTTGAGCGCCCAGCTTCTGTGGTTAAGGAGTTGCTTGAGAATGCCATTGATAGTGGCGCTAATCGTATTGATATTGATGTAGAAAGTGGTGGTGTAAAATTGGTGCGGGTTCGCGACAATGGCTGTGGTATTGGTGAAGGAGATTTACCGTTATCCCTTAGCAGGCATGCCACCAGTAAAATTGAACAATTAGATGATCTTGARGCCGTGGCYACATTRGGTTTTCGAGGAGAGGCGTTAGCCAGTATCTCCTCCGTGTCTCGATTGRCYATYATTTCCAATGACAGCGCTAATGATAGCTCCAACGATAATTCTAATAACAGCTCGGGTGAAAACGACCAAAATCATGGTTGGAAGGCCGAAACAGAAGGGCGTGAAATGGAGGTTAAAATTTCACCTGCCGCTCATCCTCAAGGTACAACAGTAGAAGTTCGCGACCTGTTTTTTAACACCCCTGCACGGCGCAAATTTTTGCGCACAGAAAATACCGAATATAAGCGTATCGATGAGGTCCTCAAAAAACTTGCCCTGAGCCATTTTGATATCGATTTTACCCTGCGAAATAACGGTAAAGTGGTRCATAACTTTCGTGCGGCGGGGACGCAGCTAGAGCAAGAGCGCAGGGTGGCCAATATCTGTGGTACAGCATTTATGGAAAATGCCCTGTATGTGGATGTGGAGGCCGCAGGGTTAAGACTCTGGGGTTGGGTGGGATTACCAACATTCTCACGTAGTCAGGCAGATCTACAGCATTTYTTTGTGAATGGCCGGAGCATCCGCGATAAACTGGTGACCCACGCAGTTCGCCAGGCCTATCAGGACGTGATGTATCACGGTCGTCATTCGGCCTTTGTRTTGTATCTCGAAWTAAAYMCCACYGATGTGGAYGTCAATGTTCACCCSACTAAACATGAAGTACGTTTYCGTGATAGCCGTACAGTRCATAACTTTCTATTCCGCAGCTTACATCGAGCTGTGGCCAATATCCGGCCAGGSGATCAGCTTTCTGAAACATCGGGAGCTGCAGCCTTTTCAGAAGAAAGTAGTGGCAGCGAAAGAAACCCTGTTTCACAACAGCCGGCCATGGATCTTCGCTCACCCCCACCAACTGTTGGGAGCGTGACTGAAAATATGGCGGTATATCAGTCATTACATCAGTCCTCACCTCAATTTTCTGCCCCTTCATCAGATGAAGAAGCTTCTGATCAAGCTCCTCCATTGGGTTACGCCATCGCCCAGCTTAAGGGCATCTATATTTTGGCTGAAAATACTCAGGGTATGGTGTTGGTAGACATGCATGCGGCTCATGAGCGCATTACCTATGAGCAAATGAAGCAGGCCTTTGATTCAAACAGTATTCGTTCTCAGCCATTATTAGTGCCGGTGACTTTGGCTGTTAGCCAGTCAGAGGCAGATATCGCTGAAGAACATTACTCATTGTTTGATTCTTTGGGTTTTTCGCTGCAACGGGCTGGGCCAGAGAGCTTAATTGTTCGGCAGATCCCGGCCATGTTAAGAAATTCTGATGTGGAACCACTGGTGCGAGATGTACTTTCGGACCTTATTACCCATGGCACCAGTGATCGTATACGCCAGCACCTCAATGAAATTATGGCTACCATGGCTTGCCATGGTTCTGTGCGAGCTAATCGGAAATTAAGTATTCCAGAAATGAATGCCCTGTTAAGGGATATGGAAGCTACTGAACGTAGTGGCCAATGTAATCATGGCCGTCCAACCTGGACGCAAATGTCATTGGAAGAGCTGGATAAGCTGTTTTTACGGGGTAGGTAGTATCACCGTTCATTTTATTCGTATCCAAACGTACTTTTATTTTTCAATTCATTGATATTCATACATTTGGATGTAGGACGAGTGCGCTATCGGGGTAGCTAATATTGTAGCTGCCTAGTCAATTTTCAGGTGTTTTTGACAGACACCGGCCTTTAAATGCCCCACCTCAATAGGGGTGCACTTAAGAGCTTATTTTCTGTTTTTATCAGGTTTGTCAGAAGAGAGGCTTTAAGCCTCGTTGGAATGTTTACTTGCGGCGCTGGGCTACTCTCCAAAAAGTCTCATCCCACACAGCATGAGCTTTGGTGGTTCGAATACTGTACGCGTGGTAACCCACAAACAGCGTTCCATCCTCTTGTTCTCGGTAAATCTGTGCCTCAATACCAGGATCTTCAGCCGATTCTCTAAGAATAATCCAGCCACCTTTCTTTACTTCTGGGCGTTCCATAGTCTTTCCTGCGTCACTACAACATATATGAATTTTATGTAGGCATCTTATGTGCCATCGGTAGCCGCGCATTATAAGGCTCTTTGAAAAAAGTATCTTGTTCAAATGTAGTCTGTACCGGTTTAGAGCTGGCCAGATAAGGAGGTAGAGAGGAAAGGAGTGTTTACAAGGATATAGAATAAAAAAAAGACCACATCACAGTGGCCTTAACGAGGGAGTATAAAATTTCTTAAAAAGAGGGAGCAAATTCACTCAGGGTTACGCAAGCACTGATAGCACAAACGACACCAGTACCAACCCAGGCATCCGGAGCTTGAGCAAACATACCTAAAGAGGCCCCGAATAAGGTCCCACATACAATCGCCAGTAGGCAAGCAATGTTCCGATTATTCATGATGGTGTTCCTCAGTATCTAATTCTAAAGTTCAACTCTGCGTTGCTATGAGTCTATTAAAGGTCGAAATTAGTTTGGTAGCGAGGTGACTTGTCGCAATTCCAGTGTTAACTAGCTCCCAAACGAGGGTTAGGTGTTTCATTTTGTGAAGGGCATCAACTTTTTTGAGGGATAATTTTATTATTAGGGAATGGTTGTTTAGGTATTTGGGGCTAAATAACCCTGCCAGTCTTAGATCAGGAATTGCAAAGGAAGGCAGTTATGTCCATTGAACAAAGAATTAACCAAAATAAGTATCAAGTTTCTTTATCTCTTAGTATTTCCCCTCGTGCTGTATTGATTTCCTTGGCAATGATCTCTGTTATACAGAGTAAGGGTGGTTAAAAAATAAGAGAAAATAAATGAGTCCCCTTTATTCCTTTTTTCATAAACCTTTTGAGGAATAGATTGCAGCTTTAAAAACTCGATATAACCCTGTATTTAAAGGTTTCATGATCCAGACTTTACAGCACTCGGATCAAGTCGACGGGTCTTAGTATCAACAGTTGTAATTTTTTCGAGCAGTCGTGTTGTTTCAGATGGTTTAGGTTTACCGATAAATCGGCGCGAGTTAGCAATGACACGCCCAATTTCTGAAGATAGGGCCATAGTTAGATCAGATAAATCAATGGGGGTGTCGTCCTTGCCGGTTGCAAGATGCTGGTGCTGAGTAGTACCTTTAAATGGAATAACTAATTTCCCCTGCGCTGTCACCAACCCGAGGTCACTCCATGAGGAAACGACAACCATTTTACGACCAGCTTTGGAAAACAGGTTTTTACCTAGCGTGTAATCGGATGGAGGGTTACTAACCCCTAATGCTGTCAATAAAGTGCTGGAGATATCCAAATGACTTGTCATGCTGGTGACTACACTCGGTTTTTTGCCAGGAAAACTCACTATCAGAGGTACCCGCACTTGCTCCTCAACAAAGCTCGAATTGTGCCCCCAGCGTGATTTCTCCATAAATTCCTCGCCGTGGTCGCCGGTTACAATAACAATTGTGTCTTCTAGCATATTGTTGGCAACTAAATAGTCATAAACTCGCTTGAATTGACTGTCTACATAGTGGCAGGAGTTAATATACCGAGCTTTCATACCATCAATAATAGGGCTCAACTCTTCTCTGGAAAGCCCTGCATAATCCAATGTTTTTAAGTAGTCACTCTCCAGTGCGGTATCTTCTGGGAAGGAATAACGAGCATGCGTGGATTCAAAAAAAACAAACCCCATAAAAGGTTTATTTCTATTTCTTCCCTCAATGCCATTAATCAATAAACTGACATTYTTTTGATCTCGTTGCCACGGCTCACCGYYGCTGGTTTCAATRAGTTTTTCATYGGGTAYGGARCCAAATATGGTTTGGTCAAATTCAGGGTATGTGAAACGAGCRGCRGTATAYRTAAAATACTCRTAGYCATATTTACCGAGTACATCAAATAARAYYGGAGTTTGTTTAGCTCTTAGAAATGAATCCCAGTAGGAGCCGTACAACCCATAAAACATTGCAAATAGACCTTGGCGAGTACCATTTCCCCCCGAATAATGATGCATGAAGTTACTGCCATAATTTTTGGCGAAGTGGACACTATGCGGCATAACCCTTTCAGTAAAAACACCCTCAGACCGCATTGATTCGGCAACAAGGAAAAGAATATTGTAGGGTTTACCTATTTTGTTAAGCCGTATATCTGAGAGAGGATAATTAATGTTCAGTTTCTCCAGCCTGTCAATGCTGACATTCTTATCTCCTTTTTTCACGGTGTAGCCAATTGTAGAGAGAAATGAATTCATCTTCATTGGCTGATAAAATATCATGCTGTCTGCTTGTGCCATAATTGACCCATTAAGATTTGCATAAGCAAAGCCATAGATTAATCGCTCACTGAGGGTCAATAGAAAAAATAGCGCCAAAATTAGTCGCCAGTTAACTTTTACGTGCTTAAACCTATAGGCTCCGTAAAAGCACAAGGCCAAACCACCTAGCAGAATTACAATATATTTAATCACTAAAAAAAGGCTTGTTTGATCGGCCCCAAGTGAAGAAAGACCACCGGGGGTTGTCAGTAAATTCCAAACAAAACCATTAAAATGAAACCCGTAAAGATCGTGTAGGTGGCCGTCAATAAATATAAATGACACAGTCACTACAAGCATGATTGCAGCTGTAATTAGCTGTATAATTTTAGCTTGTTTGCTCAAGATGCCTAATACAACAGTAGTCGGTAGAAGATATATAAAGCCATAGGAAGATATCAATAAAATACTGTGAGCAGTATCTAATAATGATGGGCCAATAACATAGGGGAGAGACGCAGACAGAACGAGAGAGGTAAAACCCCACGCAATTAATATGCATATAGAATAATTGAAATATCTTGATGATAACAACAGAATAAAACCCTAAAGTTTATAAAATAGCTAATTAATCGGACGAAAGAGGTCATGATAAATACTGAACCTTAAGGTTTTATTAATAAGGTGTTTGGCAAAAGAGTGTGTACCCGACCACGGGAGTCTCCCCCCTTTTCATCAGTGTGTTTCGGCGGGTTTTCTATTTATCTAATAGTATGTAGGGCTAGTCTGAACCTGTGCTTATGTTGGTTCGCGTCAGTGCTGGGTCAAGATCAATAACAACTGAGAATTATTATCATTAGTTATTTCGGATTTTTTTTGAAAATTATTTATACTTTATCGCTCTAACTTTTATCTATGTAATAATTAATGAAATTAATCTACACCAATGAAAACAGTTTCCTCGTCAGTAATATAAAAAATATTGTTGAGAATAACGGGCTGACAGCTGTATTAAAAAATGAATTTTCGGGTGGTGGCTCGGGCGATTTGGCACCATTGGATACCTGGGTAGAGCTTTGGGTAGTGAATGATGCGGACTATGACCGAGCGATGGGGATTATAAAAAACTTCCAGGATTCAGAGGTTTTAAGTGATTGGGTTTGTTTGTCTTGTGGTGAAGAAAATTCCGGGTCTTTTGAGTTTTGCTGGAATTGCCAAAAAGAGCCGCCAAAGTAGCTTCCCTGAATAATACTGCCGTATCCTTTCTCTATCTCTGATGTCATCTAAATCTGTAAGGCTGCTAGCCTCGATTTAATCCAACCCAGCCCAATCTGGCCCATTGATAGGGTATACTCCGCCGCCATGAATTCTGCTCAAGATATCCTTCAAACGGTCTTTGGTTACCCTTCTTTTCGATCACCCCAGGATGAGATTATCCAAACGGTTGTCGAGGGTGGTGATGCCTTGGTATTGATGCCCACAGGCGGTGGCAAATCCCTCTGTTATCAAATTCCGGCGCTACTTCGGTCTGGCTGTGGCATTGTAGTGTCGCCCTTGATCGCGCTAATGAAAGATCAGGTGGATGCCCTGCGTCAGGTAGGTGTTAAAGCAAGTTATTTAAATTCAAGTTTGGATGCGGCAACGGCTAACCAAGTGGAGCAAGCTTTAGTAGCTGGTGAGTTGGATTTACTCTATATCGCGCCTGAAAGGTTGAATCAGGAGCGCACAATGTCGCTCCTTCRACATTCTCCCATAGCTTTGTTTGCCATTGATGAAGCCCATTGTGTATCTCAGTGGGGGCACGATTTTCGAGCCGATTATCTACAGCTCAGTATATTGCATGAGTACTTTCCCGATGTGCCACGTATTGCGTTGACAGCCACTGCGGATGCTCGTACTCGTGCGGAAATTATTCATCGTTTGGATTTGGGGAGTGCTCGCCAGTTTATTTCAGGTTTTGATCGCCCCAATATCCGTTATCGTATTGCGTTAAAACACAATGCCAAGCAGCAATTGTTGCAGTTCTTGAAAGATGAGCATTCCAATGATGCCGGTATTATTTATTGTTTATCCCGTAAGAAGACAGAAGAAATCGCCTATTGGTTACAGCAACAGGGATTTAATGCGCTGCCCTATCATGCGGGATTGCCCGCTGCGACGAGGGCTGACAATCAGTCTCGATTTCTTCGTGAGGACAAAGTCATTGTGGTGGCGACCATTGCTTTTGGTATGGGTATTGATAAACCTGACGTGCGGTTTGTTGCCCATTTGGATTTACCCAAAACCGTGGAATCTTATTATCAGGAAACGGGCCGTGCAGGCCGTGATGGCGAACATGCAGATGCCTGGATGGTTTATGGCTTGCAAGATGTGATTAAGTTACGTCAGATGATGGAAGGTTCTGGCGGCAGTGAAGAACATAAGCGGGCCGAGCAACACCGATTAAATGCCATGCTGGGCTTGTGTGAAATCACCAGTTGTCGTCGTCAGGTGTTATTAAATTACTTTGACGACGATATGCCGGAACCCTGTGGAAATTGTGATAACTGTTTGGAACCAGTGGATACATGGGATGGTACCGAGGCCGCGCGTATGGCCTTGAGTGCGGTGTATCGAACAGGTCAGCGTTTTGGCGTTAAGTACGTAACCGATGTGTTGTTGGGTGCCGAGATAGATAAAATCTCTCAATATGGACACGACCAGCTGCCTACTTACGGTATTGGGAAGGCCTTGGATAGTAACCAGTGGAGTTCGGTGTTTCGCCAGCTGGTTGCCCGTGGTTATCTGAATGTGGATGTGGAACGCTTTGGTGCTGTGCGGCTGGAAGAGAAATGTCGACCTTTGTTGCGTGGTGAAGAGCAGATTGAATTACGTCGGGACATTAAGAAAAAGCCGGCCAAGCGGTTGACCAAAACATTCCTTCCCGAAGAGATGGATGTTGCCCTGTGGGAAGTATTACGAGAGTGTCGGAGAGAGTTGGCAGGAGAGCAGGGGATTCCGCCCTACATTATTTTCCATGACAGAACCTTGCAAGAGATGTGTGTCACCGTGCCGCAAACGATGGAGCAATTTGGCCAGCTTGGAGGTGTGGGTGAACGTAAACTGGATAAATATGGCCCTGCTTTTCTACAAGTGATTAACAATCATTTATCGAGCGGATAGCACAAGTATTATTTCCACGGAAAATCCGGATTTTCAAAATCTTTGGTTGTTTTTGAGTTCTCAAGGTTTTTCTGTTTTTCAGTTTTCCACTGGTCTCCGATAATCAAATCTTCCTCTTCAACTATATAATCTTCACCGACTTGTTGCTCCCACGAGTAGGCTTTTTGGGTAGGCTTGGGATCCCAGCGACGAAATATAATGGCGCAGAGAAAACCGCCTAGCGCACCGAAGAAGTGGTATTCATAGGATATTTCTGGTTCACGAGGGAATATCGTTAACAGCATACTGCCATACATAAAAAAGGCCACCATCAACAAGGTGGTGGAGCGTTTGTCTCGACGTAGAATTCCGTTGGTAAACAGGTAAAAAAACATCCCATGGGTTAGTCCGCTGGCACCAAAGTGGAAACTATTGCGGGCAAATACCCAGACGCCTATGCCGGAGAACAACCAAATAATAGCGAGGGCCCACCAGCGYGATTTGGGGTACCCATAAATCAGGATRCTGCCTAACAGTAGTAGTGGGAGGGTGTTACCAATAGCGTGTTGCCAGGAACCATGGATAAGTGGGCCGGTAACAATACCGATGAGCCCGCTGAGTGTTTGTGGGTAAACCCCTAGCTGGTGTAAATCCCAGCCTAATATGTCTTCCCACATTTTGATCCACCAGATAAAGATGACAAATCCGGTAGTGATAAAAATGCTATTTTTGAGTGAGGTGGTTTTATCCATTATCTTTGGATGTTGGGGCAAGGAAAATCTTTTAAAGGGGAGAAGAAAAAACCTTCTCTTTTGGAGGATAAATTAATTTCGGATGTTTGAAAGGGTAGGTGTTTTCCCACCTTTTTTTGTAGTGATTATATTCTTTGAGAATAGATCGATGTTGAGGCTTGTGAAGTGGTCATAATCTTTTAATTTCTTGGGTTTGTTCGGGTTTCCTATCCACCGCCGATGTGGAACAAATGAGTCTGAGACCAGGCTTCGGGTCGGGTCTAAGCCATCAAAATTGATGCCTATCATATCGGGTAGAGTGTAGATGAAGTCGGCACTGGTAAATGGTCGGTCTGTGTGTTTTTTCCATTGTTCAGTATGTTGGGTTGCCCATTTGGGAGAAGCCCAAGTGATAAAAGGTACGGTATACATAGCGGGTGATGGAGCATCTTCGTTTCGGCCACAAAATAGTTTTCCTGCATAGTCGAATACTTCTTCGCCGTGATCAGAAAAGTAGACTAATAATGCTTTATCGTTATTTTCCCCCAGATGGTTAATGAGTTCGGTGATGACGTAATCGTTGTAGAGGACGGCATTATCGTAACTGTTGTATTCATTTAGGTTCTTGTCACTGACCCATTGTGGAACGCCTTCATTATTGACAAATTGTTCAAATTTACTTGGGTAGCGGTAACTGTATTGACGGTGGGTACCCAGCAAGTGTACGACGATCATCTTTTTTTGGGTGGACTTCCTGAGTGCATTGATGAATGGTTTTAAAACCACACCATCATACTGGCGGGCATTTTGCTGGCGATTATTGTTGAGATAAACCTGATGGTCTGCCAGTTGAGAGAGTGTGGTCAACATGGTGTTGCGACGGGTTTGTGTTTGCTGATTAGTGATCCAGGTAATTTCGTAACCGGCCTGTTTCATCATGTTTAGCAACGTGGGTTGATCAAAAAAAGCATTGGGATGTTTTTCATCGGCAAATGACAGTACTTGCTGTAAGGCTTCTATGGTGTAGGGTCTTGGTGTAATGACATCGTTGAATACTGTCAGCTCATCTCGTATGGCATCGAGCCGTGGTGTGGTAGCTCTGGGGTAACCATATAGGCTCATGCGTTGCCGGTTAGTTGACTCTCCTATCACCAGAACTAGAGTATCTGGCAGAGTCTCGGCTTCTAACTTAAATTTTTCTAAAGGGGGTAGCTGATGGTTGTCAGCAAGTAATTCCTCCATGTTTTTGAGTTGATCTTGATACCTCTTGTACCCAACGATAAGGTTCCATGGGGCTGTGGGTTCTAATCTGCTCATTAAATGGTAGCGGGCGGAGGCAACGCTACCTTGCTGAACAAAGGTGTTCAAGAACGGCCAACCTACCACTAGGGTAAATAAAATAGCATAGGCATAACGCTCTGATGGACTCAATAACAGGGGTGGCATCATGAGCCAAAGTATTATTGGGATGATGCTGTAGATGGCAAAAACTATTACATGCCATGATTGCAGGTAGGATTGAATAAATTCATTACCTTCTGCTGGATTGGATTCAAAAATAATAAAAATTGCACTTTGGGAAAACTCTTGCCCATAGATCAACCAATACCCAATACTAGCAAGCGATGTCAGCCATAAAGCCAGTCCAATGACGGCAGCAATGAGCTTGCTGTATCTTGGCCACAGCAATACAGGAATTAACCATAGGGTGCTCATCAATAGAGCGTCACGTACACCGTTTGAGCCTGACATGCCAGCGGAATACACCAGTATCTGGATAGTGACTGAAAAATAACAAAAGTACAGGTAGGCCCACAAAACTGGGTGGCGATGAGCAAATGTACGCATATAAGCTTCAGCCTAAAATAAAGATAAGATAAGGCCTTGCATGCTAGAGGGGCTTTATTAAGGATTACTTAAGGAGGCTTAGTCCATCTTGTTGATCGTATTTAATGGTTAGGTGATCGTGGGTATTTGTACTGTTGGGTTGTGTGCCAGTATTATTTTGTAAGCGGTCAATGTTAGAAAGTTTAATACAAGCTTACATGTCAGTATTACAATGAAAGACGCTTTAATAGCCGATATAAATTACTACGATTTATATCTAGGTCTCGGGCCACCGCAGCTAAATTTCCGTTATGGGTTTGCAGTCTGTCGGCAATAAGCTCCTGTTGGAATTGGTCTACGGCATTTTTAAGCGTAATGTTCCTGTCTGGAATCATGCTGGGTTGAGGGGTCGTGGCGGAGGTATTGCTTTTTTCAGGTATTTTTTGTCCGTCAATGTCTAAGTATTGGGGCTCGATAATGACGGTGCGAGAATCACGCCCTTGATCCATTATGGCTTTTAAGGAGGCTCGACTGAGTAAGTGTTCCAATTCCCGCACATTTCCTGGCCAGTTGTAATGTAGCAGCATTTGTTTTGCGTCAGGTGCTAGTCGTAAGCCTTTGACACCGAAACGACGTTGATTGATCTCCAGTAGATGTCCAGCCAGCAGCAGTACGTCATTGCCTCGCTCTCGGAGTGGAGGAACATAAATTGGATAGACGGAGAGCCGGTGGTAGAGGTCGGCACGAAATCGTCCTTTGGCAACTTCTTCCTTAAGGTCGCGATTGGTTGCAGCAATAATACGGACATCCACCTCAATATGACGATCACTACCAACCCGTTGAATTTCTCCACTTTGGAGTGCGCGCAGTAACTTGGCTTGTATGGTTAAAGATAGCTCGCCGATCTCATCCAGAAATAGCGTGCCGTCATCGGCTAGCTCGAACTTTCCTGAACGATTAGTTGTTGCACCGGAAAAAGCACCTTTGACATGTCCAAACAGTTCGCTTTCCGCAATGCCTTCCGGCAAGGCCGCGCAGTTGATGTAGACCAACGGTTGTCCACCGCGAGATGACTGCGTTTGGAGTTGCCTGGCTACGAGTTCTTTACCTACTCCGGTTTCACCTAGAATCAGTACAGTTAGGTAGGACTGAGCAACGGTTTTTATTTCATTTTTCAGTCGTTTAATGGTTGGGCTGTTTCCCATAATTTCATTTTTTCTGTGGCCTTCGACCAGGGATTGAGCGACCTGTTGTTCCTTTATCACGCGTGCTTCAAGTGCTTCGATACGATGTGTTGCTTTGATGGTGGCTTCGGTCAGGCTGATGAAGGCACGGAATTCAATGGGATCAATTTTATCAAAAGTACCTGGAAGCGTAGCATCGAGTGTCAGTACGCCCCACGGTTGATTGTCAATATAKAGCGARGCCCCCATGCAGTCGTGCACGTGTAAGAGATGGTCGCTAGTTTCCACCAACCCATCATAGGGGTCGGGGAGTTCGGAGTCGGAGGGGAAGCGGACGGGTTCTCGGGAGTGTAGCAAGTTAGCTAGGCGGGGGTGTTCTTCCACCACAAAGTGACGCCCCATGGTGTCATCGCTCAATCCGGCGATGGCCAAGGGCTCAAGAATATGGCCGTCCAGCCTTAGTATGCAGGCAGCATCACAAGGAAAGCTTTGTTGTAAGGCATCGAGTAGTCGCTTGTAGCGGTGCTCTGCAGGCATTTCYTGGGGTAGGTCGCTAACAATTGAAACCAGTGCGCTAAAAAAATCAGTAGAAGTCATGTTGCCTTTATCTTAAAAAGTTTCGTTGTCATATTGAGCCMTATGATGTCTTTATGACACCTTWWCGGGTGTTGTCAAAAACACAACAAAAATTAAAAAAATCATTATAAACAATAAGATAAACATTGGCACGTAATTTGATATGTATATAGGTGCATGGGTGCATCAGTCCGAAAATTGGTCGGGTAATRCYTRYAGGGYTAMACAGATTTGTTATTACCCGGGTGCAAYTAATTTTACATGGGAGAGAGACAATGGCCGATCGTTTTACCAAAGGTATGGCTAGAAATATTTACTATGGGGGTGGGGCATTTGTTTTTTTGCTATTGGTGGGCCTTACCTTTGACACCATGCTTGAACTGCCTGAAAGAGATCACAGGGAAAACATTACTCCCTCGGTGGTTAATGGCAAACACCTATGGGAAAAAAATAACTGTATTGGTTGCCACACGTTGATGGGAGAGGGKGCATATTTTGCCCCAGAGCTTGGCAATGTTTTTGATCGGMGAGGAGGCGGTGATGAATTGGCCTTTAAGGGGTTTCTGAAAGCCTGGATGGCCATGCAGCCAATGCCYATYCCTGATCGTCGMAARATGCCGCAATTTAATTTGACTGATRCYGAAGTTGAGAATCTGGCGGACTTTTTGATTTGGACATCGAGGATTGATGACAATGRCTGGCCACCAAATATTGAAGGTTAATRAAGGGATATAYCTATTATGAAATTTGAATCACAAATGATCGCAAAGCCCTATTTTATTTTTGCACTGATATTGTTTACGGGGCAGATTTTATTTGGCCTTATTATGGGACTGCAATATGTTTCTGGCGATTTTCTCTCAACCTATATCCCYTTTAATGTTGCACGAATGGTACAYACCAATTTGTTGATCGTGTGGATATTGTTTGGATTTATGGGTGCTGCTTACTATTTGGTTCCGGAAGAGTCTGATACCGAATTACACAGCCCTTGGCTGGCAAAATTAAGTTTTTGGGTTTTTGCCGTGACAGGRGTTGCTACCATTCTTGGTTATCTTCTTGTGCCCTACGCCAGATTAACGGAAATCACTTATAACCACTTACTACCAACAATGGGACGTGARTTTCTTGAGCAGCCGACGATCGCTAAAATTGGTATCGTGGTGGTGTGTCTTTCCTTTGTTTACAACATTGGCATGACGATTCTGAAGGGCCGCAAGACAGTGATTAATATGGTCTTGATCACGGGCTTGATCGGTTTGGCCGTATTTTTCCTTTTTTCTTTCTATAACCCGGTCAACCTTGTGCTTGATAAGTATTTCTGGTGGTGGGTTGTCCATATGTGGGTTGAAGGCGTGTGGGAGTTAATCCTGGGAGCCATACTCGCTTTTGTTCTGATTAAGGTAACGGGCGTAGACCGGGAGATTGTAGAGAAGTGGCTGTATGTCATTGTTGCCCTGGCACTTATCTCTGGTCTGGTCGGGATGGGACATCACTATTTCTGGATTGGCCCGGGTGAATACTGGTTGTGGTTGGGTTCTATTTTTTCAGCTTTGGAACCAGTGCCTTTCTTCATGATGGTGGTGTTTGCCTTTAAAGTGGTGAAAGAGCGGCGGCATGAACACGGTAATAAAATTGCTACCACCTGGGCATTAGGTACCGCGGTCATGGCATTTCTTGGTGCTGGTGTATGGGGGTTTTTACATACTCTCGCACCAGTAAATTATTACACCCATGGTTCACAACTGACGGCGGCTCATGGCCACTTAGCCTTCTTTGGTGCATACGCCATGATTGTGATGACCATTATTTCTTACGCTATGCCAATTATGCGTGGTCGACCTCAGGGTAACCCGATTGCTGCACAGCGAYTGGAGCGCTTCGCATTCTGGGCCATGTGTTTGAGTATGTTGGGCATCACCTTGGCGCTGACRGTTGCGGGTGCCTGGCAGATAGCYTTGCAACGGCTWCCTGAATCGGGTGAGGCATTAAGTTTTATGGCGACACACGAMAAATTAACCCCGGTATTCTGGGCGAGAGAGATCTTTGGCGTAGTGTTCTTACTTGGACTGGTCGCTTATCTAGCGAGTTTCTTTGTCGGTAAAACYCAGGAGGATGYCWCTRCCCKGGAGGTTACTRSGGTATAAATTTATAACCTGGTGGTGTTTCACTACCAGGTTATAGGTGCGGCGTTGCATGGTGTTTTTGTACTCAACGTTGAATTTAACGTTGCTTGATGTTGGTTAACTACCGGGGTTGTTATGGAAGAGTTTGTCGGTGATTTATGGCATCGGATGGTGACTTGGAAAGCCGAGACGGATTACCCTGATGCCCGGGTAGAGTTGGCTCAATTGACGCCRCAGTTGGCTCCGTTTTTTCGTGCCATGGGTGGTTCTCCGGGRAAAGTGTTGGAAGCCTCACAGCCTAGAGTATTTAACATTCGCCGCCGYTTTRTTCAGCGTATTGCKGGGACGCACCGTCGGTTTTCYGTTAGCTGGCAAGATGAGCGTAGTGTACGTCTTCCTCCAAGTCTTGCTGTTTTTCCAGAGCCGGACCTCAATGAAGCCTTATATTTTTGGCTGACAGCGTTGGCCGCAAAGCAGCCCTATATCCAACACTGGTTTATTGATAATCAGARGGCTTGTTCTGAGCTGTTRAAAGAGAAGGCGGGGTTRGCAAAAAGYTATRATCGSCTGGTCTCGGCAGTTATTGATCAACGAGCACCTTTAACCGAGCTGACGGGTGTTGATCTGGTACGTGAAGTTGCTGTCCGGCAGGCATTGAGGATTCCCGGTAGTGTTCAGCATTTACCACGGGCTTCAGGTGATTTGTTGCCTATCCCCTTATGGTTGTACCCATCACCAYTACGGRTAATTTCAGTTGATAGTGACGACCAGCTTGATGACTTTGAAAGTAGTTCAGCAGCTGCTACTCATATCGACAGTAGTCGCAAGGAGGCTAAGCGCGTTGATGACAGCAAGGAAACAGATGGCCTGCTGGTATTTCAGTTGGAAAGCTTGTTTAGCTGGACTGAACAGGTGGAGTTGGATCGCTGTCAGGACGAGGATCATGAGGATGATTTAGCTTCTGCAGTAGAAGATTTGGATATTATTTCTTTGTCTCGCCAGCGGCGGGCGGGTGCAGCAAAAATTAAGTTTGACCTCGATCTGCCAGCAGCTCACAACGATGAATTGCCCGTGGGTAATGGTATTCGGTTGCCTGAGTGGGATTACCGTAAGTCGCAACTGGTTAAGGACTTTTGTTTGCTACAACCCATGCTGGCGGATGAAGCCGTACCCGCTGTTATACCTGAGCATTTAAATAATACTGCTCGCTATTTGAAAAATCGTTTTGCCARGTTAAAGCTACTTCGTCAATGGCAGTATCGTCAGCCTTTTGGTGAGGAGCTTGATCTGGACGCATGGCTGGATAATGTTACCAATCCTGTTCGCAGCCAAGAGAAYCCAGCATGTTTTAAATCACGTGCGGTTAATAGTCGTGACCTGTCCTGTTTATTACTTGCAGATTTGTCTATGTCTACAGACTCCGCTTTAAATGCAGATCAGCGAGTCATTGATGTGATCCGCGATACGCTGTTGTTATTTGCCGAAGCACTGAGTAGTTCAGGTGATCAATTTGCGATTTACGGATTTTCATCAGTAAAAAATAAGCAGGTGCGTTACAACTTGTTGAAGAATTTTTCCGAAACTTATTCTGATCATGCGCGAGGTCGTATTGTTGCCATCAAGCCAGGGTTTTATACCCGCATGGGTGCAGCAATTAGGCAATCAACAGAGATCCTTAAGCAGCAAAAATCACAACAGCGTTTGTTGCTAATAGTTTCCGATGGCAAGCCCAATGATATTGATCACTATGAAGGTCGCTATGGTATTGAAGATACCCGTCAGGCAATTTTGGAAGCCAAGCGTGAGGGGYTGCAACCTTTTTGCGTGACCATTGATGATAAAGGCAATGACTATTTGCCTTATCTGTTTGGTAGCCAGGGCTACGCACTGGTCAATGATGTCACCCGACTACCAACATTGCTGCCCAAGCTTTATTTAAACCTGGTTGGCATCAACAACTAATTTTATCGGTTGGTTATTTACGAACATGACTTGTTCAGGAATTTATTATGAGCAGAACTAATTATTATTTACCCCAAGGCCGAGAAGTTGAAATCTTTGAGAAGGCCGCAGCAAATGGTTTGCCGGTAATGATAAAAGGTCCKACGGGCTGTGGTAAGACCCGCTTTGTTGAACATATGGCGGAGAAGCTGGGGCGTAAGGTCTACACCATTTCTTGTCACGACGATTTGACGGCATCAGATTTAGTAGGGAGGCACTTAATTGGTGCCGAAGGTACTTTTTGGCAGGACGGGCCGCTAACCCGTGCGGTGCGCGAAGGTGGTATCTGTTATTTGGACGAAGTGGTTGAAGCACGCAAGGATACTACCGTGGTATTGCATCCATTGTCCGATCACCGCCGGGTGCTKCCAATCGAACGTACCGGAGAGTTATTGCATGCACATCCAGACTTTATGTTGGTYATTTCCTACAACCCCGGTTATCAAAATTTAACAAAGGGTCTGAAGCCTAGTACTCGCCAGCGCTTTTTAGGTTTGAGTTTTAATTATCCAGATGCTGAGCGTGAAGTGGTTATYGTGTGCCAGGAATCMGGCATTGAAAAGAACATTGCACAGCAGTTGGTGGCACTGGGCAATGATTTACGCCGCTTGAAGGATCACGACTTAGAGGAAGCTGCCTCAACCCGGTTGTTGATCTATGCCGCCTTGATGATTAATTCGGGATTGTCAGCCAAAGAAGCTTGTCAGGTTTGCATGGCAGAACCCCTGACKGATGATATGGCAACCCAGCAGGCAATTGGACGGCTGATTGATGCACATTTTTAGTATCGATTCTTCTGCGGTAGATGGGTGCTGTCATGACAGTTAGCTCAGGCACTCTTTTGCAGGGTAAAAATAGTCCTGTTGAGACCGTGCTGATAACTCCTGAAGTTTTGGCAGTACCTAGCAGTAGAAGTGTCTCTAAAGAAACCCCGGGAAATATTGCCGTATGGATTTTAATCTATGCAGAGMTTTTTGAATTTGCCTTATTCTTTCTCGCCTTTCTGATTGCGAAGTCTCATTACCCGGAGGTCTTTTCTGAAGGTCCGTTACAGCTCAATACTTTTGCTGGAACGGCTAATACCTTGGTATTAATTACGAGTAGTTTTTTTGTTGCGAAAGCAATGGCGGCCATCAAGTTAGGGCAGCATCGTGAATGTTTGATCTGGCTGTGGTTAACACTGGCAGCTGGGGGTGTTTATTGTGGTATTAAAACTTGGGAATATAGCTGGAACGAAGCTGCAGGAATTGGGGCACGTAGTAATACTTTTTTTACACTTTATTATTATCTGACCTTTAATCATTTACTGCATGTGTTGATGGGAATGTGCACTATTTTATTTGTGACTATTCGTACTCATTTGGGTGTTTATGATGCGAGTAATTATGAGGGCTTGGAAAGTGCCGCATCGTATTGGCACATGATTGATCTTGTATGGATTATTATTTTTCCACTGTTGTATGTATTAAGGTGATGTTCAGATGAGGTGGGATGTTAATAGACTTAATTTTTCCTGGATAATTTTGATAATTTTTACTCTCATGGGAGCTTTTATTGCTGAGAGGGCAGAGATGTCAATGCTGATTGTGATCTTGGTTTGCGGCACTATTGCTGTCAAGGGGGTAGTGGTTATTGAGCACTTGATGGGGTTGCATTCAGCACCGCCTGGAATACGTTGGGTGATGTTGTCTTACTTCTTTATATTGCCGTCAATCATTGCTCTGTCAGTATTGTTTCCTGAGGTATTAGCTGAGCTCACCAGCCTTTAACTGGCCAGGTAAAAACTGCGAAATAAATAGTGAGTGGATAAAAATAAACAGGAAATTTTTATTTTAAAAGTRRGTGATCTTCCGGCAATTGTTTGGTGATCCATAGTGCCAGTTTGTGTTTCATGTGCTGGATGTCCAGTTGGGCTTTTGCCAGGGGTTGTATTAGTTTATCGTGTGCCAGCAACCGGTAAATATATTCAAYTTTTGCTTTCGCAGAGTCAGTTTTATCAAACTTTGCAACACCTCGTTTCTCCGCATAAATCATGCCGACCCGAAGGGCTTCTTTTAATAATTCAGCTTCATTTTTCAGTTTAGACATAGCTTTTCCTTATAAAGGGTCGGAGGGGTGATGGCCAGAGGTGTTAGTTACCGCAGCCACTTAAYCCCTGATCCATTTGCTCCGCTGGTGAATCTATTTTCATTGTACCCACCACGGTGGCCGGGACGCCAGCAACCAGTGAGTGGGGTGGAATATCTTTAAGTACAACACTGACGGCRGTAATTTTTGATCCTTCACCGATTTCAATATTGCCGAGAATTTTTGCTCCAGGGCCAATCAGAACACCACGGCGCACCTTGGGATGGCGGTCTCCAGATTCTTTGCCCGTTCCACCCAGGGTGACGGATTGCATAATAGAAACACAGTCTTCAAYAACGGCTGTTTCACCAATCACTATACCKGTGGCATGGTCGAACATAATGCCTTTRCCAATTGTGGCTGCTGGGTGGATATCGACGCCAAAGGTGACCGAAATACGGTTTTGGAGTACCAATGCCAAAGATTTACGGTTGTTTTGCCATAGCCAGTGGGCTGCTCTCCAAGCCTGTAGGGCATGAAACCCCTTGTAGTAAAGAAAGGCWGAGGAAGGCCCCTGGCAGGCAGAGTCGCGGTTATTTAATGCACAAAGATCTTCGCAAACCTGATTTTCAATATCAGGGTCCGCTTGAAAGGCTTCGTTAAATACTTCCTGYAATGTCAGGGCTGATGTTGTTTTGCAGGTTAATTTATTTGCCAGCAGAAAGCTCAGGGCGGCAAGCATTGAGCCGTGTTTAAKAATAGTGGCTTGYAARAAACTGGCTAATACTGGYTCAGHATCAACAATRGAGYKGGTTTCCTGCTGTATTTGTTCCCATAAAGGTTGGGTCATGATATTGGCATTATGGTTGGAGAAAGATAACTACATTATCGTGGTCTCATCATTATTTTTCCAGTGGCGTGCGCGCGAGACACCATATTTCTACTCGGGCCGCACCGGCTGYTTTAAGCAATAGCGATAATTCAGAAACGGTACTGCCCGTGGTTACTACATCATCAACCAGTACGATATGTTTGCCATCGACTCGATGGTTAATACGAAAGGCCCCTTTAAGGTTTTTTTTGCGCTGATTCCGTGTCAGCCCCTGTTGAGGTGGTGTATATTTTTGGCGGGTTAGTAGTCGGTTATCGACATCAATATTCAACCGGTTGCCCAGAAGTTTAGCTAACCATTGTGATTGATTAAAACCACGAACAAATTGACGTTGCCAGTGAAGAGGTACCGGTGTAATCAAATCAGGCMGCYCAAGCTGGTTTGTTATATGGGGCTGRTTTACTTCAARGGGTTGGCTAATGGTTTGATACTTCTTTGATATTTGTTGTAACAGTAAATGTGCCAATACYGCACCTCGRCTCAATTGCCCACTATATTTGAAGCTGCTGATGAGTTTGTTGACAGGGAATTCATAGCGTAAGGGTGCAATACAGYSTTCGAAAGGCGGGYTRTTGGTTATACAGGYACCACAGAGTTGGTRTGCCGAAAGTGGTACAGCACAATGCTGGCAGCAGGKCAGGTTAACCGGAAGATYTTCTTCACAAGGTTGACAGAGGTCCAGAGRCCGCCCTGAGTGTACGCCRCAGAGWATRCAGTATCCCGGAAACAGGTAAAAGCTGAGATCCCTAGGTGAGATAGATCTACTTTTGAGTTTTTGCCAGCTGTTGCAGATAAGAGYTGTGAGTCTTTGGGTATGCTTTAACATAGAGTTGTTAACCTAAAATCCTTTTTTGGTTGACAGCGGTTGAGCCTCACTTATCATAGAGGGCTAAGTGATAAGAATACGAGAGATTTGCTATGTCTGCTAGCCAAAAGCCAGCTGTTCGCGATGATTGGACAAGAGATGAAGTGCTGGCCCTGTTCAGGCAGCCCTTTAACGATCTTCTGTTTCAGGCTCAGGTGACTCACCGTCAGCACTTTAATCCTAATGAAGTACAGTTGAGTACGCTGYTGTCTATTAAAACCGGCGCTTGTCCGGAGGATTGTAAATACTGTCCCCAGAGTGCTCGTTACGATACCGGTCTGGAAAAAGAAAAGCTGATGGCTGTTGAGCAGGTTGTCGAAGAGGCAAAAGCAGCGAAGGCTACAGGCGCTACTCGCTTCTGTATGGGTGCTGCCTGGCGTTCACCCAAAGATAAGGATTTACCTTATGTGGCGGACATGGTCCGAGAGGTAAAGGCTTTAGGCATGGAAACCTGCATGACTCTGGGCATGCTAAAGGAAGAGCAGGCTCAAATGTTGGCRGATGCCGGGTTGGATTATTACAAYCACAATTTGGATACTTCTCCGGAATATTATGGTGAAGTCATTACTACCCGCACGTATGCCGATCGATTAAACACGYTGGGTAATGTGCGTAAGGCGGGAATGAAGGTGTGCGCGGGTGGTATCGTCGGTATGGGTGAGGGCGAGAAAGATCGTGCTGGATTGCTGATGCAACTGGCAAATCTTCCGCAGCAGCCAGAATCGGTACCGATCAATATGTTGGTTAAGGTGGCCGGGACACCATTGGATCAAGAGCAAGACCTAGATCCCTTTGAATTTATCCGCACCATTGCAGTGGCACGCATCATGATGCCTAAATCTCATGTGAGGTTGTCTGCAGGGCGTGAAGAAATGAATGATCAAATGCAAGCTATGGCCTTTATGGCGGGTGCTAACTCTATTTTCTACTGCGAAAAGCTGCTGACTACACCAAACCCCAAGGCTAACAAGGATATGGAGCTGCTTGACCGGTTGGGTATCAAACCAGAAAAGTATCATGTGAAACAGGATTCTCAGGAACAAGAGCAAGATTTRCATCGGGCCATATCTGAGGCCCAGTCTGATCACCTATTTTATAACGCGGCCAATTAACTCGGTTGTATAACGATGTTATCAATGGACCAGCAATTGCTGGCAAAATTAGCCCAGCGTAAAGAAGAAAACCTTTACCGCCAGCGGCACTTGCTGGAATCTGCTCAGTCTCCACGGGTACAGGTAGGTGGAAAAACCTGCGTTGCTTTTTGTAGCAATGATTATCTTGGTCTTGCTAGTCATCCSGCCGTTATCGATAGCTTTCGCCGTGGTGCTGAAACCTATGGTGTTGGCAGTGGTGCATCACACCTTATTTATGGTCATTCCTATGAACACCATGCCCTTGAGGAAGAATTGGCGGCATTCACCGGGCGACCACGAGCACTGTTGTTTTCAACGGGGTATATGGCCAAYYTGGGGACTATTCTTGCCCTGACCAAYAAAGGTGATCATATCTTYGAGGATAGGCTSAATCATGCTTCTCTGMTTGATGGTGGTTTAGCCAGTCATGCTCGTTGTTCTCGTTATCGACACTCTGACAGCATGGATTTAGCCCRTCGAATGGAGAAGGTTTCYAGTGGYCGAAAATTGGTGGTGACGGATGGYGTGTTCAGTATGGATGGTGACTTGGCAGTATTGCCAGAGTTGGTGGATACCTGTCGTCAGYATGATGGTTGGTTGATGGTAGATGATGCCCATGGCTTTGGTGTYATGGGTAAAAATGGGGGTGGTCTTACYGAGCACTTCAATTTGAGTGTGGAAGATCTRCCRATTTTAGTGGGTACATTGGGTAAAGGTTTCGGCACCTTTGGTGCATTTGTGGCAGGTTCTGAAGCATTAATTGAAACCTTGATTCAGTATGCACGTACTTATATCTATACCACGGCATTGCCTCCTGCTGTGGCATCAGCTACTCGCACCAGCCTTAAAATTTTGCAACGGGAAACCTGGCGKCGRGAAAAATTAAYTAGCCTGGTATCCCGATTTCGGGYCGGRGCTGAATCTCTCGGCTTGGAATTGATGGATTCTATGACGCCCATTCAACCAGTGATGCTTCATGATGATATGTTGACCCTGAAAGTAGGTGAACAATTGCGAGACCGGGGTTTTCTTGTTGGAGCTATTCGGCCACCTACTGTACCTGCAGGTACAGCGCGTCTGCGTATTACTTTTTGTGCGGAGCATACGGAAGAAGAGGTCGATAGCCTTCTTGATGCGATTGATAAAACATTGATTGATCTTCGGAGCACTGGGGCATGAGTACTTCAGCATATCAGGATATATCTGCTCACTCRGAGCAAGTCATAGTGCAAACAAGAGAGCAGGAATTGCCCAACCAACTGGTTGTTTATGAATATCCCTGTGTCGGGAAATTACTACAACCAGAGCCTTTGGTACTTATTCATGGCTGGGGAAGTGACAGTCGTATTTGGCAAGCAGTATTGCCAGAATTGACACAGCATTTGAATGTGATGGCGATTGATTTGCCTGGCTTTGGGCAAAGCCCTGAGCTTTTACAAGATAGCCTTGAGCTTCCAGAAAACAGCCCTGAGCGTTCGACAAACAGTCTGGATGCTTACCTAAGCGCCATCCTCACTGTGTTGCCTGAACGTTGCAGCCTTATGGGTTGGTCTTTAGGTGGTATGTTAGCGACATCGTTGGTCAGCGGCTATCCAGAGCGATTTTCCAGTTTAATTACCCTTGCCAGTAATGCCTGTTTTGTCCAACAGGCAGATTGGCCATCGGCTATGCCGAAAAAAGTATTTGAAGGCTTTTTTACATTGTTTCAGCAACAGCCATCCCTGTGTTTAAAGCGGTTTTATGGGCTGCAATCTCGGGGTGATTGTCATGAGCGGAATATATTGAAAGCCTTAAAAGAAAATTTTACTGAAGATCATCTGTTGGGTGGATGTAATGCCAGCTGGCAACACGGTTTGGAATTACTGGCCAAGATAGATAATCGTCGGGCCATACAATCGCTCCAGGTGCGTGGGCTGCATATTTATGGGGAGACCGATCAGTTAGTACCTGTGGCAACCGCTAATGTCGTGGGTGAGTTGAATACGTTACAACAGGTAAAAATATTAGAGAAAACGGCACATGTGCCACAGTTAAGTTGCCCCAATCAATTAGTTTCACAGGTGTTGGAATTTTTGAGGGAAGGGCGTTACCAGCGGGATAAGCGGCGGGTGGCTGATTCTTTCAGTCGAGCTGCAAGCAGTTATGATTCTGTGGCACGCCTACAGCGCCAAGTAGGACAGCAGTTACTGGATTTACTGCCCAATGATCATCAGCCTGTGCAGGTGATTGATCTGGGTTGTGGCACTGGCTATTTTACGGAGAAGCTGGCTAAGAAATATGCTATTGCTGAGCTGACAGGAATTGATTTTGCTCAGGGAATGTTGGCTTTTTCGAGTACCGAGCACGGTGCTGCTGGTCGTTGGTTGTGTGGTGATGCCGAGAACCTGCCACTAGCAGATGATTCTGTAGATCTGATATTTTCGAATTTGGCTTTTCAGTGGTGTGAACAATTACCTTTATTAGCTGCTGAAATTGCTCGAGTACTAAAACCAGGTGGTCGATTGGCATTTACCTCTCTGGGCAGTGAAACGCTCTGTGAGTTGAAAGCGTCCTGGGCACAGGTCGACGATTATGTGCATGTGAATCATTTTTTGGATGCGGGTGACTGGCGAGAGGCTTTTTCTCATGTCGGCTTGGATTTTCAATATTTTGAGACAGATCGTTGTGAGTTTAGTTACCGTGATCTCCGACATTTAACGGATGAACTCAAAGGCCTAGGTGCTCACAATGTCAATACTGGGCAGCAGAAGGGACTAACTGGTCGGGAGCAGATTCGTACATTAATTCAGGCCTATGAACAATTCCGAAACACTTCTGGCCAATTACCCGCTACTTGGGACATCATTTATGGTGTAGCGATACTCAATGTCTAAAGCATATTTTATTACGGGTACAAGCACGAATGTGGGAAAAACACTGATTGCAACCGGGTTATTGGCGGYGGCTTCCAGRCGGGGTTTGAGTACAGTGGGTATTAAACCTGTTGCTGCTGGGTGTGAAACAACCAACGACGGCTTACGCCATGAAGATGCGTTACAATTACAGGCCCAGAGCAGCTTGCCCGTCAGCTATGAACAGGTGAATCCTGTAGCATTGGAGCCTGCTATTGCGCCACATATTGCGGCGGCTGAAGCGGGGCGCCGTTTAAGTGCAGATCGCTTGGCGGGTTTTTGTCGGGGTGTGATGATGAAACGCCCGGATTTTATGGTGATTGAGGGTGCCGGTGGTTGGCGTGTACCGTTGAATGAGCGAGAGACTTTCGCTGATTTGGCTAAAATTATGCAATTTCCTGTGGTGTTAGTGGTAGGAATGGAACTTGGTTGTATCAATCATGCACTATTAACGGCAGAGGCTATTCAGCGAGATGGTCTAAAATTGGCGGGTTGGGTGGCCAATCAAGTGGTACCAGGTATGGAGCGTTATAAGGAAAACCTGGAGGCATTGCAGTGCCGGATTCCCTGCCCCATGATTGGGGAGGTACCGTACTTACCAAAAGTGGGTGTTAAAAAAGTCATTGAGTACATCAATATAGATAGCCTTATTGTCTGAGATAGGTAAGGTTGTTTTTAAATCAGAATCATGAATAAAAAATGATTAATTAGGTCATAACAATGCGAAGTGAAGAAGAATATAGTAAAGAAGATATGGATCGAATTAATGAAGTTCTTAATTCTGGGGTTCACTCAACAAAGCGTAAACCGTTTCGGTTCAGCTTGTTGTTTCTGTGGTGGATTGTTGTTGCAATTTTGGGTGGCGCAAGTTTGTTTTTAGCAAAGTTAGCCGGGGTTGTTTAGTTAGATTTGTTGACTTAGTCATTGCTATACAGACAGTTGTGACCAATACAAGAACTGCCTGCATAGAATGAGAATGACCACCGTAAGTGGTGGTCAATACACCTAAATATCTTTAACTCGTACCATCAACTTGCCCGTGTTATCACCGGTATACAGTTTCTTGACGGTTTGAAGAGCTGTTTCTAATCCATCTGATACATCAAGGCGTGCTTGTAATTTACCCTCAGCCATCCAGCCAACCAGAGCTTCCGTTGCTTCGGGGTATCTATCCATATAGTCCAGAATAATAAAGCCCTGAATTTTCAAACGGTGCATTAATATTAAGTCATAATTGTAGGGCCCAGGTACGGGTTCAGATGTATTGTATTGGGATATTAGCCCGCAGGTGGGGATCCGGCCAAAGAGGTTCATATGCTTTATGCAGGTATCTAAAATTTTACCACCGACATTATCAAAGTAAACATCAATACCGTTGGGACAAGTGCGGGTTAGTGCTTCTTCTATATCTTCAGTTTTGTAGTTAATGGCTTCATCAAAGCCCAGGTCATTTTTAATCCATTGGCATTTTTCATCGCTACCAGCCAGACCAACTACGTGGCAACCTTTAATTTTGGCAATTTGGCCAACTAGAGAACCCACAGCACCAGCGGCGGCGGAGACGACTACCGTTTCACCGGCTTTTGGTTCACCTAGTTCGAGCAAGCAGAAGTAGGCTGTTGGCCCTACTAAAGCAAGGGTAGCAAATGCATCGATAACCGGTACATCGCCGGTATCCCCTAGCAATCCAACGGTTTCGGGGGTGCCAATTTGGTAGTCTGCCCAACTGCCAATGCCACTGACGATATCGCCCTCTTTGAAAGCAGGGTTGTTACTTTTAATAACAGTGCCACAGACAACACCTCTCATGGGTGCCCCAATTTCTACAGGAGGCATGTACTGTTCTATATCGCTCATCCAGATACGGTTGGTAGGGTCAAGAGACAGATAATTTAGCTGGAATAGACATTCCCCTTCACCAGGTTCAGGAATGGCTTCATTTTCAAGGCTGAGGACATCGTCCGTGATATCACCTACAGGGCGTTTGCGTAGACGCCAAACTCGGTTATTTTCGGACATAATACTTTCCTCATTGATTTAGATTTGATTAGAGTAACAATTTGTTTGAATCCATAAAAGCAAACAGAGGATATTATTGTTTAGCTTGTTATATTTTGGATTATTTATCGGACAATAAAAACATCGTATTTTACATAGCCGTCTTCACCAAACTGGATTTCGACCATCTTATTGACCGTTTGAACTTCATTGAGCCAGTCATATTTGTCAGAAGAAGTTTGGAATGTTGGTGCGGCAATAAAATAGGGAATATCTTTATCGGTGAGCAGTTCACCATTATTGAGACGTTCGGCACTTTCTTCAGAATTTTTGATAATGCCATTGTAGGAAATATAAATATAGGCGCCATCATCAGTTTCAATTAACCCGCGGACATCCAGGCGGAATGCCCCCGATGGCATAATGCGTAGCCAATCGGCACCAGGGGCAATAAATTTGCCGTTAATTTTTGGTCCTTTAACCCAGCCGCCGGGGCGGACATTGGCAATCATCATCCCGTCATCAATGGCTATCGGTGGGTCGAGTGGGGCTACATAGGTCATCACATATTCTGTAGTCACTTGAGTGCTGGGTGCAGACTGATTATTATTTTCCATGGTTTATTCCTGATTATTTTTTACAAAAGTATGTCTTTAGATAAAGTATGGCAGTAAAAAATGAGCTCGAATAGTAGGCACGACTTGGTCTGTTCAGCAAAATTTATTTGTGACTAGTGGGTTCTTGTGTTGTGTGTTCTATAGTCTTTATCGGTGGATGTTTGGTGTTGAGCATTCAGCGAATCAGTTTTATCCACTCACCAGGTTTTGGTTCTCCTGCAGGGTAATAGCCATTAATGATTCGTAATTCACCTTCTCCAAACTTCCCGATTTTTAGGTGTTTTGCTAGTCGAGAAAAGCTCGTATTACCTGTGGCTTTGACGTAGTGAATGGTTTTGGGCTTTTGTTTTGTAAGGATTCGTTTTGATGTAGGTCGGAAGCTTCGGATAATATTGAGAAAGTCTTTATTAGCTTGTTTTTCATCAGCATTTTTATTTATTTCACCTCTAAAGACATATGCTCTTCGGCCATAATAAATTACAGCGATACGTTGATCTGGTAGACCTGTTGTTGGTACAAATCCTGTGTGTCCTTTGAGTCTTGATTGGATAAAAGATTCTGCTTTCCTAACCAATGGAATTCTCAGATTTTTTTTGATAAATAGAGCCGGGCTGTCAACAGTTCGAGCCATGATGTTAATGTTCATTTTGACATTGCCATCAGTGTTTTCAGTATGAATCAAATTACGCTGCTCACTGTGTGGCCAGTCTTTAGGGAAGTAAACCTGGAAGGCCAGCTGATTATTATGATAAGCATTTTCTGGTATTTTACTTGGTGTGTAATTTTTCCCCCAAATCATTCCTTCTGTTGCCATTCTGAATGGCGTGATGTTATTTTCAGCATTAACATTTTTGGTTAATTGGCCTGATTTGCTAACAACTTCACGAAGCCGTTTGTCGTTTCGTGGATGGGTAGAAAAAAGCCCATGATAAGTTTGTATGTCCTTGCCCAATTCTTTAGCTCGCTGTTTCTCGAAGCGTTCGTGGTCCTTCAACAACGTAATGACTTCAATCATGGCCTGTGGGTCATAACCGGACTGAAATAGGTACTCACTCCCCAGTTCATCGGCTTCAAGCTCCATTTCCCGACCATAACCACTAACCATTGATGCTCCCCAGAGAGCACTGGCTTCGCCTACGTCGGCACTGCGTGTCAGTATTGCCAGCAAGCCTGCTATCACGCTAGAGCCTACCTGCGCACGTTTTTGGCGGCCGTGATGGTTGGCTGTCACGTGACCTACTTCGTGTGCCAGTACGGCAGCCAGCTGAGCTTCAGACTTCAAGTAGGCGATTAGACCTCGGTGGATATAGATATAACCATCTTGTATGGCGAAAGCATTGATGTCAGGGTTGTCTATAACGGTAAAGGTGAAAGTTTCTTCGGGTTTTTTCAGATGACGGGCAATCCGTTGGCCTACCTTGTCGACATACTCTGCCAATTTACCTTCTACCAAAGGCATGTTGGCAATGAGTTCCTCATGCATTTCCTTTCCCGTCGAAGATGAATTCTTTGCGGCAAATGTTGGCTGCAATGCCAGAAAGAAGATTAGGGTTGAGGAGAGTAGTATTGTAAATAGACGATGGCTGTTCATCTTTTACGGCTTGGCCTTGTGGCTTTGTCTAGTTGCTCTATCTCTCATAGTTCTGTCTCTCCTTGCCCCATCTCTCATGGTTCTGTCCCCTGGTTTTGGTGATGAGGATAGGGTTTCATCGGTTAGAAAAAATCCTTTGAGGCGGCTGCCAATTCCTTCGCAAGCATCGCTTTGTACTTGAGCAATAAAGGGGATGGGTGCTCCTATAGCGAGTAGGTAAGAAGAGCCTTTTGTTTCTACTTTAACCCGACCTTTTTCATCTAACTGGTTTAAATCCCAGACGATAGCTTCGTAAATAGATGTTTTGTCCCAGCTAGCAAAACCAAAACATCCACCTCCAGCGGGGCTGATGGCACAACTGAAGGCACCATTTTTTTCCGTCGTTTCTGTGTTGCCGTCCACCCACACCATATATCGAATACCAAGGCTTTTAATTCGCTCAGCAATTATAGGGTCTTCAAGTATCCTGCCCATACGTTTCAGCTTTAGTGGCGCTACCCTTGGTTCAAACCAGGGGTATAAACTGTCGAGAAATTGCTGCTCTGGCATAATCGACAATTTTCCTGTGGCGGCAATTTTGTTGCCGATACAATCGATAAAATCTGGTTCGGTTTCATACTCACCGGCATGCCGTCTACCCATAATGACAATCTGCTCATTGTCACCGATTTCCAAATGGGTATCGGTCACCCGGTACTCGTCAATGATAGTGGAGGTTGAACAGGACGTGAGAGATAACAGTGCACAGAATGTGATGACTAAATAAACAGGTCGATGCCATAGATAAGCCTTCATCATGACCCCTCATTTTTTGGCAGAGATTTTGATGAAGCCTGAGTTTTTAGCCATTCATAAATTTCTGGAACCCGCTTAAAACCGATAACCAACCGTACACCTGCATCCCTAAGTGCTGCAGTCGTGGCCTGATTTAGAGCTTCTTCTTCTGATTTAAGAAAGCGGGTTTGTGTTCTGCCATAGGAACTCATTAGCCAGTCGGCGATGGGTTCTCCGTCACTGTCAAAAACTTGCACATTATATTTGAGCCAAACTTCAAATACATTGAGGCGWGTWTCAAAGGGCATGGCCAGTTGTACCTCTTCCACATGGGGCACGACGACTAAATCTACATTATTTCCGGCAATTATGGAGGCCGTTTGTAGTCGAGAAAAACTGGAAAAGAGGTCACTAAATATCTGATCAAACAATTTGGATTGGGACTTGCCTAGTGCCATAACAACATTTTGTTCACGGTCACTTTCAAAGGTGTAGTTAGTAAAAGAATCATTGAGTACCAACCCAACATGATAGGGCAGGGGTTTGGTCAGCGCCGAAGGGTAGTCTCCAGAGACCGTCACATTGGTTGAACAGGCTGTTAGTACAGATGCTACCGCCAGTACCAGTGTTAGTTGGATGGTATTTTTTGGGCCGTTTATTTTCATGTACTTCATTTATTGGGATTCACTTATTTTAAGGTCTCTCGGCCTCTTACTTTAGAGCTTCTACCTAAGGTCTCCTATTTAAGGCTAGATAGGCCGACAAAGGTTCCATTATTACGATAGCTTAACTCACGCATGAGTGCGGCAAATCGGGATGCTGTTTGGCGGTTGGCATTGGGTATCAGGAAGTGAACGGGAAAGCCAATGGTGTGGATTCGTACCAAGCGATTGTTACCTCGCTTACGATTGATTTTGTCCACAGTGTCCAACACTTGTTTAATAGAGCCTCCGGTGAAGTCATCACCAAATACGTAGAGGCTAATTTTTTTATTTGAGGCATAAAATTGTCGAATGGCCTGTTGCACGCCTTCTACTGGACTAGAGTTACTGAAAGGAGTCCAGGTGGCTAGCCGATTGAGAATGGCCCGGCGTCGGGCCGGGGTGTCTGCTATCCATTTCCCCCGGTAACTCGAAAACATGTAATCCCCCATATCATTCATGACCTGAATGCCTTTCACTTGAGGGTAGATGTTGAGGATGTTGATCATTTCCCTCCGTACTCTTGGCCAGGCAAAATTGTACATACTGCCGGAGGTATCAATGATAAATACAATGTATTCACTGTCCACGGGTATACCGCCAATCAACTGATTGTCATCACGGTTTTGGTTGGCAAGAAGCCGCTCCATTTCTTCGGTGAGAATCTGTTGAGCCAGTGTCAGCTTATCTTTTTCGGTAGTATCTACTTGAGCAATAGCATCCCTTTGTCGTTTAACACTGGCGAGCTGCTCTTGAAGTTTTGCAATGCGTACACGAAGATCAGAAAGTTGTTCTTCTCTGGAYTTRAGTGAACGGTTGAGYGTCGTGGTTTCRCCTCTAATCTGGAACAATTGTTGTTGAAGTTCTRCAACACTGCCTTCAYGAGGCTGTTCTACAGTATCRAATGCAGWGGRATCGACTGTTTTTGCAATKAGYAGTAAYARKACGATGGCACCAAAGCCACAACTGATGACATCCAGAAAGGAAACACTGGTTTCTGCAATATAACGTCTTTCCCTGCGTTTTCTTCGACTCACGGCCAATCCCTYGACGGGCTCATGAATGAYCCATKACTAGCAATAGCTAACTGCCAAAAGCTGGCTGCAGCAAGAGGGTCTCCCTCCATTGGRAATAACAACACRTTAACWGGRATTCGTCGTGGTAAYGTTTTRACTGCCTGTTGAAACAGTTTAATTCGGTCACGGCTAGATACTGTGCTGCCACTGGGNGGGTTWNKGNCCTTGAGTGGGCAARCCGTCGGTAATCAGGAATAGATTGTCRGGAGGAGTGTCAAATTTYCCCAATGTTTCAAATGCATTAACCAGRCTGGTACCACCACTGGGGATAGCCCGACTTAATGCTTTGATCGTGTCGTCCAACCCCGCACCGTTGGCGGCATTGCGCCAAACACCGTCATCACCATTGACGGCATTGGCCTTGGTGTTAAAGGTATACACTTGATATTGGCTGTCTCGGGGTAGCTGCGCCACTAACCATTCAGTGGTACGAATGGCTCGTTGCCATTTAGCAGATTTTCGTTTCACTGCATCGCTCATATTACGGCGGCGAATCACGTTGACGATGGAGTCAGACAGCATGCTGGCAGAGGTGTCTACCAAAATCATAATACGTCTGCCCCCGAGTTTGAGACCAGTAAGGTACTGCCGATCTCCCTCACCTATAAAGCGTCGAACGTCTTCATCATTTCCCTGATCTTCGAGTTTGGCCGTTTCTTCTTTAAGCTGCTCCACCTGCTTGCGTAGTATTTCAATTTCCTGTTTAGGGTCTGGTTGAGCRCTTAATTCACGGCGCGCTTCTTTGGTTTTTGCCAAGACACGTTTAGATAGCCCTTGTGCTTCTACGTAAGATTGTTCCAATTCTTTAAGGCTATTTTTTAGGACGACTAGTTCATCTTTACCTATCAGGATTTCCTCTTGAAGCAAATTAGTTTCAGCGACAAGAAAGGGGTCGGCTGATTCAACGGCAGTGGGTCCATGCTTCAAGATAAGAAATAGTAGGATTACTGCACCAAAACCACAGGCCATGATATCTAGAAATGACAGGCTGAACGTGGTGACTCTGCGCTTGAAGCGGGGCAACTCAGATTACCTCTATGAGCTGCAAAGAATGTGGTCCAATCTTGATGGTATCGCCAGTTTGTAGTGGCTGGTTTGCGGCGGATGTCGCTACATCAACCTGTTCAGACTGTAGCAGTAGCTCTCCATTTTCACGGACAAGTGCGGTATCACTCGTTTGTTGTTGGGAAAAASTCAGTTGTTCATCATGTTGGTGAATATACAGCTTGTCGCCTAGGGCCTCTGCTTTGTGTTGATACAGTATATGGGTTGGCGTAGTACTTATTGCCTGAGTATCNTTNTNRKSYKSRKSYTYWGKYTCAGGGACAGCAGCTTTAGATGGTGTAGATAAGGTGGTCGAATGCTCTGTATCAGAGGCAGCCCCTCGTTGATTAGGCAGCTTGGTAATAAAGTGAATATTTTCACCATCGCCGGTAATACTTTCCAAATTTTCCAGGCAACCAAAAACAGCTGCATTATTTGGTAGCTGAAGATATGACCCTAATTTTTCACCAAGGCCTGGTAGCAGGTTGACTCTATGGCTGGTGATTAATGTGTCACCTTCGTGGAGAAGATTATTTAGTCTTTGATGTAATTGATCCAGTTTTGCACTACAGCTGGCTAACAAATCATTGCGGTTGAGGTTAAGGCGGTAGCGCCCTTGGGGGCTATCTAATGCAATAGCTAGCTCCTGAGCACCGTTAATTTTTTCTAGCCAACSGGGCAGAGAATTATAAAGTTGTTGTTCGCCTTTGGCGGTATGAATGGGGTCGTAGCGATATTGTTGGATAAATTGGTTGGCAATATACCGAGCCCAATTGTCATAAAAAGTTTTYAGYCCAATATCGGCAATAATATCAACCTGTGTTCGTACTATATGGCTATCCACCGTTAATCGGGTGAGCACTAACTGGTGAAGCTGAATATCAAGATGTAATAACTGGTTATTTTGTGTTGAAGATGCAATTAATTGTTTTTCATTTGAAAAACTTACTGCTGCCACYGCGGAGTCTATAAGCCCAAGAGTTTTGAAGGGTGATGCTTTGGCCAAGCCGAGAATAATAGATAACTGCTCACGATCAAAGCTGCCGGGTGCAGCAAAAATAATCTCATCAGGGCTRCCACTGTCTTGATGTAATTGTAGTAATTGAGCGTAGGCTAAGTCTGCATTGTGTCTTGCCTGACTTGTAGGAGAAGAAAGAGGAGACAGATTTAATTGACGCCAATATTGGTTAAAACTTTTTTGTGGTTCCAGATAGGCATTTTGCAGTGCAGCGTTACCAGTAGTAATGCCTTCGGCTGTTAGTAGTGCATAACCGGGGCTCATAAATATGTCCCCTTTGTCGGTTCCACAGCAAAGGCTGCAATCATTAATTTCTATTATGGCTACGCTCATTGTCACGCCTGTATCAAGATGTATTCAAATAGTATTAAGTGGAAGGAATGCTTAATCAGTTTTTAAGTGGCGGAGTAGGTTTTCATCACAATAACTATGTGTATCCAATACCAGTCGTTCTTGCATCAACTGTAGCTGGTGCATCATAAACATCACTACAATACTGATTACCAGTGCAATAAATGTGGAGTTAAAGGCAACCCCAAGGCTGGCCGTTACCCCGACAATGTCACCTTGCACAGCTTTGTGGGCATGGCTTAGGGCCTCACCAATACCTCTAACCGTACCAATAAAACCAATGGAAGGAATTGCCCAGGCAATATATTTCACCATAGATAGTTCTGAATCCAATCGATCAGATTCTGTGTCGAGTACTTCCCTGACAGCACTAGAAACATCCTGAATATTGCGTGTGGAATCAAATCGTCTTAGGGCCGCCAGCAGTGACCGTGAAATCAGATATTCTTTCTGTATCTCAGGTAAGGCTTGAATAGGCCTCGACATTTGGCGGGCATCTTCTGGTAAAATTCGAGTGCCTTCGGTTACAGCTAACAGTTGTTTGGTTAAGAGTTTACGTTCACCYATGGCATTGCGYGCCTTCAATCCCATAATGGCAAAAGCCCATAGCATTAATATAAAACAGGCTTCYTGTTCGTAATCTTTTACCACGATATAAAATGAACGCTCAGCTACATAGGGTTCCCCTGCAGCTTCTTTTATCAATTGTTGTTGCAGCAGGGCATCGGCATTGGGCCGAATTAAAGTGACATAAAAAGTGTGTACTAGAATGAGGGCCAGAATCAGGGCAAATACCTGATAGAGGAATTCTGAAGAAGCTCTTGTTTTCATTCTTATGGGATTCCTTAAATATCGACGGGAAACGGGACCGACAGATCCTCTGAAATTTCTTCACTGGGGTCAAATTCTCGCTCTGACGGTTGTTTTTTGGGGCTTGTTTTTACTCGTGGTTTTGTCTCTACTGTTTTTGTACTCTTCTGGACYTTATTTGTCTGTGGCTCAGAGGATACGTTGTCTACCTGTGGTGTCGTAGTATCTTCTGCCATAGCAGGCCATGACACTAATGCCATGAGTAATAAAATGAAAGAAAGCTTCATAGCATTCTCCATAGGGCGTTACTCAACATAACGTGCAATTCTGAAGCCTACATCATCCCGAGGATCATTGCCGTAGTCCCGGAATGATAGTCGCAGTTCGGTGATGTTGCTGTGGCGCCAACTGGCACCACGTATCATACGAAACTCACCTTTTTCTGGGCCAGTGGGATTTTTATGGGCTTTCATCCCAAGGCTGAATTCAATGCCGTAGTAGTCGTTGACCCATTCCGCTACATTTCCCTCCAGATCGTATAGTCCTTTTTCATTGGGAGGAAAACTACCAACAGGTGCAGAGGCGGCATGGCCATCGTTATATGAGGGAATTACACGCCCAACAATTTTTGTTGCACTGACATCAGCAAAATTTCCATTTTTACCCCTAGGAGGAAAACTGTTACCCCAGCCGTACTTTTTCTCTCCATTAACAGTGGATCGCGCAGCCCATGCCCATTCAGCTTCGGTGGGTAAACGATAGCCATTGGACTGGGTGTTCACTGATGTAATTTTACCCTGCTCTTCAGTATARACGAGAGATAACTTCTCCTTCTTACTCAGCCAGTTACAGTAGCGTGCTGCCTGATCCCAACTAATGTTGACGACGGGTTGGCTAGGGCGATCCAAGGTGCTGCCTCTCACGTGGCGGGAGCTATGTTGCCGTTGAAATTGTTTGAATTGATTATTGGTGACTTCTTTGGTGGCCAGATAAAAAGGTCGGGTAATTTTAATATCCCGCAACACTTCATTGGCTCGTCGGCCAGATTCGCGGCGTGAGGCACCCATAGTAAAGGTACCTTTTGGCCGGAATAACTTAAGTGTCTGGTTGTCGGCACTGGTGATTTTTTTYGGTGTACTTACCCACCGCGCCTGTTGCACCGTAAGTAATGTTACTTTTACCACTTGCTCCAGTTTTGGTTGCGGGGTAACGACACGTGTTTGACTGGCATATCCAGGTTTTTTGATAACAATTCGATGGGGGCGAGAGGGTAGGGTAAAGGTTCGGCCAGTAGAGCTACTGCTACCCATGAGCGTACCATCAATCCACACGGAGGCATCAGAAGGCGATGCAACCACCCGGATGTCACCCCTATTGGCTGTTAATGTGGCAGTGAGTGCTTCGGTTTTTCCCGGAGGCAATAATATTGAACGCTTGTGGGTACGGTAGCCATTTAAAAATAGTGAAATTTCGTGTTGTTTGTTGGCAGATACATCCAGTGTAATAGGTGTTGTTCCTCGATATTCACCATCAATAGTGACCGTTGCAGCGGAAGGTTTAGAGTTGATCTCAAGAATACCATCGGCTGGTTCTAGGGTGATGTTCGGTACCTTTAACGTATCGCCCACCTGTACACGTAAAGTTTTCTTCCAGGGTTTATAGCCTGGAAGAGACRCTATTACTATTTCACCCTCAGAGAGAAGTTCTGCTGTGAGTGGAGTTTTGCCTCTGGACTCATCGTCAATATAAACGTCTGCACCTGAAGGTGAGGTGCTGAGTTCGATATACCCCCAGGCGGGTTTGAGAGCAATATGAAGAGATTGATGATGGTCTAATCCTTCGATATCGATATGAGTTTTTATAGAAACATACCGCTCTGCATGAACCTCCAGTGGGTGTATGCCAGGCGTAAGTGGTGAGATGGTGGTAGGGCTTATACCTGAAGGTTGTCCATCCAGAAGTATTTTAGCATTTGGCGGCKCTGTTGTGATTTCAAGGTGCCCCGGTTTTTTCTCCAGGCTCAAGGGTAGTATTTGGCTGTCGTCTTTACTGACGACAAATGAAGATTTCAGGTTGATATAGCCTTCGGCTTTAGCCGTTACTTGGTATTCACCGGGTCGAATCAGATAGTGGTCGGCAAGTTCGAAGCTGATGCCKCCATCAATGTTAACTAGGGCAGTTTTGGGGTCTACYTGAACGACKACAGACCTTGCTGTCAGCAGGAACCAAAGTACCAGTACACTAAAAAAAAATGCTAGCCCAATAGTGATTTTGATAGGGTTTAGTATGAAGCCAGAGCGTTTGACTTCTTCTTTCATTGGCGTGAAGTCAGTTGGAGTTATTTGTTCCTTGTGAGAGGGCGGTTGGTTTACATCTTCATTCATGAAATTGGCTCCCTRCATATTATTTCTATTGGAGCGGGAAGACCTTTTGAMGTRACCTGAAATTCTATRCGTACATCTCGATAACCARTRCGGCTACCTACGGCGACATAATTWCCGGGTTTTAATGCAAGCTGCTTGTTACTAAACAAACCAAGTTCTTGTACTCTAAGAAGGGTCACTTTTGTGSTGTTGTCAGARTACAATTCAACCGCAATGGGTGTAATGGCGATATTTAAAACCTGTTTAAGCTGTTCGGTTTGTGCCTTATGTTTRGGCCCCGGTGATCGAATTYCTTCGGCATCYTTGAKGAGTYGCTTGGCATGTTTAAAYACCCCTGMAGAGGCCAGTCTCAAGGGTGATTGCAGTATTTTGTTGATGGCATCGCTAAGGTCAGCTCKTACTGAACTACGAATTTTACCCAACTTGGCTTCTATGAGAGAGCTATCTCTTGCTTGCACGCGAATATAGATATCTCTGGCTTGATGCCACTGTTCATTTGTTTCATGTGATGCTGCATTATTGAGTTGAGTACGAGTAGTTCGCTGAGCTGAGGCATTATTTGCTTGAGCCAACCCCGAGTTGGCAGTCTTGTTTCCAGGTTGTAGAGCAAGTGCCTGGCGGAATGCKCTGGCYGCATTGTTAAATTGATTYGCCTCTAATGCGAGGTAACCGCGGCTCATRGCAYKATTAAAAYCCCGTGATTGAATAAGAGCTTTTACTTGTGTATCACCACTGACAGCCGCTGGATGTAGGACRTCCAGTTTTAGTGCCTGTTGGAACAGCTCCTGAGCTTGTTCTAGTTGCTGGTCATCTAAGGCATCTGTTCCTTGATGGATGAATGCCAATACGTTGTCTAGTGTGCGTGTTCTTTCCAGACCAGATGTTGCTTCAGCATTCGAGGCATCGATTGCCAGCGCCAACTCATAGTATTGTTGGGCCTCTATAGCGTTACCATCTGAGAAGGCTTTGTTACCTTTTTGTAGGTTGGTGGAGAGCTCTTTCGGTATTCGGTCTTCCAGTACTATGAGTTTATCAAGTGCATCTTTGTATGAGTTCAGGGCTTCAGTGAAATTACGCTGACGGTATAAAAGGTCACCTTCAGCAGCTTTATTTAGTGCCGCATCGAAGGATGTTTTACCCCAAAGCAACACATTTTTCTTTTCCAGAAAATTCTGTTTTTCAAGAAGTTGGCTCAAGCTGTCTTGTGATTCACGGCGGGCTTTGGCGAGTTGAGCATCTCTAAAGGGTGTTTCTTGTACGGTATTCYCTGAAGTGGGCTGGGGTTCAATGATGACGGCTGGGGCGTCGGGTGGTCCAATCAACGACGGCAGAACAAAAATAACAATCAATGCCAGTAGAATACTAATGGCGAGAGCAATATAAGTGGTTGGTTGCTGCTGCCAGGGAAGGGCCTCTTTTTTAGAGGTCTTGATAGTTTGTGTTAACGGGACATCTGCAGGGACTATTATAGGGGCAATGACAGGAGCTGTCGGTTTAGTTTCAGGTTCAATAACTGAAGGATCGAATGTTGTTTCGATGTCATTTTTATTTGTCATTGGGTTCAGGTCTCACCGCGCTCAGCTTGATATATTTCTTTCAGCAACGCTTTCCATTGAGTGTATTGAGCTTCCACATTGCCAGTAAGTGTAATGGTCCGATCTTCTAATTCAATAATCCGAGGTTCAACTTCTGCTTCCAGCGATTGACTGAGCTCTGCTAGAACATCTTCATGAATTTTTAATTCAGCTTTTTTAGCAAACCCACTTTTGACTAACAAAGCCCCGGCTCCAATGGATACAATTCCAGCATTTTGGATAGAACCATTATTACTGCCAGCAGCAAGGATTCCACCAATAACGGCTGCAATACCACCAATGGTACGGTTGCGTGATTGGCGTTTCAGTTCACGAACAGAGGCGAGCTCTTCATAAGTGGCCATACGCCAATCCTGATAAGGTTTTTTCATGCGCCGGGAGAAAGCATCGTAGTGTTCTTGCATGGTGTCGACATACAAGTAATCTCGCTCACGTATACGTTCAATGCGGAGTAGGATCGGATCATTTACTGCCGGTAATCGGATGATTTCTAATTGACCACCGGGTGCTTCTTTTATGTGATCACCAAAGGCCTCCGGAGAAAAATCTCGGGCAAATTTTAGACTGGATATTGTGCGTAGTTTACTTGCTTGATCGGTGGACATTTGTTGGCGGTATTGAAGYAAATCGTTGGCRATACGGTTGAACAGCCCCTGAAAAGGGTCACGGTTATTTTGTCTGCCTTGGTTGTAGGCGTATTGTCCTACTGTTTCTGTGTAGGATTTTTTATACCAGTGGCGATTACTGGTATCGGAGACATTAATGTCCAGGGTTAATGTTTCACCATCGGAGTGCATGATGGTGCCTTCTACATAGACATCTACGACAGTTTCTCGACTGGGGACCGCTCTTACGGCACCCCAGGCAGAAGTTTGTTGAATAGTGGAGGCCAGTTTATTGGCCAGGTATTGTGATTCAGCATTACGAACAGCAGGAGATACACTCGGGTCTTCGGCAGTTTTAGTATTGTCTAAACCTGGATCAAAGGGTAATACGGCAAGATCCAGCAGTTGGGACTCGTTTACAGCAAGAGCTTGATATTCCAGTGGAGTGACGATGGTACTGGTGACATGTTGGCCGCCACAGGCGACTAACGTTAGGGAAGCCAACATCARGACTAATAAGTATGAWGGCAATTTTATATGCATAATGATCCTTTGCATGGGCTGTATTTGTATCAATTGTGTGTACATAAACAGAGCTTATTGGCCTCGTTTGTATTTTCGGTATTCTTCCCAGAGTTTTTCTCGTAATACCGGGTCTTGTTCATTCATCGCTGCTTCACGTATTTGTCTGGCGACAATGTCATCATCACTACCATTGGGAATATCCGAGGGTACCTGAGCACCACCTCTGTTGGTGTTAATGCCGCCATTGCTTGAGGCAACAGTATTGTTTCCAGCTTCAGGCCCATTTTCTGAATATGCATCGCCACTGTTTTCTTCCGCTTCTTCTGAGCTAGAGCCACCGGGGTTATCTGAATCTTCACTAATATCAGCCTCTTCAAATAGAGGATTATCATCACCAAATACAGTGTCATCATCGGGGAATTCATTTGCAGCAGACTGTGCGGCGGYGCGCTCGTTAACGATCATGCCATCAAAAACAGCAATAGATGCGTCCAGTTGTTCATCCAAAATGGCCACGGCTTCTTCTTCACTCAGTATCGTGCCAGCACCTGAAGAACCAGCCTCGGCTTCACCGTAGATATCCTCACTGCCCACAGTGCTTTCACTCTCTGCACCTCCTTCGGCTGAGGGTTTTTCTCTGCCTTCGGTTGAGGACTTCTCTCCGCCCGATTGTTCTTCTGCCTGGGATTGTTGCTCTTGGCTACTGCTTGAAGCGCTACTAGATGCTGAGCTGCTAGGGTTTGATTGTGATGGCTGAGATGTTGAGGGGGTTGATGTACTTGAAGATGAGCTGCTAGAAGACGAGCTTTGGCAGCCGACAAGTAACAGAGTGACAGCACAGGCTACAAGTATGGTCTGGGTATATGACAAAAGCTGTTGGTGGCATCTCATGTTATTAGCTACTTTCATTTGGAATTAAAACCCTTACCGGAAATTCATTTGTGGTGACGGGAAGTCCATTTTCAAAACGAGGCCTAAATATTTGTGAACGGATGGTTCTCTTTGCTCGATACTCAAATTCACTCGCGCCTTCCGGGTGAACCTCTTGAATTTGGAGGTTGGTTGCCGCCCCTCTTTCTGTTACATCAACAGATAAATTGACATAATTTTCAAATATCAMAGCGCTGTTGTTTCTGATTGAATTGGTGCGTTCAGGTGCGCTGGAMCTGTTCGGGTGAGGGTTRTTTGATGGAGARCYATTTATGGCTTTTCTACGCTCAATTTTTGGCAGCATTGCTGGYGTGCCAAACAGTGYGGATATAACTTCTTTTTGCCGCKCCTCTCCGTCCATCATTTTGTGAGCCTGTTGGTAGGCATTCACGGCTAGTTGATAGCGACCATAGAGCATGTGCCAGTCTCCCAGGTCTGTATGCGCTATGGCTTTATCGGTGGCCGTGATGCCGGGGTTGTTTGCAAGAACTTCGAGTATCCTATTGTGGGCGGAGTTACCATATAGGTAATAACTACTTCGTCTTAATAGACTGTCCCCTGATGATCCCATAGCCCGATAGCCAAAAGGGACAGAGGCACCTAATTCTGCATACTCAGGATAGCGTCGCTGGTGTAGTGTTTGGTAATAGCTTGTGATAGCAATATTTTTCAGGAGGTAAATGAGTTCAAGGTTGTATTGACCGTAGTGTTGAGTAGATAGTTCAATAGCCCTTGAATAAAGCTCATAAGCGGTATTGAGTTGGTAATGATCTTCTCGTTGTCCTGTTTGGATATAGTTACTGAGGTGCCATTGGCCTATTTCTTCAAATAGAGGGATGAGTCTTGCATCATTTTCATCATAGGTTTTTACATGGATCCACAATAATTGGTTGTAGTTTTCAGAAGCCTCGAGGATCTGCCCCTKTTGGATGTGGCTTTCAATCATTCCCCGTAATATGGGCTCCTGAGATAGGCTGTAGATGCCATTGTTTATACGCTTAAGGTACAGTGACCGCTTATAAGTACTAATGGCTTCATCGTAACGTTGGCTGGTTTGAAGTGTTTTTCCCAAGCTGAAAATTAATTCTGATAGTTCAGGATCATAGGGGCCCACCTCGGTTTCTTTTTGCTCAATGGCTGAACGGTGATTTTCAAGAATCAGGTTGATATCAAGATCATTTGAGATGAAGGGGCTGGTTAATGCCAAGTCTAATTTATGATCACTTTCACTTAACTCTTCAGCAATAGCAGAAGAATTGGTGAGACTCAATGATAGCAAGCACGGGATGAACAGCGCCATGTATATCGTTTTTTGGGAAAATCCCATGTGGCTATGCCTATTGATCAATTAATTCTTTAGAGGCGGTTGGTGGGAGATTGTTCCTTGCGGTATGTTACAAATTGCACAATTCTTCCAGACAAAACGGCCATATATTATCTATCAAGTTGTTCACTACCAGTATAGCGTTGCTGGCATAAAAAAATGAGGTGAAGTTAGAAAGATGTTGTTCGAATTGTGGAATGTAATTGCCCCGGTCTTAGTGTGTACTACTATTGGCTTCTTTTGGGGGCGTTCTGGTACACCTTATGCCGCAGAATTTGTCAGCCGGGCAGTGATGAATGTTGGTGCACCTTGCCTGGTTATTTCAGCAATTAGCCAGGTTGAAATTTCGGGGCAGGCGTTTGCACAAGTGGCCGCGGCCGCATTATTGGTGTTTCTTGGAACGGCTGTTTTAGGTGTTATTGCCATTCGTAGTTTTGGTGGTGATCTGCGTTCGTTGCTCGCAACGGTGGTCTTTCCTAATAACGGTAATATGGGATTACCGCTCTGTATGTTTGCGTTTGGTGAGCAGGGATTGGCTCTGGCGTTAGCATTTTTTTTGGTGCAAATGACTGCGCTGATGACGGCTGGTGTGGCATTGATGTCTCGGGCAAATACTGGCTTGGGCACAGTATTGAAAGACCTGGCAAAACAACCGCTTATTTATTCCATTATTGTGGCGTTGTGGCTGTTGAGTAGTGRTACCACCCTGCCTGTTTGGATAGATTCYTCTGTGGAGCTTCTTGCAGGATTCACTATACCGTTGATGTTGATCACGYTGGGTGTCTCTTTATCAAATTTAACCACGACAGGATGGTGGCGCAGTATTGGGTTTTCAGTATTGCGAATTGGRGGTGGYCTGGTGTTTGCCTGGATAGCRGTTTCACTCATAGGTATCACYGGCACTGCAARAAATGTGGTGTTACTRCAAGCTATTATGCCAGCTGCTGTGTTCAATTATTTRTTGGCATTGAAGTTTGATCGMGACCCTAATGCTGTRGCTGGTATTGTTGTTGCTTCTACAGTGATGGCTTTATTGGCRGTGCCACTGTTGTTGGTTTTTCTGNYWWWAAAAAAACAAAAARAGGATATTGATGTGACGAATGCAAAACCCTTGTCAGGATGCCGGGTGATAGAGTTGGGGCAATTATTGGCAGGTCCTTTTGCAGGTTCGTTGTTGGCTTATTTTGGTGCCGAGGTCATAAAAGTGGAGCCGCCTGGRAGTGGMGAYCCGCTGCGTAAYTGGCGTGAGGTGAAGGATGGTACGTCACTTTGGTGGCGTAGCCTTGGGCGCAATAAAAAGTGTATTACTCTGGATTTAAAGACAGACAAGGGGCGGGAGCTGGTTGCACAATTAATTGATGGCGCTGACGTATTGATTGAAAACTTTCGCCCTGGGGTGATGGAAAAATGGGGCCTTGGCCCCGAGCGTTTTAAACAATCTAATCCCGGTTTGGTGTACACCCGGATATCGGGGTATGGGCAGACAGGCCCTTATGCCCACAAGCCTGGTTTCGCATCTGTGTGTGAGGGTATCAGTGGTTTTCGTTATGTAAATGGTTTTCCAGGTGAAGCACCAGTACGCCCAAACCTGAGTATTGGAGATAGTATTGCCGGATTACATGCCGCTTTCGGTATTACCTTGTCATTACTGTCGCGTCAAACCAGTGGYCAGGGGCAGGTCGTAGACATTGCACTGTATGAAGCCATGTTTAATTTGCTGGAGGGTRTTGTTCCRGARTTTGATGGTGCAGGTGTGATCCGTGAGCCATCAGGCACCACTGTTACCGGCATCGTTCCCACTAATACCTATCGCTGTAGCGATGGAAAATTTGTCGTTATCGGTGGCAACGGTGATTCCATTTTTAAACGCTTGATGGAAGCCGCAGGGCGAGCAGATATGGCTCACGATACCCGCTTAGCCAACAATGCAGGTCGGGTGGAACATGAGCAGGACATTGATAAGGCTATATCCTCATGGTGTCAGAAGCATACCAGTGCCGAGGTACTCAAAATTCTGGAGGAAGCACGTGTGCCCGCAGGCCCCATTTATAATGCAGAAGACATGTTGGCAGACCCACACTTTAATGAGCGAGGATTGTTTGAGCAGGTTGAAATTAATGGCGAGCCATTGAAAATTCCGGCAATGATTCCCAGATTGAGCGACACGCCAGGGACGACTAATTGGCCTGGGCCGGAAGTGGGTAGCCATAACTCAGAAATATTAGGCGAGGTGTTGGGTTTAGATGAAGCCTCTCAGCAACAACTGAAAGATGCTGGCATTATTTAGAGTTATCTTATTGTGTGAGTTATTTATCTATCGTTGAAATTTGCTGGCTAAAACAATACTGCTCAGCGTTTTCTCCACACCCTCCATTGCTGTTATTTGATCTATGACCCCATCCAGTTGGAGGGTAGAGTCRCATTTAAGTAATGCCATCAGATCGTAGATGCCACTAATGGTTTGTAATAATTCTAATGTGGRAATTTGTTTCATTTGGCGGACTATGGACGATATCAGTTTGGCATCTGCTGAAATCATGACATGGGCATTGACCTTATATTGTTCGTGCTCCGGGTGAAAGCGGATAGTATAGCCTTGGATGATTCTCCTCCGTTCCAATGTGGAAATATGCTCTTTTACTGTGGCTCGGCTAACCCCAAGTTTTTTGGCAAGAAGAGTGATACTTTCTCGGCTGTTGGCTTGCAATAAATTAATGAGCTTGTCGTCTAGTGTTGTCATATAAGGGATTTCCATACAAATGGCCTCTATCCAATAAACTTGTAGACAAAAAGTTCTTTTCATTTGCCAAAATGATAGAACCTCTTTCTCTATTTGTAGTACCTGATAATACAAACTACCAATACAACGTATTACACTGAATGAAAGTACGTGTGTGGAGGCATCATTTTTTATGTCTACAAATTCGGCCACTTCTTCATGTAATAACTACCTTGCGGATGATGTTTTATCCATTCTAGATAGCGCTCATGCTTTTATTTCTACAACCCCTTACAAAAAACCATTGTTGTTGATTCGGTCGGGCCAAATAAGAGCCAATGCACAACGATTTATGGCTGCTATGCCAGGGGTTCACCCACATTTTGCGGTAAAATCCAACCCGGATAAACGGGTGTTGAAGACGCTAKATGATGAGGGCGTTTCTTTTGAAATTGCATCTCTTGCGGAATTGCAATTACTACTTGATTTAGGTGTTTCTGGCCACGAAATTTTTTATTCAAACCCCATTAAGTCAGAAACTTATTTGAGAGAATCAGCTGAATATGGTGTGCAATGGTATGCCGTTGATTCTATAGCTGAAGTTCAAAAAATACATCATATACAGCCCTATGCCAGTTTATATCTGCGTATAAAAATCAGTAATATGGGTTCTGTCTGGCCACTGGATAAAAAATTTGGCGTTGAAGGACAAGAGGCCTGTGATGTTCTCAATGAATGTCTTCGTTTGAATATGGATATGGCCGGAATTACCTTTCATGTAGGATCCCAGTGTTTGAATGTTAGTAATTGGCAGCAGGGAATACATACAGCACGGTTCTTTTTTCGATGGATGCTGCAGCATGGTTTAACCCCCCGGTTATTGAATCTGGGAGGTGGTTTTCCCGTTCGTTTGAACCGGGAAGTTCCAACCTTGGAAGAGATTGGCAAGGTGATCATAAAAGAGCTTGAGTCAGTACCATCATCGATAAAAGTTATTGCTGAGCCAGGGCGTAACCTAGTGGCCTCGGCAGGTTGTATTATTGCCCAGGTTATTGGTACAGCCATACGTAATAGCCAAAAATGGCTGTACTTGGATRCGGGCGTTTATAGCGGGTTAATGGAATTAAATGATCGTTTTCACTACCCTATATTTACTGACCGTCATGGACCTACGTCTAATTGGACGTTGGCTGGACCAACCTGTGATTCCATTGATATTTGTGTAAAAAATCAACAACTACCTGAAACCATGCAGTCCGGTGATCTTATTTATCTTCCCTAYATGGGGGCCTAYACTGCATGTTGTGCTACAGAATTTAATGGTTTCCCCATACCAGAAGTGGTTCTGATTTAGTACTWTGATCTATTTATGGATAAATTAATCATAGCTTCCTTAGACTTGGTTTGTTTAAAAATAACCTTGTAATTTTAGTGCCTCCACAGTACTGACAATACTTTCCCGCAGGGTGCTGACAATGTAGTCTACTTGATCGCGGTTGATAATCAGTGGTGGTGACATCACATTCAGGTTGATAATGGGGCGAACAATCAACCCTCTTGCATCAGCCTGATTGGAGATCAATTTGCCAATATCAAGCTCTTCGGGAAACCGCTCCTTGGTCTTTTTATTTTTTACAAATTCAACACAGGCCATCAACCCCATTCCTCTTACATCTCCAACAATAGGAAGATCACTTAGGGTTCTAACTTGTGATTGAAAGTAGGGGGAAAGTTTTTTTACATGTTCGAGAATATTTTCACGTTCAATAATTTCGATATTTTTTAATGCGGCAGCACAGGACACCGGGTGACCTGAATAGGTAAACCCGTGGCTGAAACAGCGGCCTTTACCCTCTTCACTAATCACTGAGTGAATGTGATCAGAGTAGAGTGTGGCGCCCAGTGGCAGGTAGCCAGAGGTGAGCCCCTTTGCTGTCGTAATAATGTCTGGYAGGATGCCAAACTCATCCTCAGAAGAGAACCAGTGGCCAAGGCGGCCAAAGCCAGTTACCACCTCGTCAGATACGTAAAGTACATCGTATTTTTTACAAATTTCCCAGGTTCCACGGTGGTAACCTTGAGGAGGAATTATCACGCCACCAGCACCCATAATAGGTTCGGCAAAAAAAGCGGCTACTTTATTTTCCYCAATGGATAATATTTTCTCTTCCAATTCTTTTAATAAATAATTTAAAAATTCTTTTTCAGTTAAATGGTTTTTAGGTAAACATTCATCAGCACGATAAAAATTTGGTGCAGAAATATGGTGAATGGTGTCCGTTATAAAATCGAATTCTGGTGGGTGGTCGCCGGGTTTCCCTCCAATGGACATGGCTGCGTAGGTCGAACCATGGTAAGAGTTTTTGCGTGAAATAATATGTTTTTTTTCATATTTTTCACGGCAATTTTGGTAGAATTGAATTAACCTGAATGCTGTATCTATGGCCGCTGACCCACTACAGGTAAACATGACATGGTTTAAGTCGCCTGGAGCTAGTTTGGCCAATTTTGCGGCCAACTTAACCGCAGGAATGTTGGTCATATCCACAAAGGGGTTGGCGTAGGCCATGGTGCATACTTGCTCGGCAATGGCATCTGCCATTTCTTGGCGGCCCAAGCCAATATTAGTGCACCACAAGCCACCGACTGCATCCAGATAGCGGTTTCCATCACTGTCGTAGATGTAGGCCCCATCTGCAGCTGCGATGGGCAATGCACCTTCTTTGTTAAAAACATCAAACAGCTGCCAGGGATGTAGTAAATGGGCTTTATCCTGTTGGTTTATGAGCCTGGTGTCATATTGTTTAAAGCCAGTTTTGTTTGAACCTGCCATATATAACCCGCCGTGCTATCAGAAGCAGGTGATGATGCAGCGAAATGGGCCGTATAACTTGAGAGAGGTACAGGGCCATTCCTTCCGACCTGCTTTGGTTAGAACTTTGTTATAGTAAGTTTAGTATTTTTTGTTTAATTTTCTAGGGGTGTAAAGGTAGTGGCTCCATTGATTAAAAAAATCGCCATCTTTGTCGATGTGCAAAATATTTATTACACCACGCGCCAAGCCTATGGCAGGCAATTCAATTACCGAAAACTTTGGCAGCAGATAGCGGGTCAGGGTGAAATTGTTTTGGCAACGGCCTACGCCATTCATCGTGGTGATGAGGGCCAACTGAAATTTCAGGATGCTCTAAAACATATAGGTTTTACGGTTAAGCTAAAGCCTTATATTCAGCGTAGCGATGGATCAGCGAAAGGTGACTGGGATGTRGGTATCGCTATTGATGTGCTTGACCAGGCAAAAGAAGTAGATACCGTGGTACTACTCTCTGGGGACGGAGATTTTGATCTGCTGCTGGAAAAAATTAAAAAGGATTGTGAGGTGACAACAGAAGTTTATGGGGTGCCTGCGCTCACCGCTAGATCACTTGTAGATTCTGCTTGTATCTATCATCCTATTGAAGAGAGCTTGTTGCTGTAATTAATATTAGTGTTGTTAATAATTTGGTCATGAATAAAACACTGGGTTTATGAGAGATGGAGTTAAATTTTGATACCATGTGTTTATTGATATCAAGTCCCCATTTCAAGGAATTCCCGTGTTAATCATTACCTCAAATATTTCCATCCTCGATGATGAAATTGAAATTTCAGCCATCCGTGCCCAGGGAGCAGGGGGCCAAAATGTGAATAAGGTTTCATCGGCTATTCACCTTCGATTCGATATCAATAATTCTTCGTTGCCTGAGGTGTATAAAGAGCGGTTGTTAAATTTGCGAGATAAGCGCCTTAGCAAAGAAGGTGTGCTGATAATTAAGGCGCAAAAGTTTCGAACTCAGGAAAAAAACCGTGAAAATGCCCTTGAGCGGCTACAGGAAATTGTTAAAGCGGTAACCGTGGTACAAAAAGTAAGGCGGCCCACGAGGCCAACAAAAAGCTCTCAAAAAAAGCGGCTGGATAGTAAAACGATAAGGGGTAAGACCAAAGCATTGCGTCGCAGTGTTTTTGAGTGATCCGGTTATTGGATTAATAAATGCAATCAAAACATGCAAGGCTTGATCGTTTTATCAGCAAACAAGTTGGCATTAATCGTCGGGACGTCAGGCTGTTATTGGCTCAAAAACGTGTCTTGGTTAATGGTGAACTGGCAACTGATGTTAATCAGGTCGTTGGTGAGTTTTCCCTGATAGTGTTTGATAACCAGGTACTACAGGCCAAAAAACCTTGTTATGTAATGATGCATAAACCTCCTGGTGTGGTGAGTGCGACAAAGGATGACCAACACAGAACGGTTGTTGACTTACTTGATAGGCCAGACAGATATCATTTACATATTGTGGGGAGGTTGGATTTTAATTCGTCAGGATTAATATTRCTGACGAATGACGGGCGCTGGTCCAGGCAGCTGACAACKCCAGAAAATAACATAGCCAAATTGTATCGCGTTACCTTAGAGAAACCGATAACCGTAGAATATATCCAGGCATTTTCTAAAGGAATGTATTTTCCCTTTGAAGGAATAACTACCCGGCCCGCTAAACTCAATATTATTTCTGATCATGTGGCAGAGGTGAGCTTGGTGGAAGGGCGCTACCATCAAATTAAGCGAATGTTTGGGCGGTTTAATAACCCCGTATTAACCTTGCACCGTATTTCTATTGGTAATTTATTACTAGATCCATCATTGCTTTCTGGCCAAAGCCGAGAGCTAACAGAACGGGAGCTCAATCATATTGGGCTAACATAAAAGACCTGTTAGTTAAGCGCAGAATTTGAACGAAGCTGTTCTGCCATCAGATCAATAAAGGTTCGAATYCGTGTTGAGGTATAACGCCCTTCTCTATGTACTATGTGAATAGGTTTGGGTGCTGACTCAAATTCACTAAGAATAATYTTTAACTCACCAGAGGCAAGTTGTGGTGCAACCTGGTAGGACAATAACCGGGTGATACCAAATCCTCTAACGGCAGCTTCGATGGCTGCATCGTTAGTTGTAACCGTTAAGCGTGGTTTTATACGCAGTGTTTTTTCTTCCTGAATTTTTCCATTTTTGGTGGTATTAAAGCGCCAACCAGCAGCATTGTTTCCTGCACTGGATGCAATGATGGTGTGTTCAAGTAATTTTTCTGGTTGTTGTGGTATGCCCCATTGCCGAAGGTAGGAGGGTGACGCACAAAGAACCAGTCGAACTGACCCCACTCGCAGGGCTCGCATACTTGAATCTGGTAGTTCTCCAATACGGATGCCAACATCAATACCCTCTTCCAGTAAATTAACGTTTCTGTCCATAAATTGGGCGGATACTTCTGTGTCGGAATATTGCTCAAGATAATGAACGATACCGGGCATGACGAACATTCGACCAAATAAAACGGGAGCAGTAATTGCCAGATGTCCTCTTGGTTCAGCACTGATTCCCGCAGCTGCTTCATCCGCAGCATCGGCTTCGGCAATAATACGGCGAGCGTCTTCGAGGTAGCGTTGTCCTGCTTCTGTGGTTCGTACATAACGTGTGGTGCGATTAAGCAATTTAACGTTTAAGTGTTTCTCCAGTGCGGTAATGGCTCGAGTCACTGCAGGTGGTGACATTTGTAACCTTCGTGCGGCAGCGGCAAATCCTTGTTCTTCAGCTACTGCCACAAAGACAGCCATTAAGTGCAATCGGTCCATATCCGGTCTCCTGTATCGTCGTTATTCTATTATTCCATATACTGGAATAATAAATTGTTATTTTTATCTATTCTTATCTAAATCGATATTTGGCAAAGTGTTGTCACTCCCAGTGCAATAGCTGGTGGGACATAAATAGTTATCTAGAAAAAACATTTAAACAAGACAGTATATTTAGGAGAGACAACATGAGCCGTATAACCGTTATAGACCACAACAACGCCGACACAGAGCAAAAAGAATTACTGGATGCCATTCAGGCGCAACTCGGCATGGTGCCAAATTTTCTTAAGGTTTTTGCCAATTCACCTACAGCACTGAAAGCATTTTTAGGACTACACGGAATTGCTGGTGAAGGAAGTTTGGACCCCCAAACTCGTGAGCGTATTGCGCTGGCATTGGCACAGCAGAATGCCTGTGAATACTGTGTATCTGCTCATACTGCTATTGGTAGCAAAGCTGGCCTTAATGGTGCAGAGATTGAAGCAAACCGAGCTGGCACTAGCCAGGATGCAAAAGCTGCCGTTGCTGTTAAATTTGCTAAATCTTTGGCAGAACACAATGGTGAAGTGACCACCGGTGAACTTATAGAAGTTCGAAATGCGGGCTATAGTGAATCGGACATTGTAGAAATTATTACCCACGTGGGGATGAATATTCTGACTAACATTCTGGGTAAAGCCAGCCGGGTAGAAGTAGATTTTCCCAAGGTTGAGTTGAAGCTAGCATCCTAGAAGGAGGTTAAGCCTTGGGTTTTAAGTATTAGATTTAAGGCTGACAGTAACTATTACAAATATCATTATTATGTTTAAGGAGGAATCGTGGAAAAAACATTAACAAATGGCCCTCATCATATTGGATTGACGGTGTCTAAACTTGAACAAACTGCTGCTTTTTTTACTGAGATATTGGGCTGGAACGAAGTTAAAAGGAATGAAGAGTATCCGGCTATCTTTGTTAGTGATGGACATATCATGCTAACCCTCTGGGCTGTTAAAGAAGCACCAGAAGTATCATTTAACCGAAAATCAAATGTTGGTCTACATCACTTAGCACTACAAGTGAGTAGTGAAGCAGCATTAGCTCAAATTTACCAAAGGTTAACGGATAACCAAATTGAGATTGAGTTTTCACCAGAGCCACTCAATAACGGCCCGACCAAGCACATGATGTGCCTTGAACCTAGCGGTATTAGAGTAGAGTTTATATGGCCAAGCCAGTAAATAATAAGGTGCTGTACCGGGCTTGGATGAGTGCATAGATAAAACCAGTTGATAACAGAGGTTAGTGTTATGGGACACCGATTTGCAGAGATCGCATTTACTGAATCTGTCCGTGATGTTCAGCAGGCCATGGGCAGTCGATCCTCCTATGTCAGCATGGAAGGGGGTGAGGATTACAATCATCTGATTAGCGAACGGGAAGCTCAATTTATTGCTGATCGAGACAGCTTCTATATGGCCAGTGTCAGTGACACRGGYTGGCCCTATGTTCAGYACMGGGGTGGCCCTMAAGGATTTATGCGCGTACTTGATGAAAAGACCATTGGCTTYGCTGAYTTCAGTGGCAACCGYCAATACGTGAGTACSGGTAAYTTTAGAAMGGATRATCGTGTTGCCCTKTTTTTTATGGACTACCCTAATCGAACTCGACTRAAACTGTTAGGWMGGGTGCGTGAAATAAGCACGAATGACTGGGARCAGCTCGCYCARCTAGAAGTAGATGATTATCGTGCCCRGGTTGAACGTGGRTTTRTCATTGATGTGGAGGGTTTTGACTGGAAYTGCCCACAGCATATTACGCCGCGTTATACMGAGTCAYATATTGATGAAATGATGGCACCATTAATGGAGGAAAATCAAAGACTCAAGTCTARYCAGATGACCASTAAAGASCSGYTRWYMGTCATTGGTGAWGGCCCATTAAATCTYGTYATAACCGGTGTGCGGCAGCTAACGCCAAGARTTAGGGCTTTTGARTTACGTGACYCTGATGGCGCGGAACTACCCATAATTTCAGCGGGCTCACATCTTCGTGTCCCCGTTCTCTTATCGAATGGYGACACCGTGATKCGCCATTATTCSATTTGTTCCAATCCTGCTYGTCGAGACATCTAYGAGATTGCCGTGTTGAGAGAAGAGCMGGGRGCYGGAGGRTCCCAGGCYGTACATGAGAAGTTTAGCCTGGGCTTAACTTTACGCTGTGAGCAACCAGATAATTATTTTCCACTGCATATAGATGATCGACCCTCCGTGCTGATTGCCGGAGGCATTGGTATCACACCGATCAAATCCATGGCCCAATCCCTAAAAGCCCAAGGGCGTCACATGCATTTACATTACGCTGGCCGCAACGATCATGAAATGGCCTTTCGGGGTCGATTACTGCGGGAATTTGGTGATGAGATAAGTCTATACCACTCTGATCAGGGTGAACGCATAGATATTCGTCAGGTGCTATCTACTGCGCCAGAGAATTCAGTGATTTATGTCTGTGGCCCAGGTAGGCTGATTGATGGCGTTGTGGATGCTGCCAATGAACTGAACATAGATCCAGAGCGGATTTGTTTCGAGCGATTTATTACAGAGCACCATGCAAATGATCGCCCCATTACCGTGGAGCTTTTTCGCTCCAACACCAGTATTCAGGTCAGCTCCGACCAAAGTATTTTGGATGCCATACTAGAAGCGGGTATCGATGCACCCTATAGCTGCAGCACTGGGAGCTGTAAAACCTGTGCCGTAAAAGTAGTAGCGGGGGAGCCAGAGCATCGTGATTCCGTGCTGACAGATTACGACAGAGAGCAATCACAACTAATGTGCCCCTGTGTTTCACGTGCTGTAGGCGGCACTTTAATTTTAGATATTTAATGCTTTTAGAAGTGATTAAAAATGGACAATAAAGTAGCTAATATGCCAAAGATAAAGTTAGAGCAACGATCACCGCTGCCGCCATTCAGTAGAGAAACGGCCATCCAGAAAATACGTATGGCAGAAGATGGTTGGAATACCCGCGACCCTGAGCGCATAGCACTGGCCTACACCATAGACAGTATTTGGAGAAATCGTGCAGAGTTTGTTACCGGGAGAGACGACATTATTCAGTTGTTGAAACGCAAATGGGCAAAGGAAAATGAATATCGGCTGATAAAAGAATTATGGGCTTTTAATGGTAATCACATTGCCGTGCGCTTTGCYTATGAATGGCATGATGAATCGGGCAACTGGTTTCGTTCCTATGGCAATGAGAATTGGGCCTTCGATGAAAATGGCCTGATGCATCATCGTTTTGCAAGTATCAATGACCTGGCAATAGACGTTTCTGATCGTAAGTTTCACTGGCCATTAGGTCGGAGGCCAGATGAACATCAGGGATTGTCAGAGCTTGGGTTGTAGTCGTTGTGTTGCTGGTACATATGTGATGGCGGGATTATTTTTTGAGCTATAAAAATAGAAGGCCTTATTACCCACAGTCCTAGAGCAGGGGGCAAAGTGATATAATTTCCGAGTCTTTTGAATAAAATGTTAAATGTCCCGGGGAATTATGTGCAACTGTAAAGAGCAGCCCGAATTAATTGGGCTCCCTAATAATTATGAAGGTTTCAAATCCAAGTTAAATCAACAAGATGTTGGTAGCTTGGTATTACTTATGTCGTGTCCAGACTGTAACCAGCTTTGGAARGTMGAYRAWTGGRATGNATNTRMNAGCCTNGCTATGCTGTAAAAATATCATCCCAAGAAAACTGGGAAGCGTTTGACAGCGAAATTCTTATAAAAGAACAGATGATAAAAAACCGTGGTGGTCTCAGTCAAAAATATTGTATGTGGTTAAAATGTGATTCCAAGCAAGTAGAGGGCGGTACATTTTGTGTTGACCATCTTTGGATTACTGGGTCTCGTACGTAAAACGTTTAACAAGCGCAATCACTCGGATTAATTTTCTCTGTGTTGCGCACATTATTTTTGGTATGTGTGCTTTCTGCCTATCTTATTTAGAGGTGAAACTAGGCTAGGGTGATAAATATTTGATGGCTAGTTGAGAGCTAATAAAGCATATCGAGAAAAAGATAATCATTGAAACAAATCCAGCCAAAATCATAGATTTTGGATTGGTCTCTAATAAATCTGTAGCCCGTTTTAAGCCTGATCTTCTTTGTAGTTGAAAAACCAAACACAATGCTTGGATAATGATTTCAAAAAAGTTGAGATTTTTGTTGTTGGGCTCTTCTTTGGCTGTTTCAAATACAGGGTGAGCATCATACTTAATTTCATTTTTTTCTTGATTTGTCGTCATGATTTTTGCGGTTCATTCAGTATTGATAGGCGCTAACTGTAGTTCTATCGCGATAACAAGTACAGATACAGAAAGAATATTTTTTAGGGTACAGTTGARGKGTTAATCCTTATGTATCCAAAGAGTTAATATTTACAATGAGAGACTATCAATATCAAAAGCTTGTTGACCAATTCTCACGTGAAATTAAAGATGGTGTGCTATCAGCGGGTACCAAAATACCCTCTATACGGTCACTTTCTCACCTTAACAATGTGTCTAAAACCACTGTTATTACCGCATATAGCCAACTCGAAGCCAAAGGCTTAATTGAATCGAGGCCAAAATCAGGCTTCTTTGTTAGTGTACAAAAACAGGATAATTTCAAGCTAAAACATCCAGGSATTAGTCAGCCGTCGGTAAAGCCAGCCGTTGTATCAACCAATCAAATTATCATTGATATCATGGAAAATGCTGCATCATTTGACCTGTTGCCAAAGATAGGCCCGCAGACAGACAATGTTGACCTGAAACAATGCCTTTCAAGGGCACAACGAAGGGAAAGTGGAGCTGAACAGCATTATTACGATGAGCCTTTAGGTTTGTTCGCTTTGAGGAAGCAGATTGCCCAACGGATATATCATTCACAGCGTGTGGTAACTGCCGACGATATTGTTATCACCCATGGATGTCAAAATGCCTTGCTGCTGGCTTTGATGTCTACAACCAAACCGGGCGATATTGTTGCTATAGAATCGCCGGGTTTTTACGGTGCAATACAATTGCTGAAAACCCTTAACCTTAAAGTTATTGAGCTGCCGAGTTTTCCATCTACAGGGGTTGATGTTGATATTTTTGAGCAGGCGGTGAACCAGTGGAAAATTAAAGCATTAATTGTTTCCCCTAACTATTCAACGCCAACTGGGGCATGCATGCCGGATAGCGCTAAAAAGCAGTTGCTGGAATGCTGTATCAACCAAAATATCACGATCATCGAAGATGATATTTACAGTGATTTATATTTTGGGTTGAATAARCCTCAAAGTATCTATTCTTTTGATACGAAGGGAATCGTCATACTGTGTTCATCCTATTCAAAATCTCTTTCTAGAGATCTTCGGCTAGGCTGGATACTTCCAGGAAAACATATTCAAAAAGTAAAGCAATTAAAAATCGTTACGTCGATTGCTACGGGTATTACTGTACAAAAAGGCTTGGCGATGTATTTAGAGCATGGATATTATGAGCGATATATAAAAAAACAACGTCGTGTATTAGAAGTCCAATCAATACAATTACAGGGTGTCATCAAGCAACATTTATTATCCGTACAAAGCTGTAGCACACCTAAGGGTGGCCTTGTTTTGTGGGCTGAATTACCTGCCGACATTGATACCATAAAATTGTATAGAAAAGCTCAGGATGAAGGTATTACGATAACGCCTGGATCTCTTTTTAGTTCTCAAAATAAGTATCAAAATTTTCTACGTTTAAGTTTTTCAGAAGTTTTAACGGAGGAGAGAAYAGAGGCTTTAAAACGCATAGAAATGCTAATACAAGCTTCCCGRTAAGGTGTTAATTTTKCATAGCACCATTTTTTAATGAAGAAACTGTACTTATAATAATCGATTTATTGTATCTGTTAATGGCAGGTCACTTGATGATAGTTTGTTTCGCTATGTTTTATCGTTGCCAGCGAGCTAAAGGCTTAGATGTTTACAAAAAAGGAGCTTTGGGATTTTTTCCATCTTGATAAATTCTGGATATATGTCAATGAATATAGAGGTGGTCCACCGGGGGGGATCTAGATTATAGCCGTATTGTTATTCATGGAGGAGGATATAAAGGGTGGATATATAGTCGAAGGCTGAGTAAAAAAATTGATGTTAAAGGTGTGCTTGGCAGAATAATGGTGCCTGTTTCAAAAAGCTAACTTCAATCCTTAGGCTTTGTCCATTGGGTGGGTAGTTATGTTTAACCAAGGGCATATCAACCTGCGAGCATAAAAAAACCACCCTTTGGGTGGTTTTTTTATGACTTGTTTTTATCGATTATACCTCCTGATGTTGTCGCCCAAAGCGGTGTGTCAGTTGAAAGAGTGCAGGCAGCACCACCAGTGTTAACAGTGTAGATGACACAATACCGCCGATCACCACCGTTGCCAGCGGTCGTTGCACTTCCGCGCCAGTGCCCAGRTTAAAGGCCATGGGAATAAAGCCTAAACTGGCGACTAGTGCTGTCATCAGTACAGGCCGCAACCGCTGACTGGCTCCTTCGCGTATGGCATCTAATATCGGCATGCCTTGTTCGTGCAGATCACGGATAAACGACATCAGTACCACGCCGTTTAGCACGGCAACCCCTGAGAGGGCGATAAAACCAACCCCTGCGGATATGGAGAGCGGCATGTCTCTGAGTGTCAGGGCTAATATGCCGCCGGTTAATGCCAGCGGCACACCGCTGAATACGATCAATGCATAGCGCACGGAACTGAAGGCGCTGTAGAGCAAACCGAGTATCAGCAGTAGCGTGAGTGGCACCACCACCATCAGGCGCTGGCTGGCTGACTGAAGTTGTTCGAAGGTGCCGCCGTAACCTAGCCAATAGCCACTGGGTAGCTCCAACTGATCACGCATTAGTTGCTGGGTTTCTGCAATAAAAGAACCGAGGTCTCGGCCTTCAACATTGGCGGTGACCACGACATTGCGCTTGCCGCTTTCGCGATTGATCTGGTTGGGGCCAATCAGTTCTTTGATGGTGGCCACTTCACCCAGTGGTACATAGCCAAGGTCTGGGCTTGCTCCAATGGGTAGGGGCAATGGCAGTCTGGCTAGTACATCTGGGTTCTGGCGCAGATCTTCGTCCAGGCGCACCACCAGTTTAAAGCGGCGGTCACCTTCGTAGATCAGGCCAACTTGTGTGCCACCAATGGCAGTTTGCAACGTCTGTTGCAAATCGGCGACCGTRAGCCCCAGTAGGGCGAGGTGATCACGCTGTGGTTCCACGGAAAGCATTGGCAGGCCCGTTGTCTGCTCAACCCTTACATCCCTGGCACCGGGTACTGTGGCCAGCAGTTTACTGGTTTGTTCACCCGCGGCTTTCAGCGTGTCGAGATCATCACCATAGATGCGTATTGCAACATCCGTACGTACACCCGCAATTAACTCATTGAAGCGCATTTCAATGGGTTGGGTAAATTCGTACTTGTTACCGGGTACGGCTTCGACCGCTGCTCTAAGCTCAGCGACAAATTGTGCTTTGCTTTTATCGGGGTTGGGCCATTCCTTTTTCGGTTTCAAAATCAAAAATGTGTCGGCCACGTTGGGGGGCATTGGATCTGTTGCCACTTCGGGTGTCCCGATTTTGGCAAACACGTGCTGTACCTCACCAAATTCACTGATGACCTGTTCCAGCTGTTGTTGCATAGCAACTGATTGCTCCAGGCTAGTGCCGGGAATACGCAGGGCATGCAGGGCCATGTCGTGCTCATCAAGTTTTGGCAAAAACTCTGTACCCAAACGGCTGGCCTGTAGACCACTGGCAATGACCAACACGGTGGCAATGCTGACCAGAATGACGGGCTTGTTCAGTGACAGGTTCAGCAGCGGTGTGTACAACTCACGTGCTTTTTTCATCACCCAGTTTTCTTCTTCATGTACCTTGCCACGAACAAAAATGGCAATACTTGCTGGCACAAATGTTACGGAGAAAATTAGCGCGCCGAGAAGCGCAGCAACCACAGTAAACGCCATGGGGTGGAACATTTTTCCCTCCACGCCACTCAGTGCGAAGATCGGCARATACACCAGCATGATGATAAATACGCCGAATACCGCCGGGCGGAATACCTCTTTGGTGCTAGCCATGACCTCCTTTAGGCGCTCCTCAAGGGAGAGTAAGCGGCCAAGACGCTGTTGGGCCATCCCAAGTCGGCGCAAGGCATTTTCAACCACGATGACGGCACCATCGACAATCAATCCAAAGTCGATAGCCCCCAGGCTCATYAGGTTGCCCGACACTCGGTTGCTGACCATACCGCTAATGGCAAATAGCATACTGAGGGGGATGACCAGTGCAACGATAAAAGCAGCACGAATATTGCCCAGCAGAGCAAACAGTACTGCGATGACCAGCACGGCTCCTTCGAGCAAATTCTTTTGTACGGTGGCAATGGTTTTGTCGACCAGTGTGGTGCGATTGTAGAGCGCGGTTGCAATGACACCATCGGGTAAGCTGTCGTTAATCACCGCCAGTTGATCTGCAACGGCTTGCGATACGATACGACTATTTTCACCCAGTAGCATAAAGGCTGTGCCCAGCACCACTTCGTGGCCGTCTTTGGTCGCAGCGCCAGTCCGTAGTTCTTTACCGTAGAACACGGTTGCCACGTCTCTAATACGTACCGGTGCATCGTCACGTTTGGCTATAACCACGTTGCCGATTTCTTCGAGATTATTCAGTTGGCCGGGGGAGCGCACYAACCACTGTTCRCCGTTGCGYTCTATGTAACCGGCACCRGCATTCAGGTTRTTGMGCTTCAGTGCAGTGATGACATCGTYGATGGTGATTTTAAAGGCGAGCAGTTTGCCCGGATTGGGMGCCACCTGATATTCCCGTTCAAAACCACCGATGCTGTTGATCTCGGTAATACCTGGAACTTTGACCARCTGTGGGCGAATAATCCAGTCTTGAATCGTACGTAAATCTTCCGGGSTATACGGTGTGCCGTCRYCCTTGATTGCGCCATCTTCAGACTGTACGACGTAGGTGAATATTTCACCGAGCCCACTGGCAATGGGGCCAAGGGTTGGTTCAACCTCCTGTGGTAGTTCGCTGCGAATGGTTTGCAGCCGCTCACTGATTTGCTGGCGTGCCCAGTAGATATCAGTGCCTTCTTCAAAGATCACTGTGACCTGGGAYAGGCCGTAGCGCGAAAGCGAACGGGTGTAATCAAGCCGCGGCAAACCTGACATCGCATTTTCAACGATATAGGTAATCCGTTGTTCGGTTTCCARCGGCGAAAAGCCCGGGGCTTCGCTGTTGATCTGTACCTGAAYATTGGTAATGTCTGGTACGGCATCGACGTTGAGCCGGGTTAGGTTATACAGGCCGTAACCGGCGATCAATAAAGTGATACCCAGTACTAGCCAGCGCCTTCTTAAAGCGAAGGCAATTAATGCATCAATCATACGGCCTCCTAGTGGTCGTGGCTGGCGCCATCTTTGAGAATGTCGGCTTTAATTAAAAAGCTGTTGCCGGTGACGTATTCGGTGCCGGGCTTTAAGCCGCCTAACACTTCGATCATGTCGCCATTACTTTCACCCAGTTCGACCATGCGTACTTCAAATTCATTGCCATATTTGGCAAAGACCACGGGCATATCACGAAAGCTTTGCAGGGCGGAGGCTTTGATGGCGAGCGGCACCTGTCGGCTGGCTATTTGAATATCCGCCTTGATATGCATGCCGGGGCGCCAGTGACCGTTAGGGTTGTCAATCAYGGCACGGGTTCGGGCGATATGACCKCCGGTCATGTGCGGTGCCACATAGCTGATGGTGCCCGTGGCGGCTTCGTGCTGGTGCAGGTCGCGTACAGTGACTAGTTGGCCGACAGCGAGTTTTTCAATGCTTTCCGGAAACGCTGACATTTCCACCCAAACAGTGGATAGGTCGACAATTTTCAGTAATACACGGCCATCGGCGCGGTCGCCCTGGTTAACGAAGCGCTCGGTGACTTCACCACTGGTAGGACTTTTTACACTGTAGCGTTGCAACGTGTCGGTGTTGGTCAGGGTGAGTAGGCGCTGGCCTTTTTTCACCTGTTCTCCCACCAGTACATGCACAGTTTCCACTAGGCCTGGATAGGGGGCATTGATGCGGTAGACACTGTCAGCTGCAGCAGCAATCACRCCAAAAAGTGTGTCTTTGATGGTCAGGGTCGCTTCGCTTGCGGTATCGGTTTCAACACCCGCAAGTTTGAGCTGGCGGTCACTGATCGTTGTGCGGCCCTCATGACTTTCAAATTGCCATTCGTAGTTCTGGTTTTCATAGTGGGCCCTTACCGTGACGTCATAGGAGTGGGGCTCCTGAATCACCTGGTTGCCTACCTGATAGTCCAGTTCAGAACTAAATTTGATTTGATCCTTGTCACCACCCAAGCGATCGAGGGTGACGTTGGCTTGCCAGTTGTCGGGGGCAATCAGTTTGYCGTTATCGTAGGCGTATAGCCTCATTTCTGGTGGTACACCGGTTTCAAAAATTTGTAGTTCCAGAGAAAAATCACCATCACTGAGCAGCTTGCCACCGTGGGACCCTTTGGCTTCTTCGGCTTGCTCACTGCTGCGGCCATCGCTCTCGCCACGATCATTGGCAGCATAGCTGTAGAGGCTGACACTACYCCATAAGGTAATGACTACGCTGAGGAATAAAAATTGGTTTCTCATGAAATGTCCCCTTTTTGTTGAGTAGCGGGTTGAGAGTTACTTGATAATTTTGAGGTTGATGATTTTGATGTGGAGAGCTTCGAGGGACGCATGGGTTGACCAGTAATACGTTCCAGTTCTAGTAATTGCAGATACACCAGGGTGTGGGTTTCGATCAGCTCACGCTCCAAGGCAAACAATTCTCCTTGGGCATCAGCCCATTGCAGTACGCTGTAACGCCCTTTGCTGTATCCCGCCTCGGTATCAGCGAGCAGTTGATGTGCCAATGGGAGTAGCTCCTCGGTAATAACCTGGGCGTACAGGGAGTGGTTCATCAGTGTTTGCTGAATGGCCACCAGAGATAGTCGAAGTTGTGTGCGTATCAGCTCGCTCTGTTCTATGGACAAAGCCTGTTCCGCTTGAGCAGCAGCAAGACGCCCCCGGTTCGGATTACTGATAGGAATTGGCATCGAGATATTGAATACCAGTGCGTGGTCGTTAGTTGCTTCAAAGCGGCGCAGACCAAYACCCACGTCGAGATTKACCTTGCTGTTAGCTCGGGCGAGCTGAACTTGCGCATCAGYTAGTCGTTGCAATATCTGCTGACGCATGAATGCTGGTGACTTGATCAGTGCTTCGGTTATTCCAGCGTTGTCTGGAACCATAGGTAAACTGAGCAGATTACCGCTAACCCCAGTAAATGACGGGCTGGCGGACCACATGGCCGCCAGGTTGGCTCTGGCAAGATTGGTTTGTCCCTTGAGCTGCGTTGTCAGCGCCTTAGAGCGAGACAGCTTGAGCTGCATTTTGGTGACATCTGCCTGCTTGGCTGCGCCAGCTTTGGCCCGTCGTTTAATCACGTTGAGAGCATTCCGTTCAGAATCTGCTCGTTTATCAATCCAGTCCTGCAAAAACTGGAGTCGGAGCAGTTCGTAATAACGGCGGCTGGTTTCGGCCAGCACATCGAGGCGTGCCAGTTCGTACTCGGTTTGTTGGTTTTGACGTGAGGTGGTTGCCAGGGCAATACGGCTTTCGCGTTTCCCTCCCAGYTCTATTGTCTGACCGAGTGTTARTGTGATTTCGGCCTGATCGGTATCACTGAAGTCATCACTTCCTAATACATTTTCAGCGATCAATCCTATAATTGGCAGCGGACGTTGTTTGGCCTGTAAAAGYTCAGCTTCTGATACCCGGAGATAATAGGGGTAGGCTTTCAGTTCAGCATTTTTTTGCAGCGTTTGTTGCAATGCATGGTTTAGGTCGATGCTCTGCGGCGGGGCTTTTTCTAGGAGAATAGTCTCCTGAGATAGGGCCGGTCGGCTCCCCGTTAGGGTAGCCAATAGACAGACGCTGGCCACAGCAATGCCTGACCTGCGCRGACGCAGTCCAGCAAGGTTAAAAAATTTCATTGGTCATAAACTCCATTACTCGGCAAGCAGTACTCGCCAATGTTAAACAAAAAATTTGGGTTTAACGGGAGTTAGGCGGTGGGAGGGGGAATAGCGGGTTTATAGGTCAAACCTAAATAGGTGCGGGTGGCATCACCCCATTTGGCCGTTGGTATTGTCTCGTAATCAGCTTCCAGAAGTAGAGGCTGATTGCACGGGTCGAAAAGAGAATGCAGATGTGTATTTTCAAGAGGGTCGGACGGCTCGCCATCCATATCTGTACTTGTTTCATCAGCCACTTCACCGGCAAGGTGAATATGGGATTGTTCATATAACGTGTGATCATCCGATGAGGTGTGCATGGCTGCCATAACATTGCTAAATAATGTATGGAGCACCAGTACAAAAAGAAGTAACCACTTCTTATTCAATTCGAAACCTCAACAAAATGCTATGAACTTAATTGGCTGRCTTGTTCTGAGAACTAACCTGAACCAAAGTTTATCTTGTATGGGGAAAGGCGGCAAATGGTATTTTTAGTTGGGCAAGGGTGGGTAACCGGGAAGGTATTGATTGGGGACTTCCTATTTCTTGAATGGAATCGGTTACTCACCAAACATAGCTATTAGCTTTTTCAGGCTCGATAGGCGGTTTTCCCGGCGGGTAAAATAATTGACATGCTGCCCGTAAGTACGAGTTTCTGCGAGCTGAATCCCCCATAATGGGGCTATCTGATGGGGCAGGAGTGAGTAGCGAATATCGACGATACCCATACTGTTCTGAGGGTCAAGCCCAAGGTAACCGGAAGAGAACTTACCAAAGCGTTGAACATCTTTGGCCTGTTGGGAGAGGGGGTCTAACCAGAGAAAATCCCTTGCTAAATTAAGTTTGTTGGTACTATTTCCAGTCCAGACTCTACCCGTCAAAATTTGCCCACTTAACACCCCGGGCCGAACTGCATCAACATAAAATTTTTGCTCAGTTTCATAGACTAGTTTCCATACCATGATATTGGCAAAGCTGGGCTTGGCTTCCAGACGCAATGGTTGGTGTCCACGTTCAGCCGCTAACTGATGGCCTATCACCAATGCTCGTTCATGCTGAATAAACCCGATACCCAGATAAACTGCCCCCCACACCAAGCCTGCCCATAGATAACGTCGAGATTTCAGTGTTGCCGTCAACAGAATCAGCACTAGTAATGGCAGGGTAAACAACGGATCGATCACCGAAATAATATCCCAAGAAAACCGATGATCGGTGATCGGCCAGAGCAATAGTGTGCCGTAACTGGTACAACCATCCAGTAACCCGTGGGTAGCAAAACCCAAAAAGCTCCAGAGATAGATGGCCTTAAAGCTCAGCTGCCAACGGTTTGCGATTAACGGATAGAACACCAGTGCACAGATCAGTGCGCCAAAGGGAATAAATAGCAGTGAATGAGTGAATTGCCGGTGATACTCCAAGACTAACAGGGGGTCAGTGGAAGATCTTATTAGGACATCAAGATCGGGGGCCATACCCGCCAGAGCACCGATAATGCCAGCCTTGGCCAGTGTTTTAGTTTCACCTTTGGTTTGTGCCAATGCGGCACCGACTATACCTTGGGTTATGGGGTCCATGAATGTTCTCTTAACGACGATGAATCTTGGGCTGGTGATTCCTAAACAAGCTAACTTGGCTAAGGAGTTKWKKCTMRKRWKWTGRWKCWYGYWYTRKRRARYAWRMWMTRRARRRWAAAAMAKRMMRWRMMMMAMAGGGTGYGSYYGTAGCAGGGCCGCCCAGGGTGGTGTGAGGGGCCGTGCATCCCCGAGAKCATGCCYACGYACTTTCTGCCRCCTTCTTTTGGGCTATTTCAAGATTCTTGTGATCAGAAATTCAAGCGCGGCTTCAGCAAGCAATTGACCCCGCTTTATCCCCTTCTAGAGGCAATGGCCACATCTTCTTTTGGGAGTTCTCCCTCAATCGAYGATCTATTRCCACTGAGATGGGTTTGCGAATAGCAGAAGAACCACCGACTCACTTGCGCTTAGAGTCGGATGGGTTACGCYCAAAAGTATGRCGCTTCAAGGACAAGAAGCCATTRATTCGTAAGAAAATTGGTGGGCCTTCCCAGACTTGAACTGGGGACCTGCCGATTATGAGTCGGATGCTCTAACCAACTGAGCTAAAGGCCCTTAATTTTCTTCTTTCCCATTACTCGWAATTAACCCAAGCTTGCGCTTGGGCTTACGGAAAAGTTAYTCGTCCAAGAAGCTGCGCAAATGATCCGAGCGGGTCGGGTGGCGCAGTTTACGTAGRGCTTTAGCTTCAATTTGACGAATCCGCTCACGGGTTACATCGAACTGTTTACCCACTTCTTCGAGAGTGTGGTCGGTGTTCATGTCGATGCCGAAGCGCATACGAAGTACTTTTGCTTCTCGTACGGTAAGACCGTTCAAAACATCCCTAGTCGCTTCAGTGAGGCTTTCGCCTGTAGCGGAGTCCACGGGTGATTGAATATTAACGTCTTTGATAAAATCGCCCAGGTGTGAGTCTTCATCATCACCAATGGGCGTTTCCATGGAAATAGGCTCTTTGGCAATTTTTAGTACTTTGCGAATTTTGTCTTCGGGCATTTCCATGCGTTCGCCCAATTCTTCTGGTGTTGGTTCRCGACCAACTTCTTGAAGCATTTGGCGAGAAATACGATTGAGTTTGTTGATAGTCTCAATCATATGAACGGGGATGCGAATTGTCCGTGCCTGATCTGCAATAGAACGGGTAATGGCCTGACGAATCCACCAAGTAGCATAGGTGGAGAATTTGTAGCCGCGGCGGTATTCAAATTTATCAACGGCTTTCATTAAGCCAATATTGCCTTCCTGRATCAGATCAAGGAATTGCAGGCCACGGTTGGTATATTTTTTGGCAATAGAAATAACCAGRCGCAGGTTGGCTTCAACCATTTCTTTTTTGGCGCGACGMGCTTTGGCTTCRCCAATGGACATGCGGCGRTTGATGTCTTTGATTTGGGAGACTTTTAGGCCCGTTTTCTCTGATGTATGAATTAAACGACGTTGTATACGTTGAATTTCTGGTTCAAGTCGCTTTAACGCTTCGGTATAGGGCGCATCTTTCTCACAGAGCTCTGGCACCCAATTTTGATTGATTTCATTGCCGGGGAAGCTGCGAATAAAATCGGTTCGAGGCATTTTTGCCTTGCGAACAGTGAGCATCATAATATTACGTTCGTTAGCTCGGATAACTCCCAGCACTTCACGGACAATTACGATCAGAGGGTCAAATTTACGTGGTGCCAGTTTTAAGTATTTGAAATGTTCGCTGAGGTCGAGCATGGCCTTCTTGGTGGTTTTGTGATCTCGGCCATTTTTTTCCAGAGCTTTTTGCGCTTTAGTATTTAAATCACGCAGGGCGTCAAAGCGTTCTTTGGCTTCAATTGGGTCGAGGCCTGTTGGCTCATCATCATCATCATCNNNGTCATCRTCATCGGTGCCATCTTCTTTTTTTGCTGCCTCGGCCTGAGCCAGGGCCGATGGAACATGTTCCATCGGGTTGAGATAGCCAATAAGGATGTCAGCAAGTTTACGCTCCTCCGTTTCAATAAGGTCGTATTCAGACAGCATAAAATCAACAATGGTTGGCCATTCTGCYATCGCAGCCATCAGCTCACGAATACCCTCCTCAATACGCTTGGCGATTTTAATTTCGCCTTCACGAGTGAGYAGTTCAACGGAGCCCATTTCACGCATATACATACGTACGGGRTCTGTGGTGCGATGTTTCTCCGTTTCTACAGCAGCAAGAGCRGCRGCCGCTTCGGCTGCTGCAATTTCGTCTGTAGTAGTCTCTGTTGCACTCAGAAGTTGTTCGGCATCAGGGGCATTCTCAAAAACCTTAATACCCATGTCATTAATCATTTGAATGATGTCTTCAACCTGATCTGGATCAGAAATATCCTCAGGCAGGTGGTCATTCACTTCAGCGTAAGTCAGGTATCCCTGCTCACGGCCTTTGGCGATTAAATCTTTGATACGTGATTGTTGCTGTGCGTTGTTACCGCTCATATACGATCTACTGTCACTGAAGTTAGTGGGCAAAATAAAACGCGCGATTATACTGGAATAAACCGGTTTTGTCTTATCTAAGTGGGTAGAATTTCCGTAAATAGYGAAGTTTGGGTTATTGGGATCTAGGCTTTGCGCTGATTTGATTAAAAAGAGCTTTTGTTTYTGCATTTTTCTGGTCACTGGGAAGGTCGAGCCATGCGCGGTTAAGGTTTTTTAAATCATGGTCATCAATGACGTCTTTGTCAGCCAAATAATGGAAAAACTCCTGAGGAGATAGGCTGGATGTTACATGGCGTAATAGCCTGTTCAGGATGTCCTGAAATTCCTTCGAGTTGTCTCTGTTACTATTAGCCACAGGGCGGAGTAGGTCGGTGGCGGCAATTTCTGTGAGTTGTTCGGCTTGGTCTATATCATGAATGCCACGCCAGTAACCAAGAATATGGTTGAGGGTGTAACCAGGGTTTTCACGAATAACCTCTATCAATGGGACCAAAATTTCTATCCCTTCAATATCGAGCTTGCGTAATGCATCCAGGTCGGAAACAAGTGTTGCAAGTTCAGGATGGTTGGCTAATAGGGCAATTAGTGTTTTGGCCGGTGACATTTTTACCCGTTTTTGTTCGGAGCTATGTTTTTTAATACGAGCGCCATATGCCTCCCGCTGTCGAGGCYTGTTGTCATCATGSGGTTGGTTGKTATCGGTATCGCCGTAAKATTCCGGATARTTTCCATAATTAGAGTCAGGAGGTGACTCCTGGTTGTTTTCGGGTGGTGTTGGTGGYTCGGYYGGYGCTATTAAYCCYGAGAGAGTCTCTGTATCTAACCCTGTYCGTTGTGACAGGGTYTTGAGCATAAGGGTYTTGAAGACACCTTGCGGCATRCGATTGATCAGTGGGGCTGCAAGCTTGCTTAATCGAGCCCGGCCRTCAAGGGCATCAGTATCGATRCCTTCGGAAAGCGAYTTAAAGAAGAAATCTGAAATGGGTGTTGCCGCTTGAATCAATCGAAGGAATTTATCGCAACCAATTTCTTGTACTAAGGAGTCAGGGTCTTCGCCATCGGGCAAAAACAGAAATTTTGCGGTGCGACCATCGAGCATTATTGGCAGAGTGGTTTCGAGCGCTCTGCGTGCGGCTTTTCGTCCGGCATCATCACCATCAAAGCAAAAAATCACCTCTGAGGTGTAGCGGAACAGTTTATCGAGGTGTTCGGTTGTGGCTGCCGTGCCCAGTGTTGCTACGGCGTTGTGAATGCCATGTTGAGATAGTGCTGCGACATCCATGTAGCCCTCAACGACGAGAAGGTTGGGAATGTCTCGAAGTTGGCGATTGACTTCGTAGAGACCATAAAGCTCTCGGCCCTTGTGAAACAGGGAGGTCTCGGGTGAATTGAGATATTTTGGTTTGTCATCACCCAGSACTCGGCCGCCAAAGCCGATGGTGCGACCACGGACATCGCGTATGGGAAACATAATACGGTGGCGAAATCGGTCGTAGAGTTTGTTGTCTTCCGGGCGATCAATAAGCAGCCCGGAGTCCTTGAGTTGCTGAATRTCYTCGTCTGTTTTTCCCAGRTTTTGGAGCAGGTTGTCCCATCCTGGAGGAGCAAAGCCAATACCAAAAWTACGYGCAGTTTCACCGCTAAGGGTTCTAGTTTTTAGATAATTTACTGCTTCATGGGCGCTTGAATGACTGCGGAGGTTGCCGCGRTAGAAGTGGTCWGCTTTTTCCATCATGGCGTAGAGCGTTTTACGATATTGGCTGGCACCATCGTTGAGGTTGGCTTCGCGTGGTACTTCCAGACCTACATGTTTTGCCAGTGTTTCTACGGCTTCTGGAAAAGAAACCCTGTCAAAATCAATAACAAAGCCAATTGCGTTRCCGCCAGCACCACAGCCAAAGCAGTAGTAAAATTGTTTRTCCTGGCTAACGGTAAAGGAGGGGGTTTTTTCATCGTGAAAGGGRCAGCAGGCAGAGTGGTTTTTACCTGACTTTCGCAGGTCGAGGCGACTGCCCACAATATCGACTATATCTACTCGATCAAGAACATCGTCGATAAATGWTTGTGGGATTCTGCCAGCCATGAATTCACTGTCTGTGGTTTAGTGGGSCAGTCTGGCAGATGGCTGMTGATATGGCTAATCGCAATGTGTTCGCAGGTATRYTTTCCCAGAACAAKGYCGTTTTCTGGTTGYCACAATATAAYTTACTACCAGTACGTTRCGTAATGCCAAGGAGYCTCATGTATTAAAAGGAAYCTCTGTGTTYATCAGMGGTTCCTTAATGAGCTTATGGCTGCTAGCTTAACCGGTTCTTTATCATGCCGCTGACAGCGCCTGCATCGGCGCGACCTTGAATTTTAGGTTTAATAATACCCATGACTTTGCCCATATCGCGCATGGACTCAGCACCTGTAGTCGCAATAGCGTCATCAATCATCGCGGTAAGTTCTTCATCGCTGAGAGCTTCAGGTAAAAATTCCTGAATGACGACAATTTCGGCTTCTTCTATATCAGCGAGTTCYTGGCGACCTGCTTTAGTGTATTGGYTGATGGAGTCGCGACGCTGTTTAAGCATTTTRTCGAGGACAACGAGTACTCGTGCATCATCAATTTCGATGCGTTCATCTACTTCAATTTGCTTGATGTCGGCTAGCATGAGGCGAATAGCACCCAGGCGCTCTTTGGCTTTGGCGCGCATGGCATCTTTCATGGCGGTGGTGAGTTGTTTTTTTAGTGTTTGGCCCATGTTCTTTTCCTCAAACCTTGTTGYTTTTGGAGACTGGTTTTTTTTGAAACGCAAAAAGCGCCGACATTGCGGCGCTTAAAGGATAGACATTCTGACTTAAAAAGTCAGTACAAGCTTAGTACATACGCTCGAACTTGCGGTTTTCGCGAGACTGTTTTTTAGCATGACGTTTGACGGCAGCAGCAGCTTTACGCTTACGCTCCCATGTGGGTTTCTCGTAAAATTCACGGCGACGAACTTCTGCTAGTACACCAGCTTTTTCACAAGAACGTTTGAAACGACGCAGAGCCACATCAAAAGGCTCGTTTTCTTTAAGGCGAACGGAAGGCATGTATCCTCTATCCTGTTGTATTCTAGTAATAGTTTGGTGTGGAGCTTCTTTATTGGTCAGTTTAATTAGTCAGCCCAATAAGTACTTTCTACAAAAACTTAGAAAGATTACTCTGTACACCTTCAAGGGCGCGTATTCTATACATATCCCATCGTAGTTGCAAAACTTTTATCTGCTGTTGCCGGCATCCCTAAGCGCATGAATTTGGTGCGGTTTTGGCGTATGATTTCTGGTTTTACYTCGTCCKRGAAAGATTGAAYGAAAATTGGRCTGGGTTTAAGTTGGCTAATGGCTYTTTAATTCATTTGTGGATGAGTTAATTAGAGCGTCCTTAAAGAAAAAGAGTTGGGTACCAAGTTATGCGTGTATTGGGCATAGAAACTTCCTGTGATGAAACTGCCGTTGCTGTCTATGACAGTGAGCACGGGTTATTGGCGCATACGCTTTTTAGTCAGATTGCAGTACATGCTGAATACGGGGGCGTGGTACCAGAGTTGGCTTCACGAGACCATGTGCGCAAACTTTTACCGCTGATTCGGCAAGTATTAGTTGATGCGAATTCCACCGCTACAGATATTGATGGCATCGCTTATACCTCAGGCCCGGGTCTTATCGGAGCTTTAATGGTGGGTGCAAGTGTAGGACGGTCGTTGGCATATGCCTGGCAGGTTCCTGCAGTAGGGGTACATCATATGGAGGGGCATTTACTAGCTCCGATGTTAGAGRATAATCCACCTGCTTTTCCTTTTGTGGCCTTGTTAGTCTCGGGTGGACACACCCAGTTAGTTGAAGTTTCAGGCATGGGGCAGTACCGCATYCTAGGTGAATCTCTTGATGATGCGGCGGGTGAAGCTTTTGATAAGGCCGCCAAGATGCTTGACCTGGATTATCCTGGTGGTCCTGAAATAGCTAAGCTTGCCGAGCTGGGTGATAACAGTCGTTTCAAATTTCCAAGGCCTATGACAAATCGTCCTGGCCTTGACTTTAGTTTTTCAGGCCTGAAGACATTTACACTGAATACTATTGCCAAGCATCGTGGTGAAGATGTGCTGCCAGATGACCAGACCATGGCAGATATTGCCTGTGCTTTTCAGGAAGCCGTGGTAGATACGCTGGCTATTAAATGTCGTCGTGCATTAGAGCAAACAGGTTTACAGCGCTTGGTTGTTGCTGGTGGGGTGTCTGCTAATACACGGTTGAGGGAGAGGCTCTCGGAAAGCTTACGCAAGGTTCAGGGCGAGGTGTTCTATGCCCGCCATGAATTTTGTACAGACAATGGCGCGATGATTGCTTACGCAGGTTGTCAGCGACTGTTAGCAGGCCAGCATGATGGGCTTTCCATTATTGCTACACCTCGTTGGCCTATMGATACGTTGCCACCRTTAGTTCAGACCKGTGAGGGGTAAAAAGACAATGGATATTGTTTATATCAACGATCTTAAGATAGATACCATTATTGGTATCTATGATTGGGAGCGTCAGGTGCGGCAGACTATTAGTCTTGATTTAAAAATGGGTACAGATATTCGTAAGGCAGCTGAAACTGATGATATTCAGTTTGCACTTAACTACAAAGCAGTATCCAAACGGCTCATAGATTTTATTGGTGGCAGTGAGTTTTTATTGATAGAAACTATGGCTGAACAGGCGGCAGAGATTGTTCGCCAGGAATTTAATGTCCCCTGGTTGTGGTTGCGCATTGGCAAGCCCGGAGCTATTCGTGGTGCCCGAGATGTGGGTATTATTATTGAGCGGGGAGAGCGGGGCTGATGGGCAGTGTTTTACAGGCCCGGGTATTACTCAGCCTTGGTAGTAATATAGAACAGCAACGCTATATCACTGCGGGGTTAGAGGCTCTTGCTGATGAATTTGGTTCAATGCGTATTTCCTCTGTCTATGAAAGTGCAGCCATAGGGTTTGATGGCGATAACTTTTATAACCTGGTAGTAGGTATAGAAACCAACCTCAGTGTTGGTGATTTGTCTCGGTATTTAAAAGCGTTGGAGGACAGCAATGGTCGCCGCCGAGATTGTCCYCGTTTTAGYGCACGTACSTTGGATATTGATATTYTWACCTATRATARWGTGGTAGGAGTGGTGGATGGTGTGTTGCTRCCWCGYGAAGAAATYCTGGAAAATGCTTTTGTATTATGGCCRCTGGCAGAACTGGTTCCSGAGGAGCAACATCCRTCTYTGAGGAAAAGTTACCAGACTTTGTGGCAGGCTTACGATCAAAGTAGTCAGTCTTTATGGCCGRTAAGYTTTCAGTGGCGTGGACGCGAGYTGTCTCAYCTYGCCRGGTTAACGGCTGATAAAGTNGTYAGTYGCTGNSMGARYCGKTGTAGRYAGGACARACAYAARCCTCATRGGAATAGATATGGCTCTACCTCGACAYCTTTCACGTTGTTTTAATGTAGATGATCTTCGTCGACAGGCTAAACGTCGATTACCAGCCTCRTTGTTYGGCTATATAGATGGCGGYTCAGATGATGAGCGGACGTTAAGGGGTAATACCTCGGCCTTCGATCAGTATGATCTTCTTCAGCGTGCGTTGGTGGATGTGTCCAGTATTGATCTATCGACAACCGTCCTGGGTAAAAAAATTGATTGGCCYGTTATTTGTGCGCCTACGGGTATGACTCGAATGTTTCACTATCAGGGTGAAAAGGCAGTGGCCAGGGAGGCTGCCAGAACAGGCACGTTTTACTCTCTCTCCACCTTGGCGACCACCAGCATTGAAGATATTGGTGCTGAAACAGATGGCCCAAAGATGTTCCAGGTCTATGTACACAAGGACCGGGAATTAAGTCGTGAGTTTGTTCAGCGGGCTCAAACATCCGGATTTGATGCCCTGTGTCTGACMGTAGATTTACCTGCCCATGGAAATCGGGAGCGTGATTTACGAACCGGTATGACTTTGCCTCCAAAGCTCACCCTTAAAAGTATTCTGGACGTATTGATACATCCGGCCTGGGTGTATCGGTATCTGACAGGTGATCCAATTGTTTTGGCCAATGTGGAACACAAAATTCGTGAGGGTACGGGAGAGGTGTCGAATTTGTTGCAGTATGTGGCCAATCAGTTTGACCCCACAGTAAATTGGAAAGATGCTGAATGGCTTATGTCCGAATGGAACGGTCCTTTTGTTTTGAAAGGGATTATGACCGTAGCAGATGCTAAGAAGGCCGTGGAAATAGGCGCGTCAGCCATTATTATTTCTAATCACGGAGGACGTCAACTGGATAGCTCYCCGGCTCCATTTGAGGTGTTGCCTGAAATTGTTGAGGCTGTGGGTGGGCAAATAGAAATTATTCTTGATGGYGGCATYCGCCGTGGTACCCATGTGCTTAAAGCRATGGCACTGGGTGCAACGGCCTGCATGATTGGTAGATMTTATTTGTATGGACTAGCTGCCGGCGGTCAACCGGGAGTCGCAAGAGCTTTAGACCTGTTGCGTACGGAGATTGAGCTGGATATGAAGCTGATGGGATGCCGCAGTTTGTCTGAAGTCACCCCGGCCTGCCTGCGAAAGCGTTAATATAGTTGTTTGTTGAGCTTCTATTATTCTGCGCAATTAATACAAAGATGGGTATAGGGCACAGCCTCAAGTCGTTGTATTGAAATACYTTCGCCACATTCTGTGCAGCTCATGTAGTTCCCCGATGTTATGCGTTCCAGTGTGATATTAATCTGTGTCAATTCATGTTGGGATTCATTGCCAATAGCTTCAAGTACTTCATCGTTTTGTCGCTCTTGAGCTTGCTCGGACCAGTCGGCAGAATGCTCCTGAGAAATATCATGTTTAACACAAGAAATTCTCTGCAATAGAATATCTTTGCGTTCTTCCAGTTTATTCTGAATATTAGTTAGCTCTGGTTTCATAGTTATTCCTGCATTAAAAAGGTGTTATCAAAATAATAGTCGTTATAAAAATAATAGCCGGGTTTAAACTCATCCCGGCTATTATCAGGGCTAACTACTGAATATCGATTCGTCGTTTAAGCGGAACCTCTTCAGAAACTTTTGGTGCAATCAGCTTCAGTATGCCATCATCAAATGAGGCATTAATGTCTTCTTCATGAATATTATTACCTAAGTCAAAACTGCGCATGTACTTACCGTAACGACGTTCCTGGCGAATCACTTTTCCCTCTTTTTCTTCCTTATCTTCCATACTGTTTTCCGCTTCTAGACGGAGTACGCCATTTTCTAGAGTAATATGGATATCCTCTTTCTTAATGCCGGGCATTTCAGCCGTTATTTCATAGTGATCGTCACATTCCATGATATCCACATGGGGTGCGAAAAATGAGTCGGCAGTACTTCTGTGCGTGTGTGTAGGAGCCCAAAAATCATTACCAAAACGATCTATATCGAAGAAGCTACCCCTAGGGATTAAGGTCATGTTACACCTCCATAAGATGTTGTTTTTCAAACAGTGATGGACAAAAACATGGACATACATATGTCCAATAATCCGCACTTATTACATGGGCTTTAATGAGGGGGTTTTCAAGGTAAGAGGGATGTAGTTGATAAGGGTATTGATTTAGATCAATTTGTCAGGTTAGAGAGCTGCCGCCATCTACAGTAATAATCTGGCCGGTCATATAACTGGCAGAAGTAGCAAGAAACAGGGCTGTGCGGGCAATATCTTCAGGGCTTCCAGTCCGTTTAAGGGGAACTTTTTCTATGACTTGTTGTTTTATGGTGTCGCTCATTTGGTCATCAGTGTTTGGCCATAAAATGACACCAGGTGCGATGCCATTTACTCGCACCTTTGGCGCTAGCTCCTTGGCCAGTGATTTTGTGAGCATGGCATTTCCCGCTTTGGCAATACAGTAAATACTGTAACCTTTAAGGGGGTTTCGAGCATAGATATCAGAAATTGTGACAATGCTTCCGTTGTTTTCTTGAAGGGTTGGTGCCACAGCCTGGCAGAGAAAATAGGGGCCTTTGAGGTTGCTGCCTATTAATTCATCCCATTGTTCTTCATTGGCATTATCTAGTGTGGTGGGATAAAAACTTGAGGCATTATTGACGAGTACATTTATTTTTTTTCGCCAACTAATTACTTCTTGAACCATTTTTTTAACAGCTGGAATATCTGTTAGCTGCGCCTGATAAACAGTGGCAGAATTTTCTCGAACCGTATTCAATTCCTGGGCAAGAGCATTAGCATCTTGTATGGAATGATAGCAATGGAGAGCGACATCAAAACCACGCTGATGGAATGTGCGGGCAATCTCAGCACCAATGCGACGAGCCGCTCCGGTAATCAATACGACAGGATTTGAGGTGGCTATAGATATCAAGGTTGTTGCTCTTTTAGCTTAGCTTTTAATTCACCAATAAGCTGCTGTCGTCGATTATCGATGGCTTCACCCAATTGTTTTCCGCTGAGGCCTTTGTTAATAAATTCTTGATTATCAATCCCCTGGATAGCATCAAAGGCCTGCGTTAGCCATGAACCTGATTCATAAGGCTGGTTTTCAAAACCCAGGCGTCCCCGGGCATCAGCTTCACAGCAGCGGACAAATTTTACCAGTTTTTCTGGTTGCCTTAGTGCTCCTATGCCTTTTAATACTTTGAGAATGGTTACCGGCCTCAATTGAGGTGTTTGGTGGCATAACAGGTGGTAGCGCGTTACGGCCACTGCCAACTCACGATAACGGTTAGGAACTTTTAACCGGTCACAGAGGTTATKGACCAGCTGAACGCCTCTTTCTTCGTGCCCGGTGTGTTTTGGCAAGACATCGGCTGGAGTAATGCCTTTACCCAAGTCATGTACCAGAACKGCAAAGCGTATGACAGGATCATCATCCAGTGCTGTGGCCTGGTCTAATGACATGAGTACATGAATGCCCGTATCAATTTCAGGATGGTAGTCGGCACGTTGGGCGACACCAAATAACCGGTCGATTTCAGGGAATAGAATATTCAGTGCGTTGCATTGACGTAATACTTCAATATAGGTACGTGGGGATCGTTCTTTAAGTGCTTTTTCTGTTTCTACCCAGACACGCTCGGCAGTGAGGTGTTGTAGTTCACCACTGGCAGCAATATCTGACATCAGGGTGAGGGTTTCCTCGGCAATTTTAAACCCCAAATGGTGATAGCGGGCAGCAAAGCGCGCCACACGTAATACGCGAAGAGGATCTTCCACAAAAGCATTTGAAACATGGCGCAGTATTTTATTTGTGAGATCTTTTTGGCCGTTATAAGGGTCTATAATTCGACCTTCACCGTCTTCGGCCATGGCGTTGATGGTGAGGTCTCGCCTTGATAAGTCTTCCTCTAACGTAACGCTGATATCGGAAAAAACTTGAAAGCCTTTATAGCCAGTACCAGATTTTCGCTCGGTTCTGGCCAGTGCGTATTCTTCTTTAGTTTCAGGATGAAGAAAGACAGGRAAATCACTGCCAACTTGTTGATAGCCTTGATCTAAAAGCTCTTTGGGGGTGGCRCCCACTACGACCCAGTCCCTTTCTACGAACGGATAACCGAGTAATTTGTCGCGTACAGCCCCACCTACCAGATATGTATTCATGAAATATTCCCACCGTATTCCTATGTTAACAGTACCGGGGAGAGGGTGGCATTGTTTAGAGGAAAGGTTATGTTCGTTATGTTGGGGGCGGAGTGGGGATTAGGTTTATATAGTGGTTTTMTCTACTTTATATTTTCTTAAACACAGAGGARTAACTGCGACTGGCAATTAATGATTTATCACCTTTTTTAAGATAGACGATATGTCGCCCTTGGGCGTCACTCTCGAAGGAAGCGATAAATTCAGCATTGACGATGGTGCCTCGATGAATTTGCCAGAATTTCTGAGGGTCTAACCTTGGTAGAAGCTCTTTTAGTGGCCGACGAATAAGAAATTCTCCTTCTGTAGATATGACTGATGTGTACTTATCTCCAGACTGGAAATATATAACGTCTTTGATTGAGATAAGCCTGGTTTTCTCATTGTGTAATGCTTTGACCCACTGTAAATAGTCGGGTGTTTTTCCTGCCAGGTTAAGTGTGTTGATCAAATGACTGAGATCGGCAGAAGTGGATAATGGATAATGTTTCAGTCGTTCAATGGTCTTTAGCAAGCGTTCTTTTGTCACGGGTTTAAGAATGTAGTCAACGGCATCATCTTCAAACGCTTTTRCTGCATATTTATCGTAGGCTGTCACAAAAACAATGTGGCATTTATGTCGGGCCTGAGTGGCGACATCGATGCCTGATATCCCCGGCATTTTAATATCAAGGAATGCAATATCGGGTGCTTCTCTGTCGATTAAATCCAGCGCCTCTATACCATTKGCTGCTTCYCCGCAGAGATCCAGTTCKGGCCAATTTTCTTTTAGCAGCTTTCTTAAATAAGCCAGTAAAGGTTGTTCATCGTCAGCAATGATGGCTCGAAGATTAGCCATGATGGAGATCCAGTGGTAGTGAAATGGTTACCCGCGTGCCTTGAGGTTGGTTTTGTTCAATCGTCATACTGGCATCGTTMTGGCTAAATAGCGCCAAACGTTCACGTGTATTAGAGAGCCCAATGCCGGTMTTATCATTGTTRCCTTGAANTCCCNATACCGGTATCTTCAATGGTTATTATTATCGAGGCATTATTTTTTTCTGCCATTACCTTAATGGTTCCACCCTCAATCTTGGGTTCTAATCCATGTTTAATTGAATTTTCTACCAGATTCAGAATTAGCATGGGCGGAATTTCTGTTTGGTGTAATTCATCCGGTATATCAATGYTGATTTTTAACCGGTCTCCCATACGAAATTTAATCACATCAAGGTAGGCGGCCACATTTTTTACTTCTTCCGCCAGTTGGATTGTATTCTCACGGGTTGCATCCAGGGAGCCTCTTAGGTAAAGGGTAAAGCGCTCCAGCATGGCGTGGCTACGTTGCGGGTTTGTTTCAATAAGGCTTAATATATTGGATAAGGTATTGAATAAAAAGTGAGGTTCAATTTGTGCTTGAAGTGCATTGAGTTGYAACTCAATGAGATTTTTTTCATTTTCCARAATATGAATTTGTTTCAGGTGTAACGCTTCCTGCGCAAAAAATATTTTATCCTGTGACAAGAAAAAGTAAGTGGCCATTAGTCCAAACCAAATTCCGATGCCTGCGAGTAAATAAAATTTTTCAGAATAAACAATTTGGTGGATATTTAGCCCTGTGTCTGTCAGTAGAAAACCAGCAATGGTTCCAAATGTGGCTCCTATAGCCGAGCCGGTAATACCCTGAAACCAGCCCCAGTCTGCACGAATATCTTTACAGAATAGGGCTAACGCCCAGACAGATAAATAAACAGAGAYTCCGACACATTGTGAAAAGATTAGGGAGGTTAAAAAATCTTTATGAATGCCACACAGGTAGAGGAATACAGCAATCATTATATTGGCAATCAGTGCATAGATAAGCCGTACAAAAAAAAGTACTAGTATGGTGTTTTGTTTCATGAAATTAAGTATCGGATAGATACCAATAAAATCATCATATTAGTTTTCAATAAAATGGGTTGAYTGTAGGGTTTATGGGCRATTTTTAGATTAAAAAATGGCTTGTTCAACGAGCCCCGTCACAGGTAGTAATCATTGCTTCCTAGTAAAAATTAGCTGTTTCTGGTTGTTGTGTGAATATGCTCCSGAGTTTAAGGTAATAATTCATTAGGGGCCTTGCAGGCCCCGTGCTCTTTTGGTCTGTGGTTTCACCTGGTCATTACTGTTTAGTGCATGTTCCGGATATCAACATTTGATTGCCGGTATGCCCTCCTGATGCAAGATTAAACCCCGAATTTCCAATGCCGGCACTAAGAGTAAAGTCTTGAGAATTTCGATTATAGGAAAAGACCATGGTGTCACTGACGGCGGTAATACCGCGTCCTGACTTTGAACGTAGTTTTAATGTATTAATGCCGGATATTACAGCACTGCTACTTTGAAGGACCGTATCATTTTCATTAATGGTCATTCGCAGTGTTCCACCTTTAGTGTCGATAGATGATGCCGTTGAGGTTTTATAAGCAAATGCTAATGTGCAGGAGTACACCCCTTTCAAGTTTTCAAAGGTTTGGGGMGGTGTTGGTTTAGGGGCTGGCTTTTTAATTTTTACCTGTGGAAGTTGTTTAGGCTCTTCTTCCAATAGCACCGCTTCTTTCTGAGGTGCTTCTGATTTGGTTGATATAACTGGTGTTTGTACTTTTGGTGTTTCTTTTACTTTATAAACTTGTTGCGGACTTTGCTGAGTTGCACAGCCGGCTAAAAATAATATTAGGATAATTACTGCGTACTTCATATGTGGGTTCCTTAATAGGTGAGTTCCTTGTGTTCTTATAAAGGTCAGATTATAGGTGTATTGGTTGAAGTACAACGATGTTGTGATGAATAGATATTTTTATGGTTTAAAGTGGGTAATAGGCCTGATAAAAGTAATATAAGAGGAGTTTGGGTGATCTGATTTTCTGAGCACAGGGTAGGTGATTGGGTTATTTAGTGACTGATGATACAGGGCGGTATTATCAGTTAGCTGATCTATCTCTGGTTCAGGTAGTGGAAAGGTGGGAAGCTGCGTAGATTTTGGGTCTGCTTATAATCTACTGAAAGTTGGCGCTTGAAGTTATTCAGAAGCGAGCACGTTCATTGTTGGCTACATAAGTAAAAAATCGGCTGAGTTGTTCTGGCCCAAGCGTTACAGGGTGTGGGTTATGTTGGAATAAGTTGATGCTCTGGCTATAACGAGCAAAACGAATACGTGARCGTAGTATGTCGATGAACTTTGAGAAAACAGCATTAAACATGTTTATATTTCCAGTATGTATTTATATACAGTATATTAACAGTGTTTAAGAAAATGGCAATAGTAGCTAGATTTTCTAAATTAAGTCTTGATGGATTTAGTTTGAGGCTTGTATTGACGGGATAATGAGAGRARCTCAATATCTGTTTRNGGGGGGNTATCGATAGAGAATAGGTATACGCTTTAGATACRCCCMMCYCNTCTATGCAATACCCTCCCAATGWGTCTGTYATCCAGTTTTGGCCAGTAGCTTTTTCAAAAAATGTCCGGTGTGAGAATGAGTGATTTCAGCTACATCCTCTGGAGTGCCAGTAGCAATAATTTCTCCTCCACCTGAACCCCCTTCTGGYCCCAGGTCTACTACCCAGTCRGCTGTTTTTATKACATCYAGGTTGTGYTCTATCACRACAACGGTATTACCATGGTCACGTAATCGGTGTAATACGGTTAAGAGTTGTTGTATRTCGTGAAAATGTAAACCAGTGGTGGGTTCRTCCAATATATAGAGGGTGTTGCCWGTATCCCGCTTMGAGAGCTCCTTGGAAAGTTTGACTCTTTGYGCTTCGCCACCGGATAGTGTGGTGGCTGCTTGCCCTAGTTTGATGTATGAAAGTCCCACATCCATCAGRGTTTGCAGTTTTCTGGAGATAGCGGGTACCGCGTCAAAAAAYTCCCGGGCATCCTCTACGGTTAACTCCAGTAATTCATGGATATTTTTGCCCTTGTAACGAATTTCCAGGGTTTCCCTGTTGTAGCGTTTACTTTTACAGACATCGCAGGGCACGTAGATATCRGGTAAAAAGTGCATTTCTACTTTGGTGACACCATCACCCTGGCAGGCTTCACAGCGTCCACCTTTAACGTTGAAGCTGAAACGGCCAGGTTTGTAACCTCGGGAGCGAGCTTCTTGTGTGCCGGCAAATAATTCYCGAATGGGGGYAAARATACCGGTATAGGTTGCAGGGTTTGAGCGTGGWGTRCGYCCTATGGGGCCTTGGTCGATATCGACRCATTTATCAAAGTGATCCATGCCGGTAATAGATTGATAGGCAGCAGGTTTAAGCGTTGTTGCTTTGTTTAATTCYGTGGCGGCAATGGGGTAGAGCGTTTCATTGATAAGRGTAGATTTTCCCGAGCCRGAGACRCCCGTAATACAGGTAAGCAGCCCGACGGGGAGTTCCAGATTGACCTGCTGTAGATTATTACCACTGGCACCGTTTAACAGTAACTTTTTATGGGTAGCAGTAGTTCGTTGTTTAGGGATCGCAATAGATTTTCGGCCAGAGAGRTAGTCACCYGTTAGCGAACGAGGTTCATTGAGTATGTTSTCKAGGGAGCCGGTGGCAATAATTTCACCACCGTGAACACCAGCTCCAGGACCGATGTCGACAATATAATCTGCTGCACGRATGGCCTCCTCATCGTGTTCTACAACARTCACCGTATTTCCGAGGTCACGCAGACGGGTGAGGGTGGACAGTAGTCGTTCATTATCTCGCTGATGTAAACCTATCGAAGGTTCGTCGAGGATGTACATGACCCCAACAAGTCCTGCGCCAATTTGGCTGGCCAGGCGAATACGTTGAGCTTCACCACCGGAGAGTGTATCTGCACTGCGGTTTAGATTGAGGTAGTTAAGCCCTACATCCACCAGAAAACGCAGGCGATCACGAATTTCTTTGAGAACTTTTTCGGCTATTTCGCCCCGGCTACCGTCTAGGTGCAGGTTTTCATAGTAGTCGGCGAGCTCACCCACAGGAATGCTGCCAATTTCTTGCAAGGGCTTCTCATCAATAAATACATGTCGTGCCGATTTTCGTAATCGGGCTCCATCACATTCAGGGCAGTGCTGGCTGTTCATGTATTTTGTTAGATCTTCTCGTACACCTTGAGAATCTGTYTCRCGGTAGCGCCGYTCCATGTTGGGAATAATGCCCTCGAAGTGATGGGAGCGTTTAAATACCGTGCCTTTGTCATTCACATAATTAAAATCAATGATCTCTTTGCCGCTGCCAAACAGAATCGCTTGTTGGTGTTGCGGGGCCAAGTCTTGAAATGGATGGTCAATATTAAAACCATAATGGTTGGCAAGAGAAGTCAGCATATTGAAGTAGAAAAGGTTTTTTCTATCCCAGCTTCGAATGGCACCTTCAGAAATAGAGCATTCTGGATATCGAACAACACGATCAATATCAAAAAATTGCTTAACCCCCAGGCCATCACAACCCGGGCATGCCCCTGCCGGGTTATTAAAAGAAAACATACGGGGTTCAAGCTCATCAATACTGTAGTTGCACACCGGACAGGCAAAACGGGCAGAGAACAGAATTTCTGACGTTTGGCTATCTGTTGATGGACTGCTTGTCGATGAGGTAATAATTGATGAGCCGTCCATTGTCGTAATAATGGCGAGCCCTTCAGAAAGATTTAATGTCGTTTCAAAGGATTCAGAAAGTCTGAGTTGCAAGTCAGGTTTAACCTTAAAGCGATCAACCACCACTTCAATATCGTGCTTTTTGTTCTTTTCCAGTTGTGGGGCATCATCCAGATCAACCACCAAACCATCGATACGAGCCCGAATAAATCCCTGCGCTCGCAAATTTTGGAAAATATGGGCGTGTTCTCCTTTGCGGCCCCTTACTACGGGGGCCAGTAGCATCAGTTTGGAATCTTTAGGTAGAGCGAGCACCTGATCGACCATCTGATTAATGGTTTGTGCTTTTAGTGGTTCATGGTGATCAGGGCAACGTGGCTCACCCACGCGGGCATATAAAAGGCGCAGGTAGTCATGAATCTCAGTGATTGTTCCCACCGTAGAGCGTGGGTTGTGAGATGTYGATTTTTGCTCAATGGAAATAGCGGGAGATAAACCTTCAATATGATCAACATCAGGCTTTTCCATTATAGAGAGAAACTGACGGGCGTAGGCTGAGAGCGATTCCACATAGCGACGCTGRCCTTCGGCATAGAGGGTGTCGAAYGCCAGTGATGATTTTCCAGAACCRGAGAGACCCGTWACYACAATCAATTTGTCCCTTGGWAGGTCCAAGTCAATYGACTTCAAATTGTGGGTCTTCGCGCCGCGAATTGAGATGTTTTCCATGGAGATAGTTTTTCCAAAAGCAAACCGGCAATGATGGTGAAGTGGGGAGGGGAAAGCAAGAAGATTAGTGTAGTTGGTCCATATTCTCAGGCTCTCCTGACAAGGATTAAAAGTTGCAAGAGGCTGTTCATAAAAGAGCACAGTTTCAACTAATCAATACAATTCAGTTRCACAGTGAGTAGATMTTTTCGTTGCCCTATAAATAATGTACTTGGTGGTTRGCMGTCWYGTATCTTYCCYAGRCAATTGTTGATTTGGGTCRYAACYKGCGCTRCYGGTCTTCTSNAAATARAGTAAMATCTGTTTTTTTTTGAGGAAATACTGCTGTATAATTCGGCTGGTATTTTCATCCCCTGCGCCCTGTTACCAAGAGGGGTAGATGTTTATTTTCAGTCAAACCTCTACAAAGAGTTCACGGGATTCTATGTATCCAACAGCAATAACATCATAGAGAAACAGGAAGAAATTTACATAAAAAGGACACTATACATGCCCYCCGYTACTRTACGCCCAATTTTAATCCCAACTATTATTTGTGGCGGCGCRGGCTCCCGTCTTTGGCCAGCATCCAGAGAACAGCACCCCAAGCCCTTTATCCGCCTTGATGATGGCGAAACTTTACTGCAAAAAGCCTTCTTGCGGGGCGYATCATTGCCTAACGTCAGCAATATTATGACAGTAACCAACCGCGAGCTATTCTTCAAAGTCGAAGATGARTATAGGGAGGCCTCTCAACTTTCTCAAAAKCCTGTTGGCACCAGTTTTATTCTTGAACCCTTTGGCCGCAATACCGCTCCGGCTGTTGCAGCCGCCAGCCTCCAGGTGGCAGAAAGCCATGGAGAAGACGCCATATTACTTGTYCTKGCKGCRGACCAYCTGATATYRRACCARCAAKCCTTTGCWGWKGCMGTTRCCAAGGCCTGYGARYTSGCYCAARMMGGWAAAMTTGTCACYTTYGGYATTCAACCYACTGCRCCAGAAACWGGTTWTGGTTACATTGAATCCARTGGRCATRACGTTATTCGTTTTGTAGAAAAACCTTCTCTAGATAAGGCYCAAGACTACYTGGCTTCGGGGAATTTTCTTTGGAATTCCGGTATGTTCTGCTTTTCAGCTGGCACCATGTTAAAAGAAATGGCGCTGCACTGCCCGGAAATCCTTGAAGCTACTAGGAACTGCCTGCAACAGGCCAGGAAGACATCAGGCGAAGGGTTTGTCCAGATTGAAATTAATCCTGAGCATTTCAAGAACGTACCCGATGATTCCATCGACTATGCCGTTATGGAAAAAACCCGTAACGCAGCAGTTGTGGCTTGTGATATCGGCTGGAGTGATATTGGTTGCTGGCGAGCACTTGGCGACCTGACGGCCCCGGACRGCGACAACAACCGTATTCWGGGYGAYGTYATCGCACAAGACACGAAAAACTGTACCATTAGAAGTGAAGGTCGAATAGTGGCTACTGTAGGTGTTAAAAACCTCATTATCATTGATACGTCTGATGCACTTTTGGTTGCTGATAAAAGCCGTACCCAAGAGGTCAAACATATCTATGCCCAGCTTAAGGCGCAAGGCCATGAAGCACACAAAATACATCGCACTGCACACCGGCCTTGGGGCACCTATACCGTACTAGAAGAAGGTCCGCACTTTAAAATCAAACGCATCGAGGTAAAATCCGGTGCTAGTCTCAGTTTGCAGATGCACCATCATCGTAGCGAGCATTGGATTGTAGTAAGCGGCGTCGCCAAGGTGCTTAATGATGATAAGGAATTTATCCTTAAAGTTAACGAATCCACCTTTATTCCAGCCGAACACAAGCACCGCCTTGAAAACATCGGCCCGGAGTTATTGGTGATGATTGAGGTACAAACCGGAAGTTATCTGGGCGAAGACGATATTGTTCGCTTTCAGGATGTTTACGGGCGCGTTTCATGAAGCAATTAACCTGTTTAAAGCCTGTAATGTTCGCGGCCAAATGATAGCAGAAGAGTGCGTAGCCGAAATCCAAACCCTAATTAAAGAGCCAGTCTAATGTTCAGTATGTTCCGCAGCCTGTGGCAATATCGCCACTTCGTTTTTAGCTCTATCCACAACGAACTGATCAGTCGTTTTGCGCGCAGCAAGCTCGGGGGGCTATGGATGATCATTAACCCCTTGTCCCAAGTACTCATTTATGCACTTATTCTCTCCAATATATTAGCGGCCAAGCTGCCGGGTATTGATAATAAATACGCCTATGCCATTTATCTTATGGCCGGCCTGCTTGCCTGGAACCTGTTTAGTGAAATCATCAGTCGTTGCCTCAACCTTTTCATCGAGCAGGGCAACCTGATGAAAAAGATGAGTTTTCCCCGCATTACCCTGCCCACCATTGTGCTAGGCTCCTGCCTACTTAACAATATTCTATTATTCATGGCTATGCTGGGTATTTTTGCTTTGCTTGGGCATCAATTTAGTATAACCATGCTGTGGTTGATACCACTTACCTTGATTGTTGTAGCTCTTGCGCTAGGTGTTGGTTTGATTCTTGGAATAATGAATGTTTTCGTGCGTGACATTGGGCAGGGTACCCCCATTGTTTTGCAAGTATGGTTTTGGTTTACACCAATCGTCTATCCTGAAAATATCATTCCAGAAAGCTACCGTCATTTATTGAGCTTAAATCCGATGTATCCCATCACTAGCGCCTACCATCAGGTGCTGGTTTATAACAAGGCGCCACAACTTGATAGTCTCATTGTTATCTCAGTTATTTCTTGTGCGCTGATGCTGTTGAGCATTTTCCTCTTTCGCCGCGCCAGCGGGGAAATGGTGGATGCCCTATGAGTCTGCTTAGCGTTGAAAATCTTGGCAAGGCTTTTCGTAGCTACCGCTCCGAGCTACAACGCTTCGCCCGCTGGTTTGGTATACCTGTAAAACCGAGTGAAGAACACTGGGTGTTGCGCCATACTAACTTCAATGTTCAGCCTGGCGAGGCCGTCGGCATCGTTGGTCAGAATGGTGCAGGTAAAAGTACCCTACTGAAGATGATCACCGGCACCTTGCAGCCCACCGAAGGTCAGGTGCAGGTTAATGGCCGTATCGCTGCCATTCTTGAACTTGGCATGGGCTTTAATCCTGAACTCACGGGTCGCCAGAATGTATTCCATGCTGCAGGCCTTATGGGCTTTAGTAGCGAACAAATCCAGCAGGCTATACCTGATATTGAAGCCTTTGCTGAGATAGGTGAGTATTTTGATCAGGCAGTACGGACTTATTCAAGCGGCATGCAAATGCGTGTTGCTTTTGCAGTAGCAACGGCCTATCGCCCGGAAATTCTTATCGTTGATGAAGCCTTGTCTGTCGGCGATGCCTATTTTCAGCATAAGAGTTTTAGTCGTATTCGAGAGTTCCAAGAGCAAGGTACAACCCTGCTGATCGTCTCCCATGATCGCAATGCTATTCAGAGCCTGTGCGATCGGGCTATCCTGCTTGAAGGTGGCAGGGTAATAAAAGATGGTAAACCTGAAGAAATCTTCGATTTTTATAATGCTCTTATTGCCGAAAAAGAGAACAGCACAGTCGAGGTCAAACAACTTGAAGATGGCAGGGCGCAAACCAGTTCTGGTACGGGTGAGGTTCGGGTAGAGGAAATTGCACTGTATAACAGTAAGGGTGAGATAGCTGAATGTGTTGGTGTAGGTGAACAGGTTGAACTGCGTATCAAGATTAAAGTTTACAAAGGTGTAGAAACTCTTGTATTGGGGTACAGTATTAAAGATCGTCTTGGCCAAGTTATGTATGGCGTCAATACTTGGCATACGGAACAAGTCATCAATCATCCGCAGGTTGGGAGTGAATACCACTTCGTTATTGCCTTTTCCTCAAATTTTGGTGTGGGAAGTTATTCTGTGGAAATCGCGCTCCATGATCGAGATAGCCATCTATCCAAAAACTATGAATGGCGTGATCTAGCACTTGTTTTCAATGTTATTAATACTGAAAAGATACACTTTGCTGGTTGCAACTGGATAGAGTCCTCTATTGATATAAAGAGATCGGGTGGGTGAAGTATAAAGCGCGTGGTAGTTTATGTGGTTTTTTAATTGCAGAGTAATGAGAATTCAGTGAAAAAAAACATAAAAAAAATGATTTATTGGTTAAGAATTCCTTCGATTTTCCATTGGTTCTATGCAATAAGAAAAATTTCATTTTTACTTGAGCAAGTAAATAAATTAACGAATGAAGTTAATGCTTTGACGAATGATGTGAATGGAATTACAAAAAATCCGGAGCTTCCTTTTGCTAATGAGTGTGAATTTAATAGTTTATTACCACTGGCTGAATTACAAGTAGRCAAAAAGGTAAGTAGCTTAAATTCAGATGACAAGAGTCGAGAGTTTTATACGTATTTTAGTGAGTTGGGAGGAGAGTATTCGAAAGAGATTATAAGGAAGCAGTATGAATTTTATCTAAAATATATACCCCGTTATTGTGATTATAGATTCCTGGATATTGGATGTGGGGCTGGTGAGTTCCTGTCATTTCTGGGTGGACATAATATTCCCGCTGTTGGGGTAGATTTGGATGAAAATGAGGTTGAGAGGGCGAAAAATCTAGGGCTAAGTGTGTTTCAAAATGATGCACTCTCATTTCTTAATAACACAAATGAAATGTTTTCAGGTGTTTCTCTCCTTCAAGTTATTGAGCATGTACCACCAGAACATATGGTCGAACTTGTTAGAATTATTGCAGAGAGATTGGTTCCTGGTGGTGTGTTGCTTGTTGAAACAATTAATCTAAAACAGCAAATGGGATTTAATAGCTTTTATATAGACCCTACGCATACTAGACCGGTGTCTGAGACATATCTTGGTTTTCTTATGGAGTGGAGTGGGTTTGAAGATATTAAGTTGGTGTATTCACTGCCTACATGGTGTGCTGGACTAGATGTGAAAGATATTTCTAAACTCTACTTTAATTATACATTGATAGGTAAAAAGCTAGAAGAATAGAGCTGTTTTTGTAGAATGATGTCATGAGTTTTAATGAGATTCATAGTTGGATCTATTGGAATTAATAATGTGGGGGTTTATTAGCTTCGCGGATTTCATTAGAGGAAAAAAGCAATTACTTTTTCGTTTAGTGCGGGTTGTAATATCGCACCCACGATTAAAGTTAATTGTTAAGATGGTGCTGAGTTTTCTTCCTGGTCAAAACAAATAAAGAAAAGAACACATACTCTTTTTTAGCTCTAGAAGACAGAATAGGGTCAAACATTTTGACTCGGTATCTGTCACGCTTTGGGTAATTAATTCTTCGTCGTTGGTAGGGGCACATATTGTGCGAGTGAAACTGTTTTTGAATAAAGTTATTGGGCTTTTTGATCGGGGGATCAAGTAGTGAAAAATTTTTTCCGACTTTTTATACAGCACAGCCTTGCTTTCTTGAACTCTCGGCCCGACCTCAAACATCAATGTGCCATTTTGGTAAGAAAACTTGGTCTTTATAAAACCCTTCGATCTATCTATTTGCGATTTTCAACCCAGCCCCTTCACCTTAACCAAGGATACACAGCCGAACCTATAGCCGATAAACACCTCACTCCTCGAGCCCTTCGTATCTATAGAGAGCTTAAGGCTGCTATCGAAGAGCGCCACAGGGAGGACGACTGATGCGTATAATTATTGATTTACAAGGGGCACAATCCACAGGTTCACGCAATCGTGGGGTCGGGCGATATTCACTCTCCCTTGCCCAAGCAATAGGGCGGAATTGTGGCAAACATGAAATTATTATTGCTCTAAATGGCCTTTTTCCTGAAACCATCGAACCCATTCGTGCCGCTTTCGATGGAATACTACCGCAAGAACAAATCCGTGTGTGGCAGACATCTGGACCAGTTAATCAGTTATCTCCTGATAATACATGGCGTCGCCAAACTGCAGAACTGGTGAGAGAAGCGTTTTTAACCAGCCTCAATCCAGATATGGTTCTAGTCAGTAGCCTGTTCGAAGGTTTGAGCGATGATGCAGTATCCAGTATCGGTACGCTGAGTAGCCTAATTCCAACGGCGGTTGTACTTTACGACCTGATCCCTTTTATCAACCACAAATCCTATCTGGAAAACCCTGTTATTGCCGAGTGGTATGAGGGCAAAATTGCTCATCTACGGCGTGCTAATTTACTGCTCTCTATTTCCGAATCGTCGCGGCAGGAAGGGATTAAATTCCTGGGTTTCCCACCTGAGAAAATTACCAATATTTCCACGGCTGCCGACGCACAGTTTTGCCAAAAATCACTCACAGATACGCAACAACAGGAACTCATGCAGCGTTATGGCCTTTCCGGTCATTATGTAATGTACACTGGCGGTATTGATCACCGAAAAAATATTGATGGCTTGGTACGCGCTTATGCCAGCTTGCCGGTTAGCCTGCGTAAACAGCACCAACTGGCTGTAGTTTGCTCGATACAGGATGCTGACAGAGCAAGACTGGAATCCCTCGCCAGAAAGGTTGGTTTGGTTAAAGACGAACTGGTGCTCACCGGCTTTGTTCCGGAAGAAGATCTGATTTCGCTCTATAACCTGTGCAAGGCATTTATTTTTCCATCTAAACATGAGGGTTTTGGACTACCCGCACTTGAAGCTATGTGCTGCGGCCGTGCCGTTATCGGTGCCAACACTTCAAGTTTGCCTGAAGTGATAGGTAACGATGAGGCTCTGTTCGACCCGCATGATGATGCAGCCATTGCTGCCAAGCTGGAACAAGTACTTGTTGATGACAATTTCAGGCAAACCCTGGAGAAGCAGGCTCTGATCCAAATTAAAAAGTTTTCATGGGACAAAAGCGCGCAACGAGCAATTGCCGCGCTCGAAGCATTCAGCGCCGATACGATTAAAACAAAGTCTCTAACCTGCACTGCAGCACAAAGACCACGTCTAGCCTATATCTCACCGTTACCTCCTGAGCGCAGTGGCATCAGCGATTACAGTGCAGAATTACTGCCAGAACTTGCCCGGCATTATGATATTGATGTTGTAGTTGCACAGGAGGCTGTATCAGACAGATGGGTCAAGGCCAACTGTCAAATACGGACCATCGAATGGTTTAGGGCACATGCTGATGCCTATGACAGAGTGCTTTACCACTTCGGTAATTCTGCCTTTCACCAACATATGTTTGAGCTACTTGAGCAGATCCCCGGCGTTATTGTATTACATGACTTTTTCCTTTCGGGTATTGCCGCTCATATGGATGTACATGGATTTAAGCCAGGCTACTGGGCATCAGAGCTATACAACAGCCATGGCTACCCAGCGGTACAACATCGATTTACAGCTGAAGATACAGCTGATGTTGTTTGGAAGTACCCTTGTAATTTCAGTGTGCTACAAAATGCTCAAGGCGTGATTGTACATTCAGAAAATTCACGACGGTTAGCGCAATATTGGTATGGTTCAAGTGCAGACAATAAATGGATTCAAATTCCACTCCTAAGAGTGCCTGATATTAAAAGCGATAAAAGTAAAGCAAGGACTTCACTCAACCTTTCCGACAAAGATTTTGTTGTCTGCAGCTTTGGTTTATTGGGGCCGACCAAGCTGAATCATCGCTTGCTTGATGCCTGGCTAAATTCTGCACTGGCTATAGATAAATCCTGCCACCTGGTATTTGTTGGTGAAAATGCAGGCGGTGAGTACGGTCAAGGTTTATTACAGAAAATTCGCAAAAGTGGAGTAATGAAGCGTATTCATATTACCGGCTGGGCCGATACGGAGGTATTTAGGCAATATCTTGCTGCGGCTGATATTGGCGTACAACTAAGAACAAAGTCGCGAGGAGAAACCTCCGCTGGCGTACTTGATTGTATGAACTACGGCCTGCCGACCATCGTTAATGCCAATGGCAGCATGGCAGACCTACCTGAAGATGGATGTTGCAAGCTGGCCGATAATTTCTGTGACGAAGACTTGATCACGGCACTGGAAAGGCTATGGCAAGACGCCAGTCAGCGCCAACAATTAGGCGAAAGGGCGCAGCATATCATCCGCACGGAACATGCTCCCCGCAGTTGTGCCGGCCAATACTTTAATGCAGTAGAGCGATTTTACCGCGATGCAGCGACGGCACCGTCGGCACTGGTGAAAAGTATCGCGCAATTAGACGCGCCACCGTGTGATGCAGAGCTGTATAAGAGGCTTGCTCAGGCCATTGACCAATCAATAGCACCAAAGCTCTCACAGAGACAACTGTTTGTCGATATATCAGAACTGGTACACCGTGACGCTAAAACGGGTGTTCAGCACGTGGTTCGCAGTATCTTACGGGAATGGCTTGTGACCCCCCCTAATGGTTTTCGCATTGAGCCTGTCTATGCAACGACTGCGCAGCAGGGTTACCGCTATGCACGGCATTTTACACTGGAGTTTCTTAACTGCCCCTCCAACGCTTTAATCGATGCGCCTATTAGCTTCAGGGTTGGTGATATATTTCTTGGTTTAACTTTGCAAACTGAAGTGGTACCTGTACAGCGTCCGTTTTACCAAGCGATGCGGCAACAGGGCGTAAATGTTCAATTTGTTGTATATGATTTGTTACTAATGCAGCGCCCTGATTGCTTTCAACAAGGAGCGACCTTGTTAGATTGGCTCGAAGTTGTTGCTGAGGCGGATGGCGCGATCTGCGTATCTAAATTTGTGGCCCATGAGTTGGGATGCTGGCTTGGCTCTCAGGAGACCAAGCGTGAACGACCTCTTAGGATTGACTGGTTTCATTTGGGCTCTGATGTGGGAAATGTCAGCGCATCAAATGGTATGCCGGATGATGCGAGCACAGTGTTAAAAGAAATTTATAAGCGACCCAGTTTTCTTATGGTCGGCACAATAGAGCCGCGTAAGGGTCATGCGCAAGTGCTGGCTGCCTTTGAGGAGATGTGGGCTGAAGAGGTCTGTGTCAATTTGGTTATTGTTGGAAAGCAGGGATGGATGGTCGAAGAGCTGGTCAAAAAGCTGCGCGACCATCCTGAGCGCGGGACACGCTTGTTTTGGCTCACCGGCATCAGTGACGAATACTTAGAAAAAGTCTACGCTACATCCTCTTGTCTCATCGCCGCCTCTGAAGGCGAGGGCTTCGAATTGCCTCTGATCGAAGCGGCTCAACACAAGCTACCTATAATTGCACGCGATATACCTGTGTTCCGAGAAGTCGCAGGCGAACATGCCTTTTATTTTGACGGAAAAGAGCCTGAAGAATTAGCTGAAACAATCCAAAATTGGCTAAAACTCTATAAATCAAATCAACACCCAAGCTCAGAATCAATGCCTTGGCTCACGTGGAAAGAAAGTGCAGCTCAATTATTAGAGAGGCTTGGAGTCACCACTTTAGAAACTAATAAGGAATTAAAAACCCCATGAAAACAGCAGTCATTACAGGTGTTACCGGCCAAGATGGTGCTTACCTCTCCGAACTTTTACTCGGCAAAGGCTACAAAGTTTACGGCACCTACCGCCGCACAGCGTCTATTAACTTTTGGCGCATCGAGGAGTTAGGTATAAGGCATAACCCCAACCTACATTTGGTAGAATACGACTTAACGGACTTGGGATCTAATATTCGTTTGCTTGAAAAAGCCAAACCCGATGAGATTTATAATCTGGCTGCGCAAAGTTTTGTAGGGGTCTCTTTTGACCAGCCTATAACTACGGGAAAGATTACCGGTCTTGGGGCAGTGACTTTACTGGAAGCCATTCGTATCGTTAACCCAAAAATCCGCTTCTACCAAGCTTCGACTTCTGAAATGTTTGGTAAGGTTCAGGAAATCCCTCAGCGTGAATCCACTCCATTTTACCCTCGTAGCCCATACGGTGTAGCCAAACTTTATGCGCACTGGATGACTATTAACTACCGTGAGTCCTACGATATTTTTGGTTCCAGCGGTATTTTATTTAATCATGAATCACCGTTGCGCGGGTTGGAGTTTGTAACTCGAAAAATTACGGACGGTATTGCCAAGATAAAACTGGGCAAGAGCGATGTGTTGGAGCTGGGTAATATGGATGCTAAGCGCGACTGGGGGTACGCCAAAGACTACGTAGAAGGGATGTGGCGTATATTACAGGCGGATGTGCCAGATACCTATGTTTTAGCCACTAATCGTACTGAAACGGTACGTGATTTTGTTACGATGTCATGTCAGGCTGCTGATATTGATATTGAATGGAAAGGTTCGGATGAGAACGAGGTCGCTATTAATACAGCCTCTGGTAAAGAGATTGTTCGAGTGAATCCAGAGTTTTATCGACCAGCAGAAGTTGAATTATTAATAGGCGATCCTAGTAAGGCAAAGAGTGACTTGGGGTGGGAGCCTTCGACTACGTTGGAAGAACTCTGTGCCATGATGGTTGAGGCGGACTTACGTCGAAATGATGGAGGTTATTCGTTCTAATGCGGATACTTGTCACAGGTTTAGAAGGATTTACCGGGCATTATCTAAAATCCGCCCTAGAGACGCAGGGACATACTGTTATTGGTTTGCAGTGCGACCTGACTGACTCCAGTGCTGTGAGAATTGAAGTTGCAGATATTCAACCCGAAGCAGTGGCTCACTTAGCGGGTGTGGCTTTTGTTGGGCATGGTGATGCCAATGCTTTTTATGAGGTTAACCTGATTGGTACACGCAATTTACTGGAGGCTCTTGCAGAGTACGCACCTAGTGTTCGGAGTATCCTATTAGCGAGCAGTGCTAATGTATACGGTAACCGATCGGAGGGTGCCTTGAGTGAAGAGAGTATTCCAGATCCTGCTAATGATTATGCTGTGAGCAAATATGCAATGGAGAAAATGGCGCAGTTATGGTTCGATCGATTGCCTCTGTTTATTGTCAGACCATTTAACTATACCGGTGTTGGTCAGGATGAGAAGTTTTTAATTCCTAAAATAGTTAGCCACTTCCGTGAAAAGAAAGCAGTTATCGAACTAGGAAATTTAGAAGTATGGCGAGATTTTGGTGATGTTCGTACAGTTTCTATGGCCTACGCTAAGCTTTTGGAGCTTGCTCCTGTAGGTAAAACTATCAATATATGCACCGGGAAAACTCATACATTGCCAGAGATAATTACTTTGTGTAAAAAAATTACTGGGCATAGTCTCGAAATCCAGGTGAACCCTAAATTTGTTCGTGCAAATGAGGTGCGTGTCTTAACAGGTAACAACAGTCGCCTTATGGAGTTGATTGATGATTGGAAAACATACAGTCTTGACGAAACTCYGCGTTGGATGTTGCAAGACAATGTTATTACCGTCACATGAAAATTGGGGTCGATGCAAGGTTGCTATCGCGCCCGCTCACAGGCATTGGTCGTTATACATTGGAAATGTGCCGGGCTTTATCCAAAGAACCGAATATTTCTCTGTATCTTTATAGCCCGGGACCAATTCAGCCTGATGTAGCGTTAAGTTTGCCGCCTGCAAATATTAGAACCAAGAACTGGAATAACGGCTTACTTAGGCAATTTTGGGGTGAGAGCTATTTGCCTTTGTGGGCAAAAAAGGATGAGCTAGATGTGTTTTGGGGGCCTGCGCACCGCTTGCCTCACTGTCTTCCAGGTAAGATGGCCAGAGTGGTCACCATTCATGATTTGGTTTGGAAGTACGCTGGGAACACCATGCGGCCACTTTCTCGTCTACTGGAGCGTTATCAAATGCCTGTGGCGGTCCACGCAGCCGATGCAGTGGTTGCTGATTCCAATGCAACAGCTGGTGCCGTCAAGGAAGAATTTTTTATCAATTCCGATAAGCTATCGGTTATCCTCTTGGGTGCAAGCCCCGTCAAGCACATAAGCTCCGTTGCTATACTGCAACAAAAAGGCATCAATAGGCCCTATATTCTCTTTGTTGGCACTCTTGAGCCAAGAAAAAATCTCATTCGTTTATTGACGGCTTATTCTCTCTTAGCCACATCTATAAAAGATCAAGCCATGCTGGTGATTGTTGGTGGCAAGGGCTGGGGTGGCATTGATCTTAATGACACGGTTTCTGACTTAGGCTTGAGAAAGTATGTACGTGTATTGGGGTATGTTGATGAAGCGRTGCTAGCCACCCTTTATGCYAATGCTTTATTTTTGGCTATGCCATCACTTTATGAGGGGTTTGGYTTGCCTCTCGTGGAAGCCATGGCCCATGGCACACCTGTTTTAACCTCTGATAATTCATCTATGCCAGAAGTAGCAGGGAAAGCGGGTTTATTAATTGACCCATTCGCCATTCCATCTATAAAAAATGGATTAGAGACATTGATCGCCAATCATGATTTACGTAGTAACCTAGCAGAAAATACTCGAGAAAATATCACTAGATTTAGTTGGATTACTGCGGCAAAGCAGTTAGTTTCTGTATTCGAAAAAGTTATTTCTGCCAGAAAGAATTGTTAATTTATGAAAGTACTTCATTTCTATAAAACCTATTTACCTGACACTATTGGTGGGGTTGAGCAAGTCATTAACCAAATTTCCCGAGGAGTGGCAGATCTTGGGGTTACGTCAGAGGTGTTATCTATAAGTCCCTCTGTGGTTGATAAAACAGTAGAGGTAGATGGACACTTGGTTCACCGTTGCCATTCAAATTTTGAGGTAGCTTCGACTCCTTTTTCAATATCAGCATTTAAGAGATTTAGGCAGCTGGTAAAGCAGGCAGACCTTGTACACTATCACTTCCCTTATCCTTTTGCGGATATGGTTCATTTTACTACACAAGTAAAAAAGCCAACGCTTGTGTCCTACCATTCAGACATTGTTAAGCAAAAGTACCTGTTAAAACTCTACAAACCATTGATGCAYTKWTTTTTATCAGATRTTGATCATATTGTTGCKGCATCTCCCAACTATCTAGAAAGCAGYGATACRCTTTCACGTTATAAACACAAGAYTAGTGTAATTCCATATGGCCTTGATAAAAGTAGTTATCCCAAAGCTTCCAGTGAAAAATTAAATATTTGGCGAGAAAAGTTTGGCTCACGTTTTTTTCTCTTCATTGGATTGATACGGTATTACAAAGGATTGCACGCTCTCGTTGAGGCAGCTCAAAACTCAGATTACCCTATTGTGATTTTAGGATCTGGCCCTGATGARGCCAGCGTCAAGGAGCAAGCAGAAATACTTGGTGTGAAAAATATACACTTCGTCGGTTTCCTTCCAGATGATGATAAAGTAGCTCTGTTAGAGCTTTGTTACGCCATTGTATTTCCATCACACCTTCGCTCAGAAGCCTTTGGTATCTCGTTATTAGAGGGGGCTATGTACGGAAAGCCTTTAATTTCCTGTGAAATTGGTACCGGAACGACGTATATCAATATCGATAAGGAAACTGGGGTTGTGGTGCCGCCTAATGACCCGACAGTGCTCCGACAGGCGATGGATTACCTATGGAATAATCCCCAGGAAGCGGCAGCCATGGGCCAGCGTGCAGAAGCCCGTTACTGGGAGCTGTTTACCGCCGAACAGATGGCTCAATCCTATGCGACTTTATATAAAAAGCTACTTAAGTAGTATCTTCGTAATTAATACCCTTTCATTATTCATGTCGCCTTGTACGCAACGACTCAATGTTGAGGTATTAGTGCTTAAGAAATCCAAATGGGTGAGAGGTCATTGGGGTTTTTTGTGGCAGTATAATTAATGTGACTCTAGCTGTTATGTGTTTATAGTTACCTATTTAAGGTTTTTGAAGCTGAGTAGAAAATTGAAGAGTATTAAGTAAATATGAGAATTTTGGTAACAGGCGCTAACGGTTTTATAGGCAGGGCATTAGAAAGAGAGTTTTTATTATTTTCTGAATATGATGTGATACCTGTCGTGCGCCATAACATTGATGGCTTTAGGCCAGCAAAACAGGTGGGCGATATAGACGGTTCAACCCAATGGGCTAGTATTCTTGATGGGGTAGACGTCATTGTACACACAGCAGCTACAGTTACGGCTCATAAGTATTCTGACTCCTCTCCAATTTCAGAATTTCGCCGAGTGAATGTTGAGGGGACGTTGAACTTGGCTCGTCAAGCTGTTAGGGCAGGGGTTAATCGTTTTGTATTTATAAGCTCTATAAAAGTTAATGGAGAGAATACATTACCAAATCAGCCTTTTCTTCCCGAAGATAAACCAAACCCTATTGATGCCTATGGCACGTCAAAGCTGGAAGCAGAGTTAGCGCTAATTAAGTTGGCTGAAGAGTCAGGGTTAGAGGTTGTTATTATTCGCCCATGTCTTGTATATGGCTCTGGAGTGAAAGGGAATTTTCTAAGCATGATGCGGTGTGTTAATAGCGGCATTCCTCTGCCACTAGGTGTTATTGATAATAAACGCAGTATGATTTCCATTGAAAACCTGGTCGAATTGGTCATCATCTGCATAGATCATCCAAATGCAGTTAACCAGATTTTTTTAGCAAGTGATGGTGAGGATATATCTACCACTGAGTTGTTGCAACGGTTAGGTAAGGCGCTGGATAAACCTGCTCGGTTGATTCCTATCCCCGTCAGTTTGTTGACATTTATAGCAGCATTACTTGGTAAAAAATCTATAGCTCAACGATTATGCGGCTCTTTGCAGGTAGATATTTCAAAGGCACGAGAAATGCTGGGCTGGGAGCCGCTGATTATGGTCAATGAGGGGCTTCGGCGAACGGTAGAAGGCTTTAAGAAGTAGTTTTGGGTACAGCTTTATCTGCCCTTATGTTCTCGGACCCGATCCCCATGCCCTTTGCCTAGGGCTGTATCGATGATGAGTTTAACGTATAACTTTAAACCCATGCGGTTGATCATTAGTGTGTCGTAACGGGCCAGTTTGCGTGGCGTGGACATATCCACGTCATTAACCTGAGCCAAGCCAGTAACGCCAGGGCGGACTTTAAATACACCTCGCCTGTCTCTTTCTTCCACTAGTTCAGTTTGATTGGACAAGCAAGGCCTTGGGCCAACTAAGCTCATTTGTCCGAGTAGCACATTGAATAATTGAGGTAGTTCATCTAGTTTGGTTTTTCGCAAGAAACTACCGGTCTTGGTTATGGATGTAGTGTCTACTAAATGAGTGCCGACTGAATCGGTATTAATAGACATGGTTCGAAATTTTACCAAGGTAAATAATTTTCTGTTTCTGCCCACGCGTTGCTGAAAAAATAAGGGTGAACCTGTATCGAAAAGTCCGACGATATAAATGGCGAGCATTATAGGTAGACCACAAATAATGCCGACAAGTGAAATAAGTATGTCGATTATTCTGAATAGAAAAAGTTGCATCTTGTGTAGGTCGTCTGGCGGCATGATATTAGAGGATCTATCAGTAACTTTAATGTGAACTATGGCGGAAAATACTAAACAGTTCCAAGTTTGATAACATTATTACCTGGTTTAGTAGTCTGCTTTGGTTGGGATAACCATACACTATCATGTAATTCTTTAATGGAAGGTGTGTAGTCGGTAGGGGCTTTTAATAGTAGGTGCTGTACTGAATCACATTTAAATTCGTCGCAGGCATTATCCAATTCATTCAATAATACTTGAGTTTCTTGCCAGCTAAGTGAAGTTTCTTCAGCTCTCATGATGCGGCAATGGTCTGTACCACTCACATTATTGCCAATCAGCAACTCTTCGAATAGCTTTTCCCCTGGTCTAAGGCCGGTAAACTGGATTTCAATGTCACCATTGGGGTGTTCTTCATCTTTGAGTTCCAGTCCTGAGAGGTGAATCATTTTTGTGGCAAGGTCGACAATTTTTACAGGTTCTCCCATATCTAACACGAATACATCACCCCCTTTTCCCATAGACCCTGCTTGTATCACTAGTTCTGCAGCTTCTGACGTCGTCATAAAGTAGCGAATAATATCGGGGTGAGTAACGGTTACAGGGCCCCCCTGTTTAATCTGTTCTCTAAATAATGGAACAACAGATCCGGAAGATCCAAGGACATTACCAAAACGTACCATAGTGAAACGTGTTTTTGTCTGGTGTTGTGCTAGTCCTTGAAGTACTAACTCAGCAACACGTTTGGAGGCTCCCATAATATTGGTAGGTCGGACGGCTTTATCTGTAGAGACAAGAACAAAAGACTCTACGCCAGTATTAATCGCGGCTTCTGCACAGTACCAGGTACCAAATATGTTGTTACGTACGCCTTCAATGATATTTTGTTCTACCAGTGGGACATGTTTGTAGGCTGCTGCATGATATATAGTTTGGACGCTAAAGGTTTTCATTATGGACTCAAGCCGAGCTTGGTTTTGAATTGAGCCAATAAGTGAGACTAGTTTTGTGCTTCCTTGAGATGTTTTTAATGTTTTTTGTAATTCTTGCTCTATTCTATAAAGGCCGTATTCATTGAGTTCGAATAGAATAAGGTGTGAAGGTCTCTGGAGAAGTATTTGGCAGCAAAGTTCACTGCCTATAGAGCCACCGGCTCCTGTCACCATAACGACTTTGCCGGTAATGCAAGCATGAAGTAGATCCTGATTGGCAACAACAGGATCTCGCCCAAGAAGGTCGTCAACTTCAACATCTTTGATATCTTCAATTCTTGCTTTGCCCGAGAGAATATCATTAAGATCTGGGATTGTTTGGACGGTAATATTTAGAGGTTCGAGCCTTTTTATGACCTCCGTTCGTTCTGAGCGGGGTGCGTCACCCAAGGCCAGCAGTATTTTGTCTGCCGAATGCTCTCTGGCCAGTTGGATCAGTTTTTTGGGGCGGTGCACAAGCAGTCCTGCAACCAAGCTTCCCTTTAGTTTGGGGTTGTCATCGACAAAAGCAACAGGTTTGAAGGGTGTATTTTGGAGTGATAAGGCGAGTTGATGCCCTGTATAGCCTGCACCATAAATAATCACAGATTCTCGTTGATTATTTCTATTCCGATAGAGCAGGGCGATGATGTTCCGTACTAGAAAGCGTGGTGTTCCAATTAAGAGGAGCGCAGTTGATATATAGATTAATGGCACTGATCTAGGAATAAAGGAGTGTGTAAAAAAGCTACTGGCTGCCAGAGCAAGGCTGGATATGCATACTCCAGTGACGATTGAGGCCATGGCCGGCACTGCCATATACCGGAGAATGGCGCGATAAAGGCCGAGTTTAATAAAAACTATTATTGATACAACAATGGTGATGCCAAGGCTGGTCAGTTCTTTGTTGGTAATTTCAAAGGTGAATGAGCCTAACCTTAGGCTGACAGCAAAATAAAGCGCCAAAGTGATTGCAAGTGCATCATAGAGAACAGAGATCACGCGTTTGGTTGATCTTTTTGACTCAAATAAGGCCTTTAGCATTGTAGCTTCCTACATATGTTGGATTGCATCCTGCAGAATCCCTTGAGGTAGTGCTAATGAGACGGCGCTAAGCGATAGCTGGCAATTCTACAGCCAACAGATGACTGAATCAACAGGAAATATGAGTAAATTTTTTATAACATATTGAAAAATAAAGACTAAGTCGGGTTTTTGTTTTTAACCTAATTTTTATATTCAGGTTCTTTCTATAGATAGAGATTAACTTTTGCTTGGAATACAACTTTATGTTTTAGTCGGCCCACAGATGCTAGATAAGCTCTACTAGGGATAATGGATTAATGGAAGTGTCAATAAAAGTACCCATGAAAACTCCGACGACAATGCCAATGATAGTACCGGTGATTATGGCAGGAGGCTCGGGAACTCGTTTGTGGCCTCTTTCTCGGCAGCTTCACCCAAAGCAATTCTTGCCGCTGGTCAGTGACAAAACCATGCTACAGGAAACTTGTGGGCGATTGTTGGGTATAGATCATCAGCCACCGCTGTTTATTTGTGGTGAAGAGCATCGGTTTACCGTTGCGGAACAGTTACGCCTGGGTGGGTTTGAGTTTAGCCATATTATCCTTGAGCCGGAGGGTCGAAATACGGCGCCAGCAGTTGCTCTGGCGGCACTACAAGCTCTTAAGAATAATTCTCAACATGATCCCGTATTACTGGTGTTGGCAGCAGACCATGTTATCAAAGATGAGCAGGCTTTTGTGTCAGCTATTGCCGCTGCATTGCCATTCGCTGAGCAGGGTAAGTTGGTGACTTTTGGTATCGTACCGCAATCTCCAGAAACGGGTTATGGATATATAAAAACAGGTGCTTCCCTAGGTGAAAGTACGGCCATGCGGGTTGATGAGTTTGTTGAAAAACCTGATAGAGCAACTGCTGAGAGTTATCTCTCCAGTGGAAAATACCTGTGGAACAGCGGCATGTTTTTGTTTAAGGCCAGCCAGTTCTTGTTGGAGCTGGAAGCACAACAGCCGGAGATTTTATCTGTGTGTCAGCGAGCTATGTCTAAGGCTTCTGTAGATGTTGATTTTATTCGTCCAGATACTGAAATTTTTATAACCTGCCCCGAAGACTCCATTGATTATGCTGTCATGGAAAAAACGGATGCTGCTGTTGTCATACCCATGGACTGCGGGTGGAGTGATGTGGGCTCTTGGTCGGCACTCTGGGAAGTGTCCGAGAAGGATAGCAATGGTAATACTATAAAAGGTGATGTGTTGGCCTTGGACAGCAACGATTGTTTTATTCAGAGTGACGGCAAGTTGATTGCCACGATAGGTTTAAAAAATGTGGTTATTGTCGAAAGTGATGATGCCATTATGGTAGCTGATAAGGCACGGGTGCAGGAGGTAAAAACCATAGTCGCCCAATTAAAGGACCAGGGGCGGCCTGAGGCAAGTCTGCATCGGAAGGTTTACCGGCCTTGGGGGTTTTATGATTCCATTGATTCTGGTGAGCGATTTCAGGTGAAGCGGATTGTGGTAAAACCTGGAGGGCGGTTATCCCTGCAAATGCACCACCATCGTGCTGAACACTGGATTGTAGTAAGTGGTACGGCCATGGTAACTAAGGGTGAAAAAGAATTTATCCTTTCAGAAAATGAATCGACGTATATTGCTATTGGTGAGATTCACCGGCTGGAAAATCCTGGCACCATCCCTCTTGAAATGATTGAAGTTCAATCAGGTTCTTATCTGGGGGAAGATGATATTGTCAGGTTGGAAGACAGTTATGGTCGCTCATAGCTGTTGTCTCGTATGGAATTTTAACATCTTTGGGGTTAAATCTAAGTGGTAGACAGTTTAAATTCGATATCACATTACTTTTAATCTACATTTTGGTCTGATGGCATTTATAATGCGCCTCTCTTTGATGTAACGCTGTATTTCCCATGAATTCACTGGAACGTAAAAGCCTTGTTGGTTTGGCCTCCCTTTATGCCTTTCGCATGCTTGGCTTGTTCATGTTATTGCCGGTTTTATCACTTTATGCTGAAGATTACTCGGGTAGTTCGGCGATTCTTGTTGGCGTAGCTCTGGGTGTCTACGGTCTTACCCAGGGATTATTTCAGATTCCTCTTGGTTTTTTATCCGATAGAATTGGGCGAAAGCCCGTCATTATTGGTGGGATGCTGCTCTTCATGGCAGGAAGTATTGTGGCTGCGATGGCTGACTCCATGTGGGGTTTAATTGCAGGGCGCGCGCTACAAGGTACAGGTGCCGTGGCCAGTACCATTATGGCACTTTTGTCTGATCTCACCACAGAGGAAAACCGAACCAAGGCAATGGCTGCTGTGGGGGCTAGTATAGGCGTTGCCTTTGCCATCTCCATGGTGTCTGGCCCGGTGCTGGCCAATTTGTGGGGGCTTTCCGGATTATTTTGGATGATAGCCTGTTTGGCGGTATTTGGTATTTTGGTATTAGTCTTTGTTGTACCGACTCCGATGACAGCTGTAAGAAATGCCGAATCTCAGGCAATTCCGGCTATGTTTGGGAAGTTATTGCGAGACAGAGAGTTGTTGCGGTTAAATCTGGGTATAGGGATTTTACACTTTGCCCAGATGGCTAGTTGGGTTTCAGTCCCTTTAATTTTAGAGCAAACCTTAGCCTACGGGCGTGATCAGCATTGGATTATCTATCTTGGTGTCCTGGGCTTTTCTTTTCTGTGTATGCTGCCGTTTATTATCGTAGCTGAAGTAAAGCGGAAAATTAAACCGGTATTTGTGGGGGCGGTGGTATTGTTAGCCGTTGGTGAAGTTCTACTTGCCGGTGGTACAGAGAGTCGTATTTGGTTCCTTCTCGGTTTATTTGTATTCTTCATGGCGTTTAACCTCCTTGAAGCAACGTTGCCATCACTTGTTAGCAAAATTGCACCAGCAGGAGGGAAGGGCACGGCTATGGGGATTTATTCAACCAGTCAGTTTTTGGGAACATTCCTTGGCGGTGTTGTTGGTGGGTTGGTGGCGCATCACTATGGTTACCCACAAGTATTTTTACTGGTGGCAGCACTGATTCTTGTTTGGATTGTTGCTGCTATAACCATGAAAAAACCACGTCATCTAAAAAGCTTGGTTGTCAAACTTCTACCTAGTGAGCTAATAGTGGCAGATGATTATGTTGGCCCGGTTCCCGGGGTCTGTGATGTTGTTGTTATTCCTGAGCAGCAGCTGGCCTATTTCAAAATTGATGTTGATGAGTTCTGTCCGGAAGCGATGCAGCAGGTGCTAGGCCGGCCTGTTTAATTGTAACAATTCATTCACGAATTTAAGCCCGTTGTCTTGAAGATAAAAAAAGCCCGCTCAATGGCGGGCTTTTTTTATGCTGAGAAAATATCCTGAAGTGTTTTTTAGAAAGGAATATCATCATCAAAACTATCAAAGCCACTATCTGAATTTGCGGGAGCAGCTTGTTGTTGGTTGGGTTGCTGGCTTGCGGGTGACTGTTGAGACGACTGAGCCTGAGGAGCACTTTGTTGTTGCATCGGCGCCGAGTTGTCATAGCCCGCCGAACCACCACGGCTATCCAACATCTGCATTTCGCTGGCAACAATTTCTGTTGTGTAGCGGTCTTGTCCATCTTGGCCCTGCCACTTGCGAGTACGCAGAGAGCCTTCCACATAGACTTTTGAGCCTTTCTTCAGATATTCACTAGCAATTTCTGCCAGTCGGTTAAAGAAAACCACCCTATGCCACTCGGTGCGCTCTTGCTGTTGCCCTGTTTGCTTATCCTTCCAGCTCTCACTTGTAGCCACGGTAATATTTGTTACAGCATTACCATTAGGCATGAACTTAGCTTCCGGGTCTTTGCCCAAGTTGCCGACCAAAATTACCTTGTTAATTCCCCGAGCCATACCTTGCCCCAATGTTAGTGTTGACCAATTAGTGTTTGTAGGGCACCTCTAAAAATGCACTTTTTCCGTGATTACGCTGTCAGCTCCGTGCTCAAATCCTCATGTACCCCATGTACACTGCGGTTCTTCGCGCGGTGCTTCCTGGCACTCACGAAATAATCACTATCTTTAGAGGTGCCCTGTAGAGACTTCTGCATAGCTACCGTGTTCGCTAAGGCGTTATGCTGAGATCTCATGTGATAATTTTATAAGTTTACCTTGGAAATTTTATGCTGTCTGCTGCCATAGCTTTTTATTAGATTGTTGGTGAGCTTTGAGGCTGACAGTTTTAGGGTATAGACAATGGTAGGTTGTTGCCTAGCTATTGGCTTGAACACTAGGCCGTTCTGACACCAAGGCATGCCAGTGAAGCAGGCTCTTACATTGTTTGGGGATCGGTACTTTTGCCCATTGAGCAAAATCTACGGTTACCAGTGCTGTAATATCAGCTGCAGAAAAGTGATTTCCTGCAAAGTAACACTGAGCTGCCAAATGATGATTAATGTCGGCATAAAAATTCATGATACGTTGGCGGCCACGGTCAACGAGTTCTGGGATTTTTGCGTAATTATGGGGCCCTATTAATGCTCGCTCTTCGAACCAGTCTGGTCCGTTACGGAACAAATCAGCGACAGCCTGGAATCCATTGGTAAAGCATATTTGGTTCCACATTTCGATGAGCCCAATTTCTTTTGGTGTTGTGCCATAGAGAGGTGGTTCTGGATGTAGTGTTTCCAAATAACGGCAAATGGCATTAGTTTGGGATATGCAGGTTCCATCATCCAGTTCGAGTGTGGGAACATCACAGTTGGGACTTTTTGCTTTAAATGAGGCTTCAAATTGTTCACCCTTTAGTAAATCAACATGAACTCGGGGTATACAAATACTTTTTTCTGACAAAAAAATGTTTAAGCGGCGAGGGTTAGGAGCATCAGAGTAGTCATAAAGTTTCATGGTGGTTAGCCCTGTTTAAGCTGAATTACTAATTGCCAAGAATAGCGTATTTTGGAGGAGCTTGGGGAGGTCTAGATTAGATGTCTCTGTGAGAGATTAAATTTTTGTCTTATTGAATAAAGAAAGGGAGAGCCTAAGCTCTCCCTTTATCGGTGTGGTCTATGCCCTGTAGGACAAGTTAGCTATATTTTTGTAATACCAGCGATGCATTTGTGCCACCGAAGCCAAAGCTATTAGACATAACTCTTTCTAAATTTACATTGTCAATACGTTTGGCCACAATGGGTAGATCTGCAGCTTCGGGGTCAACTGTATCGAGGTTTGCCGAGGCGCAGATGAAGTTATTTTGCATCATTAGCAGACTGAAAATGGCTTCTTGGGCACCCGCTGCTCCCAGACCATGTCCAGAGAGAGATTTAGTGGAGCTGATGGGTGGTGCTTTATCACCGAAAACAGCTCTAATTGCTTTTAATTCAGCTAGGTCACCCACGGGTGTGCTGGTGCCATGAGTATTGATGTAATCAATACTGCCATTCGTTGTTGCCATGGCCATTTCCATACAGCGTGCTGCGCCTTCACCAGAAGGGGCTACCATGTCGTAACCATCTGATGTGGCGCCGTAGCCAACAATTTCTGCATGAATGGTCGCACCACGAGCGAGGGCATGTTCTAAATCTTCGACCACCAGGCAGCCAGCACCAACACCGGGGACAAAGCCATCTCTGTCGGCATCATAAGCACGCGAGGCTTGTTCTGGAGTGTCATTGTATTTACTGGATAGAGCTCCCATGGCATCAAACATCCCGGCCATCGACCAGTGCATATCTTCAGCGCCACCGGCAAAGACAATATCCTGTTTGCCCATTTGAATTAATTCCATGGCGTGACCAATGCAGTGAGCACTGGTGGCACAGGCTGAAGAGATAGAATAGTTGGTTCCCTTGATTTTATAGGGAGTGGCGAGGCAAGCAGAAACGGTACTGGCCATAATCTGTGTTACCCGGTAGGGGCCAGCACGCTTGATACCACGTTCGCGCATAACATCAATGGTTTCAGTAAACATTTCCCCTGAGACCCCTCCAGAACCCATAACTAGCCCTGTACGGATGTTGGAAACCTGATCTTCAGATAGTCCGGCATCAGCAATAGCTTGTCCCATAGCAATATAGCCATAGGCAGCAGAAGGGCCCATAAAGCGCAAAGCTTTGCGGTCAATATGCTCTGATACGTYAAGATCCAGTTTGGCTGCAACGTTGCAGCGCAGTCCCATTTCTTTGAATTCTTCACTGAAGGCAATGCCTGATTTGCATTCTCGCAAAGATTCAGTAACAGTTTCTTTGTCATTACCCAGGCAGGAAACAATCCCCATTCCGGTAATTACTACGCGTTTCATGGTCTACCCCTACGCCGGTCAAATGGCCCGGTCATTGTCATCTATAGAATGAATTGTAATCTAAAGGATTAGAAGTTGTCAGTTCTCTCAAATAGGCCAACTCTCAGGTTTTTTGCAGTGTAGATTTCACGGCCATCTACAGAAACWGTGCCRTCAGCGATAACCATTTTTAGTTTGCGTTCGACAATCCGTGAYACATCAATRCGATAAGTGATTAATTTGGCTYCWGGGAGAACCTGACCAAAGAATTTYACTTCTCCGGAACCCAGTGCACGGCCAYGTCCAGGRTTRCCCTTCCAAGCTAGGAAAAAGCCGGTGAGCTGCCACATKGCATCGAGACCAAGACACCCCGGCATCACTGGGTCGCCTTCAAAATGACAGCCGAAGAACCAGAGGTCTGGTCGGATATCTAGTTCAGCGGTCATGACCCCCTTACCAAATTTACCCTCACTCGCATGAATGTGGGTGATCCGGTCCACCATCAGCATATTGTCGCCGGGTAGTTGGGCATTCCCTTCGCCAAATAGTTTCCCTTGGCTGCAAGTAATAATTTCCTCTCGGGTGTATGAGTTCTGCGATTGTGGAATGAACGTAGTCATTGATTAAGTGGCCTCTGCTTTTTAACTCGTTGACTYGAGCYTTCRGATTTTATGGTTTTTGGTCGAAGGGCCGGATTTTATCTGATCTGAGTGTTAAGTCCAGAAAATATAGGGTTTGTAGCTCTATTCGGTGGGGTAGCAACTATGAGCATTTTGAACATAGTGGATTTGATTAAGGCGATTACCCTAATCTTTAGGAGGCCTACGACTTGCGTTGTATGGAAAAGTCAGCCAGTTCATACATTGCTTTTTGCTCACTAGATTCAGGCAAAGTGCTCAGGCAGGATTTCGCTTGTAGCGCRTGTTCTTTGGCGCAATCCATTGTGTAGTCTAGAGCCCCCGTTATGTTGATGATATCTAAAATAGCATCCATCTGATCTATGCCACCCTCTGTTATGGCTGTGCGAATCAGGCTGGCTTGTTCTGGGGTGCCGTTTTGCATGGCATAGATTAATGGTAGTGTTGGTTTTCCTTCGGCAAGGTCATCGCCAACATTTTTTCCTAACGCTTCAGTGTTACCGTTATAGTCTAGCGCGTCATCAACCAGYTGGAATGCCATRCCAAKGTGGTGCCCATAGCGTCCCATGGCAGCCTGTTGTTYTGGCKGTGCTCCAGCCAGTAGGGCTCCTATTTCTGCTGCAGCATCAAACAGTTGGGCTGTTTTCTTGCGAATGACTTCGTTGTAGACCGCTTCACTTGTGTCAGGATTGCCAGCATTGATAAGTTGTTGAACTTCACCTTCAGAAATAATATTGGTAGTATCGGCGATGATTTTCATGATATCCATGTTGCCGATCTCGACCAGCATCTGAAATGCTCGGGAATAGAGAAAATCTCCTACTAATACACTGGGAGCATTGCCAAATTTTGCATTTGCAGTTGCTCGGCCACGGCGGAGATCTGAGGTGTCTACTACGTCATCGTGGAGTAGTGTTGCCGTGTGAATAAATTCTATAATAGCCGCCAGTTCGGTATGTTGAGAGCCTTTGTAGCCACAGCTATTGGCGCTTAGRAGGACTAATAATGGCCKCAGGCGTTTGCCGCCGGCATCAATGATGTACTGCCCGATATTTTCTACTAATCCAACTTCAGAATTCAGCCGGCTAATAATTAGCTCGTTGACTTGGTCAAAATCAGATTTAACCACTTGGTGAAACGACAACATGCCAAGGCCCTGTACGTTTGTTTTTATCGATTTTATCATTAAATGTGGACGCGTGGCATCCTAGGGTTGGGTGGGTGGCCTGTCAAGTGAATGGCGCATTGTTGCTGGATTTTAGGCCAGTTTTTCCTTGCGATAGAGGGGGGTTTGACTTAGAATTGCCGCCCTCGCAAATCCGGCCTGGAGAAATCGTTCTCAGGGCTTCGAACTGGCATATGCGAATACGGAGTGGAATATGTACGCAGTAATTAAAAGTGGTGGCAAACAGCACCGAGTGCAGGAAGGTGAGACCCTGCGTTTGGAAAAGCTGGAAGTGGCCACAGGTGAAAATATTGATTTTGTTGAAGTCTTGATGGTGACAGACGGCGATAACGTGAAAATTGGTACGCCTCTGGTTGAGGGTGGCAAGGTAACTGCTGAGGTAGTTAGTCATGGTCGTGCGGACAAAGTGAAGATTATTAAGTTTAATCGTCGCAAGCAYAGCCGCAAACAAATGGGCCACCGTCAGTGGTTTACCGAAGTTAAAATTACTAGCATTAGTGCTGGTTAAGATTAAATAGGAGAACGTCATGGCTCACAAGAAAGCTGGTGGTAGTACCCGTAATGGACGCGATTCCGAAAGTAAACGCCTTGGCGTTAAGCGCTATGGTGGTGAACAAGTAACAGCTGGGAGYATTATTGTTCGTCAGCGCGGAACAAGATTCCATGCAGGCAATAATGTAGGCATTGGTCGTGATCACACGATCTTTGCAAAGGCTGCTGGAGAAGTGAAGTTCACTGTTAAAGGTCCAAAAAACCGTAAATATGTGAATATTGTTACTGCATAAAATAGTAGTTTCAAATACTTCTCGTATGAAGTTAAGGCCCCGCAATGCGGGGTTTTTTTGTTTTATAGCCTTATCTATTGTTAACTTTGTTTGAAGCTGTTTATCTCGATACTGTTGGCGGCGGATAACAAATTATTGGGCACTGTATACTCTATAGTCTTGAATTAGATTGATGATTTTAACTCTAAAATACTGATGGCTTTACACCATGAAATTTGTTGATGAAACACCTATCCACGTACAAGCGGGTCGCGGTGGCAATGGTTGCCTGAGCTTTCGCCGTGAGAAATATATAGCTAAGGGCGGCCCTGATGGCGGTGATGGCGGTGATGGCGGTAGTGTCTATTTGGAAGGAGACGACAATCTCAATACCTTGGTTGATTATCGTTTTCAGCGTAACTTTAATGCTGAGAGTGGTCAGGCTGGTGGCCCCAAAAATTGTACGGGGAAGGGCGGTAATGACCTAATTTTAAAAGTACCTGTGGGTACTACGATCATTGATGAAGATACAGAGGAGGTACTTGGCGATATCACGGCGGCGGGTCAGCGTTTGATGGTGGTTAAGGCGGGCTATCATGGCTTGGGTAATACACGCTTCAAGTCCAGTACCAATCGTGCTCCGCGTCAGACATCGCCAGGAACAGAAGGTGARCTTCGGCATTTACGGTTAGAGCTCAAGGTGTTAGCCGATGTAGGTTTGGTGGGGTTACCTAATGCGGGTAAATCTACCTTTATTCGTGCAGTCTCTGCTGCTCGACCGAAGGTGGCTGATTATCCCTTTACTACACTGATACCAAATTTAGGTGTGGTGCAGCCACATAAATATCGTAGCTTTGTGATTGCAGATATTCCTGGGCTCGTAGAGGGTGCTGCGGATGGTGCGGGTCTGGGTATCCGATTTTTAAAGCACTTAACGAGAACGCGGCTATTGCTACATATGGTRGATATGTTGCCACCCGATGGCTCTGATCCTGCTGATAATATTAATGTAATTGAAAACGAGCTTGATCGGTTTAGTCCTACTTTGTGGGGACGTGAACGTTGGTTGGTGTTGAATAAAATTGATCTGTTGCCCAAAGATGAAAGAGAACAGCTTTGCCAAGAGGTGGTGGAAAAATTACAGTGGGATGGGCCTGTGTATCAGGTATCTGCTTCAGGCTCTGATGGTACCAAAAAGTTGTGTCAGGATGTCATGGAGCACTTGGAAGATTGTTGGGAAGCTGAAAGAGAAGACCCTGAGGTGGCTGAGCGTGAGTGTGAATTGCAGGTTAAGATGCAGTCTGAGGCTCGAGATCGAATAGAAGCATTACGTGGGCGTCCAAAATCTACTGATCAAGATGATGATTTGGATGATGAAGATGACGACCATGATGTGGAAATAATTTATAGACCTTAGGCGAAGAGTTAATTGTAAGTATTTGAAANNNNTNNANTTTNANAATNTNNNTTNWWTAATGTAMNNNGTTMTWNAAWRWAMMWWSWKAYMAAMARACCAACAGAGAGTACCGCAGAATAATGATGGCCGACCAAGATATGGTAAAGGACAGGCATATGGTAAAGGACAGGCATATGGTAAAAAATGCCAAGCGCTGGGTCATAAAAATTGGTAGCGCATTGTTAACAGCCGATGGCCGTGGTCTTGATCGTGAGAGTATCGCTGGCTGGGTGGAGCAAGTGGCTTCATTACTTGATCAGGGTGTGGAAGTGGTAATGGTTTCTTCTGGTGCCGTAGCTGAAGGTATGTCGAGACTTGGTTGGAAAAAACGTCCTGTGTCCATTCATGGGCTACAAGCAGCCGCAGCTGTTGGGCAAATGGGGTTGGTACAAGCCTACGAATTTCAATTTCAGCAATATGAGCGGCATACGGCACAGGTTTTGCTGGATCATGATGATATTTCAAATCGTGARCGTTATCTTAATGCCCGCAATACGTTGCAGACATTACTTGAGTTAGGTGTAGTGCCTATTATCAATGAAAATGACACGGTAGTGACCGAYCAAATTCGTTTTGGTGACAACGATACACTGGCAGCTATGGTGGCCAATCTTATCGATGCAGATTTGTTGGTTATTCTRACTGACCAAGACGGCCTTTTTGATGCGGACCCCAGGARCAATCCTAAAGCACTGTTGATTTCTCAGGGTAATGCTGGGGATCCAGCTCTTAATAAGTTGGCCGGTGGTAGTGGTGGAGGTTTAGGGCGAGGCGGTATGATTACCAAGCTTAAAGCAGCCAAACTTGCCGCTCATTCAGGCACAAATACTATTATTGTTGGTGGTCGAATAAATGATGTTCTGACCAAATTGTCTGAGGGGGAAGTTCTTGGCACGTTGTTGGTGGCTGAACAGAAACCAATGGCCGCACGGAAACAGTGGTTAGCCGGTAGGTTGCAGGTTTGTGGTTCATTGACATTGGACGCTGGCGCTGTGCGAGTGTTGATTGAGCAGGGTAAAAGCTTGTTGCCTGTGGGTGTGCGGTCTGTTGTTGGAGACTTTAGTCGGGGAGACTTGRTTCGTTGTGTGGATGAGTCTGGAGCCGAGGTTGGGCGAGGGTTGGTGAATTATAGCGCCTCAGAAAGTCGACAAATTATTGGTAAAAGTAGTCAGGTAATTACAGAGATACTTGGTTATTGTGATGATGAGGAGTTGATTCACCGGGATAACCTTGTGCTAAATTAGGTAGATTTAAGTTGTCTCTATTTTGGGTTAACCATAAAAAACCGGCTAATAGCCGGTTTTTTCTTTATGAGGCTTATGCCTCGGTATTCACAAAAGTAGGGAATGCTTAGCCAGCGGCAAGAGCCTTAACTTGAGCATTCAAACGACTTTTATGACGTGCCGCTTTGTTCTTGTGAATAATGCCTTTATCGGCAATGCGATCAAGAATAGGCACAAAAGTATTGTAAGCTGCTTGCGCTGCTTCTRCTTCGCCTGAYTCTATGGCTGCATACGTCTTTTTAAGATAGGTACGTACCATGGAGCGCAGGCCGGCATTGTGCTTGCGACGTGTTTCGTTCTGGCGCGCTCTTTTGCGTGCTTGGGGTGAATTGGCCACTTAAAGTGCTCCTTTAAACTATGAGTCTGTATTCTAAGGCGCGGGAATATACAATGTTTACCTCTATTTATCAACATTCTTTGCTCGGAAAAACTGAATATGGCGATCTGAGTATAACGAGGTGAAAAATGATGATGCTGGCATAGTGATAAATATTTTTTCGTTACTATGCGAATAACAAGGGCTTCGTTACGGTAGTTGTCATGGTAAAGTCTCTGCTACTAATGGTCTTTATGATACAGCCCCTGTGATAAGGTCACTATGGTGGGTTTTTTCATAGTTCATCACTACTATATCGAGACTTTAGGCCTGAAATCACAAGGCCTAGAACTACAACCCAGAATTTTAGATTTGTACTAACCAGATTAAGTTTGCACTAACTAGATAGAGCATGGATACAGAACAACAAAACCCATCAAAAACATCCTCTAAGCTATTGCGTTCCAGCGGTGTGGTCAGTTCCATGACCATGTTGTCTCGGGTGTTGGGTTTACTGAGAGATATTGTTTTTGCTCGGGTGATTGGTGCCGATGCCATGGCGGACGCCTTCTTTGTGGCATTTAAAATTCCTAATTTTTTCCGCCGATTATTTGCAGAGGGTGCCTTTTCCCAGGCATTTGTTCCTGTGTTGGCTGAATACCGAGAGGCAGGTAATCAGGCAGCCATTAAAGCCTTAATTGATAAAGTCGCAGGTGCTTTGGGTTCCATATTAATTGCCGTGACGGTATTAGTGGTGATTGCTTCTCCGATCATGACGGGTATCTTTGCCTTTGGTTTCTGGTTGGACTATCCCGATAAATTTGCTGCTGCTAGCGGTATGTTGAGGATTACCTTTCCTTATTTGATGTTGATCTCTCTTACCGGGTTTGCTGGAGCCATTCTCAACAGTTATGACCGTTTTGCCGTCCCGGCCATTACTCCAATATTTTTAAATATTTCCATGATTTTAGCGGCACTTGTGGCATCTCCCTGGTTTGATTCACCTGTTTATGCGCTGGCTTGGGGCGTATTGGTTGCCGGCGTGGTCCAGCTGTTGTTTCAATTGCCATTTTTGGCGCGGATTCATATGCTGCCATCACCCAAAGTGGACTGGCATGATAAGGGAGTTGCCAAAATTTTACGGCTAATGGCTCCGGCCATTTTTGGTGTATCAGTAAGCCAGATCAATCTGTTGTTGGATACAATGATAGCCTCGTTTCTTCCCACGGGAAGTATTTCGTGGCTGTACTATTCTGACCGTTTATCTGAGTTGCCGTTGGGGGTTTTTGGTGTCGCCATTGCCACAGTAGTTTTGCCGAGTTTATCAAGGCAGCATGCAGCGGATACCCTTGAGAAATTCAGCGCCACTCTGGATTGGGCGCTTCGGATGATACTGCTCATTGCAATACCCGCCGCGTTGGCACTGATTATTTTGGCTGAGCCGATCTTGCTAACATTATTTTATTATGGTGATGTTATTACCTCTCGTGATATGGCTATGGCGACACTGAGTTTGCGTGCCTACGCAGTTGGGCTGGTCGCATTTATGCTGATTAAAGTTTTGGCTCCGGGGTTTTATGCGCGCCARGATATTAGGACTCCAGTGCGTATCGGRGTTGTCGCGTTGGTGACAAATATGGTGCTTAATCTTGTTTTTGCAGTGCCGTTGCACCTCTATTGGGGGGTGGGCCATGTTGGCTTGGCGTTGGCCACTTCGTTATCTGCAATTTTAAATGCAGGTTTATTGTTTCGGAGCTTAAAAAGCGGCCATATTTTTACCCCGGAACCTGGGTGGCGTAAGTTTATTTTGATGGCACTGTTGGCGAATACTGTTATGGGCTTGGCGTTGTACGGATTGACCCTATACCTGAGTGATTGGGTATCATGGTACTGGTGGCAGCGAGCTGGCTGGATGGGGTTGATATGTACTTTGGGTGTTGTCATTTATTCCCTTTTTCTTTTTCTGGGTGGGTTCCGTTTCTCACATCTTAAACACCACTAATTTAAGTGCCATTTGCAACTACAACAAAATGAATCAAAAAATGGACCGAAGTGCTCATAAAACTAGCTCAAACATCAATAAAATCAGACGTTAATCTATTTTTAATTCTACTTGGTGGGTATAATTTCGCCTTCGTTTTTACGATGTCGGTAGCAAGTGATCGAAGAGAAGAGACAGTTTATTCGTGGCTTGCATAATTTGCAGCCCAGTCGAAGTGGTTGTGTTGCAACCATAGGCTCTTTTGACGGTGTTCATCGCGGGCATCGGGCGATTTTACAGCAGCTGATGGATAAAGCGACTGAGCTTGATTTGCCGTCCGTTGTGGTGATCTTTGAGCCTCAGCCGCAAGAGTTTTTTTCCGGTGAGCAAGCCCCGGCGCGGTTGATGCGCATGCGTGAAAAGGTTGAAGCATTTATTGAGTCTGGGATTGATCAGGTTTTTTGCCTTCAATTCAATCGTTCGCTTCGCAGTTTGTCGGCCATGGACTTTATTGATCAGGTACTGATTTCTGGATTGGGCATACGTTGYCTTGTTGTGGGTGACGATTTCCGGTTTGGTCATGATCGTAGTGGTAACTATCAGTTACTCGAACAGGTTGGTCAGCAGCGGGGTTTTGATGTGCTGGATACCCATACTCTGGAATATCAGGGTAGCCGTATTAGTAGCACGCGTATCCGTCATGCTTTAGAGCGAGCCGATTTTGCTTTAGCTGAAACATTGTTGGGCCACCCCTTCAAAATTACCGGACGCGTGGTGTATGGCCAGCGACTGGGAAGGCAGCTGGGCATCCCCACCGCCAATGTCCAGCTTAACCGTTATCGGGCACCGCTGAGCGGTGTGTATGTGGTGGAAGTATTRCTAGATGGTTGCCGTTTGCCTGGAGTGGCAAATGTAGGCGTTCGGCCCACAGTGGGTGATTTAATTAAACCTGTTCTTGAAGTCCATTTGCTGGACTTTGATGAGCAGCTCTATGGACAGAGAATCCAGGTGGAGTTTAAAGCCAAAGTTCGGGAGGAGGCCAAGTTTGCGTCTCTTGAACTGATGGTCGAAGAAATTCATAACGATATTAAAGTAGCCCGGAAGTATTTTTCCGTGCAAATAGATGATGTTAGAGAGAAATGACTGATTACAAACCAACCCTGAATTTACCCTTTACGAAATTCCCGATGAAGGCCAATCTGGCTCARCGGGAGCCGGAYATGCTTAAAAAGTGGCAAGAAGAAAAACTCTACGAACAAYTGCGTGAGCGRCGTCAAGGTAGAGAGMAATTTATCCTGCAYGACGGCCCTCCTTATGCCAACGGCAATATTCATATTGGTCATGCTGTCAACAAAGTGTTGAAGGATATTGTGATTAAATCTCGGAGCCTCAGTGGTTACGATACGCCCTATGTACCAGGGTGGGATTGCCATGGCTTGCCCATTGAGCATCAGGTAGAAAAGAAAATTGGTAAAGCGGGAGTTAAGGTTGATCATAAAACCTTCCGCCAGAAATGCCGGGAATATGCTCGTCGCCAGGTCGATGGTCAGATGAAGGACTTTATCCGACTTGGTGTGATGGGTGAATGGGACAACCCTTACCTCACCATGGACAACAACTTTGAAGCGAACATTATTCGCGCGCTGGGTAAAGTGGTTGAAAATGGGCATCTGGTCAAAGGCTACAAACCTGTGTACTGGAGTGTGGTGGGTGCTTCAGCACTGGCTGAAGCYGAAGTGGAATATCAAGATAAGACATCRTTTTCGATTGATGTYGCTTTYCCCGTTGYAGATACAAATGCCTTTGCAGCGGCTATGGGTAATGACAARGGAGAGATAAAAGGCGAAGGTGATATTTCGGTTGTTATATGGACTACAACCCCTTGGACCTTGCCATCAAACCAGGCAGTGAGTCTTAATGCTGAACTGGATTATGTATTGGTGCAATGTGAAATTGCCGGCAGAACCAGTCGCTTCCTATTGGCGGAGGCCTTGGTTAAATCTGTCCTAACTCGTTGGAGTGTGGAAGATTATCAGATCGTAGACCGAGCTAAGGGTGCACAGCTTGAACGTATATTACTGCAACATCCCTTCTATGATCGCCAGGTTCCGATCATTCTTGGTGATCATGTAACGATCGAAGCTGGTACCGGTTGTGTTCATACAGCACCGGATCACGGTGTGGATGACTTTGTGGTTGCAGCTAAATATGACATTGGTACGCTCAATTATATCGATGATAACGGTGTGTTTCGTGAAGATGTGGAGCAGTTTGCCGGAGAGCATGTTTACAAAGTTGATGAGCATGTCATTGAGCAGCTAAAGAACAATGGACGGTTGCTATTTAGTGACAAAATTACCCACAGCTATGCCCATTGCTGGAGAACCAAGACGCCACTGATATACCGGGCTACGCCCCAATGGTTTATCAGTATGAGCAAAAATGGTTTGTTGGAGAAAGCTAAACAAGCAATTAAAGGCGTGTCCTGGCATCCGGAGTGGGGGCTGGCTCGTATTGAAGGCATGTTGGAAAATAGCCCAGACTGGTGTATCTCCCGCCAGCGTACTTGGGGTGTTCCTATTACCTTGTTTGTCCATAAGTTAACAGGCGAACTTCACCCGGATACCCCGGCATTAGTTGAAGCTGTAGCAACCCTGGTGGAACAAGATGGCATAGATGCCTGGCATGACCTGAATGTAGCTGAACTGTTAGGTGACGAGGCGGATCAGTACAGTAAGGTTACTGATACTCTGGATGTGTGGTTTGATTCTGGTGTTACCCATATGGCGGTACTGGATGCTCGTAAACAATTACAGTATCCGGCAGATCTGTATTTGGAAGGCTCTGACCAACATCGTGGTTGGTTTCAGTCATCTCTGAAAACAGCGGTTGCTATCAAAGGTAATGCGCCCTACAAAGCAGTATTGACCCATGGTTTTGTGGTGGATGCCAATGGTCGCAAGATGTCYAAATCCATTGGCAATGTGATGTCACCACAGAAGGTAGTGAATGATCAGGGTGCAGATGTACTGCGATTATGGGTAGCTGCGACAGATTTCAGTGGTGAGATGAGTGTTTCTGATGAAATTCTTAAACGAACAGGCGATTCTTACCGGCGGATTCGCAATACGGCTCGTTTCTTCCTCTCAAATTTAAATGACTTTGATCCTTCCGAGCACTTGGTGCCCATGGATGAAATGTTGGCACTGGATCGCTGGGCTGTAGATTGTGCCGCCAATATGCAGCGGGAAATTCAAGCTGCATATGAAAATTATCAGTTCCATCATATCTATCAAAAATTACACAATTTTTGTGTGACAGATATGGGTGGGTTCTATTTAAATATTATTAAGGACCGCCAATACACCTGCCAGGAAAACTCACTGGCACGACGTTCGGCGCAAACCGCTATTTATCATATTGTTGATTCATTTACTCGTTGGATTGCRCCGATACTGAGCTTTACCGCTGAAGAAATTTGGTCGTTCATTCCTGGAGATAGGGAAGCATCCGTTTTCTTTGCGGAGTGGCAAGAATTACCGTCTGCAGAAAGCGCAACGATTACAGCCCGAGATTGGGAATTGATTGCTAAAGCGAGAAATGCTGTCAATAAAGTGTTGGAAGGAAAGAAAGATGCTGGTATTCAGAAATCACTGGAAGCAGAAGTGGTTGTTTATGCAGAGGGTGAATTGCAACAGGCGCTAGAAAAACTGGGCAATGAATTAAAATTTGTATTCATTACSTCTGCSGCTGAGGTTGAATCGATTACTGCAGCCATTAATGCAGAATCAACTGAGATTGAAGGGCTACAGGTGAGCATTGTTAAAACAGCTCATACCAAGTGTGAGCGTTGTTGGCACCACTGTGAGGATGTGGGYACCCATATTGAACATCCCGAGATTTGTGGCCGCTGTGTTGTGAATATTGATGGTGATGGTGAGCAGCGCTTATATGCTTAAAGTCAGCAAGAGTGTAAGCATTATTAGGTCTATTTAGATGGTCTCTGTGAGCTGGCAACTATGCCGATGGTACTTGTTGGCTGGAATCATTATTGTTATTGATCAGCTAACCAAGTATTGGATTACTGACGTATTTGCCTATGGTGAAACTCTAGAGATTTTACCTGTTCTAAATCTGACCCTGGTTCATAATATGGGAGCAGCCTTTAGCTTCCTAAGTGATGCTGGGGGGTGGCAGCGATGGTTTTTTGCCATCATTTCATTGATGGTTAGTGCAGTTTTGGTGGTTTGGTTGTCTCGGCTTAAGGGCCAGCAAAATTTATTGGCTGTTGCACTGGTCCTAGTTTTGGGTGGGGCGTTAGGCAACCTATGGGACCGTGTTCTTTTGGGTTATGTGGTCGATTTTGTTGACGTGCATTATCAGCAGTATCATTGGCCCGCTTTTAATGTGGCTGATGCGGCGATTACTTTGGGTGCTGTATTATTAATTTTAGAAAGCCTATTGGCGTCAAAACAGAATAAAATGGATTGATAGCATGACTGATTTATCTGATTCTTTCTCATCWGACAGCTCTTTACCTGATATGGAATTACTTCCTGTTGGGCCAGACACAAAAATAACGTTGTATTTTTCTCTCTCACTAGAAGATAAGTCTGTAGTGGATTCAAATTTTGATGCTGAGCCAGCTACCTTTATCTTTGGTGATGGTAATTTATTACCGGCTTTTGAAGCCGCACTGACAGGATTGAAGCCTGGAGCAGAGGAAACGTTTAATATTCAGCCGGAGCAAGGGTTTGGGCAACATAATCCAAGTAATATTCAATCCTTTTCTCGCAAAGAATTTGATGAGGGTTTGGATATAGAACCAGGATTAATGTTGTCCTTTGCTGATGCTAGTCAAGCGGAACTGCCTGGTGTAGTGGTCGAGGCGGACGAAGAAACCGTCACCATTGATTTTAATCATCCTTTGGCGGGTCACACAATTGGTTTTAAAGTGAAAATTATTTCTGTGGTGCCAGCGGTAACCCATTAATGGATATTAAGCTGGCCAACCCAAGAGGATTTTGCGCAGGTGTTGATCGCGCTATTGATATCGTCAATCGTGCTTTGGATATTTTTGGTGCACCTATTTATGTTCGCCACGAAGTTGTACACAACAAATTTGTGGTGGATTCACTTCGGGATCGGGGTGCTATTTTTGTTGATGAACTCGACGAAATTCCCGATGATGTTATCGTCATCTTTAGTGCCCACGGCGTCTCCCAGGCAGTAAGAAAAGAAGCTGAATTACGTAGTTTACGGATTTTTGATGCAACCTGTCCTTTGGTTACAAAAGTACATATGGAAGTTGTACGTTACAGTAGGGAAGGTTGCGAGTGTGTTTTGATAGGCCACCARGGACACCCTGAAGTTGAAGGGACTATGGGGCAATATCGTAGTGGCACAGATGGTCAAATCTACTTGGTCGAAAATGTGTCTGATGTGGGTACATTGCAGGTAAAGCACCCYGAAAGTCTTGCTTATGTTACTCAAACAACATTATCTATTGATGATGCTGCTCGGGTAATTGATGCATTRCGACAGCGCTTTCCCTCTATACAAGGTCCCAAAAAAGATGATATCTGTTACGCCACTCAAAATCGTCAGGATGCGGTGAAACAATTGGCTCTTGAGTGTGATTTGGTATTAGTTGTAGGCTCACCTAATAGTTCCAATTCAAACCGGTTATGTGAATTGGCAGAGCGTTGTGGTACCAATGCCTAYCTGATTGATAGAGCGGAAGATATTAATGTAGATTGGTTGAAAGGAAGGTCRGCTATCGGTGTAACAGCGGGKGCCTCTGCRCCTGAAGTTCTAGTTCARGAYGTTGTWRAAACCTTAARRAYTATGGGTGCGGATRCACCAGTAGAAATTGAGGGCAGAGAGGAAAATATACGATTTTCTATGCCGAAAGAATTGCGTTAATGGCTAAAGTTTAGAGGCTACATATACAATAAAAAAACCCCGGAAAATTCCGGGGTTTTTTTATTGTATAGCGAAAAGTTAGTAATCGTTAGGCCATTTTCCGATTTTTGTACCTTGGCTGTTTAGCCCTAGATTATCGTCAAGAGGTGTGCCTGTAACTTGGGATCCTTGAGCCGTGGCTGTAATATTTACACATGTAGCAATATCTCCACAGGCTGTAGCTGTCACCAAGTAATGTCCTCCATCACTGGGCAAGTCATCATCAGCAAAGCCCAGATCGTTCTGGAGAGCGGTCGTATATCTTAAATTATTTACAAAAAATCTCTCTTGTGCCTGTAACACTTTATTGATCAGTGCAATACCATCTGTCTTCCTTGTTTTTATCACATGTTGGCTATAAGACGGGTATGCGATGGCAACGATAATACCGATGATTGCAACCACAATCATGAGCTCTATTAGAGACATACCTCTTTGATGTTTTTTCATTGGATATTCTCTCTCCAGTAAAGGATTTGAGTGGTTACTTCACTAAAGGGGTTTTGCTCCTCATCTGGATTAAAACATTCAGTACCTAAACAGAGAATTTTTTCAATGGTCCCCGTATCCTCATCACGGATTAAGAGAGTCACTGGGTCAGCTGATATTCCTGGGTGGTTAAGGTCTATGTACTCACCTGTATAGGCACTCACCCCCGTGACAAAATTCATAGCAAACAGCCTACTGGTGCCAAGTTGTGCAGCCCCACAACTTGAGTTGGTTGTATTTACAGCAACTCCTTTTGGTATATAAGAGGTGTAAACCGTAAAGCCCTGTGAGGTAAGTGCGCGTCTCAAAAATTTCTCACCGACAGTTGTGGCATCTTTATAAAAGCCATGGAATGCATTTCCTTCTGGGTTTGCCGGGCCGCTACTAGACGATGTCATGTCTAGTAAAGGGCTATTGTTTATGGAGATGTAGGCTGGTACACCATTACTGTCTTTCGGGTAACCAAAGATGTTGCGCTCAAAAATGGCATAGATTCGGTCTTTTGCTGTCGTATTTATAGGATGGGCTACATAGCCAGTGCCCATAGTCAGTACAAAGAATGGTGGGCGACCTCGTTTTTGTGACAGTGATACGGTGGGGCCTACATAAAAACGTCGAAATTCACTACTGGTTAGATCAGCGATTTCACCTCCGGTATCGTTACCACTGCCATCTTGGGAGAAATCTGCTTTAGAAGTCGTGTCACTGTTGAAGTCAACTCTCCAAACATGCCCGGCAATGTCGACAGCAAAGAGAATGTCAACGGCTCCGTCACCATCCATGTCTGCTGCTGTCAGGTCACCAGGAATACTGTGTTCAATAGTTAGGCCAAGGTCGTGACCATTTTTACCTGCCGACCAGAGCAATGCTCCGGTCGTTGCATTTACCATATAGATGGCGGCACCTTTAGCGCCGGTTATATCTGAGGCTGATGTTTTAGACTCATCATCATAGGCCTCGTCGTACCCTCCAGCAAAGAACAGTACATCTGTAAGTTTTGTAGGGTCATCACAATCTACCTGGCCGCAATTCCAGCGGACTTTGCGCAAAATAGGACGAGACCAAGTTTGGCCGAGATCACTAAAGCCAGTGGTACTACCACCAATAATTGTCCACATTAATTTTGGGTTGTCTCGATCTGTAACATCCATTGCATAGTAGTTATTACCACCGCGACGCATGCCAAAATAGGCATAGACATGATCGGTGCCATCAATTGCATTGTTGTCATCACTGCTTCTTTCTTCTCGCCAGATAGTCAGCGGGCCATCCAGGCCGTAAACAAATTTGTTAGCTCCACTGTTATTGTTGGCATCGTTATCGTAATAGATCTTTTGGTTTTTTAGTAACTGTGGAGGAATAAAAGCAAACAGCTCTTKGCCTCCAWCGGTCTCAATRGCRCGGAAAGCTCCTCCATTACCCATAGAGAACAGGGTGTCATCTGGATTGCTTTCTGTACCTCCATAAGTGACTACAGATGGCCGGGAGTGAAGCTGGTCAGGCATAAAGTTGTTGGCATCTGTGAAGTCATTATTCTCATTTTCATCATCAACATCTATTCCTAGTATCCAGCTAGTGAGCTTTTGGCGAGCAGCGTTAACGGCTGCTTGGTCGACGTAGTCTGATGTTTTAATACCATAAAGGGTATTTGAAATAGAAGTTTTGCTAGAAACATTGGTGATGATATTGACATCGACATTGAGGTTAATTGGATCGGGGACATCGGGGAGAGTGGCATTATCAGCAATAGTGTAGACGGTCCTTGTCGTGCTGAGTTCGTTGGCTGCACCGCCTAGTGTGACATTAGGGCCATCATTTTCATCACTCCAAAAGCTTCTTGCGGTCGATAAAAAGTAGCCAGCTGGTTCTATTGGAGCATCGTCTTCGTCCGCAATTGCATCGTTATCTTTTGTTGTTGTTTTAAGGTCCATTCCCTGGCCTAAAATAGCACCCTTACTATTAATTTTGTATTTCTTAACATTGCCATGCCAGCGAGGGAATACATTTGGCTCAAATAAGGCATAGTAGACTTCGTTCTTGTTTTGTAGTGAGTTAAAGGCATTAACAGAAATTGCAGGTGCAACAAACGTGGTGGCGGATTGTTCTATCTCTGTCAGAATTTGGTTGAATGCTTCGTTTAGTTCTGTGCTGTTGTTTGCTGTAAAGTAACCTTTACCAGAGGCAGTTCGCCCTGTGGCTGCTGCTTCGAGTAATGGTAAGTCGACACCAARGCCAATGGTAAAGGTTTTGACAGATTGAATTCCATCCAAATTGTCATTGTAATCATGGCTGGCCATATAGGCAGACATTTCATCTAAACAGGTACTATCTGCTGAAGACCCCCCTGTATGACTACATGTATCGCCAAAGTTAGAAATATCGGCGTCTCGGCCACTATCTCTAGTGGGTTCGCCATCAGTTAAATAAACTACATAGTTGGATTGACAATCTACTGCAGTATTGCCGCTTATGGGGGAGTTGTAGTTACCACCTGTGACAGCATTTGGGTCGCGATTAGAGCTGGTTCCATAATCGACACTCTCGCCTTTAAAATAACGGTCAGCTTCCCATAAAGTTTCTGCTAAAGGGGTCCAGTCRGTTGTTCCAATGCTGTTAATTGCTGTAATAATATYTGYACTATCTGTTTCAATATCGGAGAAATGATGGATAACATATCCACCTTCTTGGAAATTAAACCGCATCAGCCCCAAGTTTAATCCTTTAAAGTTATTCACCAAATTGGTGGCAGCAGWTTTCATTAAATTRTTTTTRCTATCTGTRCTTCTCGTTACATTACTGCTTAGCAAATAATCATTGTAGTTGGCAGACACAGTAGTAAATTTACTAATATTGCTCCAATTAATGGCAGTGTCGTTATCGCTTTCACATTCTACAAAACCATTGACGTCTAATGTCATGCGGTCAGTAAAAAAAGGTTCATCTGTATTTTGTAGTGCTGTAATTAAGTTAGAACAGGTAATAACATTAAGAGCCTGAGAAAACCCAATGGACTCAAGGCTGTCAGGATCAAAAAAATAAGCATTGGYTGTATTTGAACTGCCATAGTTCRTATTGGGGTCGTAGGCGTTTACAAATGTCGTCGTAGTGACCATYCCTGACATGCTACCGGAGCTATCAAGAATAAATAATACATTAGGCTTGAAGGCATTGGGGTCGTCTATTTGGGTCAGATCGAAATAGATTTCGGTATCATCGGCAATACTGCTTGCTGATATGCAGAGCACAGCAAATAGCGGTAGTTTGTAAAGAAAACTTTTATTGTGTTTCATAGCATTGCCTCCTGCTTAAGGCAGAATTTTAATYTTTTCGATATGATTATCAACGGTCCTATAGAGAATCTCCGCACGGCTGCCACTCCAGGACTCCAGCTCTTTTATTGGTTTTTCAGCACCTAATGGATTGATTAACTGGGTTAATTGGCCGTAGTTAAGGGCACCTGTTGCACAGTTTCTACAGTCCAAATGTTCATAGGTGACGACACCAAGAGAGGGAGTCGAGTCTCTCAGGTTCCTAATATTTTTAAAGCCAGTATTTATTACTGTTCCTGATTCAGGTGAGATTCTAATTCTAACCTCTTCAAGAACATTGGTTATTACGACAATTCTTCCGTCGGCTAGGGTGTTTGTAGTACAGAGCAACACCACGATTAACAAACCTAAATTAATAAGTTGTTTTGAAATATGGTTAACCATGATTTTTCTCCATAAATTTAATCATTTTCACTTTAAGGTGCTGCTATTGGCTATCGGGATTGGGGTAACATAGCCCAAATGATTGATCGGAGTTAATGCCCTTGACTCCTGCATTATCAAGGCTTGATGTGCTGTTCATTTCAAAAATCAGCCCAGTATTTCCAATCTCGTTACCACCACCACAATTGCCTTCCCGGATAAAACTGATAACAACGTCTTGTGTAAATGGATTGTTATCAGTCATAAGTAAATCATCTTGAGGGATTTGTTTGATGGATGCTGTTTGATAAATATCCGAAAGCGTTTGTAAATAGGTCTTGCCATCTATCTGGTCATTATTTTCGGAGGCTCGAAACTGTGCCTTCAATTCACTCATGGCGATGTTAAATACCCGTAAGCTGATTTGGCTATTTCTGGCCATATTAGCTTGTAAGTTGGTGTCGGTAATAGTGCCCAAAGCAATAATGGTCAAGATGGTCAGCATGACTAGGCAGACAATAAGCACTGCACCACTTTGTACTTTTGTTTCAGGCCCATGTGTCCTGAGATGAGCTGTATTCTGTGATGTTTCAAAGCAGTTCATTGGTTAAAATCCTGACTTTGATAAATGATGTTGGTAATGGCTGTTGTGGTTGTGTGTACTTGGCGGTCATGCCTGTCGGTAGGTTCGATTGTCGGTGCATCCAGAAGGTTAAAAATTCGTTCTTCATTATTGCCACTACCTACAACTTGACCATTGTTGACTAATAAGGAAATCTTGACGGCACCGATGCTAGCCCAGTCAGCCACAGCTGCTACTTTATCAGCAGAGATATAGCTAGTGATCATGTTGCTCGCTGTTGGGTCAGAAACTCCGTAGAGAATTTGCATGTTTTCTATTCCGTCTACTAGTGGTTGCGCTCCTTTATCGATATCAATCCAGCCGTTTGCTGTGATATCGAAACCACGACAATACAAAGAGTTAACTTGATCGCCATCTAGATCGTCAATAAAAAAAACATTCACAACGACTTTGTTTTCATCGACATCATTTCCCAGGCAGTCACTATCATTGCTAGGATCGAGAAGGACGGCTATTTGATCACTGGCATTGCCCACACCGTTACTTGTGCAGAATTCTGAAGTATCACAGGCTCCATCCCAGAAGACCTTGCCGTCGGCATCTTTATCTTCACTGCTGTTATAGCCCGCCATTCGAATACTCTTGGTTAAAAAGCTTAGAGCAAATCGCCCATTTTCCTGGATGCGTGAGAGWGTGTCTGTGGTGCGATAAATTGTTTGAGAGGTMAGCATCATTTGAAGTGCCCCAGCAATGAGCAAAAGCCCCAGCGCCATGGCAAYCATCAGTTCAATCAGGGATAAACCCTGTTGGCGGAGAGGGGAGTTCATCATGGCCTAAATACCTGCTGAAATTGCTCAGTTTTTAGTGAGTCATCAGTGGTGGCATCATCACCCACCGACTTTGATTCCCATTGCAGCGTGAGTGTGAATTCTGAATTAGCAGTACATGGGGCATCAGCGCATGTAATTTGTAAGTTTGGGTTAAACAGTTGGCTTYGRTKTWSRTTGTGAGCCTCGTTGGGTGTTGGGCAAATGGACTCCCAAATATCAAAAGCAGCCATTTGAGCAGGTGTACAGATAGCAGCATCATTGGCATCCTTCCTGTCAGCACAGTAGGCCGGAGGGGGGTTTCCTCCATCACAAGGGTTACCATTGACGTTATAGTTTCCAGCTGCTCGAGCATCAGGGTTGGCTCTAATGCGGTTTATTAGTTCTTGTGCTGCCCAGATCCCATAACTACGTTGTGATGAATCAAAATTATCTTTTACGGATTGATATTGCATTGATGCAATACCCTGTAAACCAACGGTGAATATTAGCAGCGCGATAAGTACTTCAATCAGGGTGGAGCCTGTTTGTGTTCGTTTTACTGATAGATGTGTTGGTTGATTCATGGGCAATTGTCAATAGTATTTATGGCCGCTCTGCCTACAGAGTTAATTGTTACGGAAGTACCCTCAGTTTCACCAGAACTTTGGCAGAATCTAAACGTTCTTTGAGCGCCACCTTCATTTAACAATCCAGAACTGGTAAAACTGACAAAATCATTGACATCATCGCTGTTAACCGTAATGCCATTCATAGAAAAATCCAGGTCTTTTATTAAAGTATCGCCTGCAGTTATAGGCGTATTTCCCCCTGGGGTTGTATCAGTATAAATTGTTAAGCCATTGGTCCAGTTGCCACCACTATTTATCGTAATAACGCTTTGGCGTGATACAGCTTCACTTCTGGCTAACTGAAGGGCACTTGTAAGCGTGCGGGTACTTTCATTGATTCGGTTGTTTTTGATCCAGATAGAAAAATTGGGGACACCAATACTAAGTGTTACCACTAGCACAGCAAGAGTGACCATTAATTCAATGAGCGTGAACCCTTTTTGCATTTTGACCTGTCCATTAATGAAAATGGTGAGAGTTTTTCTATACCTTATTTATAACGCTATAAATGAGGGTAGCAATGTATTCCTGACCAGCGGTTTTTTAACTTATATCGGCGGTATAACAATGACCAGAAGTACTACTTCATAGGCAGTTAGGGGTATTGTGGATGCGAACTCGACCGGTTTTGGCTAAAGTGATTGCAAATTTATAATTGTCGTCTGGTTGATTGGGACAAAAATGAAAAGTCCCATTAAGTGCTTTTGTTAGCCCTTGTAAGTTGAACTGGATATAGGGTTTGCGACGAAATGAACGCCAAGCTAATTTTTGGCCAAGTTCGCCGATATTTACATGTTTTAGCAATAGCTCATTGCCGTCCCAGAATCCATTACTATCCAGGTCATTAAAAATAATGATATSTGAGCCCCAGTYGTCTTCACAATYATTTATRCCKGGACATAAGGTGATRGTTGAYTGAAGCCCTACTGCTTGGGTTCGGGCATAGTGGATACTGTGTAATAGAGTGTATTGTAAGTTGGTAGTTTTGCTGCGTTGAACCCATTGGTGTAATGAGGGGATACCGAGTGTCAGCACTATAATGAGTGTAGCCATAGTGATGACGAGTTCTAGCAGGGTAAATCCATTCGCTCGTTTCATAGCATTCTCCTTCCTTGGTGAATGTCAGCAGGCCTTCCTTGGCCCTATTTAGTAATATATTTAGAATAGTGTATGAACTATAGCAGGATGTGTCTGGCAGTTATAAATGGTATTTGTTGACGGTTTGTTGTTATTCAAGCCCAAATTTTTGTAATTTATAACGCATTTGCCGAAAGCTAATGCCTAACRTCTTGGCAGCAGCTGTTTTATTCCAGCGGTTTTTTTCTAGTGCATTGACTAGGAGTTCTTTTTCAATGGTTGCAAGATGCTCATCAATTGATCCATGTATTTCCTCAGATGAGTTTGTGTTTGGTAATACCCCAATGGGTTGTTGTGCTGAAGTGGGCAGCTGAAGATCMTCAACGGTAATAGTTGTGCCTTGGCAAAGAGTAAATGCACGTTCCAGGGTRTTTTCTAATTCACGGATATTTCCTGGAAAATGATGTTGTTTTAGAGCATTRAAAGCYTCTTCAGAAAGTTCTAGGGGGGRGAGMGCGGCTTCTTCAGCAAATTGAGCTAAAAATTTATTTGCTAATAATGGAATATCTTCCATRCGTTCTCGCAAGCTGGGTACTTGTAATTCTATAACGTTGATTCGGTAAAATAAATCYTGGCGGAATTGGTTGTTTTGCACTTCTTTTGCCAGRTTTTTATGTGTGGCGCTAAGAATTCGGACGTCCACCTTGGTTTCTTCTTCTGAGCCAACAGCTCGGATGCTTTTTTCCTGGATTGCCCGTAAGAGCTTTACCTGCATGGATAATGGTAAGTCTGCCACCTCGTCAAGTAGCAGAGTGCCACCATTTGCTGCCAGAAAAAGCCCYTGTTTGTCTTGGTGTGCTCCGGTAAAGCTCCCCTTCTTATGGCCAAAAAATTCACTCTCCATCAATTCTGAAGGTATGGCACCACAGTTAACCGGGATAAAAGGGCCATTTGCTCTAGGGCCAAGCTGATGAATTGCTCGGGCAACAAGCTCTTTGCCACTTCCTGATTCACCACTAATAAAAATTGGTGCCTGACTTCGAGCAACTCGACGTATTTGTTGTTTTAACTTCTCCATTGCGGGAGATTCGCCAATAAGCTCCATTGATGTTGAAGATTTTGGTTGTGATTCTGAGGGTGATTCCAGTTTAAGGGCTGATTCAACAACACTTCGTAAGCGCATTAATTCTATGGGTTTGGATATAAAATCGAAGGCRCCTTTCTTGAGAGCTTCAACAGCGATATCCATATTGCCGTAGGCTGTTATCATTGCAATGGGTAGTTGGGGGCGTGAAGATTGAACGTATTCAACCAGCTCAAGCCCATTGCCATCTGGCATTTTCATATCCGTCAGGCACAGGTCAAAATGTTCGGTTTTYAGTAGCTTTAGAGCTTTTGACAGTTTGGCCGCGGTGACAGTTTGAATACCCATCTGCTCCAGTGTCATGGAGAGTAATTCTCGGATGTCCGGTTCGTCATCGACGATTAGAGCACGTTTTTTTATCATTCCTGCGGCCTCGGTAACAATCTTTCTGGGTGTGCAAAGCCAATATGAAAATAGCGGTTTTGCGGTGTGTCGCCAAAGTAGTTRAGAGAAGCATAGTTTACAGCACARAGCTCYTGGGCGAGATAAAGRCCTAAGCCAGAGCCTTCATTTGATGTGGTAAAAAATGGYTCAAAAATATTTTCYTGRTCYTTTYTGGGGACTCCYGRCCCTTTATCATAMAYATCMAGAAAGGGRAGTTCTGARGAAGTATCTTTGGAYACGACGARTTTTACCCAGCGTTGYTGAGACTCTTTTTCACTRAAGCGCATTCCATTATCTACCAAGTTAACCAAAATTTGACTTAGGTGACTGGGGTCAAAAAATATTTGTGTATCCTCACCTTTGCTCTCAATTTCAATGATCCCGCTTTCTCTTTGGTTTTCCAAGTATTCGTGTCGAAATTTCTTAAGCCATTGAAATAGCCATAGTTTTTGAAATGCAGGAGGTTTTTGTTGTGATAATTGCAAGACGTTATCGACAATTTGATTCACCCTGCCACAGTGGCGATGAATGATGTCCAATAGTTTTGTCTGGCTTTCATTGCAGTCTTGTTCTGAGAGAAGTTGTGAGGCGTGACTGATGGCCCCCAGAGGATTTCGCACTTCATGGGCAATACTACCTGTTAGGCGACCCAGTGAGGATAGCTTTAATTGTTGGGCATGTTGTGCCAAAGCGCGCGTGTCTTCTAAAAAAATCAGTACCTGTCGGTCTTTTTCCTCATAAAGAGATGTAAAGTTGGCTTGTAATTCACGCGACGAGGTGGTGGCCTTAAATGTAGGTGTTCTCAACCAAGGGTAAGATCGCCAGCGTTCTAATTGTTTGAAAAGAGGGTGAATGGTTCGTAGTGAATGACCAGTATTTAACGATATATTTTTTTGTTGGCTATCCAGCAGCTGGATAGCGGCGCTATTGATGAGCTGAATATTATCTCCACCATCAACCACAATAATCCCTGTGCGCATTCTTTTTACAATAGATTCGTTGAGTGTTTGAAGTCTTGCACTCTCTACTGTTGTTTTTAATGCGATGGATTGAGCTTCACGGATTCGGCGGGTTAAAATCTGAAAAATTAGGGCAGTGATAAATAGTAAAATGCCTAAAACACCAGCAGGAAAAATAGCTTCTTCATTTTTACTGAGTAGTAATGTGGTCGATAAGGTCTCCGTTAAAATGCAGAGGCTGGCAATTGCTGCTACTAATAGTGACCATCGTCCAGAAAGTAGAATACTTCCAGCGGCAACAATGATTAGCATTAAGAAGCCCAATCCACTGCTTAGACCCCCGCTGGCATGCATAATAAGAGTGGTGGCAACCATRTCGGTTAGCAACATAAAGAACAGCAGCTGAATACTTGGGACGGATCGATGGAAATAAAAGTGAAGCAGGGTTAATAGACTGAGTACCGTATAGATAGATGTGGTRCTTAAATAGAGTTGGGGATAAGTGCTACCAAGAACATTTAATCCCATGTCCGTTAAATACATTATCAGTAGGACGGCAGACAATAGTGCGCGGTAGTATGCGTAAACCTTCAGCAGGYTATCCGGWGCTGTCTCTGTCTCGGCAGGGCTGTATTTCAACGGCATAGYGGTTTTTTGCCTTTTTGTTGTTCTTACTATTGTGAGTGCTTGCTCTTGTTATTAAAGAGATTTTTCTGGCCGTCTCTTTATAGTACACAAATATTGAACTAACCATACAGTGTGGGGATAGGGCTACGTTTATGCTGGGTTTTTTGATAAATTTCTATGATGCGAAGGGTTGCTTTCTGGTTAATAGGTTTGCCTTCTAAAAAGTCATCCAGTTCATCGTAGGTGATMCCCAGGGCATGTTCATCAGCTTTTTGTGGGGCAAGGCACTCCAGGTCTGCGGTGGGTGTTTTTTCGACTAAYATCTGTGGTGCTCCAAGAAATCGAGCTACTTGGCGTACCTGCCGTTTGCTGAGGCCGAAAAGTGGGGCTAAGTCACAGGCCCCATCACCCCATTTGGTGAAAAACCCAGTAATGTTTTCTGCGGAATGATCAGTTCCCAAGACTAATCCGCCCAAAAGTCCGGCAATTTCGTATTGAATCGTCATTCGAGTACGRGCCTTGGTRTTTCCCTTRGTGAAGTCTATAGTTTTATCTGTTGCTGTTAGCATGGAGTGGTTTTTTAATGCGCCAAGAGTTTCCTCATGAATGCCATCTGCACCTAATTTAACATTAACAACAATATTTTCAGAGGGTTGGATAAATTGTAATGCTTGTTGTGCCTCATGTTCATCAGMTTGAACCCCATAAGGTAGTCTAACGGCTGTAAAGTGGTATTTAGGTTGGCCGCAGTTCTGATTGAGTTGGTTTACTGCTATTTGAGCTAACCGGCCACAGGTGGTGGAATCAATGCCACCACTAATGCCCAGGATTAGGTGGGTTAAACCAGATTTAATCAGGGTTGATTGAATAAAATTTATCCGACGTTCTGCCTCACGTTTTGGATCAATATTGGATATGACTTTCATTTCCTGACGAATTTCCTGGCAGGTACGCTCAATATCCATAGGTAAATTCTCTTGTCTTCAGGTTAACCTATATTAGGTAAACGAATTTTTAGTCTAAAAAGTAGTGGTATTAACAGACCCTAGGTAAAACTATATTGATGAGAGTATTTTAGGGGAAGGTCGGTCAGGATAAAACACTCATATTGTATGAGCATATAAAAGATCACGGATTTGGATAATAAGTGCAATTCCCAAGCAATAAAAAAGGAGCTTTAGCTCCTTTTTTATTTTTAGCGCCAATGGCCAAATAAAGAGAGTGGTTCTTAGTCAAAAATACCAAAGGTAAGTCGACTGCTCCATGACCGYTCCTTTAGYTCGGGGCTTTCATATAAAGTTTTATAGCGTTCGTTAAATATATAGCGGGAATCATAGCCAAGGGGCTCTGGTTGATCCATAAGTCCGGCAGTTAACTGATTTATCCAGCTACGATCCAGAACAGTTGTYKTGTCCTGATATTGAAAATTTCCACTAGYATCAAGGGCKGGGTGATGGGGRTAATTTGTCGCTAGTAGCGTGGCGGCATCATTTGCCAGATCATACATCTGCATCAAATAGTAGGCCTGGGCCATTACCGCCAGCCCATCGGGAACAGAGGGAGTCAGCTGGAAATTTTCTACGACGTAACGGCCTCTGTTGGCTGCAGCAAGGTAGGTTCCACGAGAGAAATAGTAATTGGCAGCATGGATCTCATGCCGAGCGAGAATGTTTCGTAAATAGACCATTCGTTTTCTAGCATCCGGCGCGTAAGGACTCTCTGGGAATCGRCTCAATAATTCATTAAAGGTAGAAAAAGAGCTGCGAGCTGAGCCTGGATCRCGTTTGGTRTCATCWACGGGTAATAATTGGTCAAAAAACCCCTTACTTTTGACAAAAGTAGAAAGCCCTTTTAAATAGTAGGCATAGTCAACATTAGGGTGCTGAGGATGTAGGCGAATAAATCGGTCTGCTGCTGCAATAGCTGTTTCATATTCACTGGCTTTAAAGCGTGCGTATATGAGCTCCARTTGGGCCTGTTCAGCATAGTCTCCAAATGGAAACTGTGCTTCCAGAGATTCAAGGTTRTCAATGGCYGTGTGCCAGAAGCCACCCCTTAAATCATTCTGRATKACGTTGTAAAAATCTTTTTCAGTRAAGCCCGAAGTATCAACCTCGCTTTCATYTAGATTATTAACGTCATTGAATGTTGAACAGCCAGYAAYRAAGAGGGTTGTACATATTGCTGTGCATAACAATGGGGTGAGCAAGAATCGCATGGGGTGGTTTAATCCTGATTTTATCTTAGTAAGGGAATACAACGTAAAGTGTTCTTGTTAGCTGGCGCTATGTCTGTAAGATGAGCTATTTAACCACAGCCCTGACGGGATGCAAAACATCAATGAATGATTCTGTATGACTGCCTTTGCTATAACTACTTCTAATAACGAATGTCTCTATTTATGAATGATCCTATCAAGCTGGAAGTAAATGTACCCTTAACACTGCGTGGATCACGCCTCGATCAAGCAGCAGCAGAACTTTTCGATAGCTTTTCWCGATCGCGATTACAGCAGTGGATCAAAGGCGGTGATTTGTTGGTAGATGGACAGTTACATCGACCAAAAGACAAACTTATTGGTGGCGAGCTTTTAACCATCGATGTAGTGCCGGAGGCTGAAGGGGAGTGGCAGCCGGAACCCTTACAGCTTGATATTACCTACGAAGATGATGACATTCTGGTGATTAATAAAYCGGCTGGATTGGTTGTYCATCCTGCTGCRGGTAATTATACGGGTACATTGCTTAACGGTTTAATTCATCAYGTGCCKGCCAATGNAAMTATCCCTCGAGCAGGTATTGTTCATCGTYTGGATAAAGAAACGACAGGGCTAATGGTGGTTGCTAAAACACTAGAGGCTCACCATGCTCTGATTAAACAATTACAATCTCGAACAGTAACCCGAGAATACCAAGCCGTTGTTCAGGGGGTAATGACTGGGGGTGGTACCGTGGATAAACCCATGGGGCGCCATGCTCAGGTCCGCGTCAAAATGGCGGTAGTGGAGCAGGGCGGTAAAGAGGCCGTTACKCATTATCGATTCATTGAGCGGTTTCCCCATCACACACATATTCGCGTCAAGCTGGAAACGGGGCGTACACATCAAATACGTGTGCATATGTCCCACATTGGCTACCCTTTGGTGGGTGATGCGGTTTATGGCGGGCGCTTAAAGTTACCAAAGGGTGCSACTTTAGAATTACAGAATCTTTTGCGTAGTTTTAAGCGYCARGCTTTGCACGCTGGGAAACTTGGCCTAATTCATCCTCGTACAGGTGAATATATAGAATGGCAGGCGCCACTACCCAAGGATTTTGGTATCTTGCTGGCTACGTTAAAAGATGACGCTAAGGCCTGAAGGGCTTTTTGAATGTGTCGATCTATAGGCACTTGTCTGAAAAAGTAGTGCTGTAGCAAAGAGGGCCATCAGAACAAAGGTTTTAGCATGGACATATTGAAACCCGACTGGCCTGCTCCGAGTAATATTTGTGTTGCCATAAGTACTCGTTATGGTGGTCAGTCATTGCCTCCCTGGGATTCTCTCAATCTTGCATTTCATGTGGGAGATAAAGCTGAGTCTGTAGAGCAAAATTGGCAATTATTATCAAAACAATTGCATCTTCCTTCAGCTCCTCAGCTGCTTAATCAAATACACGGCACTGACATGGTCAGGGCCGGTTGTGATGGCGTCATTCTTACAGCRGATGGTAGTTTTACCGATGTTCCTGGCCGTGTCTGTACCATCATGACTGCAGATTGTTTGCCTATCCTGGTTTGTAATAGGGCTGGTACAGAAGTGGCGGCTGTCCATGCAGGTTGGCGTGGATTGGCTGCTGGCGTTGTGGGTAATGCTATAAAACAGTTTTCTTCCCCTCCTGAAGATTTAATGGCTTATTTGGGCCCAGCCATTAGCCAGCAGCACTTCGAGGTGGGCGGTGAGATCAGGCAGGAGTTTCTTGCTAATGCTATCAACGAGAATTTTAGAGACAGGGTCAAAACATGCTTTTTGAAAAGCTGTAATGGATTGAAAAGTCATGATGCACATTGGATGGCAGATTTGTATGGACTTGCAAAAATCACCTTACATGTAGAGGGTATTACTCAGATTTATGGCGGTAATTTTTGTACTTATGAGGATTCAGAGAAATTTTATTCCTATCGACGCGAGGGACAGACGGGAAGAATGGCCAGTTTGATCTGGATCAGTTGAGATCCACCTTCAAGCTTGAATTTATAACTATAGCCCCCAGTTTATCGTTAAGGGAATAGGCCCAAGCGAATAAATTAGAGGGTTGTTATGCGTTTTGATCGTTTTACCCATCATCTACAAAGTGCAGTTTCAGATGCTCAATCAATGGCTGTGGGCAAAGATAACCCCTCCCTTGAACCCGCGCACTTGGTATTAGCATTGCTTAATCAGCCRAGTAGCTCAATCACTCCCATGTTAAATCAGGCAGGTTTTGATATGGMKGGAYTAAARGYTGAGCTGGAGCAGCAATTAGAGCGACTACCACAGATTCAGTCACCGACAGGTGAGATCAACCTGTCGGCTGATTTGGGGAAGYTGTTYAACCTGGCAGACAAACAGGCGCAGCAACAGGGCGAYCARTATATTTCCAGTGAAGCTGTTATGTTGGCKGCCTTTGATAATGATGGTGATGTGGGCAAGGCATTAACCAAATTTGGTGATAAAGGTAAATTACAGATTGTGGTAGAAAAAATTCGTGGGGGTGAAGCAGTGACAGATCCAGATGCAGAAGGTAATCGTCAAGCATTGGAAAAATACACCATTGATCTTACGGCTCAAGCTGCTGAAGGCAAGCTTGATCCTGTGATTGGTCGAGATGATGAAATTCGTCGCACCATTCAGGTATTACAACGTCGGACAAAAAATAATCCGGTRTTAATTGGTGAGCCYGGTGTGGGTAAAACCGCCATTATTGAGGGGTTAGCCCAGCGGATTGTAAATGGTGAAGTACCTGAAGGCCTTAAAAACAAGCTCGTTTTATCATTGGATTTGGGTGCTCTGTTGGCGGGTGCTAAGTTCCGGGGTGATTTTGAAGAACGCCTAAAAGCGGTTCTAAAAGAGTTATCGAAGCAAGAAGGCCAAATCATACTGTTTATTGATGAACTGCATACCATGGTCAGCGCGGGTAAGGCTGAAGGTGCGATGGATGCCGGCAATATGCTGAAGCCTGCGYTRGCTCGTGGGGAATTGCATTGTGTGGGCGCTACTACACTTGATGAGTACCGACAATATATTGAAAARGATGCGGCTCTAGAGCGAAGRTTCCAGAARATYTTRGTGGMTGAGCCYARCGAAGAGGACACCATTGCCATTTTGCGTGGTTTGAAAGAGCGCTATGAAGTTCACCACGGTGTTGATATCACCGATTCAGCTATTGTTGCCGCAGCTAAACTTTCACAGCGCTATATTACAGATCGCCAGTTACCAGATAAGGCGATTGACCTTATCGATGAAGCGGCCAGTAAAATCCGTATGGAAATTGATTCCAAACCMGAAGAAATGGATCGCTTGGAGCGTCGGTTGATTCAACTCAAAATGGAGCGTGAAGCGGTTAAGAAAGAGAAGGATGAGGCTTCTCGCAAACGTCTAGAAAAGATCGAGGAAGGTATTGATGTTGTCGGTAAGGAATATGCTGACCTTGAAGAGATATGGAAAGCCGAAAAAGCTGCATTACAGGGCGCTGCTCAGATTAAGATTGAATTAGAGCAAGCTCGAATAGATATGGAAGCGGCGAGTCGCGAGAGTGATCTAGAAAAAATGTCGGAACTGCAATATGGAAAAATTCCTGAGCTTGAAAAGCAACTAATTGCTGCGGGTGAGGTTGAAACAACTGAGAATCAGTTATTACGTAATAAAGTGACCGAAGAAGAAATTGCCGAGGTAGTTTCTAAATGGACCGGAATTCCAGTGGCTAAAATGCTGGAAGGGGARAGAGATAAACTGCTTCGAATGGAAGACTCTTTGCATAAGCGTGTTATTGGKCAGAGTGAAGCCGTTGTGGCGGTATCCAACGCGGTACGCCGTAGTCGTGCAGGACTTTCTGATCCTAGTCGACCTAATGGGTCATTCCTGTTTTTAGGGCCAACGGGTGTGGGCAAAACTGAGYTGTGTAAAGCCCTYGCTGAGTTTTTGTTTGATAGCGAAGACGCYATGGTRCGYATCGATATGTCTGAGTTTATGGAAAAGCACTCAGTTGCTCGCTTGGTGGGTGCACCTCCGGGTTATGTGGGTTATGAGGARGGTGGTTATCTTACGGAAGCAGTACGGCGTAGGCCTTATACAGTTTTGTTATTGGATGAAATAGAAAAAGCACATCCGGATGTTTTCAACATTCTGTTGCAGGTATTGGATGATGGCAGGTTAACTGATGGTCAGGGGCGCACCGTCGATTTCCGAAATACCGTGGTGGTGATGACGTCCAACTTGGGTTCAGACCGAATTCAAGACGTGGTTGAGGACCGCTCTTTTGACACGATTAATTTTGATAGTGGCGAGAATGCTACTGAAGCAGATGATTCTACGGCCAATGAGAATCGCTACCAAGCCATGAAAGATTCTGTGATGGAAGTAGTCTCAGGACATTTTAGGCCAGAGTTTATTAACCGTATCGACGAAATAGTGGTATTTCATCCCTTAGCAAGAGGACAAATTCGAGGCATTGCTGACATTCAATTAGCACTGTTGAAAAAGCGTTTGTCTGAACGTGATTTGGAAATGGAGCTTACCGAAGAGGTGATGAATAAAATTTGTGACGCCGGCTTTGATCCAGTTTATGGCGCGCGGCCGCTAAAAAGGGCTATTCAACAATTACTGGAAAACCCATTGGCTCAGAAGGTACTTGGTGGTGATTTTGTCCCGGGTGATACTATCATGGTAGATCTGGACGGCGATAATATCGTGTTTTCTACGGGGTAGTGTTACGCAGGAATAATATTGTGAGGCCTCTGCATGACTACTGTGCTTGCCAATTCTCCTCGTCTTGGCTTCGCTCGCTACGTTATGCTGAGCTCATTGTGTGTGGCAAGGAACAGTGGATGGATGTCCTTTGTGTATCGATGCAMGGAATGACGASGTATTAATAAATAGAGGTTTTTAAAGCCATGGTTCAATCAACGAAGGAGCGCTTAGTAGAAAGTACTTCAGAGGCAGAAGCCATTACAGAGACTGAAACCTTAAATAAAAAATATTTTGAGCTATTGGACAGCCTTCTAAATGACAAAAAGGACGTCGCGATTAAAAAACACCCTGAATTAATTTCTGCATACAAAGCATTTGAAGTTTACGAAATTTACTTTTTGGCTGGTGGAGACTGGGACGAAGAAGGCGCAGTCGAGTTCAAAAAGAAAATGGCTAAAACCATCGTCAGTAAACTCATAAAAGGAAAGGATTTCCCCAAATTTCAAACACCTATAGAAAAGAAGAAGTAATGAGCCTTTGTGCCATTATTGGCAGAACTTCCGAACTTCTTCTTTAGACCGATCAAGCCATTCTTCATGTTCCTCATTACTGAGGTAGCGCTCTTCTCCCAACTCATCATCGCGTATTCGAAGGCGGCGATGGTTTTGTAAATTTGCCAAGTTTGCTTTCGCATTTTCACAGTTTTTTCTGGCTAGGGCATTATCTTCTGCGGCTACTTCTGCAGATTTTTTTAACTTAGTCTCATCGGGGGTGTTTTCGTTGGTTTCTTCTTTATTGTCTGTATCTTCGACGCCTTCATTCTTGGTGTCGTTATCTGTAACCCTTTGACTTTGGGGCTCAGAGGGTGGAGTAACCTTAATGTTAAGTGTTTCTACTGCCTCATCGGCAGGAGGTGTAGCAGTGTAATGCCAGGAACCGGAATCATCCTGCCAGCGATAGATTTTTTCTGCATTTGCAGAAATACCTATTACCAGTAGTAATAGGGCTGATACTGTCATGAATAGTTGTTTCATGTCCTTGAGCCTATAAAAAGAACCTATAAAAAGAACCCGTGAAAACTTTTAATATCAAGCATAATAGCGGATTTGTTATACAGATGTTGGGTATTCGTTAGCAAAAATCTTATACGGATTAGCGAGGCGTATTTGTTCTGAAGCCCTTATTTTAATTGAAGTTTGGTCGCTAATTACTTGACTAAATAGCAGTAAAACCCTAAAGTTCGATACTTCTGCGAGTGGTTTCAATTACTCGCGCGCTGGTTTCTTACCAGCTTGCTAGGTGGACGTAAACAGCGTTTGCTGGGCATCCAGAACAGGTTTGTTTACCCACGAGCCTGACGCGCCGACTACCAATAATCGGCTGCGGTGTTGCACTTAGCAGATCTGTGATGTCACAGCGATTGAGTTGTATATCCCCTAGTGGGTTGTGCCAGTGTTGTGGTGTTTTTATTTTGAGGATTTGCACAGTGGAACTTTTGTCTGGCGGTGATATCGTCGTTCGTGCGCTCAAAGATGCGGGTGTTAAGTATCTCTGGGGTTACCCTGGTGGCGCGGCATTGCATATTTATGATGCGTTATTTCAACAAGAGGATGTCGAACACATTCTTGTTCGCCATGAGCAGGCAGCTGTTCATGCCGCTGACGCCCATTCCCGTTCTACCGGGGAAGTGGGCGCGGTGCTGGTGACTTCTGGTCCTGGTRMAWNCSRMKGCCAKYRCSGSKAWAKCMRCNGCCYWTATGGRWKSNNTCMSYNCKYSWCRTRNATNTTCYRGNCASGWTCMNTCGWGRCRMRMKNGGWKKYGRYGYYYWWSRSGMRMMKGAKATSSYRGRNATKKCYMGWNCSYRYYGYTRMGCMYMSYKYKYWRRYYRMNGMYGCRNCKSMRRYTRCSGRTRWNTMYTGMCNAGGSWWWNNAKAYKSCCRGGMSAGGTCSGCCTGGCCCGGTRGTTGTGGACATTCCAAAGGATGTGACTGCACCTAATTATCGAGTGCCTTATGAATATCCAGAAAAGGTCAMACTTCGATCTTATCAGCCCACAACTAAAGGGCATACTGGTCAAATTAARCGTGCCATAAAGACATTGYTGGCAGCAAAACGCCCAATTATTTACAGTGGTGGTGGCGTGGTTTTAGGTAATGCCTCCTCACAGCTCACTGAGTTGGCACAGCTGCTAAATATTCCGGTAACCAATACATTGATGGGGCTTGGCGCCTACCCAGGTACGGATCGCCAGTTTGTAGGTATGTTGGGCATGCATGGAACCTATGAGGCAAATGCAGCCATGCATCATGCCGATGTGATTCTAGCGGTTGGCGCTCGATTTGATGATCGSGTGACGAATACACCCAGTAAATTTTGCCCTTCAGCAAAAATTATCCATATTGATATAGACCCTACATCCATMTCTAAAATAGTGGCAATAGATATCCCCATTGTTGGTCCATGTGACGTGGTCTTACAGGAAATGCTCGATCAAGTGGAGAGTAGTAGTGAAAAGCTGGATGAAACGGCTATAGCTGAGTGGTGGACACAAATAAATGAATGGCGTGATCGTCATGGGATTTATACCCAGCCACGCCATGAGCCTAGTAGCGGCAATATTATCAAACCGCAGGATGTGATAAAAACCCTATTCAAAGTGACGGGCGGWGATGCCTATGTGACTTCAGATGTAGGSCARCATCAGATGTTTGCTGCTCAGTACTAYTTRTTTGATAAGCCRCGTCGTTGGATTAATTCYGGTGGGCTYGGCACYATGGGTTTTGGTTTRCCAGCRGCAATGGGTGTCCAGTTAGCTCATCCTGATGCGACKGTAGCCTGYGTGACCGGTGAGGGCAGTATTCAAATGTGTATACAGGAGCTATCGACCTGTAAGCAGTATGGTCTACCGGTAAAAATTATTAATCTCAATAACCAAGCATTGGGCATGGTGCGGCAATGGCAGGACATGCAATACAGTAGCCGCTATTCTTCGAGCCTTTACGAGGACTCGCTGCCTGACTTTATAAAATTGGCGGAAGCCTATGGTCATGTGGGAATACGAGTGACTCATTTTGATGAGCTTGAAGAAAAAATGGCCGAGTGTTTTAGCCTAAAAGATCGCGTGGTCTTTATGGATATATGTGTGGATCGTTCAGAGCATGTTTATCCCATGCATGTGGCGCCTAATGGTTCTATGCGTGATATGTGGTTGAGCAAAACGGAGCGTACCTGATGAGACGTATAATTTCAGTATTGATGGAAAATGAACCGGGAGCCCTGTCTCGCGTTGTGGGTTTATTTTCCCAGCGAGGTTATAACATTGATACGCTCACTGTTGCGCCTACAGAGGACCAAACACTCTCTCGTTTAACCATGACAACCCATGGGAATCATCAGGTCATTGAGCAAATCACCAAGCATCTGAATAAATTGATTGATGTGGTCAAAGTGGTTGACCTGACAGAAGGGCCTCATATTGAACGTGAATTGATGTTGCTCAAGGTAAAAGCCAATGATGTCCAGCGAGCTGAGATTAAGCGCTCTGTAGATATCTTCCGTGGTCAGATAGTCGACGTGAATACGAATGCTTATACAATACAGATTGTAGGCAACAGTGATAAACTCGACGCCTTTATTCAGGCTATAGGTGATGCGGATATTCTCGAGCTGGTGCGGACCGGGGTGTCAGGATTGTCGCGGGGTGAGAAATCTCTACGACTGTAGGATRGTGAATTTTTAATTTGTACAAATAAGGTTTTAARCGTTATTTTCTAGGAATCTCTTTAAAAGTATTACATTAAGAGTTGTGTATAACTAATTGATTTAGATTGAAAACTATAGGTGTAAAAATGCAAGTTTCTTACGATAAAGACTGTGACCTCTCCATTATTCAAGGAATGAAGGTCTCTATTATTGGTTATGGTTCTCAGGGCCATGCTCATGCTTTGAACCTGAAAGATTCAGGTGTAGATGTAACCGTTGGCCTGCGTACTGATTCAGCATCTGTTGCTAAGGCTGAAGCTGCGGGCTTGGCTGTAAAAAGCGTACAAGAAGCCGTTGCCAGTGCGGATCTGGTCATGATTCTGACGCCTGATGAGTTTCAATCTCAACTCTATAAAGATGAAATTGAGCCAAATCTTAAGCAGGGCGSCACATTAGCATTTGCTCAYGGCTTTGCTATYCATTACAACCAGGTTGTACCTCGTGCCGATCTGGACGTCATTATGATTGCTCCTAAAGCRCCAGGGCACACCGTTCGCAGTGAGTTTGCTAAAGGTGGTGGTATTCCTGATTTGATCGCCATTTTCCAAGATGCTTCAGGTAATGCAAAAAATGTAGCCATGTCCTATGCCAGCGGTGTTGGTGGTGGTCGTACCGGTATTATTGAAACTACATTTAAGGATGAAACAGAAACTGATTTGTTCGGTGAGCAAGCAGTACTTTGTGGTGGTACAGTTGAATTGGTAAAAGCAGGTTTTGAAACATTGGTAGAAGCGGGTTACGCTCCAGAAATGGCTTATTTCGAATGTCTCCACGAACTGAAATTGATTGTGGATTTGATGTACGAGGGTGGCATTGCCAACATGAACTATTCCATCTCCAATAATGCGGAGTACGGTGAGTATGTGACTGGCCCTAAAATTATTAATGATGAGTCCCGTGCAGCTATGCGTAATGCTCTAAAGGATATTCARAAYGGTGAGTATGCTAARAAGTTYATTGCTGAAGGTGCTAGCAAYTACCCATCTATGACGGCATATCGTCGTAACAACGCAGCACACCCTATTGAGCAAACAGGTGCCAAGTTGCGCTCCATGATGCCGTGGATTACAGCTAATAAATTGGTTGATAAAGAGAAAAACTAAGTWATTGTATTTGYTATAAATTACTTGATTAAGAAAACCGCGCTACGGCGCGGTTTTTTTGTCTGCACCTTTGGTGTTTAATACCATGGGTTATTATTGAGAAGCCTTCCGTGGCAGGAGTGGCTGAAYCAATAAATWAKGTTAATGACAAACCTTTCWTTATAGAAAACGCAGATTTCAGTCGCCAGTGTGGTGGCAGAGGGGTTTATTCGGTGAGTAACAYAGRCTACCTCTTGATAAGGCGGGGCAATTAAGGACAAAAAATGGCTAATATTGATAATAAAAATGAAGAGCCGAGTAGAGATAACTCTACCCCMATTGCTGACGACAARACTCCTCCACCTTTGCAGGAAAAAGCTCGCCACAAAGGGATTTACTTGCTGCCTAACCTTTTTACTACTGGTGCTATGTTTGCAGGTTTCTACGCAATTCTTGCGGGCATGGATGGTAATTTTGAAGCGGCATCTATTGCCATCTTTGTGGCCATGATTTTTGACGGTCTTGATGGGACTGTGGCCCGTATGACCAATACCTCCAGCGAATTTGGAGTTCAGTACGACAGCCTTTCTGACATGGTTTCCTTTGGTATAGCCCCGGCCGTAGTGGCGTTTAGCTGGATACTTAATGAGGTTGGAAAAATTGGCTGGGCAGCAGCCTTTATCTATGCCTCTTGTGCTGCATTAAGGTTGGCTCGTTTCAATACACAAGTTGATGTTGTCGATAAACGATATTTCATAGGCATTGCTAGCCCCACGGCAGCAGCATTAATTGCTGGTATGGTCTGGAGTAGCTACGACGTGGAACCAACGACCGAATTGGCCTTGGTGGTATCCTTGATCATGGCTCTATCCGGGTTATTAATGGTTTCTAATTTTCGTTATCTCAGCCTAAAAGGCCTTGACCTAAAAGGTAAGGTCCCATTTGTTGTCATATTTGCCGTGACCATGGCCCTTGTGGTTGTCATCATAGACCCTCCGCGAGTTCTGTTTTTGTTTGCACTAATATACAGTCTGTCAGGGCCAGTGATGTGGGTATGGCGCAAGATGAGGCCTTCAAAAGCTTAGCGTTATATAAAAGGATCTGAACCAGTATGACCAGGACTTGGCAAAAGGCTTGAAACCTGTTTGAATAAGGTCTTTCTACCATTCATCATTAGTGAAAGTAATGCACATTAGTAGCCAGACAACAGTTTATCTTCAACGGGGCACATTGCCTTATGTTGCTGTTGCTTGTGAGCTGCTACTTCTCCTGCCCTGAGGGGCATATACGTTATATCCAATTTTTTTCATTCTCATTTGCAAATCCCTTCTATCACAGGGAGAATTCGCATAATTATTTTTGTCCAGTCCTTGTTGGTGCGAGGGCGTAAGATCTGGAGTAATGGCTAATGGACAAGCAACATTTGGTAATTTTTGACACAACGTTGCGTGATGGTGAGCAAAGCCCTGGTGCATCTATGACCAAGGAAGAAAAATTACGTGTAGCAAAGGCGTTGGAAAAGCTGCGGGTTGATGTCATTGAAGCTGGTTTTGCGGTGTCCAGTCAGGGTGACTTTGAGGCAGTGAAAGCTATTGCAGAAACAATTAAAGACAGCACGGTTTGCAGTCTTGCTCGGACCATTAGTGGAGACATTGAACGTGCAGCGGAAGCATTAAAAAATGCTAATTCTGGACGAATTCATACCTTCATTGCCACGTCACCCATTCATATGAAGTATAAATTGCAAATGTCGCCGGATGATGTGGTGGAAAAAGCGGTGTCTGCTGTTAAATTGGCTCGTAATCTAATCGATGATGTGGAATTTTCRCTTGAAGATGCCAGCCGTTCAGAATTTGATTATATGTGTCGAATTATTGAGCAAGTGATTGATGCTGGTGCAAGAACGATTAATTTACCCGATACGGTTGGTTATGGCTTTCCTGAAGAATATGCAGAGACCATAGGTCGCCTGATTGAGAATGTCCCTAACTCAGATAAAGCTATATTCTCGGTACATTGTCATAACGACCTTGGGTTGGCTGTGTCCAACTCTTTGGCCGCAGTGATGAAGGGTGCTCGTCAGGTGGAATGTACCATCAATGGCTTGGGTGAGCGTGCGGGTAATGCAGCGTTGGAAGAAATCGTCATGGCGGTGAGAACTCGCAAAGATATTTTTCCGGTTGAAACACGTATTGATGCTACCCAAATTGCTTCAACATCCCGGCTTGTGTCCAGTGTGACAGGTTTCCCTGTGCAACCTAACAAGGCGATTGTTGGTGCTAATGCTTTTGCCCATGAGTCAGGTATTCATCAGGATGGTATTTTAAAGCATCGTGAGACCTATGAAATTATGAGAGCACAAGATGTTGGTTTAAGTACCAACAAAATTGTCTTGGGTAAGCTCTCGGGTCGTGCTGCTTTTTCCTCACGTCTTGAAGCATTGGGTATCCAGTTTGAGAGTAAAACTGAACTCAATGAGGCATTTGTCCGGTTCAAAGATTTGGCAGATAAGAAACGCGAAATTTATGATGAAGACCTTCAGGCTCTTGTATCAGAAATACAGCTGGATGAAGCTAATGGCGACCAGATTACTTTGGAAAGCCTTGAAGTGGTTTCTAAAACGGGCCAACTTCCCCGTGCAAAACTTACTTTGAACTATAAAGGCGAATCATATCATTCCTCATCAGAGGGCGATGGCCCAGTAGATGCAGCATTTAAGGCCATAGAAAAACTGGCCAAGAGTGAGACAGAACTCAAGCTTTATTCTGTTAATGCAGTGACAGCAGGTACCGATTCTCAGGGTGARGTTACCGTACGTTTGGGTAAAGGTGGCCGMCTGGTCAATGGCCAAGGTGCTGATACGGATATTCTGGTGGCTAGCGTCAAGGCATACTTGCATGCGCTAAACTTAATAGAAAATCCGGATCGATTGCACCCTCAACTCGACGGCGTGTAGGTAAAAATATGACTCCAGAGCTTCGTAACTGGTATCTCTCCAACTTAGGCATTGTGCAATACGTGCCTAAGGGGGAAGAGTCGGTTACGTTGCAATTTCATTCTTCTCAAGTTGTAGTGAAGAGCGAGGCAGCGNGNNNTT
>NVXH01000003.1:26043-68191 GCA_002746985.1 Porticoccaceae bacterium | reverse complement strand
AACAGTCCAGCTAGTAGGGTTAAATCTCAAGTCGCGAGTGTTCTTGAGATGATGGACGTTAAAGTGGCTGTTCCTCCAGTAATTGAAGAAATAGTTGAAAAAAGAGACTCTTTACCTTCAGATAATATTGAAAGTACACCAACTCTGATAAGTTCGGCATTAAACTTCAGGCTKGCCTGTTGGCAACCTTGTGATGACATACTAGTTTTTAACCAGCTAGAGCCTGGTGAGCAACCAGGTAATGATCAGTGTCAGTTGCTTGGTAATATTTTGCGTGCYATYGGCCGATTACCCAAYGGATTACCCTCTCCCGAGYTTATWGATTGGCCCATGGGCAGGCGCGGTGATGGCAATGATGAAAGTGAGGCTGGTGCCCATGCGATGTTGTCTGTTTTCCTTGATGTTCGGATTAAAAAGCATGGTGTATTGTGGGTGCTATTGATGGGTGAGCAAGCAGCAGAACTGCTTTCACCCATCAATAATCCATATTCAGAGTTGTTGGGAAAAAGCCAAGAAATTGCGGGTGGAGCCAAAGTTATGGTGGTTCGGAGTTTACAAGAGATGCTACAGAATTCTGATACCAAGTCAGGGGCCTGGCAAGCTATTCAATGTCTTATAGACAAAAACTAAACACTTATAAGTAGTCGCTTTGAATATTCGTCCTATGGAAATTACTGATGTCGAGTACATTAGTAATATTGAGCAACAAGTCACTCCCCACCCCTGGAGAGAAAGTCAATTCGTTGATAGTCACGCTAAGCATCGTTGCCTGGTGCTTGAAAATGAGGATAGTGTCATTGGTTACGCCATTTATCATATCGTTGTTGGTGAGGCTGAAATTCTTAATTTTGCTATAGATTCAAATTTTCAGGGAAAGGGATACGGGCGCCAGTTGCTTGAACATATAATTGCTGTTGTTACACAGCAAGCAAAACGGTTTTTTTTGGAGGTTAGGGCCTCCAATGATACGGCCATTCAACTTTATGAAAGTGTTGGCTTTGTTGAAGTATGCTTGCGTAGAAATTATTACCAAACGGCATCAGGTTCAGAAGATGCTATCTTGATGGCCATGGAGTTGTAGTTGGTCTTAATATCGTTTTGGTGGTGAAGTTGCCATTAGCTGATAGTCGTGGGATGGCTTTAATCTAGAGAGCAATTCATAAAATAATTCGCTATATTGGTAGATATTACGAAGTTTTTAATTTTCCTGACGGAGTTCTCATATTGAACTACTGAGGCAACTAATAGTCATTATTGGTAACCACGGCAGGTATGTTGTTTGATGTTGATAGCAAAAAAAGTGTGATGGAGTTAACAATTTTACTTAATTAGTGAAAAGCCCTATGCCACCCGTCGGGATAACCGACCACACTGCCTTTTTAGTAAAAAAGCTTTTTTAGAATGAGGATAATGAAATAGTCCAATTTATTAAGAAAGATGTAATCAGGGAGGCTTTGTGTCATTAAACAGTGATAGTCGTGAATTAGCTGGGCGAAAAATGTCTGAGTTGATGTTGCACCGCTTACCTCTTTGTATCGGTATCTCAGCTGTTTTTGGGTCAGTTCTGGTCTATGTATGGCAGGAGATGCTGTCCAGTTGGCAATTTATTTCATGGTGTATTTACCTGATAGTTGTATCCATTGCTAACCTGGCTTTGGTAAAACGTTATATTTCTGATGATAGCGAAGATAAAATATCAGAGTCTCAATCTGCGGATATTAACCGCTTAACGATGGTCGTCGCTGTTGCCAGCGGCTTGGCCTGGTTTATGGCGAGTGTGATTCAATTTAGTAACCCGGCACCCAATTCTTGGCTTTATCTTTCCATATTGCTTTGTATCGCTGCAAGCAGTGGTGTTCTGTATTGTTACAATATTAAGGCAGCTTTGATTGTCGTTAGTATGACGTTAGTGCCTTGTTTTATTGAGACATTCCGTACAGACAGGGAAATGGTGGGCTACTTTTTGGCTTCCGTATTAATTTATTTTTCCACACTCTATGTAGTGTTGATTCAGCTGCATAATCTACTGAAGAAAAATCTTGAGTTGCGGTTTACTGCTGAAATAGCGATTAAACAGCAAGCCGAGAGCAGCTACCTTTTTGAGCAGCATTGGCTAAAAGCACCTTTTGCGGCTATTCAGTGGGACTGCAACCAACATATCATTGATTGGAACCCCATGGCGGAGGAGATTTTTGGTTATAAAAAAGAAGAGGTGTTAGGCAAGCACTCATCATTTTTAGAATCCCCCGTATCGAATAAAACGGCCAAGAAAATGTGGTCAGCGTTGTACCGTCGACAAAAGGACGGGTATCACAGTATTCATGACGTCAAAAGTAAAGGTAATGATATTTTGACGTGTGAGTGGCATAACACACCTCTTTTAAAAGACGGCAGATTAATTGGTGCAGCCTCGTTTGTGGGTGATATTACCTCTCAAGTAGAAGCCGAAAAAACAATTAAGCGTCAGGCCAGCTACGATAATTTAACCGGTTTGCCAAATCGCAGGCGGATGATGGAAGAGCTGGAACGAGCTATTTCTCGTAGTCAGCGTACTCGTCAGTATGCAGCAGTGCTATTCCTTGATATTGATCACTTTAAGGATATTAACGATACCCAAGGGCACCATGTGGGTGATCTGGTGCTTAAGTATTTTGCTGATATTGTTCGTGATGCTGTTCGTGCAGAGGATGTTGTTGCTCGATTTGGTGGCGATGAGTTTGTTATTTTGGTGGAAGATTTGGGCTGGCAGGGTGATGAAGCTCGCAACAAAGTGCTATCTATCGCTAATAAAATTCTCGACATGGGAAATAATGTCGACATTATAGAAGGTGTTGAATACGACCTCGAAGTGAGTGGTGGTATTGTTTTGTTTAGTAGTGGGAAATTATCCTCCCACGATATATTGAAGCAAGCTGACTTGGCCATGTATCGGGTGAAAAGTGCAGGCCGCAAGGGCTTTTGTTTTTATGATGAATCAATGGCTATCGATGCTGAATATCGTGTGGCAATGATAAGAGAACTTCGTCAGGGGCTGAAAAAATCTGAATTCGATTTACATTTTCAACCTATCGTAAATAGCACAGGTAAAATTTTTAGTGCTGAATCATTGTTGCGTTGGCATCGGCCCATGCAGCGCATAGCTCATGCTGGAGAATTTATTGACCTAATGTCTTCTCTTCCTATGATGCAGGAGGTAGGTTACTGGCTACTTGAAAAAATCTGCCGAAATATCGTGACGTGGCGTGAACAAGAAGGTTTTCCAGATGACCTTGTGATGTTTGTCAATATTAGCCCAAAGCAGCTACAGGATGAGCAATTTGTTTCGGAAGTGATCAGAATAGTTGATAGCTTTAATGTTGATCCAAAGCAGTTAGTATTCGAAATTACAGAAGAAAGCTTAATTCATAATTTGGAGAAAGTTCAGGGCCAACTGGATGAGCTGATTGAATATGGAATTAAAATAGCATTGGATGACTTTGGTACCGGTTATTCTTCGTTGGCTATGTTGCAAGATTTGCCGGTGCAATATGTAAAACTGGATCGTGAGTTTATCTGCAATTTAGGGACCTGTGAGGATGCATACGCTATTGTTGAAGCGGTCGTGAAACTGTGCAAAGTTCTCTCTTTGGAAGTTATCGCTGAAGGGGTCGAAAATGAGGAGCAATACCATACATTGAAAAAAATGGGCTGCCATTACTTCCAGGGGTACTATTTTAATAAGCCCATGCCCGAAAATGAGTTCATCGAAGTGATGGTTTCAGAGGTTTCAGAGGTTTCAGAGGTTTCAGAGGTTGCAAATAAAAAACCTCGCTTGGTTGTTGTCTGAGTTAAAGCTCTTGTCGCTTGATGGCAGATCAGGTACGCCACAATCGCAACAATAAATACCAGGCTGCATCATTAATAAGGTGAGTCAGTACACCGTTTTCTTTCTTTATCGTCCTAAAGAATAGGTATGGGGGTCTTTAAATCGATCCTTCGTCTTCTTCTTCGTTGAGCAGTCCTGAGTATCGTTTCTTTCCCAAATACGTAGACATTGATAAATTTGTAGTAAAATCATTGTTTCAATACATACAGTAAAGAAAAGTCATAGCTCTTTTATGAAAAAAATTGTATCAAAGTGGCCGCTATTACTGATTACACTGGATATACTTGGGGCCATAATCGCAGCCATAGGTATTTTAGAATTTATAGAAAATGGCAGTTTGAATGCATTATTACTTATTGGTGCAGGGTTATGTTCCATGTTGCCACTGACACTATACATTCTTAAGTTACTGCCACAAACGGGTACTGACAGAGATAAATCTGAAGGAGAAAATTGATGGAAATAGAATTTGCCTACTGGCATTGGTTAGTGTTGGGAATAGGCTTGGTTATTTTTGAGATATTCTTGCCCAGCTTCACTGTCTTTTGGTTTGGCCTTGGTGCCATTATTGTTGGCATTGCCCTATGGTTATTTCCGGAAATGGCTCTCGCCATTCAGTTAACTATATGGATTATTGCTTCCTGTGGCTTTGCTATATTTTGGTTTAAAGCACTTAAACCGAAAATGATTGATAGGACCAGCGCAGGTATTGCTCGAGAATCTGCTATTGGTGAAGCGGGGAAGGTGATACAAGTTCCCATTTCAGAGAGGCGTGGTATGGTTCGATTTACCACACCGGTGCTCGGGTCAGATGAATGGGAGTTCATTTGTGAGCAGGATGTATCYRTTGGTGATAGGGTGTTYGTTAAAGAATTTTCYGGTAACACACTGATTGTTGTCAAATTAGATTAGCTATTTRGATTAATCGAATTCACAGTCTAGACCTGAYCYTAGGGTCAAAAAGGCATCATAAATTAACCMGTAGGAGTCATARAAAATGGAAGGCACAATAGTTGTTTTTGCAATACTAATATTGGTAGTTGTTAGTATTGGTTTGGGTGTACGTCTTGTTCCACAAGGTAGTAAGCAAGTGGTTCAGCGTTTGGGTAAATACCATAAAACCCTTCCACCAGGTCTCAATATTATTATTCCTTATGTGGATTCYGTGGCCTATAAAGTCACCACTAAAGATATTGTCCTMGATATTCCTTCCCARGAAGTYATTACCCTTGATAACGTAGTAATTATTGCCAACGCGGTGGCCTATATCAACATCGTRTCRCCGGAAAAAGCGGTTTATGGTGTAGAAGACTATGAACTGGCCATTCGTACATTAGTACAGACTGCATTACGTTCCATCATAGGTGAGATGAAATTGGATGATGCCCTATCATCAAGAGATCAAATAAAGGCAAAATTGAAAGCCGCTATTTCTGATGATATTGCTGATTGGGGTATTACCCTGAAAACTGTAGAGATTCAGGATATTAACCCCTCCAGTACCATGCAATCTGCGATGGAAGAGCAGGCGGCAGCAGAGCGGGAGCGTCGYGCAACAGTGACYCGTGCTGATGGTGAGAAAACAGCAGCTATTCTTGAAGCCGATGGYCGTCTGGAAGCCTCACGCCGCGATGCAGAAGCTAAAGTTGTGTTAGCAACGGCTACCCAAGAGGCTATTGAAAAAGTTACAGCAGGGATACAAGATAAAGAATTACCCGCCATGTACCTTTTGGGTGAAAGATATGTAGAAGCTATAAGAGAAATGGCTAAGTCAGATAACTCAAAACTGGTGTTTTTACCTGCAGATATTCCCGCAGCAGTACGTGGTTTGATGAGTAACATGAAATAACGCAAAAATAGTAAGTCGCTTAAACCTGATAGGGGGCTCCATTCCTATCAGGTTGTATTGTTGTCAACCATCTCTCCCTTCAAACGTTTATTCAAACAGTAAGGCCAGATTACTGGTGCATAAAGGATCAAGAGGCAACATGATGTACAAAGGACTTCTGTTATTTGTTTTGGTATTCATAGTGTCCGGCTGCGCCAACCAGCACCAATCTAGTCATGCGGGTAATGGTGGAGTCATTATTGATACTCAGGGTGTCGATATGCAGCAGTATCGATATGATATGGAAGATTGCCAAGGCTATGCCACACAAGTCCCTGTTGCCGGTAAAGCTGCTAAAACAGCTGCTGGTGGCGCTGTATTGGGTGGTGTTCTCGGTGCTATTGTGGGTAATAGCAGTACCGCAGCAAAAGGTGCCGGTGTGGGAGCCGTGACCGGTGCTGTTAAAGGTACGAGTTCTGGATATAAAGAGCGCGAGCGAGTGGTAAAAAATTGTTTACGAGGCAGAGGGTATCGCGTTTTAAACTGATCTCAAAAATAAAATAATGGGGCTGCTCTGAAAAATCAGCTCGTACAGGGAGGTGGTGTGGGAATTTTATTGTTGGGTTTGTTTGTTTGGTCTTTTGTACACTTTATTCCCTCATTGGCTCAGCCAGTGAAAAAGGCATGGATCAATGCCATGGGAGATACAGGCTATAAAATCACCTTCGCACTCACTGTAGTGCTATCTTTGGTTCTGATTGTCTACGGTTGGCGTCATACAGTACCAACCCATATCTATGACCCAATCGTYGCCAAGCCCATTGCTATTGCTCTGATGGTGGTTAGTTTTCTCTTGTTTGGGGCAGCTAAACATCCGTCCATTATTAATTCCTGGATACGGCATCCACAGTTAACCGGTTTAATTCTTTGGTCTACGGCCCATTTACTGGCAAACGGAGATAGTCGTTCGGTGACGCTCTTTGGCTGTTTGGGAGTATGGGCGATTCTTGAAATTATTTTTATCAGCAGTAGGGACGGTGAGTGGCTTAAAAAGCCAGTACCCAGTGGGCCAAAGCAACTAAAAGGTATTGCTATTAGCTTGGTTATATTTGTGGTTGCTGCTTTTCTTCACCCCTATATTGCAGGTGTATCTCTGAAGTAATTCCATTGAATAAAAAGTTTTGGGGCAACCAAGGTTTGGTTGCCCTGAGTCTGTATCCTCTTTCTCAATCAGATAAGTAATATTCGACGGTAGAAACCACTCGAACCTTCTTGATATGTGGGTTGTTTTTGTCTCTGGCACTAATACTAAACTGCCCTTGGGATGCCCGTTTTATTTTTCCTAAAGAACTTTGTGAATCAGAGGCAAACTTCTCTGCAACTTCCCTGGCCTTCTTTGTAGCCTCTTCAATCATTTCAGGTTTAACATCGTTTAACCGTGTAAAAATATAATCGGTTTGGGAATTATAATTGCCACCTGTAATCACAATGCCTTGTTTGCCAAGCTGGGATAAAGAGCCCATCACACTTTTTACAGCATCAATATTTTTTGAATATACAGTGACCGTTTGAACTGCGGTATAACGAAACTCAGCTCGGATATTATTACCATATTGCTGTGCAGACTTGTCTGTTATTGCTGGAGAGGAGAGAGTGATTTCATCGGTATTTATCCCTTTTTTACCGAGAAAGCTAACGATTTTAGTAGTATTCAATTCAATGGAGTTATACAGGCTCTCAAGGTCATTTCCAGCAGCAGTAAATTGAATGGGCCATATCACAATATCTGCAGTATATTCACGTTCAGATAGGCCTTTTACCGTCACACTGCGATCTAATTGTTTAAATTCAAGAGCGGCATTGCCAAGAAGATATCCTAAGGCAGATAAGCCAAGAAAAACAAAAACACCTAATATCAGAGCACCGGTTTTATTGTTTGCAGACATTTACCTTTCCTTTTTTTATCGGTAATTTAAGAACTCCGACCCTTTTAACCCTACATTTTAAATATCCGACGTTAGCTCAATAGCCGCATATTTTTTTGAAATACCAGTTTGTTCAAATTTCACTGAAACGACCCCACTCTCGTCTCTTGATGCTTCGGCATTTGACTCTGTGACATCTACTATCTCCATAACCCGAAAGAAATACCCTTTTGGAGTTAAATCTTCACTTTCGCTGAAACATAGGAGATCCATTTCAGGATTTAGTTTTTCTAGCTTTGACACAAGATCTTTAACTTTCATTCTTTATTCCTTATGAATGGCATCATAATAAGCTTAGGTAATGATGCAAAAAATTAGACTGTTGGGCTAAGCAGTATTGTGATATTCGGGTAGCTTTTGATGTGTTTATTACCATTCCTTTGGTCTGGGCATGGACAGATACTAATCCACTTTTTGTGAAAGGGAAACTTGGGCTTATTCTTTTACTGGCCGTTTTAGCAGCTTCCTTTGCAGCGTCCGACGATGCATACCAAGGCTTCTTGCCGTTGCTGAAATATTACCGTCGTTTTCTGCCAATACTTTTTGAATATGTTCCCATTCCAAACGATCCACAGACGGTGGGGTGTCTTTAATGGCAGCTTCTGGATTAGGTGCGGTGTTACCAAAGGCTGTGAGAATATCGTCTACACCTGCGGGTTTGCATAGGTAATTTACAGCCCCCATTTTAATGGCTTCTACGGCGGTAGAAATACTTGAGTAGCCGGTGAGTATCAGCATTTGTATATCGGGCTGTGCATCTTTTAATTGGGGCAGTATATTTAACCCGGATTCTGTTTCGAGTTTGAGATCAACTACTGCTTGCTGGGGTTGGTGTTGCGTGCATAATTCAACCGCTTCCGCGGCGGTTTCTGCCGTGAATACCTGATATCCACGGCGTGTCAAAGCCCTGCCAAGAATACTGGAAAAGGTCGAATCATCATCCACGATTAACAGTGTCTTTTGGCTCATGATTCTTTGCCTGTGATCAGTTCATCGATTAATGGAAGTACGACCCTAGTAAGTGTTCCTTTGCCATCAGTGGGACTTATGGTGACTTCTCCTCCGTAGCGATTGATGGATGCCTGGGTTAAAAAAAGTCCAAGCCCCATGCCATCAGGCTTCTCTGAATGAAACGGTTTGCCCAGTGTTTCCTGTTGTTTTTGGGTAATACCCTCACCGTAATCTCGAATACTGAGTTCGACATTTTTTGTACCCCAGGATAGTGCCACGTCCACCTGTTCCGGGCTGGCATCTGCTGCGTTGTTGAGTAGGTTCATTAATGACTGAGCGATGGTGGGATGAAAGCGGGTATTACACTCGGGCAGATTATCCGCGTAGCAAATAGTAACCTGCATTTTTGGGTGCATGACKTGCCAACGCTCCAGTAGTTTGTCGAAATATTCTCGGGTGGGTTTAATGTCTAGACCATCTATTGAGGTTTCGGCAGTCACTACCAGTTGTTTAAGTGTGATTCGGCATTGTTCAATTTGTTGTTGCAGAATGGACAGATCTTCATCGAAGTCTGGTTTTTCTTCCCTCATCTCATCCACAAGAATTTTCATGGTATTGAGTGGTGTGCCTAACTCATGTGCCGTACCYGCYGCCAGTGTGCCAATACCAATGACTTGCTCATCRCGGAGTTGSTCTTCYCKCTGTTGTGCCAGTTTTATTTCYTGTTGCTTTAGGGTGCTGGCCATTCGGGTAACAAAGTATGTGATCAATAGGGCGCTGACGGCGAAATTACCCCACATGCCTATGATATGYAGGTTGTTACTGCTGCCATGATGGTGGCCYTGCTCTAGTGATGGTGACAATGCCGTAATAGGTAAATAATTGGCCAGTAACCAACTATAGGCCCCCAGTGACAACAGTGTCACGCTCCATGTATAGCGAGTGGGTAGGGTTGTTGCTGCAATACTGATGGGCACCAGATAGTAGGAAATAAATGGATTTGAGGCGCCACCACTAAAAAATAGAAGGGCGGTAAAAAAYAGGATATCTATTAATAAATGAGAGAAAAATTCAAGTTCAGTAATGGCTGGGCTTTGGAAGGAGCGCCACCAGGTGGCAGCAATGACCAAGCCGTATAAGGCCAGTATCATACTCAAGGTGATGACCGGTAAACCGATATTTTGAATCTGGCTAAAAAAAAGGAGGGCCATTAACTGACCCCCAAGAGCGATGTTTCTGATGATACTCAGCTGGCGAAGATTTTTCCTCACCGCTGAGATTGTTAACTGTTGATGTGCTGTTTGTTCATATCGTGCCATAAGGTCATGGTATCAGATCAGCCTAAGTCAGTTGATAGGTCAATGGAGATATTAGTCGTAGGTGTCGGTTACCAATTGAAGGCAAAAGACACATAAATATTTCTTCCTTGTCCGGGTAAGCGATCACCGACAGCCACATCACTGTCGCTGTTTCTGTTGTAGCCCGCTAAATGATCTTGATAGCGGTGATCAAACAGGTTTTCTATGCCGCTGGAGATAGAAAGCCGCTGGGTCAGTTGATGATTAGCCAATAGGTTGATAATGCCGTAACCGGAGGTTTTTTCTTCATCATTAAAAGAGGAGACTTTGGACTGTTTGGCGTATAAAACAGATTCAAGTTTTAGCTCCATATCGTGGCCTTGGTAAACTAGAGCCAGACGATTGTTCAGTGGTGCAACGCGGTAAAGGTTGTCGTCTTCATCATCCCGTTTGCCACGTACATAGCTCAGTACACCTTCCAGACTGAAGTAATCGGACAGTTTATAGCCGTAGCCCAAATCAACGCCGTACATCTCGGCATCGATGTTGTCGAACATCAGTGCCGGGTTACCGCTCATCATGGTGCTAACCATGTTGGCTGTCATGTTGGTGCTGGGAACACCCTGAATGTAGTCATCAATATAGCGGTAGAAAACTTGTGGGTTTGCCCAGGATTTTTCAGAAATCCAGTCTATGCCTACAGTCACTTCATAGGCAGTTTCTTTATCAATATCGAGGTTGCCGATATAGCTGCGACCATCGGCTAAACCACCTGCGGAGGGYAGTGGBAACCATAGGTAACGCTCCTGGTAGGAAGGGGCACGGTTTTTCHGCCCCAAGCCAAAATTTAGAGTMGTGTTGCTGTTAAGTGTGCGGCTGGCATTGAGTACCAGATCAACATTGTGATAGTCCTCGTCGAGGTCTCCACTATTAAAACTAGACGCAAGAAGCCCGGCATTGACCCCCATCATTCCCATCAACCCGGTGGCTGAAACCTCACCACTGTCCATGCTGACACGGGTATAGCGCACACCGGTTTCAATTTCCCAGCTGCCTAGGTTGCCTTTCCATTCGGTGAAAATACCGTAGCTGTCGCGTTCAACATCTTCAAAATTTTCTATTTCAAACATGGCGTTATTGGGGTTGGTAATGGTGGAGTCATGTATTGTTTCATTACCGTCTGCGCCCATGGTRAGAAAACCATCGGATGATCCTATAGACAGAGGCCATTTGGCTTGCAGTGACCAGGCTGTGTTATGTGCTGTGGCATTATTCTCACGGAAACCCATCGGTATGGGTTCTGGCCGCTGGGAAAAGTTGTCCATACCGTGGTCTACGTGGTTATAGGATAGATTCCCGGACACCACAATATCACCMAAGGTYGTGMTCAGGTTTGMGCCCACCATGTCRCTGTCGATRTGGTTGATATCCATGGGTAGRGAGGGAGTGCCAGTATCACGGGTGTCCARCTTRCCRGCATAGATTTCAAYAACACTGGTGTCGTTTTGCCAGCCATAGCTGACATCGTAACGACTACGGCGATACTGTGTGCCACCCATTTCATCGTTGCTGTCAAAGTGTGTTTCATCCCCTTCATCATGGCTGGCTAAAACAGACACTTTGTGGTGTTTGTTGGTGAGTACAGATTTTATGGCATTACTGAAACCGTCGCTTGTACTATTAAAACGACTTGAAAGCCCACCGTTAAATTCCAGTTCATTTTTATTGGAAAATTCGCCACGATCAAGRTTTGCYGTTATGTGTCCACCKAGGCTTTCTTGCGCAACACTTACSGGRGCAATGCCTCGATRAACTTCRAGGGACTTAAGCARCATGGGTGGTGTGTAAGAAAGYGGGGTATCCATTGCATTGGGRCCACCGGTTAGCGCMGGGGCATGGTCGATATGTATATTGACTCTATCTCCATATAGTCCGCGGTATTGAGCGATACCGGTGATAGCACCATTACTATTGGTGTTAGCTCCGGGTATTTTTTTAAGCAATGATGCCGTATCAACGATAGGTTCTCCCTTGGGAGAAATTTCCAATGACAAAATTGATTTAGTTTTGTGCCCGGTAATATTGATTTCTTCAATATTAYTGTGATCAGCAAATATGTTGGTGCTTAGCGTGGTCAGTAAAAGAGACGCGAAGGCAGTGGTTTTGTTGTTCACTNAAAATAAGTCTCTGTAGCGGTAGATTTGAATGACGCYATTCTACTTTGCYGGGATTGTTTTGGGATGTGACAAAATGTCGCACCCCAAGACGTTAGAGATCTATTTTTTAGATTAGATTAGATTTTATTTTTATGCAGTGGTTTTAGAGTCTGCATGTGTGGTTTCATCACYGGCCAGAACCTGGAGCATATTTGAGGTGGTAATAACGCCAGCTATACAGCTGTCTTCAGTGACAAATACTCGGTGGATATTTTGTTCCAGCATCAGTGCAGCCACTTCTGATAGTGGTGTGGTTTTTGTCACACTGATGATGTGGGGAGCCATAATCTGATGAACAGTACAGTGGTATTGGGCATTTTTGCTCCAGTTTTCGAGGTCAACCACGTTGGGTTCAGTGTTAGTTACATCCCGGTAACAGGTTTGTAGGGCAGACTTTTTCTGCTCCTTAGCCATGTTTTCAAAATGAAAAATATCTGAGACGCTGACAACGCCAACCAACTCATGGTCAGAGGCAATAACTGGTGCCCCTGAAATTTTGTGTTTCATAAAAAAGTCGGCCAGACGTTGTATGGACCAACCTTCGTACACACTGAGAACATCTTCGTGCATGATATCTTTTGCTTGGATAGTACTTGGGGTAGTACTTGAATGGTTCATTGGTACTTAGTCTCCAAAATTTTGTGTTATCTGTTTACACGGACCTTCACGGCTACCTTGGTTCAAGTCACTCTATAAGGCCGCCTGAAGAACAACAATGATCAAGAGCAAGGCAGAGATCATTTTCCAGAGGAGAACGGGGTCTCGTTCAAGCAGTGGAGATTTCTCACGCTTATTTACCATAGTTTTATTGGGTGTACAGAGATCCACGTAGAATTCAGATAAGGCTGGATATCGTCCTGCTGGGTTAGGGTTTGTGGCTTTTTCCAAAGCAAGATCCAACCATAGTGGTATATCTGAACGGTATTCCTGTGCCGAATGATATTGCCATTCGCCAAAATGCTTTGGTGTTCTTCTATGCGTGTTTGATAAATTGAACGGCTGTTTTCCCGTCACCATTTCGTAGATGATGACACCCAGTGAAAAGAGGTCTGATCGGTAGGTTCCCCGCTGGCCCATTAGGTATTCTGGAGCGATATAGTCGACGGAACCAACCGGACATTCTTCATTGAGCGGACTATTTATCTCATTGAGMCCGCTGACTTGTACCGTTCCAAAATCAATAAGTTTTATCTGTTCATTTTTATCAATGATCACATTTTCAGGTTTCAGATCGCGGTGAACCATACCGAGCCGTTGAAATGCCCGTAGTGATTGAATAATGCCCTGACTAATGGCTCTTACTTTTTCCAGCGGTGGTTGTGGGTTGTCATACATCCATTGCCGCAGGGTCTGTCCTTCAATGTATTCACAGAGATGGTAAAGAAATTTACTTTTATCATCCTGGGGCAAGATCTTCATCACCCCTTTGTTATTGATACGTCTTCCTGCCCACTCCTCACGCATGAATCCTTCGAGGTATTGGGCATCCTCGGCAAAGTTAACCGACGGTGCTTTTAGTACAAGTTGATCGTTGTGATCCGGGTGAGTGACTAGATATAGGTGACTGCGTGTTCCGCTATAGAGCACCTGCTGAACGGTATAATTATCAATACTCATTCCCGGTTTCATGACCGGTGGAATGGTTTTATGGGTTAATTTTCGATGGAGATCATTAATATCTTCCATCGGTAATTCTTCAATACGTACTAACAGGCAGCTCAGATTATCTTCACTACCCTTGGATAGTGCACGATTGATAATTGTCGTCGCAAGGTCTTCCAGCGTGTTATTGGCAGATTGAGCAAAAGCAATTAGTTCATTTTTGGTCAGTACATCATGAACACCGTCCGTAGTGAGCAGGAAGAGATCATCCAGCTCCAGCTCTGCCTGGATATAGTCGACTTCCAGATGGCTATCCATCCCCAATGCCCGAGTCAGATAGGTTTTACCTCCTGAACCATGATTGCAATGATCAGTAGAAAGCTGTTCCAGCTCGCCACTTCTAAACCGGTATATGCGACTGTCACCAGCATGGAATAAGTGGGCCGTTCTTGATTTAAAAATGGCCGCGCTAAAGGTTGTTACTGCCCCATTTTGGGGTTGATAGTCCTGTCGTCCATGATGGTAAAGCCAGGCATTCAGTGATGACAGGACACGGGCTGCGGATGTTCTGACAGTCCAGCTTTCTGGTGTACTGTAATAATCGTCAATAAAAAGGGTGACAGCTGTTTGACTGGCTAGCTGAGCATTCTCGCTACAGCTGACACCATCGGCGATACAAGCGGTAATGCCCTTGAGCCGATTGATTCCTTTTGATGACGGTAAGTAAGCGGCAAAAGCATCTTCATTTTTCTTTTTAATGCCCGCAATGGAGTGCCCACCAAAGGTCACCCTCAGTCCAGAGGGTAATGCCTGGTGCTGAGAATCAACCCGTGTTGATTCAACAGATACTGATTCAGCAGATATGGCGGCAGTCACAGTTATGGTGTCTCCAGTTGTCGTTATTCTTAGGTGACGCTGATTAATTCAACGGAACCATCTTCGTGAATTTCGGCCATGCTTCCCTTCGGTTCTTCCATCAGCAGTAGCGTGACAAAGCCTAATATGGCGGTTCCCGCAATAACGAGAAAGAAGGTTTGGTACTCCACCATTGAAAGAACGGTCAGGTATACCACGGCACCGACATTACCGTAGGCACCGGTCATCCCGGCRATYTGCCCTGTCAGTCGACGCTTGATCAATGGCACGGTAGCAAATACCGCRCCTTCRCCAGAYTGYACGAAGAAAGARCAAGCCATGGCGGCAAGTACTGCGAGCCAAACTGGCCATTGGCTATCGACCATGGCCATCAGTAAATAGCCTACAGCCAAACCYGCCGTCAAAATCAATAGGGTGGGTTTTCGACCAAAGCGGTCAGAGAGCCAGCCGCCACCAGGGCGGGACATCAGGTTCATAAAGGCATAGGCTGAAGCTACCATGCCTGCCACCACCGGGGTGAGTTCAAAAGTATCGGCAAAAAATAGCGGCAGCATGGAGATCACCGCGAGTTCTGAGCCAAAGGTCGCGAAGTAGAGTATGTTCAATACCGCCACTTGCCTGAATTTATACTGATGCAGTTCTGGTACGGGTTTGACAAAAACGTCCCGGTTCACCTTCCATGTCAGGACGACTTCATAGGCATAAAGCAGCACCAAACTTACATAGATGGCAATACAAACCGTTTCAGATATTAGGCTAACGCCCGCAGGTGAGAGCTTCCAGCTTAATAGCGCMAGTGCTGCRTACATGGGCACTTTCATTSCRAGCAGKAAGAAGAAGTCGCCTTTRCTGGTGACCTCCATGGCGCCACTGTGTTTAGGTTTRAAGTAGGTRGARCCCTTGGGYGTRTCAGACACATTTTTGTAGAAAACAATRCTGAACARYARGCTGATMAGRCCKGTCAGYCCRACGGCATARCGCCAGCCATCATCACCACCAAAGRCWAGRGCCAGRACRGGCAAACWRAATGCAGCTGCGGCAGAACCGAAGTTWCCCCAGCCACCATAAATACCTTCKGCAGTACCTAGYTCATTGGCAGGRAACCACTCGCTGACCAGCCGGATACCGACTACAAATCCTGCGCCAATAAAGCCGAGTAGGAAGCGCGCCAGGGCGGCTTGAGTGAAGGTGTCAGCCATGGCAAACATAAAGCAGGGGATGGAACAGAGGGCTAATAGGCCGGAATAGACGATCTTTGGTCCAAACCGATCCGTCAGCATACCGGTAATCACCCTGGCTGGAATGGTGAGTGCCACGTTGAGAATCAGTAGTGTTTTTATCTCTGAGCTGGACAGACCCAGTGAGTGGGCAATGGCCTGTAGCATGGGTGCGTGGTTAAACCACACGAAAAAGGTAATAAAAAAAGCAAACCAGCTCATGTGGAGGGTTTTCATTTTTCCTTTGAAGGAAAATATATTGAAAGATTCTGTGGTCATAATAATTCCGGTTTTCACTCAACAGTTTTCTTCAATTGAATTTCGTCATTGAAACGTCGTATCTCGTAGGTTTTAACCTGATGCGCTGGGTCTTCCAGGCATTCACCTGAGACGAGGTCAAAGTGCTGTTTGTAGAGTGGTGAGGACACCACTAAGTGGTCACCTATATTTCCCAAAATACCTCGGGAAAGAACATTGGCTTTACCAATGGGGTCATAGTTGGAAATGGCATATAAATCCTGGCTGTATTCCACGCATGGGCTAATTTTGTAAATAGCCACTTGTTCACCAYCGTGTAGGGCGCACAGACCCGTGTTGGCTAAAAGGTCCTGGTCCTGGCAAATGCTGACCCATTCACTGTTGTTTTCAATGTTGTTGATTTCAGTACTCATGAATTACTCCACAACTTCTATTGCAGTGATTTTTTCTGCTTCAGTTGCTGGACGGCGCTGGCCTCGTGTTTTTACAAAGGCGAGATTGCTGTCGGGCTCATCGGCATTGATAAAGTGACTAAAGCGCTTGAGTTTTTCCGGGTCCTCAATGGTGGTTTTCCACTCACATTGATAGGTGCCAACGACCTTGGTCATTTCACTTTCAAGTTCCTCGCAGATACCCAACTTGTCATCAATGATGACTTCTTTCAGGTAATCGAGGCCTCCCTCAAGATTTTCCAGCCATACCGACGTGCGTTGTAGTCGGTCTGCGGTACGGAYGTAGAACATAAAGAACCGGTCGATATATTTRATTAGGGTTTCATCRTCGAGATCGGTGGCAAACAGGTCAGCGTGGCGGGGGCGCATGCCACCGTTGCCACACACATAGAGGTTCCAGCCATTTTCAGTGGCAATAATGCCGACATCTTTACTTTGGGCTTCCGCGCACTCRCGGGTRCARCCRGAMACRGCCATYTTGAYTTTGTGRGGAGARCGSAGCCCTTTGTAGCGGTCCTCGATWGCRAKRGCCATRGASACACTGTCCTGAACRCCAWAGCGACACCAGGTRCTGCCRACACAGGAYTTRACYGTRCGYAGGGATTTSCCRTAGGCRTGRCCRGTTTCRAAKCCRGCATCAATCAGTTTGCGCCAGATKTCAGGTAGTTCATGGAGTTGTGCGCCAAATAAGTCGATGCGTTGACCGCCGGTGACTTTGGTGTAGAGGTCGTATTCTTTTGCTACCTCACCCAGCACAATTAATTTTTCCGGGGTGATCTCACCACCGGGTACTCGAGGTACTACGGAGTAGGTGCCATCTTTCTGCATGTTACCTAGATAGAGGTCATTGGTGTCTTGTAGCCCAATATGTTCTTTCTTCAGGATATATTCGTTGCCATAGGAGGCGAGAATAGAGCCCGCTGTAGGCTTACAGATTTCGCAGCCCAGGCCTGTGCCGTATTCAGACAGTAATTTGTCAAAAGTGGTGATGCCCTTAATTCTGACAATATCGGCTAACTCCTGGCGGGAGTAGGCAAAGTGCTCGCAGAGGTCATTGTTGACTTCAATGCCCAAGTTGGCCAACTCGCTGTCCATCACTTGCTTGACCATGGCGGCACAGCCACCGCAGCCCGTACTCGCAGAGGTTTCTGCTTTAATGGCGCCTAGATCCGTGCAACCATTTTGCACGGCACTGCATAGGGTGCCTTTGGATACGTCATAACAGGAACAGATCTGGGCTGTGTCGGGTAAGGCTTCCACTCCCATCATCGGTGTGTCACCAATGGATGGTGCAATAAGAGCCTCCGGGTTTTCCGGCAGTGCCATATCATTGAGTTTAAATTGCAGTAAGTTTCCGTAGGCTTCTACATCGCCTACTAATACGGCACCTAGCAAACGTGTGCTATCTTCAGAAACCACCAGTCGCTTGTAGATTTCATTCACTTCATCGGTATAGATGTAGCTCTGTGCGCCCGGCGTATTGCCGTGGGCATCACCGATACTGGCGACATCAACACCCAGTAATTTGAGCTTGGTGCTCATATCGGCACCTGTGAAGGAGTCATTTCCACCGGTAATATGTGATCCCGCCACCTTGGCCATGGTGTAGCCGGGGGCTACCAGACCAAAAATTCGGCCCTCCCAGAGGGCACACTCGCCAATGGCATAAATGTCTTCGTCAGAGGTTTGGCATTGATTGTTAATGACAATGCCGCCGCGTTCACYCATTTCCAGGTCGAACTCTCGAGCCAGTTCATCCTGWGGGCGAATCCCTGCGGAGAACAGCACCATATCGGTTTCCAGAAAGGAGCCATCCGCAAAATTCATGCGGTAGCGGCAGTGTTCACCGGCAACAATTTCCTGAGTGTTTTTCTCTGTGTGGACAGTGAGGCCAAGATCTTCAATCTTGCGTCGCAATAGTTTTCCGCCACCTTCATCCAGCTGAACGGCCATCAACCGGGGAGCAAACTCGACCACATGGGTTTCCAGACCAAGGTTTGTCAGGGCGCTGGCAGCCTCAAGTCCCAACAGGCCTCCACCTACGACAACACCGACCTTACTGGTCTYAGCTGAATKTGTGATYGCTTCAAGGTCTTCTATGGTGCGATAAACCAGGCARTGATCCTGATCTTTTCCGGGRATAGGGGGCACAAAGGGATATGACCCTGTTGCTAGYACCAGCTTGTCGTATTTCTCTTGACGACCACTGGCCGTCACCACGTATTTTTCAGATCGGTTAATGCTGACGACCTTGTCATTAAGGACAAAGTTAACACCGCGTTCCTGGTAGTAGCCCTCGCTGGTGAGTGCTAGGTCATCAGCGGTGGAACCGGAAAAGTAGGCACTTAACTGTACTCGGTCGTAGGCCAGTCTGGGTTCTTCGGAAAAGGTGATGACCTCCAGACTGTCCGCAGAGGGGGAATCCATCAGGTTTTCAATAAACCGGTGTCCCACCATACCGTTACCTACAACAATGATGCGCTGTTTACTCATACAACTTTTACCTCTGTCTATATTTCATCTGCGTTCTAATTGCTCAGGCGGATAATTTCTGAATTTTCCTGTTCTCATATTGAGAGGGTTCTGCGTTGGCCAACTCTTTATCGGAAAACTCTCTATCGGAAAACCAAGCCAGTTGATCGGCGAGATTCACTACGTCACCAACAATGATTAGAGCGGGCGACTGGACGCGTTCCCTTTCGGCCAACAGTGGCAGTTCATGTAGTTGGCCTCGAACCACGCGTTGGTTCGGGCGGCAGCCGTTTTCTATTAGGGCTACGGGTGTACTGGGTGGCATTCCGTGGATTTGAAGCTGGGTGCTGATCAGTTCTGATTTACTCAGCCCCATGTAAAACACTAAGGTGTGGCCGAGGTTGGCAAGGTTTTCCCACGGAAGGTTCAGCTCTTTTTCCCCATGGGCAGTCACCATGGTGCAACCTTGTGAAATGCCTCTGTGTGTGAGTGGTATCCCCGCATAGCTGGTGCAACCAGAGGCAGCAGTGATACCGGGTACCAGTTCCACTTCAATGCCAGCGCTTTTCAGCTTGAGCATTTCTTCCCCGCCGCGACCAAAGACAAATGAGTCGCCCCCTTTTAGGCGACAGATATTCAATCCTTGCAGTGCTTTCGACACGAGCAAGTCGTTTAGCGCCTCCTGCGGAATACTATGATTGCTTTTTTGTTTTCCCACATACATAACAGGTGTTTTAGTGGGAAATAATTCCAAAATTTCTTGACTGACAAGGCTGTCATAAAGAATAAAGTCAGAATTTTTAATAATTTTTAACGCCTTTATAGTCAGTAATTCTGGATCACCTGGTCCAGCACCAACCAGTGTCACTCGACCAGGCTTTGGTGCATTTGGGTGTGCGGTTAGTTGCTCTACTGTCATGGTGGCTCACTTGATACAAAGGAAATTCAGTGTCTTYCYTRTGGCTRKTGCAAAGARGATGCCAGTTTYGTTTATMTRAAMAAATAACCATKTWWTACATAKGGTTAATGGSGATRWKTGRRTRWGGKGTGYTTRRAWAWAGMRTYTTTTAAGCACARTTTAGGMGCGRGTTTCAAAATAGYGYGCTCGAAAATAGTGCAYARYTGYTTAAGTTGGTGCNNNNAGNGTKRRRKCRRATSAARKGAKRWAAWRAWAWAWMTAKKRRWKWWAKWTTAATTNKTWRTTWKTWRTWWWWAAWKAWWAATATTNTTTTNATNNNANWAATTTAAAAANGTGGCTTAGTTTTTGCTCATGTATTGATRTAAATMATTATTWRATATTTTTTTACAACGGCCATRATTAGGTGTGAATTACTCCGATGTTATTTGGTAGAAARAAACGAAAGCCGATARTTATCCCTAAAAAAGAGGTTGTTGAGTGGAAATATTCCACCTGTAACTACTGCTCTACGGGTTGCTCCATTGAACTTGGTTTAAATGACCAAGGCAAGGTAGTGACCAGTCGAGGGCATGCCGGTGCCGATGTGAATCGGGGAAAACTCTGTATTAAAGGTATTCTGGAGCATGATCTATTTGATTCAGCCGGGCGTGGAGCTGAACCACTGATTCGCAGTAAACCTTATGAAGATTTTGAGGTTACTAGCTGGGATCAGGCRTTAGATGTCACCGCARAAAAAATCAAAGACATTCAAAACAAATACGGCCGCGATTCCTTTGCCATTGTTTCCACTGGCCAGTTGATGACCGAAGAGTTTTATACCCTGGGGAAACTGGCGAGAGGGTGTATAGGTACCAATAATTACGATGGTAATACCACGCTTTGTATGGCGTCGGCGGTATCGGGTTACAAGCGTTCCTTCGGTTCTGATGGCCCTCCTGGCTGCTACGATGATTTTGAACATACCGAATGTTTTATGGCATTTGGYTCCAACCTGCCGGAGCAACACCCCATTATTTACTGGCGCCTTAAAGAGGCGCTGGAAAAGAGGAAGTTCCCCCTTATTGTGGTTGATCCTCGGGTAACTATGCTGGCCCAGTTTGCTGATTTCCATCTACCGATTACTCCCGGCACRGACTGYGTACTGATCAATTCGATGTTGCATGTGATCTTTTCTGAAGGGTTGCAGGACCAAGCCTATATTGATGCCCACACCAATGGTTCGGATGAATTGATTAAGCTGGTTTTATCAGACGCGTATGACCCAAAAGTTGCGCAACATGTATGCGGTATTGATGAAGAYCGYATTCGYACSGTRGCRMGGCTSTAYGCCCGTGCAGGCAGTGCCATGTCGATCTGGACCATGGGTATTAACCAGAGCACCCATGGCTCTGATGGTGTGGCCAATATCAATAACCTTAATTTGGTGACAGGCAATATTGGAAAGCCGGGGGGCACCAGCCTCTCTATTACTGGGCAATGCAATGCCATGGGTACACGGGAATGGTCATCTTGCTCGGGCTTGCCGGGTTATCGTTACCTCGAGAATGAAAAAGACCGTGAATATATTGCTGATTTTTGGGGTATTAATCCCGAGTTTTTTCCCAAGCAGCGAGGCTTGTCTGAAACYGATATTTTTCCCGCYATTGAGACSGGTGAAATAAAAGGCCTATGGTTGGTRGCCACCAATCCTATGACCTCCATGGCCGACACGGCCAGAATTAGAAAAGCACTGGAAAAATTGGAGTTTCTGGTGGTTCAGGATTGTTATGAGGACGTTGAGACCAATCAATATGCCCATGTTTTTTTACCCGCATCTGTATGGGCAGAGAAGGAGGGGTGTCACACTAATACAGAACGTCGAGTGAATCTTACCCGCAAAGCGATCCCTGAGTTCGGCAATTCAAAATCGGACTTATGGATTTTCAACCAACTATCAAAACGTTTTGATCATGGCAGTGTTATCGACTTTCCTGATTCGGCAGAAGATGTTTTTGAGGAGATGAAGGTACTGTCAGTGGGTGAGGGTCGTACCCTGGATATTTCTGGCATGAGTTACGACAAAATAGAGCAGGCCAGGGGTATTCAGTGGCCCTACACGCAAGCAGATGCTGAGCGTGACGAAAAAGAGAAGCCTAAAGGTGCTGCCCGGTTGTACACCGACGGTCAATTCCAGACTGCCGATGGTAGGGCCAATTTGATCAGTGTGAATTTTATCAATAACAACGAGCAACCTTGTCAGGACTTTCCCTTCTGGTTGAACAGTGGTCGTGTGGTTGAACACTTTCATACCCGTACTCGCACGGGAAAATTGGGTAACTGTAACAAGTTCAGTCCCACAGCCTATATGGAAATGAACCCGGACGCTGCCGCCGAACAGGGTRTTGAACACCAGCRATACGTACGACTGGTTTCACGCCGCAGTGATGCGGTGGTGATGGTGCAACTGACCCATCGAGTGCCCAGAAACATGGTGTTTATTCCATTCCACTACCACGATTGCGTCAACCGCCTAACCCTGGGTTTATTGGACCCCCATTCCAGGCAACCGGCTTTCAAGCAGTGCTCGGTACGTATCGAACCTGTAGACCAGCAAGAGGCCGCYGAGCTGAATGTTAAACGGCGAGCGTTTTAAATGAATATGGGATGGTTATGAATCAGTTAATTGAAGAGTTGGCCTCGGATAAATCTAATTCTGATGGTGTGGTAGTAGAAACACCTAAAGCGGATGGCAGTACTCTGTGGGAAATTCGTACTGAAGAGCAGCCCTATGCCTTTTTGTCCGATAAAAAAATTGACGACGAAAACCGTTATGGACAGAAAATTGATTTGGTGGATTTGAGCGGGCTTCCTGAAGATCGCTCGATGTTTATCAATGAAAACCCTGAAGTAGGTTGTAACCCTAACCGCAATAAACAGCATGGATTCTTTTTTACGGCGGATAACTGCATTGGTTGTCACGCCTGTGAGGCAGCCTGTAGCGAGAAGAATGAAACTCCGGCCCACATCTCCTTTCGCTCGGTGGGTTATGTGGAGGGTGGTAGCTACCCGGATTACAAGCGCATGAATATTTCCATGGCTTGTAACCATTGTGATGACCCTGTCTGTTTGAAAGGATGCCCTACGGGAGCGTATACCAAGCACGCAGAATTTGGCGCGGTGTTACAAGACCCCGATACCTGCTTCGGCTGTGGTTATTGCACTTGGGTATGTCCCTACAACGCCCCTCAACTGGATCCAATTCAGGGGGAGGTGTCCAAATGCAATATGTGTGTGGATCGGCTGGAAATTGGCTTAAAGCCTGCCTGTGTTTCAGCCTGTGTGGGTAACGCCCTCGATTTTGGCGTGATTGAGAATATCCCGGAAAATCGCGATCAGGCTAAAACTACGATACCGGGCTTCCCCGATCCAGACATTACCCACCCAAATATCCGTTTCCAGCAAATCACCGAAATGCCGGAAGAAATGAAGCGGACGGATTCCATGCCGGTGAAGTATCAGAAGGATGAAAAAGGTAGCTATAAAACGGTAGTTGACCAGAAGGAAGGTCGAACCCGTTATTGGAATCTTGGTCGTCTTAGCTCGCGAGAAAACCCATTGGTACTGTTTACGTTGACGGCTCAGGCATCTATTGGCGCTTTTGCGTTACCGTTTATTGGTAGCCAATTCGGGGTGGAAAGTCTGGTCGCATTTCGTGAAACAGTAGCCTACGTCCCGTTGGCTATTTTGAGCTTTTTCATCGTGGCTTTTGGACTGTTTATGTCCAGTATGCACCTGGGTAAACCTAAGCTTTTTTATCGTGGTTTTAATAACTGGAGGCATTCACCCGTTTGCCGTGAAGGATTGGGTATCGCCGCCTTTATGGGTGCATTGGGACTGCATGTGTTGTTTTCCCTGCCAGCAAATAGCTTGTTTCAATCATTGGATGCAGCGTTGTTCGGTGGCTCTATGACGGAAATACTCTCGCCCAGCGTGATGACCAACCTTGCCAATGTATTTGGTTGGCTAGCGSTRCCTTCCGCATTAGCCGGCCTGTAYTAYATGAAYCGKTGCTACCGYATYARRGCSCGCCCWTTYTGGRAYCAYTGGCAAGTGGTCACCAGYTTCTTTGGCAATATGCTCAGYCTCGGTGCTTTGGTGRGTGGTGYCGTCATTGTTKCSACAYTGGCATTGATGGAAACAKCTTACAGCTCGGCCATSATGSKRGCGGGYWTRTTGATGYTYATTGGTGTGKCTGCCGAGAGTATTGGTTTGATAGCCCATGCCAGGGCCATGAACAGTGCCACCCACGAGGGGGCTGCTTCACACTTTGTTCAGTGCACCACCTTCGGTAAAACATACGATTGTCGCAATGCATTACTGGGTGTGAACTTACTGTTGATGATGGGATTGCTGGCGTTTGCCGGTGATGGTTCGTTGGCTTTGGCGGGTTGGTCATTTGCCGGGTTGCTCTTGTTGGCTACCAGTATTGTCGGTCGAGCCCTGTTTTATGTGTTGGTGATTCCCACCACCATGCCCGGTGCGTTCTTCTGGAAGAATAAAGGGTTTGAGCAACATGCTCGGGATATCGGTTTGGCAGAAATGCCCCAGGTAGGTGTTATTCCCAACACACATTAATCGATTGATTAGTGTTAAGGGGGGGGTGAGTAGAACTATGATCGTAAACTGGTGGTGAGCTTTAAAGGGAGAACCAGAGTGGACGCTATACCCGTTTGGAGGCTTGCAGATTGAAATAACCCTGCTAATCTTACATCCAGACTTGCAAGGGAAAACGGTGATGTCTCAGCAGCGAAGGACCGGTCAAAACCATTCTAACAATCTATTTTGGACTAAAAGCCCCCTTTCGTTTGGTGCCTGCCTTAGGTGTCCCAAACCCAATCCATCTTTCCCTTTGGTGGGTTCTTATCCATCGAGCAATCAATATCACCAATCGGGTTTGGTGAGGATCTGTTGGTGAAAAATAAAGTCCTCCTATTTTTCTTGGTTTGAGTTCAAGAATAATGAAACTCCAAAAGACTTTAAATACTGGAAGACGAGCACCTTTCACTTTTGCTTCCAAGTCCCGGATATGGGCGGATTTGTGGAAAAATTGTGGCCCATAGCGGCAAGCAAAAAATGCTGATTAGAGGATGCTATCCTGGAGAAAGCCTACCGTATGTACTGTGTAGAAGATCCATTTGACTTAATACTTGAAGTTTATTCACATAGCTATGAACTAACTTGCTCACAAGGTCCATACTAAAAAGGCAGAAGAAAAATAAGCTGCTTTATAAATATTCGGATATTCCAGTCGCTCTTGAGTATCCGTTATTGGCTGTTCCACCTATATCAATAGTGTCGGATATCGAACCGGCTTTAGCTGCTTTTATTGGTGCTGAGGCACCTTCAGACTCTGATAGTGATGTGGTGGAATGAATTGTTAAGCATTAGCTGAAGTAGCAATGATAAGGGTTAATCAATAAGCATTGAAGGAGCTGTGTTGGATTTTTATCAATTATTAAACCGTATGGTGAGTGCGGGAGCATCTGACTTATTTTTGTCGGTTGATGCGCCTGCCTATATTAAAGTGGAGGGTGAGCTTACGGCTATTAGCCCGGATCCACTATCGTCAAGCCAGGTTCACGAGTTGGTTTATGCCATGCTCAGTGATGAGCAGATGCGTCTATTTGAAGAAACTTCAGAACTTAATATAGCGCTGAGAGTACAGACTGTGGGGCGGTTTCGCATTAATGTTTTTCGACAGATGGGCAGTATTGCTTTAGTGGCCCGGCATATCCAGTCGCAAATACCTTCGCTCGAATCTCTCGGTCTGCCCGTTATTTTGAAAGAATTAATTATGGTGCCACGAGGGTTAGTTCTCCTTGTGGGTGGTACAGGTACAGGAAAATCGACAACCTTAGCGTCAATGATTGACTATAGAAATAGCCATAAGACCGGTCATATTTTGACGATTGAGGATCCTGTTGAGTTCGTTCATGAGCATAAAAAGTCACTGGTCAATCAGCGGGAAGTGGGGCTTGATACTGATTCTTATAGTATTGCGTTAAAAAATGCAATGCGCGAAGCACCTGATGTAATTTTGATTGGTGAGATTCGTGATCAAGAAACGATGAAGAGTGCTATGGCATATGCAGAGACAGGGCATTTATGTATCAGTACTTTACACGCTAATAATGCTAATCAGGCTATTGATCGTATCTTAAATTTTTTTCCGGATGAAGCACATAAACAATTGCTGCAGGATTTGTCTTTAAATCTCAGGGCCGTTGTTTCTCAGCGCTTACCGATTGGTGTTAGCGGTAAGCGTATTGCTGCCGTCGAAGTGATGCTAAATACCCCCTATATCAGTGATCTGATTGCTAAGGCAAAAATCGATAAAATTAAAGAGGCGATGATTCAGTCTACCGAACTAGGGTGCCAAACCTTTGATGGTGAATTATTTGAACTGGTTCAGCAGGGTAAGATAGATGAAGATGAGGCCTTAAAAAATGCGGATTCAAGAAATAATCTAATGTTGCGTTTCAAGCTTGAGGGGCGGCATGTAGAATCAAAATTGTCGATTACAAAAGATGTGGCTTACGCAAAATTTATTCAGTTTGATGATTATAAAAGTTACCGTCTCAAATGTGTCAGCGCCAGCGATGACTTGCAGGATAGGGTTTCCAAGCTTGATGAGTCCTTCAGGCATGCCTTTTTTCAGAAAGGATTAAGGGAAGATCTTGAAAACCCTGACTTGGAAATACAGTATGTCATTAGCTCTAAAACTATGGAGTCACTTTCATTGAAGGAAATTGAAAGCCCTGTCTCCTCTGAAGTGGATGTTGAAAAAAACTGTCAAAAACAGCATGGCATCATTAGGCTCAATATGGTTGATCGTGCTCAGAAAAAGACGGTTTGGCAGGTTCGAGCGAGTCGGGAAATTGCAATGCAGCCAAATTCTCAGTCTGTGATGAATAGGGATGCAGAATTTCTGTTTGAGGAATTYCCTCCCCCCAATTGACAGTACGTGACGTTAGGAGGCTGTCGGACTTAACCCTGATATTTGGGTGGATCGTGTATGACTCTTAATTTTATGTGTTGGTGATTCCCACCACCATGCCCGGAGCGTTCTTCTGGAAGAATAARGGSTTTGAGCAGCATGCGCGGGATATCGGTTTGGCTGAGATGCCTCARGTRGGTRTTATCCCCAATGTRCATTAATTRGCAGGTGCTATTTTTGATTCAGTACAACGATGTGCTATAGACGACACGATTGGCCGGTCTTTGARTAGTGTAATTGTACATAACTTATTTTTTTGTGATGCGGTGGAACAGTGGTTCGTGGGCTGAGGGACATGAAAAACGCCAGCAAGCTGTGGCAATAGCTATGAATGAGAAAGTGGTCAGTACGAGAATATCTGTCATAACCGTAAAGTCAGTGTCAACATTGGGTACAGAATGTTTAAGTAAATCGACACCATAGCTGAATGGGTTGGCCAGCACGGCGTAGCGTAAAAAATCGGGTAGTTGGCTAACCGGGTACAATGCGCCACTTAGAAAAAAGGTAGGGAAGATAAAGAAGTTCATCATCACCGCAAAGTTATCAAGGGTTTTAGACCAGACCGCAATGAGGCCACCGATAGCCGCACAGCAAACCGCAGTTAATAGTGTCGGAAATAACAAGCTAAGTATGATATCGATACTGACAAACTGTAGAACAAACAAAATCAGTAGTAATAAGATAGCCTGCACCACGGCTATCAGTGTGGCAGCAATTAATTTGGACAATACAATCCAGTAATGGGGGATAGGCGCTATCATCATCATACGCATCACCCCAAATTCTTTGTCATAGACGAGGGTTAGTGCGGATAACAATGAGGCAAATAATAGTGTCATTGCTACTACACCTGGCACCAGGAATGTTAAATACCCTTCCTGTTGTGAGCTGTGGAGCATRCTGCCAACCCCGGAACCAATGACTAGCAGCCATATCAGAGGTCGTGTCATGGCGCTAATTAACCGTGCCCGCTGTCGAAACAACTTGCTAAGCTCACGCCCCACAATGGCTTTTACCGGACGCCAGATCACCTAGAATCTCCTTGTTCCGTTGGCTCGAAATTTAATCGCCATAGGTCCATAAATAAACGTCGTTTAGGTTAGGGCGTCGCCACTGCATTGATGAGGCTAAATCACCTAAGGTTTGCTGTAATTGGTAAAAATCGACATCATCTGTGGGGATTTTGAAACTTAATTGTTCATCCTCTTGTAAGGGTTTTCCGAAGATAGGTATTAACTGGGCCTTAATAGCATCAAGGTTTAAGCTGGTGACATCCAGAATGTAAGCACCTAATTTTTGGATTAAATCGGCTGGTGTGCCACCATGTTGTCGTTTGCCTCCTAGGATAAAGTCGACCCAATCACAGGCTGTGGCTTCTTCTAAATAGTGGGTGGTGAGAAATATGGTCATACCTTCATTCTGCCGTAATTGTTCAACAAATCGCCAGATAGCACGGCGATTTGGCAAGTCCAGTCCTACCGTGGGTTCATCCAAAAAAAGTACCTTGGGTTTATGTAGAACGCCCCGGGCAATATCGATTGCACGGCGTTGTCCACCAGATAGCGTCGATAATTTATGATAGCGTTTTTCTTCAAGACCAAAAATACTTAATAGTTCATTAATTCGTAGGTCTGCGTCCATCGGTTTCAAGTTATACATTGCTGCAGCAAATTTCAGGTTTTCATCAACAGACATGGTTCGGTCTAGTGCTGAGTCTTGAAACACCAAGCCTACGGAACGGCGAATGGCGACAGGGTCCGCAGATACTTGTTGCCCTGCAATGAATGCTTCACCGGAGGTGGGARCTGTCATTGTGGTGAGCATATGGATAGTTGTGCTTTTACCTGAGCCATTAGGCCCTAACAGGCCATAAAACTCGCCTGATTCAATCTTTAAATCTAGATTATTTACCACGGTGATTTGACCGTAGTTTTTACTCAATCCGTGAGTGAGGATTGCAGGTTTATTCTCCATGGAGTTGTTTGGAGTTTTTGGGGTTTCGAAAGACCAGGGGTTTAGTTTCAGTTTCTGGTTTTTTTGCTTCGTGACAGGCCCGCTCAATGGCTTCCAGTATCAGGTGGTGGTCCGGGGATTTGGTACAGACAGGATCTGTCTTGGCTGGGTTTCCCGTCAGCATATAGGCCTGACACCGGCAACCGCCAAAGTCTTTTTCTTTTTCATCACAAGAACGACAAGGCTCTTGCATCCAGTCAAAACCACGGAATCGATTAAAGTCGTTAGAGTCTTCCCAAATTGCTTTAATACTTATTTCTTTCACATTGGGTAAAGACATGCCGGGCAATTCACGCGCTGAGTGGCAGGGAAGGGCTGTCCCATCCGGTGCGATTGTCAGGAAAACATTAGCCCAGCCATTCATGCAGGGTTTTGGGCGCTCTTCATAGTAATCCGGAATCACATAGTAGATTTTCATCTTACCGTTCTGTTCATCCTGATAGCGATGAGCAATGGCTTTAGCTCGGTCTAATTGATCTTTCATGGGCAACAGCTGATCACGATTATGCATTGCCCATCCGTAGTATTGAGTTGTTGCCAGCTCAACATAATCTGCTTTAAGTGAGATCGCCAGGTCAAGGATATCTTCTATTTGGTCGATATTCTGGCGGTGGGTGACGAAGCACAATACCATGGGGTAACCGTGAGCCTTGACGGCCTTGGCCATTGCTACTTTGTGTTTGAAGGCATTGGTTCCAGCTATCAAATTATTTAGCTCTTCAGAGCTGGCTTGAAAACTGACCTGAATGTGATCCAGGCCGGCTTCTTTAAATTCAGCAACTTTTGCTTCGGTCATCCCGACACCAGAGGTGATCAGGTTGGTATAGAACCCCATATTCCTGGCTTCTCTTATCAACTCAACCAAGTCAGGTCGTGACAATGGTTCACCACCTGAAAAGCCAAGTTGTGATGCGCCCATTTCACGAGCCTGACGGAAAACACTAATCCACTGCTCCGTAGTTAATTCTTGTTTGATGTTAGCGAAGTTAGTTGGGTTTGAGCAGTAGGGACACTGTAACGGGCAGGCATATGTTAGTTCTGCCAACAACCAAAGCGGCTGACGGATGGTGTTATTCATATGCATRCCGGAGGTGCCTCCGGTACTGCCAGATGCTTTATTCTGCTCTGATCCAGCTGTTGTCATGTGCTTCCTCCAGGAACTGATAAACATCATTGTCCAGGTCGGCGCCATTAAAGGCGGCCTTTAATGTTGCGATAAGTTCAGCTACAGTTTGCTTGTTTTCCGTTACGCTTTTTAGTATCTCACCAGCCGCCGGGTTCAATTTCACCATACCTTCGGGATAGAGCAATACAAAACAATCCTGGGCTGGCTCCCACTGGAATCGATAGCCCGGTGCAAGTACGGGCACACTTTGGGCACTAAATACAGGTTCGTGCATGTATGTACTCTCATTGATCCTAAGTGATGACATGCGTAGGGGGTGGATTCACCACCAATCCGAAGCAGTCGGAAAAGAATTTAGCTTTGTTTAGACATCCATATGGTATGGAGGACGACCTTCGATGTAGGCCATCCACATCGCATCCAGCATGGTCCATAGTATGTCCAGCTTAAACTGTAAAATATCCAGGGCACGTTCTTGATCAGCACGTGTCTTGTAATAATCCAATGTTATTGCCAGTCCATGTTCTACATCACGTCGTGCTTCAGTGAGACGTTTTCGGAAATAACGGTACCCTTTTTCCTCGATCCAAGGGTACAAATCTGGCCAGTTGTCCAGGCGGTGTTGATGGATTTTTGGTGCAAACATTTCCGTCAGCGAGGAGCTGGCTGCTTCCTGCCAAGGGACTCGGCGGGCAAAATTCACATATGCATCAATGGCAAAACGGACACCTGGCAACACATGTTCTTCTGACCACAGTTCTTCGCGAGTTAGACCTACGGCTTCTCCTAACTGTAACCATGCTTCAATTCCACCGGCATCATCTTCGTGGCCGTCATGATCCAGAATCCGTTGAACCCAGTGTTTTCGAACATCTCGTTCTGGGCAGTTTGCCATAATGGCGGCATCTTTTATGGGGATGGCTGTTTGATAATAGAAACGGTTTGCAACCCAGCCTTGTACTTGCTTTTGATTTAACTTACCTGAATGCATCAGTATGTGGAATGGGTGGTGAATGTGGTAAAGGTCTTCTTTTGCCCGCAATTGCTGTTCAAATTCTTCGGGTGACCAAGGTGTATTTTTTGACATGTTTTAGCCTTTCTATCTATTGCTTGCTATGAGAGAGCTTTCATGTCGGAGCTGGGGTTTTAAATAAGATATCTCTTTAAGAGCAGATTTTAAACCTACAGCTCGATATCCATTCCGTCATAGGAAACTTCAATGCCTGCATTATCTAATTCTTGGCGTTGAGGTGAATCTTCGTTCAAAATTGGGTTGGTATTATTAATGTGAATCAATATTTTGCGAGGTTTTTCCATGGTCTTGAGAATACTCATAATGCCGCCTTCGCTGGATTGATCAAGATGCCCCATTTCACTGGCTAGCTTGTCACTAATCCCCTCATTTGACATTTCATCGTTAGTCCAAACTGTGCCATCAACCAATATACAATCAGAGTTGGCCATGTAATCAACTACATGATCTTCTATCACGCCTAAGCCTGGGGCATAAAACAATACTTTCCCTGTATGAATATCCTCGATTTTTACACCGATATTATCGCCGGGAACGGTGTTATGCCGGTGAGGTGAATAGGGGGGGGCTTCACTTTTGAGCGGTACGGCAGTAAAAATTAACCCTTCAGCCTTTGGAATCATAAATGAAGATTCATCAGTGCTAACTTCATGCCAATTAACACCACGGAAGTGTTCTAAAATATTAAATACGGGAAAGCCTGTTGTCAGGTCATCATGCACTGCTTTGGTACAGTACACATCCCAGGGTTCAATGTGCTCACGCAGCATTAAAATACCAGTTGAGTGATCAATTTGTGCATCTACGATGACAATGGCACAAATAGCGGTATCTCGAACGGCTCGTCCTGGCTGTATAGCTGGAAAATCGTCCAGTTGTTTTTTGATATCAGGGGAAGTATTGAATAAAACCCAGTCTTCACCATTAGCGCTGACAGCAATGGAGGATTGTGTTCTGGGAACAGCCTTTATGGTGCCTTCACGTACGCCTTTACAATTGAGGCAGTTACAATTCCACTGTGGAAATCCACCGCCAGCACCAGAACCTAAGATGTGTACATACATAAATAAAGCTATCTTATTTTAACTTGTTTACTGCTAAGTTAAAAAGGTGTTTGGTAAAAAAGTAAACACCCGAAGTGGGGGGACTCCGAATGCTTATATTTAAATATATTTTGGTTTTAACAGTGATAGATATACATAGTTACTTCAAAACCAAAGCGCATATCTGAATATTCAGGTTTAGTCCACATATCTAAATTCCTATATTGTTTATATTTTATTTTTAACTGGAGCTTTAACTTTGCCTATTACGAAGGTCTGTTTCATCAGGATTTACCTTTAACTGTCTAAGGATTTTCCTTACACCTCAGCCTCTATAATAAATTCGACCATAGTAATTCCCAGGGCCTTGGAGAGGTTTTCAATGGTTGTGATGGTTGGTTGTTGTTTGTTGCCTTCAAGGAGTGAAATAGAACGCATTGATAGGCCTGCCTCAAAGGCCAAATTTTCCTGAGAAAACCCTTTTTCTACCCGAATTTTTTTTAATGCCTTTGAAAATGTCGCCCGCGCATTCAATTTAGAACCTCACTATATATTTATATTTATATTTTTATTTTTATTTTTATTTATATTTATATTTATATTTATATTTTTATTTTTATAATATGTCGGTATGAAAAGTTAGTCACATGCCAATTGTTGAACCTATGCCTACGCTTGATTTCGTCTTAATTAATCAGAGTAGACGTGTATGACTACGTCAAAACTTAAAAGCATCTTGGATTGCTTTGATTTCGCCCATACAAACTGTAGTTATATCTACTATGAATTTGAGTAATGATTCTGCCTGTCAAAAATGGGGTTTTCATCAGTAATACCCCTAAACTACCTCGGGATTTTCCTCGTATAATGTTGTAATAATGAAGATTTTTGGTTGAAACCGTTTTGTGTTATTTGTGTTATTTGTGTTATTTGTGTTATTTTACAATTGCTTACTAGGGGCATTACCTGGTTTATAGGCCGGGATAAGGTGGGTTGATATTTATAACATATATTGATGTTTATTCAAGAAAATATTAAAAATTGAGGTAGGTATGCCATAGAGAAAGCTGAGGATTTACACATAATCAATATTATGAAATTTTTCACAATAAAAACAAATGGGCCAATAGCAGCCCACAGGCTAGTATGGGTTAGGCCTCAATGATCCCATGCCTAATTGCCAGTCGTGCTAATTCAGCAGAGTTTGAAACATTAAGCTTATGTTTTATGTTTGTATGATGTGTTCCAATAGTTTTAGGGCTTAGGCTAAAAATTTTAGCAATCTCATTAACTGTTTTTCCCTCAGCTAGTAATCGAAAAATTTCAAATTCACGATGGCTTAAATTATCTAAAACATGTTCAGATCCTGTAAGTTTCATCATGGCAATTTGTTGAGCGATTGTAGGGCTAATATAAATTTTTCCTTCCGCAACTTGGCGAAGAGCTTTATACATTTCTTCTGGTGCACTACGTTTTGGAATAAATCCTTTGGCCCCGGCCTGTAATGCTTGCGTAGTAAAAATACTATCTTCATGGACACTTAATACCAATATTTTTGCTTCTGGATCATGAGCTGTAATTTTCTCAATAGCACCCAAGCCACCAATCCCGGGCATGGAAAAATCCATGATGACAACATCTGGATGATATTTACGGTAGTTGACGGCAGCTTGTTCGCCATTACTGGCTTCTGCAACTATTGTAATTTTATCGCCATCCTCTAGTAATCGACGAAAACCTGCACGAACCAATTCATGATCATCTACAAGTAATACAGTTATTTCGGTAGACCTCATTATTTATGTACCTGTAATTGGAAGGTTTATATGTATTTTTAACCCTTCATCTGGAGCACTTATTAATTGAAAGTCCCCATTTAGACTCTGTACACGCTCACGCATGCCGAGTAAGCCAAAATCGACATCGGTGTAAAAATCATTGATCTCCATGCCTTTACCATTATCAGAAACATCCATGACCAGTTGGTTTTTGTAGCGGACATTAGTGACAGAGATATCTATTTTTGTGGCTTTAGCATGGCGTACAGCGTTGGTTATGGACTCTTGAATAATACGGAAGATGGTCATGTTCATTGTTTCCTCTAAATTATTCAATTCTCCATTTAAAGCCAGGTTAAATTTGATGTTCGGTTGACGCTTTTGCCAAGTAGAAATAGTTCCTTGTAAAGTTAACACTAAACCCAGGTCATCAAGTGGGCTAGGCCGAAGGCGAGTTAGCATATGGTGAACGACATCATAAATATGGCTTGCAACGTTTATGATAGCTTGGGCACTGTTGAATATTTTTGAGTCGGATGGCGGCAGTTTACCTCGAGTCAGCGTTCGATTCCTGATGAGTACCGCATCTGTTTTTATGGCGGTTACACATTGCCCTAATTCATCATGCAGCTCACGGGCTAAATTTCGTCGTTCAGATTCTTGCATATTTGACATATGTTGTGTGAGTAATCTTGATGCTTGGAGCTGATGTTTAGCAGCCTCGGCTTGTTTATGTTCTGTTATATCTCGTAAGGTGCAAATAAAACCGGTTGCATGTTCCTCTACATCTGACAGTATGGAAATAGATAATAATAGTTCGACACTATCCCGATTCTTGCTAGGTAAGGTTAGTTCTAGATTGGCTACAGCCTTATGTTGTTCAATTACGTCTGTTATCTTCTGTTGGTATTGGCCAAAATCAAGTTTAAGCAAGGAGCTTCCAACTAGATTGTGGTTGAGTTGGGGAAAGATGTGCTCCGCAGCATGATTATAGAAAATAATTTTCCCCTCATGATCTAATGATAATATGGCATCGCCTGATTGTTTGACTAATGTGGCTAAACGTTGATTGTCTCTGATGCTTGATTGGAGTGCTTTCCCCATCCGGTTAAAGGCATTGCTTATGTGGTTCATTTCTTTATATGAAAATTTAGGTAGTCGTAGGTGTAAATCTCCTTTTTCAAAGCTTGAAAGGGCTTTTGATAAATTCTCAAGTGGTTTGAAAATCCTGTTTATACCTATATAGAGTATCAGAAGGATAAAGATAGTTAGCCCAGACCCTAGTATTAAAAGTGCCCGGATATCCAGCCAGCGTTCACTAATTTCTTGCATGGGGGCCGCAGAAATTACAATAACACCGCCCCCTGAGCGTGTAATGAGAGGCTTGATTGTTGGAGAAAGGTATTCAGTAAGAAGGCCTGGCGGCATGGCTAAATTGTTTGGGGTAAGCCCTCCAGCATATTGTAGCTGCCCCGTTCTATATACCATGATGTGTATGCCAGGAATTTCGCTAAGGGCCTTGACCAACTTAGCCATGCGTTGATGCACTGTAGGGGAGTTTGTGGTGCGAGTGCTAGGGAGGACAACAGTAATTAAGTGAGATGCCGCGGTCATCGCACTCTGTATTTTTGTGTGGACGGTTTGGCGAGCATTAGAGATTAGTATCCCCGTAGTTGTTAGTGAGGAGAAAATCAACAACACGCCAAAAAATAAATTTATTTTTAGTTTAAGGTTCATATTGTCAACCATACCCAAAATAACTCATAGATGCTCTACAAAGATTGGCAAATGCTAGCGCATGTCTGAATATAGAGCTAGTCAGGAATTGCATCCATTGCGAATTTTTCTGATACTGGGGTTGATAATTGTACGACGGCAATCTTATTCTTGCGCGCAGACTTCTTTGCAGCGACCATTGCTGGTGCGCACTGCTTGTCGTCATTAATAATGACGATACACTCTAGACATTGTATGCATTCATTGTAGTTAATCTGTCCTTGTTGATCTATGGCGTTGATACCACATTTGTGGCGACAAACCTGGCATGGTGTACCACACTCAGATCGCCGGTTGAGCCACTCAAATCGTCGGAATTTCCCCAGTATCGCTAGTCCTGCACCTAGAGGGCAAACATAACGACAATAGAATTTATGAATAAATAGTCCCAAACTCAATAGCAGTAATGCATATGTTACATAGGGCCATGATTGAATGAAAAAGAAAGTAATCGATGTTTTAAATGGTTCAATCTCAGATAATTTTTCTACCAGGTTAGTTGAGTAAAATGCAGCTGTAATAAGAATAAACAGAATAATATACTTAACGGAAATGAGTTTTTTGTTGGTGGTGGCGGGGATTTTTAATTGTCGTATTTTTAGTTTTTTTGCGACCCAAGAGAGCATTTCCTGTAATGCCCCAAATGGGCAGAGCCAGCCACAAAATAATCCTCTTCCCCACAATATAAGACTTATGGCAGTGTATACCCAGAGTATAAAAATGATGGGATCAAGTAGGAAGAACTCAAGATTAAAACCATGGGAGAGTTCTAACAATAAAGTATAGATATTAATGACAGAGAGTTGGCCTTGAGCGAAAAAGCCTATAAAAAATAATGTGAAGAATAAAAATGCCCATCGAAACTGATGGAATAGCTTAATTTTTTTGCTTAGGTACTGTTGTTGAGAGAATGCCAGAGTGAGTAGAATCAGGCCCAGGCTAAGAATGATTATTTCAGAAATACGAGATTGCCATATTTCAACCCAAAGGGCTCTTGTTTCAAGGGATTGCTCTAGATTTATAGTTTCAAATAGTTCATTTGGCAGGTTGTATTCATTTTTAAATCGAACCTTAATATGCTTGCCATTTGGCAGTGCCAGAGACATATCAAGAATAAGTGACATAGGGTTGTTGGGCATTAATCCTGCCTGATGAGGGACTTTAAAAATATGTAAGTTTTTTTCACTGGCTATACTGTTCTTGCCAAGCATTGACCTTGGTCGGTCAATATTTATAGCTGTCATTGATATCAGGAGATCTTGTTGTTCAAGATAGATATTTTCTGCTTTTGTTTCAGGGACGAATTTATGATTGTTTAAATAGTTGTAAAACCCCTCGGAGATCACACCAATAGCGTGCTCGCCAGGTTTAAGTTGCCCCATAAGTTGCTCAAACCCATCGTCACCCAAGAGATTTCTACCAATCATGGGTGTGTTTAGATAACCATAATAGAGATTGAGGTCAGCAGTTGGGTCGCTGAGATTAAGGTCTGGGTCTTCAAACTCATTTAAATAAAGACCTGTACGCCCTTCTACTCGTTCTTGGGTAATAGTCCATTTCCGTATTAAATTTTCTTTTAATAACTCTTCCCAATTTTTGGGTTCATACAGATTTGGTTTGGCAATTGTTATGTATTGTTGTTTATATGCTTGGAGTTTACTTCTGGCGACATGGAGGGCAGATGAAAATACTGTTTTGTTTATTACGGCTAGAGAAATGGTTGCTTTACTTATGCCGTCAAAATGTATAGGTCCGGTTTTATCTTGTTTTTTAGGTTTGGTTTTATAACCATTGTTTATAAGTACGCGATCAGTAACTACAAGCGTTTCATACTGGTTAACAAACCGCTGCATAGCTCCCGGCAAATCATGACTAAACATGGGTTCATGCTGCTCTAATACCTGAACACCTTGAAAAACCCCGTTAGGGTCAAAACCTATCAACATATTGATAGGTTTTCCCGCAAACCCTCGTAAATCCACAAAATCTATGGATTGAAAGGCATAGCCTACAAGTTCTGAATGTTGGAATACGGGCCAAATAGGTAGGTCTGATAATTGTTCACCCATTACGGCCTGGTTCTTAAAAACCTTTAAAATAGCGTGCTCGATTTTTGTATCAGGTATGGAGCTATCAGCAAGGCAAATTATGGGTAGTAAAAAAATAAGTGATATAACTACCTGAATATTATGAAAAATATTTAAAAATAAACTATTTTTAGAATATTTTTTCAACCAATTTACAGTCATTAGTTTAAGCTCTTAAGGTATGTGTAAGGTTGTTGGGTTGCGGTGATTGTCATAATTTTTTTAGAGTGCAGGTTTCTCTCCAGTATTTTCTTTCATCTTTTTTGGACACGGAGGTTTATTTTTTTTAGTGGATGAATTTTCGTTGTCAGAAGGTGCCTCTGTAGATTTTTTTGTTACAGACTCAGGCGTGCCGGTAACTATTTCGGTGCCAGGAACTGTCATTGCTGCAGCATTATCCTGAATCCCAAGGGTTAAGGTAAGTATGGCTATTGTCATGGTTCCAAGAATATGTAGTGATTTTTTATAATTTTTCATTTTTATTAATTGGTTGTTTGGTCAATAACTATAAACTTTCTACGGAATGGTTATTTGTGTCAGGTGGTGCCCATTCAGTTAGTGTTATAAGTTCTATGTGTGTCAATCGTCCATGAGGAATACTTCATAGAGGTAATGTTTGTTTGGTGATTTAGTGGATGGTGTGGCATGGAGTCTTTGCTTTACCTCTTAGAGAACGAAGCCCTTAGCCCWMWAWAWRAYTWWRRATAACTTTGGATAACTTTGGGTGAGTTGTTATGCATAAAAAAAATGTAATTGCAATRCGTAGTGTTGCAAMAATATTGGTTGCGGTTTCCTCTGTTTATATTTCTCAGGCAGTAYTGGCTGAAGAGCCAGCCAARCCGTCATGGAATATATCAGGGTGGGTAAATGAGAGCATGTCTTATTATGATGATGGTGAAGGCAGYGACATGGTCCAGCTCTCGGATAATGGTACTACCTTGGGTAGTCGTATCACATTTTCGGGTTCTACAGTGCTAACGACAGGGCTGAATGCTGGTTTTGATGTAACGATAGAGCCGTTCTCTGGTAATCCAAATTTCACKGGTGCTGGTAATCAAATTACGCCGTTGGTATTTTCGAATCAGGATAACCTGGATTCGTTTAATGGTGGTGATATTGGTCTGTTGGGCACCAGTGTTTATTTTGGYGGCGACTGGGGTAAGCTGACAGTGGGCTTGCAAAGYATGCCTACAGATAACATTGGTGTGATGGCGGATCCATCAATGACCTTATGGTCTGGTGTGGGCGCKATGTTCCGTGGTTCTGGCTTCTTTCTTCGTGGTKCCGAAGGTRMCKTGTTARRKGATRCTGATWMACGCGGTGGCACCTGGGGCAGTTTTATYCAATGTWTGTCAGCTCCGGGCTTGGGTATTGGTATTGATTGTAATGGTATTTATCGTAATGGTATTCGTTATGATTTGCCTGTATTTGGTCCTGTGAGTWTTGCTGTAGGTTATGCAAATGACGATATTTATGATATYGCAATGAAGTACAGCGACAAARTTGSTGGCTTGGATGTTAAGTTYCATGTTGGTTATGCTTATAACGCTGATGGTGCTTTTAACCTTCGTNGNNATACAACACNTNNTKCWAAAKCARATACTGATAGCAAGATGTTTACAACKCAACTGGGGYTGATGGATCCTGAAACTGGTTTGTTCGGAGCGTTTACCTGGCARCRTGAARAAGCTAGCGGTGACCTTGGCGTGAACGCAGAAGACGAGACGGACGCTTATTACACCAARATTGGTATRAGAAAGGCTTGGAACAAGCTGGGTGATACAGCTTTTTATGTAGAGTATGGCCAATATAATGATCAGTTCGGTGGTTTGGGTGCGKTAGGTGTAACAGGTTCAGAAGTTACTCGTRYCGGTGCAGCTATTGAGCAATATTTTGGTAGTAAACTGATTGTTTATGCAAAGTATGAGCAGCTTGATCTCGATGTGGATGGCTCGRCYTCTGTTGAAGCAATTTATGATGATATTGACAAATTAAATCTACTTTCACTTGGTGTTACTTACTTTTATTAAGRCTTCARGTGYGAAGGCTTAAAATWTKTTGAGTAATAGACTAAAGAAAGAAGAATTGGAGAATAAAGYATGAAAATATTTGATTTAAAAAAATCAAAGAAGGCATTAGGGTGTTTACTCGGAGTGTTAAGTMTTGCTTCGRTTTCGRTTTCGGTTTCTGCTGCAGATAATCCCGCAGATTGGCCTGAATACCTAAGAGATTCAARTGGCTGGCGTTACAGYCCCCTAGATCAAATAAACAAGGAAAATGTAAGCAAGTTGAAGGTTGCATGGATTCATCAGCCTGGTGATATTCAGATGGGCTTGCAGGCGACACCAATCGCTATTGGTGGAATCCTGTATTACGTTGCAGCGAATAATAATGTCTTTGCCGTTGACGGCAAGTCTGGCAAGACCTTGTGGCACTATCAGCCAGAATTGGAYCCTCTTGCAGCTGAAAGCTTTTGGGCGGCTCAAAGCCGYGGTGTAACTGTTGGTCATGGTAATGTTTATCTGGGTACATTGGATGGACGTTATATCGCGCTTGATCAGAAAACAGGTACGGTGAAGTGGGAAACTCAAATGACAGATTTTAAAAACTGTCAGGGTTGCAATTTCTCATTCCCTCCACAGTTGGCCGGTAATATTCTTTACAGTGGACACACTGGTGGTGATCAGCCTCAGCAGGGCAAAATTTTTGGTGTTAATGCACTTACCGGTAAAAAGGTATGGACTTTTAATACRATTAAAGATGACCCCAAAAGCTGGCCGGGTGATTCTGGAAAAGTTGGTGGCGGTGGTGCGTGGATGTTGGGTGTCTACGACAAGAAAACTGATACCATTTTGATAGGTACAAGTAATGCAGCGCCTGATTTTTATAATGAAGCTCGCAAGGGTGATAACCTTTATACGGCATCAATTATTGCTTTAGAAGGAAAAACAGGGAAGATTCAATGGCAYCATCAGGAGGTTCCAAACGATAGTTGGGATTATGATGCTGCTTACGAAATAATGACCATTGAGCATGAAGGTGAAGAGCTTTTGGTTCATCTTAATAAGGGGGGTTACGTTAGYGTTCTTCATAAAGATACAGGTAAACCTTACAATATTTGGAAGTTTGCAAAGAAAACCAATTGGGTTGAATCAGTTGATCCAAAAACGGGTGAATTGATAGGTCGAAGAAACCCTATAGCAGGTCAGGAAGATGTATTTTGTCCTTCAGTACTTGGTGCCAGAAGTTGGAATCARGCTGCTTACAATCCTAAAACYAAGCTGTGGTATTCAAATGGTTGGGAGCTTTGCAACAGAGTTGTTCCAGCCGCACAAGATCCAGAAAAGCTAGGCTGGGCTGGTGTTTATTTTGGTGTTTCAAAGCTTGAGCTTATTCCGCCTCCTGGYGAAGAAGCAGGCTCTGCCCGACTRGATGCYCGTGATCCTATAACCGGCGAGCTAAAGTGGAGTATTGATTACCCGGTTCCAGGTATGGSYTCGGTGTTGACTACGGGCGGCGGGCTGGTATTTAACGGTGATGCTRCRGGTATATATAAAGCCTACGATGCAGATAACGGAAAAGAACTGTGGAGCTTTAACGCAGGTTCTGGGTTTCGCTCTGGCCCTATCAGTTATGCGGTGGATGGCAAGCAATACATTCTTGTGCCTAGTGGCCTTGGTGGYYTGGCATTAGGCTTTGCTACTGGTGCATTTCCAAGTCTTGTTGGATTGCCTGGYGGTGCAGCACTTATTGCATTTACYTTAGCAGATTAGTTGTTTARGTTTGATCAGAAAGAGAGGCTTGGAGCCTCTCTTTCTTGATTGATTGAGCGAGGGACGCTTGAATGAGAATTAATCAATTTAGCCATGTAATTGATAATTTAATAGCATGTATTTCTAGATCATATGGCAGGAATAAAGCTATTTGTATAGCTGTAGTATTTGTATTTTTTAATGTGGGTTCGGCGTTGGCTGGTGGAAGTCCTATTGAGGATAAAGATAGGAGCATAAGTGCAGAGGAAGCTGTTGAAATACTAGTATCTTCTAAGTCAGCAGCTGCCGGTGAAACGTTGTTTAACCAAGTGTGTGTTTACTGTCATGGGGCAAACGGAAAAGGAGGAAAGGCGCGGGTGATGCAGTGCCGAACATATGATTCTAAATACCTATATGACACTATCTCTAATGGCAAAAAAAGGGGTGCATATATGATGCCTTCGTGGAAAAGGAGCTTTGATGAAAAGACTCGTTGGGAGTTGACTTCATATRTTATGACGYTAAAAAATCTTGATRTATGTCNVWWRRSCMDWRNRSTWGNGTS
>NVXH01000003.1:0-26037 GCA_002746985.1 Porticoccaceae bacterium | reverse complement strand
AAATAAATATTGTGGGGAGGTGTAATGAGACAAGTATTGTCAGTRATTTTGATGGTGTTATTGCCGTTAGCCGGTATTGCCTCTGTGCAAGCAGCCACATTGGAGAAGATTCAACAAAAAAATTCATTTAGAATTTGCGTTAATCGTCACGCACTTCCATTTTCTGAGTCTGATGGATTTTTGCCTGGAGCGCATATCGAAATGGCTGAGTTAGTGGCTCGCGAGCTAGGTGTTCCTCTAGATATTTCGTGGGTAACTTTTAGRTATCGTGCTAAATATACTAAATGTGATGCTTTTATGGGGGTTGCCGTATTGGGTGATGACGAAGGATTTGTTAAAAAAACCAACCCCTACCTTCATGTGAAAATGTATGTGGTGTACAAGCCRGGGTTGAAAATAAAATCTTTGGATGATCTTGATGGCTTAAAAATAGCAACCCCTAGCGCCTCTTTGGCTCACTCTATACTTGTAAAAAGACCTCAAGTGGAGCTTTTTGTAAGTATGGCAGAAGATAAGAAGATGCTGGATGCAGTGGTTTCGGGTCGTGTTGATGCCGCTATCGTTGCAAATACGGGTATTGGTTGGTATAAAAAATCAAACCCAGACGTTAACTTAGAGATTGAGTCAGCTGAATTTATACATAGTTTTAATGGCTACCCTATGGCCATTGGTTTTAGAAAGGCAGATGAAAAAATAGTTTCTAGAGGTAACGAAATTTTGAAAAAAATCACCGAAAGTGGTGAGTTRCAAAAGATATTTTATAARTATGGTTTAGATCAAAAATAATATAATTTATCTATTTWTAATATATTTTAAATAATTAYTTCTGGTAATTAAAARGGAAATTTTATGATAAAAGTAAGTGTATTATATCCAAATAATACTGATGCTAAATTTGATGMAAATTATTATTGCGAKAGTCAYATTCCAATGGTAAGAGAAAAGTTGGGAGATGCTTGCAAGAATGTAGCAGTKGAAATTGGAATTTGCGGTGTTACCCCGGAAGCGTCAGCACTATACATTGCAATGGGACAYTTGTATTTTGATTCTCTGGARAAGTTTCAKGAATCTTTTGGGCCGCATGCCGAGGMRATAATGGGYGAYGCACCAAACTWYACTAATGTAGARYCAGTGRTACAAATAAGTGAAGTAAAAATTTAAAAATAGTTAGTTAATTGATTATCACCACTAATTTTGATTCTCGCACTCCCTCTAAAATGGATCCAGGTAATTTTCAGGGTCCATTCTTTTTAAGTATTAATAAATAAAAAATATGTATATAGAAATAAAAAAATTTAAACCAAAAATTTTATTAATAATAATTTCAGCTTGTTTCGTTCTTGGTAGTAAATTTTCTTATTCGAATAATTCTAAAGTAATTGAAGAGATARAAGTGGTTGCTACAACGACACGTAGCGGCTTGGCTTTAGATCCTGAAAGCTTGCCAATGTTGGTTCAATCACTAGATCTGGAGTTTAGTGATGTCAGTCATATGCCCGCACTAGGCGACATATTGAGTCAACGTTTTGCCGGCGTTACTCTTAATATGGCCCAAAATAATCCACTGCAGCCAGACCTACAGTTTCGTGGTTATACCGCATCACCTTTGTTGGGTCTTCCKCAGGGTATAGCGATATACCARAATGGCGTACGGCTTAATACCCCTTTTGGGGAGACAATTAAYTGGGARYTGATCCCSYTAGGYGCCTTGGATCAGGTTGATTTAATTGCCGGKGCTAATCCATTRTTTGGYTTGAATAGCCTRGGTGGYGTTTTTTCCTTGCAAATGAAGAATGGTTTTACCTTTGATGAATCCTGGGTAGATGTAAGTGCCGGAAGCTTTGGGCGTAATACTTCTGCTTTTGAGTGGGGTACTAATAGCGGTAATTCCGCGTTCTATATTTATGCCAGTGGATTTGAAGAAGAGGGCTGGAGAGATCATTCCAAAAGTAGAGTTGATAATTTCTACAGTGCTTTTACACATCGTTTTGGTGATCATGAGCTGGAGTTTAATGTACAGCTAGGAGACGGCTCTTTGCGTGGCAATGGACCAGCACCAAAGGAGCTGCTTGATATTGATGATGCGGCAGTATTTACCCACCCGGATATTACCGATAATCGCTTGGCAAGGTTTGGCTTAGATTATCGTTTTCAACTGTCTGATAATGCTGCCCTTGTTGCCGGTATCTATGGGCGTCGTCTAGGGACAGAGTCGTTTAATGGCGATGGAACTGAGTTTGAGGAGTGTGATGATGCTGGTGATGAGGTTCTCGTCTCAGCGTTTGAGGATGTGGATAATAATGATGCCTGTAATAGTGCTCTAGATAGCGATATCGAATATGTTGTGGATGGCAATGGTGTTCGTGCAGATAGCGACCTGGATGCTGTCAATAACCGATCAGATATTTTACAGCGAGATTGGGGTGCAGATCTTCAATTAGAATGGGATCAGTCTCTTTTTGGTATACCCTCGAGCAACCTTCTCGGATTGACATTACGTCGATCCATCACCGAGTTTTCATCTCAAGTGGAGTTGGCCCAGTTGTCTGCCGATCGAGGTACTCTCAGTACCGGACGCTTTGTCCTAGATGAAGCCACTGAGCTACTAACCCGTACTGATACTATGGGGCTTTTCTGGGGTAGCCAGCTGTTTCTCACTGATTCGCTGACGGCAACACTGGCTGCACGTTTTCATCAAGCCAATATTAAAGTTCGGGATCGCAGTGGTGCTCACCAAGAATTAGATGGTAGTCATCGGTTTAATCGGGTGAGTATGGCTGCGGGTGCCAGTTATACTTTCTCTGATGAATTAAGTGGTTACGTAGCTTTTAATCAGGCCGTTCGTACTCCTACCCCCATTGAGCTTTCCTGTGCAGATCCTGCTTTTGAGTGTCGTTTGCCAAATGCTTTTTTGGCAGACCCTCCTTTAGAGCAGGTTGTAGTTAATAACTGGGAGGCAGGTTTTCGTGGGGATCGTGATAATTGGTCTTGGCAGATGGCATTATTTTATAGTGAAAACAAGAATGACATTATTTTTCAGAGTACTGGGGGCATCCAAGGTAATCAAGGGTTTTTTGACAATATAGATAGCACCAACCGCCTAGGTGTTAACTTAGTATTGAAGGGTGACTGGGATGCAGTTTCCTGGTTTGCAAATTATAGTTATCTTGAGGCGACCTATGGCGAGGATTGGTTAGTCTCTAGCACTAATCACCCGTTAGCTGATGAGAACGGTCAGCTGCTAGTAGAGCGGGGTGATAGGCTGCCTGGGCTGCCTAAGCATAATATACAAATGGGGCTAGATTATTCATTGACCTCTAAGTTGTCATTATCAGTTGAGGGCCAGTTCAGTTCTTCTGTCTACCTACGTGGGGATGAAGCTAACCGTATGCGAAGCATCCCTTCCTATGCAACATTTTCAACGGGTGTCGTTTACCAATTGAGTGATCGAGTCATCCTTACCGCCCGTGCAGACAATATTTTTGATAGTGAATACGATAGTTTTGGTTTGCTTGGCGAGCCTGAAGAAATATTGGGTGATGATTTTCAAAATCCGGTGTTTCTAAGCAGGGGGGCACCACGTGCCGCTTGGTTGGGAATCCGTGTGAGATTAGATTAAGAGATTTTTCCGTCTAACGAAACTGTATGTGTATATTTAATCTGGGAGAGACAATAATGAAGCTATACAAGATCCCGGCTATTTTGATACTGAGYCTGCCTTGTGCTTATGGCCAAGAAGATRTGGCGGACTCGCGAGTCCTGGAGATATCTAATAACGTTATTGAATCAATAATTGTTACTGGAACTCGTGATGACCAGTTGTTGGTTGAGGTGCCAGGTAATACCGCTGTGTTGGGCCATGAGGTGCTGCAGATGGTGGGGCATACTCATATCCAGGAAAGCCTGTTGCGGGTTCCCGGTGCCAACTTTGCTCGYGGTAATGGGCAGGAGTCACTKCCAGCTYTGCGTTCYCCRGTGCTGACSGGGGCWGGTGCCTGCGGCAGTRTRTTGTCGGCTGTGGATGGTRTCCCGCTGCGTGCTGCGGGRTTTTGTAATATTAATGAACTATTTGATGCTCACACAGAAATGGCTAATCGTGTGGAGGTTGTGCGCGGCCCAGGTAGCGCTCTCTTTGGTTCTAACGCCATGCATGGCGTGATTAATGTGATAACTCCCGGTGTCAGCCTTGATCCAGAGTTTTCTTTGGGTCTGGAAGGTGGTCCCCATGATTATTCCCGTTTGAAATTTTCGGGTTCTGATACGGACGGTGCTCATGGTTTACGTGCAGATCTTTCATTAAGTCATGACGGTGGATATCGTGATGATTCTGGTTTTGATCAGCAAAAGTTGACGCTTCGTCATGAGTACAGCCGTGATCGGTTAGACGTAACAACGACAATATCGTTGACGAATCTAAATCAGGAGACAGCGGGTTATGTGGTTGGGAAAGATGCGTATAAAGACGATGATCTTAACGATACAAATCCCAACCCTGAAGCCTTTAGGGATACCCAAACAGCTCATTTTGCTAGTCGCATTGACTACCAGTTAGATGATATATCGCATGTCACAATTACTCCCTACCTACGATATACGGATATGGATTTCCTCCAGCATTTCCTGCCAGGCACCCCATTGGAGGAAAACGGCCAGAAAAGTGTTGGTATTCAAACTGCTTATTTTCGTAATATTGGCGATAGCCTGAAAATAGTAACGGGTATTGATTTAGAGTATACGGATGCTTTTTTGAAGCAGAGCCAAGATACATCAACACAGGGGTCWCCCTTTCTTGTTGCTACTATCCCTGAAGGGCAGCACTACAATTATCAAGTGGATGCTCTAATGGTGGCGCCTTTTATTCACACCACTTGGCAGGTTAATGAGCAGTTCGCTCTGACTGCAGGCCTGCGTTACGAGATGATGGATTACGATTACAGCAACCGTATGTTGACCGGTAGAACGGATGAAAATGGGGATCCCTGTGGYTTTGGTGGGTGTCGCTATAGTCGCCCTGCTGATCGTGGGGACCGCTTCGAAAACTGGTCTCCGAAACTAGGTCTTCTTTACGATTTAAGTGACACTCAGCAGGTTTACCTCAACTTGGCTCAAGGTTTTAGGGCTCCGCAGGCGACAGAGTTGTACCGGTTGCAGCGGGATCAGATTAAGGCCGACTTGGATCCTGAGGAGCTATATAGTGCCGAGTTAGGATTGCGAGGCCAGGGCAATAGACTTCGCTATGAGATCAATGTTTTTGTGATGAAAAAGCGGAATGTTATTTTCCGTGATTCTGATTTCTTTAACGTCGCTGATGGAGAGACACRGCACAAAGGGTTGGAGTTGTCTCTGGCCTATGACTTGAGTGATCAGTTGGACTTTACGTTGAGCGCTAGTTATGCCGAACATGAGTACAACGATGACCGAATCTTGAATGGGGTGGCAATTGACAATAATGAGGTGGATTCGGCACCCCACCATTTTGGTAGTGCTCAGCTAGGTTGGAATTTAACAAATAAGGTCCGTACTGAACTGGAGTGGGTGAACCAAGGGGCTTACTATACTGATCCAGAAAACCTTCACGAATACGATGGCCACAACCTGTTCAATCTTCGTACAAGTTGGAAGCCAGATTCTCAGTGGAATGTTGTTGCACGGATAACCAATATTACCAATCGTGATTATGCTGAGCGTGCTGACTTTAGTGGTTTTTCAGGGGACCGGTACTTTCCGGGAGAGCCTCGCTCGCTCTACGTACAGATAGAAAGGCATTGGTAAGGTCATTTTTTAATGATGTAATTCTTAAAAGTGGATACTTTTTGATAGGTTGTCCTTACAGAAATAAATTTGTAACTGAATTGGAGTTTGAAAGCATGAAAATGTTAAGCGGTTATATTAAAACATCGATCTGTTTATTAAGTTTTATTCCCTTTTTGGCGATGTCGGATCCATTTGCCTATGTTCCTAATGAGTATKCTGGGACCATCAGTATTATAGATGTTCASAATGATAAGGTTGTCCATACGATGGCTGCGGGTAYAAAGCCTAGGGGTATTGCCGCATCACCAACCAGAAATCGGCTTTATGTTAGTGATGGAGCAACAGGTAAGTTATTGGTTATTGACACTGTRCTTAGAGAGGTGGTTGCTCAGTTGGAACTGGGTGACTCYCCAGAGGGYGTAAGTGCTTCAGCTGATGGTAAGCTTATTGCGGTTGCAGTAGAAGAAACGAACACTGTTGTGCTTATTGATGCCGAGTCTTTGGAGCGTCTGGCTGAGATTACTGTAAAAGGAGAAAACCCTGAGCACGCAGTATTTAGTCCAGATAGTAAGTGGCTGTATGTTAGTGCAGAAAACACTAATAAAGTTGACGTAATAGATGTCTCCAAGCGTAAACAGGTTAATAGTATTGAAGTTGGTGAACGGCCTCGGGGTATTGGCTTTTTACCTGATTCGAGCCGAGCCTATGTGGCGAGTGAAATTGCAAGTATGGTTTATGTTATTGACGTGTCTGAGCAGCGTGTGATTAAAGTAATCAGTGCGGGAAAATTTTCCAATGGTGTTGCAGTAAGGCCGGATGGTAAGCGTGTCTTTATTTCTAACGGTAAGGATGGCACTGTTTCTGCAATTGATACGGAAACAAATACTATTCTTTCTAATACTGCTGTTGGTAARCGTCCATGGAATATGGCAGTAGACCCWACAGGAAAAAAATTCTATGTRGCAAATGGTCGCTCCAATAGTGTTTCGGTTACAGATGCTGAGACAATGGAGCATCTTTACGATATTGAGGTTGGGGAGCGTCCCTGGGGTGTGGTTATAAAATGATTAACGAGCGGTTCTCGAATGTGTCGATCTTTTTTCATTGGACACATGCGATTATTATTATTTTTCTGGTGTGTTGGGGGTGCTGGATGGTCGATTTGCCAAAAGGCCCTGAGAGAGGCTTTGCTTTCTCGCTACATAAATCAGTTGGTATGGTGGCGTATCTATTGTTGTTGATGAGGTCAGTCTGGCGATTTTTTCACAAACCTCCGTTATCAACCATCGATTCTTTTTATTTTGATAAGGTTTCTAAAATAGTTCATTTATGCCTTTATCTATTGTTATTTATGGTGCCGGTTGCAGGTTATTTRTCGGCGTCTTTTACTAAATATAATATGAAGTTTTTTGGTTTTHYTTTGCCGAAAGCMGGTTGGTTAGATCCTGRAATAAATGAATTTTTTTCTCAARCTCATGCTTTATTGGTCTGGACGTTGGTGGGTCTTGTTGTTGTACATGTTCTTGGGGCGATAATACATTCRACGACAATAAAGARAATRTTTYYWTAGATTTTTAAGTTATGTCAATATTGTTAAATATARTTATTCTCGCGTRATTATTTTANTTTTTNTTAAAATTATAAATTGTATTGAAGAGATTATAAGAATGAATAAATTAAAAAAATTAGCTGTTATGTTGTTTTTTTCTTCTTCACTTRTTCAGCCTGTATTGGGGTTTGATCTTTTTGAAGGTATTGATATTAATATTTTCGGTGGTAACAAAAAGGTTAATGAGGTTCTTTGGGAGAATGGTCCTAATCAATATATTAAATATATTGATCAGGATATTTTCACATTTGGGGATAACGATCATCCCGTTCAGTTGAGTCAAAAAGAAATAGCAATTTCTCTTAGCCTATTAAGAATAAAGGGTAAAGCATCAACCCAGCCCCAAGAGTTACGCCCCGTTTTCAGCAGTGASCAGGCCGCTCTTCTCAGTAAAAATCTAGCCAAAGGATTGAACGGTGCCATTCCTACAAAAGACATTATCTTTGTGCTGGAAAAAGCTGAAGCAAAACTTATGGGCTTGAAGACGGACAGCTCTTTCATAGCTGGCAGGGTGTTTTATAAAGATAAAAAATTAAATATTATTATTGGGGATTATAACCGGGCCAGGAACCGTGGCTATGAGGCGGCGTATGATCCAACAAATGCAGGAATAGTTAGCTACAACTTTGAACATGGTAAACGCTCAAAGAAAGCCGCTGGATCCAGTATTTTTGATGAGATTATTCTTGAAGTTCCTGGCATAGAAAATAAAAAATCAAAAAAAATTCGTAGAGACTGGTTTGTTATAGATGTGAAATTGGCGGCTAAATCATATGTGAACAGAGAAAAAGAAGCCAAGAAAGAAGAGCTGGTGAATAAGCGTAGAGAAATAGAAGAAATATTAGGTAGGCCYATTCCTGCCGTTGTTAACCCAGTAGYAATGCTACCTAAGACTACAGAAAATAGACTAATTACCYTAAACAAATTAAAAGAAAAAAGTTTGATAACAAATAAGGAATATGTTGAAAAGCGTAAAAAAATATTAGAAGAACTTTAATRTTTTTTGGTTTGGGTGTATCGCATGTTGTTATAAATGAAATTTTGTTTTTTTCATAGAAAGGCTTAATTATATGACGTTATCTGTTATTAATGCTGGATTTGGTCGTACTGGAACGATGTCTATAAAAATGGCGCTAGAGGAACTAGGAATTGGCCCTTGTCATCATATGGAATCAGTTTTCAATGATCCTTCACAGTTGCCTTTTTGGCAGAAAGCAACAAATGGTGAATATATAAATTGGGATGATGTTTTTAACGGCTATAAATCTGCAGTTGATTGGCCTAGTGCCCACTACTGGAAAGAACTCGCTGAATTTTACYCGGATTCTAAGGTGTTGCTTAGTATTCGTTCACCCGAGCGTTGGTGGGAGAGCTATTCTTCAACAATAAAAAAATTATTAGAAAGGATAGATGAAATACCAGAAGAATATCCACGCTCGGTAGTTAAAATGGCAAATAAAATTATTACAGAGCAAACTTTTGATGGCGTAACTAGTAACAAGGAGCATGTCTTAGCAGCATTTGAAAAAAGAATTAATGATGTTAAACAAGTAATTCCAGACCATCGTTTGTTGATTTTTGACGTAACAGAGGGGTGGCCACCACTCTGCAAGTTTTTAGGTGTTCCTATACCTGARAGTGTTTTTYCTCACAGCAATACTCAAGTTGAGTTTTGGGATGTTTTTGGGGCTGGKATGTAATKTTRTAGCGGATWTTTTYCTMATTTWRGTAAAARTATRTTARCTAAATTRGRGGRATACANGGCCYGGTGACATTCAATTGTATTATTTAGTAATTAGAATAGGCTGTGTTCACTACGTAATGGAACAAAGCTATGGCGGTCATGTGTTTTTCAGCTCAAGAAGCAATCACTCATATTAAATCGGGTGATCGAATTTGGTGTCACTCTATGGCTGCGACACCGTACAAAATGTTGGAAGCACTAGCGGAACACGTAGTTGATCTTGAGAATGTTCAATTACTGCAGCTCCACCTTGAGCATGCTGAGGCAGTATGTCAGCCACATTTGCAGGGACATCTTCGTAATCGTTGTTACTTTGTCAGCCACAGTACCCGAAAGCTGGTTAATGAAGGCAAAGCAGATTATGTGCCTATTTTTCTCTCAGAAATTCCAAAACTATTTCGTAGTGGCAGGCAGCCCATAGATGTTGCTCTGATACAGGTTTCACCTCCTGACCACCATGGCAACTGCTCTTTGGGRGTCTCTGTTGAGGCGACGYTGGCGGCTTGCAGTGTGGCAAMAATRATTATTGCTCARATTAAYCMAAAKATGCCYAGRACCCATGGTGATGCCNMYWWTCCCATNGARGYSKATTGATTAYGCTGTWGAAATTGAMAGTGARATTCCRAMTTYWGAAYCSAMKRMRCYCTCWRMWGTDCATGSSAAAATWGGTMGCCATGTGGCGGARYTAATMCGRGATGGRGAYTGYYTRCAAATGGGKATTGGRAGTATYCCTGATGCYGTRCTTYTRAATYTWTCWGGGCAYCAGCAYCTTGGCATYCAYACTGAAATGTTYTCYAGYGGTGTRYTGCCAYTRRTTGAATCTGGTGYRATWGATAATWCYCNGAAANGTGATWCAYCGGGGWAARRTYGTYACTGGTTTTGTMMWGGGYTCRAARGMGYTMTATSRTTTTGTGGATGATAAYTCTGAGGTGGCATTTCTCGATATTGAATATGTGAATAACCCGGCAGTCATTCGTAAAAACCCGCAAGTKGTCTCTATTAATAGTGCCATTCAGATAGATMTTTCGGGACAGGTCTGTGCAGACTCTATAGGGAATAAGGTTTATTCAGGTTTTGGTGGTCAGGTAGATTTTGTGACCGGTTCTCAGTTATCTGAAGGAGGGCGTTCTATTATCGCGATGCCTTCAACGGCCATGTCTGGTCAATTGTCTCGCATTGTTCCCTATCTCAGCGAGGGTGCTGGTGTAGTGACATCCAGAGCTCAAGTGGATTATGTAGTGACCGAATATGGCGTCGCATTTCTTTATGGTTTGAGCCTTCTTGAGCGTAGGGAACAATTAATTAAAATCGCTCATCCAGATTTTAGGGATGAACTTGAGAATATGACAAGAGTGCAACCATCATAGGTTTGTTACACCAGAGGTTTGCACACGTGGTCGTAGGGTTTATTGCTTACCTTGATGCCTCCTRCTTCTATCTCGGACAGAACAAAATAAGTCTGTATGAAATACCTGGGCTCCTAGCTGTATAATGGCGTCCTTTTTGCYGTGCAATTTATGGGRAATAATGCCTGGCAAGTAAACCTCACCAGTATATGTAGTGATATAAAGCAGGAAACAAAAGTAATGGCTGACGCCAATTTTATTAATGAAGTCAATAAAAGACGYACCTTCGCGATTATCTCGCACCCGGATGCCGGYAARACGACCATCACAGAGAAGCTGTTGTTGTTCGGTAAYCTGATTCAGGTGGCRGGAACCGTAAAGGGCAAAAAAAGTGACCGCCATGCGACATCTGACTGGATGCAAATGGAGAAGGAGAGGGGTATCTCTGTTACCTCTTCTGTTATGCAGTTTCCTTACCATGATTGCATAGTTAATCTCCTTGATACTCCGGGTCATGAGGATTTCTCAGAGGATACTTACCGGACGCTCACGGCCGTAGACTCGGCATTAATGGTGATTGATGGTGCCAAGGGTGTGGAAAAGCGCACAGTCAAGTTGATGGATGTCTGTCGCTTGCGAGATACCCCTATTATATCTTTTGTGAATAAGATGGATCGGGATATTCGAGACCCTGTTGAGTTACTGGATGAGATTGAAGCCGTTTTAAAAATTTCTGGTGCACCGATCAACTGGCCAATTGGCATGGGGCAAGACTTTAGAGGGGTATATAACCTTTATACCGACACCATCCATGTTTTCCAGAGAGGAAAGGGACATACCATTTCCGAAGATATCCAGATCAAAGGAATAGATTCTGATGAGGCAACAGAACTTTTGGGTTACTACGTCGATGAAATCCGGGAAGAAATCGAGCTAGTGCGTGGTGCAACCAATGAATTTGATATGGAGATGTTTCTGGCGGGTCAGTTGACGCCAGTATTTTTTGGTACAGCACTGTCTAATTTCGGTGTACGTGAAATGCTGGATCACTTTGTAGATTGGGCGCCAGCGCCACARCCTCGAGTCGCAATTGAGCGTGAAGTCGTCGCCAGTGAAGAGCAGTTTTCCGGGTTTGTATTTAAAATTCAGGCCAACATGGATCCAAAGCATCGGGATCGTATAGCTTTTATGCGTATTTGCTCAGGCAAATATACTAAGGGCATGAAAATGTACCATGTGCGTCAGGGTAAGAGTGTACGTATTGCTGATGCAGTGGGCTTCAAGGCGGGTGAACGAATAGCTGTGGATGAGGCGGTTGCTGGGGATATTATTGGATTGCACAACCACGGTACGATTCAAATTGGTGATACTTTTACCGATGGTGAGGCATTAAAGTTTACCGGGATACCTCATTTTGCACCGGAGATGTTTCGGCGGATTCGATTAAGTGATCCACTGAAAATGAAGCAATTACAGAAAGGTCTTCAGCAGCTTTCGGAAGAGGGCAGCACGCAGGTATTTTTCCCCCTCAACAATAATGACATTATCGTCGGTGCAGTAGGGCAATTGCAGTTTGAGGTAGTGGCCTACCGACTTAAGGATGAATATGGTGTGGAAGCAGTTTATGAACCCATTAATGTCTATACCGCAAGGTGGGTTGAATCTGATGACCATAAGAAAGTGGAGGAACTCAAACGCAAGGCACCCGATGGCGTTGCTCTGGATGGCGGTGGCCACCTGACCTATCTGGCGTCCACTCGGGTCAATTTGTCTCTCACTGAGGAGCGCTATCCAGAGATTGAGTTCCGGGCTACCAAAGAGCTCTAACTACTTCAAATCTAAAAATAGGGGGTGATACCCTTTGGTATCCCCCCATCCCTTTCTAGTGCACGTCTTCAGCTATACTTTTTGTAATGATAGTAATGATAGTAATGATAGTAATGAGTATATGCTTTGTCCTTCCCCCAATTGACACATTTGGCGTTGCACGTTGTGGATATCGATGCCTGYATCGATTTTTACCAATATTATTGCAACATGAAAATCAGCCATGAACGCCAGGCTGGTCATCARCGTATTGTTTGGATGGCAGAACCSGATAGGGGMAAAACATTYGTCTTTGTGTTGATGGATGGAGGCCAGAACCTGAATTTATCTRATGATGACTAYCGACATTTTGGTTTTKCCATGGCRAGTAAARCAGAAGTMGAYGAACTTGCTRYGCGTGCTGAKWYACGYGGYGACTTGGTGTGGYCRCCAAGAAGTGARCCATAYCCTGTGGGTTATTATTGTGGRTTGAAGGAYCCAAATGGTAATTACGTAGAATTYAGTTATGGYCAACCTCTTGGYCCGGGCGYAGGRAAATAGTCATTTGCCTGTGTTGAGCCGTTGTAATAATCTGATGCCAATAATATGAACMTCCKGAAGAGYCTTATGACGGCGGTCTTTTAATAAAAAYAAGCAGAATAAAAGGGAAGGGTAATGGGCAATCGAMGAMATAGAATTGTCATCAATAGTAGTTTTCAGTATCAATATGCTTTGCTAGCCGTGGCTACTTCGGTATTGCTGGTTAATCTATTCGTTATTGTTAATGCCCTTTTACCTGGTTCCGAGGGCTTTCTCCTCAGTACACAACACATATTATTGATAGCTGGCCTCGAAATTATATTGATAGGTGGCGTGTGGTGGGGCAGTTTAGCGGCAAGCCACAAAATTGCTGGGCCAGTTTATGTGATTGTGCAGCAGATGGAAAAGCTGGCAGAAGGCGACTTGACGGCCAGAGTACGATTACGAAAAAAAGATATGTTTAGGCTTGAAGCTGTTGTTATAAATCAGTGTATAGAAGAGCTTCAGGAGCATTTACTTGAAGTAAAAACAATTGCTCAGAAGTTAAAGACAAATATGACAGTGCGATCTGACGGTAAAGCACCTGAGGTTAAAAACCTTGCTACTGAAAACTTTTCTGTTGAACACATGGACGCGAATGATGCCTTGATTGCAGAGTTAAATCAGAAACTTTCAGTGTTCACTTTTCAATAATAGCTGGGAGTCTCTTATTTCCACCATAGATTATTATCGTTTCAATAGAGGTTACTCTTTATTGTCACAGAATTAGTGCGTTATAAATTATATTGGGAARTTATTGAATTGTTGGCGGTGCTATGGGCTTCTTGTTAACGTTATTTTTTACTTTTCTTGTTGTGTTAATCGTTGTGCTCACTTTTGTGCGGATTGGAACTCCTTTTTATCGACTAGAGAAAAAAAATATCATTGTATTGCTAACCTCTGTAATAGAAGGGCAGGCTACAGAGAATGACTGGGAGGTGTTTCTGGGTGTGCCAATCAGACATAATGAGCAACTTGAGGCCATTCGCATGCAATGTTATGAGATTAGTGAACAAGAATATATTGGTAACCCAAGTCATTTATTGACAGCTAAGGGAATTGAAGAAGTGAAGAAAATACTGACAGAATTAACAGGAGCAGAGGWATGAATCGGGAATATTCACCCATGGCGCGGAGCCTCCTCGTTGGAGCAGCTTTTGTTGTAGTGATTGCCGGCATTAAAGCAGCAGAGACATTAYTGGTGCCATTCTTGCTGTCAGTATTTATTGCATTAATTTTTTCACCTTTATTGGCYTGGTTAAAAAAACGAAGAGTGCCAAATGGTTTGGCTATCTGTTTGATTATCAGTTTGGTTATCGTGATAGGTTGGCTAATTGGTATTTTGGTGGGCTCTTCTATTCGTGACTTTCTACAGAATTTACCGGAATATCAGGTCAGGCTACAGGAAATGAGTGGCGGATTACTGCATTGGTTAAGCGATCGCGGTATGACCTTTGATGTGAACCAGGTGAAGCAAAGYTTTGACCCTAGCGCTGTTATGCAGCTGGCGGGTAACACTCTGGCATCCTTTGGTAACGGGATGACCAATGCGTTTATGATTTTGTTGACCGTRGTTTTTATTCTGGCTGAAGAAGTGGGCTTTAGTGAAAAATTACAATCAGCTAGAAATCATGCGGGGACCCCAAACAAAGGATTAACACGCTTTTCAGAGAGCGTACACAGCTACCTGGGGCTTAAATCGCTATTTAGCTTGTTGACWGGGGTGTTGGTCATTATTTGGTTGTGGATACTGGGTGTGGATTATCCAGTGATGTGGGGGCTGATTGCTTTTTTACTTAACTTTATCCCTACCGTTGGTTCCATTATCGCTGCGGTACCAGCAATTTTATTAGCTCTTATCCAGTTAGGCCCATTATCTGCAGGGTTTGTAGCGATGGGCTATTTGGTTGTTAATGTTGTTGTGGGGAATTTACTGGAACCCCGAGTGATGGGTAAAGGGCTCAATTTGTCACCCCTGGTGGTATTTTTATCGTTGGTTTTTTGGGGCTGGGTTTTGGGGCCTGTGGGTATGTTACTCTCAATTCCATTGACGATTATGGTAAAAATTGCACTGGAGAATGATGAAGACACCCGTTGGATAGGGGTGATGTTAGGCTCTGGTGAAAAGATAAAACCTGTGGCAACACTTTCGGATGAAAGTTGAAGGAAAATTGTTTTGAATAAAGTTATTTGGAATAAGGTTGTCCTGAATAAAGCGCTTTGAATCAAAGCTATTTGGACCAAAGTTTTCTCAACGAAAATAATCTGGAAAGTTTAGACGATGTCTAATAAGTCTATAAATTTAACGGAAAGCCTCCATCAGTATTTACTTGATTCCTCTYTGCGTGAATCAGCTATTTTAAAGGCTTTGAGAGAAGAAACAGCAAGTCTCCCCACAGCAAATATGCAGATTGCACCAGAGCAGGGGCAATTTATGGCGCTTCTGGTTCAATTAATTGGTGCTAAAAATACCATCGAAGTAGGTGTCTACACAGGTTACAGTGCCTTGGCGGTAGCCATGGCCTTGCCGGATGATGGGCAAGTTGTCGCTTGTGATATCAGTGAAGAATACACCKCTGTTGCCCGCMGGTAYTGGTTGGCAGCYGAGGTATCACAGAARATTGACTTACGCTTGGCTCCRGCAAYAGAAACATTAAGAGCACTCATYGGTGAAGGGAAAGCCTCAACCTTTGATTTTGCGTTTATTGATGCAGATAAAGAAAGCTACGCTGAGTATTTTGAACTTTGCTTTCAATTGCTTCGCCCTGGAGGATTRATCGCTATCGACAATGTACTGTGGAATGGTGCAGTTGTTGATTCCCAAAAACAAGATGTGGATACCTGCGCTATCCGCAAATTTAATCAGCAACTTCTGTTGGATVGTCGGGTAGATATCAGYATGSTACCCATTGCAGATGGTCTGACCTTGGCTAGAAAAAAATAACYRRTTTTYCTYTTAAGATGARCAACTGACGCTGRGTTTTTGACTCCATTTTGGAGGATGTTTYGCATATTYTTCACAGTCTAGGTGTTCATCAAAGGGTGATTGCAACAAACTGAGCATRCGGTCTATYTCGCTATAATCTTTTTCATCTTCAGCCTTGCGGATGGCAATTTCTGCCATGTAATTACGGAACACATATTTTGGGTTGATTTTTAGCATAGCCGYTTGGCGGTCAACAYTGTTTTGTTGTTCCWGTAYTARTCGATGCCGATATKTTTCAGCCCAGYGATCAAATGATTCACGATTGARAAAAAGGTCTCGCAGGTCTGAGTGATCTTTGTGTTYATCAAAAGAGCAGAGTTYTCGGAAGAAAATAGTGTAGTCCACCTGATTGTCAGCCAAGGTGTTATRCAGGGYATCAACTAGATCCTGGTCACCTGGGTGAGACTCAAATAACCCTAATTTTTTACGTTGTAGTTCGAGCAATAATGAAATAAATAGTGGTTTGTATTCTTCCAGTACAGTTTTGAGCTGTTCGATAGATATCAGGCTAGTTAATGCATTGGCTAATGCATTGCAATTCCATAAGCCAATCATCGGTTGGCGTTTAAATGCATAACGGCCACTGRCMTCGGAATGATTGCAAATAAASTCTGGATTGTAAGTGTCTAGAAAGCCGAATGGCCCATAACCCATAGTTTCACCAATTATGGACATATTGTCGGTATTCATTACTCCGTGGGMAAAACCAACAGCTTGCCATTGGGCAATRAGTTTTGCCGTACTSTGTACTRTGGATCGAAAYATTTCCAAGTATCGATCATYTTTTCCGGATAAGGCGGGTAGATGTTGTTCAATAAYATGATCGGCKAGTTGTTTAACGCACYCTGGTTTWTGGGTGTGATGGAAGTATTCAAAAGATCCGAAGCGAATRTGGCTGCGYGCCAGYCGRATTAACATGGCTGCAGGTTCAACAGTTTCTCGATAAACGGGCTCTTCTCCGGCAGTAATGCTGAGTGCTCGTGTAGAGGCGATACCCAACCCATTYATGGCTTCGCTGCACAGGTATTCACGAATAGTWGAGCGTAAAACGGCTCGGCCATCACCAAACCGGGAATAGGGTGTATTTCCTRCCCCTTTRAGGTGTACATCCCATTTTCCCTGTGGTCCTTCGACTTCACCTAGCAGTAATCCTCTGCCATCTCCAAGCTGTGGAGAATAGCCGCCAAATTGGTGGCCACTGTAGACCATTGCCAAGGGATCACTGTCGGGGCAGGCTTATTGCCACTCGACCATTGTAAAAACCAGTCTTGAGAAAGCTCATTCTCTTCTAATCCAGCAATACTGAAGCTTGGAGGTTGTGCGGACTAACTTGGGGTTAGGTAAGCCGGTTGGTTGGATACGGGTGAAAAATGAATCGCCTAACTTGGCAAAACTTTTGTTGAATTTAAGTTTACTGAAGGGAACCTGCTAATGGAGCAATTTCATTAACTGTAGCAGTTGTTGGGGGTAAATAGCAGCGACTATTGATATTCAAAAGAGTGCTTTATTGTTATTTATTTATGGTAAATGCTCGACTAACATTAGTAGCTTGTTGTCAGTTTGGCCGTTGTTGGGGGTTACGACTTTTGGTCGCTTTTACTAATGTCTTTACAAGGTGATATTAAAGCAATGAAAAAAATATTTTCTGTCATTTTTTATAGTTGGTTATTGGTAGCATTGGCTACTGTTTTATATCATTTTGTGACAGCATTTCACTTGGTATGGTTGGGCGTATTGTTGGTGGTATTAGCGCCCTTGCTGAATACTATTTGGGCCTATGATCATGTGGAATCAAATACTAAGGTCCGATTTCCTAAGGTTTCTCTGTTGGTAATGATTGGGGTAGCCTGGGTGTTGCTAACTCTTCCGGAGAGAGGCTGGCCATTGTGGTTTGCCTTGGGAGGGCTRGGTGGTTTTTTACTCCATGCCTATTGGGTGAAAGATGYAGRGGTTGAGTAAAAGATACSNGGGGCTGGRTAAAAGATGMAGAGAYTGGGTAAAARTTATGGCYACTATCCCARAGATACCACTTGTTGCGTTACTCCATGATATCCGTACTTGTACATATTGTAATGAACTTCCGCTGGGTCCTAGACCGGTATTAAGTATTAATGGTTCGGCCAAAATACTAATCATTGGTCAGGCTCCGGGTACTCGTGTGCATGCCACAGGCATTTCCTGGAATTACCCTAGCGGTAATCGATTGCGTGCATGGATGGGGTTAGAAGAAAATAATTTTATAATGCAGAGAATATTGCCATTATGCCTATGGGCTTTTGTTATCCGGRTAGAGGTAAATCTGGTGATGTACCTCCTAGGCGCTGAATGCGCACCAAAATGGTATTCACAAGTACTAGATCAGCTTTCAAAGGTAGAATTAACTCTGTTGATCGGGCAGTATACTTAATCCTATTGTTTGAACGACCAGTTCAAAACACTCATGAAACGGGTGAAACACTGGGAAGGTTTTTTGCCTTGGGTGCACCCTTACACCACGTAACCAACGTTGGTTAAGAAATAATCCCTGGTTTGAAAAAGAGGTAGTACCCTTTTTACAGCGGCATATTAAAGACCAGCTTGGATAATTTTGGTTGGCACATAAATACGTTAAGTTTGCCGTGTGGGGTATTGACAATTTATCCGTGATTTAAGGGCATTTTCGTGGTCAATATGTTTATCGATCAATCCAATTATAAGCGCGTCCCCGTGTCTGGGCTTAAACTGGGGANGTTTGTTGCCGAACTTGATCGGCCCTGGCTGGAGACRCCTTTTCTGCTGCAGGGGTTTTCGATTAAGACCTCATCTGAAATACGTAAACTCCGAGAGTATTGTAAATATGTTTATGTAGATCAGGGMGGTCAAGCTTGGGGTGGTAAAARAAATCCATTTAATAGTGGTTTCAAAGTTCCCAAGCGTAAGTTGAGTGGCGATGATAGTGGCCTGCGTACCCGTGCAGACAGATCTACAGATAAAAAACCTACCGAATTTACAGCCGTAAGGCTTAATCAACCTGAACATAAAATTCAGAATCTAGCCGAAGATGAACATCCGGTTGCAAACCGTGTGTATCGTGCGGCGCATAACACTGTTTCTGGCTTATTAGATCAAGCTCGCTTGGGCAATGCCCTGGATACTGATTCTGCAAAGAGTGTAGTCACTGATTGTGTGGACAGTATTTTGCGTAATCCTAGTGCATTAATGTGGATGGCCAAAATTAAACACGTTGATTACTACACCATGGAGCACTGCCTGAATGTCTGTGTTTTGGGCATAGCATTTGGTCGGCATTTACGTATGGACAAAGAAGACCTGATCCGWTTGGGAACAGGAGGGATGCTGCATGATGTCGGTAAGATGCAGATTCCTGATGAAATACTTAATAAGCCTGCGAGGCTTACTGAGGAAGAGTTTTCTATAATGAAGCGACATCCGGAATTAGGTAGAAGTCTATTGAAGAAATCAGAGGGAACCCTAAGTTACGCTGTAGATGTGGCGTTTAACCATCATGAGAAAATGGATGGCAGTGGTTACCCTAGGGGCTTATTTGCCAGAGAGCTATCTGAGTATTCTCGTATCATCAGCATTGTTGATGCCTTTGATGCCATGACCAGTGAYCGTTGTTACGCTAAAGCGCGCTCAACTCTTGATGCYTTGAAGGTGATTTATCGTGAACGAGGAGTACATTTTGATGAAGARTATGCATTGGAATTTATYCAGTTAATGGGGCCATATCCTCCTGGAACCATTGTAGAGTTGGYRAATGGWGCWGTGGGTATYGTRTTGTCTTCTCAGGAGAGGAAGCGTCATTTRCCCAARGTTAAATTGGTCCTTGATCAGGAGAAGCGCTCCCAACCCGAAGAAATTGTAGATTTGCTGAATGTCGGTGTTGGTAATTTKGWCAAAGGTTGGTTGATCAATCGGGTATTGAAAGATGGTGATCACGATATTTATCTTGAGCAATATCCAGTAAGGCGTGCATTATCTGGAATGGAAACACTGAAAGATATTTAGAAAAAATATTTATTTTTAGTCTATTTTTTGATGATTATTAAACATTCATTAACGTTTAATAATCATAGTTTATATCGATAATAACCCAGTGGTGGTTATGAACTTTTTTGTCCTGTTCAATGGATACGGTGATTTCATCATCTAGGGTTTTTCTCAATAACTGCTGGGCCATCGGTGAGTCAATGCTGATTTTATGTTGCTGTGGATCAATTTCATCCGCACCCACAATACGAAAGCTTTGCTTGTTACCATCGTTATCTTCAATTGTTACCAGAGCACCAAAAAATATTTTATTAGTATCATCAGGAATACGGTCAACAATGGTGATTTCATCCAGGCGCTTACTTAAATAACGCACTCTTCGGTCAATTTCTCGTAGTCGTTTTTTACCATAAATATAATCACCATTTTCGGAACGATCACCATTTTTAGCGGCTTCATGTACCGTTGCAGTAACGGTGGGCCTTTCCACTTTCCATAGTTGTTTTAATTCTTTTTCAAGTGCACTGGCCCCTTCGGGGGTAATGTAGGGGGCACTTTTCGGTGATGGTGGCCGGTATCTGCCCATTCAGGATTGATCTCCATGGAGGTTATCTATTTGAATGTCAGGCAGTGTTTCATTGGGTGTGAAATCAAAGACTTTACTGTAAAAATAAAGTTCGGCTTCCAGTGCCTGTTTGATGGTTTCCGCTTTACTAAAACCATGTCCTTCTCCAGCAAAGGATAAGTAGGCAACGGGTAAGTGTTTATCCCGAAGGGCTTGAGTCATGGCGATAGCTTGCTCGGGTGGAACCACTTTGTCGTCCAGCCCCTGAAAGAAGATAACGGGGCAGCGCAATTTATCGGTATGGTGGATGGGAGATCTTTCCTGATAAATAGCCTGTTGCTCGGGGTAAGGTCCTATGAGTTTATCAAGGTAACGTGATTCGAATTTATGGGTGTCCTGAGCCAGGGTTTCCAAATCACCAATCCCATACAAACAGGCACCGGCTTTGAATAAGTCATAGAAGCACAGGGCAGCCAACACCGTATAGCCACCGGCACTACTGCCGCGAATGGCAACTTTTTCCGGATTTACACACTGTTGTTCTATTAAATAACGAGTACCAGCTACAACGTCGGCAACATCTGCTATACCCCATTGGCCATGAAGTTGTTCCCGGTAATGTCGACCATAGCCGGTGCTGCCCCGATAATTTACATCAAGGACAGCAAAGCCTCGTGTGGTCCAATACTGGACTTTCAAGTTTAGTCCTGTGGACGTTGAACCCGTTGGGCCTCCGTGACAAATAACGATGAGTGGTGGCAGGTCGTCTGTTGGCCCCACATAGGCGGGGTTACTGGGTTGGTAATAGAACGCATGAGCTCTGGCTTGCCCCGTACTGTGTGTAGGAACATTGCTCGTGGTGTCAAAGCTTATCGGTGTGGGTTTGGATAGATATTGTTGGTCGAAAGGCAGAGGTGTGCCTTGAGCGACAGGGAGTAATTGGCCATTGTTGATATTGTATTCAACCAGTTCTGCATTGGTGGTGGTGGTAGCACCGACAAACCATACCTGATCACCGTGGCAATAGAGATTAGATATCTGTGTATACCCTGTCTCTATTTGTTGCATATTGGTATTGGGAGCCTTGATAGCCAGCTGCCAAGTCCCATCTTGGGTGTAGCAGCATACCAATGCGCCATTTTCAGCAAAACTATAGGTGGACATACCGAGGGACCATAAAGGCGTGGCAAATTCGGCTGCCATTGGCTGTATGGGTTCAATACCCTGTTCAGGGTCCCAGCGATAAAGATTCCACCAGTTATCCTGGTCAGAAACAAAATATAATTGATTGTCTGGAGACCATTGCGGTTGAAAAATGGCTTCATTACCATTGCCCGCAATAGCCATAGGTTCAATTATTTCTCCCCTTCTGTTGAGGTCTGCAAGCCAAAGTACAGTATTGTCCCAGGGCATATCCGGGTGATTCCAGCTAACCCAACTTAGTTGATTGCCAGTTTTATCCAGCTGGGGGTAGGCGTAGAAATCATCGCCACTACAAAGTGTGATAATGGACTTGGATCGGTCCAGAGGTATTGCCACAATACTATTTTTCGGTTCATTTACGTTGATGTGATTTTCCGCGACACAAATTAATCTATGGCGGTATTTGTCATAGCAAAAATCTGCGAACCGATAACTGTTCTCTCGGGTGATGGGCTTTGGCCGTGGGTTATTGATACCAAGCTCTAATTGATAAATTCTTTGGTCATCGTAAAGACAAAAATAAAGAATATTGTCGACGACGATATAAGGTGCTCCACCATATTCGTGGACTTTACTGCGAGCACTTAAGGGTGCGGGAAGGACATCATTAACCTGTCCTTCGCTATTGCGTTGTACAACAACAGCGCGACCATTTTCCCAAGGACGAGACTCCAGCCAGTAGAGGTTGTCACCATCATGAGTCGGGTAGGAATAACAAGGTGTTGAGGCGGTTAGTAATGTTGGATTGATGGGAGATTCCCAGCTTCCATAGGGCGCAATTTTGGGTGGAGCTTCTAAATGATCCATGGACTAGCCTCCGGCCAGTTTAACAGTGTGGCCTTGTTGTTCTAATGCCGTACGGATTTTTTCCCGGTGATCCCCTTGAATCTCAATCACACTATTTTTTACCGAGCCACCGGTACCACATAGTTGTTTCAGTGTTTTGGCTAATACTTTCAGCTCAGAGCCTGTAAGATCCAAACCTGCAATCGTAGTGACGCCTTTCCCTTTGCGGCCACTGACCTCTCGTCGAATACGGACAATGCCGTCACCATCGGGCCGTTGTTCTAGCTCTTTTTCGGGTTTGATCCGGCCTGTTTCTGTGGAATAGACCAGTCGGGTTTCCTTTGTCATAGTAGGTGGCTCATTAATAGTTTAAGACAGGTAAATAGTAAGACCCCAGAAAGGCATCAATATTTTATTACATGGTTAAGACAATTTTCCCTATATGTTGATTGCTTTCCATCAGTTTATGAGCAGATGCAGCTTGTTCCATAGGAAAGGTAGCACTGATCAACGGGGCAATAGTTGGTCCGTTTTTAGCGTTTCTCTTTGTTCTATTTTTCGTTGTTCTACTCTGCGCACGGTTATCCACACTATTTTCCAATAGCGGCCAGACTTTATCCAGCAGTGCCTTGGCAATCAGTGCTTTTTCTTTTACAGGGCGTGAGCGTAGAGTGGAGCCTGTAATCACCAGTTGTTTGAGCATCATGGGCATCAAGTCTATGTCTACCCTAGAACCGCGTAAAAAGGCGATGGAAACAATTCTGCCTCGGAATGCGGCGGCACGAATATTTCTTTGTACGTAATCACCACCTACCATATCCAGAATTACATCCGCACCATGGCCATTGGTCAGTTTTTTTATCTCAGTAACAAAATCTTGAGTCTGATAATTTATTGCAGCTTCTGCACCTAAGGATAAACACCGCCGACATTTTTCGTCACTACCTACGGTTGTAAATACTCGGTGGCCCATTGTATTTGCCAGTTGAATGGCGGTGGTGCCAATACCACTGGCACCACCGTGTACCAAAAGTATTTCACCCGATTTAAGTGCGGCACGCTCGAAGATATTATGCCAAACCGTAAAAAATGTTTCGGGTAATGCTGCAGCCTGAATGAGATTAAGTGGTTTGGGAATGGGCAGACATAGGTCCTCATGTGCGAGGGCATATTCTGCATAGCCGCCACCGGTGAGTAGGGCACAAACCTGTTGGCCTACATGCCAGTGTGTTGTTGCATCTCCTGCTGAGATAATCTCGCCGGAAATCTCCAGTCCGGGGATATCTGAGGCTCCATCCGGCGATGGGTAAAGCCCTTGACGCTGAAAAATATCGGGTCTGTTAATACCTGCCGCAGCTACTTTGATTAAAACTTCACCTTTGCCCGGTGTTGGAGCAGGGCGTTGTGTCAGCTCTAAAATTCCAGCTGGCCCCGGCTTTGTGATTTCAATGCAACGCATTTTTTCCGGGGGAGGTGTAGATGAACAAGACGTGTATTGAGATGAGGGCGAGGAGACAGTCATGTTAATTCCATAGCTGAAAAACAAGAAAGCTGATACACAAGCAGGTACCTGTGGCAGGGATAATGGTGTGAGAAAACCCAAAGGTTTTTTCTCGACAGTTTAAAACGAGCAGTGATAAATTCACGAGGGCAAAGACGACAAGAAGGAGCGAACTAGTGGTTTTTGCAAGAGTACTAATAGGCAGCAAAAGGGCAAAGCAGATGACAATAATACCGGTTAAAATTGTGGCTTTTAGGGGTGTGTGTGTCTTTGGGTGAACTGCCCCCAGTATTTTTGGGGCAAGTTTTCTGCTTGCCATACCATAGAGTACTCGAGAGACCATAATTATCTGAATTAGAGCACCATTAATGATGGCAATAATACTGATGGCTGCCATAAATTCAGCAGGGATTGAGCTGTTTTGTTCGACAATCAGGACAAGAGGGGCGTTAGAATTGGCAAGATCAGATAATGGTAAGGTTACGATAGCTACTATTGCGACCGCTCCGTACAGTAGTGTTGAGGTGATCAATGCAATGGCAATACCCAAGGGTAGATTACGCCTTGGATTTTCTACTTCTTCTGCCATATTGACCATATCTTCAAAACCAATAAAGGCAAAGAACGCAAGAAAGGCTCCGCTGACCACAGGAATAAAGCTTTGTTCAGATGAGGGTAAAAACTGACGCCAGGGGATCTCCTTGTCGGCAAGTTCATCACTGCCGACAATCAGTACCAGTAATAATCCAGTAATTTCTAGTAGGGTTGTGATGACAACCATGGTAACCGACTGYTTAACTCCCCAGGCAGCGAGTGCCGTCAGTGTTGTTATCAGTAAAACAATAATAAACCARGCGGGAAGGGYTGAAAAAAAAGCAAAATAGCCGGTAAACCCTCGTGCAAYGGTTGCGGCAGAGACGATACCCCCYAGGGAAATGGCATAGCCTGCCAGAGCMGATAGATGCCTGGARTTTAATCCYTCCATAATATATACCGCTTCTCCAGCACTGTAGGGGAAACGGCGTGACATTTGGGCGTAGGAGTAGGCGCTGAAGCTGACGATGAATGCAGATAAAAGAAATGCTGAAGGTGTTGCCATACCACTTTCACTGACAACTTCACCGAGCAGTACATAGATACCTGCACCCAAAATAGTACCTATCCCGTAAAAACTAATTTCAACCAGGGAGAGTGATCTGAGTAGCTGATGTTGTTYTGTCATGGTGCTGGARTTTGTTCCTTTAATGATGGATGAGTATATAGCGCTCCATAATTTTCAGACAGTGGTCATATCACGGTTAAATTGTTAAGACATCATGTTGCTTAATACCTTGCATAGATATTGCACAATGATCAGGTTGCAGGGTTATTGTGGATAAAAATAAGCTAGATGTGTAGGGCGCTACATGTGCCTATAATAGGTCTGATCACAAAGGGTAGAACGACGAACACTATGACTAAACAACAATTTCGATCAGAGCTATACCGAATAATTTTTGGTACAGATACGCCAGCAGGCCAGCGTTTTGATATGTTTTTGATCTACGCCATCCTGATCAGTGTTCTTGCTGTAATACTGGGGACTGTAGAGTCACTGAATGGTCGGTTTGCTCTGGGTTTTCTTTGGGCAGAATGGCTATTCACGGGGTTGTTTACCATTGAATACGTAATACGTATTTATTGTTCGCCTAATAGGCGTAAGTATTTATTTAGTTTTTATGGCCTTGTCGATTTAATTTCTATTGTGCCTTCTTATTTAGGATTAATTTTTGTTGGTGCTCAATACCTGTTAATTGTTCGATTGGTACGTGTGCTGCGAATTTTTCGGGTATTAAAACTGGTTCGATATTTGTCTGAAGCAGATGTGTTAGTTCGTTCACTTAATCAGGCGAAGCGAAAAATCTTCATATTTTTTACTGTAGTGCTAATTTTGAGCACATTGTTTGGTTGCCTGATGTATGTCGTCGAGGGACCGGGGAACGGTTTTAGCAGTATTCCCAAAAGTATTTATTGGACGATTGTGACCATTACCACGGTTGGTTATGGTGATATAACACCCCATACGGTGCTGGGACAACTGATAGCGACCATGGCCATGCTCACCGGATACTCTATTATTGCTATTCCTACCGGTATTATTACAGCGGAATTAGCGAATGAGATGA
>NVXH01000001.1 GCA_002746985.1 Porticoccaceae bacterium | reverse complement strand
GATGATATTTTGACCATGTTGGCAGGCGCTCTGCAAAGTTATCAGGTCGKWMWYCMTGMCRWMWTMRSYWCMKWTMKCKGCCCGGTGATCGATCAAGAAGCGCAGCAAACATTGCTCCGTYACATTGARAAAATGACAAAAGAAGGCCGYTTGATTACCCGGCTAGCTTTGTCCGAAGAACATCAATCTGGTTATTTTGTCGCRCCCCATATATTTGAAATTGACACATTGAAGCAACTACCCAAAGAAGTGTTTGGACCAATTTTGCATGTGATTCGTTATAACACCAATGAAATTGATGGGGTTATAAAACAGATTAAYGACAGCGGATATGGATTAACTTTRGGTATTCATAGTCGCATCCAGGCCTTTGCAGATTACATTTTTAATCAYACTCAGGTGGGYAAYACTTACATCAATCGCAACATGGTKGGAGCRGTAGTTGGCACCCATCCTTTTGGTGGATGTGGRYTRTCKGGKACYGGGCCAAAAGCCGGTGGCCCCCATTAYCTATTTCGCTTTGCTACRGAAAAAACCCGCACGGAAAATATCACCGCCCGGGGTGGYGACACGGCATTGTTTCGGCTAACTGAAAGNTAATCMTCCGACCGRATCTCTCCMGTAAATTGTGGTTGGCGCCGCTCCCGCATGGCATTAAGTCCTTCCAAAAAATCCGCTGATTTTCGACAGTTGTGAACAATTKCCTGGGCTTCYTGTTCGCAAAATTTACCGGCTATTGTCTGGTCACAAATTTTCTTCATYCCCATTATTGCYAGGGGTGCTAATTTACCTAGGTTCTCGGCCAAYTGTTCAGCGGTCKCTACAAGCTCATCAAGCTCCACCAARTGAGTCAGATAACCCTCTGACAATAATGCTTCAGCATCYARGGTTTCTGCCRCCATAAGCAGTTTTTTCGTGGTATTAAYTCCAAGRCGCTGAACATAGCGYTGAATGCCATTRGGCGGATAACAAAGTCCAAAACGGGCTGCGGGTATCAATACAGACATACCCTTTATRCCGATTCGAAAATCACAACACAGGGCTATTTCAGCTCCACCCCCAAARGCACTGCCATTCATKGCACAGAGRGTTGGGATCTGTATATTGGCAAGCTTATCCGTCAGCACCTGAAAAKATTCMTCAATGGCKCCGTCCCCKGCTAGCTCCACCAGGGAAACACCGGCACAAAATGTTTTTGGACCGTTACCCGTTATAACCAATACTCTAACCTCTGGCCTTTTCTCCACAGATTCAAGGTAGGAAAGAAATAACTCAATGTCCCCCACCGAAAGAGAGTTGTGCTTCTGTGGCTTATCCAGAGTAATCCAGGCAGTTTGCCCCTTAAAAGCCAAGCGAAGAGCCCCGTTAAAATCGGACATAACCGGATCCTTTAGAATCATTATTCTGTGAATGTACTAAAGCGTACGAACTACTGGCGTGTACGTACGGCTGTATTTTCTGATGACTACGGATAATCAGACATACCGCTGATTAATGTCTTCTATCGCCTGGTGATACTTTGGGCGCATGTCTTCCAAATGGGTGATATTGACCCCAAGGTCTTTTAACAAACCATCGGCAATACTGTAAATCCAACCATGGACCGTCAAATCCTGGCCTCGCATCCATGCATCCTTAATAATATTTGTCTTACAAACATTCACGACTTGCTCTACCACATTGAGTTCACAAACCTGATTGACGATATCCGTCTTATCTCCATCATCCGAAGGATAGGCTTGGTGTATGTATTGCACATCCTGGACATTGAGTAACCAGTTATCAATAAGCCCCAACCGCTTCCTTTCCACCGAAGCCCTCACCCCACCACAACCATAGTGCCCGCAAACAATCACATGCTTCACTTGGAGGTATTCCACAGCATACTGTATCACTGACAAGCAGTTGAGGTCGCTGTGCACCACCATATTTGCTACGTTGCGATGAACAAATAGCTCCCCAGGCATCAAGCCAACAATTTCATTCGCCGGGACACGGCTATCGGAGCAACCAATCCACAAATACTCTGGCGCTTGCTGTTTGGACAATTGTTCAAAAAAAGTGGGGTCATTTTTTTTGACCGCCTCCGCCCACTCAACATTTTTTTCGAATAATTCTTTCACTCCGAAGGCTCCTGATTATTTATTGGTGAACCACATTTGTAATGCTTGTGCTCAGTTTAAGGGCTTAGCGGGCACAAAAAAACCGGAAATTTAATCCGGCGTTTTATAGTAAGAAGTTTAGGCTCATACTTTCCTTAAAAATGAGCCCCTATTTATAATCTTCTATGGCGAATATCTCTGCCCTCTACCAGGTAAACAACCTGCTCACAGATATTTTTAGCATGGTCACCCACTCGCTCTAATGACTTAAGCGCCCATAAAATCTTCATGGAACGAGATATACTGCGGGGATCTTCCATCATGTAGGTAATCATTTCCCGCAGTGCTGTTTTGTAATCCATATCCACTTCTTTGTCTTCGTGCATAGTGGCAATAGCTGCCTCAGCATCAAAGCGGGAAAAGGCGTCCAATGAATCATTGAGCATTTTCCGCACACAGTTACCAATATGACGTACTTCCATATAACCACGGGGAGCATTACCTTCTTCAGATAACTTTATCGCCATTTTGGCAATTTTCTGCGCCTCATCACCGATACGTTCCAAATCACGAATGGTTTTTGTCACGGCCATCACCAAACGCAAATCACTGGCGGCTGGCTGGCGCCGGGCAATCAACGTAATACAGGCTTCATCAATGTCCATTTCCATTTCATCGATCAGGGACTCCACCTCGATGACTCGTTCGGCCAAACCACTGTCTGCATCTTCCAGTGCCTTAATAGCATCACCCACCTGCTTTTCTACCAGGCCACCCATTTCCAGCATACTGGTTTTTATCTCTTCCAGATCGTCGTTGAACTGCTTCGAAATGTGTTGATCAAGTTGTAGCTTGTCCATTGATAACTCCTGCTAATAATTCTGCTGTCCGCTCAAAATGTGCCCCTTAATCAAGAGGTCTATTAACCAAAGCGGCCCGTAATATAAGCTTCCGTAAGTTCATGCTCCGGAGCAGTAAATACTTTTTCTGTATCATTAACTTCAATCAAATGACCCAAGTGAAAATATGCTGTACGACTGGATACGCGGGCTGCTTGCTGCATCGAGTGCGTCACAATAGCTATCGTATAATTCTGCGATAACTCGGCTATCAACTCTTCAATTTTAGCCGTAGCAATAGGATCGAGAGCAGAACAGGGCTCATCCATCAAAATCACCTCCGGACTAATAGCAATGGCCCGGGCAATACACAATCGCTGCTGCTGCCCACCAGAAAGCCCTGTCCCTGGCTCCCCAAGGCGATCTCTTACTTCTGTCCATAAACCAGCACGGATCAAACTGGTTTCAACTATCTCATCCAATTCAGCTCGGCGGCCCGCCAAACCATGTAGACGTGGACCATAAGCCACATTGTCATAAATTGTCTTGGGAAATGGATTAGGTTTCTGAAAGACCATTCCCACTCTGGCACGTAGGGACACTGGGTCCATTTTAGATGCGTAAATGTCCACACCATCCAACATTAACTCACCGGATACCTTGCAGCTCTCAACCGTATCATTCATCCGGTTAAKRCTTCGCAGAAGCGTAGATTTACCACAGCCCGAAGGGCCAATCATGGCAATCACTTCATTGCGTGCAATATCAACATTCACATCAAAGATGGCCTGCTTATCACCATAAAAAACGTTCACATTTCGCAGACTTATTTTTTGATCATCAACAAAGGGKACGCCCACAGCCTGATCTGGATATTTGGCAYTATCTATCGCAATAGCATCCCGCTTTAGAAAKGGTTCTGGAACATTTGTCATTTTTRYTTACCTCAAATACTGTCTACARGCCGTTATCTCTACCRATGTTGGTCGATATAGATGGTAGTTGTTACCAACGACGCTCCAATTTTTTACGCAGTATYACTGCCAGGGTATTCATCACAATCAGAAAAGCCAGCARCACCATAATAGCTGCCGARGTTTTYTCCACAAAAGCACGTTCCGGGCTATCYGCCCAGAGRAAAATTTGTACKGGTAATACTGTGGATGGRTCAGTAAAACCACCGGGAACATCGACGATAAATGCCACCATGCCGATCATCAACAAAGGAGCTGTTTCACCTAATGCCTGAGCCATACCAATAATGGCGCCCGTCAACATACCCGGCATAGCCAGAGGTAGTACATGGTGTAATACCACTTGCATCGGAGAAGCCCCAATACCAATAGCTGCTTCTCGTATAGAAGGCGGCACCGCTTTAATGGAAGCACGACTTGAAATAATAATGGTAGGTAATGTCATCAATGTCAGCACCAACCCCCCCACTAAAGGCACCGATCGCGGAACGTGAAAAAAGTTGATAAAGATAGCGAGACCCAATAGGCCAAAAATGATCGAAGGTACCGCAGCTAGATTATTGATATTTACTTCAATGAGATCTGTCCAACGATTACGAGGCGCAAACTCTTCGAGATAAACCGCTGCAGCAACACCAATAGGAAAAGACAACCCAATGGTAATCAGCAACGTAAACAATGACCCCATTGCAGCACCACGTATGCCTGCCAGCTCCGGCTCCCGGGAATCGCCCTGGGTAAAGAAATTACGATTTAAACGCATTTCCATTTCACCCGCTTGGAGCAACTGATCRAYCCAGCCCTGCCKCCGCTCACTCATRCGGCCKGTAAARGCCCCCGCATCATCACCAAGACTTTTATGGTAGGTGTCAATATCATCATCCGCCACAAACCATAGYGTTTCTGTCTGGTTTAATAATGCTGGATTTGCCACCARCCGATCACGCAARGTATAACCMGCRCCAACACTGATTAAACCAAATAAATCACGCKTTKCTTTACGGCCAGAARCGTCGGYAAAGCGCTTTTTCAATGCCTTTTTTACTAYTCCCTGGAAATCKGCCAATGCCACCTGCTKTGGRTCATTRAGATCCGTAATACCCAGAACACTGGCATCRTAGGTTACTTCCAGCTGTATATAGGTTTGCTGAAAAGCCTTGTAACCTTTACTGATAATGTCAGTGAATAGCAGCACAACACACAGCAGGCCAAAGGCAACAGCCATTTTACCGTAGAGGCGAAAACGTTTTTCTACCCGGTAACGTTTTGCCAGGCTACGCTGAACTATCTCTGCACGAGCTCGATTCTGATCAGTCATGGTTTARGTTACTCATACTGTTCYCGATATTTCTTCACAACACGCAGTGCAAAAAAGTTAAGYGCCARCGTGACAACAAAAAGCATCAGACCTAAAGCAAAGGCCGCTAGGGTTTTCGGACTATCAAACTCCTGRTCACCGACCAGCAACGTAACAATTTGTACGGTTACCGTCGTCACCGTATCAAGAGGRTTTGCMGTTAGCTTRGCKGCCAKGCCTGCTGCCATGACCACAATCATTGTCTCCCCRATRGCACGAGAAACCGCCAGYAAKACACCACTAACAATTCCTGGYAGAGCCGCGGGAAAGATAACTTGTTTAATGGTTTCAGAGCGTGTGGCGCCCAAGCCCAATGATCCATCTCGCATACTCTGGGGCACAGCATTAATTACATCGTCTGCCAATGAAGAGATAAAGGGGATAATCATCACCCCCATCACCAACCCAACAGCCAGAGCACTTTCTGAAGTAACCAACGATGAACCAATCAGGTCATAATCTGGATTGAAAAATAAGACAACCCCTTCAACAAAATTTTTCACAAAAGGGGCTACGGTCAGTGCAGCAAAAAATCCATACACCACCGTCGGAATACCAGCCAAAATTTCTAGTGTAGGCTTGGCTATACCGCGCACTCTCGGGCTGGCATACTCCGCTAGGTAAACGGCAGACATCAAGCCCGCCGGCACTGCTACTAACATGGCAATAAATGAAATTAGCAGGGTACCAACAAACAATGGAATCGCACCAAAACTTCCAGACGAGCCCACCTGATCGCTACGAATGGCCATCTGTGGACTCCATTCCGTTCCAAACAGGAATTCTGTAACAGGCACAGCCTGAAAGAATCGCAAGGATTCAAATAGTACCGACAGCAAAATACCCAAGGTGGTAAAAATTGCCACACAGGCGCAGGTCAACAAAAAACCCTTAAAAACCCGCTCTACCTGCTGTCGAGCACGAAGCTTAGGTGATACTTTTACCCATCCCCAACCCATACCCATGACAGCCAGCGATAACACTACTGCTGTCACTAAATTTTTTGTTGTAGCACGTAAGTCCTTTAGTGTTTCCGCAGCAGCCACCAAATAAGGGTCTGCTGTTTCCGCACTGAGGGCTCCACTGGCAATATTCTCAATACTATTTAATAACAGGTTATATTCTGCTGCCGATGTTGGTTGCTGACCTTCTGGCAAGCTACCAAGAAGCAGGGTACTGATAATATGTTCATTACATAAAAGCCATACTGCCAACAAAGCAATGGAGGGCAATGCACACCAAATAGCAGCACGCATACCATAAAAGAAAGGTAACGAATGAAGATGACGAATACCGCCAAGGGGTTGTGCTTGTGCTACAGAACGCCCTCGAGCCAAATAATAAGCAACGGCACCAAGTGCGAGTAAAACAATTAACAAGTTGGTTATTTGCATTGCAATTCACTAACCCAATTTCTATATCTAAAGTTCTATAACCCGGAGCGTTTAAACCCAAAGCTTATTACCTAAAACAGGTAGGGCCTGACTGTTGTCAGGCCCTGGTTAATAACGGCAAGTGGGAGAATACCGTTATTGGTCAAACTATTAGAGCCCTTCGCCCGTCATAGACTGCTTATTCTTGATAGCAGCAGCATATTTATTACGCAACTCAACCGGCATTGGGATCATCCCTTTCTCGGCCAAATAGCCATCTTCACCCCACGCCTTATCACTACTGAATTCTGCCAAATATCCTTCAATTCCCGGAACTACTCCCATATGAGCCCTCTTAACATAGAAGTACAAGGGGCGAGAAATAGGGTAAGACTTGTTAGCAATGGTCTCAAACTCAGGCTCCACACCTTCAACGATTGAGCCCTGAACTTTATCACTATTTTGATCCAGGAAGGAGAAGCCAAAAATGCCCAAAGCATTAGGGTTAGCAACTAACTTCTGCACAATCAGGTTATCATTCTCGCCCGCTTCAATGTAACGACCATCTTCACGAATAGCATGGGCAACAGCCTTAAATACTTTTTTGCCTTTCTTGTTGAAAACGCTAGCAGGAATACCAAGCTTCACCATCAATGCTTTAATTTCTTCAGCATCTTTAGACTTACGAAGTGCTTTCAAATCAGCAAATGTCTTTGCACCACCTTCCATTGCCAGCTCAGAAAATGCATCACGGGTCCCGGAAGTAGGGGGTGGACCAAGTACTTCAATTTTAGTATTTGGCAAGGCTGGGTTAACGTCTTTCCATGTTTTATTAGGGTTTGCAATCAACTTGCCATCAGGACCCGGCACTTGAAGGGCCAGAGCAAGGAATAGATCCTTACGTGTCAGCTTCATAGGCTCGTTTACTTTAGAGTTGGCAATAACAATGCCGTCATAGCCTATCAGTACTTCAATGATATCTTTTACACCATTTGTTTGGCACAACTTGTACTCGGAGGCCTTTATACGACGAGAAGAATTGGTCACATCCGGGTGGTTAGTTCCAACTCCTGAACAGAACAATTTCATACCACCACCAGAACCCGTAGATTCAACTTTTGGTGTTCGAGTACCAGTGGACTTACCAAAACGCTCGGCAACAACAGTCGCAAATGGATAAACCGTTGAAGAGCCAACAACGCTGACGTAACCACGTGCAGCGGCTAGTACAGTAGTACTTGCCATAGTCAGTGCCATCGCAGCACCAGCAATGGCTAATTTATGAGTATTTTTCACTTTTGCCTCCAAGGCTTTGTTGTTAATCATCGAACAACATCGTAATTTTCAATGATGACAACTATATGAATACTCTGTGACAGTAATATGACAAAACGGCAAGATAGCCGTTTTGGGCGTCGGCTTTGCCGACGGGCGAAGCCCGAGGGACAAGGATGTCCCGAGCCTCTAATTTGTAAGACAAAAAATTTGGGCGCCAGCTCTGCTGGCGGAGTGAAACCCCGAGCACCATGAATGGTGCGAGTCACTAATTCACACAAAGGCAGCCCCATAGATACTGACCATGTTCGCCCCCACCAATATTGACCGTATAATGAATCGCCTCTTAATCAGACATCCCTACCGGCCATGATTCACACTCTTCTTTCTATTCTGAAACGACTAGCCCAAAGTATTGATTGCTTCACCGAATGGACGGGTCGAATAATTGCCTGGCTGACTTTGGTGATGATGATACTGACCTGTACCGTTGTAGTAATGCGCTACTTTCTTGAAATTGGCTCCATTGCCCTGCAAGAATCCGTTACTTATATGCACGCCATGGTATTTCTACTCGGTGCCGCCTATACCCTGAAACGGGGAGGGCATGTACGGGTCGATATCTTTTACCAAAAATTTAGCCCTCGCAACAAAGCATTAGTAGATATCTTAGGTACTTTGCTGTTTCTAATTCCAGTCAGTCTGCTAATTTTAGTGTTCAGCTGGGATTATGTAGCCAACAGCTGGGCCGTTCATGAAGTGTCAAAAGAAACCCAAGGCTTGCCCTGGGTCTATCTGCTAAAAACACTGTTATTGGTGATGCCCGTGACTATGCTGCTGCAAGGTGTAGCAGAGATTATTAAAAACCTGTTGTTCTTTTTTGGTCTTGATGGCGAACACTCTGGAGAGCAACCGGAGGGGATGGTCTGATGGCAGAATATATTCCCCTGTTTATGTTTYTGGTGGTTTGCCTAGTATTAATGGCGGGCTATCCGGTAGCCTTTTCTCTGGCAGGCACTGCACTGTTGTTTGCCTTGGTAGGCAACATGACCGGCCATTTTGATATGGCCTTCCTCCACGCCTTGCCCAACCGGCTTTACGGCACAATTGATAACACCACCTTAATGGCCGTGCCATTGTTTGTCTTAATGGGTGTGATGCTGGAAAAGTCCAAACTGGCAGAAGACCTTCTCGACAGCATGTCATTGCTGTTCGGCAAGTTTAAAGGTGGCCTGGGCATTTCTGTAGTAATAGTAGGCATGCTGCTAGCAGCCAGTACTGGAATTGTTGGCGCGACCGTCGTCACGATGGGATTAATGTCTCTGCCAACCATGCTAAAACGTGGGTATTCCCCGGCACTAGCCACCGGTACCATTTGTGCCACCGGTACGTTGGGACAAATTATTCCACCCTCTATTGCTCTGGTATTACTGGGTGATATTCTCTCTAATGCTTACCAACAAGCACAACTCTCTATGGGTATATTTACCCCCAAAACCATGTCCATTGGTGATTTGTTTATGGGTGCTGTTATTCCCGGMYTGCTGTTGGTTGTCATGTATATCGGCTACCTCATCATCATYTCCAGACTCAAACCAGAAGTTGCCCCCGTTGCCGARATAGACAATAACRRCGGTATCRATGGCTTCCGCTTACTAAAAAGCCTGTTACCACCGATGATYTTAATTATCACCGTATTGGGTTCCATTTTAAGTGGTATCGCGACACCCACCGAAGCGGCTGGTGTCGGCGCGCTGGGGGCCACCTTGCTGGCCGTTGCACGAGGACAACTCTCCATAGAACGGTTGAGGAATGTCGCTCGCTCAACCAYKGAAGTAACCTCCATGGTCTTTCTGATTTTAATTGGTGCTGCMGTATTTTCTTTGGTATTTCGCGGTTTTGGCGGTGAAGAACTAGTGGAAGGRTTATTCCACAACATTCCCGGTGGTCTTGTTGGYGCCACACTTGTTGTCATGATAGTGATCTTCCTGCTCGGRTTTATTCTCGACTTTATCGAAATCACCTTTGTGGTAGTACCCATTGTYGGCCCGGTATTACTTGCCATGGGACTTGATCCCATCTGGCTTGGCGTCATGATTGCCATCAACCTGCAAACATCATTTTTAACCCCACCTTTTGGTTTTGCCCTGTTTTACCTGCGAGGTGTCGCACCTGACAACGTACAAACCGCAGATATTTACCGTGGTGTTATTCCATTTATAGGCATCCAGATCTTGTTGATGCTGATGTTAGCCTTTTGGCCACCACTTGCCACTTGGCTGCCCTCTGTGGTCTTCTAGCCAACAAATTACACATACACGAAGAATTTACTATCAAATAATGCGAGGAATAACCCATGACCACCATCAACCGACCACCACAACCCCGAGGAGAACTCACCCTTCAAACCATTGCCATGCCCAAAGACACCAATGCCAATGGTGATATTTTTGGTGGCTGGCTGTTATCTCAAATGGACCTTGGTGGCTCAATACTTGCCAAACACATTGCTAAAAGTCGAACGGCCACCGTAGCCATTAGTGAAATGGTCTTCCTACGCTCTGTGCCAGTAGGGGCCATTGTTAGCTGTTACTGTGACCTTATAAAAGTGGGCCATAGCTCCATGACCATTAATGTCGAAGTATGGATCAATCTCATATCCACCAACGACCCGATCAAGGTTACTGAGGGAGAATTTGTTTTTGTGGCAATAGATGATGAAGGTAAAAAGAGGGTAGTCCCGAAGCAGGGATAAAAATATTGTCGAATTCATCACCGTTCTTCACTCACCAAAAAATCGAACAACTCATGACTGATTCCTGTATTTGCTGCCGCAAAAAACCCTTCGACAAATGCTGCGGGCGCTTTCTCACAGCGGGACAGCATGCTAAAACACCAGAACAACTCATGCGTTCCCGTTACTCCGCTTACGCCCTCGGTGGTTATGGTGAATATTTATTGGCCACCTGGTTTTCAGCAACAGCCGCCGGATTAACCGCCGAAAATCTTTCTGAAAAAACAATAGAGTGGGTCAAGCTGGAAGTACTATCCAGCAACCAAACTGGCGATAAAGCTACGGTAGAATTTAATGCCTTTTATCGAAAACCAGGCCATTCAGAAAATCAAATTATGCACGAAATTTCTGTCTTTCAACGAGCGTACGGTCGCTGGCTCTATGTGGGTGGAGAAGTCATTAACCAGCATTGATCTTTAGTACTGGTTGACCCATCAGTTCAATAAACTTACCCTGCGTTACAATTTTATATCCACCCATATTAATACCCTCCTTGTTAGAGGTTCACTATGTTCAAAATCATCATTATTATTATCGGCATTGCACTGGTTTTATTTCTAGTACAACGAACACTCACCAACAAAAAAAGAGCCTCAGAAAATATGCAAAAAGGTATAGAGTTTATGACTGCTAATAAAGATGCGGAGGGTGTACAGACTACCGATTCCGGTTTGCAGTATTTAGTATTAACTGAAGGTGCTGGTACGGAACATCCAGGCCCAACCGATATGGTAAAAGTACATTATCACGGCACATTGATTGATGGCGCTGTATTCGACAGTTCTGTAGACCGTGGCGAGCCGATTAGCTTCGGTTTAAATCAGGTTATTCCCGGTTGGACAGAAGGTTTGCAGTTAATGGTTGTTGGCGAAAAAACTCGCTTATTTATTCCAAGTAACCTGGCCTACGGCAACCGCAATATGGGCATTATTGGCCCAGGTTCTACATTAATTTTTGATGTGGAATTGTTGGGTATTAATGAGTAATTAAATTTAATCATACTAAAAAAGGGGCTAATGAAATTAGCCCCTTTTTTTTCAAAAATAAAATATATATATATTTTAAAATAGTTTCTTTACCTTTAATTTAGTAAACCATTGATATATTTTTGGCAAAAATCCTTGATGAATTATCAGAGCAATAAGAATAAATATTGCACCCATACACATCGATTCTGTAATAATTTCATCTGCAAATATAACACCCAGGGTCATTGCTAATACAGGTGTAATCAATGGAATTAAAGCAACAACATCAACTTCCATATTATTTAAAATATGGTAATACGCCGCGAAACCAACTAATGATGCAAATAATGACAAATAAATTATTGACGCCAAAGAAATTACACTAAAAACTAGTGGCTCATAACCAATAACAAAAAACCATGTTAACAGCATTCCCGGCAACGAAAAGGCCATAGAACCTAAGGTTTGCTCTAATGGCGGCACCTTAATATGTTTATTTAATTTTTTAACCCACAAAAGACTAACTGAAAATATTAAATTTGATACCAGCATTAATAACAACCCTATATAAGTTTTATCTGTCATTACCGCATCATCATAAAAGATAAAAATTAGGCCAATGCTTGCTAATAATATTCCCATTAACTTTCTGGGAAATAACACATTTTCCCCCAAAATTGGCCTCGTTAATAACACTGTAAAAAATGGTGTCAATCCAAACATCAGTGCTATTAAACCCGATGAAATATATTCAGCAGAAAAATATACCAATGCCATATTAGGAAATATGGCTATTGATCCGGCAAGATAAATTTTTCCATGCTTCCTAACATTCAGACCGGTAATTCCACCTATTGTACAAATTGCACTTCCTACCAAAAACGCAATGATCATACGCAAACTTAGGCCTGCCATTGGCGCCAATGTATCTCCCCCCAACTTTATCGCCAAGGGTGTTGTTGTCCAAATAAGGATAACCAATAGATAGGTCAGCCTAACGGTTATATTTTTCAACTCATTTTCTCCTAAAAAATATTAACCAAGACTTTTATCTACTTCCAAAATGAAAAAGGCCGCAGATGAAATGTCTGCGGCCTTGAAAAATCTTTTTGTTTTAACTATTTTTCTGCCACAAACCAGCGTACCCAGCGCAAGACACACTTGCGATGGGCAACGATTACTAGCATGGCAGAAAAAAAGTTATTCACGTGTTTCCTAAACAGGTTGTATTTGACCCACTATACGTGAGGCTAAACAGTAAACACAAGAGCGCTATTACTAAAAATTAAAGCGAGCATAGTTATTATGCTACATCCTCCTGCTCTAAAAATTGCATCAGTTCCTGATACCCGCCCACATAGTCTTCACCGTGAAAGATTTGCGGTACTGTGCTGACGGGCTTCCCAACCGTTTCCGCTAAATCTGCTGGACTGATACCTTCTTCATGGATATCAACATAGCGAAATTCCAGATCCTTGGACTCTAATACGGCTTTTGCTTGACGGCAGAAGCCACACGCCTGATGGCCAAAAATGGTAAAACGCTTCATAGAGTMACTCCCTTGTTTAAACTTGCTTRATCATTRGCAAGCACTATAGCCTCYYCACCACYAATAGCTCYACTWAATAATATTTATCTRYCTAAYAGTTTATAACAATGTTAAGGCTCTTTATATGGGTTTTCTCCGCATCAACATTCYCAGAACTAGGTAGGTGGCAATAGCTGCTAACAGGTGCTTAATGGTATGACCACTAATAACCCCTAGTATTTCATGTATWGCCTGGTCGTACTGTTCAGCCAGTTTAGCCAAAACATAAAAACTAACAACTCCTACCAGTTCTCTRCTGTGGGAAAARCGTGCTTTGTRTGTCAACGCAATGGCCGGRATAATAATYATTGGCAAAAACTGCACTAATGCATATAACCTCAAATCACCTTGACCCGCTTGTTCTGTTATATGCCAATAAACCACACTAACAAGCCCCACAAATAATAGTGGAAACAAGAGCTGCTTTTGTAACTCACGCTTTAAATATTCAGAAAGAAGCCCAACCGTAAGTGCCATAAAACCTATGGTCATGGGCAAACGATCCCAGACTAAAGTTTCATTATTCGGGTTTAAATGAAACCAGGAWGARCCAAAACTTGTCAGYAATACACCCAWAWAGAAAATACTATATACCGGTGTTATTAAATAATTTTCATGTATTAATTTTTTATTCCTATCCAGAATCAACCCCATTAAACCAACCATTAAAAAAGGAATATTAGAAATAACATTATAAAAATTATTAATTCCAAAATAATTATTTTTATCGGAAAAATTATAATAAATTTGTGACTGAGGTATAGGTTCAATAATGAAAAACAGTGCGGCTATCAATATACTTGAAAGAAAAATAATTATTTTCATAAATACTTGTTTACATAAACTTCTATTTATCTATTGATTTATAGAGTGTTTTTATCATTAATATGGCGTGACCGGTATGATTAATCATTGGGTGTTCAACTATTTTTTCACGTTTAATTTCTTTATAACCTAGGTCTTTATATATTCGTATTGCATTTAAATTATTTTCAAAAACAACTAAACTTAATTTGTTTAATTTTCTCAGCATAGCCTGTTGTTTTGCCAATGCCATAAATTGATGACCCAAACCTTTATCTCGATATTCAGTAAATAATGCAACACCACAAATATAATAGCTATTTTCTTCTTCTAACCGGCTATAAGGTGCAAGAACGGGATCTTCATTAACCTTTTCATCAGCAGCCCTTTCACCTGAAACTATGGGGAAGGCCACCATCATTCCGGCTATAACGCCATCAACCTCTACTATTGAGCAGTTCTTATAGCTAAAAACACTGTTTTCTCTTTCATAACAACGCTCTCCAACATCGAGTATATCCTCGCCAGGCATGGCAAGCTTGGTCCAGATATAGTCCGCAAGACCATCAGAGGACAGGCGATATAGTTCTGCAATTTGTCTGCAATCTTCTCTTTTAGCCTCGCGAAATTCTATCATTTTTATGGCATTTCCAGCCCAGCATAAATTATTTTAATCCATTGATCTGGAAGGAGAAACCCATCAGCCCAGGTAGCATCTAGTTCTTTTGTTGGTTTAGCTTCGGTAGCCTCTTCAACAGATTTTCCCTGTAACTTATATATACGGAGCTTGTCCAAAACTAAAGCTAGCATCTTTCGATATTCCACCAATGCTTTCCTGTCTCCCACGGGGCCATGCCCGGGGATAATGACAGTTTCTTCATCGGCCAAATTAATAATGGTCGTTGCTGCCGCAATAACACCCTCTAAACTGCCGCCATGCTCCACATCTATAAAGGGATAAAACCCATTAAACCATACGTCACCTGTATGGATAACATTAGCCTTTTTGAAATGAACAACGCTATCGCCATTAGTATGTGCATTATGTACATGAAATACATGTATGGTTTCATTGTTGATATGAAAACTTGTGTCAGTACTAAAGGTTACGACAGGCAAAGCCTGTTTTGGTGATGCTTTTATTTCTTTATTAAATGCTTTAATTGTATTGTCTGTTGAAAGTAATTTTCTAACATTATCGTGTGCAACAATTAATGTTCCCGCTTTACCAAGGTTTTCATTACCACCCGTATGATCAAAATGCCAATGTGTATTCACTAAAAATTTTGGTATGTCCCCGCCAATTTTCTTAATTTCTTTCAAAATATTTTCTGTCAACGGCGCAAACTGGTCATCAATTATAAAAGTTCCGTCTTTACCAATAAAGACGGCCAGGTTTCCACCCTCGGCCATCATGACAAAAATATTATTTCTTACTTCTACAGTGCTATATTTTACGTCTTCCCAATGATGATCTGCTGCTACATCTGTAATGATAATTAATGTGGAAAAAAATAATAAAATATTATTTATAATTTTCATTTTTTAATCCATAAGCTTTATATTGGCAATATATTTAAAATAMTATTTTTTATAAAAAACCCAATAATTATTCAKATTTTTTACCGTCAACACCAACTAAAATAAGTCTTCAATTGAAAGATACCGCTCTCCGGTATCATAACTAAATACAAGTATGGTACTGCCAGATGGAATTTCATCTAATGTCTGCTGCACCGCAGCCAAGCTTGCTCCTGATGAAATACCCACGAAAATCCCCTCTTCTGTCGCACAGCGACGGGTCATTTCAAAAGCATCTTCTTCATTGACCAAAACTGTCCCATCAAGAATCTCTGTATTAAGAACCCCAGGAATAAACCCTGCACCGATTCCTTGAAGTCGATGCAGCCCTTTTTCTCCACCGCTAATAACTGGTGATTTTGTAGGTTCCACGGCCAATACTTTTGTATTAGGAAATTTATCCTTTAATACCTCAGCGCAACCGGTAATATGACCGCCCGTCCCAACGCCTGTAATGAGATAATCGATACCCTCCGGAAAGTCGGCCAATATTTCCAAGGCGGTTGTTTCTCGGTGCACTTGAACATTGGCGGGGTTATTAAATTGTTGAGGCATCCATGCATTATCACTTTCTGCAAGCAACTCCTCGGCTTTTGCAATACAACCCCCCATACCCAACTCTTTGGGTGTCAGTATTAGCTCAGCCCCCAAAGCTTTAAGATATCGACGGCGTTCAATGGACATAGATTCTGGCATAGTCAGGACTAAGCGATAGCCTTTCACTGCACAAACCATGGCCAACCCAATACCCGTATTACCTGAAGTTGGCTCAATAATTAGGGTATCTTTGTTTATCAACCCCTGTAATTCTGCATCTTCGATCATGGCAAGGCCGATACGGTCTTTGATACTGGCACCAGGATTAAAGCGCTCTACTTTCATCCAGACTTCTGTTTCTCCGGGAAATAATTTGCCAAGACGAACATGTGGCGTGTTGCCAATGGTTTCAAGAATGTTGTTGTATTTCATTTTTTGTCCCTAGCTATTCGTTGCGTCATCAACTCTTTATTCCCTCTATAAAGAGGTTAGCCTCATCAATGGATTTTTGCATCGTTAAGATAAGTTTATTTACATCGCCATTAATAATATTAAGTTCGCCTTTTAGAGCCGAAAGAGCCCGCGCATTAAGATTATGTTTTAGGTAAATAACCTGGTCTTGCAAAGAATCCAACACCGGGTGAACACTCTTTTCTGCTTTTCGCATCGAGTYGATCATTTGTTGGTATTTAAAACGTGTATCGTGRAGCTTGCYAGCACTGTCCTGRCGAAGGTTTTTATTTTTAATCAAAACCAGCTCATCTTCCCACTCCCCGAATAAATCATTMGCAACATCCTCCACACGRCGRATATTYTCTGCAATGGCCTTTGCAGCCTTTTTRCTATCCTTGTATTCGGTATTGAGCTTGTTATARAGTTTTTCCAGATCACCRCCATYAAAATAWACYACGGCTCGATACTGCGCCAAAGCATCTTTAAAYTGCTCTTGTGTTTTTYCCTGAGCCTTTTGGGTGTCTTCWATACGRTCKACCARAAGATCRCGYTTATGAACCCCCACCTTCTCCCAARCATTATAGTAAGCCGTTTCACAGCCCACCAAAATAAGWACCAAGGTGAATAAAACAATTTTTTTCATCGTCTGATCTTTCCTTTTATATCCATCTATTTGGCAATGAATAGCGTTACA
>NVXH01000002.1 GCA_002746985.1 Porticoccaceae bacterium | reverse complement strand
GTTGTAATGGTAATGTCGAGGCCGCGCAGTTTGTCGACTTTATCAAAGTCAATTTCTGGAAAGATAATCTGCTCGGTAACACCCATTGCGAAATTGCCGCGACCATCAAATGACTTGGGGCTTATGCCGCGAAAGTCACGAATACGCGGTATGGCGATATCGACCAAACGCTCAAGGAACTCGTACATGCGCTCGCTGCGCAGAGTCACCTTACAGCCGATCGGCCAACCTTCGCGGACTTTAAAGCCAGCGATAGATTTGCGCGCCAGGTTGACAACAACCTTTTGACCGGCAATTATTTCGAGGTCGCGGACGGCGTGTTCCAGGGCTTTTTTATCAGCCAGAGCTTCACCAACACCCATATTGAGTGTAATTTTACTAATGCGAGGAACTTCCATCACATTGTCCAGACCTAGCTCTTCTTTGAGCTTAGCCGCGATTTCAGTCTTATATAAATCTTTGAGCCTTGCCATCTCTAAATACCCTACTTGGCGTCCACGGCTTGACCGTTGGATTTAAATACTCGAATTTTTTTGCCGTCATCCGACAACTTGAAGCCTACACGATCGCCCTTACTACTCTCTGGATTAAAGATAGCCAGATTGGACGCGTCGATGGGCGCTTCTTTCTCAACAATACCGCCAGGCACGCCCATTTGCGGGTTTGGCTTTTGGTGTTTTTTAATGATCTGTATACCAGAGACCAGCAAGCGGCCATCTGACAATACCTGGAGGACCTTGCCTCGTTTTCCCTTGTCTCGGCCGGCAATAACAATTACGTCATCATCGCGCCTGATTTTTTTCATCGCCATAATTTTTGCCTGCTAACCTAAAGTACTTCGGGAGCCAGTGAGATAATCTTCATGAAGCGCTCGCTGCGCAGCTCACGTGTAACCGGTCCAAAAATCCGTGTACCGATTGGCGCATTCTGAGCATTCAAAAGAACGGCCGCATTATCGCTGAACTTGATTAAGCTACCGTCAGCGCGGCGAACACCTTTGCGAGTGCGCACCACAACGGCATTCATTACCTGACCCTTCTTGACTTTACCCCGTGGGATAGCTTCTTTAACGGTGACTTTAATAATGTCGCCTACGGAAGCGTAACGTCGGTGCGATCCACCCAACACCTTAATGCACATCACTCTTCGTGCGCCGCTGTTGTCGGCTACTTCGAGATAACTTTGTGTTTGTATCATTCTATCACTCCAAACCTGTGCCGCGCGGCCAGTTAAATGTCGCTAGCGCGCTCGTCGATGTTAACCAAAGCCCAGGACTTGGTTTTTGACAGAGGGCGAGTTTCTGCGATGGTGACCAGGTCACCCATGCAGCACTCGTTTGCCTCATCATGTGCCTTCAGCTTTGTCGACCGGCTAATGTACTTGCCGTAGAGCGCGTGCTTAACGCGCCGCTCGATCAAAACAGTGACTGTTTTGTCCATTTTATCACTGACGACTCTGCCAGACAGGGTCCGCGCTGTGTTGCTTACTGTCATTACTGAGCACCTGCTTGTTCGTTTACTTTCTCGGTAAGAACGGTCTTGATGCGCGCCACGTTGCGTCGTGCAATTTTCATTTCGTGGCTTTYRYYCARSTKRMSMSKTSRSCGCTTNMATWCKYARCTTRAAYTGYKTYTCCAGCTSACYRWKYARWKCMKRRTTCAGCTCWTCWRSKGATTTTTCACGWAGTTCACTGGCTTTCATCACATCACCGACCGTCTAACAAAGGTGGTTTGCACAGGCAACTTGGCTGAGGCCAGAGCAAATGCTTCACGAGCTAATTCCTCAGAAACACCGTCCATCTCATACAAGATCTTGCCCGGCTGGATTAGAGCAACCCAATATTCAACGTTGCCCTTTCCTTTACCCATCCTTACTTCAAGAGGTTTRTTGGTTATTGGTTTATCCGGGAAAACCCGAATCCAAATTTTACCACCCCGTTTAATATGACGAGTCATCGCACGACGAGCAGMTTCTATCTGMCGCGCTGTGAGACGCCCACGACCAGTGGCTTTTAAACCAAACTCGCCAAAGYTTACCTTACTACCGCGCAACGCCAAGCCACGGTTGCGGCCCTTGTGTTGCTTACGGAATTTYGTACGTTTCGGTTGCAGCATTTCGCTTGACCCTTAACTCGAAAACTTACTTCTTTTTAGTCGGTGCTTTTTTGGCTGGCGCTTGCGCCGCCTCTTCACCACCAATAACTTCACCTTTAAAGATCCATACCTTGACACCAATAATGCCATAGGTAGTTAGAGCTTCAGCGGTACCATAATCTATATCTGCACGYAATGTGTGCAGGGGTACGCGACCTTCGCGATACCACTCTGATCGTGCAATTTCTGCACCTCCCAAGCGGCCACCAACTTGTATCTTGATACCCTTTGCACCCTGGCGCATTGCATTTTGAACCGCACGYTTCATTGCACGGCGAAACATAACACGACGCTCCAGCTGCTGAGCAACGCTCTGKGCCACTAATATYGCATCAAGGTCAGGCTTRCGCACTTCCTCAATATTAATGTGCACCGGCACGCCCATTTTTGCCGACACTTGATTGCGCAAGCGCTCAACACCTTCACCCTTCTTACCAATTACAATACCCGGACGTGCAGTATGAATRGTAATACGAGCTGTTTCGGCTGGACGYTCWATCTCAATCCGACTCACAGAKGCRTGRCTCAATTCTTTATTGATAAATTCGCGCACTTCAAGATCGCTATTTAATTTATCGGCATAGTCTTTCTGACCTGCGTACCAAACTGAAGTATGCTTTTTAACAATACCCAGACGAATACCAGTTGGATGTACTTTCTGACCCATTAAACGGTCTCCTCGTCGGCAACTTTCACAGTAATGTGACAGCTACGCTTCAATATACGATCWGAGCGACCCTTTGCRCGGGGCTTAATACGCTTCATGGTCGTACCTTCATCAACAAAAATGGTTGATACGCGTAGCTCATCTACATCAGCACCTTCGTTGTGCTCGGCGTTTGCAATAGCAGACTCCAGCACTTTCTTAATCATGGCCGCACCCTTTTTAGGGCTAAAAGCCAGAATATCAAGAGCGACTTCAACGGGCTTTCCRCGCACCTGATCGGCAACGAGTCTAGCCTTTTGAGCTGATAATTTAGCTCCGAGCAATTTAGCTGCTACTTCCACAGTAATTTACCTCTCAATCCGCCGGCTTAACGCTTGGCCTTTTTGTCCGCCACGTGACCTCTATAGGTACGCGTTGGGGCGAATTCACCGAGTTTATGTCCAACCATTTCCTCGTTGATCAAAACGGGCACATGCTGACGACCGTTATGAACAGCAATAGTTAATCCCACCATGTCCGGACTAACCATTGAACGACGAGACCAAGTTTTAATTGGACGCCTATCATTTTTTTCCAATGCCTCTTCAACCTTTTTAACCAAATGCTGGTCAAGGAATGGGCCTTTTTTGAGAGAGCGTGACACTATTGTTTCCTCATTCTCTACTAATTACTTACCGCGACGGCGAACAATCATATTGTTCGTGCGCTTGTTTTTACGTGTTTTATAACCTTTAGCAGGCGTGCCCCAAGGTGATACGGGATGACGACCACCAGAAGTACGGCCTTCACCACCACCATGCGGGTGATCAACCGGATTCATCGCAACACCACGAACAGTAGGCCTAACTCCGCGCCAGCGACTTGCGCCAGCCTTACCAAGCGAACGCAAGCTGTGCTCACTATTAGACACTTCGCCAATCGTTGCGCGACATGTCACCGGCACTTTACGCATTTCACCACTACGCAAGCGCAGGGTTGCATACTGACCTTCTCTGGCAATAAGTTGAGCTGATGTTCCAGCACTGCGAGCAATCTGTGCCCCTTTACCAGGTTTCATCTCAACACAGTGAACAATACTACCTACCGGCATATTTGATAACGGCAAGGTATTACCCACCTTAATTGGTGCATCCATACCGGACTGAATCACATCACCCGCTTTTAAGCCTTTAGGTGCAATAATGTAACGTCGCTCACCATCGGCATAACACAATAATGCAATATACGGAGTGCGGTTTGGATCATATTCCAGGCGCTCAATTTTTGCTGGAATGCCATCYTTATTACGCTTGAAATCAATAATGCGGTAATGCTGCTTATGACCACCACCAATATGGCGAGTAGTAATACGGCCATTGTTATTACGGCCACCCGATTTTGACTTCTTCTCAAGCAAAGGTGCATACGGYGCGCCTTTGTGTARATCAGGATTTACAAYACTGACTACAAAGCGACGACCGGGAGACGTTGGCTTTCTCTTTACAACTGGCATCTCAACAACCCCTTACTCTACAACCGCAAAGTCAATTTCCTGACCCTGCTCCAAACGAATGTATGCTTTTTTCCAGTCAGAGCGCTTACCCATACCATGACGAGCTCGCTTTGTTTTACCCTTCACATTAGCAACAGATACACCTGCCACCTTTACATTAAAGAGYTGCTCAACTGCTGCCTTAACTTCTGGCTTAGTAGCGTCTGTTCTTACTTTAAAAACCACTTGATTGTGCTTATCGCCAACAATCGCAGCTTTTTCTGAAAAGTGCGGACCTAACAGCACTCTGAAGATGCGYTCTTGATTCATCCCAGCATCTCCTCAATCTTTTTAAGTGCTGGCACRGTCACCAACACTTTTTCAAAACGAATCAGGCTAACCGGATCAACACCCACCACATCACGAACATCCACTTTATGGAGATTGCGAGATGACAGGTAAAGGTTTTCGCTCACCTCTTCCGTCACGATCAACACATCCTGTAAACCGTACTCACTCAGTTTTTGAATCAACGCTTTAGTCTTAGGCGCTTCGAGGTCAAACTCCTCAACAACAACTAAACGCTCTTGCCGAGCAAGTTCTGACAAAATGGAGCGCAGTGCAGCGCGGTACATTTTGCGATTCAATTTTTGTGAGTGATCTTGCGGCTGTGCAGCAAATGTTACACCGCYAGAACGCCAGAGGGGACTTCTTATCGTGCCCGCACGAGCACGACCAGAACCTTTCTGCGCCCAAGGCTTCCGACCCCCACCAGATACAGCAGCGCGGTTTTTCTGAGCACGAGTGCCCTGACGACCACCTGCCAAATAAGCAGTTACTGCCTGATGAACTAGATCCTGATTATATTCTTTGCCAAAGGCCACGTCAGAAACTTCTACAGTTCCAGCATTACCTTTAGTTGTTGCAATATTTAATTCCATCGACGATTCCCTCAGCTCTTAATAGCTGCACGAACGATCACATCGCCACCCGGCGCACCCGGTACCGCACCCTTAATAAGGAGCAGGTTGCGCTCGGCATCAACACGTATAATTTCAAGGYTTTGAGTCGTTACACGCTCAGAACCCATATGGCCAGCCATTTTCTTACCCTTCCAAACACGACCCGGTGTTTGGCACTGCCCAATAGAACCAGGGGCACGGTGAGAAATGGAGTTGCCGTGAGTAGCATCCTGCATACTAAAGTTCCAACGCTTAATAACGCCCTGAAACCCTTTACCTTTAGATGTACCAGTAACATCCACTTTTTGACCAACTTCAAACTGATCAACTGTAACGTTACCACCAACCTCTAAACTCTCATCAGCATTTTCAACACGAAGCTCCCAGCTACCACGCCCCGCCTCAACACCCGCCTTGGCAAAGTGTCCAGCTTCAGACTTGCTGACACGAGAAGCTCGACGAGCGCCCACGGTTACTTGCACAGCAGTATAACCATCAGTTTCATCTGTCTTGATTTGAGTAATGCGATTTGGCTCGACCTCGACCACAGTGACCGGGATAGAAGCGCCATCATCATTAAATACACGTGTCATACCGCATTTGCGGCCGACAATACCAATTGCCATCTGTATAACCTCAATAGTGTACGGGGCTGTTACCCGCTATGGCCGCCCATTTCAGAGCGTTACACCCGCTCAACGCTGGCTGAGCCTGGGTTTTTGTTAGAGCTTACTATTCTTTCTACTACTTAAGCCAGACTAATCTGAACTTCAACGCCTGCCGCCAGATCCAACTTCATCAAAGCATCAACCGTCTTCTCTGTTGGCTCTACGATATCCAACAACCGCTTATGGGTGCGAATCTCGTATTGATCTCTCGCATCTTTATTTACATGCGGAGAAATCAAAATGGTAAAACGTTCTTTACGAGTCGGCAACGGTATCGGTCCACGAATTTGTGCACCAGTACGTTTAGCCGTCTCAACAATCTCTTGCGTCGAAGCATCAATCAATTTGTGATCAAATGCTTTGAGGCGAATTCGAATACGCTGACCCTGCATGGAACCAAACTCCAACTATCAAAAGAGCCTACAGGYCCTACCCGTTAGGACCCTGAAAAAAGGAGGCGAGATATTAAGTCTGAGCCCCCTCCCTGTYMWGMWAWAATYWWRGWYWTWMRAAWKTWKWYYTVMRDWSTAACKAYKTTWYDAYYACWMMWMMASMYMWRCMMMAAAAAAGCCACCYCAAAAARCGGCCTTTTCATCCGATACCCRCCCACTAGGGCAGGCATCTACATTGCGAACAAGATCGATTATTCAAYAATCTTCGCTACAACACCBGCTCCTACKGTACGACCRCCTTCRCGGATCGCAAAACGYAGRCCKYCTTCCATCGCAATGGGCGCAATCARGGTAACAACCATTTGYACGTTGTCGCCTGGCATGACCATCTCTACGCCTTCAGGAAGCTCACAAGCACCCGTAACGTCGGTTGTACGGAAGTAGAACTGYGGACGATAGCCTTTAAAGAAAGGTGTGTGTCGTCCRCCTTCGTCTTTTGACAAAACGTAGATTTCTGCTTCAAATTTGGTGTGCGGGTTAATCGATCCAGGCTTGGCCAATACTTGACCACGCTCTACATCTTCTCGCTTGGTRCCACGAAGWAGTACACCAACRTTYTCACCCGCACGRCCTTCGTCAAGCAGCTTGCGGAACATTTCTACACCGGTACASGTMGTTTTAACGGTTTCTTTAATACCGATGATTTCRATTTCTTCACCCACGTTGACGATACCACGCTCTATTCGACCGGTAACAACTGTACCGCGGCCTGAGATGGAGAAGACGTCTTCAATGGGCATCAGGAAGGGTTGGTCGATAGCACGCTCTGGCTCTGGAATGTAGGAGTCCAAAACTTCTATCAGTTTTCTAACGGCGGTAGTACCCAGCTCGTTATCATCTTCGCCGTTGAGGGCCATCAGTGCAGAACCAGCAATAATTGGGGTATCGTCACCGGGGAATTCGTAGGCATCCAGCAGCTCACGCAGCTCCATTTCTACGAGTTCGATCATTTCGTTGTATTCTTCTGAACCGACRCCRCCGCAATCTTCTGCCAGCARGTCTGCTTTGTTCAGGAAYACGACAACGTAAGGCACGCCAACTTGACGBGCCAACAGGATGTGTTCACGGGTTTGRGGCATGGGACCATCGGTCGCACCACACACCAATATAGCGCCGTCCATTTGGGCTGCACCGGTAATCATGTTTTTYACATAATCGGCGTGACCTGGACAATCAACGTGGGCGTAGTGACGATYCGGKGATTCATATTCTACGTGGGAGGTGGCGATGGTRATRCCGCGCTCACGTTCTTCYGGCGCATTATCAATRCCGTCAAAGGCRACCATTTCTCCGCCCCATACTTCYGCACATACGCGGGTAAGCGCTGCRGTCAGAGTCGTTTTACCATGGTCAACGTGACCTATTGTGCCCACATTGATGTGGGGCTTATTACGTTCAAACTTTTCCTTAGCCACAGCACTAACCCTCGATATATCTGGCAACCTAAATTAWTTTKWGCAACACATAAAMACGACAAGYRGCCAGCACTTGCCCATGATTCCATACGNATCATTGAGATGCGCATCTTATACAGCATTTTCTCAGTGTCAACGCCCTTAGCATTCCGCAACCCAAAACAACCTGTTCTTTTACCAAACCCACCCACAAAGTCAGCAATAGAATTCGCYTTTCCRCCAGATTTCTTACGTTTTATGACTAAATTTGTATTTTTTCTTCTTTATATGCACCTTATCGGTAAGTTTTGCTCAATTAATCAGCAGAAATCTTGTATAATTCCGCGCATTTTTTGGCCCATGTAATAATATCGAGCATCACAATGACTGACTTATCTCTCTACAGAAACATTGGTATTTTCGCGCACGTTGATGCGGGTAAAACTACCACCACAGAGCGCTTCCTTAAACTGACCGGTAAGATTCATAAAACTGGTGAGGTACATGATGGCGCAGCAACTACCGACTTTATGGAACAAGAACAAGAACGCGGCATTACCATTCAGTCTGCTGCTACCACTTGTTTTTGGAATGACCACCGCCTGAACATCATTGATACCCCAGGGCACGTTGACTTCACCGTTGAAGTTTACCGCTCTCTAAAAGTACTTGATGGCGGCGTTGGCGTATTCTGCGGCTCCGGCGGTGTTGAACCTCAATCTGAAACCAATTGGCGCTATGCCAACGATTCTGGGGTTGCACGAATTATTTTCGTCAACAAACTGGATCGGATTGGTGCGGACTTCCTTCGCGTTGTCGAACAGGTTAAAAAGGTACTCGGGGCAAACCCACTGGTAATGACGCTGCCCATTGGTCGCGAAGATGAGTTTAAAGGCGTTGTCGACATTCTGTCTCAAAAAGCTTACATCTGGGATGACTCTGGCCTGCCAGAAAATTATGAAGTAACAGACGTACCTGAAGATATGGTCGATCTGGTTGCTGAACACCGCGAGCATCTAATTGAAACTGCCGTCGAACAAGATGATGACCTGATGATGGCCTACATGGAAGGCGAAGAAATTTCCATTGAAGACCTGAAACGCTGCATCCGCAAAGGCACCACTGCTCTAGACTTCTTCCCCACATACTGCGGATCAGCCTTTAAGAACAAAGGCATTCAACTCATACTGGATGCTGTGGTTGATTATCTACCCAGCCCTACCGAGGTTACCCCTCAACCATTGACTGATGAAYTTGGTGAACCAAACGGTGAAGTCGCCACTGTAGCTATAGAAGAGCCTTTTCGTGCACTGGCATTCAAAATTATGGATGACCGCTTTGGYGCATTAACCTTTGTTCGCATTTACTCAGGGGTTCTGGAAAAAGGYACGACAATCCTTAACTCCTTCACCGGAAAAACTGAGCGCATCGGCCGCATGGTTGAAATGCACGCCGATGAGCGCAAAGAACTGAGCCGCGCTCAAGCAGGCGACATTATTGCTATCGTCGGCATGAAAAATGTTAAAACAGGTCACACCTTATGTGACCCCAAGCATCCTTGCACACTAGAGCCTATGGTATTCCCTGAGCCCGTCATCTCTATTTCGGTATCMCCGAAAGATAAAGGTGGTTCAGAAAAAATGGGGGTTGCCATCGGTAAAATGGTTGCTGAAGATCCCACCTTCTGCGTCGAAACTGACGAAGATTCTGGCGAAACCATCCTTAAGGGTATGGGTGAACTTCACTTGGATATTAAAGTAGATATCCTCAAGCGCACCTACGGTGTTGAACTTGAAGTCGGCCAACCACAAGTAGCCTATCGTGAAACCATTACTCAAGAAATTGATGACAGCTATACCCACAAGAAACAATCTGGCGGTTCTGGTCAATTTGGTAAAATTGACTACATCATCAAACCTGGCGAGCCTGGCTCTGGATATGTTTTCACCTCCAAGGTTGTGGGCGGTAACGTACCAAAAGAATTCTTCCCAGCTATTGAGAAAGGTTTCAAAGGTATGATGGAAGAAGGCCCCTTGGCTGGCTATCCTGTACTGGATGTTGAAATCSAACTTTATGATGGGGGTTTCCACGCAGTTGACTCCTCCGCCGTGGCATTTGAAATTGCTGCCAAAGGTGCYTTCCGTCAGTCCATGCCYAAGGCCGGACCTCAACTGATTGAACCCATCATGAAGGTTGACGTGTTCACTCCAGACGATCACGTTGGTGACGTTATTGGTGACCTAAACCGTCGCCGAGGCATGATTAAAGACCAAGAACCTGGTCCTACCGGTGTTCGCATTAAAGCAGAAGTTCCATTGTCTGAAATGTTCGGTTACATCAGCACCCTGCGGACAATGACATCAGGCCGCGGTCAGTTCTCAATGGAATTCTCTCACTACCTGCCATGCCCAAATAGTATTTCAGAAAAAGTTATTGCCGAAGCGAAAGAAAGAAAAGAGCAAGAAAAGAAGAAATAAGGGTTAACAACTACCTTTGCAAAAAGCCCCGATGGTGAAAGCCACCGGGGCTTTTCTTTGCGCTTATTATCTCTGCTACTTCAACAACAGGTCAGCATTCTAAGAATGTTAGATTTTAAGGTGCTAGCCTTAACGTTAACTGATCACCCCGCTGGGTAAACTCAATATTCTTTAACACTGACATACCCAACAAGATACTGGTATCGTGATTCATACCCGGGTTAATACTGGCAGCAATATCGTAGAATTCAAGATCACCAATACTCAAATATTCAATTCGAGTCAGGTAGGTATCCACCACACCATTGGCTGTACTCGACTGACTCCGAGCCATCTTTCGCAGGCCCAAACCCTCTGCCATATTTTCGGGGACAGAAACATAAGTAGCCCCCGTATCCAGCAACAACGTCACCTCTTGGCCATTAATTAAACCCGAAGTTACATAGTGTCCATAACGATTACGCTGCAACACCACTTCAGATTTTCCTTCAGCACTTACTTGAGACACCAGCTGCTGATTAGGATTTATTTGACGCTCTTCCCACCTCCCAGCCACCAGGGTCAACAAACCGATGACAACTACCCAACCAATAATTAGGAAGTTTCGGCTTAATAACGGCGGGGTATTGTTTTTCTGTTCTAGGTTATTCATCGAAATAATTATGTTCTGAAAAAATTATAGATATAAAAAATTATATCTCAAGAGTAACTACTTTTTAATCACTCATAAACATCTGCACAAAAAAAAGCCACCTCAAAAGGCGGCCTTTTCATCCGATACCCACCCACTAGGGCAGGCATCTACATTGCGAACAAGATCGATTATTCAATAATCTTCGCTACAACACCCGCTCCTACGG